>CAWDZD010000071.1:0-368488 GCA_963806465.1 uncultured Alphaproteobacteria bacterium | reverse complement strand
CTACCCCGATCTCAAGAGTGTGAAGCTCGAGCTGACCAGAAACCCTCGGATGGGTCCGAAAGAGAAGATCACGCTCGACAACGTTCGAGCCCATCTTCGGGCGCGAACTGGGAGAGCACCGACCGGCCGACCCGAAGAAAATGCTTGACCGTCTCGTCTCCAGGCAGGTCGGCGCTCGGCGCACCATGAAAAAGAATTGCGAGATGCTGTACTTCGCGGATGGATTAGCGGGTCAGTCGATCAACCAGACCGGCGACCCTCAGCTTCGCCATCCGAGCTCGCGGGCTTCGTTCAGAAGGTTCGAGCCGCAGCCGATGAATGTGCATCCGGACGGTTTGGCGACAACAAGGTCTTCATCATCCATGTCTGGAGAGCACTCCAGAATGATCCTGAATTCCGCGGCATGGACCTGCCCGCGTTCAAGCACCGCCTCGCCGAAGCCCATAATGCGCTCCTTCCTTGACCTCAGCCGTGCCGACCTTGTTCAGGCCATGGATCCTGAGGATGTGCGTCTCTCGGAAGTCACCTACCTCAACGCTGCCTTCCACTTCATCCGGATTGGGTCCGAAAGGCATGACCCCCAATGAGCCCTGACTCTTCGGCCTCGCCAGACGGGTCGACCGTACTGAACTCCAGTCATCGCGATGACCCGCGCGTTCGGCGTTCTGCTCCTCGCTTCATCCCGGATTGTTCCATGCGGTCGCCTACGGGACCGTATCTGGAGGCAAGACCCGTTCGACGTGGAGTCGATCCATGGGAAGCGTGCGCAAAACGTTCGCTCACCTGGTCAATCGCGTGTGTGAGCCGGCCGCATTGCCGTCGGGCAGGATCATGCTGCTTCTGGGAGATTCCGGAAGCGGCAAGACCCATCTGATGCGAGCCTTCCGAACCAGGTTCACCGTCTCGACGCGGTTACTGCGGCTACATGCAGATGACGGCATTCACCAGCCAGTATGGACGCTACGTTCTGAACAACCTGATCGAATCACTGGACAAGCCCTACTACGAGCCCGAATCCTCGGGCACGGGTCTGATGCGGCTCTCCACGGCACTCGCCCGATCCATCACCATTGACGACTCCGCTAAGGCCGGCCTGGACCGGCTCCAAGAGGAGGAGCTGGACCAGAAGACGCTCGATCACATCGTGGGCGACCTGGCGGATAGGATCATCCTCGACGATCGGTTCAAGACGATCGACGTCTACCTGACCCAGGCCCTGCTCTATCTGCAGTACGACGATCCGCGGATCAAGGCCCGTGTGCTGAAGTACCTGCGCTGTGAGGATCTCACGCCCCACGATCGACAGCTCCTGGGAGGAATCGTTCCCTGCACCTACCCCGACGCACCGCACTGGGTCATTCAGCGGCTGGGTGAACTGATGTGGGCACTGGAGGGCGTCCCCCTGATCCTTTGCGTCGATCAGCTCGAGGATATGTTCGACATGGAGGACGCCCCGACGCGGTTCCGGCATCCTGGCCACCCTCTGCGACATCATCAGCCGGCTTCCCTCCTCCATCGTGGTCATCTCCTGCCTGCAAGACTATTACGACAAGTTAAAGGGGTATCTCATCAAGCCCACCCAGGATCGAATCCAGGACAATCGTGGCCCGATCAACCTGAAGGCGCACGTGAGTCTCCCGAGATCGTCCAGATGATCGCCGAAAGACTGAAATTTCTCTACCAATCAGCCAACTTACCATTGAACGAAGATGATCCCACCTATCCCCTGCCTCCGGCCCTTGTCCGCCAGCTTGCTGGAATGAGAACGCGGGATGTGCTCAACGCCTGCCAGGTCTATCGTGATCGGTGTGTTGCGGAAGGGAGACTCGTTCCCTACCCTTTTGACGGAGAGCTCACGTCGCTCAAAGAGCAGGATCACTCCGTCGAGCAGGCCTGGAACGAACACCATACGACCGTCTCGCCGGTGGTCCCGACCGAGGAGCCAGAGCTGGCTCGAGTGCTTTGCGGCGCCATCGGTGCGTGTTCCGGAGAGCTCGAGACAGGCCATGAATTCATGGCCGAGGCGGACGGGCGATTCGTTCCGGTCGAGATCCATGATCGAGACGATTCCGTGGAGCGGATCCTGATCGGGATCTGCAACAAGAGAGCACAAGGAGGCGGGCTGGGCAGGCAAATCGAGGAGCTGGTGAAGCGCGCGGGGGAGCACACGGTGGTCGTGGTTCGATCCACGGCTTATCCGAGCAATCCCAAAACGGTCGTGGCCCAGTTAATCGCCAAGCTGATCACCGGAGGCGGTCGCCGCGTGGTCGTCGAGGACTCCGACTGGCGGACGATGCTGGCCTTTGAAAGCTTCCGCGAGAAACACGGCGCGGCTGCGACCTTCGCACCTTGGCAGACCCAGACGCGTCCACTCACCAGCCTTGACTCGCTGCGGGCGATCCTGGATCTGGACCGGTTGACACGCGCCTCGTCGTCTGCCGGTCCGCGCACACAGGGCAGCAACAAGCCAGGTGCTCGGCCGACGGATCTTCGCTTGGCACCCGCATCGAATGTTGCCCCCGGCCCTGCCGGCACGACTGAGCCGTCGGCCTCGTCCTCGCCTTCCGTCGCGCTCGTTGTCGGCACGACGACCGATCGCCGCGCTGAGAAGGTATCGCTGTCGGCAGGAGAATTGACGAGGCATGCGGCGTTCATCGGAGCGCCGGGTAGCGGTAAGACGACGGTTGCCTTGGGGCTCATCGAGCAGCTTTTGCTCCAGGGGATTCCGGCGATCCTGATCGATCGCAAGGGTGATCTTTGTGTCTATGCTCGCCCGGGGATGAGCATTCGCGATGAGCTCGACGGCCCTCTGGCGGAACGGGGCGAGCAGCTCCGTCGCCACGTCGAGATCGCTCTTTATACACCAAGGCGGTCCGATGGCCGGCCCCTGTCGATCGCGGCGGTTCCCGCCGGGCTGGGAGCGCTTCCTGACCTCGAACGTCGGCAAGCAGCGCGGTTCGCAGCCTCGGCGCTGGCCGGGATGATGAATTACGGCAACAGGAAGCGCGATCAGTCACTGCTGGCAATTCTCGATCGGGCTATCGACCTGCTAAGCCAGGAGCACCCCCAAGACCCGGTGCCCATTGAATCGCTCCTCAGTTTCATCGGCGATCAGGACACTACTCTCGTCGACGAGGTCGGCCGGCTCGATGTCAAGCTCTTCGACAAGCTGGTCCAGGACCTGGAGACACTACGGCTCAATCACGGTGATTTGCTGGCGGCCCGGGGCGAGCCGCTCGAGATCGAGGCCCTGTTCGGCCTCGGCCGCCACGCAAAACCTGGAAAGACGCGACTGAGCATCATCAGCACCAAGTTCCTGGGAAGCAGCCAGGACGTGCAGTTCTGGATTGCACAATTCGTGATGGAAGTCGGGCGCTGGATCAGTCGAGCTCCGGCCCCGGATGGAACGCTTCAGGCCGTCCTGATGTTCGATGAGGCCGACCTTTACCTCCCCGCGGTGCGGCAGCCCGCAAGCAAGCAACCGATGGAGCACCTGTTGCGCCGGGCGCGGTCCGCCGGGCTGGGTCTGCTGCTGGCAACCCAGAGTCCTGGCGATTTCGACTACCGTTGCCGCGATAACATCCGCACCTGGTTCGTCGGCCAGGTCAAGGAGACGAACTCGCTGGCCAAGATGAAGCCGATGCTCAGCGAGTGCCGTGTTGACGTCGCGGCCCGACTCCCGGGTCAAACGACCGGTCAGTTCCACCTGATTCGCGATGGCGTGGTCACGAGTCTCATGGCCGACCCGTCCGCCGTCGATCCTCGACAGATCCCCGAGGACGAGATCTTGAGTCTGGCCCGGCGCACCTTGCAGCCTTGAGGTGGCCCATGGCCTGAAAGGCTGGGGGCCGGAAAAAGTCCGGAAAAGTCCGAGAAACGGGGAGTTCACGCAGCCAGAAACGGTTTAAGCGCAGACAGTAAGTGTTGGCAGCGCATTGGGCTAGGTATCCATTCCCCGAAAAGCCGGGGCCGCAACTGGTCGAGAAAAAGTCGGAGCAACGCGGAGTTCACGCAGCCGGAAACGGTCCGAGCCCGCCGCCCACCCCTGCCGGGGGTCCGGTGGCCAAGCCGGAGATTAGCACGGCGGATCGCCTTCGTTCAAGGGAACGCGCGGGAGGGGAACTCGCGTGCCTGTTCCAGCAACCGGATCTGGAGAACCACTGGGAACCGATGCGGAACCGGGCCCTTCCCTCAGTGATGGCGTTCGTGGCCCAAGCCACCCACCCGGCGGGTGCTCTGTTACGCGACCGCCAACCTGCCGCGTGACCAGGCCGAGAGCATGGTCCCAAGCATCGATCCTGAACAGGTTCGCAAGCTCGCTGGCTGGGGGCTGACGCAGAACGACATAGCCAGCTTCGTCGGCTGTAGTCAGTCCCTCATCAGCCCGCGTTTTTAATCGTTTTACGACCTTAAGGCGTCACGCAATGAAAAACGGGGTTGAACAAGGTCATGGGACGCAATCGAATCACTTGGGTATGAAAGACTTGTGGCCATCGGCAACCCGATCCGGGCTGACGGCCATTTCGCTCTTCTGAGCGACCAGGGGGACCGCGACGCACTGGAAAACCGACCATCCCAGGTCTCGTGCAAACATTTCGTGGTCCCAAGCACCATGAGCCCGCACGCCCACCTTGCCCGCAGTCCAGTGGGACTTGCAGACAAGGTCTGGCTGGAAGGCGGAAAGCGGGACTGCGGAAAGCGGGGACACCTCGGCCGTGGCACCCTACCCGCTAACGATGTGGACTTAGCACTTTCTCGCTTTTATCCATTAAGTTTAACAAAAAGGAGAACACATGCATCATGGCGTTTTCGAGTTGTTGTCGACGATCCTAGACGTCCAGCGGGTCGACCGGTCGTGGAGACGCCGCATCTGAGAATGCAAAGTTAATCGGGGAAACGGGGACGCAGCTAGTTATTCATTCTAACTGCGTCCCTGTTCCTGCTTAACTGCGTCCCCGTTTCTGCTGAGTCCTTGTGACTTTTACAGGACAAAGATCAATATAGAACAGGATTCAGGGCGTCGGTGATGGGGGCCAACAAGGCCGAGGAAGCGAAGGGTTGACCGCGATGATAGTTGAGGAAGCTGACGACGCCCTGCTCGCGTTGCAGTTGGGGGATGTAGACGTTGAGGTACATGCGATCGATGCCTTCGACTTCCAACGTCACGTGTTCCTTGAGGACTTCGGCAACCGGACGTTGGTAAAGTCATCGGTGGCTCCGGTCGTCACGACCCCTCGGGGTCAACCAGTCGCTTTGCGGTTCAAATTGGGGATGCCTAGGCATCCCCCGTCTAATTCACGTCCGGAGCCATCATATCCTGACATCTCGTCTGTCTGAGGCGGAGCCTCGTTAGGAGTCTGTCCGAGTATTCGCCCTCGTTGGACGCTAAATCCTTTTCCAGCAAAGGAACTACTCTACTTAGGCACAGATTCCACAAGTCATTTGATAACAGGGACTTGTGGATTTGGAGCGGCGAATACCCGGACAGGCTCCTAGGGTTCATCGAAGATTCTCTACAAATTTCTAATAAGCGGCGGAACACCCGACCGGGCCGAGCTGCCCGAATCGGGGTGAGGCAACCCAAGTGGCGTGATGCCAAAGACTTGCGAATATAGCATTGGTCGAGTGGGCCGATGTGGTGTTGTGATCGACCGGGAGCCTGGCGTTTTTGAGAAATCTTAGCCAGCCAATGTTTGAGAAATACTTCAGCAAGGTCCAATATTCGTCGGCGAGATCCGTCCTCCCAGTAAGGGCCGGATTCCTAGCCGGAGAGTTGTGTCCTGAAAAAACGCACAGATCAGCTTCGGACGAGGGATTACGACCCTGGTGGGATCACGAAACACCAACGCGGAGTCGCCTGCGATGAGACCTATTCTTTCGGGAGCCGACTATGAGCGGCTTGGAGTCATTGCTAGAGCCGGAGCGGCTCTGGATCGCACCTCCAGCTGGAATTCCGTTATGCGGGGTGGGACAAAGGCCGTGCTTAGGGTCGAGGAGACCGTCGAACGGTGCCTGGGCGACTATGTCGAGGTCTATGCCACGGGCTCGGACCGCGAGAAGCTGGCTGACGCGTGCCGCATCCCCTTCGGGGCGGCCCTCGTCATACCACTGGCAGAGCAGCGAGAAAGGACTCTGCCCTCAGACAGGCGCCCTCTTCGGAGCCTGAGGCCAGCGGGGCGTGGGTCAGTGAAGACTGTGCGTAGAGCGAACACACACGACCCGGTATGAGGTCGAAAACTCTCCCTAGGTTAATGGGGGGGGGATCCGTTCCCGGGACTTGGTCCTCGCTTGTGTTAGCCGTCCCGCGCCGATAGGGCGATTGCATGCCTCTACCAAGAGTACCGGGCGGTCTTCGAGGCTCAGGCGCGGCAACTCCTAGGTCAGGGCACTCCTACCGGCGGAGTCGGAGGCCCTCGTCAGCCGGTTGCTCTTACCGCGCCGCGCGAGGCGGCGGGGCGAGCAGGGTGAGAAGAAGGCTGATCCGCTCCTGTCCCGCTACCGCGGCTACAGCTCTCTTCGCCACTGGCTCCGCCCGGTCGTGCCGCGGAATTTTCTGACCAATAGCTGGCGTCGCCTGGACACGAGGCAAGGCGCAGGAGCAATTGTTCGCCGAGCGCGCGGTACGGCCGACAGCCGCTAGATGAGCGTCGGATAAGCTAGGCATGCGAATACCCTTCGAATAGCACTCCGCGATTCCCTGCGTCTTGCCATGGCCCGACTGATCGCCGCAAGACCGTGCCATCTTGGTCTTGGCGTATCAGTGGGGGCTGCAAAACATCGAAGTCGCACCGTCGGCTGAGGGTCGCCTTCCCGGGCACGCAAGCCGCCTGAAGCAGAAGGCCCATTCTCCTCCTGGTAGAGGGGCGTGGCAGGAAACCTTACTGTCGCCGGAAGGTCCCGTCGAAAGGACCACGACCATGCAGGAGCATTGCATCGGCGGTTTGCGGGAAACCCTACTGTTGCCTAGAAAGTCCCGGGCAAACCGGATCGGCCGATGGCAAGTCCTTGTCGACCTCTCGCCACCTGTCCTGGGCGAGCTCGTCCGGGTTCTGGGTGACACACTCGAATCGGAGGGGGCGTCACGCCCTACCTCAAGACCATCCCGGATGAACACGCTTACGGAGTAAATCCTCCGTCGGACCGAACCCGTAGGTACAGGGGGGAAACCGGTGTCGCTCTGCCCTGGGATCAGACCATCGAGGTCGAGGGTCCCCAGACTCTTCCCTGTGACTTGGTCTCCCTTAGACCGGGAGGGCCTCCCACTGTGTCCCCCTCGACAGTGCCAGGGAGCACCGGCCCGAAGCGGTAGCCGAGAGCCTGCGAAAGCTAAGCACGCGGCGACGCCAGTCCCATCGTTTGTCTGGACGCACGGGGTGTCACGGAGGTCGAGGAGGTCGCCGATTGGGTGGACAGGTTTGATGCGGATTCTCTCCGATTGGGTCGGGATGCGGGAGCGCGAACCGGGGGATCCGTTTCCCCGAAACCGCGGAGCAATATCGATACAAGCGACCTCTACGAGCCTCGCCGCGTAGTGCTGGCTGGCAAGGAAGTGATCGCCCAACTCCTTGAGGTCGGGAAGCGCCTCCTCTACGGCGATGTCACGTGCCTGCCCGCCGACCCGAATGGAGAGGGTGCTTATTGAGTTGTACACGAAATTCCGAAATCAAACGTTTCAGCTGGCCAGTTCGTGCCGCCTCCTCGCCCCGACAAGGGCCCCTAAGGGACTTGCGGAACCTTGAGGAGACTCTCCCCGAGGCTCAGAGGGAGGAGTGAGAGAAAAGATGAATCGACTCACCTTTGGAGCCTTCGGAGGCAACCCGGATCTTGTGTCGTGACATGAGGCTTGCAATTGGCGGTGGGCGGTGTATGGTGAGGCGTCAGAGTGAGTGCTCACTTTGATGATCTTCCCGCTTCAGCCGACGATCCTTCGTCGCCGGTCCTAGACACCAGTGATCGCCAATGGACCCCCTGCTCACGAGCCTGCAGTACGGTTGACGCGGCTGTTCTTCGACTTGACTCGCAACCTCGCCTCGATCTCGGTGCGCGACCAGATGGTCCGCGCCTCGATGGTCGCGCGTGCGTTGCCAGTTTGGTTGAGGGAGCGGAACAAGGGAGCCCCTCCGAGCCTTCCGGTTCTGGTCGTGGGCGGGGGTAGCATGCGGGCTGACAGGCTGCGGTCGGGCTGGCGAAGCAAGGGATACAAGTGGAGGTCGTTGAGCCCGCCATCGCTCCGTTAGAAGGTTCAGCGGAACTGCCAGTACCCGGTGGCTCAACGTCCTCCAGTATGACTGGCCGATGGACCATTGGAGGGAGAACACCTTCCCCTGGCAAAGGTCACTTTACCGCGCACAGACGTGATTCCCTTTCCCTGTACCTGCGGAGCATCCGACATCATCGTCCGCAACTACTGGGATGACGACTTCGCCTACCACTGCAATCAGCCGTACGGCCAGAACATGCGGTTTCACTTGGGGAGGGCGTTATTCAATCCCCGAGCCTAGATGCGGGACAAGGACCTCGGCGCGTTCCTCAAGGACCACCAGCAGCGAGTCGTCTACTGGGGGACGTATAGCACCGTGATCTTGGCGTTCGGCTTCGGCGTCGAAACATGTCAGGCTCCGCCTCCGTCGCCCTTCGTCGGCTACGCGTTTTGGGAAACCGACCCATTCAGAATTGGGTGTAACTACTGGATTGACGTCACCCAGCTTCCCGTATTTTGCCGTAGAGCCGTTGATCTTCCTGCGTCACGTGGAAGTTCCAGAAGGCGTTCCACTCGCCGTTGAGGTAGGTGGCTCGTAGGTCCAGCATCGCCTGCGCACCGGACGGCAGCCAGCGCATCCCCGTCCGCTCCATGCGATCCTTGACCAGATGCCGACACGCTCCCTCGACCACTCCACTGCCAATCGGATAACCCGCCGCCAAGTACTCGTCATACTTCATCCGATCCCGATTCCGCTCGAAATACTCCGCCGCATCCCGCACGGTTTTCCGCTCTTGTCCCTTCAAACCACGCTGGGTTGCCTGGTATCGCATCCCTCGGATCACCGCGTCCACTTTCCCCTCCAGCAACCTCTTGAGACGCTCTTCCACCCACTGATGCGCCTTGTGCTTCTGGGTTCGCTCGTCAAAGAAACACCAGGCCACCTTCCACAACCGTTCCATGACATGAAACAAATCCAAGATACAGACCGTGTTTTCCGGTAAATACTCGCTCTGACGGTCATGCAGCGCCCGTTCCCCATCCGAGAGGAAGATCACGGGCTTGCTCCCCTGTGGATTGCGGCGGATCACCTCATCCGCCAACCACAAGAACAACGCCACCTTGCCCACCAACAACTCCGCACGCACCCGTTTGTTCTGCGGGCTGGGGCGGCGCTTGCGGGCCTTCTTCCGCATCACTTCCTCGATCACATCGTCGGCCGTTCGCACAAACGGCTCGATCGTATACACCGCCCCCACCGCCGCCATCTTCTTCTTGTTCGCCTTCTCGCCCTTGCCACGGCGCGGGTTCGCCAGGGCTGGCAGGGGGGTGTCGGTCGCCTCTTCCGGCGGCAGCGCCTTGCGCACCAGGGGTACCCCTTTGCAATCG
The DNA here is from genome assembly GCA_963806465.1 of uncultured Alphaproteobacteria bacterium. Lineage (GTDB taxonomy): Bacteria > Pseudomonadota > Alphaproteobacteria > Rhizobiales > Xanthobacteraceae > BOG-931. Next base: position 358,899 of record CAWDZD010000071.1, on the reverse strand, counting down.
GCCGTCACCACCAAGAGCGGTCCTTCCTCGGCGGCGTCCGGAACCGGAAGACGGTCTTGAAACACCTCGACATCGCTGGCCTGCTCTCGGTTGAGGTCCTCCGACGCTCTGACGGTGATCTCCAGGCCGAGGATCGTCTCCAGCTTCCGGATCGCCTCGGCGTGAGCATCATCGACGACGAACGACCCCAGCCACTGCTGGAGCAAGTACGAATACTGGCGTTGCGGCAGGTGGAGTTGGGCGTCCAAGGGGGCGGCTTCGACCCGGTCCTGGCCGTAGCAGGTCCGCTCAATGGTCATCTCGCCGAAGATCGACAGATAGGGACGCTTGTGTGGTTGCTCCAGCCGGGGAAGTTTCTGGTCCGGGTCCGAGGGAGAATCACCCGCGACCGTCAGCGTCGGACCGACGTCCCCAGTACCGGCCATGTCCAAGAACGCTTGGAGCAGCCAGTGCCCGATCACCAAGAGATCCCGGAAGATGGTCTCCTCGACCTGATGAATCGGTTGATGTCGGTCGGCGGCGTGCTGCATGTGTTCGACCACGTTCCAGAACGTCTTGAGTCCTTCGTCGATCTTCATCGAGCAAGCCGCCTGCTCGGGGGTCGACGAGAGATCGAACTTGACGGCGGCAACGGGGGGGGTCAGCATGATTCTGGCTCCTCTTCACTGTGGTGTGTGCCGGGACTAACGACATCCTGGAACATACCGCAGGAAGAGGGCCCTTTCGAAGACCCCTCCAACAGGATCGAAATCCTAAAGCATTGAAAAACCAGTACCTGCGCCATCAGAGGGGAGATGGAAGGCGGTAGTTACGCCCATTGGAAGAACCCCTACTTACGGTGGCTGCATCGGGCCGAGGACAAGACACGGTCCTGATCTCTGGGAGTAGTGATGGGGCCTTGCAAGACTTCCTGAGAGTCATGACACGGAAGCCGTCGGCGCACCAGGTTTTCGATGACCTCGGGCTGGTAAACAGCGGCGTCCGGCTCGACCGAATCCACACGCTTGAGCACCGCTTCGAGCGGGCATCGGCGTGGGATCCCCCCGCGACGCGGTTGGGAATCCGAGCCCTTTCCCCTTCTCCCGTGAGCCATATTGGCGGGAGCGGCACGAGGCGTGTTTCTATGAAGTCCGCAGGATCCACAACCCGAATCTTCAGGCCAGAATTGCCAGATACTTGAAGGATCGCCCGCAGAAAACGATCCTGATATCACAGTTCGATTATTTCAATTGCCTCTACGTCCTGAACCAATTCCTCTCGATCCTCTTGATCGAGAACCTCAAGCTTGACTCAAGCGATGCCATCCGGGACTCGGTCGAAGTGTTGAGCCCATGCACAGTGACTAATGTCGCCGATGCTGGCCGAACGCCTCTCGTCCCGCCCTTGGTCGCCCAGCAATGCGTCGGCCACCCCTGGGATGTTACTGTGAGTGGGCAAACTCGACCGATCCGCGCCAATGTGGTGATCATGGTATCCGTAGGGCGTTCGCGGTTCCCGCCAACCAGGCCACACCCCACTCTTATCCACGGCCCATGCCCCCGACCCATCTCCACTGAGGCCCTCCGCGGCGCAGAAACGGAGACGCAGCTAAAGTGACGCCCACCGGATGGTGCCAAGACTTGACCCGTGCTTGGCTGAGCTTTCGGCACCCGTCGCCTACGACAGGCAACTCTTCGTTACCGCTCAGATCGTGACGCCCGACGAGGTCGGCGTCGTACGCTTCATGATCTCCCGAACCTGCCCGTAGAGGTCGCCGAGCAGTGCCTGCGGCGTGCGATGGAGGATGTCCTCGTCGGGACCAAGCTTGCTCGTTTACCAGCCGTCGGGAAGTTGCAGCACCGCGTGGGTCCATTTTCCCTGGTCATCCGCGTAGAGGGCTACCTTCTCGTACCCGGTCTCAAGCTCATCTCCGGCGCAAGGTACGTAGCCGAGGGCCGCGAAAAGGCCCGTCAGAGCGGCGAGGTCGTCTCCTGTTGGGCCGGGCCAATAGATCCCGGGTTCCCACCACCGGCTCGCGTCGCCGGCGGCCCAGGCAACGCAGTTGTAGGCTTGCGTCTTGGGGCTGGCCACGGTGTAGCCGTCGGCGGCGAGGTTCGGGAAGGCCCCCTCCAGTTCGGCTCACACCGCATACCCCCGTTGTCGCCCCCAATCGATCCACGCCCGAGCCGTCGCGTCGACCTGACCGGCAAGCGCGGGCGGTACCGGGTTCTCCCCAGTGATCCCGGTAAGCACGACGAACCAGGACACTCTGGGTTGCCGCCCCAGTTCCATGAGGATGAGCGGGACGACCGGTTCCCCCAAGGCGACCAGTTCCTGATAGACCGGGTGGTTTCGCAGGGCTTGCGTGTTCGATCGGTAACGTGTCGTCGCGATCCATCGGGTCGCCAGGGCCTGGAATCGTCGCGCGACGTCCTGTTGTTGCTCGGGAGTCAGCGTGATCATGGTACGCCTCCTGCCTCATCGCTGGACACGGGAACCGCTTTCTGCCTGTCTCCAGGATAGCAGGAGAGTTCTCTACAGTCGCGGCCCAAACTTTTCAGGCCATTGATACCCAGCTCGGCACGCGGCATCGACGGCGGACCCCGACGATTCACCGAGGTAGTGCTCAACGAACAATCTCTGCCGGTAGCTGGTTCGGGCAGGGTCTCCTGACGTCTCCTGCCCCCCCGTCCTCGAAGTGGTTCCGCTATTTCGCGAACTCCGCGTGCGGGTGAGTTGTGTAGAAGTGCAGGCCGTGGCGTGGATCGAGGAACCGGTAAAAGGGGACCGCGCCGGGCGCCGGGGCGGAATTGACGAAGAAGGTGACTCCTGCCGGCCGGTAGCCCTTGCGCAGGACGCCCTCCCCGTCGGCCGCGATCGTGTAGAGGTGATCTCTCCGACTGTGCCAGCCATACAGCGGGACAGCACCAGGAACCGCGTGGTCGAAGACGTAACCGGCGATGCCCTCGTTGACCAGGTTCGGTCGGTCTGGCCCGCCCGGGCTGATCGTGTACTCGTGAGAGCCGACCCGGCGATCGAACCAGCGGTAGAGCGGAACGGTTCCAGGCTGAGGCGTGGAGAATACATAGCCCACGATGCCCTCGGACTTGAAACGCGTCAGGTCGAAACGAAGGATGACCTGGTCAGCGGTGTAGTCAATTCCGCAGAAAGCCCCGTATTGCTTGAAGACGGCTGAACGCTTGACGACCTCGGAATTGAGCTTCTGGCTCAGCAGCGACGCGCCCCGTCGGCGAGCTGGGTGACCATGTCGTCGAAGAACTTACCCAGGAGCTTGGCCAGCAACCCGGCAATTCCTTCCAGCTCGGCTTTCTTGACCTCCTCAATCTCGACCCGGAACCGGGGCATCGCGTCGGGGCCGGCCTCGATATTCACCCCGGCCGTGATCTCGAACCGGAACTTGCGCAAGCCTTGGGTGTGGTCTTCAGCCCGGCTGATCCGCTCCGAAACCGGCCCGGTTATGGGCGGCCGGAACTGTCCCTCAATATTTGTGCCGCCGTAAGAGCATTCCGGGTCAAAAAGGAAAGCCCCAGCAACGCGAGCCGGGGCTTGAGTTATTGGCATTGAACAAAAGGACGGTGTCCACCAGGAGGCGGACACCAAAGCGCTACACTCATCGAGGTCCGCGACAAATATGTGACTGGTCTGATATAGTGACCGGCCATGCGACGCTCAAAAAAAATCGAGTGCTATACCAGGGATGCCGAGCGAAAGGTGCTGGCTTTGTCAACGACGGAAAAGGTCAAACGGGCAGTGGCTAACCTTGCGCTCGGTTGCCAATGAAGGCGAATAAATCAATTCAATCAACGGGGGAGTATTCGGATTGGCCCCCGAGCAGGGGTGCGATAAAGTGGTGGTGGCTAGTGCATCAAAGAGCGTTGGCAGCGACGGTGCGCTGGGCGTTTTGGTCTGGTGTTCTGTCGCTTTGGCTAGATATAATCTTGTCGTAAGTTCGCCTTGGATTGCCGCCCGAACAGCACGGCGGGGGAGGGGCCTCGTTTCAAATGGCCCCCGGTCTTCAAGTTGGTCGTTTAGCTTTGACGGCCGTCTGCTGGTGGTCATCGAATCTCCGCCATGAAGCTAAAAGATCACCCGACAAAGCTAGCACCAAAAAGCTACTGCGCGAGGTGTCACTCGCCTATTGCTCTTTTCAGCGGTCAAAAATCGAGCTTGGACGAATGCGGTTTCAAAACATACAAAATTGTGTGCAAGCGTTGCGGGACTTCACTGAGCGTCCTTATCGATCCGTTTGACGGAATGCCGCTGATCTCTGAAGTGAACTAGAAGCTGCGGTGGTTAGTCTTCGTCGGCCGGGCACCCTTTAGGCCGTGTAACCGTAGAGCGCATTGCACAAGCGCTCACGCATTTTGAGGCAGATCAAAAGAAAAAGTCCCGACAGTCTGGCTCGTCCGTCGGGACTAAGTATTACGATGTCATCCAGTAACCCATTAAGTGTGCTGTGGGATCAACAAAAAAGAAAGAGCCGGACCAGGCCCCACGTAAGGCTTTGTTATACGCCCGCGAGCAGAGCACTTTCAGCCTAGCCCAACGACCGACTGGCATGGCTCCTCTGGTACCACGGAGGAGCAAACGAAAAAAGGCGCTCCAAGGTCAGCGGCAAACCTGCCAAGGTATAGTCTCAAGGTATCGAAGTCGAAGCGCCGCAATACGCCTAGGGTCGTACCACCTGCCGATCCGTCCTCTGTCGGCGAGGGGAGGGAAGTTGCTCGGCTTACTCACGAACTTAAGAGAACCTGCTCCCCGAAAGGGCTATTCTAGCAGAACGCGCATTAAAGCTTGACCCATTATCGGCAACCCGAAGCGCCGTCCAGCACACACAGTTTGGCCGCCGAATTCGGCTATAATGGGTTGATCTCGGTGTTGCTACCCGTTCTTCAACGAGCGCAATAAGAAGAAGCGGCAGACCATCTTCGACCCTATGCCGGCCTCACCGCAATGAGCTTGCCGCCACCATTGGTAGTCCGACCAACTGGGTTCAGTGATGATACACAGATGGAGGAATTGGCCGAGTAAGGCTGGAAGATCAGCTCCACTGACCTTGAGTGGCAACCGGGGCGTCGCGGCGCGCCGGGCGACGCTACCGCCTCGTGCGACTATAACTTGTCCCGCAGGAAGCTGGCTAACATAGGCTGCCACTTCAGCAGCTTGGCGACGTTGGCGGCGATGCGTCGGGCCTGTCTCGCGGCGTGCCGTGCGACTAATCCGAGCGCGCCAGCACAGGTGGGCTCGGACGTCCTTCAGTGCAGAACGCTTTTCAGTACCGATAGTGCTACGTCTCGAAGCCGCAACACATCACGTTCGCCGGAGGCGGCCGCACCAATGATCTTTCTGGCCATGCTCTCGCGGATGAGTTCAGATTGCTCGATGCAGGGCAGTTCTTTACACGCAGCGTCGAATGCTTCGCCGATGATGCGAACGGCGGCGTCATCGAACACGACTCGCAGCACAGGCGGCCGACTTGACCCCATGTCGACATCTCTGTTGACGTTGATGCGGAGGGCGACCTTTGGGCCGCTCAACTGAACAATGACGCCAAGAAATCGTGGTAGACCGTCGCGAGGGTCCAGACGGTTGCGAGGATGATGGCTTCAGCGGCCAGAAGCTTCCACAGAAAACCGTCCTTCATTGCGACCGTGAACCCCCCGGCTCGGAAGATAGTTCGAGGGTGATTGTCTGCCGCCGGAACGTCGACAGCCATCCCCCAAATGAGGGGGCTCGATTGTGCGACTGTTTCGCGGGGACAGAGAGCGAGGTATCACTTAGCTGCCGGAACGCTTAGAAAGGTCTCCAACGCTGGGATCGTTCCTGAATGCGTCTATCTCGGGCCGCTTCAAGTGCCAACCAGACGATGGTCGTGCTCGTGACCGCGCCAAGAGCTAAGCCACAAAGTACAAGAATATCGTGAATTACTGACATGGCGCGTGCGTTCCCGCGCCCCAACCCAGCGCAAGCTGGGATAACTCCGCTACCAAGACAAGTGACAAAAAAGTCAGAATTAGGCTAGAGCGGGTACGGGAACACAGACCGCAGCACATGTTTAGTTGTGGGATCGAAGCGCGACCAACAGCATCCCGCGAAGGACGACGGACAAGACGGGGGCGACCACAGCCAGAACGAAATCGAGGAACGGGCCTGATGCTTGACATAAAACTGCGCTTCGGTTTTCAGCCACCCGCCAATCACGCGGGCGCCCTGTTCGCGATCGGCTGGCCACGTTTTCGGGAAGCAGTAATTGGCAACGTGGTCGCTCTCTATGCCGGGGGCGTGCTGGATGGCGGCGCTTGCGCTAGCCCAGCAAGTGCCCAAGAACTGATTAGAGTTGTAAGCCACTCAATGGCAGCCTCATCCGCGACTAGCGAAACTGGCGGGTCGGCCAACTGCTCGCGATGACGCACGAAAACACTACACTGACCCATCAGCCAAACAGCGGCTACAATTAGCGTGCGTTGATCGGCTTTGGGCATGAAGCGGCGCATCAGGTCAACGGCAAAACCCACGAACGGAGTTGCTTCTTCGCTCACCAGTTTCCGATAGACCACCGTAGGATGCACAGTTTCCCAATAGAAAAGATGGATGAACCGGCTAACCTCATCGCGCGCGGAAAGCGGCCTTAACTGTTGACGGATAAATTCGCCAAGCGCCTCCTCACGCGGCATTGCCTGGGTCTCTTGGGCGTGAGAAAGTTGGTGTTCGGTTAGTCCGCGAAGCGCCCTACGAAGTACTTCGCGATACAATCCATCCTTGCTGTTAAAGTGGTAATTAATCGCGGCCTGATTGACGCGGGCCTTTGTCGCAATGGTTCGGATGCTGGTCGCTTCGTAGCCGCGTTCGGCGAACAACCGCATCGCAGTTTTTAAAATTCGATCTCGAGTGATCTCGGACGGTCCCATGGTTTCCCCCACCGATTTTTTTCAAACCATCGTTTGAAATTTGATGGATCGTTAAGGAGGATATTGTCGAATCCGAGGCTAGAACCGACGTGGTTCAAAAGAGCCTGTGATTTCAGGATGCCGCAGTTTCCCAACTTGGGCATGGCGGCCCCCTCCAAAATGCGAAAGAAAGGGCCCCAAGCGCCAGGGGATAAAGGCGCTTGGGGCTGTCGAGGCGGGGCATGAACCTCGACTGGGAAGCCCAATTTGGCGTTACGAGCTGCTCGAAGCACGCCGAGCGGTGCAGTCGTCGGCAGCCTCTGTGACCCAGACTCCGCATTCTCGGCAGCCGTAGGTCCGAAGCTCCGAGAGAGCGTTTGTCCTCGGAATAGTCCGGGTAAGGCACAACATTCGACCGCAGCTCGGACAAGCTGGTTGAAGTGGCGTAGGGTTGCAAACCTGCTGCATTGGTTCTCGCATCGCCGACAATGTTGCACCCTCAAATATTTCGACGGCCGCGCGCCCTTAGCGAGCGGCGATCGCCCTGCAGCGGCTCAATGGCTCCCAATGTTGCGTCGGGATCGGCGGTCGCCGCCCTTTGCCGCTGCGGCTCCCTTTCTTCGGTCGCAAGTTGGGCTTTGACCATATCGACAATCAAGCCATGCTCGTCGCGCAGAACCCGCATCATTTCGAGCGAGGCCGGGGTCGAAAAAGCAGGCCGCTCAGCGGCATGCTCCCAGGGGCCGATCGTCAAAAACCCAATGATGGTGCTAGCCAGCAGTCCGGCAGCGAAGCGACCGAGCAAGCGCGTACTCTGCGACATACCGGACTCCTTGGTCGTCGTATCTTTTCAAACGGTCGATTGGAATTCAAACGTCTGTTTGAGACAAAGGCAAGCCACGAAAAGGGAGATTATGTGACTTTTTCAAACGCTGCGTTGTTCTTGCAACAGAGGATCCCTGAGGCCGCGCTGTTTTCATAGCCGCCTCGGGCGTTGGGCGACAGTGTCACGATCACGCAACGCGCCTTTGAGGCGGCCGGGATTTTCGCTTCCGAAACCAATCCGCTTCGTATGGCGGGGTTCCAGACGTGGACTTTTTACAACACTCATGACCTTTTGCGGATGCGGCATTGCTTTTGATTTCAAACGCGCGTTTGTATTCATAAGAACGACTCGGCGCTTTACGGTGGGTGGAAGGGATTTTCGATATGACACAGTCCACCATCGAGTTTGAGCAAATGACTACGGCAATGCGCGGACGGTTGCGGCCCAACGGGGCTCGCCTGTTGGCCGATTGGCTGCGGTCTTACGTCGGTCTGAGTGAAAGCCGGCTGCTCGAGAAGCTTTTGCAAGAACTTAGTTCGCCCGATCGGCGTGACAGCGAATCCCCACGAACTCGGGAGTCGTGGCTCGCTTACAACGCTGATCAACAGCTAAAACGAAAATCGGCATAATGCTGCTTCGAGGGACCCAGGGCCCCCATAGGCTCGCAAATTTACGGCAGACGCGTCGTCATTTGTGAGTTGGCGCTATGCTTGGTATCGGCGCATTTGAGCAATCGACACCATCATCTGCCGGTGACCGCATGCGGCCTCACTGGGAACGCCGACGATTGGGACTCCGCTGTCTCACGGCTCAGTTACGCGAAACGGAAATCGACGACTTGGTTCGAAACGGCCTTCTCAAGGAAGATGCGCGTAGCCAGCTCGTCGGCAACGAATCCTCGCACTTGTCGTCCGGTATTGGGGCGGCGGTAGAAGAGGAGGCGAATCAGGTTGGCGTGTCGCAACCCGACCTTACCGACGAATCATCGTAGCCGACCGCAAGCCGCTCGCTAGCTACCGCGCTATCCAGGGCGCACTCGCTCGGAGCTTGCTCCGCCGTGTTACACCACTGTCGGGGGACCCGACTCATACGCGGCAGCCGGCTGAATTGCAGCGTTCTCCATTTGCCACCCTATGACACAAGAGCCGATCGCGTTCTGCTGCTAGGCCAAGGGCGTCGCTTACTTCAGTGGCTTGCCGGCCATTTCGGGCGCGGCCATCGTAGCAATGGAGGTGATCAAAGCCAGAACAATCAGATAGACGGAAATCGGCCAAGTCGCGCCGCCGGTCCAGCCGATAAATGTCGCCGCCGCAAAAGGGGTCAGGCCGCCGCTAATCGCTGCGCCGATCTGGAAGCCGAGCGAAGCGCCGCTGTACCGCAATCTCGCCTCGAAGAGTTCAGAATACCATGGCGCGCCGACGCTGAACCCGACTATTTGCCCAAAGATGATGGCGGCGATGATCGTTAGGGTGATTGTCAGCGTATCCTTCGTGTCCAGAAGCCAAAACATCGGAAAGGCGAAAGCTATCGCGAACACGCAGCTTGTATAAAACATCCGCTTGCGGCCAATCCGATCAGAAAGCCAGCCAAAGACCGGGATCGCGACAAGCGCTGCGACGGCGGATACCAAAAGGGCATTGAGGATCACGCTTCGCGGCATCGCGAGTTTGCCGGTAACATAGCTTATGGCAAAAACCCCGGCGATGCTGACATAGCTGATCTCGGAGAGCTTAAGCCCGACCGCGGTAAAAAATGACCGCCGATGCTGTGTCAGGACCTCGACCAGCGGCAGTCTCGCCAACGCCTTCGTGGCTTCAATCTCTCGGAATATCGGCGTTTCCTCGAGCTGCATTCGAATGTACAACCCAACGCCGGCCAAAAGGATACTGATCACGAATGGAATGCGCCACCCCCAGGCCAGGAAGTCCGCCTCAGGCAACTGAGATAGGAGTGCCAACGCGCCGACTGCGGCGAGATTACCGATTGGATAGCCGAGCTGGACCATTGAGCCGAGAAACCCGCGGCTCCTGACGGGTGCATTCTCGACCACCATCAGCACAGCGCCGGCCCATTCGCCGCCAAGGCCAATGCCCTGGAGCAGTCGTAGCAGCACAAGCAGAATCGGTGCCAGGATGCCGATTTGGCTGTAGGTAGGAAGGAGACCGACCAGGAAAGTACCAAGCCCCATAATGACAATCGTCATTGCGAGCATGGCCTTGCGGCCGACCCGATCGCCAAAATGTCCGAAGATCGCCGCGCCGAACGGGCGGGCCAGAAAGCCAACGCCGTAGGTGCCGAACGCAGCGATGGTGCCCAAAGAGGGATTGATTGAGGGAAAGAACAGCTTGTTGAAGACGAGTGCGCTCGCGGTACCGTAAATGAGGAAATCGTACCACTCGACCGCCGTACCGACGATGCTCGAGAAGACGATGCGCTTAATCGCGCTCGTTTGCTCATCTGGGGTTTCGGTCAGTGGGGCGCGCTCCAAAATACTCATGACGAAGCCCTCACTGAGGTGCCATCGCGTGCTGAGTTCATACGGACGCTGGACGTGCCGGCAAGAAAGATGCCGGCGATGCCCGCGGCTCACAAGTGAATTTTCCGAACTGCTATAGCTCTGACTTTGGTTCTGACACGTCGTACCTCAAGCATCGAGTAGCTCGATCGGATCTCCCCGACGAATCACACCCCCCTTCTCGATCACACAATTGAGCCCAGATCGATTGTACAGCGGAAGGTAGACTGGCAGTCCGAGCAGCTTTTCAAGATATTTGCAGGGGAAATTGAGGCGTCCGCCAAAGAAGACGACTTCGCCCACGCGGAAGCGTTTTCCAACAAAATGACCTAAGGGGACGCCTGAGACTGTGAGATTGCGGCGGTGATCGGCCGGTGTGATCTTGATGGGTCCGGACTGAAGCGGAGGATCGTTGCGCATCAGCGCGTCTACGACTTCCATCTCGAAAAGAGTGACCTCGCGAAAATCAGGCTTCCGTGATCGCGAATACGTTCCCGTGCCCAGGAAATACCGATCGCCTTCAATTCCACGGCCGGCAACAAGGAATGCTTCGGCCAACTCCTCCATTGCAGCGGAGGCCGTCGGAGCAACGTGGATGTGGAGCAGCTGGCCGTTTATCCCTTGGGCTTGCCGCGTGCTCATCATCGAAGCTTACCGCACTCTCTCAATTGAGGGGATCGAAAATGAACTTCCCTCCATATTATTAAGCGCCAATCCTTCGCTCCTGCAATTGGCACTGAGCAGACCTCACGCAAAGCCAGCGCTATGTACGAAATACGCGGTACGACAATCATCACCGAGGGTTTGGGGAGTGACAAAGGAGAACGGTGCGGTAAAGCGGTTGCGCTTGCGCCATTGAAGCAATAAGAACACTCCGTCGGCCCACCTACGTTAGTGTCATTAGCGCCGAGCCGCACCATTTCAAGTGACTAGACTAACTTGACGGAGGGCGGCGGTACGCCTCCCCCCAGGTCTCCCACTGCGATGACGCTTAGCCGACGGCGATCCCCCATCACCGAGGAACAATAGCGGCCTGTCTTTGAAGGCGTTTTGAACCAGCCGCCACTCTTGCGGACGCCATAGAAATCGCCTGGCGCGGTTTTATTCGCAACTGTGCAACTCGGTTGCTGCCATTTGGCTGAGTGGGGGCAGTGGCAGGAAGCGGAAGCGCGGGCCCCGCAGCGGTGGTGGTAGATGCAGCAACTCGAACTTGGGCTGTAATGGCTCGAGGCGCTCGAAGCTTAGCGCGAGCCATCGTCGCTGGGCGTCGAGTGTGAATTTTGCGATTGGGATTTATAGATACACCGCTATCCACTACGCTATATCTATTTGCGAGATGATCAATGCGTCCAGTCCACAGGTTAATGAAGTCGCCGCTGTGTATACTCTCGACACCTCCAAATTCGCGTTTCCATTCTGGAAGAAGGTTTCCCCAGATGCACTTTTTGCACCATTGCTCACCCTTTGACAGACCTTCGTCGGTCGCACACATAGACTGCCATGCCACGCGCTCGGGATGTGTGTAGTGTTCGATCGCGCCCTGGATACCTTGCTGATGCACCATGTATCTCTCGGCGTAATCTGGATAGTGGCCAAGTGCCCATCTGAACTTCTCGGCTTGAACCAGAAACATGTGAGCGGCCGCGCGTGCGTTGTCTCTCGCGTCCCAGATGCTCCCATCACCGTACTTCTTGAACTCATAGTAACTAAGTTGAAAAAGCCCTTTATATGAGCCGGTCTGGGCGCGGGGCTTGAAGTCGCTCTCGACTTTGGCGATTGACATCATCATCGCCAAGTCCAGACCGTACAAAGAGGCTGCCTCTCGGATTTCGTCACGCGGATCGTCAGTCGTCGAGTGCGGTTCATAGAATTGTGCTTCAAACAACCCGCCAAGATAGCCAAGGGCGTCGAGGGGCAGCTGCTGATCCGAGACTGTCTGATCCGTAATGGTCTCAGCGTAAATTGTTTGATCCATCGAGTTTGGTTCGGCAAGGCTTGCCGAAAAGGCAACCGTACTCGCAAGCGTGATGGCCAAAGGGAGCCACAAAAAGGGGAGAAGAACGAAGGTCCCCAATTGAGAACAAATATTCTGACGCATGCCCTGCCCCCCGCGAAAAACGACCAACCCACGAGTGCAATTCCGGGGGATCAGGATGGCTTTTCAATGATTTAATGCGTCTTCGGTCTATTTTATCCCTAACTGTGGCCGTAGGGTAACACTGTCTAAGCAAGGGTGATGCTTGAAGACCCCGAAGCCAGCCCAGTTGGCCCATTTGGACTAGGTATCGGAACAAAAAGCGCAGCAACAGGCTGATGTCGTCACACGGCGAAACGTCCGTAAAAGCGCGACATTATGATCGTCGTTGAATAAATGTCGGTGTTTGGGCGGTGTATCCCTGACCTGAGCAAGGCAGCTACGTCGGCGCGGTCCCGCGAAATTGGGGGGTGGGTCGCAACAAGCTTTATTGCGTTGGCGTTCAGCCATTGCATGCGAGCGATTTCAGCGATCACCGTCGGTCGTCAGATACTTCAGATCGCCTGGAGGAAATGGCAATATAACGGGCGTAGGCCTTAGTATGCAGATGCGGTCGTTGGGTGTTGCGCCTCTTTTGCGCCGGAAGGTCATCCTTGGCGCTGTTGGTATTGTTACGAGCTAACCTATCCGCCGCGAATCCGTCAGGCACAACGCTTAAGGTTTACCGCTGTTTTCATTTGGCACCGCTGGCCCGTTTCTGATTTCTGTTTTTTGACAGCACGCTCAGTCTGGGAGGCCGGAGCTATGACGATAATCCTGTGGTGCGTCGGGGGTGTCCTGGGTGGCTTTATTCTCAGCGCCGCCGCGATGGGCTTTGAGTACCAACGGCGCTTCGGAGCCCAATTAGGGAAATCGCCGCGCCAAAACAAACAGTCCTGAGTGAAGCGCTCTACCCCCATCTTTGCTCCGGCGTGGCCTAATGGCCCGCCAACAGCAAGTAGATGAAAATTACGCCCATGATCGCCGCCGTGACGATCACGCAAATCATGGTATCTTTTTGTGTCATTCCGTTTCCTTCGATGATGAACCTGGGCCTGGCAGCGACATACAAAAAAATCGCCGAGCGTCTGCCGTGTAGGCGTAAGTCGGTCATGACTCCAGATTGATCAAGTCCGGAACGGCCGATGCTAGGCGTTACCTATTGTCCCCGGCTGTGTAACTCCGCCTGCAACAACACTCTGTCCGAGGGCTTGGGCCAACTGTTTAGCCATTTCCGCCGGCATGATTATTCGACTGGATACAATCCCACGAAACTTTGGATTGCTGTTGCCCTTGAACATGTCCGCTGTATCTGGCCGCACTGTCGTGAGAATAATTTGTACCATTGGTCCCATGCCAATGATGTTGAAGGGTCCATTCACAAATAATTCTGGAGCATGATTTGGGTCAGAAATTTCAACAGGACCCGTCGGCACTTGAATTGTTGGCATCGTATGTTTTTCCTTTTTAGGTTGGCGTTAAGAGTCGAATCGCTCGACTGCCTTATATAGCGCGTACAGGTCAAAGGGCTGATAACTTATGGCTGGAGGACGCAACAAAAAGCACCCGAGAGCCTGTCGAGAAGGCAAAGGGGGGTGTTGTGATGGCAAAGGATGATGCACGGTATAGGCGGACAGCTATGCAACGACTGGCCATTGGTGGCGGCGTTCTTTGTCCAGCCCCGTTTTAATGCGTCCAGTACTCCTGCAGCCAAAATAAGACCGCTTTCAGATACGTTGTCTCTGCTTGACGCCGTGCCATTTTTGGCTTGTCCCTGTGTGTGGCTCCGCGCTGGTTTTTTTGCACCGCAACCGTTGAGCAGGCGGAAAGAAGCAAGGCAAAGAAATCGCGAACGCGTCTATAGTTAGCAAATCTCTTAGCTTATTAATAGACGGCGCATTTTTGTGCTGCAGATCACACCTAAAAATCGAAAAGAAAGAATAGGGTGGCAATGTCGAGTGTTGGACTGGCTCAACCTATTGGATTGGCCCAACCTAAAGGTGGTCACAATGCTGGCAGAGATTTTTATGGTTCGGTTGGAAGCGGCGGCGCGTGCCTCAGAAGAGAAGGCCGCGCTGAGCAATTTGCGCTTCGTGCCCTTCGCTGACAGTAGTCAATTCGTCCTAAAGGACAGCAGGGAACAGGTGGTCGAACCTTTGCGTGAGAAGGCTCCTGCCCAACACACTCAGGCCGAAGAATGACCGCCGTGCGCGCGGCCTCCGTGGGCCACTAACCGCGACCCTGGTGACCTCGGGGCTCGCAGCTAGTTTTGCCGCTTCCTCAGCGGACGCCCAGCAACCTCTCAGGGAAGGATGCCGAGCCGTCTCAAGACTTGAATGCGCCAAAGCCAAAAACGAAAACGTCGCGGCAAGCTGGGTGGATGCAAAAATCTGCCTGTCTAGTGCCAGTCCTGACGCCTTAAGTCGCGACTAACGAAGCCGCACGATCGTGAGCCTCGGGAACAGTGGGGACGTTGGGGATGGCATCCACCGCTGTACCGGGCCCCGGCGCGCGAGTGAGCCCGCTGCGCCGGGGTTCCCGGAAGGAGTGGTGGTTGAGACCGGGTGACGAGCCAGCGCGAACTGACTAAAGGCGGGGGTACCTATCCTTAGAACCGACATCTAAAGTATGACGATGTTCTCGGGCTGGATAACGACGACGAAGTGCGGTTGGGATTGGGGCGCGCCCTTATTTGTTGCTTCGTTTCGGGTCGATTATGCGATCATGATGGCGGGCGAGATCGACATGATGCTCGACACGGGCACTGTCCGTCTAAGGGCCGGGCGACGTAGTAGTCCAGCAGGTGGCTAACCACGCCTGGCTCAACCATGGCAAAGAGCCCTGCCGCATCGCCTTTGCATTGATGGATTGACAAGAGCCCTAAGCGCGCAAGTGAACTTCCTATATCGGCTCGCCATTGTGGCGATGCTCGCCGCCATCCGGCGGGTTGCCCCAAGCATGACAAAAGAACCCCGAGCGGGGAGAACGCGCTCGGGGTTCATAAGTCCTCAACTTAGGGTCTTGGGACTGGGCGGCTGGGGATATTGGGGGACGGCGGCCGCCCTGTCGGGCCTTACTTCACAGGATGCCGAACGGCGAATGTGCGCGAAGTGACTCCCGTCACAAGACGGCGAGGCGCGGTTGTGGGGCTGGTTCACGAATTGCGAAAGCAAAGCTCCGCAGCGCCAATCACGATAGCTGCGAGGCTTGGAGACATGGGGGGCGAAACCGCCCATCTCGGCAAAATGGTATGTCGGCGGCTTTAGCGGGAGCAAGGGGAAGCCCCGGCGCGGCGGATAGCGCGCAACTCGCGCCGGGGCCCAGGCACAGTGCCGGGTACTCCTAATCGGACATCCCGCCCCCACTGTACCGCGCGACGGTGTAGCCGTAATCGGTTATCGGCAGCTTAAGGCGCTGTTGTTAGAAAGAAAGTCCCTGGCAGGCCGGCGATCTTTCTCTTTGTTAGGTGGAGTCCCAAGCGCGAAAGGCATTCAACGCGCCCAGGAGCCATGAAGAATAGGCCACGTCAGCGCAGCCTCACCCCAAGCATTATCGACCGACGAAAATATAATCCGAGGACGGGCGACAGGAATCAGCGCGGCGAGGCGTTCGAAGGCGGTTGCCTTTCGTCATGGCCACGGCAACCGGCCGAGCGGCCAGAGCAGCACAACAACAAGGATCACGACAACTACGGCCAAGGTTAGCGCAACCGCCACAATGGTCTGTCGGCTCACAATTTAGCCTCTCAATATTGCGGCCGTCGCAGCAATGACGGCAACTTGCCGATTTCGGCGCAATGCGCCGCGTTAGCCTAGTGTGACCGACCTGCTAGAAATCTGACGGTTCGGTCCCGCGCCAGCCGACCGGCCGCAGAACCGAGACCGAACTGGTACTCGTGCGGCAGCGGTGGTGTGTACCCATTTGGGAAGAAAAGGCTGTCGACCGATATACCGAGTTTCGTTGCAGTGTCGGCAAGCAGTTGGGACTGCGATTCCAGCCTATCTGCGTTGCCGACCGAAATGAACATCGGTGGAAAATCGGCCGTTATGTTGCGAACTACAGAGAACTCTTCAAGCCGCGGGTCGTTGAGGAAATCCTCGTTTCCAAGGTATGTCCTGGCAATACTCGCCCTTGTTTCGCCGCCGCCGCGCAAATCGTAAAGACCACAGTGCAGGATCACGCCCTTGAGCTGTCGTCGATCGATGGAGGGCGTCACTCCCATCTGATCGGCATATGCTGAATTACTGATAACGACCGCTAGTTGTGCGGCGATCTGGGCGCCAGCTGAATCACCTGCCAAAAACAGTTTGGAGGCGTCAACATGCAGTCTTGCTGCGTTCTTCTCAAGGAAGGCGAGAGCCGCATTCACTTGTAGGATCGGCGTTGGATAGATTTTGGCCGGCGCGAGCGAGTAGTTGACGCCTACAAGTGTATAATTTTTCGCGGCCAGTATTTTCAGATAGTCGGCGATCCCGTCCTTGCTGCCAGCGCGAAATGCACCCCCGTGTACCCAGACAATCGTCGGCAGCTCGGTCGGTGTTCTCGACCTCGGAAGGATAGTAGACATCAAGAACAGCATCCGGATTGCTTGTGTCGTAGCGTTCATTGAGGCGTGCTGCGACGCGAGGCATCGTCAGGCGATAGATGCGATAGGTTAGGGAAGATGGCCATGGGCTGACCTGAGACGCAGTGTATATCGCGATGGCGAGGACGATGACCGCACCGATGGCCCACGCGAGAGGTTTTTTTGGCATTGCCTATTCCCCTTTCAAGGTCCACAGGCGGCGGTAGGTGGTGTTCTCGATTTTGCCAGGGCCGTTCGATTGCGTTGTTCGCAACCGTCCTCGGCATACTGATCTATCACTGACCTGACGCCAGACGCGCAAGCGGGCGAATCGAGCTGCGGGCGCCTTTCCAGTCGGCGCCGACAGCTTGGCGATATTGGCGGCGATGCGCCGAGCTTGGTCGCGCGAATTGTCGAGCCAAACCTCTGAGATATGCGCAACAAATCGGGGCCGCCCTTTAGGCGGCCCGCGCGCTTTAAGTTTGATTATGAAAGACGTTTACTGCGTGTTGCGCCGACGACGAACCAGCCAATACACGCCATAGCCAACTGCGATGAAAGGCAAGCCAGCGCCCGCCAGTGGCCCAGGTGTTGGGTGAATGCCACCTTTACCACCGCCCCCTTTATCAGGAGGCCCAAAGCAACCGAAGAATGGAATGCATATTTCTGCGCTGGCCGAAATTGACGATATCGACAAGAACGAGACAGCCGTCGCGAACGATAAAGCGATAAGGCCCGTCTTCATTGGCAAAATCTCCCTCACACTCTCATTTCCCGACCCAATAAAATTGTAGATGAGGATTGCCACGGCTGTCGAGCAACCTAGAGTATTTCCAAGACAGCACTGTGAAATAGGCAGAGAGTTGGCGGGCCGGATCGAAGCGCGCTATGCGCGAGCGTGGGTGGTGTCGTGACGGTCGTAGTGTGGCTAGTTGCGTCGGTTATTTTCGTGGTCTTCGTAACCGCGCGCTACGCGTCGCTGCTAGAGCGGCCGTGTGTGAGGCCGTTCCCCGAGCCATCTCGCCGCCGCCACGTTGAGCCCGCCGCGCCTGAATAGGCGCGAGCTTTCCTCTTAGTGCCGCGGCCGTTGCAGCAACGGCCGCAGCTTGCCAATATTCGTGGCTATGCTCCGCGCCTCGTCCTTCGTCAGCAGATTAGCTACGGTTCGTCTTCCGCCGGGGTCTTCTTCGAAATAGGACGTAATCACAATGCCGATGCCAGCTTATTGGAACTTCGCGTAATGCGCGAGTCCGGTAGGCATAACGCTTAAGGTTTATCGCTGTTTTCATTTGGCACCGCTGGCCCGTTTCTGATTCTGTTGTTGACAGAACGATGATAGCGAGCAGGAAGCCGCTCAATCTGGGAGGCCGGAGCTATGACGACAATCCTATGGTGCGTCGGGGGTGTCCTGGGTGCCTTTATTCTCGGCGCTGCCGCCATGGGCTTCGAATCCCATCGGCGCTTCGGAGCCCAATTAGAGAAATCGCCGCGCCAAAACAAACGGTCCTGATGGCCGCCGGCATGGGCACCAACCTTCAGTTCAATTTTCGTCGCAGCTCAAATAGGCCGCTAATACTGTGCCGCGCGGATCGCTAGAAACTAGTCTCCCGATTACAAAGAACTAGGACGAGAACAAGCATTCCCGCGCAGATCGTTAGGATTTCCATCGAAGGCATGAAGCAAATCTCCACACGCGCGCAAAAGAATCTGGAGGGGCCGGCCCTTTTTGGGCGGCCCTCGCTCTGACTGTGATCTATGAAAAAGACGCTTACTGCGTGTTGCGCCGACGACGAACCAGCCAATACACGCCATAGCCAACTGCGATGAAAGGCAAGCCAGCGCCCGCCAGTGGCCCAGGTGTTGGGTGAATGCCACCTTTACCACCGCCCCCTTTATCAGGAGGCCCAAAGCAACCGAAGAATGGAATGCATATTTCTGCGCTGGCCGGAATTGACGATATCGACAAGAAAGAGACAGCCGTCGCGAACGACAAAGCGATAAGGCCCGTCTTCATTGGCAAAATCTCCCTCACACTCTCATTTCCCGACCCAATAAAATTGTAGATGAAGATTGCCACGGCTGTCGAGCAACCTAGAGTATTTCCAAGACAGCACTGTGAAATAGGCAGAGAGTTGGCGGGCCGGATCGAAGCGCGCTATGCGCGAGCGTGGGTGGTGTCGTGATGGTCGTAGTGTGGCTAGTTGCGTCGGTTATTTTCGTGATCTTCGTCACCGCGCGCTACGCGTCAGTGCTAGAGCGGCCGTGTGTGAGGCCGTTCCCCGAGCGATCTCGCCGGCCCCACGTTGAGCCCGCCGCGCCTGAATAGGCGCGGGGCTTTTTCTTGTGATAGCCATCGATCATTCCCGCCCAGGCTGAACTGATCGAGAGGCGATCAGCGCGGGGAGGCGACCATGGTGCGGGTAGCGCCATTTCCAGTCGGCATACTTGTCGCCTGATTGTCGCCTTGCTGGCGATGGATGTTCGGAAGCTATGTTGACCAGAACCGCAGTTGTCGCGTTTGCATTTCTCCTCGCGGCCATTGCTGCGCCGGTTAAACAGGACGTGCATGCGCCGCGCGTCCGATGCGCCGTGGAAGGTCTGGGGCAATCGCCTTGCCTACCGAATGAGCCGAACCGAGAAAATTTCCAGCCGGCGCGGTGATTAGGGGGCCGGCCCTAGTAACTACGGCCTAACCAGCAGCGACAATATTGCGCAATGCTAATCCCGGATTGCCGACACAAACATCATCACGAGCCAGAGTGCCCCCAAGCCAGCCGCGACGAAGGCCAACTGCCGTGGGTCTTGACAGAGTGAAAGTGATCGACTGGCCGAACACAACTTGCTTGCCCAATTTGGCCCGTCTACAGCCTCTTTGGCGGCCGTATAAAACATGACGGTCACTCCGCCACACACAATAGCGAGAAACAGGATGAAGTTTTTCATGTTGCTTCACCCGTTGGTGAGTGATTCGCAGGGGTCCATTATACGCAGCGACCCTTATCGCGTTCAGGTATAAACCAGGCGTCGTTGTGGTCTTCGTAGGTCCAGGGCGGCGGGAAGCCTTTGAAATGAAGGCCGCCCGATTATTGCGGCAGCGACCCGTCCCTGTGCGACTACGATAGGAGCCGCGCCGGCTCCGGCGCCTTGGCGATATTGGCCACAATGGGGCGGTGAACATGGACTGAGGTACAGGTCCTCTGGTCTTACGCACAATGGAGTGTGACGGCCCGCCCATTCTAGCGTTGGGGCGTTAGGCTAGCCGTTCGGCACCCCAGCCCCCGACAAGGCCCCTGCTGTTCGGTTTTTAGATTGACCGTTTGCGGTATCCCCCATCCCCCCAGATGCCCCGCCGCGCGGTCAATCTGCCTAAAATGGGCGACCAGCTCAGGAACCCCGGGTCGAATCGACTCGGGGTTCTCAACATTTACGATCGGCTTACAACACTAATTCAAAGAACCTGAAGACCTCGTAGCCGATGAAGCCGTCCCAAGCGACGGTTAAGGCCAGCGCGACCACTAGGCCACCAAGTAGCAGAACACTCCGGACTGCCGACAACATGGCGGTAACGCCTCGACACCACAACTGGCGATTCCGATATCGACACACGACGACAAAAAAAGGGCAGTCAAATCGCCTCGCAACGCTGACTAATGTCGTCCAATTTTTTCGGCAGTCTTGGAACGGCTAGGCGAGCTGCAGTTGCGCCATGAGGAGGGATAGTTCGGATGGCAGGTTACGCGGCACTTCCAGTTGAGCCCGCAGCTCTTGGCCGATTGCCGCTTGCGCCTGCAGCATCATCTCTTTCGAGCGAACAAGATGGCGCGTTACACTGACTGATGCGTACGCAAACTGCGATGCCGCCATGCATCCAAAAACCTCAGTGGCGATAACCCCAGGATGAGCGTGAACAATTATCCCGTTGAGCACAGCACCAATAGCCAACAAAGCGCCCATAGGTAGCATCATGAGCACCGGGTAGCGAAGGACCGCGCACAAGGCACCGATCGCGACACCGAAGATGACGAATGCCATTGTTTGTTCCCCGTTTGAACAATCCCCATCCGTTAATACACACACGGGAAACGGCTTTTTCGTGCCTGCGTTCCACGGTTCCGCGGCGTACGTTGAATAGCAGGTTCACGCAAAACGCTCATAGAATGGCGCGCTGCTTGCAACAAACACTTCGGAATCGTGGTTACGGGAACGAATGTGAAAGGGCGGCCCGAAGCCGCCCCTCAGCTCTTGGTGCGGCGCGCGGGGCCGGCCCAACATTGCCAAGCTGTAACGTGAAATCGCGACAGATTCGGCGGACAATGAGGACAAGGGCGCCCAGCATTTGGCCTGCTTCTCTATGCGACGTTGGCTTGTGTGGCTTGTCGTTCTGCTTGTACTAGCCGGTTATGGCTACTTTTTCCTATTTCCGGAAAAGGCACTCTTGATAGTGGACAAACTTGTTCTCGCGACGCTGTAGTGAACGACTGTCCGACGAAGAAACCGACAATCCGCTGCGCGGACGATCGCTCAGATCGTAAACGGCAGAAACTCGACGCGTCGCCGCCACCTGTGACCGTATAATTGCGGCGCGAGGTACTTTATCTGGACCGTGGAATGACTCGCTACCATTTTGCTAAGCGGGCCACCCCAATCAACTAGACGATCAGCGTTGACGGCAAGAACAACAGCGCACACCATCGTGATGACACACCCAACCATAACAGGCAGCCGGTTTCGTGCTGGCATCCGACAGTCCTCCAACACGGCGCTAGGTCCGAATCGAGTAGCTAAACATTGTAGCAGATAGGGCGGCTCAAGCCGCCCTCGTCACTCCGGGGAGTGCCCGCTATCTCTTCGGTTGGCTCAAATTCTTTCACCGATCAGGTTGACGATCTGGCAGCGGGCGCGCGTGCTGCAGCAGTGGCCGGCTATCGATCTGGCTTGAACGCGAGGCAAACGCCATGCCATGTCCTAACTGCGGTGATACTGGCTGGGTTTGCGAAGCCCACGCCGACCGGCCGTGGGGCGATCATCCGGAGCCTGCCGGTGCGGCAAGCCGGGAATGCCATGCCCGCTGTGCAACGAGCCGACGGATCGAGAGCGCCCGCGAATGCCACGGGGCTTCACGTCGACGTTTGATCGCGACAAAGGCCCGATCCAATAGAGCCGTCTCAGTAGGCAAGCTCGATCATCGCGTCGAGCCGGTCGCTCCGCGCCAGCACGCATGCACGGTCGCAGAGCAAAACCACACGGCCCGGATTAGCCGCGACAAAGTGCCAATAGAGCTCACGCGCCCGAGTTAAGTTGTCGTCGCTGGCGATCACGTCCTCGACGCCGAGCACGAAGCCACCCCGCCGGCATAACTCAATCGAGTATCTACCCGCTACCTGCATGAATGTCCGCCATCGGTTCTACACCCGACCATCCACCATGATGACTTCGGCTCGATATCACTGTGACCTCCGTCACAAAATTTCGACGCCTGGCTTCACCCAGTCTGGCGCGGCACAATCATGAAAAGCCCCGGCCTGACGGGACCGGGGCGAGCAGTCATGTTCGGATACACAACGAAGAGCGCGCTTGCCACGCCCTTCCGGCGGATATTCGATACATTTGTGCCGGTCGAATCAATTCGCGGCGCGTCATTGAAAAAAGGCGGCCTGTAAGCCGCCCTCTTATTTTCACCATTCAGCGCCCGGCGCTTTGGGCGCCATCAGCGCTGTACTTTCAGATTTTCTGCTGACGTTTTGCCCTTGTTCGAGACTTCCTCGTACTCGATGGCCTGCCCCTCATTGAGACTGCTGAAGCCGGCGCGCTCCACTGCCGAAATGTGTACGAACACGTCCTTGCCGCCGCCATGCGGCTGAATAAACCCATAGCCCTTGGTCGGATTGAACCACTTCACGGTACCCTTAGCCATTGTCTGCTCCGATTAGGATTGGTCGATAGTGCACATTACCCCGCCCAAAGAAAAAGGCCGGCCGAAGCCTATTCCTTCGTATCCTTCGCGACGCGACAGAACGTTGGCCGGGCGTCGCGATTCGTTTTCCAATAGCGTCTTTGGCGCAAACCGGCAGTGTCAACCCCCCAAACTTGGGGGATTTGCACGCAAGTTCCTAAATGCGTTTTCTAGTGTCACTTGCAACGCTCGGAGCATCAGCCAATGTCAAACATCCGCGATGAACAGCGAGCCGTCCGCGATCAACAGCGAGCGGCGATAAAAGCCGCAGTAGCCCACGCAAACGCCATTATACAGCCCGTGGTATCTTTTCCCGCCCGTGGGAAGGTTGCCGAGCGTCGTCCGTGCGATGTTGCGGGCCTACCGGCGCGATCGGATCCACATGCCTGTTAACTTCGCATTAACCGTGTGGGAGTATCACACTGCAACGTCAGGCCAAACTGACCGTCTGCCAAACGCAAAGGGCCTCCTCATTTCTGGCTAGGAGGCCCTTTGTATTTTTGGCCTATTGCTTCTCAAAGAGCCAAGGCACGGTAGCTCAAAGGCCCAACAATAACGGCCTGTTGGCCCGATTACCTGCGAGCTTACGTCGGACTGAGCTGCGAAAAACGAAGAACGAAAGTCGGTTGCTCTTGCAGGAACTTAGTTCGCCGTCAGTTTTACAGGACGCTTGAATACGTCACAGATCAAATCGCGTCAGTCGCGAAAAAAGGGGTCGACCGGCTACGGGAAAGAGATCTGCTTTACGCCCCGCGTTTTGCCAGATGACCTAACAGTCGCATTTGATCAATAGGCCGCCGACAATGCAGCTCTCCACGGCGGCTATCAGATTGCGATGGCGCGGTCCGTGGTCGCCTGTTCGGCCCAATGCGGCGACGGTTCTACGCGATTCCGACCCAACGCTTTGGCTTGATAGAGCGCTTGATCGGCGTCATGGAGTAGTGTCTTGAGATCGGACCGCTTCTTGTCAGCGATCGCAACCCCGACGCTGACGGTGGAGTGAAAAGCATATTGACCAGTGGTGTGGGAGGACGCTTCGAACGCCTTCCGCACCCGCTCGGCCAGCCAAAGGGCGTCATGCCATCCCGTATCTGGTAAAAGGCTCGCGAACTCCTCGCCTCCGATCCGACCGAAAAGGTCGTTCGGCCTCAGCTGCGAAGTTGCCAACCGACAGAATGTGGTAAGCACTTCGTCGCCGGCATCGTGCCCGTATCTATCGTTGATGCTCTTGAAGCGATCGAGATCAAACACGACGAGAGCCGTCGGCTCGCGCGCAAAGCGCGCGCGCGCCAACAGCCGTTCGCCTGTGTCGAAAAAGCCACGCCGATTCGCGACGCCGGTCAGTGGATCAGTCAAGGAGGCCTGCAGATAGCGAGCGGCAATCCGATCCTTAACGAGCCCCCCGAATAGATAAGCCGCGCAGATAGAGACAAGTGCGCCTTCGAAGATCGCAAAGCTCAGCAAATCCAGGTCGGAAGGATCAGGATGGGTCCATTCCCCGGCGAGTGGAATGTGAATTGGTATGGCGACGGCATGGACAAGGAGCAGCACCATGATCGGCCAACGCCATACCTCGTCGCCACGTCCGCGCCAGAGCTCAAGGACAGCGAGCAAAGTGTAGATAATGCCAATTGCCGCTATGACGGTGGCCCGAGCTTCCGGTCGCGCATAGATGGGACCGATCGAGCAAGCAATCAGCCAGAATACGACCCCCAACAGTGCCAAGAGGATTGAGACCTTCTTGCCATCAAACGTCCGCGCGCCGCACCACAGGATCCCATAGGCGGCAGCCAGAAGTGAGTTGCCGACGATGATCGACAAAAAGTCGGGGATCGTACCGCGGGCCACGATGATAAGTGTGATCGCAACCGACGCGGTGATGAACCCCGATCCCCACACGGCTAGCGCAGTTACCCTCCGGTGCTGGAGCCACGAAAGCAACAGCAGGCATCCGCCAAGGGCGGGTGTAATAACCGTAATAGCCAACATTGGCGAATGACCGGCCACCTGGTGCCAATAGCCAGTGACATGCTACCGGCTCGTTAAACCGATCCCAAAAAATCGGCATTGCTTCCCTTCGAATGCCCTCGCCGTGACTCGGCAGCGGCCGCTGGTGAGTCCGACTTAGCCGCCGCTAGGGGGGAAGGCCCAAAGCAGAGAATCGCACCCACGACCAGCCGCTGCCAGGCTCTCAGGCCATAAGGCTCCCGTCCTTTATCGCGCTAAACCGCGTAGCAGTTTGTGGCATAATCAGCAAAAGCCGGCAGGCACGTCCGAGCAAGACTTTTCTGGCGACGCCGCTACTGGCATTGTCCAGTTTGATCTGGGAGGCCACGATAGGGCAGTGGCTGATCGCCGACCTTTCAGTCTCAGATATTCACTTCCAGGCTGGGGTGTTCCTGGTAGCGGGTATCGTCCTGCTTTGGTTTCCTTTACGCTTTGGCAACGCGGTAGTCTTCGCTGAGATATCTAAAGCCTGGGCAATTACGAAACGACAATGTGCGCGCATCCCCTGCGTCACTGGATCGGCTGGCAGCTCTTCGCGAAAGTGGCACCACACCTAGGTACTGAAATGGGATAGCGACAAGCATTGGGTACGCGGTAATCCTTGTCGCGCTTTGCGCTCAACCGGCGCAACCGCGCATTCAGTTCAATTGCGTAATGAAGAAGCTCATCATTACTGACAGGGAGATCGAGGTTGAAGAACGTATGAGCTTCTGGATCGATGAAGGAAACAAAACCCTGACACTCTCTGACGGCCGACAATTGCGAATTGATCGGTTCGACAATTCCTGGATCAGTGCAAGGAACGACGATTTCCAATACGAGTTCAATCGCAACGATGGTACGCTCACTTACGCCGGATCGCGGACTGAGGGTAACGTCACAACGATGATTATTGGTTCAGGTCATTGCGAGGATGCCTCGATAGAAAAAACGTAAATCGCCAAGTTCATCCCTCGCAGCCCGCCGGAGTGCAAGGTAACCTAACCTTGCGATGAGACCCGCCCCAGCCGTGTTGGAAGAATTGGTCCGGCATGTCCAACCGCCGAAGGGGTGTGCCATTGTGTTCACCGAACGTCCTCGGAGCAAATCGGACGATCCGAATTGGATCGCGACGGTTGGTCCAATGGGGGCGCTGTACAGCAAGCGTTACACGGAGAAGGTCGCGCAATTGCGAAAGACCGATCCTAGGGTTGACTGGTCTGAGATCAAACCGCGGGATGGACACCGTCGCGTAGCGCTTCAGTACTCCGACCTAACGCCCACGTAGTCCGGCATCGACATCCGGGCAGCGGGCTGCTCCTGGTTCTCTTGACGCCTAAAATGCGGGTTCTTTGAACGGTCGTTGCCTGGGAGGGCGGAACTCCATGGCAAATCCCACCTCAAGCTGGTCACGCCAACCACCGTCAATCGAACCGGCGACGCCCAAACCGGGATCTGCGCACCCGCGAACACCTGACCGAAGGGGAGTTCGAACGGCTCCCGCCAACTGCTAAGGGAAACCGGCACGGGCACCGGGACTAGGCCAAAAGATCGTTACTGATCCGATTCCTAACTCTGCAAATGTCAGATGTCGCGCGGGCGACCCTTGCGTTGAAGTTGGCGCATCACGGTTAGCCATGCAGCCGCCATTTCGAGCAGACATTCGCGCTCAGCCAGATTAGTGCGCTCCGCCATCGACTGGCACATTTCGGCAAAGCGTCTGCAATCACTAAGATGATTTGCCAAGCTCTTGCGTGACGCCAGCAGTTGCGATTGCTCTTGAAACTTTACACCGGCGCGATTTGCCTTCCGCCAAACGACCGAACACGATCGGCGCCATGGATCGCCTTCGACCAAAAGATCAAAAACGTTTGGAACTGGGCTGCGTAACTCCAACTGTGCGCCGGTCTCCGACAGATTGTAAACGAGGCATTCTGAAAAATCGCCGTTGGGCCAGAATGTTTTACCGGACTTCAGAATTTTGCGTCGCGAAGCAAGTCTGCGATCTGGCAGCTTTCTCCGATCATCGGTCTCACCTAAATTCGTGCAATCGGGATTGGGTGCGGACTCGTCAATCATGGAATCCATTTGCTAATCCCCCAGCTGAGAAAAGCAACTTACGATATGTCCTGTTTCTTTGCTTTCTGTTAAGGTCGCAGCGGAAATATCAATAAGCGACCCGCGCTCGTCGGATAGGGATCTAAATGGCGGTTACACTTGAAGCTTATTTGGTTTGTTAATGCTCTCGCGCGCAACGCGTCCGTGCTGCCGGAAGCTATTCGATACAAAGTCTGATGCTTTTTCAGCGACGACGTAAAGAGGCGTAGTAAGCAACCAAATGTTTGCCGACATGATTTCGCAAAATCTTAACCAATGGACTTAACACGAAGCTCATCACTCTTGTCGTACTGAAGACAAACAAATCAACAGGCCGAGGCGCACGACGTGAGCGCAGAAAGTTTTGTCCGCCGGCGGTTCACGCGTCTCGCTTTGGCAGTGATCCTGATAGGCACGGCGGTTTGGACTTTCTCTCCATACATTACCCACCGTGTTGCGGCGTCTGCTTTTGTTAATTCAGAATTGCTGCGCGTGACCGCGCCATTTTCGGGGCAGCTCTCCCAAAGTATGCCACGCAAGGGCGTCTTCCTTGACTCCGCCAAGTCTCTGGTCCTTGTCGAGCCGCTGTCGCCAGACAGACGTCATCTTCAAGACCTTGAATTGCAATTTGCGCTTGCTAAAAGTGCCGGCGACCTTGCGCAGCGACAGCTTCAAGAAATTGGCAAGCTTGATGACGAGCTTAAGGAACGAATCGACGCCTATCAGCGCGCGAGAGTAGAGCAGATCGATCGCGAGGCGAAGGAGGCCGAGGCCGAACACGCCGGCTGTGTTGCAGAATTGCGGCAACGCCACGACGTTGTGTCGCGGTTTGGGACACTCGCTGAAAACGGATTGGCGTCACAAATTCGTTCAGCAGAGGCCCAAGCCATCCAGCAGGTGACGTCGACCCGTTGTGACATCATGGAAGCGCGCATCTCTCGCATCCACGTCGAATTGGAGTCGGCGCGAAAAGGCCTTTTCTTACGCGACGGATCGAGCGATGTGCCATACTCGCAACAGCAGCGAGACCGTCTGATATTGCGCCGCCAAGAGCTTGAGTCGCTCGCGCTACAAGAAGCGGCACGCTCCTCGCAACTCGCCGCCGACATTAAGGCTGAGCGTGATCGGGCGAGGGGTCTAGATAACTATCAGATTGTCTTGCCTGCAATGCATGTTGTCTGGTCGACTGCCGCGAAGTCCAGGCTCGGCGGTTACAGAAGGGCAAACCATACTCGATTTGGCCGACTGTCAGCACCGCTTCGTCGCAGTCGAGATTCCAGAACGCGACTTTGAACAAGTCACTATGGGAGACAAGGTCGCCGTTCGACTTGTGGGCAGCGACGAATGGCGGGAAGGCCGGGTGCAGCAAATCCGCGGCTCCGCTGCTCGCAGCGACGATCGATTGTTTGCGGCCCAGATTCCAAGTGCCGGTCCCGGCACGATTACTCTCGAGGTGTCGTTGCCGCCCGGTGATACGCAAAGCGAAGGAATGAATTTTTGTGGCATTGGGAGGCTAGCTGAGGTTCGCATCCGACGGCCGTTTTTCGGTTTCGCATCCGGGTTAATGCCCAATTGGTTCAACTGGACGCGCCACACGCCGTCAGCGACCAGTGTCGCCGGGGGCAAATGATTTGGACATTGAAGCCCTCACGCTCGTTCAGGTTCTGGCGCCAACATTATTCATCTGCGGGGCCATCTATGCGCTTGGTCCAGTGTTGCCAATCTCAAGGACCTGGGCCCGCGCCAGCGTCGTCGTCGTAGTTTTGCTGGCAGTGGTTCACTACCAAGTATGGCGTCTGTTTGTGACCGTGCTACCGGCGCAGGGCGCTTGGTACGAGATCGGCTGGATCTGGTTCTGCTATGCGATCGAAATCTTCGCAACCTGTGACGCATTAATACTTTATCTGACCTTCCTTCGCACCAGCGATCGACGGATGGAAGCTGACAACCACGAGGCACGACTGCGAGCGTCGCTGCCATCGGGCCTTCCTGAGGTGGACGTCTATATCCCCACCTACAATGAACCGATTGAAATACTCGAAAAGACAATTACTGGAGCACTCTGCCTTGATTACCCACGTTTCCAGATCTGGGTTCTTGACGATGGCAGACGACCGTGGCTGCGCGAACTTTGCCGAGACAACGGCGTGGGTTATCTGACTCGTCCGGACAACGTTCACGCCAAAGCCGGCAACATCAATCATGCCTTGACCAAGACCAGCGCGCCTTTCGTCGCTGTTTTCGATGCGGATTTCATCCCGCAGCGCAATTTCCTCATGAGGACTATGGGGTTCTTTGACGATCCGAAGATCGGGATCGTCCAAACACCACATGCCTTCTACAATCACGATCCTATGCAAACTAATCTTGCAATGCGCAAATCTCTGCCTGACGATCAACGTTTCTTCTTTGAGGCTATCATGCCGAGCCGCGATGCGTGGGATTGTGCTTTTTGCTGCGGCTCTAATTCGGTAACGCGACGCGAGGCTTTGGATAGCATTGGCGGAGCTTTGCCGACCGGTTCGATCACTGAGGATATGCTTCTCACTTTGGCGTTGCTGCGCAAGGGCTTCATCACTCGATATTTGTGTGAACGGCTTGCGTTTGGTCTCGCGCCTGAGAACCTCGATGCGTTTTTTGTCCAGCGTGAGCGTTGGGCAAGGGGTGCGATGCAAATCCTATTCTTACCAGAAGGCCCACTCGGTTCTAGTCTTGGGTTGGTGCAACGCCTGCAATTTTTGCCTACCCATTGGTTGTCTCAAAGTTGTACAACGGTGCTGACGGTTCTTGCGCCACTCGTCTTTCTCCTGACGGGATTGCAGCCGTTTGCCAACGTCACCACGACCTCTGTTCTATTTTATATAGTTCCAATGATCCTTGCGCTCATCGGCGGATTACAACTATTCGCGCGGAAGGAATATTCCCCGCTTGCGTCCCGCGTATTGAGCACCTTCCAGAGCTTCAAGATCTTGCCGACCGTGCTGCGAACTTTGGTCAGTCCATTTGCGCACGCGTTCAAAGTAACTCCGAAGGGACGCGACGCCAAAAGCTCTAATTATCAACGCGAAATTTTTTGGGTCTCCGCAGGCTTGATGCTTATGACGGCCGGCGGTTTGGTGGTCAATTCAATCCCCGAATGGCATGTGATAGCGCGAACATCGTTGCTCCCGATCATGGCCATTTGGGGAGCTATAAATATTGTGATTCTGTTTCTTGTCTGCATGATGTCCCTGCAGGCTCAGGCGCGTCGGTCGGAGGAGCGGTTCTCGCTTGATGAACCGGTCTGGATATTTTCAGCAAGCGGAGCGCTCTCGACCGGACGTATTCGCGACGTTTCGCTCTCGGGCATAGCGATCGAGGCAGACAAAAATCGGGCAATGGTGACTGCAGCTGAGAGTTTCGTGCGTGTATTCATTCCGGAGGTCGGCTTCGTTAACGCGCAGGTCGTACGGCAGGCCGATCGTTTCCTTGCTTTAAAATTTGATCTGCCGCATTCAGTTGAACGCGATTTGCTGATCAGCAAGTTATTCACATTGGGTCATAACACGGTGGACGATGTCGTTGAAACTCGCTCGGCAACAATCGCGATGCTGACCAGCGTTTTCCGCGTTCGTTCTGAGAGGCTGCCTGCTCAGGAGGAGACATTGGCGTCGCAACCCGCAGCGAAATTGGCTGCGCGGAGTCTTGTGGTTCCGCCATCGCCAACCCCGCGGCGCCTAGTCGATGTTGGGGCGCAGCGACGAACGTTTGCTGCGTAGGCAGTTGTTGCTATCTTCTGTGCTAGCCGTCGCAGCGTTTGCGAGAAGGCCACCACGGCCGCCTTGATGCTTTGTCCGGGTTTGGCCGATGACCAGCATCCCGTGACTTTCGCCGCTACGAGCGAATTCATAACGTAGAACAGGACCTGACGCTACAACAGAGTACCAAGACCGCTGGCGTCAGCAGTGATATTTGTAGCGTTGACGTAAAACGTGGTTTGTGGCGTGGCGCACAAACGTGACAATCGTTGATTTTTCCAAAAAATAGCAAACAATGCTGGCGATAGTGCAGCTGCCTCGACAATCCACGTTGCAACATTGAAAGGGCTATAGAATTCCAACAACTTCGCAAGACCGGATGCTAGGGTAGGGGCGGCGAGCGGCAAAAGAATGACAGCAAGCAAATTCAGTACGACAAATAATCCGATCCAGATCCTCGCGAAAGACGTAAGCGTATCATCGACAACTCTCTCAGTTTGCTCTCGGTCCAGCAATCGATTTAGAACGCCGCGAACATCATCGTTGAGCGAAGAACGCGCGCAATACGTTGTGGGAGAAAGCCTCACCGATTGATTCCGGCATTCCGTGATATAGTTTTGGACCGCGCAAGCGAATTGATCGTAGTGCTCGGCTGAGATCTCTTTGGTGTTATCGACGCCGAGCCATCTGAGCACGGTCCGCGCATCCCGAGCGGCGCCTTCAGATGACAGAGGCTTGGCTGCGTCGAGCATCAACCTATCAAGTAATTGGATACCGAGGAGATTTCTGAGAAATGTAGAGCCGTCTGCATCGGGCAATTCGCTGGATGAACGGTCTCCATCACCGAGCAATATCGATTTGTCAGGCGAGTTTTTGGGGAACAATTCGAATTTGAGAAGCGGCACTAATGCGGCGCGAGCTGAAAAAAGCATCGCTGACAGCGTGGACTTTGCCAATAGGTCGACGTTTTTGATTGCTTGCCTCAGTATTTCCAAAGGAGCAAGCACTAGTCGGGTAAACTTCGAAGCCTGATCCGCAAGCCTCGTCCTGGCCCGCTCACGGACGGCGTGAAAGTTATGAGGCAAGCGCTCGATGGTTCGGGTCGACGTTCTTTGACGAGAGCCAGAAATTCTAGAGCGCCTCGATGAATCCAATTCTATCCTTCGAATTGCGGCGTCAAGCGCGGCGCGCTGCCGCGCAATCTCGGAAATTGACGCCGGCGGCTGTCGGTTCCGGAGCTGATTGATAAGAAGTAGTCGTATGCGCTCAAAAAGAGCTTCGCGGCTCTCCGGATTGTCGCCTTCCAATGAAGAGACCGCCCGAGAAACAAGCGGGTAATAATCAATACGCATGTGACAACGCCCCAGAAACGCCCGTTATGAACCGCAGAACGCACTTTCGGCTTTTCCCAGAGGATAAACCACGAAACGCGACCAGATCGTGGCAGGAATAGGCACGCTGATCCGAAAACCCCGAAGTTTTGCGGCCCATCACGCCAGAGTGCGGAAAGATGGCTTCGTGTTGCAGGGACGATTGCCAGGCGGCTGGTGACCGAGGCGAAGCGAACCGGATCGCGAGCGATATCCCGATGCGTTCGGGCTATTGTGTCTTGCGCGCTCCAAAGGGACCAGTATCGAGGAGATGGCCTTAAGCCATTTTGGAAGGCCTCACGGCGACTATTCTCCTCAGTGGAACAGCGGCCGGTACCGATTGGGACGCCACCGCAGTGCCGCAGGCGCTGTTGAGAGGACAGGGCCGGAACGTCTCGTGGTTTTCTCCAGCACCTTGCCGGGTCTCTCCTTTAGAATAAGCCACCCAAATCGTAGCTACACCAACCCGAGGCGGTCTCGAGCAGTGTCGATTGTCACGTCCTCCCATTTTTGGGCAACCTTGAGCCAAGCGGCCGCCATTTGCAGAAAGATTGCTCGCTCGCTGTCGGTCTTGGCGCTTTCCGCCCAGCGGAAGTGCGCGTCTGCGTTTTTGTAGAATTCTTCGGCCGATGACACGTCGATTGCTCTAAAAAAAAGCGTCGCAGGCCGCGTGCCTGGCGGCGCATTCGTTTTCGTGACATTTAGAGAGACGTAACGCGGTCGTTGCGCCCGCAAGAACCTATCCCATGACCGCAACAACTGCGCGACAAGATAGCTTCGAGGGGGGCGTCGCGTGCTGATGCGGAGCCGAGCGGCGTCGATCTCACAGCGATAAAGAAAAGCCCCGGCCCCGGGCAGAGGTCGGGGGCTTCGAGCTGACTACACCGGCGATGGCCGCGGTGGCGAGATCGCGCGGTGCGCGCCAGCGGAATCACGTCCAGCAGGCCGGCGAACCAGCTGATCCAGATTACCTCTGCCAATCGTCGTTTCGAGAGACATATTAAGTCCGTAACCGACTGAGCAGGCTTTGTTGGTCGTTCAAGAAAACATTCATTGCGAAACGTGCAGGGGGCGAAAACCTGGGCTCCACCGTTGCAATATCTTCCAGCCTAACCGACAAAAGTGACCCCTCAGTAATCACCAGTCGATCAGCCGGATCGTTGCTCACAACAAAAGTCTCGTCGTAAATCGTACCGCCCCAATAATCAGCCCCCTCATAGCTAGTGAGATGCACAAAGCGCTCCGCTGGAAGGAAATAGCTGATCTCTTCACATACTTCGCGGACCACGCACTCCAAGAACGTCTCGTTACCTTCGCGGTTACCGCCAAAGAGCCCAATCAAGCCAGGGTATGAAACCTGGGGATTGTCGTCGCGCTGCTGAAATAAGAACCGACCGAATGAATCAATCAGAATTGCGCCGCTAGTCTCGCGATGGGTGGCCATGGCTTTTTATCTCGAAAGCAACTTCCGGTGTGAGTGGTGAATGCGCAAATCAGCTGGTCCCAAAATAACGCCCACGCTCGGCCGCTGCAACAAGGCGGGCGGACGTGGGTCATCGCTGTCCTTTTCCTCGCCATCTTCTTTGCCGGCCATAATCGCTTATCCGTCGGGGGATGGTGAAGCGCGGGGCCGAGCGCCGAGGATGGCGGGCATGCCCCGCACTTGCCCTGTGTTTTTCAGAGTAGAGGCGTTCGATGTCAGTGGGAACAGATTCGACTGAACACTTTCTGGCCCGCCGATGCGAAAGATAGCGATCCGACGCCGGCCGCAGAATTATCTCAACATCTGGTGGTCGATAATTTTGCCTTTTCAGCAAGCCCAGTTGTCGGGCTCGCTGTTGGCTCAATGTCGGAGGAGCACCAATATCACCAATACCGCCCCGACCGCCAGCCAAATCCCCACAACTGAATAGATTAGCGTCGGCAGATGGGCCAGGCGCGGTTTTGGCAGCGTTGCCCCGTCCGCTGCCGCGTGCGACGGTCGGGCATCAGGCCTTTCCTCCCAAACGAGTGAAGAGATTTTACCCTGTTCGAGCTTCGGGTGGATCGATTCTCGGTCTGTATGCGGAACGAGGTACCAGGTTCTTGGGACAGATACCGTGGATCGCTCGCTCCTCATCCACATCGTCGTCGCTATGCCGACGCGGATGCTGTCAACGTGACCTCTCCGGACGGCCGCGAGCACATCGTCGAAATGCTGCCTCGTGCAGCGGGCGATGATCCAAAACCTGTCGCGGGCGGCGCTCTGCTCATCCAGATGGAATCCGATCGTGATGTGCCAGTGGAAGTTCGTCTCGGCTTCAGCAACCAACCTCAATTGGAATTCAATTGGCATGTTCGTGTTGACATTGCGGCCCGCAATTCCGATCCGATTGGATTCTTCGAGGCTCGCGTTGCCAATTAAGAACTCAATAGGAACCATGTCGCCGGTTCGGTTCACTGGGTCCTCTAGTTCGTAGCCGCGGCGAATTCTTAGTCCATCGACGCGCAACCAGATCGTCTCTCCCGGTTGTCGAAGATACGGCTCCGTTTCGCCTTCGATCCAAAGCTCCTTGCCGTGGAGGGAGGCTTTCGGAAGGTTAGGGTGCCTCAATGCCATGGCAACCTCCGACCCTGCCAAATAGCTGCTGCGACAGGCCACAACATTGACCCATCTGCATTGGCTCTCAAACCGGTGATTTGAAAAACATAGTCCTACCGAGCGTGATGTCGCCTATTTGTTGCAATCGTTTATTTTCGTTCCTTGAGGTTTAATCAGCATGGCTGCGAGATGAGGCGCCGGATGTACCCTGATTGTCGCCTGACGTTGTCAGTTAATGATCATCTAGCTCAAATTTGCGGCTAAAAAGAATCCTTTGCGGTCCCTTCCCTAAACCAATTTTGTTGACTGGAAGCTATAACTTTCCGAACCGACCATCAACCTGCCTTTGGGCCATTATGGCTTGCAAATACAGGCGAAATGGCCGCCTCGCGGAAAGGGTTTGCGATGATTGTTGTTGTCGAACAATACAATGCCCATAAATATTCGAGGTTGATGGACGAAATGTTCCGGCTACGGGCGCGCATTTTTCACGATCGTCTAAAATGGGATGTGCGGGTCACAGATGGCAAGGAGCGTGACAAGTACGACGACGAAGCACCGGTCTATATTATTTACACTGACGAACAGCAGCGCGAGGTGAAAGGCAGCCTGCGGCTCTTGCCGACTACAGGTCCAACTCTGCTCGCCGATTGTTTTGCCGACACGATTCCCGATGCGGTGCATTTGAGCTCCCCGACGATTTGGGAAGGCACTCGGTTTTGTCTTAGCGAGACCATCTTGGATAGGGAGTCTCAGGACGGACTACTCTTTGCCTCGATTGTTATGATTACTGGGCTCGGGGAAATTGCGGTCAAGGCAGGCATCGAGTTGGTCATCGGAAATTTCGATGCCGCAATGCTTCGACTTTACCGACGCGTCGGATGCGAGCTCGAAATTCTCGGCAGTACCTCGAGGTACGGTCATCCAGTTTACCTGGGACTTTTCCCTATTTCGGAGGCGCTGTTGCGCAAATGGAAGCGGAAAGTCGCACGATCACTCAATCATGAATTGACGAGAATGGTCGCCTAGCGCAGTCGACCACGTTGCCTACCTCGGTGTTAGCCATGAAAAACGCTGGCCAGGACGCGAACCGGGCCAGTAAGATTTGCA
Organism: uncultured Alphaproteobacteria bacterium; assembly: GCA_963806465.1. Taxonomy (GTDB): domain Bacteria; phylum Pseudomonadota; class Alphaproteobacteria; order Rhizobiales; family Xanthobacteraceae; genus BOG-931. The sequence goes on along the minus strand of CAWDZD010000071.1, from coordinate 323,259 downwards.
TGTACAAGGGTGCTTTCGCGTAACCCCTACACCGGGCATTCGACGTGAATGTGCGGTGCGGCTGAAATTTGCGCAAAAAAGAACCTCAGCCTTGTTCAGCGGGGCTGAGGTTCTTTCGCACGGGCCTGGGGACAGCGTGCCACCACTGTCCCGAGTTGAGAAGTAGTTCGATTCGGTAAGCGCAGCCTTAACAGGCCGTACGGCTCCGACCGTTGGCTGCCAACGTTCAAACATTGCCGCCTTTTGTGGTGCGCATTGAGCGGGATCGGCCAATGGGCCGCGGTTCAGACCGTGGCACCGTCCCTCGGTATCGAACTGACCCCGGTCAATGTGATCGATATGGGCGAAATCGAGCGATCGGTCGCGGCGTTCGCACGCGCGCCCAATGGCGGCATGATCGTGACGGGAAGTTCTCGAGCCGTGCTTCCACGGGCAGAGACCGACTATGGAAGCTGCGCTGGGATTTGGGCACTGAGCGACAGCCGACTCCTAACACGACGTGTCGCCCTTTGGGCGGGGCTCGTGCGTTTGGATCGCACAGCTTGCCGGCGAGCAAATAAAAGGCCCCGGTGGCGGTGTGAGGGGCGCGCAGCCGGGGCCAAGTTTTTGCTGAGCTTGGGCCTGATGGTGGACAGACGCGTGATGCTCAGCCGGGCGCAACATAATTGGAAAAACGGCCCGCCGTATGGGCGATCTCCATTTGTCCTTTGTGAATTATTGCTGCCTTTGCAGAAACACAGCGTCTAAACAACAAAGCCCCGCAGGGATGAGCTGCAGGGCTTGGAGACGTGCGGCGCGAGCTTTGGGGGCACCGCCGTCCGCCTCGGGAGAAATTCTACGTTGGCGGCGACTGCGGCGGCAAGTGGGGAAGCCCCGGCGCGGGGGGTATAACGTTCGCGCGCCGGGGCCGGTCAGTGCGTACGGCAGGATGTACGGTCCCCAACTGTCCCGGCTGTCACGGTAATGCGCGGTCCGTTAGCGGCGGCTTAAAGGGGATTTTGGTCTGAAAGTTGGTGCGCCGGCCGCAGAGCCTTGGGAAAGGGGGCCACGGCCGGCGCGGGAGGGGCGTCTAAAACCCTCCGCTGGCCAGTGTATCGGCCAGTATGTGACGCGGGCAAGAACGGGGAAGCCCCGGCACAGCGGGCTCACTCGCGCGCCAGGGGCCCCGGTGCAGTGGTTCCCCGGATTTGTCCCCACTGTGCCGTCCGCAACGGTACGCCCAAGCTGTTGGAAAGAAAAACCCCAACCAGAACGGTTTTTGCCGTGGCATCTAAAACCAATTTAGGCCGAGCAGGGGCTGCAATTTGTTTAGGATCGCAACGCCACCCACTGTCAGCACCAAACATTTGAGTAGAGCTGCCAGCCGACCGTTGCGCTCATAATGGTAAATCGCCAAAAACAAAACGGCGGCGAGAAAGTAGATGATAAGTATCTCACACAACACGAAAAACATTTGCAGAGCAAAAAGACTGAAATCGGCATTTCTTTCGTAGCGCGGATAGCATGACATTCGTGCAACATTGCGCTCGAGACCGGCCAACGGCCTTACGATTGTGCCTGGCACGTGATCGTCGATCGTCACGGCAGGGCTATCCGTCGCCGGGGCGATCGGCGACTCGCTTCCCATCGCGCGGATGGAGCGATTAAAGTAAGGGCGAACCCGACAGGGCGAGCCATAGATGCTGTCCTTCCATTTCGGCGTCGTGCCGCATCGCGTGCGGTGATTGGGAAGCTTTGAACTAGGATATCTGCGACCGGCTAAGCGCTATAGCGATGGTGTTGTTGAACATGCCGTGCAACGATTGAGGCAAGTCTTTCAGCGTGATGGTCTCATCTGTGAGGGGATCTCTCGGACGATCGGCTTCTCGCACGCGGCAAGTTGCTTGGTGATGATGACGAATAGGTGTTGTGGCATCGGTTGATCCGCTGCACCGCGCTTGGATCGACCCCAAACCGCTTCGCGGGTTGACCGCTCAACAAGATTTGCGCGAACAGACTGCTTTGAGACAGAACCCAGAGAAATTCCACGATCGGTGGTCGCAGACGTACTCTGCACAAACCCCCTTATCGGCAAACGTTCCGCAGCCGGTAGAGCACCGCTGGCCGGTGTAGCGACACGGGGCATGACGGGCGTGCCCCTTGGTGTGCGGTTTCTTCCCTGCTGTGTTCGCCGGAGCTGGTTGAGCAATCAAAATCGTCGGTATCAAAGTGAGTCCAAGAAACAGCGCCAAGGCCCACACAAACCGCGAAATGCGCATGATGCAATCCCCCTCAGATATCGAGAGCCAATAATAATTGCTTTTACCTCACTAATCCTGCCAGAATCCCTTGAACCGATCCGGCGCTAGGGCCGTATAACAAGTGGTGTTCTTGATATTGCGATGCCCCAGGTAGGCTTTCAGGGTGTCGACGCGGTCCTTGCGGCTGAATCCCGTCGCACCCCGCTCCGAGACGAACATGAAGGGCGACTTGAGTTTTCTCTTTGATGTTGGCGCAGCTCGCGGAGCTCCCGGCCGGTCAGCGGGTGCGTGCCTGGCGCGCCGTTCTTGACCTGCGGACGTGTAGGGCGGCAGCCCGCTGGATTGCCGAAAATTAAGGCTTCAGCCACGTCGCGGTATGCTGTCTAAGAACGGCCCGACGCCAGCTCCGCTTTGCCCCGTTCGGTATCGCCGCTACTCCCGCTGACTGTGAAGCGGCCGCGCACGGTCTAGCCTTGCACCAGTGATCGGGCGTGTCGGCTCTGAGAGCCACGTTAAGGGTGAGGGAGCACCCACACAAAGATAGACCAGCCCAATCCTGTGGCAGCTACAAACAAGCTTAGGATCATAGTGAGAAAGTCGCTGAACTGGCTATCCAGCCGATAGATGTCGCGCAGGCTTATTTGGTCTTGAATTCTTCGCTGACGAGCGAGAACGGCATCAAGATCGTCAGCAAGGATGGGGTCTATTTGCCGGTTTTTCATATCCGAAATCCCTGCAAGTTCTTAGCGGATCATGGACCGTCTTGGTTAACCAACCCTTTAGCCGGGCGAGCCGCTGCGTTAAGCTACTCGCACGTTGGGGGTCTCTTTTGTGGCAGTCGGACGATCGCCGGAAAAGTTTCGGAGCGTGTTGCTGACAAGCAACATCGGCAAATGTCGTGCGAGGCCGGCGGTCTGCTACGCGGCAGCCAATTCCACCTTTTCGATTAGCGTCGAGTCGTCCGCATCCGCCTTTGAGCTGTTGACCCGCTTCGACACCGGCCAGCGCTGCAATGAAGCGCCAGGCGCCTCAGCACAACCGCAGCGTACCTCTTCACGCGTCGTTCAGTGGTTCGTTGCAAGATTGAGCAAGTTATGGAGGGAGCGAGCGATGGATGTCGATGAGAGACGGACCGATGATCGACGCTCGGGAAAGGATCGCCGCAGCGGGGTTGATACTCGTGCCGAGGAAGAGAAGCGACTAATTGGGGAAAGGCGATCGAACAACGACCGCAGATCAGGTGCGGACGGACGTTCTTCGGTTTCTAGTACCCCAAAGAAGAGTGATTGACTTACTCAGTTGCATGATTTCTTGCGCTGATGGCGTGGTATCCCGATCTGCCCGCTCTATTCGCGCGGCTTGATCAGCAAGCTGGCTCCAAGCTGCCCTCAGCACGCGATAAGCTGCTCGCGTGTTCTTATCTTCGCTCTTACGCGCCGCTTCGCGGCATGCTTGTTCTTTGGCCCATAGCTCGTCTGCGCTTGAAATCATCTGTCAGCCCCTTTTCCTCGAGAGGTTAGGCAGAAGTTGCCGATGTTCGATGAAGCTCTTGTCTGCGATCTAAATCATATTCTCGTAATGCATGAGCCTGGGCTTTTTAGAACCGCTTAACTAGTCTGTGGGGCGCTAGGGTCGGCCGTGGAAGTCATCCCCAGATCACGCCTCGCCAGTCTCCGCCCACGTCATCTTGACGGTGAAGCGCCCGTACATCATGACGCCTTTTGCGACACGGGCTTCCGAGTTGCCAGCACGCTCTTGCTCCCGCACTTGTGGCAGCGGAGGCGCTTAACGAAAGCGGCAATCGGAGTGTTCGGCCCGATCGCCAAGCGTGCCAGTACATCCGGCGCCAACACATTGAAGTGGCCGCACCGGAGACACTGAACCCGAACGGATTTTTCGAAGGCACGCAAAATTCGGAACTCATTCAACGAGTCGCCGCCCACAGACACTAACGTAGGGGCGAACTCGAACGTTACATCCAGGTGATCGTCACTTGCCCGGTGTTTGGTAGCCCAATCGCTCGTGCCGCCGCGGGCGATAGGTCCATATGCCTCCCCCGCACAAAAGGGCCGCGGTCGTTTATCCGAACCACGACGCAGCCGTTATGGCAAACCCGAACCATAGTGCCGAACGGGAGAGTACGATGCGCCGCCGTCATCGCCCCGCAATTAAAGCGTTCACCGTTTGCGGTCCGCGATCCGCAAAGGCCGTCCGAACCACCGTAGATGCTTGCGACTTCGGCTTGGCCGACGCTCCCGAAACCAAACAGAGCGATAGCGGCAATCGCCGGTAATATCCGGCGCGATTTGATACGCCACATTTTGACACCCCTGTTGAACTCCACATCCCCTGTGGGTTTCGTGTGAAAATCTGTGGATGCAAATTGATGAAAATATGAACGAGCGGCCTTGACTTAGCCCATTTCCGTTCTTACTATGTTCTTGTGGAGGAGAGCAGGGGTAACTGCACACACTGAGCGTGCTTGAGCAGCTTCGCGAGGCGTCGAAAAGCCTTTGGGGAGCTGGTTCAGAAGCGTACTTTCGCGCGGACGAATTGCTTCGACAGTTAGCCAATCCGAACTTGCATGACATTCCACGCAACCTGCCCTTTCGGGTCGAGATGTGGGACTGCAATGAGCAGCATGTTCGGTGGGTCATCGTTGCTTCGGCAAGCGCCGCGGTCGGAAACGCTGCGCTGGATGCGGCGATTGCCAACTATCCTGATCAGCACTTTACGTTGCGCAACGGCATACTTGTCATCCGACAGTATCCGCGTTTGAAAGAAGTTTGAGGGAATAATGTCGACAACCTTTTTCCATGCCATTCTTTTGAATTGCGAACGGTCATTCAGCTGTCGCATGATGCCGCCAATTCACCGAGTTCTTCGGTCGAGGATTTCGTCACGCGCCGTTCTGACCGTGATTGGGGGAGCCATCATGCCTAAATACTACTTTACGATTAGGTCGGGCGACCACGAGGACGACGAGCGCTGCGTGGTATTGCAAGACGTGGCCGCTGCGCTCGACTATGCGTGCTGTATAGCTCGGGAGCTAAGCGTCAATAAATACGGTGACTCGGGATTGGCGGTGAGCGTCAGAAACGAGATGCGCGAGATCGTGCTCTCGGTTCCCTTTCTCGCCGCCTGCGCCTGAGGCTCGATTTCTATTTGTCGAACTGGCTCTGCACGAACTTCTGGATTGCGATCCAAAAGAACTTATCACCATGGCAAGCTTTCACTTCCTCATCGATTGCAGCGTTAAGCCTTTGCAGTGAAGCAGTCGGACCCTTCAAATAATCCCGAATTCGCAATTCGCCCAAGAGCACGCTATTAGGGTCGTTCGGCTTCTTTGCCAAGAAGCGCAGTGCCTGAAGAAGTGCATCCATCTCACTTCCTCCATGGATCGATCCTGTGCAGCAATGTGCGAACGTATTCCCGTGCTGGGCTCCAATCCTCGCCTTCCCGGCGTTGAGCCTCTTCGTTGTGGATAGCTCGACGAAGCCGCTCTAGTGCATGGGCAAGACTAAAGGGGTCACTCCTTAAATATTCATCGATGGGTCTTTCAATCAAGACAGAGCGATGCGGACCTCTCGATTTCGCCAGAATACGCAAAGCGGTCAGGCACAGCCCGAGCCGATGCATTTCATTTCGTGTAAGTCCTTTTAGCGCCATCGCGCGGTTATAAATCGGCCGTGACGGCGAGGGCTGAGTGGCGTCGTTTAACGTTAATCGGTTTGTCCAAACACCCGATTTCGCTGCCGTATTGTCGGTTCTCGATCGAGTGCTCAAGGACATTCTGTGGCCCTGCCGAGGCAATTGCCCGCGGCACTGGGACGCGGCGATCGCGAATTATCCAGGTCAGCGGCTCACGTTGCGGATTGGGATCGGCGCACGAGATCGAGCATGGTCAATTCAGGCGCCATTTCCTGCGGCAGCTCATATTCCACACGAAGCTGTTGCCCAAGTTGTCGTTTGCATCTCGCTAAGGCTGCATCCCCGATGGAGGTCTAGCGTTATCGGGGTACCGGCAATTATAAACTGCTCGTGTGCCTTCCATTTTATTGAACAGTGCGCTCTTCCCAAATTGCTTGCAGTGCTTGTCGGCAAGTGGGAGGCCATCCGCTTTATTTCGGACGTGTAAAACGGTCACCTGTTGGTCGTCGCCGACAACGGTCAGGCCAACCAGATTACGGTAATTCGCATCATTGTGAGCCGCACAGGAGCACAATGAAAGGGAAAGTACCGCAGTTGCGAGGATGACTTTCACTTCTGCGCCCTTAATTCGTTTGGCTTCATAGGGGACATGAAGAAAATTCGCATCCATATCCAAAGCGGAGCGCTTCATCTGTCAAGTGTAGCGCGGTAAATCGGTAAACAGGCATCCCTGTATACGCTTGCCGTCTTTGCTTCACTTCTCGACCTTTTTAAAAATTGCGCCGGGTCGGCGTAGTGCGGGTCGTCGGTTTCTTCCGGCGAAGCAGTCGTCTGGCATCGATATTTGCTCAATGTGCGAGGCTTAAGTTATCACAGAAACTCTGGGGCGCTGAGGTCGAACGCTTCCGATTTGTGGGCTGGCTCATGTTTAAGATTACGGGGAGGGCAATGCGCCCTCGGCTGACTGACGGTATTTGCAGTCTGGCTATTCGTAATTCTTCCGTTGTTGCATTATTTCGGCGCCGAATGGGTGACCATCGCCTCCACGATCGTGACCGCAACTACGGGCGGTATTGTTGCGTTGTTCACGATTGTCTTTGCGGGTGTCGGTAGGCAGCAAGTCGCCGATAACAGAATTCTCCAGCGGGCATACGTAAGCGTGGAACCTCAGGGTATTGAGTGGCTTGGTCTCCAAAAGGAATTTATTGGCCAGGTAGTCTTCAAGAACGTTGGCAGGGCAATGCGTGTGTTCGCTGAGAAGCAATCGGGGGCCAAGAATGAGCGCGCTGCACTGGTGCGCTGTATTGCGTCGCTAGAGGCCGGCAACACGCTGTTGGTAACGAAGCTCGACAGGCTGGCCCGCTCCACTCGTGATCTGCTGAATAGCCTGGCCGCTGTTACGGAGCGCGGAGCTGGCTTCAGGTCATCGGGTGATGGTTGGGCCGACACCAGTACTGCGCACGGCAAGTTGATGGTGACGGTGCTTGGTGGCCTTGCCGAGTTCGAGCGGCATCTGATCCTCAGTCGAACCGCTGAAGGCAGGCAAAGGGCGAAGGCTCGGGGCGTGAGGTTCGGGCGCAAGCCTAACCAAGCATCAGCAGGCAGAAGCGCGGGCACGGCTTGCCCAAGGCGAGACCCTAGTCGAGATTGCCAGGAGCTATAACGTCTCGCATATGACAATCAGTAGGTTGGCATCGGCGGTTACGCAGCTACATGTGCCTGCGTAAATGTAAAATGCAGCCGAAACATCACCGCCTCCGCCCATCGGAGAGCTGTTGCTTCTTCGTAGCCCAACTCCCGCGCAGTTTCGAGATAGCTCTGTTTGGCTGCCTCCAATGCTCGCTGCCGATCTTCGAAAGGGAAAGTGGCTATCAGTTCGGCTACCTTTGGAAGACCAGCAATGGCCGAAGAGAACGCTTCATGTTTTTCCAAGTCGATCTCAACATCGTTGGTACTCATGACGCATACCCTCACTTTAACAGCCGTTTTTACGTGGCCAGCAAAATGAAACCAAGCTAGGCAATGCTAAAGTTTGACAGCTTCAAGGCCAATTTGCCCTATTTGTTGGAACGCACCGGATCGGTTCAAAGGATTTTTTGGCGGCACTAGGCAAACATTGCCGCCTTTTTTAAATCGTCGCTAACAACCGACATCTAATTTGTCGGTCGGAACGGTGGGGGACAGGGATTTCTCCCTTCGCAACCGGCCCCGGCACGGTGTCGAGCCCGTGTCGGGGCACTAGGCCCGACCGATGCGCAATATCGTTGTCACCGCCACCATTCCTGTTGGCTTGCTCATCAGCGCGGCTTGGGTTGCCTTTCTGGCATTTGAGTTGTTTAGGTTCGTTGCGTCCTTCTTTTGAAACCGGGTCGCGGGTTATTCTGCCTCAGTCACCTTCGATCAACTTCGGCGCCGCCCCCGACCGCTCGATCGCTCGCTCAAGCCGCGAAGCGAAGTCGTCTTCGCTGAGGACGGCGGTGACGGCGAGCTTGGGGCTCTCGCGGCGATTTTGGCCAGGCTGCAATGGCATGGCCTCGATCGCCGCGCGTAGGTGCGCAGTCTGCGGACAAATCATGGACAAATGGGATTCAACCAAGGTGACTATCTTCAAGCTCATCCATCGACCTGAAGATCACTAATAAACCGCAATATGCCGAGCCGGCTTCGGCCACCCTTTTTCATATTCGCGACACCCACTACTTCTGAGAGGTGTACGGGCGATAAGATGGATTTCCCGGAAGACCAAGGCACATCTGCTGCCTGTTCGGGAATCTCACGTTCGCAGGGCACGGTTGGTAGGGCATGGCTTCCAGGTATTCGGCCTTGATATCCGCATCCTGGGTCTCACCAAGCGTAGGCACATGGCGGGGAGCGGTCCCCAACCGATTGCCAGACTGATTGCCAGACTGATTGCCGGACTGATTGTCAGATTGATTGCCAGACTGATTGCCGGCCGGCATGCCAGGGAGAGTGTCTGAAGGATTCGTCGATCCGCCGGTTCCGACGCCGGGCGTCCCCGCAGCCTTACCAGTGCCGACGCCTGGCGTCCCCGCGCTCCCACCTGTGCCGATGCCTGGCGCAGTACCGACGCCTGGCGTCCCTGCGCTCCCACCTGTGCCGATGCTTGGCGCAGTCCCGATGCCTGGCGTCCCCGCGCCCCCAACAGAGCCGATGCCTGGCGCAGTGCCGATGCCAGGCGTCCCCGCACCCCCAACAGAGCCGCGTCCAGTACCCTGCGCAAAGCCGGCGCTTATGCTTCCTATAAGAAGCACCGCCGCAAAGGTCACTGCTGTTGTGCGATGCATAATTATGCTCCTTAAACCTGCGGCGATGACGATCGCAACAACGGCTTGATGAACCGTCAACACCGCGGGTGACCGATTGTTTCGGCCATGTATGGAAGCATAGCGGCCACCGGCGCTCGCGCGGTTAACAATGTGCGTCACTTTCGCATTAACTCCGGAGATGTGCACTGGCTACGGATGACACTGGGTATCGCAATGGCGAGAGACGAGAATGTTGAGGGACGATGGGAGTGACAGAGGCGGTCGGCGACGTAGCCCCCGCAACGTGCTCGGCGAGCCGCTTGATATCTGCTCGATCAAACCGATGGCAGGATTTTATCGGGATGGCTGTTGCAACACCGGCCGAGAGGACGTTGGCAGTCACACAATCTGTGCCGTTATGACTTCTGCGTTTCTCGAATTTTCCAAATCTCGCGGCAATGATCTTTCGACACCAGTTCCCGCATTCGGCTTTCCAGGATTGAACCCAGGCGACCGTTGGTGCCTCTGTGCCCCTCGGTGGCAGGAAGCGTTCAAGGCAGGCCAAGCGCCTCGTGTAGTTCTGCGCGCCTCTCACGAGGGTGCTGTCGCTTACTGCTCGCTTGCCGATCTCAAACGCTTCGCAATAGACCTTGCGTGACCCGGGTGACCGCAGGCGCGAAGGCGGCTAACTCGCTGCGAGTTCCTCGGCCGCTTCGGCTATGTTCTTCAACGGATAGCCACGTTTCTGGGCCTCCACAGGGTCGATCCCTAAAGCCTGCAACGCCTTGGCATTGAATATAAAGCGCCCGTTCTGCTCATCGCGAACAAAGAGGTCGATTTCTTCGTCGGATTTCCTGTCCACCGTTCCCTCCCCACACTCGCAAGGGTCCGGTCTTTAAACCGCTAATGCATTTAGGAGAGGTTAAGCTTCGTTCAAGGACGGCGATGAGGTGGGAGCAGATAAATTTATTACCGCGTCAAACTCCACCTTTGATACGCTGGCTGCTATTGTGTTTTTAAATTCGACGTGCGGGAGATGCGATATGCATACGGTGTTGTGGACATTCAAAGTGCCTGTGGGCACATCCAAAGCGCAGCTGATCGAGACAATCAACGCGACGGCCCACACGTATGAAGGAATCCCCGGTTTGATCCGCAAGTATTATGGGATCGCGCCTGATGGCGGTTCCCTCGTCGGCATCTATCTTTGGGAAAGCGTAGTCGCCGCCAATGCGTTCTACACGCCTGATTGGGTAGCGATGGTGACCAAGCGCTGGGCAGGGCCGCCGCAGCGCCAGGAATGGGAAACGCCGATGGTCGTGGAAAGCGCCGAACGGCGGCTTGTTGCCGCGGAATAGCAACGGCAAGCGATAAGTCGCCGAGTCCGCGTTGGGATGGAAGCCTGTGCTCTGAGCCGGCTAACCGCCAGGCTGTGTGTCTTCGCGCAAATGCGCTTGTGTCAAACAGTGCCGGCGTCAGTGCCAACCGTGTGGCGGACGAGTGGCACTGTTTCAGCAAGCTGATACGTCTCAAGCGATGGCGGCGCCGAGTTGGACAGCGATTGACCTAATCAACGAGGCTGGCAGGGATTGCACCCGACCAACTTTAGGCCATTGCATGTGGCCGGAGACGGCTACGATCACGGCACGTCTGCCGGCCGCTCCGGCATCGGCATCTCTCGGTGGCACTTCCGATTGGTACCGGGAGGCCAATTACTCAATCAATCATCGACGCTGGCGAAATCCTTCGGATATTCGCAGTACTAAATCGACGTGTCATCCGGGCGCAATAGCCCGGCCGAGTCAATTGCCGCGCGGCCGAAGCGCGCCCTTTACAAGCACTTTGCGAGTGCACGCCAGCGGCGTTGGCGATGCCGGTAGAACCAGTCGGCCCATGCCCAAACCAAGGCAGTCAGTCTGCCGGCGTCGATATCAACAACATCACGATAGATCGATCTATCTTGACCCAGGGGCTTGATCGAAATCGCATGAGTCCAGCTTTTGACCAAAGGGTCGTTCTCAAGAGTTCAGAATTTCGAAGTTTACTTGGTCAATTCGTTGGAAATGCAAGTTGCGCACGCCAGCCGGAACAAACCCAAAAAGGTACGACCTGCATTGAACCGTCAGCCCTTCAGTCCATCGTTCCGGGAAGCTTCGGCCATCGACAGAGGCAATCCGGGCGAGCGGCCAGATCACTTGTAGCAAAAGCGCGCTCTTTTGAACCTCGTTCCATGCCTTGACGGCGGAGCAATTCAGTTCCGTTGAGACATCGACCTTCATGGATTTTGCCCGAAGCATGGCAACGAGTGTAGGCCATCAAATTCTCGCAATGTCACCCCCTGGGAACAGTGATCGACGGCACCTACCGACTGCGAGTATTTCGCCAGTCGCTATTGGGACCAAAGCGGACCTTCTCCGGTGCCCTTAAGTCGCTGCGCGAGCGCTTCCGCCCATTCCGCCCGCTCGTGCCACTTACTCGCTAGATCGCGATACGCACGCTGCACACTTTCGTCGGTCGCAATCTCGGCCGCGCGCTGAAATTCCAGCGCCTTGCGCCGACACGCTTCTGGGGTCATGTGCCGCGCCCGAGGTGCTCGCGGTCGAGCCAAGTAATCAGTTCGTCCAGGAATCGTTTTGCGGTGAGGCTGTGACTCTGGTCGAGGGCTTGGGCGAGCTGATCGCGAACGTTTTGCACGGTGCCGGAACTTGCTCCTGCTCGGCAGCCAACGTCGGCGAATAGCAGCTCAAGCCGGCGCTTGGTCTGACATAAATCCTGCGACGTCACGGTGTTGGCGATCGCCACCACGTCGCTGACGCACGCTTTGATCTTGTCCATTGGTCCCCTCAGCTCGATCGGCATTTCCGCGCGCCGGCGCGGCTGAGGGAAGTGCTTTTCATCACAGCCCAAACCAATTCGCATCCACGGGCAGAGACCGCCTATGGAAGCTGACACGACGTGTCGCCCTTTGGGCGGGGCTCGTGCGTTTGGATCGCACAGCTTGCCGGCGAGCAAATAAAAGGCCCCGGTGGCGGTGTGAGGGGCGCGCAGCCGGGGCCAAGTTTTTGCTGAGCTTGGGACCGATGGTGGACAGACGCGTGATGCTCAGCCGGGCGCAACATAATTGGAAACACTGGCCAGCCGTATGGGCGATCTCCATTTGTCCTTTGTGAATTATTGCTGCCTTTGCAGAAACACGGCGTCTAAACAACAAAGCCCCGCAGGGATGAGCTGCAGGGCTTGGAGACGTGCGGCGCGAGCTTTGGGGGCACCGCCGTCCGCCTCGGGAGAAATTCTACGTTGGCGGCGACTGCGGCGGCAAGTGGGGAAGCCCCGGCGCGGGGGGTATAACGTTCGCGCGCCGGGGCCGGTCAGTCGTACGGCAGGATGTACGGTCCCCAACTGTCTCGGTTGTCACGGTAATGCGCGGCTGTTAGCGGTGGCTAAGGCGCTGCGGCGGCGAACATCCAGGTGTTCAGCGGTGAACACCTGCTCAATACGTTTCAAGATCTGTGATTGTCGCCCAAATGGCCGCGCCGTTCTGGCGTCGGCCAAGTCATAGGGGCGGCTTGTGCGGTTGGGATTGGGGGCCGCCCTGGCGCAAGGCTTAGCGCCATAAAGTCTAAGGCTTTGTAAGTTTAGTCCGTTGTGAACGTTTGTGGCGAAGCATCGTGAACGTGCGCTGCACATGGCGGGAACAGCGCCGGAACTGGCGCGCTGGGTAGCGTTAAGAGGAAGAAAAGCGCCGGCCGCGGGGCCTTGGGTTGGGGCCGCGGCCGGCGCTAGGGTCGCCCCCAAGTCGGATGACAGGAAAGTGTCATCCTCCGCCGGCGCCTTCGGTCAAATCATAGCTGCGCTGATAACGGCGTGAAGCTGGGCCGAACACCTAGGTGTTCGGCAAAGAAAAGCCTCGGCCAGGAATGGGCTGACCGGAGTAAGTTTGTCTCCCGAGGGCCTCACCATAGCAGACCGTACGGCGTCCGCCGCGGCTATAGGTACTTTGAAGAACGTCCTACTCCTGAGTGAAGCGCCGAAAGTTTTGAACCACTCGCGCAGCGACGGCACGGCCTTTAGCGGTCAAATAAACTTCCGTCTTGAACGGATGGGCCAGCGTTCGTTTGACCTTTACGAGTCCAAGGCCGGGCGTGCCGCGGCGTCCGCGGTCTCCGAGAATTTGAAAATATCGGCCGATGATGAAGCGTTCCAGGTCCAGTTGCCGGGCGTAGACCCCGATCGGCTTTCCTTCCTCGCGGACGACGGCAAGGAAAGACAGCACATACGGCAGCGGGACAATTCCGCGCAAATCATTAAATGGCGTGAGCGCCGACATAAGAGCCCCAATGACCCTTTTGTCCTGTGGCTCAATCGGTTCGATCTTTGGCATTGCCACTCCGCGCCTGGGGCTATTGACGAAAGGCTTCTCTCTTCGACGGGCCACGGCGGCGAGAAGCGGCTGGCGTGGCGCTTTTGCTCGGCGAATGGGAATCGCAAGCGAAACTCAATTCTAACCCAGTCGCGATCACATTTGCCGTAATGGCGATATTCATGCTTGCTCTCGGGCTCTGGCTTTGGTTCTGGAGCCTGCGGCCCGTGGCAGAGAGAATGATGAGGGTCACTTCTCGGAGGTGAAGGGTGATTGCGCCGTCAGCCGCGTGTGCCCGAACTCCTTCGGCGCTGCGCCTCTTCGATGAAGTCCTTCGCTTCCCTCAAGCCGGCCCCAGTGACCTCACGCCAAGACTTGATCGCTTGAATCTTTTCACCACGCCCGATGGCATCAGCCACCTGCCGCGGGAGCGCCTTATAGGGATCGAATTCGCTACCCACATGGTTCAATAGCAGATCGATTTTCGCCTCGATCCGCCAAAGCCCGGCGGCCCGCCTGTCTATGCCGGAGCGAAATACGTTGACCATTAATGCGATGGCGCCAAAGAACAGCGCCATTATGAGGAACACTATTAAGCTTTCCGGGATCGCGGTCATGAGGCCTACCTTTGTGGGTGTTGCGCATGCCCTGCAGGATGACAACGTTGTATTTCATCGTTCCCTTAGTCGTTATTGTCGACATCATTTGTGCTTTAGTGGTTTTCTTTCGCCTTAGTGCAACACAGTCCGCTGGACCGCCCCCTCAGTTGCCCGCACCTTGATGTCGTGCTGCGGGAACTGATCTCTCAACTGCAGTCCCGCGCGCAACGCGTCGATGAAGCGCTGATGCCCCGATTTCGTCCGCCCGTCGATTTGCACGAGAAAGTACTTGTGCTGTTGCAGACCGCTCGAACCGCTTTTCATGGTACCCTCCATCGGCTTGCTCTACAGGTCTGTCGCAATTCGGCGGTAAGCGGTTCAAACGGCTTAAAGAAATCTCAATCCACCAGCCGCCGAAGTAGGTCCGGCAGCTTGCGCAGTGATGGGCACTGCAGCAAATGAAGGGCCGCCTGCGATTGGCTCGCAGGCGGCTGTTCAGTTCGAGTAGGCCTTAAATCTTTAGTTCTTCTGCGCCACGCCGTTGGCCGCCAGGAAGTCCTGGTAGGTCTTGCCGGCGTAGTTGTTGGTGGTCGGCGCTTGCGAGGCGTCGGCGACCGCCTTGTTGTCCGGCTGCGGGGCCGGCGGCGGGGTCACTTCCGAGGTCTTGGCCGGAGGCGTCACTTCGGTACCACCGACGGGCGCGCTGGCCGCTTCCTTGGTGCAGACGTCCGCGAACACGACGAGGCCGTCCTGCGTGTAGGTCTTGGTCAGGCAGGTGCACGGGCCGGGCGTGGCAACGGGAGCCGGATCTACGTAGCCGCCGTCGACACCGTAGTCGCCATAGAACCAGCGGCCATCGCGCCAGTACCAGCGATGATGCCAACCCGCCCAGCGGCCCCAGCCGCGTCCGGGATAGCCCCGGCCGATGCCGCGTCCGCCGAAGTGGGTGCCGGCGAAACGGCTGCCGCCGAAGTGGGTGCCGCCGAAGTGGCTGCCGCCGAAGCCGCCGCCGCGGGCGAACCCGCCGCCACCGAAATGGCCGCCACCGAAACCACCACCGCCGAAACCGTGGGCATCGGCCGCGCTGGAAGCGAGGGTAGCTGCAGCGGCGATCGTGGCTGCGGCTGCGAGAGTAAAGAGGATTTTGCGTGACATGGTCGTTCTCCGAGTTTGGGTTTGGGTTTGAGTTTGAATTCCAATACCCGTAGGTCGCCGTTGTCGGAGAAAGGTTCATGCCTGGGCAAAATCCCAGTTCGACCCCTGTCCCGCGCCTGACCTTGGCTCCGCAAAACCTGCCCCTAATCCCGCCAGAACCCCTTGAACCGATCCGGCGCTAGCGCCGTATAACGCGATGGTGTTCTGGATATTGCGGTGCCCCAGGTAGGCTTGCAGGTGTCGACGCCGTCCTTGCGGCTGAATCCCGGCGCCGATAACGGCGCACCCGCTCCGAGACGAACATGAAGGGCGACTTGGGGTTTTCTCTTTGATGTTGGCGCAGCTGGCGGCCGGTCAGCGGGTGCGTACCTGGCGTGCCGTTCTTGACCCTGCGGACGTGTAGGGCGGCGGCCCGCTGGATTGCCGAAAATTAAGGCTTCAGCCACTCCCGTCGCGGTAAGCTGACACTTCATTATCAACTGCGCCTCCGTGTTTTCGCCGAGGCCAGTTGGACTGTCGTGTCATGTGGGAAAAATGCGCTAACAATTCCGCCCCTAAGTCGCCGCGTCGCCGTTGTGCTTTCGGCTGCGCTCGGCCGATGCACCTCGTTCAAAGAACGCTGCGATTTGGCAGACTACCCGATCTGCGTTCGTTCGAGTGCCGAGCCTGCGGCGTGTGTCACATCGAGGAAGGCGACGCATCCGAAGGTCGCCTAGCCGATCCTGACGCAATTCTGGCTGCTTAGATGGTTGGGCGGGCTGATGCCCACCCGCGAAGAACATCTCAGCTCGGCCTCCGCGCTTAGCTGGATGTTTGGCCCCGGCCGGTCGCCAAGCTGGCCAAGGCTTTTATTTTTGGCGACTTGCGCGCAGGCCGAGTGGCAATCAAACCGCCAAACGCAAATGCACAAAGGGCGAACGGGCCCCTTTTGTTCGCTTCAAATGATTTGAAGTAGCCCCGAACGGAAGCCGAACGCTGCGCACAAGCGTGATAAGATCGCGCGGGGACGGTGGGAGAGAGCCTTCCCCGCCGTAACCGGGGCGCCGATGACAGCATCCCAATGCGCGTCGTTGGCGCCCCTCAGACTTCGCGCGCGCGGGGTGTAGTGCGCGGCTCCGCCGAGGTATCAAATCAACGCTACCTGCGGCCACTGCTGCAGCACGCGCGTCCGCTGCCTGATCGTCAGCCTGATCCGCGGTCGGTGAAGCCGCTAACCGCGTTGCCTACACTCGGCGTCAAATCCTTCGGGAGCACGACCACGTTGTCGGCGCTCAACGCCTGAAGGCGGGCCATATCAGATACCGGACGATTTTCTCGCCATGGCCTCAACCATATCAAGAATCGAATTGCGCAACTCCTTATCGTTGAGCCGGGTAAATGCCTCTGCAAGCCGTAGCGCCTGTGGATCGAATGCCAGTGGTTTTGCCGACGTTCGACTCGTTCCAGCACCATCAGTAAAAAACTGCCCGACTGGGACGTCGAGAGCGGTCGAGATCATTTGTAGCCGGCTGGCGCCCACGCGATTCTTGCCGTTCTCGTATTTCTGGACTTGCTGGAATGTGACGCCGAGCTTTTTACCAAGCTGAGCCTGGCTCATGCCTGCGACCTTTGCGAAACTTCCTGATCCGCGAACCGACCAAAAGGTCGATCGGATTACCCCCTCCCTTGGTTCTCATTCAGTCACATCCTCGCGTTGAGACATTGCTTTAAGACCCACGTCCGCTGCCGGGCATGCGCTCGGCTCGCCGATTTCCACTAAATCCTTGCTTATCGAATTCTCACGCATTGTCTCAAGAAGATTAGTGCGCAGTTGAGCGCTTGTCTCGTATGAAGTCGAGCTGAAACGGGAAAGTCCGGGAGATCAGAATGGCAGAGTACAAGATTCACGAGCATCACGAACAAGCAGCGCAACACTATGAGCAGGCCGCCAAACATCATCGCGAGGCCGCCAAGCATCACAAAGCGGGAAATCATGAAAAGGCCGCGCATCATGCCCGGATCGCATTCGGTCATTACCTCGAAGCCGCCGAGCACCAGAACAATGCCGCGAGGCAACACGCGAAACAGCACAGCTAAAAATGCCGACTGTGTTGCATCGATTGGCGTGATGACTGTGCGGGGCGGCCGACGGTCGATCCAAACACGCACTGCTTGTTAGTTCCATCAACGATGCAATTAGTTTGATACGTGGACCGGCCTGTCTGCGGAACGACAATCCGTGTCAAGTTTTAGTCTTTGTGCGTCGTGGTCCCGTCCGCATGGGGTGCCCCTTTCGGGCCTCTTTGCGGTCTCCTTGGCGCATAGGCTCCGGCGGAAACAACCCCCGCCGGAGCCGCTGGGAGGCTAACGATGATACGGTGCGTGGCGCCATCGCTCATTGCCGCCGGTGCGACGTTCAACTGACCGCCAGGTGTTTGCGCTCTCAGCCACACCGAACGCCGGCAGGCTTCACACTCGCCGGCGTTTTTCGTTGCCGCGTTAGGTGAGGCAATGAGCGGCTCGGTGGCCGCCCTTTGGCGCTAATGTTGCACAGTCAATACCTACGTGCGGTGGAACAAGCAGCCTCGACCGTGTCAGAAAGGTCACATATGGCAATATTTTTGAGGCCCAGCCAAATCGCACGTATTTGGCCACAAAAAAGAACTCAGCCAGGAGCCTGCTTTCCAGACAAAATTTCCGCGCGGGGGGACTACAATGCTCGCTATCATGGTTCTTGTTGCGGTAGCCGGACTGGCGCTTGGACTACGTTTTAACGTGATCATCTTGGCGCTGCTGGTACTACTGGTGATCACCAGCATATTCGCCGCCGGATTTTGGGTTGGCAGTAACTCGCTTGTTGTTACATTGCGTCTGTTAGCAACGCTTGTCTCGGTTCAGATCAGTTATCTGGTTGGCTGTCTGATCGCTGCCCATATCCCGACGCGAGTCAAAACGGCCTCCGGCTCGGTCTAGCAGGGTTTTACACTGTCAACAGGCGGATGACGAAACACGCGTTTGCTCCTGACGCCGGAGAAGCACCGGCAGGAGGCCGAGCAGTTACGTCGGTGGAGACAGCGGGGCCGCGCAGCTGCATGAAGCCATGCAAGAAAGGTTGCGGACCGGAGAAAGCGTCGCTTGGCTGCCAATAGCGCCCATCGTGCCGCTGCCAGACGGGACCGTCTGTGAATAAAGCACAGCTTGCGACCATGCTGACCACAGGCTTCGCCGTTGCCTTGATCGGTTGCGGCGTCGTGTATCTCGCATCACCGCCCCGCCCAAAGTCGATTGCGAAGGTGGTTAAGAGCCGTGTGGCATCGGTTACTGACGGCCCGAGAATGACTCAAGCCTTAGCCTCGGGCAGCGGTGCGACCTTTTCGGTGATCATGCGTGTTGCTAGATCAACGAAATCATCGGTGACTATCCACCGCTTATTCCGACGCAAAGCTGGGCGAAAAGAATCTCCGTCTTGATTGTGTGTTGATATCTTGTAGCGGAAGCTTCGTGTGCCGATTGGACGTATCCATGCGCTATCAGGCGATCAAGCGCCTGTTTTTTAACTGCATCCGGATTTTCGGCCCATTTTTTGACGCCCCAGCCGCTCACGATGTCACACAAGATTGCAAGTTCCTCGTTGTTGATGGTGACGGCCTCTGGCATTGACCGCTCCTATAAGCCCTCAAACGTGCACGTTGATTTTAGTTTAGGGCTTATGACCGTCGAGGGAAGTGTTGCTGGTCACACGACCACCGCCTTGTCGGACTAACCTCATTTGCGGCATCACCCGCGCTGATTTCAGAGAAGTGCAGGGATTATCCGCTACGCGGAGTCACCCAGAGCCGTCTAATGATCGGTCGAATTACCGACCAGTTTTCAGCTTAGTTGGACCGCCACGAAATGGATCGGACAAAGGCGGAAGCTACCAAGGCAATTGCGCCCCCGCACGTCGGCTTTCTTAGGACGGTCCTATCACTCTAAGCAAATACGGAATATACGACAGCCGCCAGCACCAATCCCATGATCGAATATTTGACGGCGTAATAGACCCTTTTGTTCCAGGCCTTCATGCGTTTGCCGACCAGGCGGACCTGATAGATATAGGCGAACATCTTGTTAAAGGCGCCGACCGGTTCGCCGTCGACATTTTGGGTCTTGGTCTCTCGGACCACGTGGCGACAGACCCAGCGGTTGAGTGCGGTCACGAAGTGGGTATGTAACGGCCGCTCGACGTCGCAGAACAAGATGATGCGTGTGTCGCTGGTGGTGTTTTCCGCGTAGTGCACGAAGGTCTCGTCGAATAGCAGATCCTCGCCGTCGCGCCAAGTGTAAGGCTCACCGTCGACAAAGATGCGGCATTCGCCCGGCGACTTCGGCGTCACCAGGCCGAGATGATAGCGCAGCGATCCGGCATAGGGGTCGCGGTGCCGCACCAGTCTGCCGCCGGGCGGCAGCGTGGCGAACATGGCGCCCTCAAGGCCGGGGATCGAGTTCGAGCAATTCGACGGTACGCGGGCAAGCCGATTTCGCCGACGGCAGCGGCTCGTCGTACCATTTGAGATAGAACCGCTTCCAGCCGGTGCGGAAGAACGAATTGAAGCCGAAATCGTTGTACTTATCGGCGGCTTTGATGGCGCCTTGCTCGGACAGCGCCAAGGCTTCGTCGCGGATGATTTCCCAGTTCTCGCGCAGCTTGGCCAATTGCGGAATGCTTGCGGTCGGCAGCACCGGGCGATTGGGCAGCGCCGAGAACCAATACATCAGCACATTATAGGGCGCGAGCAGCGTCGAATGGTCGGTCAGCTGCCGGGTAAGGGTCAACCGGTCGCGGCCGCGGAAATGCACGATCATCGCGGTGATCGCGAACCAATACAGCACCAGGAATTGTGGAGCGAACAGGCGAGCGACCATGACCATTGCCTCCCCCGCGGAATGTCATCAACCAAGTTACAGGGAAACTGCGCCATTTGAATAGAGCGCCAGAGCGCTCTTGGTGCCGGCCGGCGGGACGGCATTGCCGGTTAGGCGCGCCTGCCGGCGCGAAGCGACCAATCGGAGACGATGAATTGTCGCGCGGCCGTTGCGTCCGCACGCCGCGCAGCATGCCCGCTGCCGCGGCACGTCGCTCGTTGCGCTGGCGCCCCAACGGATCACCAGCACGGCGCCGCCAGTGTCGCGCGGTCGCAGGCTCCAGTACGCGTCTGGCTAAGCCAAGACAATCTTCGGAATTCGAGTGCCCGGCTTTTTCGAGACCACGGTCGGTGTGGTTTCTTCGCCCGCGTTGATGGCTTTCTGCATCGCAGCGCGAAACGCATCATCCATTTTTTCATGGAGCCTGCGTACCACCAGTTCTTCGATAAGCAGCTCGTCCATCATCGATAGCGGCCTCGTGAAGGAGCTTCACAGTGTGCCAGCCGCGTTAAACCTTGGTTACCGCTCCGCCTATCCCACCTAGGTAGGCTCAATAGTGTCGCGCGGTGCAGGCCGCCAAGCGTCGTTGGTGCCTTGCTCTCTTACTTCATGCGGCCGGTCTACCGCCAAGCGGCTTACTCATAAATCGCTGGTGGCGGTCGCCACAGATGCCTTCACGTGTCGTGGCGTTTATCCGTATGCGACGCCCGGGTTGCTTTGCCCAACTTCTATGATGTAGCCATCGGGATCGCGAATGTAGCAGCGCGTCTCGCCGTACTTGGGCTTGGGCTCCGTGATGAACTCGGCTCCTCGACTTCGCCACAGTTCATAGCACGCTTGAATATCTGCAACGCGGATATTCATGAAGCTGCTGACTAAATCGGGATTGGCGGGGACGCTGAGCGTTACCGACGGTTTATCAGGTGTCGGACCGCCCCCGGGGTTGACAAGAAGCCACGTGTTCGCGATCTGGATGTACCCCGGCGCGCCTTTGCTGTCGCCCCTGCTCAGAACGCGACCTCCGAAGACAGTTTCGTAAAATCGAAGCGATCGCTCGACGTCGGCGACGGTGAGAAAGTGTGCGATGGTAATCCCTTCCTGCGGCGGCATCTGATAGGTTTTCTGCTCGACTTGTACCGGGTTCATGGACGACTCCTATTCGGATTTGGCGTTTTGACAGGAAGGCAGAGCGGCATCAACTCGCTGGATACCCTACGGTAGGCCGATCGATCACGGTGTGGATACTTCCGGCATCACCGGACGGACCGTCCCATGCCGAGGCAATCCGGGGACCGCGCAGCAAAAACCGCGCCGGCGAACGGCATCGCAGGAAAAATAAAAGCAGCGGCGCGTGGCCGTCAGGGCCCCGATCGTGGCGCGCGCCTCATCGATCTGTTTGCGCGCCATCTCGATGAACGCAGTTGTAGGTCTGGTTGCAGCGGATATAGCGGAGCTTCGGCGAAGGAGAATACCCGCCATCTGATTTGGTAGGAGTGCGCGACAACACGATTGCGCCGTGGCCTAAATCCGTTATCCCAGAATGAAACTCGTCGATGTAATCGCCCTTGGTCGTGCATCGTTCGTCGAACTCGACGCTTGTCCCGTGAGGCGTGATATTCGTAGCGTCGCAATAGGTTGGTTGATAGAGATAATCGATCCCGCGCTCGCAGATCCCGAGTAGTTCATATGGGCGTGCTTCGCTGGGAGTTCGATTGCCACCACTTGATAGTTCCTTTTGGCAGGCGACGCTCGGTGGTGCCGCGCCACCTTCAGCCGGCGCCCAAATGCCGGTGAAATTCTTGAGTGAGTCAAGGCGTTCGGCATGAGCCGCCGACGACACCAGTACTAGCATCAGTAGCAGTATCTTCCTCATCATAGCCCCCTGATCATGCTTCCAAGCCGTCCTTTTCCATTCGGACCTAAGAGGACTCAGGATTCGTTTTGAGGCCTTTGCCTATGAACCCCGGCTGCGGTCAATAAGAACGAACCTACGGCCACGGCTGAGCCAGGAGGGGGCACCTGGTCAGGCGTTTGCCTCAGGCGGGAGAAATTCAACTTCATGCTTTGCGGACAGCGTCATAATTTCCGCGGGATCGGTCAACCCGTGGATTTTTTCAAAAAGGGCTTCCAACTTTCCGCGCGGTGAAACCCAGAATAATGCACGAGCGGGCTTATCCGACTTATTGAAGTATCCATGCGGAATGCCACGCGGCATGCGCACGAGATCGCCTGCATTTGCTTTCGTCCAGACGCCACCAAGTTTGAGGTCGAGCGCACCCTCTTGCATTAGGATGAACTCGTCCTGCGTCGGGTGCATATGAACCGGGACGAACTGTCCCGGTAGCGAATTTGTCTCGAAAGCGAACGCGGCGTCGCAGGTTGCCTTGGGATAATATACCTGCCCGAGTATGTTCCACTGCTTTCCGGCGTAACTGGTACCGTTCGCGGTAATTCCCTTCTCAAGTGCACTCATCGTTCGCGCCCATTGGAAAGAAAGCGTGTCGCAGACACAAAGCAATGTAGCACGACTATTCGAAAGGGATAGCTCTCGTACACCACGAGTCCAGAATAGCGCAACGGGGCGCTCAAAGCTCTAGAGCGCTCCGTTCTAACAAGGGCGCGCGCAGCCTCACGGCCTGAAAGTGGTTTGCCGGTCAGTGCGTATTCCTTGGCCTTCGTCAGTCCGAGCCAGGTAACATCCCCACATCCGCGAGTACGGCGTTCCGATCCGCGCGTCTTCGCTGGCAATGACAAGATCGGCGCACAGTGCGGTGTCGCTGCCGCCGCCAACGCACCAGCCGTGCACCTGCGCGATGACCGGTTTTGGCGCGCGCCACATGCTCATGAACTTTTGCGTCGGCGCCAACGCCTGCGCTGTGGACCAGGCAAAGTCTTTTCCCGCATCCCACGCGCCATTGGTGGTAATGTGTTTGTCCCAAAGGTGGAAACCCTCGCCAAAATCATAGCCGGCGCAAAACGAATGTCCGGCACCGCCCAGGATGATAACTTTGATCGAGGCGCTCTTGACCGCGAGGTTAATTGCCGTTTCGAATTCCTCCGGCATCGGCGGGACAATGGTGTTGAGTTCACTTGGACGATTGAGCGTGATTGTCGCGATCGGGCCGTCACTGGTGTAAACGAGCGTCTCAAAAGTCATGGCTCACCTCTGTCTGGGGTGAGCTACTCTAAATAACAAGCTCAGTCCCGCCAGAACCCCTTGAACCGAGCCGGCGCCAACGCCGTGTACCGGGTCGTATTCTGGATATTGCGATGCCCCAAGTAAGCCTGGAGTGACCGGGTATCGACCCCGTCATTCGCCAGCTTGTAGCCGCAAGCGTGGCGCAGCATGTGGGCGTGGGCCTTGATGCCAAGCTTCGTCGCCGCCGCTGCTCGCTCGATCATGCGGCTAAATCCGGGCGCCGATAACGGCGCCCCGCGCTCCGAAACGAACACGAAGGGTGACTTGGCGCTTTCCCTTTGATGCCGGCGCAACTCGCGCAGCTCTCGGCCGGTCAGCGGGTGCGTACTTGGCGCGCCGTTCTTGACCCTACGGATGTGCAGGGAGGCTGTTTTAAAGTCGATCTGCTCCCACCGAAGGTCCACGACTTCGGCCGCCCGAAGGCCGTACCGATAGGCCATGAGTACCATCAGGGCATCGCGGTGGCCGTGGCGGTTGGCGCCGGCGGCCTCGACCAGCTTTTTCCACTTCGCCGTCGGTCAGGTGCTCCCTGGTCCGCAGTTCGGCGTTTTTGGGTCGGAGCGGGACAACTGTTCGATTTAAGTTATTGGCGCGACTAGCCGCAGCTTCGGTTTTGCCATGACTGAAATGCTCCCCTCGATGGGTACTGCGGTTGTTCTTTTAACACTGCTCCAACGGCAATCTGACTTGCCGCACTGAGTCAAACCGCCGCAGGAAAATGCACGACGATGCTCAGTTGGCGGTCTCGTTTGCCCAATAAATCGCCTTCCAAAGGCTCTTGGCTTCGTGGAAGATTGATCCGGGTCGGACGTATTGCGTGAGGGTTCTGCGATGGCCGCCAGCCGATCCTATTATCTTAATTCCAGGCAGGACGATTTTGCCGAACCTCACGCAGAGACAGGGGCGGTAAATATCAACGACATCCCGTACGCCACGCCTGCGAACGACAACTCGCGGACCAAAGATAGATTGTCGACGCGCTGCGGGATTTTAATCCGGCGTCTAATTGCCCTGCACAGCCTCAGGCGGCCGCGGGAGATTTTCCTGAGTCTGCGACATTGGAATTGCTGATCCAACAGGAGGAGCGGCGATGAGGACTATCGAAGGGTTGCAGGTGGTAGATGCCGACGAGCCAGTGACGGTTCACATTACGAAGGCGGACTGTGAACGCGGATCGAAGAAGGATCCAGCTAAATGTGCAGCAGCGTTAGCGCTGAAGCGAGACACCGCCTGCAACGAAAGCCGGGTTCACCTTGCCTGCACCTATTTGCGATTCGGGGACCGGTGGCTTCGTTACGCAACACCGCCGTCCCTCAAAGCAGAAATCATTTCGTTCGACCGCGGTGGCGGGTTTTATCCGGGCGACTTTCGCTTGCATCCGATGCCAAAAGCTCTTCGCTTAAGACCACCCAGCCCGATGACCGATCCCACTAGCAGCAGAGCTGCAAGTGACTTCAACGGAGAGAAGACCTCTGGACAACGTGCGCGCACCGTGAAGGCAGGAAGAACATCAAGAAGTAAGAAACCGAAAGCAGAACCAAGAGTGTTCCACCGGGTGAAAGGGGTCCGCGAGCGCGCGAGTTAACGGTGTCGATACGATCGCCGATCGCGGAACGTAGGACCCGTTCTTGTGCATTGCAGCATGTAGAGTATTGTTCCAAAGTTCCACTGGGGGCATCGCCATGTCAGTATTTGAGCGATTTCTTGAGCCCGGCTGTACCGAAGGTCCTCCCTGCCGATGCGGAGAGGAGATGAAAGTCGCCAGTATAGAGCGGCTTCCCGAGGGAACGGATGCGGCCGTCCGCGTCTACCATTGCAGCTCGTGCAGCCATGAGATGCGCCTAACCGTGTGGGCCTCGGCACACTGACCTTGGGTCTCCAAAGCCGGAACGGATCAAACCCGCGTTCGCTACAAATGCCCCCGCCCGATTTTTTGCCCAGCATGGCCAGCGCCGTGTACCGGGTCGTATTTTGAATATCGCGATGCAAGTTGGCGGCCTGCCGTCAGCGGCTGGAACCGGGATCCGCGGCGAGTTTTAGCTCTGAGTGGCCAGGGCTCGTTATCCTGTCCCGTCGGCAAGCGGGCTCTAGCGCACGGGCCTCGGCGGACGGCAACCCGCCGGGGCCGCTTTGCTTAGGCGAACAAGGACATTGGCGACGTTAGAAGCGAGCTCCAGCCAAACGCTTTTTCGCTGTTGCGATGTTACCAAGACGCCGGGTCATTCGCTTCCGGAACGGTATCGCTGACAACCTCCCAGCGAAGAAAATTACAGGCCTTGCGGAGTGCGGTTGCGCCGGGATTGCGAAAGAGCACCAGATCCTCCGGTTGCAGCACAATAACGTAATCTTCTTCTGCGTCGGATCGCTACCTTTCGCCTCGCCGGGCCAACAAAAGCCTCGAACGGCTCAGCGCTCGGCCATGCGGGAAATTACGGGCTATCCAAGTCTAGCGGCGCGTCTGCGGTGCTGCGCCGTAGGGATCGTATACCCCCTCAAACGGGGGGGTGACTTCCAACTCAACTGCCTATTCATTTTACCGAAATATGAATTGGGGCACGCCGTTGCCCGACTTCTTTCGACGTCAGCTCGAAGCACGCTGCGTTGAACGGCACGAAGGAATTGATTGGGGATATCATAATGAATGCGCAAGTGGAGCCATCGCATTTTTGGGATAGCCCCCCTCAGGACAAGGTGTTTGTTGACCGTGCAAATCGCCTTCTGCGTCGAATAGATTGTCGACGCGCCAACGACCGCGAATTGCGGGAGGCGATCGGACGACTTCGCTATCAGGCTTATTTTCGTGCAGACTCAATTGCGCCAAATCGTTTCGCGACGTTCGCCGATGATTATGACGCAATGGAGAACGCTTATTTGTATGCGTTGTACGTGGACGGCGAGCTAGCGAGCTCGCTGCGGCTTCACATCGTTTCAAAGGAACATCCGAAATCCCCTTCTCTCGAGGTCTTCTCGGATCACTTGCGGTCTAAGCTCGACGCAGGCAACGTGCTGGTGGATGCAACCTGCTTTGTGGCAGACGAAAGACTCTCTTGGCGGCATCGTGATTTGCCTTATGTTACGCTTCGTATCGTTTTTTTGGCGGCGGAACACTTCGCTGCAAACTACTGCCTCGTTGCCGCCGGGGCCGAGCAACAAGCGTTTTATCGGCGAGCCTTTAATCTCCAGGCGGTCGCCAAGCCCCGATGTTACTCGCAATTCAAAAGGCCTTTTAGTTTGATGGCACTTCATTTTCCTACTGAAGCAAAGGCGCTGTACCGCAAATATCCATTCTACTGTTCGAGTTTGTTCGAGCGGCGCCGCCTGTTGCAAGATCCGTAAGAAGGCATTTCTCGGTCGGTTCGCATCCTTATCACGCATGCGGATGCGCAAAGCGCTCACCCGTTGTGAGCGTGTCAACGCTGAGGCGATAGCTAGGTGTGGCGTTGCGGGCGACCGCTCTGCACGTCGTTACATCAAGGCTCTCGAGCGCCGCGCGTGTCGGGAGCGGGTCCTTTCGAGACTGGCTGCATCAGACAGTTTTTGACGGCGCCCGAGGCAAACCAAACACTTGGCACTAAAGATTGCTACATAAACTTTTAAGCATAATTTCGTAAATTGCTAATCTACTCAATAGCCGGCTCTTTTGGCGGCGTTCTCGGGCAGCGCACTCCTGAAAATGCGATCCTTCGTATCATGAGCCCCACGTTGGCATTTCCTTCCCTCGTGACGGAGCTCGAGCAAGCCATCGCACACGGATCAGCTCGGCGGCGCGCCGAAATGCTGCTGCAAATTACCGACTTGTTCGTCGACGGATCGGTTCGATTTTCCGAGGAAGAGATTGAGCTGTTCGATGAAATCATTACCCGTCTGGCGGCGGAAATTGAGGTTTCCGTGCGGTCACTGCTCGCGCACCGCCTTGCATCGGTTGCCAATGCCCCCACCAAAATCTCCCGAGTTCTTGCGAGTGATGATGAAATCCGCGTTGCGTATCCGATACTCGTGCACTCAGAGAAGTTGGATGACGGTACACTTGTCCAAAACGCGCGGACAAAAGGCCAAGCCCACTTATTGGCAATTTCCCAGCGAAAATCCCTCAGCGAAGCTATTACTGACGTGCTCGTAGAACGCGGAGACAGAGCGGTCGCACTTAGCACGGCAAATAACAAGGGAGCGAAGATTTCGCTGCGAGGCTTCTCCACACTCGTTAAGCGTTCCGATGGAGACGATGAGCTTGCCATGACCGTTGGCAGGCGACCTGACATTCCTCATGAACTATTTTTGACCTTACTGTCGAGAGCCTCCGAAATCGTTCGATCTAAGCTCGTGCTCGAGAAACCCCAGGCCAAAAGGGAAATTCAAGATGCAATTGCGACAGTGACTGACGAAATACGTAATATGGCGACAGCCGAGTCAGCAACTCATCTTACGGTGCAAGCGCGGGTTCGGTCGCTTTATGAGTCCGGTCAACTCGACGATGGTACGATCCGGGCCTTTGCTGAGGGTGAGAAGTTTGAAGAGACCACGAGTGCGCTGGCGCAGATCTGCGACGTCCCTGTTGCTGTTGTCGAACAAGCAATGATTCAGCGTCATTCCGAGACGTTATTGGTTCTTGCCAAGGCGGCAAATCTGTCGTGGGCCACAACCAAAGCCCTGTTGTCGTTTCGCGCTCGACGAGAACGCATGCCAACAATGGAAATCGCGCAGTATCTCGCAAGCTTCGAGCGTCTGAAGCGCGATACCGCCCAACAAATCATTCAGTTTTATAGGATACGCCAAGGAACGCGCACTGCTTGATCATCCGATTACAGGACTTGTGTCGCCGGTGTGCAAATCAATTCAAGAAGAAAAAATACTAAGAATTCGGCCTCTGAGTTGTTAGCCGTCCGGTCGTGTCGCCGCTACACAGGACGCAGAGAGTACCCGGGAGCACTAAGGCTTTAAATCTATCGGCACCGCTGGCGCTTCGCTTATAAGAGTTATTGTTACGCGACGATTTGGTGGGGCCGTAGGGGCCTCCGGTAGCAGCGGATCGGTGTCGGCTTTCCCGGTGATCTGAAAAATATTGGCAGTAGGGTAGCCCTCCTGCTCCAGGATTGTGCGGACGGCATTTGCCCGGTCGGCAGAAAAATTCCAGGCCCCGTAGTCCGGCGGCCAAGCCTGAGAGCCGGACGTGTGCCCGGTGATGGCAATACGGTACGGAGTGGTCTTGAGCGGGCCGGCGAGCTTCTGAAAAAGCTCTCTGGCATGCTCGAACGGCTCCTTTGAGCCCTCGGGGAACATCGAGCGCCCGTCCTGGTCGACGACCTCTATGTTGAGGCCCGCTTTACTCTCCTCGATCAGGATGTGCTTTGAAGCCTCGGCTAGCTCCGGCATACCCTCAAGTATCCGGCGTAGCGAGGCCGCGGCGAGCGCGAAGGTTCGGCGGTGCTCGGAGTTCGGCACCCTTTTCCTCTGACGTCGGCGTGACGGATGAATCCTCCGGCATAATCCGCGCTACGTTCTTAATTTTGGAACGGATCAGCGAGCCGTCATTTTCAACGACGCCCGAGTAGTTTGCATCGCGCTGGACGCCAAACGCATCTCGCATCGAGCCGGTTGCCACTTGCACTTTCTTTTGGTCTTGTGTGGAAAATGCGACCAGCATGACGAAGAAGCTAACGAGTAGGCCCATGAGATCAGCGAAAGTGACAAACCAACCGTGGCCGCCGCCGTGAGCTTCCTTCCGACGTGCCATGGTTGTCGTTGCCGGTCCGATGCACCCAGCGAGATATGTAGGTCGGCCGCGCTTAAGGATTGGTTAACCTTGCCGGCTTGACCGGTGCGATACAACGATTTGACGCTGTCGCTGCAGCTACATCATCGTTGTGCCGAGCATGGGGTGGTGGTGCGCGGCACCGCGCGGGTGACGATCGGCGACAAGGTGCAGATGCTGCGCGAGAACGAATTGGTCTACGTGCCGAGCGGCGCCCCGCATCGTCTGGAAAATCCCGGCAAGATCGATCTCGAGCCTATCGACGGCAGACCGGCAGCTATCTCGGCGAAGATGATATCGAACGAATTGAGGACGACTATCACCGCTCGTGATACGTGGCGCTGATTGCCCTTGGGTGGTGACAAGGCCCGCGCTCACAATCTCCTGACGGTACTACCGAACAGAAGCGGACTGTCTCGCATCGTCGGAAAGCGGCTTTGCCGCCGTTGCGGCCGATGCAAAAAGTTAAGCGCAAAGAGCAGCTGGGCCGCTTGGCGCCAGAGTGCGGTTTCATAGCGGTTCAAGCGCTCGAATGCGCCGTTATCGAACTTCGCCAGACGCAGGAAGCGAAGCGCCATCTCAGCTTTTCCGATTTCGGCGCAGTTGACGGCTAAATCGCACTCAGACGGTCGGTCGTCACCTACCGAGGACTCCGAGCTCGCCTCGCGGCGGTTGGCGCGGCTTCCTTTGGAGCGGTTGCGTAGTGCCGCCTCCATCATCGAAAAAACGGAATGCGCGATAGTGTCGGCGCTACGGTGCGCCGGCCGTTCCTCGTCCGGCTCGCCGATCTGCAGTAACCCGGTCTCAATCGCCGTGGCACGGCGAAGGCGCCACAACACGCTGGCCAGACGCAATACCAGTTCCCGCTCCACCGCTGTTTGCGCGTCGAACTCAGCCGTTATCGACATTTCGAATGCTTTGTAGTCGTCGCGATTTTCCAAAGGCTCAACGACGGTCTCCGCCGTCAGCCCATGCCGCATGGCATTTTGGCGCGAGCGCTCCTTCCCGACTTCGCTGGTCGGGCCCGTGCTCTTGAGCGCGTTGCGGCGGTTGGCGTCGATCTGTTTGAGCGATGTCATCGCCGCGGATCTCGATTGGCTTCGTTTCGTTGTTCTCTGAGTTTGCCCACATCGGCCGGGTGTGTTCTCGCCGCGATGTTCGGTCCAATTTCAGGTAATGGGTGGCTTTGCAGCCACAGCGCGCGAGCAGCTGCGCCTGGGTCGATATCTTGCTTTCGCCGTGTGCTGCAACTGCGGCATGTATTTCTCCGCCGCGCCCTCCTCGGAGAACGACCACGGCAACATGAACTTCGCCTCGATAGACGGCGCCGCTTGCCTCGGACCCGCCCATCGAGCGTCGCAGCCATCCAGTGCAGGGCCGAATGTCGGACATGCTTCTGGATATCGGTAATTCTCTGCCCGGTATTGGCCTCATACCAGCGCCGGTTGAGGTCCTCGGTCACCACCCCAAGCTGGACGATTAAGTTGCTGGATAGATCCTGCCGGCTCCACCTCGCCTCGTTTTTCACGCCAAAGCCGCAACAATGCGTCTTGATCGTCGCCCATGACGATGCGTGCATCCGACCCGCCGATGAAGTAGCGGCGATCGGCGAATTCGAGCCCTCTCTTCATGAGACCCTCCGCGGCGTACCGGCGAGCTTCGGGGTGCCGACCACGCCAGCAGGGAGGTCGAAAAGGAGGGGATCGAATTGATGGAAATTGAGCGGGCCGGGGACTTTAAGCGCAGAGGGTTCGAAGATTGGCCGCGGTGCAATTGCTACGCCGGCGATTAGTTCGGCGGAGGTCAGTCGGACAGAGTTTGTGGATCGTTTCGCATGCGCGCCTGTGATTGGCGCGCAAAGTGCGTTAGGGACGTAGTTAGCCTGGGCCATGGGTTACCTCCGTGGCTTGGGTTAGGGCCGGTGGGAAGTAGCAGCTTCCCATCGGCTCGCCAGGGTTGTGGTATTACCAAAACATGGCGAGATGGTCAAGGGAAAAGGTAATACCGAAAAAGCCCGGTCGCCCGCAACCGGCCGCGATCCCGTATTCGCTGTGCGGCTCTCGCCAGCGCTAAGGTCAGCAATTGAGAGCTGGGCTGAGCAACAAGCCGATAAGCCCTCACGCTCGGAAGCAATTCGCCGCCTGATCAAGTTTGCGCTCGTGGCCAAAGCTAAAAAGAAGAAACACTGACCATTGAGAATGGACGATCAATGTTTTGCATCCTTTAGGCCCATACTGAACAGGCAGGACCTGCGCCGCGAATTGGGAGGTCTATATCCAAGCGAATGATGAGGTCGTCAGCGACATTCTTTCTGCACGTGCGGTTATCGCGCGTCATACCTCTTGCGGGCGATAGGGTGGCAAAAGGAATGCTTAGTGAGTTCATCGACGAGAACGGTGGAAGCCCAGGGGTACGCTTGCGAAAGCGGCAACAGAAAAAAGGTTAGCTCCTGCGGCCGCGCCGAAACGATGCCAAACGATTTGCGCCGCAAGGCACGTTGCGAGTTCTGCGAAACGAACCCAAGGTGGTCGGCAATAACTCGAACTGGAGGTGGCCCCGGAAAAGGGAGTAGCCGGAGCTTCAGGGACAACAGAATTAGAAGGCCAAGACGTTACCTCGCTGGAACACGGCAATGTTGAGGGACGACAATGTTGAGAGACGATAGCGCTGATGGAGGCGGTCGGCGGCACACCGCCCGAAATGTGTTCGGCGAGCCACTTGAAATCTGTTCGATCAAACCGATGACAGGATTTTATCGGGACGGCTGCTGCAACACTGGGCGAGAGGACGTTGGCAGTCATACGATTTGTGCGGTGATGACTGCGGCGTTTCTCGATTTTTCCAAATCGTGCGGCAATGATCTTTCGACACCAGTGCCGGAATTCGGCTTTCCAGGCCTGAAGCCTGGTGACCGGTGGTGCTTATGTGCACCTCGCTGGCAGGAAGCATTTGAAGTAAGCCAGGCGCCCCGTGTCGTCTTGCGCGCTACTCACGAGTTTGCTCTGGCTTACTGCTCGTTTGCCGATCTCAAGCGGTTCGCAGTGGACCTAGCCTGACTGCGGTCGGCCGCGTGCATGTAACCCTGTAATCCACCGGCCACGCCGCCCACCAGCCAGGCTGGCCGGACTTGGGTGTCGTTCCTAACGGGTGCGACGGGAAAGCGTGCCGCCGTTTACGCGCTGATATAGGCTTTCAACGCTCGTCGCGGCCCTCCAATGTTGGGGCGGCCACGCCAGCCGACAAGAACCGCTAGACAGGTTTTTTCGCTCGGTCGATCATGCCGACGGGGTAGAGTTAGGCGGTCGCCATGGAGGTCATCGTTTGGCTGCGACGCCTTGGCGCTAGTAGTGGCGAGGCTGCGTTCTGCGACAACGAGGTTGACGAGACCCGGCACTCTTTCAGCGACTCCATCTGAAATGGTTGACCAAAATCACATGGGTTCAGATTTATCGCCAATCGATCCTGCGACGCTCAATTGGGTCGAATATTGGTACCCGATTGCATGGAAGGGATTGTTGGTCGCCGGCTTGATAACCATCATTGGCGCAATCGCCAGTATCGGGTTCTTATTGATCCAATGGCGGACGTCCAACGTACGCGAACAACTATCCGATTGGCGCATTTCGGTACTCGAACTACAAACAAAAAGGGCCGACGCGGACCTTGTGCGTGCCAAAGCCGATATTGCAGACGCAGATGCGCGCGCCGCTGCCGCGCAGGCCAACGCAACACACGCGACTGAAAGGGCGTCGGCGCTAGAGGCCGATGCAGCTCAGGCACTGGAGCACATCGCCACATTGGAGCAAGCGGCCGGCGCCGCTAAGGCGGCGATCGCCGATGCTGACGCGCGAGCCGCAGCGGTCCAATCAGCACTTGTGCATGCCAAAGCCGATATTGCAGACGCAGATGCGCGCGCTGCCGCCGCGCAGGTGGACGAACGGCATGCGACTGAAAAGGCGTCGGCGCTGGAGGCCGACGCAGCTCGGGCACAGGAGCACATCGCCACATTGGAGCAAGCGGCCGTCGCCGCTAAGGCGGCGATCGCCGATGCTGACGCGCGAGCGGCAGCGGCCCAATCAGCACTTGCGCATGCCAAAGCCGATATTGCATACGCGGATGCGCGCGCCGCTGCCGCGCAGGCCGACGCAACGCATGCAACTGAAAAGGCGTCAGCGCTCGAGGCCGACGCAGCTCAGGCACAGGAGCGCATCGCCACATTGGAGCAAGAGGCGGCCGCCGCTAGGGCGGCGATCGCCGACACTGATGCGCGAGCGGCTGCGGCACAATTGGCACTAGAAAAATTCAAAGAGCCGAGAACGCTGACTTTAGAGCAGCAAGCACGAATTACCGCCGCTGTAACGGCGTATGCCGGACAGGAATACACATTATCTGTCGCCGCTGGTTCGGAAGCAGAAAACCTAGTTTGTGCGATTGACGCCGCTCTCACAGCGGCACAATGGAAAAGAATTCCGGGTTCTTATCCGAGTACAGTCGACACAAAGTGCGGGACCGTCGGCCTTAACATGCTGTCGGGATTGAGTATCCGTTTGTCGGACAACGCCGCGACCGAACAGCAATGGAATGTGTTGGCGCTGGTCAATGTTCTAAGGGCCGAAGGCATCGCTGTCGACGGAGCCATTGATGTCGAGAATGGAAGCTCGACCGCGATCGCGGTGATGGTTGGAATGAAGCCGTTCTGAGCGCCTTAAAACCGGGAGGCTCCTGCTGTCGCCGCCCATCAGCCGAGAGTGGTGTCTAGATCTGACGGGCTGCGGCATCAAACTCCCACAGCCTTGCAATAGACAACGATGCGCCGACCAGCGATATGTCAATCATCCGATCACCGCGGAGCGTTAGCTTGATGTGGCTTTTTGCGACGGCTGTTGAATTAGCTTGGCCAGCTTAGGCGCGACCCATCTTGCGGCGCGGGTTCGCGGGCCGCATGAATTATAGCGCATGCCGTGCTAATCTTGCGTACAGAAAACGTCTTAATAAAAACGCACCGGAGGAGCGCCATGACCAAGGCAAGGCCATTCCCACTGAACGCCTGGTATGCCGTAGCTTGGAGCCATGAGATCAAGCAAGAACTCGTAGCCCGCACCGTTTGCGACCAGGACGTAGTGCTGTATCGCCGCACTGACGGTGCGATAGCGGCACTCGAAGACGCCTGCTGGCATCGGCTGCTGCCGCTTTCGATGGGTCGTCTCAAGGACGATCAGGTCGTCTGCGGATATCACGGCCTCGTGTTCAATTCCGCCGGACGCTGCACCTACATGCCCGCGCAAAAAACCATCAATCCGGCTGCCTGCGTCCGTGCATATCCGACCATCGAGCGGCATCGTCTCGTCTGGATGTGGCCCGGAGATACCGAACTCGCGGATCCGACCAAGTTGCCGGATTTCCATTGGAATGACGGCACCGACTGGGTCGGCGAAGGCGGTACCTTTTACAGTCTTAAATGCGACTATCGTCTGGTGGTCGACAACCTGATGGACCTGACGCACGAGACCTACGTCCATGTTGGCAGCATCGGAGATGAAGCGATTACCAGTGCGCCGTTCGATGTCACGCATACAGACCGCACCGCGACGGTTACCCGGTGGATGATCAATATCGACCCTCCGCCTTTTTGGGCGAAGCATCTCGGCCGGCCCGGACGTGTCGACCGCTGGCAAATCATCCACTTCCAGGCGCCCTCGGTGATTGTTGGCGATGTCGGAGTGGCCTTGACCGGGACCGGAGCTCCGCAGGGCGATCGCGCGCACGGTGTGAACGGCGCCTTCCTGGCCGCCATTACTCCGGAGACCGACAAGACCTGCCACTATTTCTGGAACTTCGTCAGAACCTTTGGAAAAGACGATGAACAGCTCACCCGCGATATCCAGCGCGCACACGTCAACGATGGGCGTGGCGTTTACGACCAGGACCACGACGTGCTTGAGGCCCAGCAGAAGGCGATCGACAGAAACCCGCGCATGCCCTTCTACAACCTCAACATCGATGCCGGCGCGCTGTGGGCGCGTCGCAAAATCGACGGCATGCTGAGGAGCGAACAGGGGCAGAGCGTGCAGGCACCCGGCGAAGCGGCCGAGTAGGCGACCGTGCCGGAACAGATCGACTGGCGAAGCGCGCGGCTGCGCTCGGTCCGGGACCTGACACCCGACATCCGTCTTTTTGAAATCGCGCCCTCTGGGGATTTCGTGGTGCCGACGCCGGGCAGCCATTTCAATATTGTGGTTCAGGTCAAGGGCCGGCCGGACCTGCGTAATTATTCCGCCGTGGGTCCTTGCAGTGATGGCATCTATCGGATTGCGGTGAAGTTGCTTGCTGAGAGCCGCGGCGGGTCGAGCTACATGTGGAGCTTGCAGCCGGGGGCTCAGTTGACCATTTCCACCCCCGGCAACCATTTCGAACTTCGCCGGGACCGACCGGAATATTTGCTGCTCGCCGGCGGCATCGGTATAACGCCAATCTACACCATGACTCTTGCGCTCGCGCGGGCCGGAGCAAATTTCCGGCTGCTCTACAGCTGCCGGCGCCGACAAGAGCTCGCCTTTGCCGACGAGCTTCAGGACCTAATTGGAGATCGTCTTCATACATTTGCCACCCAGGAGGGTGCCCGGATCAATCTCGCGGACGAAATAGAGCGGCTGGACCCCGAAGGCGAATTCTATGTTTGTGGCCCGATCGGCATGTTGGAAGCTGCCAAGCGCCTTTGGAAGCAGAGCGGCCGTCCAATCGACCTGCTGCGCTTCGAGACCTTCGGCAACAGCGGGCGCTTTGCCTCCGAGCCTTTTAAAGTGAGGATCCCACGCCTCAGCCTAGAGGTCGATGTGCCAGTGAATCTGACCATGCTGGAAGCGCTTGAGGCAGCTGGGGTCGAGATGATTTTTGACTGCCGCCGCGGCGAGTGCGGCCTGTGCGCGCTTCCAATACTCGCGATACACGGCATTGTTGACCACCGCGATGTCTTTTTCAGCGATGAGGAAAAGGCAGAGAACTCAAAGCTCTGTACCTGCGTTTCACGTGTTGTCGGCGGCGGTATCACTATCGACACAGCGGACAGGGTAGCGTGATTTTTTCCAGGGCCGTTGAATAGAGTTCTGCTGGCCGGCCCTTTGCGGCATCAAGATCGGGTATCGGTCGGCGGGCTCGCAGCCAACGCTTGGGCTTCAGAGCGTAGGCAAGCAGTCCTTGGCGCCTACGCTTCCGAGCGACTGCAAAGTTGCTCGGTTCCCGATGTGTTTGATAAGGGCCTGCGCTTGCCGGAGCACTCGCATAAGTTTGGCTCACGGGTGTCAGACCGGCTCGTATCATTCCTTTACGCCGAGATTTCCTGGACGGTCATCGCGAATACGTCTCACCATATACTTTGCGGCGATCTTGAGCCGCAGGCGTCCATCGTCTAGATGTAACTACATGTCCTACATAGGTTGCAATTCATGAAGACCGTTAGCGCGCGCCAGGCCAATCACGAATTTTTGGATTTGCTTTCACGTGTGGAGCGCGGCGAGGAAATCCTGATTACCAAACGGAGCAAGCCGGTCGCGGTCTTAAGTCCCTATCGTCCACCGCTAATGACCGCCGAGCGCAAAAATGCCATTCAACACGCGATCGACGTGATGTCGAAGGGCCTGCCTTGGGGCGACAGTATAAGGTTCAACCGCGACGGGATGCACCAGCGGTGATGGTCAGCTTCGATACGAATGTTCTCGTTTATGTGACCGCCTCGATATTGATGCGCGGGCGATGCGGGCGCGTGATCTCATCGCCCCCGCGCAATGCGGGCGGCATCGAGCGTCCTATTGCTACAGGTCCTTGCGGAGTTCAGTAATGTGGCGATTCGTAAAGCTAGAATACCAGTTAAGGACATCCGAAGGACAATTGACGCTTGGTGTGCAGTGTTGCCGGTACAGCCGGCGAGGGCGATCTTTTGA
Source organism: uncultured Alphaproteobacteria bacterium (assembly GCA_963806465.1). GTDB lineage: Bacteria > Pseudomonadota > Alphaproteobacteria > Rhizobiales > Xanthobacteraceae > BOG-931. The sequence continues at coordinate 286,219 of CAWDZD010000071.1, read as the reverse complement.
TGGCACTTGACGCCGTAAGAGCGCACCGATTGGCCTTCTGGGGACGCAATGTTATGGGCTTCTGCACAGCGTGCGGGCGTGAGACACTTGCTCACCAAAAACTTGCAAGACGGTTTTCTATTGCAGGGCGTTGCCTTCATCAATCCATTCAAACAAAAAAGCGATCAATTAATCGATGATGTGCTCCCGCCGTCCTGAACTGGCGGTGAGTTCGGCGCGGCAGCCGCCCGGTCCGGCTATGTTTTGCAAAACTGATCTAATTGCTTGTCACGATCTCCATTCGGGCGACCGCCGAAGCGTCGACTTGGCCGTCGTGGGCCCCGTAAGGGAAGGCGCAGAGTTCGTCTTTGAACACCCGCTTCCATTGCTCTTCGACAAGCTTGACCAGGCCTTGCTCGCACTGCGAGGCGAACGGGTTGGCGCGCCGTTCCTTAGCGCTTGCTCCGGTTCGAGCGAGACCGAGTACTTCGCGCACTTTCCGCTAGCCTTCGTATTGTCTGGATCGGACAATCGTTCGGAGCCGGTGAGGCATAGCGAAGGTCGAGTCTCCAACTGTCTGCCGAAGTGCCACACTTTGTTTCGGCAAAGCAAACCGAGCCGCTGGTAACGTCCATCATCCAGATCAAGTCGTGATGCGCCGCCGGCAAGCGACGAGGCCGACCTCTGAAGACGTTCACAGAGGGCTTGAAATCCACGCATGTTGGATTATTATTTTATAGCTGCCGATGGAAAATCGCGCGGCGACGTTTAGGTGTGTTATAAAGTAAGTTAAAGGGCGACAACAACAAAATCGCCTAAGGCGCCGGCGATGGCCGCGCCACCTGGAAAGTCCGATTAAGAATTCAGTGTAGTCGGAAGCGACCGCGAAGCAGCGGCGGAGCCAGGTGTGCGCAGCGCAAAGTCAACGCGAATTTTCGCGATCGATGAGCTCTCCCTCCTGCTCCTAAGCTCTCTGCGGTTTGTCCGACCTCATCGCAACTTGTGAGGGCGAATGGACTGCTGCTGGGCGAAATTTGCGTCGAGCCGTCTCACCGACCGCGGTGGCCGCGGTTACGCCGGCGCGCGCTATTTTCGTCCGGCATCAGCGTTTCACGCTCGCACCCTGAAACAACCCGCAAAGGAAGTAACGTCATGAAAAAAAATCAAACCGACGTCGGATATGGTCGACCTCCGATCGAGCATCAGTTCCGGCCCGGCCAATCCGGAAATCCAACCGGCCGCCCCAAGGGAGCGCGCCGCTTCACCGCGGATCTGCTCGAAGAACTCGGTGAGATTGTCGCGGTCAACAACGGCGACCAAAAGCGCGCCCTGACCAAGCAACGAGCGATCGTAAGCGTCCTGGTTTGCAAGGCTCTAGAGGGCGATGCACACGCAATCGCGACAATCATCGGTGCGTGCGGCCGCGCACTTGGAGAGCAGTATGCAGACGATGAGGCCGAAGCCCCAGAAGACCGCGCCATCCTACGTGCGGTCGCCGAGTCTCCCGCGAACAACTCCAGCAGCGTGCCAGCCAATAAATCAACGAGGAAAAATCATGAGTAAACACGTCGACGAAGCGATCCGTTCAAAGTTTTTGGCGTTCGCCATCAAGGCATTCGCGCAGTTGCACCCAGGCAAGGAGCTCGTTGTGCATGAGTATATCAAGTTTCTCGCCTGCCACCTTGAAGCGGTCGCCACCGGCAAAAAGCGGCGGGTCGTGATCACACTGCCGCCGCGCCATCTTAAAACATTTTTGGCGTCGATCTGCTTGCCGGCCTGGATCTTGGCGCACAATCCGTCCGCCACGATCTTACTTTTATCCTATGGGCAGGAACTGGCCGACAAGATCGCCTACGCGATTCGCGAAATTTTGCACAGCGCTTGGTTCTGCCGGCTTTTCAAAGCGCGAATCGCCAAGCGCGTGCTCACCGACTTCACCACCACAGCCAACGGCTGCGTCCGCTCCGTCTCGATCGAAGGCAGCGTCACCGGCTTCGGCGCTGACATCATCATCATCGACGATGCGGTGCAAATAAAAGACTCGGATAACGAAAGGCAGCTGCAGCGCGTCAATTGGCTGTTCGATAGCGAGATCCGAACCCGCCTCGACAATCCAAAAAAGGGCGCGATCGTCGTTGTCGCGCACCGGCTCGCCGAAGACGACCTTCCCGGTCACGTCCTGCAAGAAGGCGGTTGGAAGGAGGTGCGCTTGTCATTGATTGCACCGCGGCAGCGCACCTATGAGATCGACGGCTTCGTTTGGGAGCGCCAGAAAGGCGACCTCCTCCGCCCCGACGCGTTCGCGGCTCGCGACATCGAGCGATTGCGCGCGATGAAGCGGCCCGGGTTCGAAACACTACAGCAACAGCGTCCCGGCGCTCGTGATCGGCTGCACATCAGGGCGACACATTTCGGTGTCTTTTCCCCGGCCAACGTCCCACCGGATGCGCCCGTCGTGCTCTCAATCGATCCCGGGCAGACGGGTGGACCCACCAACAGCTACAGCGTCGTTCAAGCCTGGGCGCCGCGCGCCGACTGATCCCTGCTGCTGAATTCATGGCGCGGGCAAGTGCGATACAGCGAGTTTCGCGATCAAGTGCGGCGTTTCAAAAACAAATATCGCCCGACCGCGATCCTCGTGGAAGCGACGGGCCAAGGACCGGCGCTCATGTCGGATATCCGAGCAGAGCAAGGGTTGCAGATCGTGCCGATCACCCCGCACGAGGATAAGGTGAGCAGGCTGTACAAGCACCTCAATGCAATTCGCAGCGGCTTCGTGGCGCTGCCCGAGGGGGCACCGTGGGCGGCCGAATGCATCGACGAAGTTGTGCAATTCCCGTACGCCCAGTTCGACGATCAAGTCGATGCGATGAGTCAGTTTCTAGACTGGATCGCCGAGCACCGGCACCTCGCCGAACGGCCCCCTCTCGCGCTCGGAGGCGGAGTCAACTCCCGCGGCGTGCGCCTCCAACCTCCGCGCGCGGAGCCCACCATGCAATGCCGCGGTGCGGTGTTTGTCCGCAGTCGTCGACGCTGGTGACGGTGGACAAGCTTCCGTCCAAAACTGCGTCGCGGTCAGGAAATCCTGGCCGCGACGCCGGCCATCGATGTGCAAATCTTGGTAGGCACTGCCTGGCCAGCAAACTATCAGGCTGAGCCGGCATGTGCGGTTTGTGCCGAGAGCGGAAATCAAAGGCACAGACGAGCACCGTTAAACCGTCAACTGACGGCAGCAAAAATAACTGCTTAGAGGACCGGCTGGCAGCCAGTACTGGGCGCAACAGCTGTTGTTTTTCACGTGGCCTCGATTATCATTGGCGCCTGCGCGTTCCAGGTTCTGCTCTTAGAGCAAACTTAGCAACGGCAGTCACCGACTAAAGCGTAGCGGGGTTGAAAAGCCGGCCAGGTTTTCGGATTTCCCTGTTAAATTCCCTGTTAGCAGGGAATTTGCGCGATAGCTTTCCGACGCTCGCGCTAATGCACCGCCGCATACATGATCTTTTGTTCGGTCGCTTCGTCGATGCTCATCTCTTCGATGATCTTGCCTTGGCGGGCGACCAGGATGCGGTCGGACAGCGCCATGATTTCCGGAAGGTAAGACGAGATCACCGCCACGGCGAAGCCTTCGTCGGCCAGCCGATTGATCAGCTGATGGATTTCGACAATGGCGCCGACGTCGACGCCGCGCGTCGGCTCGTCGAAAATGATCAGCTTCGGTTTCTGCACTAGCGATTTGGCGATCACCACTTTCTGCTGGTTGCCGCCGGAGAGCTCGATGATGCGGGCGTTGCCGTCGATGGCGCGTATCGACAGCGCCTCGATCCAGCTCTTCGCCAGCGCCCGCGCCTTGGCCATGGAGACGATCTTGAGCGGATTGACGCCGGTTGCCTCGTCGCCGGTCTGGATATTGCCGGCGATCGACATGGTCTCGAAGAAGCCTTCGAGCTTGCGGTCTTCGGTGACATAGACGATGCCGTCGCGCACCGCCGGGCGCGGCACGCGATAGCGCACCTGCTTGCCGTCGAGGCGGACGTCGCCGCCGTAAAACAGGTCGCGTTTGATCACGCCGGCGACGACTTTCATCATCTCGGTGCGGCCGGCGCCGACCAGGCCGAAGATGCCGGCGATCTGCCCGGCATAGATCGAGAACGAGGTGTTGCGCACCATGCTGCCGCTCGACAGGTTCTGCACGCTCAGCACCTTGCGGCCGTAGGGCCGCGGCGCCCGCTGCGCCGCGCCATGCAGGGTGGCGCTCAGGCTGCGGCCGACCATCGCCTGAACGAGCCGCTCGCGATCGAACTCGCGCGCCGGCCCGGTCACCACCAGCTCGCCGTCGCGCAACACGGTGATGCGGTCGGCCAGCATCAGCGCTTCCTCGAGCGCGTGACTGATGAAGATCACCGACACGTCCTGCTTCACCAGCCGCCGCACCAGGCCGAAGAAATGGTTCTTTTCCTCCGGGGTCAGCGAGGCGGTTGGCTCGTCGAAAATGATGATGCGCGCCTTGTGATGCACGGCGCGCGCGATCTCGACCATCTGCTTGTGCGCGGCGCCGAGCGACGACACCAACGCGGTCGGATTGACCTGAAAGTTCATCCCGGCCAGGAATTGTTGCGCCTGATTGTAAAGTCCGCGCAGCCGGTTGAAGAGCTTCTCATCGCCCAGATAGATGTTCTGGGCAACCGTCATCGACGGCACCAGCATGGTCTCCTGGAACACCATGGCGATGCCGAGCGCCAAAGCCTCCGACGGCGCCGACAGCAGGAGCGGCTTGTCGTCGAACAGCATCTCGCCGGAGGTGAGTTTGTGTACGCCGGCCAGCGCCTTGGTTAGCGTCGACTTGCCGGCGCCGTTCTCGCCGACGATGGCGTGGATTTCGCCGCGCTCCAGCGTGAAGTCGATATTCTTGATGGCGGGGACGCCGCGGAATTCCTTGGTCGCCTTGCGCAGCTCAAGGATCGGGCTCATGTCGGCCGCGCTCCCGGCGGCCGCTCCGCCGCGCCGGAAAGCCGCACCAGCACGCCCGGTCCCTTCGCTGCCACCAGCAAGTCGGCGCGGTCTTCGCACACCGAGGTGACGCCGTGAATCGTGCCGTCGGCGCGGCTGTGGTAGCTGAAGGTCGGCTGCATCGCGGCGTCGCAGCGCACCACGAGACCGTAGGAGCGCGTCGCCGCCCACGGCTTGAGAATGCCCATCTGCTTGAGACCGCTGCCTTGCAGCGGCTCCTCGAACTTGCCGAGGCTCGCCAGCGCCGGCGCCATCCAGAACGGCTCGGGCACTTGCTCGATCATCCGCAGCCGGTATTCCTTCTCGCGCAGAATGAATTCGACCAGCTGATTGCGGACCGAGAAGAAGGTCAGCCAATAGCCGCCTTTCGCGGCAGGCGCGATCCGTCCGGGATAAGCCGGCGGATCGGTCAGTGCGAATTCAGGCCGGCTTGCTTTGGCGGCATCGATCAGCAGCACGTGGTGACGCCACGACTCGGACACGAATAGCCGGCCATCCGGCGCGGCCGCGACGCCGCACGGCCAGGCCAGCGCACTCGCGAGCTTTTGCGCGGCGCCGCGCACCAGATCAAGCCGCCATACCGTGCCGCTCTTGCCGAGCATCATCAGATCGCGCCGCCATTGTGATGGCCGGTGCTCGGCGGAACCGTTGGCCACGATCAGCGTGTCGGGGTCGAGGAAAATCGCGGCCGTCGGGCAATTGAACTTGCCGCCGTCGGGCTGGTCGAAGCGGCGTCCGTCATGCCGCCCGCCGCGGACTGACACGCCACCGTCGTCGAAGCCGATCGCGAGCGCGCCGCCTAAGTCCGCCGCCAGGCACGAAATAACGGAAGCGAAACGCGCAATCTCGCCGCCCGGAATGGCGCTCAGCGTGTTGCCGCTGGTGAACACCATTCCGTCCAGCGTCGGTGCGAGATTGTCGAGCTCGGGCGCGGTGAGGACGCGGGCCGCGGATTCCAGAAGCTGATTGGGTTTCAACGGCCCGTCCATGACCGGAACGGTGACCGCGGCTTCGCCGCGGCCGAGAAAATTGTCGACCGTGCGTTTGAGCCCGCCGATCACGGCTTGCCCCAATAGGTATCGAGCGCACACCAATTCGGATCGGCGCCCGGAATTTTGTAGGTGCCGATGCGGTTGTTGTAGATGCCGCCGAGATAGAGAATGCCCTTGTGCTCGCGGATCGAGGTGATCATCGGATGGTTCTTGCCGCCGAGATCCCACAGGCTCTCCAGCACTTCGCCCTGCTCGTTGAACTTGATGACACAGCCGGTATTGAGGTTCGGATACATCCAGGCGTCGGGCGCGATGCGGCGCGCCATGCGGCGGCGGAAGCCGGGCATGCGCAGCGCCAGATCGAGCGCCGGCGAGCGCATGCCGACGATCGCCAGCCAGTAATTGCCGTCGGACGCGCGATTGATGTTGTCCGGATAGCCCGGCATGTTGTCGATGACAATGTCGAGGCGGCCTTTCTTGGGCCCGGCATAATAGTAGCGGCTCACCCGGCAGCCGAACGTCTCGGCGAAGAAGAACGACTCGCCGTCCGGCAGCATGCAGATGCCGTTCGGGAAGATCAGGTTCGACACTTCGGTGTGCGATTTGCCGGTCTTGGGATCGTAACAGATGATGCGGCCGTTGCCGCGGCTCTCCAGCGCATCGACCGGCCATTCGTGCATCTCGAACCGGATGGTGGCCTCGCTGAAATAGACCCGCCCGTCCGGCGCGATGTCGAGATCGTCGGCGAGCCGAAGCCGGAAATCGTCGACCACCGAGAACAGCGTGCGGTTGGTCTCGTCCGACAATCGCTTGAGCTTGCGGTCGGGCGCGATCTGGTAGAGCCCCATGCCGCCGATGCAGACGTCGAGATTGCCGTCGCGGTCGAAGGCTAAGCCCAGCGGCTGGCCGCCGACATGGGCGAAGATTTCGTGCCGGGTGTGATCCGGACCGAAGAACCGCATGATGTCGCCATGGCGGTTGCCGCAATAGAGATTGTCGTCGCGATCGAGGATCATGTCCTCGGCGCCTTCGATGATGCGAAGCCCAACCGCGCCGACATTGCGCAGCCTGTCGTTCAGCGCGTACGGCGAACCGGAATCCGGCGCCGTCGATGGCGGCGGAGGGGGCGCGAAATAGGTCGGCGAGACATAGACCTTGTTGAGAATCTTGTGGCGGTTCTTCAGCCAGCGCACGTCGACGAACACCGCGGCGATCAGCACGATGCCAAGGATGGTCGAGTTGACCGGCCCCGGCACCGAAAGCGCCAGCAGCCCGTTGGTCAGGATGAGCACGATGATGGTGCCGAGCACCGCCTTGGCGACCGAGCCGCGGCCGCCGCCGAGCGAATTGCCGCCGAGTACGACGGCGGTAAGCGCGGTGATCTCGAGGCCCACTCCGGTATCGGAGCCGGTCGAGCCGAGCCGGGCCGCATTGAAGAAGCCGGCCAGGCAGCAGAGCACGCTCGACCAGATATAGGCGTTGCAGATAGTGCGCCGCACGCTGATGCCGGCATTGTGCGCCGAGCGCCGCGCGCCGCCGACCGCCATCAGCCGCCAGCCGGGCCGCATCCGCGACAGCACGACGTGCCACAACACCGCGATCACCGCGGTGACGATGAAGCTGAACGGAACGCCGAGCACGACGCCGTTGCCGATGAAGTCCCAGGCGGCTGAGTTGGGGATGTTGGCGACGATGGCGGTGGAGAAGCCGGGAAACACCAGTTCATAGATCGAGCGGAAGACGATCAGCGTCACCAGCGTGGTGAGAAAGGCCCGCAGCCGCAGATAGCCGACCAGCACGCCGTTGACGGCGCCGCAGACGATGCCGAGCGCGATGCAGGCGAGGAAGGTAAGCCCGACGCCGAGCTCCCATACATTCATGCAGATCGACGCCGTCAACACGGCAAGCCCAAAGACCGAGCCGACCGACAGATCGATGCCGCCCGAAAGCATCACAATCGTCAGCCCGAGCACGACCAGCCCGGTTTCGGCGAACTGGCGGCTCAGATCGGTGAGGTTCGACAGCGAATAGAAATCCGGCAGGATGCGGCCGAACACGATCAGAACGACGATCAGCGCCAGGAACGGGATGGCGTTGTCCATCCAGCGCTTGGCCAGCAATTCGCCGATGACATGATCGGGGACGTAGCGGTAGCGGAGACGGGTTAGGGCGTCGCGGTTACTCACGATGAAAAAGGTCCCGCCGGTCCGTCCGCAAGGTTTGGTTCGCCGCGTCGTCCCATGATGCGAAGAGCTTTACGCGGCGATTGAGCGTTGGAACGCCGCCGCGCGCAAGTGGCGCGCGGCGGCAGCGTTGTCGGTTACTTCAGGTCGTCCATCGTCCAGCAGTTACGCGGGTTGATGGTGTCTTTGGTGATCTTGGTGAGCGGCCCGTAATAGAACACCTTGCGCTCGCCCGCCTTGCCCTTGCTCTGCAGCAGCTCGGCGATCTGCTGGGCTGCGACTTCGCCCTGGACCGGCGTATTGTAGCTGATGTCCATGGTGAGCAGGCCCTTCTCGACATTATCGCAAGCGCTCTTGTTGCCGGCGCCGCTGGTCACGACGAACACCTGGCCGGTCTTGCCGGCCGCCGCCACTGCCGCGCCGATGCCGGCGTCGGCACTGTCCCAGACGCCGACCGCGCCGCACAGATCGGGATTCTGCTGCAGCACCGTCTCCATGATGGCGCGCGCCTTGGCCGGATCGTAATTCGCCGCCTGATCGGAGACGATCTTGATCTCGGGATGCTGCGACAGCACGTTGGTGATGCCGCGCTTGAGATAGATGTTGGCGGCGCCGGTCACGACGCCCTGCACGAAGGCGATCTTGGTCGACGGCCCTTTGCCGGTCGAGCAATGATCGACCAGCGCCTTGGCCTCTTCCTCGCCGAGCGACACCCAATCGGCGCCGACATAGGAGTCGGTGGTCTGCACCGACGGCATGTTGACCTGCAGCACCTTGATGCCGTCCTCCTGCGCGCGCTTGAGGAGCCGCGCGTAGGACTGAATGTCGGGATTGTGGATGATCAGCAGATCCGGCTTCTCGGCGATCGCCGCGGTCAGCGCTTTGGTGCCGGCGTCGGTCGACCAGTTTGGATCGCGGATCTCGAAAGTATAGCCGAGCAAAGCCGCCTGCTTGCGCCAGATCGCCGCCCAGGATTCGGTGATGTCGAAGCCCATGGCGATCGGAATGAAGATCACCTTTTTGCCTTTGACGGTGCCGAGATAATCGCTGCGGCCGACCTGATCGAGGCCGGTATCCTCGGCGTGGGCGGGCGCGAAGCCGAGCGCTACGCACGAGAGCGCCGCCGACAAGACAAGCGCGAAAAACGTCTTCAGTCGCATGTTCACTCCTCCCGTTGTATTTCTCACTGGCACGATTGCTTTTCTTGTTGTTGTCTCAGATGTCGCCCTGCTGCGCCGTCTGCTCGTCGCGCGGATTGATCAGGGTGTCGATGACGATGGCGCCGAGCAGGATGACGCTCTTGATCAGGTTCTGCGCGGTATAGCCGACGTCGAGAATGGTCATGCCGTTGAGCAGGATGCCGACCAGCATGGTGCCGACCAGCACGTTGCGCACGCCCCCGCGGCCGCCGGAAAGGCCGATGCCGCCGAGCACGACGACCAGCAGCACGTCGTAGATCATGGTCGAATTGTAGATGCGGGTGTTCATGCCGGAGACCGTCGCCGCCATGACGATGCCGGCGAAATAGGCGATCAGGCCGGAGGCGATATATTGCGCCACCATCAAGACGCGGGTCGGAATGCCGGTGATGCGCGCGGCCAGCGGATTGTCGCCGCTCGAATAGACGAAGCGGCCGAAGCGCGTGTAGCGCAACAGCGCGAACATGATCGCGGCCATGACGGCAAAGGCGATGACGATCACCGGAATGCCGGCGATGCGGCCGCTGCCGAGAAAGTCGAACCAGGTGTAGCCGACCGGCGCGTTCTGCACGTCGATCTGAAAAAAGAAGGTGCGGCCGATGCCGTAGACGATGGAGCCCATCGCCAGCGTGGTGAAGATCGCCGGAATTTCGGCATAGGCGACGACGATGCCGGTGGTGGCGCCCACCGCGACGACGAACACCGCGCCGATCGCCAGCGCTGCGCCGAGCGGCAATTGCGTGCGGGACATGGCCATCGCCCACGCCACCGCGACAACCATGGTCGCGACCATCGCCAGATCAATGCCGCGGCCGATGACGACCAGCGCCATGCCGAGCCCGAGAATCCCCAGGATCGAGACGCTGCGAACGAGCGACAGCAGATTTTCGACGGCGAGAAAGCCGGGGAGGAGCAGCGCGAAGCCGCAGAACATCAGGGCGGCGAGGACGAAGACAATCTCTTCCTGCGTCGGACGCCAACGCAACATCGTTTCCTTCCTGCTGGCCGACGTGGCCGGCCACTGCCGTCGTTTTTTCGACGATGGGCAACGGCCATTGCCGCCAAACATGAACTGTGATTCAGCCGTCACTTTTATTTAAATGAACAGTATTCATTAAGCATTGTCAAGGCGGCAAAACCGCCAGCAACTTGAAGGGAAAAGGCGGCCGAAGCGGGTGAGCGTCTCAAAGCCGAGGCGCGACCTCACGACATGTAGACCCCGCCATTAACGTCGAGCATCGCGCCGCAAATGTAGCTGGCGGCTGGCGAGCAGAGGAACGCGATCGGGCCGGCGAGTTCCGCGGGCTGCGCAATTCGGCCCATCGGAATGGCCGCCAGATTAGGGCTGCGTCCGGCGATCATGCCGGTATCGACCGGACCCGGCGCGACGCCATTGACCAGCACATTGCGCGGCGCGCCGATCCGCGCGAACCAGCGCACCAACGCGCCGACCGCACCTTTCGAGGCGACATAGTGCGGGCCTGACAACAGGCCGCCGGTGCGTCCCGCGAGCGATCCGACCAGCACGATGCGGCCGCGGCCGCGCTCCATCATCGCCGGCAGTGCCGCGCGCACGCAATTGACGGTGCCTTTGACATTGACCGCGTTGGTGCGCTCGTAGACTTCGTCCCAATTCGCCGCCATCCAATCGTCGAACGGACAAATTCCGGAGCAAACGATCATGGCGTCGATGGCGCCGGCCTCGGCGACCAGCCGCTCGACCGCGGCGCGATCGGTGACGTCGCATCGCGACGCGATGGCCGCGTGCCCTTCGCGGCGGAGCTTGTCCGCTACCGGCGCTGCATCGGCAATATCGGCCAAACCAGTTCGGCGCCAAGCGCGGCGCAGGCGGCGGCCACGCTCGCGCCGATGCCGTTGGCTGCGCTGGCGATGAGGACGGTCTGGTCCTCAAGCGCGAATGGACTTGCGCTTGTAGACGCCATCGGCGTTTCCTCCGTGTTGATGCAGCGCTAGAGCATGATCCCGAAAAGTGGAAACCGGTTTTCGGAAAAGATCATGCTCCAATGCAAGATTTAGCTTACGCCTTGTCGCCCGTGGTGGGTTTGCGAAACAAACCCGAGCCGAGCAGTTTCTCGTAAGCGGAAATCACATAGTCCGGCACAGCGTGCGCCGAGCCTTCGGTGTAGGCGTATTGCCGAGACAGATAACCCCGTGCGCCCATGAGGATATGGACGATCACTTCAAGCTCTTGATCAGTGTAATCATCGACGTTGCCGGCGTCGCGACCACGCTTGAGGCTTCGGACGTAAGCGGTTGCGATATTGTCGAGATGGCGCTGATAACCTTTCGGCGCGAACACCTCGGCCTCGTTGAGGATGCGCAGAAACTCCGGCACTACGCGCAGGAATTCGAAAAACGCGCGGAAGCGCTCGGTCTCCTTGTCCGCTCCCGATGGCAGCGACTTGGTGTGCTCGTGAATGAAGGCGATCATCTGCAAGCCGATGGTCGGCAGCAATTGATCGAGCAACTCCTGACGGTTCTCGAAATGATTGTAGAAAGTGCCTTGGGCGACTTCAGCGAGTTCGGTGATGCGGGCGACCGACGCTTCCGCATAACCAAGACGGCCGACGATCTTGGCGGCAGCATCGAATAGCCGCCGTTTGACCTCGTCGTTCCGCTCGGCGCGGGTGAGTTTGGGCTTCGGATTTCCCGCCGTGCTTACACTATGCATTGCGCGCAATCAGGAGTGCGTGTCGGTTGACGATTGTTGATTCATAGTTCACTTTTGCGAGAAGGTCACGCCCTCCGTCAAAGGGGCGACCAATGCCGCCTTCGAAAAGCGGCTACCTTAAAGGGAGCGCATGAGGATCGAGGGAATCGCCGTTGTCACCGGCGGCGCGAGCGGCATCGGTGCCGCCTGTTGCCGCGAACTCTCCGCTAATGGCGCCAAAGTCGTTGTTCTCGATCGCGATCTCGGCCGCGCCGAGGAAGTGGCCAAGGAGATCGGCGGCCGCGCCTGGCGCGCCGATGTCGGCGACGAAAAGGCGACCGAAGCCTGCGCCGCGGCGATCGAGGCCGAGGTCGGTCCGGTCGACGTTCTGGTCAACAGCGCCGGCATTATTCAAATCCCGGTGCGCCCGACCGAGATGAGCATGGCCGTCTACGACGACATTATTCGCGTCGATCAGCGGGGCACTTATGTCGCCAGCGTCGCCTTCGGCCGCCGCATGGTCACGCGCCGCCGCGGTTCGATCATCAACATCGCTTCGGTCGCCGGCATGCGCTCGATGCCGCTGCACGCCTACGGTCCGGCCAAAGCCGCCGTCATCGCCACCACCGAATGCCTCGCCGCCGAATGGGGCCCGGCGCAGGTGCGCGTCAACGCCGTGTCGCCGGGCTACACCCGAACACCGGCATTGCAGGCGGCGATCGACAAGGGCGAGCGCGACCCGTCGGCGCTTGCCGGCAATTCGGCGCTCGGCCGCCTGGTCGAGCCGTCGGAGATTGCCAAAGTCGTGGCGTTTCTGGCTTCGCCCCTGGCGTCGGCAATCACCGGCGCCAATGTGCCGGTCGATTGCGGCTGGCTGGTCGCGCCGTCGTGGCACACTTACGGGGGCTTGCGGAACCCGGGAAACGCCTGAGGTCTAATGCTGCGCTGTTCGCAAAAGTCGCCGCGCGCTCGATCGCGGTGATTGAAATCGATGAAGTAGAGACAAGGAAGGATGTTATGACGACCTTCTCAACCGATCTCGCCAAATTTCTCGTTGCACTTCGAACTGAGAGCTTGCCGCCGCAAGTGATTCAGAAGGCACGGATTTGCCTCTACAACGCGTTCGGCATGGGCATTAACGGCCACGCGACACCGTTTGCGCCGGTGGCGCGCGCCGCGGCGCTGGCGCTCGACGGCGAAGTGCCGGGCGGTGCGACCCTGTTTCTCGACGGCCGCCGCACCACCGTGGGCGGCGCTTGTCTTGCTAATTCGGCGCTGTTTCACGGCCGTGCCCAGGAGGACACCTGCGGCGCCGCGCATTTCGGTACGATCCTGATCCCGATGCTCACAGCGATGATCGAAGCAAGGGGTTACCCGCAGGCGCGGCTGATCCCGGCGCTGGTCGCCGGTTATGAAGCGGGCGGCGTGGTCGAAAAGGCGCTATCGGGCAAGACGACGCCGGCGGGATTTCGCTCATCCGCCATTTACGGAACGATCGCGGCGAGTGCCGCGGCCGGCAAGCTGATGGAGCTTTCGGTCGAGCAAATGGCGGCGGCGCTCGCCAATGCGGTGTCGTTCTCGGGCGGCGTGTTGCAATCGTTCGCCGACGGCACCGACGAATGGCGTTATCAGGTCGGCGTTGTCGCGCGCAACGGCTTGGTCGCGGCGGAACTGGCGCGCGCCGGTTCGGTTTCGGCGCCGCACGCGTTCGAGGGCAAGTCCGGCTTTGCCCGCGCCTTCGCCAAGGTCGATCTCGACCGCAGCTTGGCGGCGTCGCTTGGGCAGGACTGGGCCATCTTGCGCGTGGCGTTCAAGCCCTATCCAGTGTGCGCCTTCAACCAGACGCCGGTGACCGGCGCGCTGGCACTGCGCGAGGAACTGCCCGCGGCCCCGGCCAAGGTGCGCGTGCGGATGAATCCCTACGAGACCGGCTATGCCGGCATGGATGCGGTCGGACCGTTCAGCACGATCTCCGGCACGCTGATGAGCATTCCGTTCTGCATCGCCACCACGCTCATTCGTGGCGCGCCGACCACGCGCCACATGACGACCTACAACGATCCGGCGGTCAACGATCTGATCAAGCGCGTCGAGCTCGTGTCCGACCCGTCGGTGCCGACCTTGAGCGCGATCATCGAGGCGGAGACCGAGGACGGCGTTGCGCACGTCCGCGAGCAGCGCATGACCGCTGCCGATTATGCCTACGATATGTCGACGCTGTCGGCGATGCTGCGCCGGATCGGCGGCGAGGAGGGGGTGCCGATGTCGGCGTTCGATCGGCTCGAGCGCTTTGTCGAGCGGCTGCCGCAAGGCTCGATCGAGGATGCCATATCTGTGTTCACGCTGGCGCCGTCGCAGGCACGCGCAGCCTGACTTCGCGGTATCAAAAGGCGCTGTTCAGAGCGGATATCCGGAGAGCTTTCCGCCTTCGATGCGCTCGATATATTCGGTCATGCCGTAGCCCGTCCGGCCGTCCCAGCTGAAGCGCGTAAAGCCTTCGGCGATGCGCGATTCCAGCGTCTCGCCGTTCGCTTTGCGCCGGTTGCGCAGCGGCGCCAGCGTGATGATCTCGCCGGTGATAATCGCCTTGCGGTTCGCTGTCTGCACGCCGATCTCGACGCGGCGCGGATCCTTCTGCTCGCTCCACTGCGTCGACAAATCCATGTCCAGGATTTCCTCGTACCGGCCGCCGACCAACAGCAGGCCGACGCGCCGCGTCACGCCGTTCTTGTCGGTGATTTTCAAAAGCATAAAGCCGTCGCCGTTCGGAAAATTGGCGACGAACAGCCGATAGAAATAGATTGCCTGCCAATAGCGCGGCCCCCAGGAATGGTCGCGCCAACCGCGACCGTCGATGGTGAAGGTCTCGCCGCCGACTTTGATTTCGCCGCGCACGCGGCAGTGCTGGTTGAAATGGCAGCGCGAAAAATCGCGCCCGTACATGGTCTGCACGGCATCGTTGACCGGCTCGCCGCCGTGCACTGGGCCTTCGCCCTCGTGCACCCAGTGGACGTGGCCGGGCACTTTGGTGCCATTGGCGAACAGCGTCTTCGGATCGCGCAGCGCGTTGGGATCGTCGACGATCAGCAACTCGCCGTCGAATGTCATCGACACTTTTTTCAGCGGCTCGACCACGGCGTAGGAGAGGCCGCCGGCATCGAAGCGATCGTTGCCGCTGATGCTGGGCCGCTGAAACTGGCAGGCGATCCGCCCGTCGGGCAGATAGAGACAAATCGACAGCTCGGCATAGCCTTCGTTGATCCGATTGCCGAGCCGCATCCAGCCGCCGACCGGTGAGACGCCGTTGAAGCCATTGGTGTAGACGCTCTCGTTGAAATTGACCGACGCGTCGGGCCGATGCGCGTTCTCGTCTTCCGGCCGCACCACAAAGTCACTCATCATCATCCTCCGATGTCGCCACGGCAGTAGCGCCTCGTTCAATTCGCGGCACGGGCCAACTCGATGCGGGCCAGCGCCTCGCGATGCACTTCGTCCGGCCCGTCGCCGATGCGTAGAAAGCGCGTTTCGGCGAAGGCTTCGGCGAGAAAAAAGTCCTGCGACAGCCCGGCGCCACCATGCACCTGGATGGCGCGGTCGATCACGGCGCCGGACATGCTCGGCACGATCACCTTGACCATGGCGATCTCGGCGCGGGCCGCTTTGTTACCGACGGTGTCCATCATCCACGCCGCCTTGAGAGTCATCAGCCGCGCCTGCTCGATATCACAGCGCGATTGTCCGATCGCCTGCCGCACGGCGCCCATGTCCGCAAGTGAGGAGCCGAAGGCGACGCGCTTCTTGGCGCGCGCGCACATGCTTTCCAGCGCCCGTTCGGCAAGACCGATGAAGCGCATGCAATGATGAATCCGGCCCGGGCCCAAGCGGCCCTGCGCGATCTCAAAGCCGCGGCCTTCGCCGAGCAGCATGTTTTCCGCCGGCACGCGGACATTGTCGAAGATCAATTCGGCATGGCCGACCGGCGCATGCTCGTAGCCGTAGACCGACAGCGCGCGCTCGACGGTAAGTCCGCGCGTATCCATCGGCACCAGGATCATGGATTGCTGCTTGTGCTTCGGCGCCATCGGGTCGCTCTTGCCCATGACGATCGCCACCTTGCAGCGCGGCGACATCGCGCCGGTGATCCACCATTTGCGGCCGGTGACGGCATAATGATCGCCGTCGCGGCGGATTTCGGTCTCGATGTTGGTGGCGTCCGACGAGGCGACGCCCGGCTCGGTCATGGCGAAGCACGAGCGGATTTCGCCGGCGAGCAGTGGCTTGAGCCAGCGTTCCTTCTGCGCCGGCGAGCCGTACGCCGACAATACTTCCATATTGCCGACGTCGGGCGCGCTGCAATTGAAGATTTCCGGCGCCGCCAGCGACCGGCCGAGGGTCTCGCACAGATGCGCATATTCGAAATTGCTCAGGCCGGCGCCGCCGGGCCCATCAAAGAAAAAATTCCACAGGCCGCGCGCTCTGGCTTTCTCTTGCAAGGCTCTCAGGAGCGGGCGCGGCATCCACCGGTCAGACTGGCCGGTACGCGGCGCCAAGAGCTCGCGCTCGTTCGGATAGACATGCTCATGCATGAAGTCCGAGAGCGCGGCATGCAGCGACTTTGAGTGTTCCGACAGTTCGGCGAACATCGGCTTTCCCTTAAACGACGCGTCAACTGCTCTTGGCGCCGATCTTCTCGCGCTTGATGACGATGCCGGCGGCTTCGCGATCCCAGGTGTCGGCGGTCAGTCCCTCGGCCCGGAGCTTGACCTTCTCGATTTTCGCCGTTGGTGTGCGCGGCAACGCGTCGACGATGCGGACATAACGCGGCACCATGAAATGCGCCATGCGCGGACGCAAAAACTCGATCAGGGCCGCCGGATCGAAGGTCTCGCCCTCGCGGATAGCGACCACCGCGCAAACCTCGTCCTCGGCGATCTCGCTTCGCACCGCGATCGCCGCGGCCTCGCGGATCGGCGGGTAGGCCAGCACTTCGGATTCGACTTCGAACGAAGAGATGTTTTCGCCGCGCCGCCGGATAGCGTCCTTGAGCCGGTCGACGAAATAGTAGTTCCCCTCGGTGTCGCGGCGAAAGCCGTCGCCGGTATGGAACCAGCCGTTGCGCCAGGCCGCCGCCGTTGCCGGCGGATTCGATGCGTAGCCGTGGCTGGTCGCCCACGGACAATCGGTGCGCACCACGAGTTCGCCGACGGCATTGACCGGAAGCTCGCAATCATTCTGGTCGACAATGCGGACTTCGACGCCGGGACGCGGGCGGCCGGCGCTGCCAAGCGCCGTCGGGTTCGCGCGGGTGACGATCGGCATCGAGATTTCGGTCATGTTGAAGTGGGTATAGATGTCGGTGCCGAAGCGGGCGTGAAATTGCGGCGCGGTTTCGTTGAGCGGCACATAGGTGCAGGTCTTCAGCGGATGATCCTTGTCGTCGGGGGAGGGCGGTCGCTTGAGCAGAAAGCCGCCCATGACGCCGAGCAGGATCGAGGTGGTAATGCCGGCTTTGCGCACCGTCGGCCAAAAGGAATCGGTGTCGAACGAGTCCACCATGGCGATCGAGCCGCCATGGATCAGCATCGCCGTGATCGGCATCACGCCGCCGGAGTGAAACAGCGGCAGATTGATCATGTAGCGATCGCCGCCGGAGAGAAACGGCGCCGACACTGCCATCTGATGCAGATGCACGTAGGACGACATTACGCCCTTCGACGGGCCGGTCGTGCCGGACGTGAAAATGATCGATTGCATATCCCACGGCGCAATCGGCCGTTCGAGCGCCGGCGGCTGATCGTCGTTGCCGTCGAGCGCGCTCGCCGGATGGATGATGACGCCGTCCAGCGGACTGGGCGCGCCGCCCAGGATGACGATCTCGCGCACCGATTTGCGGTCGACGTCGTTGAGCCGCGGGCAAAGGTCGGCGTGCGCGATCATCAACCGCGCCTCTGAAAGGCCGATGGCATGCTCGAGCAACGTGCCGCGGTAGGCGGTGTTGATCGGCACGAACACGGCGCCGAGATAGTTGAGGCCGAACCAGATGCGCACGCCGTCAGCGCTGTTCGGCAGCCAGACCAGCACGCGCTCGCCTTGCTTGACGCCGAGCGCGCGCAGCGCGTTGGCGGTGCGAATGGCTTTGGCTTGCATGTCGGCGTAAGTCCATTGCTCGCCGTCGGCGAAGATGGCGAAGACCCTATCCGGCTGCGCGCGCGCCCAGCGCTCGATCATGGTGCGCTGGACGCATTGCTCGGGTCGCGGCATGCGCGCGTCCAGGTGATAGTCCATGATCCTTCCTCCCTGACCCTGCGCCTCGGTCAGTTGTGTCCTTTGTCTTGCCCGCCGGCGGTGGCCTTGGAGATTTCGGCGAACAATGGCTTTTTGGTCAGTCTCATGTCGCGTTTGAGTTCGTCGTGGACGTGCTGGCGAAGGAGTGCGATGGCTTTGGCGACATCGCCGCACGCGGCGCCGCTGTGCGTCCAGGCAATGAGATCGGCGATCTCGCCGTCGAGCCGGTCACGCTCGGCGGCAAGTTCAGCGGAGCTTGCCGCCGCGAGCGCCTGATCGCTCAGTCCATTGGCGCTGCCGGGCGCTTTCGGCACCAAGGCGCGGACCGCGCTGATGGCGCTTCGCCGCTCGGCAACCGCTTCGAGAAGCGGCGCCCGCGCCCAGTCGAGCCGTGGCGCGATGTTGTTGAGGAGATCGATGACGCCGATCGCCTGGCCGCGCGCATAGCCGTCGGTGACGTTGGGGATCACGTGCGTTCGCAACGTCGCGATGATGCCGCCGATCAACCGGTCGAGCGAATTGCTCACGCTGCCCGCTCCATCACCGATTCGAGCTGCAGCAGCATGCGCGGCAGTTGGAAGCCCATGCCGGCCATGCGCAGATCGTTATAGTCGCGCGTCTCGAAGCAATAGCTGGCGCCGAGATGCATGACGGTCAGCTTGAAGGTGCCGAACACCTCCCAATAATGCACTGCCGCCGGATCGATCTCCGCGCCGGTCAGCTTTTGGTATTTTTGCTTGAGCTCATCGCGCGTCAGCAGATGGCACATATAGGGTGAGCGGCCGCGCCAGGCCTGCAGGCAGATCCAGCCGAGATCCTCCATTGGGTCGCCGAGATGCACCAGCTCCCAGTCGAGGATTGCAGAAATGCGCCCATCGAGGTCGAGAAAATTGCCGATGCGATAGTCGCCGTGAACTACCGTGATACGCCGCGCCTTGGGCGCGTGCGTGCGGAACCAGATCAGCGCCCATTCGAGGATTGGATGGCGTCGCGTCGACCATTGCCGCATCAGCTTTTCCCAGAACGCGATCTGCGCGGCGGCAGTCTGGTCGGGATTGGTCGCGCCGCCAATGCCGGCGACCGGCGTGTCGCGCCAGGCGAAATTGTGGAGCGCCGCGAGTGCGGCGACGAATTGATCGCCCAGACTGAGCCGCGTGGCCTCGTCGAATGCAGGGCCGCCGTCGGCGGTCCACGGTACCGGCGCATCGCCGCTGACGAACTCGCACACGAAGAATGGCGCGCCCAAGGCTTCGCTGTCGTCCGAATACCAGTAAACGTGCGGCACCGGGATAGCGCTGCCACCGAGGTTCTGCAGGGTGACGAATTCCGGCGACGCGCGGTACGGCGCGAAAATGCCGCCCGGCGGCCCGACGCGCAGGATCAGATCGCGCGCGACGCGGCGTCCGCCTTCGCTCCAGCTGGCGGTGAAGCCGAACGTAACCCAGGAAAAGCCGACCGTGTAACGCTTGAGCGCGCCAACCTCGACGTCGGCGTCGACCTGCCGCTGCAAGTAGATCAGCAGCCTCGATCTCACGCTGTCGGCGTCGAAGGTATCGAATGCGGACAAATTCCGTCCTTTTGGGTTTCCTCATGCGGCGCCGGTCGCGCAGTCGGCAGCGTTATTTTCCCGATGCTGCCGCCGCAATCATG
Organism: uncultured Alphaproteobacteria bacterium; assembly: GCA_963806465.1. Classification (GTDB taxonomy): domain Bacteria; phylum Pseudomonadota; class Alphaproteobacteria; order Rhizobiales; family Xanthobacteraceae; genus BOG-931. The sequence continues at coordinate 266,253 of CAWDZD010000071.1, read as the reverse complement.
TTAGCCAGCCGCCTTGCGCCAAAATGAACATGACTCATTATGCGGGTCAAGCGCGGCGGGGGCGTGCGCGCGGCGGCCGGCGCAACTCGATCAAAGCCCGGACAGCAAGTGGCCGCTATCGACTGGCAATACCACGCCGGTGATCGACGCGCCGCCGTCGCCGGCCAGCAGCATCAGCGGTTCGGCCAAATCCTTGATCGGCGTCAAACGCCGCGTCGGGACGCGGCGGATCATTTCCTGGCCCTTCTCGGTCTTGAAAAAGTCGCGGTTGAAATCGGTTTCGACATAGCCGGGCGCCAGCGCGTTGACCCGGATGCTGAAGCGCGCCCATTCCAGCGCCAATTGTTTGGTCATCTGCACCAGGCCTGCCTTGGCGACCGCGTAAGCCGTCACGCGTCCTGCCTGACGCAGCGCCAGGATCGAGGCAATGTTGACAATCGAGCCGGAGATCTTCCGGGCAACCATGTGCCGAGCCGCCTCGCGCGCCACCATCCACGGGCCGCGCAGATTGGTCGTCAGGATGCGATCGAAGTCGGCCGGCGCCTGGTCGAGCGTATCGACCACGTCGGTGATGCCGGCATTGTTGACGATGACAGTGGGGCAGCCCCATTCGGCGTCGATCTCTTCATAGGCGCGAAGAATGGAATCGTCGCGCGTCACGTCCATTTCCACGGCATGCGCGCTGCCGCCAGCGCGGCCGATGCCCTCAATAATGTCCTGCGGGCTCGACCGGCCGGCCAATACGACAGTCGCGCCTTCGCGCGCCAGCGTCTCGGCAAAAAATCGCCCCAAACCCCGTGATGCTCCGGTTACCAGCGCGATCCGGTCCTTTAGGCGTGGCTGCACGCGACCGTGCGCGTCCGCCGATTGCACCGGATCGGCCTTCGAAACTTCAGGCATCGTGTATTTCCTCCTCGAGCAAACACCTTTTAGATCGCCAGGTACCGCGCTCTTATTTCCGCATTGGCTTTGAGCCCGTCAATCGTGTCGCGATAGACGATCTGACCCTTGTCGATAACGATTGCGTCGCTGGCGATGCCGAGACAGAAATGCATGTTCTGCTCGGCGATGAGAATGCTGGCGCCCGAGCTGCGCAGGCGGTGCAGGATTTCGGTTATCCGCTGCACAATGATCGGCGCCAAACCTTCGCTGGGTTCGTCGAGCAGCAGCGCCACCGGATTGCCCATCAGCGTGCGGGCGATGGCGAGCATCTGCTGCTCGCCGCCGGAAAGCCGGCCAGCCTGGCGGTTGCGCAGCGGCTTTAGCATCGGAAACACGTCATAGATCTGCGCCAGGTTCCAAAAATCCTGACCATCCGGTCCGTTCTTCGCCGCAATTTCCAGATTGTCCTCGACGCTGTGCTCGGGAAAAATCTGCCGATCCTCCGGCACGAAGCCGACGCCGGCTTGCGCGATCAGATGCGGCTTATGGCTCTGCATGTGGCGTCCCATGACGGTGACGCGGCCGCGGCGCGGCGGCGCCAATCCGGCGATAGCCTTGAGCGTCGTGCTTTTGCCGGCGCCGTTCCTGCCGAGGAGCGCCATGGTCTGCCCTTCGGCGAGCTCGATATCGACGCCGAACAGGATCTGGCTCGAGCCGTAGAACACGTCGATCTTCTCGGCGCTGAACAGGATGCGCGCGCTCATGAGCCACGGGTCTCCTGGCTGGTGCCGAGATAGGCGGCGATCACCTCGGGATGACCGCGGATCTCGCTCGGCGTTCCTTCCGCCAACACCCGGCCGTAGCAGAGTACGCGGATCGATTGCGCGATCTTGAAGACGATGTCCATGTCGTGCTCGATGAACACCAGCGTCATCTTCTGCCGCTGCCACAATTCCTGGACCTTGGCGATCATCTGCCAGCGCTCTTCCGGCCCCATGCCCGCGGTCGGCTCGTCGAGCAGAAGCACGCGTGGCTCGAGCATCAAAGCGAGCCCGATGTCGAGCAGCTTCTGGTCGCCATGCGACAGGCTGGAGGACAGCACGCCAGCCTTATCGGTGAGGCCGAGCATCTGCATCACCGCGAAGGCGCGGTCGCGGCATTGCGGCAGCGGAAAACGCCGCGTGATGCGTTCGGCCTGTCCAATATGCGCTTGCGCCGTCGCGGTCAGGATCGCCTCCACCGTCAGCGACGGAAAGATGCTGGCGATCTGGAACGCGCGCCCCATGCCGCGGCGGACGATCTGCGTCGGCGACAAGCCGCCGATATCCTCGCCGGCGAGCTTGACGCTGCCGCGGTCCGGCCGCATCGCCCCCGAGATCAAGTTGAAAAAGGTCGTCTTGCCGGCGCCGTTTGGGCCGATGATGGCGGTCAGCGAGCCCGCCGCGAAGTCGAGCGTGACGTTTTGCATCGCCGCGACGCCGCCAAACGACTTGGAGAGTCCTTCGACCGCCAGCATCAGCCGCCGCCCGCCGTCATAGAGACGCCTCGCTGGTTTTCACCCCCGCTGCTGATAAAGCCGCGCGCCGGTGCCAGAGATCGACCAGCACATCCAGCAATCCGCGCCGCAGGCCGAGCGCAAACACCAGAATGATGATGCCGAGCGTGAGGCCGTAATACTCGGTATGGCGGGTCACGAAATCATTGAGCACCAGCAGGATCACCGTGCCGACCGCCGGGCCGAGAAACGTGTTCAGTCCGCCCAGCATGATGATGAAGATGCCTTCGCCGGAGATGGTCCAGTAGGCGAATTCCGGGTAGGCGCCCGACACGAACAGGCTCATGATCACGCCGCCGGCGCCGGCGAATATGCCGGCCATCACGAAGGCAAGGAGGCGCACGCGGAACACGGCGATGCCGAGAAAATTCGCGCGCGCGGCATTGTCGCGGATCATGCGGAGCGTATAGCCGAACGGCGATTGCAGGAGATGATGCATCAGGATCATCCCGATGATCATGAGCGTGCAGCTCACGAGATAGAGGTGCGTCTGGTTCGCCAGATTGATGCCGAGAAACGGCGGCCGCGGGATGCCGCCGCGCAGGCCCTGGTCGCCGCCGGTCAGCGGCACCCACAGGATGATCAGGCTGTAGAGCATCATCTGAAAGGCAAGCGTCAGGAATGCGAAATAGATTTCCTTCAGCCGCACACAGATGGCCCCGATTACCAGGCCCACCGCGGCGCACATGACGAGCGTGATGGCGAAGGCGGCCGGGATCGGCATGCCGGTGCGCTGCATCAGCAAGGCGAACGCATAGGCGCCGAGGCCGAAAAACATGCCGTGCCCGAACGAGACCATGCCGCCATAGCCGACCAGAAAATTGAGCGAGGTGGCGAACAGAGCATAGGCCGAGAACCGGATCACGAAATCGATCAGCGCCTTGCTCGGGAAAACCAGCGGCACCAGAGCCAAGATAACGAGGACGACGGCGCCGATGACGATATCGAATGCCAGCGAGCGCCGCTTCATCGTCAAACGATTTCCCTGCCGAACAGGCCGGTCGGCCGCGCGATCAAGACCAGCGCCATGAACAGATACATCAGCCCGTCGGTGAACAATGGAAAGCCGAGGCTGCCGAACGAGCGGATAAGGCCGATGGCGAGCGCGGCGACAAACGCGCCGACGATCGAGCCCATGCCGCCGATCACGGTAACGATGAACGACTCGATGAGGATCGAGAACCCCATCCCCGGCGTCAGCGAGCGCACCGGCGCCGCCAGCGCGCCGGCAAATCCCGCCAATAATCCGCCGAGCGCAAACACCAGCCCGTACAGGTAGCCGGTATTGATGCCGAGCGCCGAGACCATGCTGGGATTGAAGGCCGCGGCGCGGACCGTCTTGCCGAGCCGGGTGCGCTCGATGACCAGCCACAGCACGAGCCCGATGACGAGCGCAACACCGACCACGAACAAATAAAATGGCGGCACCACGCCGCCAGCAATGAAGAGGGGCGGGACCTGGAATGCCGGCGGCATCCCCATCGATTTGAATTCCACGCCCCAGATGATCTTGACCAGATCGTCGAAGATCAGAACAAAGCCGTAGCAGACCAACAGCTGCATCAGGACGTTTTGGCCATAGACCCGACTGATGAACAGGCGCTCGAAAATCACGCCGACGATCGCGGTCGCAACTCCGGCGCCCAAAATCGTGAGCGTATAGCTGCCGGTATACTGAAAAATCGTCAGCGCGAAATAGGCGCCGAGCATGTAGAACGAGCCGTGGGTGAAATTGACGACCTTGAGCACGCCGAAGATCAACGTCAGGCCGGCCGCGACCAAAAACAGCAACATGCCAATGATCAGGGCGCCCGTCATTTGCGTGACGATGCAAGCCGAGGAGGAAAAACAAGTCGCGAGCGTGGCAAGGTCCATGGCAGACCGCGACAGAAGATCGTCAGTTATCGCCGGAAGGCTGCCGGCCTAAGATCGCGTCGGCAGCCGCAAGCTGAAGTCGCGCGTAGGCTTCAGGCGTAATTTTTCTTCTTCTTCCACTCAGCCTCGAGCTCGAAAATCTGTTTCCAGTCGCCCGCGGTCATATCGGTGACGTACGGCTCGTTCGGGATGGTCGTGCCCCAGCCGATGGCATAGCCGACCAAAGTCTGATCCTCGGCGCGGAGCGTGACGTTGCCGTCGGCGCCGAACGGCGAGGCGATGGTCAATCCCTTCATCACTTCGGCGAGCTTGGCGCCGTCGGCCGAGCTTGCCTTTTTCGCCGCAGCGGCGAGGAAATGCACCGCGGTCGCGTTCTCCCAGGCCCAATTGGTCGGATACTCATTGTATTTGGCACGATAGGCGTCGGCCCAGGCGGCGTTCTCCGGCGTGTTGGGGAATGTCTTGACGTAGCGATTGCCGGAATGGATTCCCTTCGGCAGATTCTTCACCGCCGTCAGAGCGGTGTAGTCGGCCATGTTGACCGCGAATGTCTCGACCTGCCCGAACAGCGCATAAATGTTGCCCTGGTCGATGAAGGCGGTGACATCGCCGCCCCAGAGGCAGGAATAAAGCGCCTGCGGCTTGGTCTGCAGGATCTTGGTGAGAACCTCGGTATAATCCGGCTGAAATAGCTTGGGCCACGCCTCGCCGACGACTTCGACCTCCGGGTTGAAATATTTGACGTAAGACATGTACTCCGCGGTGGTGTCGCGGCCATAGGCGTAGTCGGGCGACGTCGTCATCCACTTGGTCAAATTCCTGGTCTTGGCGACCTTCGCCGCATAAGCGCCGCCGACGATGCAATCGTGCACGCCCTGCCGGCAAATGCGGAACGCGTTCGGCAGGCGCAGCTTCGGATCGGCGCTGAGCGAGCTGGTTTCAGAATTGGTGTGCACGGTGAGCATGCCGAGATCGCGCGCCACCTCGTGGACGGCGAAGGCGCCCGACGATGCTTCGGCGTCGATCAGGATTTCGCAGCCGTCGGAGTTGACCAGCTCGCGCGACAGGCGGGCAGCTTCCTGCGGCTGGCCTTTGGAATCGCGGATCACCATTTCGATTTGCCGGCCGGCGAGACCGCCGGCGGCGTTGATCTTCTCGACTTCCATCATCACCGCATTGCGCGACGAGGTGCCGAGCTGCGCGACGCGGCCGGAGAGGATCGTCGACATGCCGATCTTGATCGACTTGTTTTCCGAACGGGCGACCATCGGCGCCGCGAGCATGCCGACGGTGCTCGCGGCTGCGCCCTTGAGCAGCGTGCGGCGGTCGAAACGATTTCTGCGAGCGTGTGTCATCGGGGGCTTCCTCCCTAACGGATGCACCAGAATGAAGAGATCGCGATGTGCGAGGGCCGATTTTTTGTGTAACGAGCCTCTCGTTGCCGGCGAGTGTCGTTCATCCACCGAACGCCGTCAATTGACACAACGCGCATCGCTGCGCGCCGTCGCATTCGCGGCGCGGGACCGAACACGGTTCCTTGCGTCCTCGCATGCGCGCATCCGCGCGGCGCCGAACTCACCGAACTCGCGCCAACCGAATGATTTGCTGGCGCTGTGCCGGGGATCGTGCGGCGCTCAAATGTCGGTCATGCAGCGCGATCGGAGAATTTGCCCGGCGCGGGTCTGTCGGCGGCTTCTGCGAGTGACATGCCGCGCGAGTAGGGTCATGAATGCGACGGGCGGTGATATTCTCCCTACGCCAGACTGGCAGCCCGCTCACGCCGCGCGGATCTCATCAGGTGTGGTCAATTGACAAACAAGCGTCCGGTGTCTTAAGGTCCACTTAAAATGAATAGTGAATCATAATTCACGTAGTCCATCATCAGGGAGGCGCCGTTGGCCTCAGGCCAAGTCATTGGCCAAATCTTGGGCCAGATAAAGCCTTCTGCGGCCGAGGTTTTGCGGCTTTACGCCGACATGCGGCTCATTCGCGAGGTCGAGCAGCGGCTGTCGGTATTATTCGGCGACGGCGAAATTCCAGGCTTTATCCATCTCTCCATCGGGCAGGAAGCGGTGGCGGTCGGCATCGCCGCGGCACTTAAGCCGCACGATACGCTCGCCTCCAATCATCGTGGCCACGGCCATGCCCTCGCCAAGGGCCTCGACGTGTCGCGCTTCTTTCTCGAAATCATGGGGCGCAGCGAAGGCTATGGCGGCGGCCGCGGCGGCTCGATGCATGTCGCCGACATGTCGGTCGGGATGCTCGGCGCCAACGGCATTGTCGGCGCCGGTCTTCCGATCGCCGTCGGCAGCGCGCTCGCCCATCAGCTGCGCAAGACCGGCGGCATCGCCTGCGTGTTTTTCGGCGACGGCGCGCTGGCCGAGGGCGCGCTGCACGAGAGCTTTAACCTCGCCGCCTTGTGGCAGCTGCCGATTCTGTTGATCTGCGAGAACAATGGCTGGTCCGAATTCTCGCCGGCCTCACGGCAACTGGCGACGGAGCCGTCAAAGCTCGCCGAGACTTTCAAGATCCCGGCTGAGCGCGTCGACGGCAACGATGTGATCGCTGTTCGCGCTGCGGCGATCGCAGCGGTCGAGAGAATACGCGCCGGTAGCGGTCCGGTGCTGATCGAATGCGCTACCACGCGGGTGCGCGGCCACTTCGAAGGCGATCCGCAGAAATATCGCGACGCCGGCGAGTTCGAGGACATCGGCCGCAAGGATCCGATCAAGCGTGCCGAGCAGGAGCTGCGGGCGATAGGTGTTGCGGACGCCGACATCGCCGCCGCCGATGACGCCGCCCGGCGCCGAGTTCGATGACGCCGTCGCCAAAGCGCGCGCTGGAACGGCGCCCGCTCCGGCGGCGGCGCTTGCCGATGTGTATTCACCCAAAATCGCCGGCACCCATCCATGACCGAGGTCAGATTCGGCCAGGCCATAAACCGCGCGCTGGCCGACGCCATGGCGCAAGACTCCTCGGTCATTCTGCTCGGCGAGGACGTCGGCGAACCCGGCGGGCCGTTCGGCGTCACCCGCGGGCTACTGAAGAGGTTTGGCGCCGAGCGGGTGCGCGACACGCCGATTTCCGAAGCCGCGATCGTCGGCGCCGCGGTCGGCGCCGCCATGACCGGATTGCGGCCGGTGGTCGAAATCATGTTCATGGATTTCGTCACGCTCGCGATGGACGCGCTGGTCAATCAGGCGGCCAAGGCCCGCTTCATGTTCGGCGGCCAGGTGTCGGTGCCGATGGTGGTGCGGATGCCGCATGGCGGCGGCATCAATGCCGGACCGCAGCATTCGCAATGCCTGGAGGCGTGGCTCGCGCATGTGCCGGGCCTCAAGGTCGTCTGTCCGTCGAACGTCGAAGATGCCTACGCGCTGGTGCGGGCCGCCATCGCGGACGAGGATCCGGTGATCGTCATCGAAAACAAGGCGCTCTACGCCACCAAGGGCGAGTTGCCAGAGCCGGCATCCGCCGTGCCGATCGGACGGGCGCGAATAGCAAAGGCCGGCACGGATGTCACCATCGTTACGTATGGCGCCATGGTGCCGGTCAGTCTTGCGGCCGCAAGCGTTTTGGAGAAAGAAGGCGTTGACGTTGAAGTGCTCGATCTGCGCAGCCTGCAGCCGTGGGATGAGGCGGCGGTCCTGGAATCGCTGTCGCGTACCCATCGCCTGGTCGTGTGTCACGAAGCCGTGGAGGCGTTCGGCGTCGGTGCCGAGATTGTCGCCCGGCTCGCCGACACGGGATTCGACGAGTTGGATGGCCCGCTGGTCCGTGTCGGCGCGCCATTCATGCCGCCGCCGTTCGCTAAATCGCTGGAAGATTGGTACCGGCCCGACGCCGGACGAATTATCGCCGCGGTCAAGCGGGCGATCGCCTGACTAAAAAAAGCGCGCCGCGTTGGCGTGAGTGAGATTAAAGGGAGACAGGGATGGACGAACGCATTGTCGTAGAGACCGCCGATCACGTCGCGGTCGTCACCATCAACCGGCCGAAAGTGCTCAACGCCTTGGACGTGCCGACGCTGTTGGAGCTCGAGGCGGCGTTCGAGCGGGTCGAGCGCGATGACGATGTCCGGGTGATTATCATTACCGGCGCCGGCGACCGCGCCTTCGTCGCCGGCGGCGACATCGCCGATCTCAACTCACGCACCGGCCTGGCGCATTACCGCGAGTTCGCCGAGATCGTGCACCGCGTGTTCCGCAAGATCGAGATTTGCGACAAGCCGACCATCGCCGCGGTCAACGGCTACGCACTCGGCGGTGGCACCGAACTCGTGCTCGCGACCGACATTCGCATTCTCGCCGCGACCGCGCGCCTCGGTTTGCCGGAAATCACGCTCGGGCTATTTCCCGGCGCCGGCGGCACCCAGCGCATCATTCGCCAGGTGCCGCCGTGCCGCGCCAAGGAGATCATGTTCACCGGCGAGCAGATATCCGCCGCCGAGGCCGTCGCCATCGGGCTGGCCAACAAGGTGGTGCCGCGAGAGAGCGTGCTGGCCGAGGCGCGGGCGCTGGCGGCGAAAATCGCCGCCAAGAGCCCGCTGGTGCTCAAGTTGCTCAAGCGGACCTTGACCAACGGCGCCGACATGCCGCTGTCGGCGGCGCTGCCTTATGAGCAAAGCATGATCGGCCTGGTGTTCGATACCGGCGACGCGCACGAAGGCTGCACCGCGTTTCTGGAAAAACGCGCGCCGGCTTTCGCGGGGCGCTGATATCGTGTTTGTTTGCGAGCGTTGACAATGGCGACAACGGACTTCGTCATGCCCAAGCTCGGCCTGACGATGACCGAGGGCACGGTCGCGCGGTGGGACGTGGCGCCGGGGAGCCGCTTTCAGGCCGGCGACATCATCCTGGTCGTCGAGACCGACAAGATCGCCTACGACGTTGAGGCGCCTGGCCCGGGATTTCTCCAAGAGGTGTTGGTCGCCGAGGGCATCGCGGTGCCGGTCGGTACGCCGATCGGCCGCTGGGATGTCGGCGACGTCAAAATCTCGCTCGATGCGCCGGAAGCTCAGGCTGACGCTGCATTGCCGCGCGCGGCGTCTGCCGCGACGGCAGCGGCGACCGCAACGCCGCCGCTGCCGAAAGGCGAAGGCGCACGCGTATTGGCGACGCCGTTTGCCCGGCGTCTGGCGCGGCAAGGCGGCATCGATCTTCGCGACCTCAACGGTACCGGCCCGAGAGGCCGCATCAAGGCCGCGGACGTTGAACGGGCCGCAGCGGCGGGACGTGCGGCGATTGCGCCGCGTGCTGCGGCTGCCGCGCCCGACGCGGTGCGCGCCGTCGTCCAAGGCGCCGGCGTCGAGATGGATGTGACAGCGCTCCTCGCACTCAACGCGCAAATCAACGACGACCTGCCGGATTTGCAGGCCGATCTCGTGCATTACATCGTTCTCGCCGCCGCGAAAGCGGCCGATGTTTTTCCCAAGCCGCCGGTGATTGGGCTCGCGGCCGGCCGGGAAGGCGAACAGGGCACGATCAGCATGTTCGCGAGCGCCGGTTGCCGAACGCTCAGTAGCGTCGTCGCGCAGGCCGCGCGCCCCGCCGCAACATCCAACGCTCCGCCGCGCGGCACGCTGTGGATCGAGCCCGCGCTCGCTGGCCTCTCCTTTTTCTCCACCGAGCCGCCGGACGGCTGGTCGGCCGCGCTCTGTGTCGGCGCGCCGCGCGACACGTTTCGTCCCGATGCCGAGGGCCGGCCGGTTCGCGCTGCACTCATCAATGTCGTGCTGACGTTTCGCGCCGCCGAGCTTGACGCCACCTCGGCGCGGCGGTTGCTGCAGCGGATTCGCGACCTCCTGGAAACGCCGCTTCTCCTCCTCGCCAGCTGAGTATCAATCCATGGATTTCCTGTTGTCCGCCGATCAGACGCTCATCGCCGACACCGCGCGCAAGGTCGGCGAGCGGTTCGGGCTCGACTATTGGCGCGAGCTCGACGCTAAGAAGAGCTTCCCGGCCGAATTCTGGCGCGCGGTCTGCGAGGCCGGACTGTCGGGCGTCGCGCTACCCGAACAATATGGCGGCGCCGGACTCGGCATGCAGGAGATGGCGCTGATCGTCGAGACGCTTGCGGCGAGCGGCGGCGGCTCCACCGTCGGCCAGCTATTCATGATCAATCCGATTTTCGGCGGCGTGTCGCTGGCGCGCTTCGGCTCCGAGGCGATGAAATCCGAGCTATTGCCCAAGCTGATCTCCGGCGCGATCAATTGCTGCATGGCGCTGACCGAGCCCGATGCCGGTTCGAACAGCCTTGAGATAAAATCCTTCGCAACACGCCACGGCAACGGCTGGCGGCTCAATGGCCGCAAGATCTGGATCACCGGCGTCGAGTCGGCGCAGAAGATGCTGGTGGTCGCGCGCACCACCAAGGCGGCGGACGCCAAGCGCCGCACCGACGGCTTGTCGATGTTCATTGTCGACGTTGAGCGCAAAGGCCTGACCTTTGCGCCGATCGAAAAGCTGGGCACCAACACCTTGTCGGCATGCAACGTGTTTTTCGAGGACGTCGCCATCGACGGCGGCGAACTGGTCGGCACCCTCGACAAGGGTTGGCACGAACTGCTCGACGTGCTCAACACCGAGCGCATCGTGACCACGGCGGGTCTCGTCGGAGCGGCGACACTGGCGCTCCGCCAGGCCGTCGTCTACGCCAACGAGCGGCGCGTGTTCGGCGACAAGCCGATCGGCAGCTATCAGGGCATCCAGTTTCCTCTGGCGCAATCGTTCGCCGAGATCGAATGCGCGCGGCTGATGAACTACAAAGCGGCGGCGCTGTTCGACCAGCGCATGCCGTATGGTTCCGAGGCCAACATCGCCAAGCTGATTGCTTCGCAGGCGGCGTCCACGGCGATTGAGAATGCGATGCAGACCCTCGGCGGCATGGGCTTCGCCAAGGAGACCCATCTGGAACGGCTGTGGCGCGACGCGCGGCTGTTCCGCTTTGCGCCGATCTCCGAGCAGATGATCCTCAATTTCATCGCTCAGCAAAATCTTGGACTGCCGCGATCCTACTGAGTGGTGGAGAGCCGAGCCCGATGGTGAATCTGTCCAGCTTCATTCGCTACCACGCGGCGCGGACGCCGCAGCGCCTCGCCATCGTCTACCAGGATCGGCGCGTCAGCTTCGCCGAACTGCTGGCGCGAATTGAAAACACCGCCGGCTATCTCGCCGCACGCGGCGTTGGGCCGGACGATGTCGTCGCCGTGATGATGAAGAACTCGATTGCGTTTGTGGAAATCGCCTTTGCCGTCAGTCATCTCGGCGCGGTTTTCCTGCCGATCAATTTTCGCCTCGCCGCCGACGAAGTCGAATACATCGCCGGCAACGCCGGCGCGAAGCTCGTGTTCGCGGATGCGGAGTTTGCCGGCGCGGTCAAGAATATTGCCTCCGCGACTTTGCTGGACGCCGCGGCGCAGGTCGACACCGGGACACTTTCAGGCGCTCATCCGGCGGCGCCGATGCATCTGCGCAAGCCCGACGATCTGTTCCGCCTGATGTACACGTCCGGCACCACCGATCGGCCGAAAGGCGTGATGCACACCTACGATAACTTCTACTGGAAGTGTGTGGATCACGTCATCGCGCTTGGGCTCAGCGCAAACGACCGCCTGCTGGTGACCGGCCCGCTTTACCACGTCGGCGCGTTCGATCTGCCTGGCATGGCCGTGCTCTGGCTCGGCGGCATGCTCTACATTCACCGCGACTTCGAGGTCGAGCCGGTGCTGGCTTCGATCGCCGCCGAGAAGCTGACCTGCGCTTGGCTGGCGCCGGTCATGACTGGCGCCATTCTGGCGCATCCGGACCGCGCCAAGTTCGACGTGTCGAGCTTGCGCTGGGCGATCGGCGGCGGCGAACGCACGCCCGAATCGCGTATCCGCGCCTTCTCCGACTATTTCATCAACGGCCGCTATATCGATGGCTACGAACTCACGGAGTCCTGCAGCGGCGACACGTTGATGGAGGCGGGCCGCGAGATCGAGAAGATCGGCTCGGTCGGCCGCGCCCTGCCACATGTCGAAGTGGAGATCCGCGACGCCGAAGGCCGCGCCTTGCCGAATGGCCAGACCGGCGAAATCTGCCTGCGCGGCGCCAAAATCACGCGCGGCTATTGGCGCGACGACAACAAGACCGCCGCCAGTTTCTACGGCGATTGGTTCCGCACCGGCGACGTCGGCTATCTGGACGCTGACGGCTTTCTGTTCCTGACCGACCGCGTCAAGGACATGATTATCTCCGGCGGCGAGAACATCGCCTCGTCCGAGGTCGAGCGCGTGGTCTATCAGCTGCCGCAAGTGCGCGAGGCTGCTATCATCGGCTTGCCCGACGACAAGTGGGGCGAGCGGCCGGTCGCTGTCGTCGCGCTCAATGCCGGTCACAGCCTCGATTACGAGACGCTGGCGAAACATTGCCGGGCGCATCTCGCCGCCTTCAAGGTGCCGAAACAATTGATCCTGCGCGAACATTTGCCGCGCAATCCGTCAGGCAAGGTGCTCAAGCGCCTGCTGCGTGACGAACTGCGCTAACACCTGGTGCATTTGTCTCGCAACGTACCGCTGCCGGGAGTGTCCGTATGCTGAAGATCGTCACCTTGATGAAGCGCCACGCCGGGCTCTCCGTTGACGACTTTCAGAACCACTTGCGGAGCAAATACGGACCATTGGCGGCGACAGGGCCCGGGCTGCGCCGCTATGTGCAATCGTGCGCGCTGACGCAAGGTTACGCCAAGGGCGAGCTTTTGTTCGACGCCACCGGCGAGATGTGGTTCGATTCGGCGGCCGCGTATGACGACTACCTTCGCTCGCCGGAATTCGCCGCGGCGCGCGCCGACGAAGCGACGCTCCTCGACCGCTCGCGCACCGTGGAGATGCCGGTCGATGTGCACGTGATCAAGGACGGCGCCATCCCGGACAAAGCGGTCAAGAATATCGAGTTCGTCAACCGCCGGCCGGGCATAGCGCTCGAGCCGTTCCGCGCGTATTGGCGCAATGTCCATGGACCACTTGCCGCCACCATACCAGTGCTGCACCGCTACGAGCAGAACCATCTGGCGATGAGCGAATACGACAAGAAAGCGCCGCCGCTTTACGACGGATTGGCGATCACCTGGTTCGCCTCGACCGCCGATATGAAACGCGGCACAGCAACGCCCGAATATTCCGCGACCCGCGCCGACGAACCGAATTTCCTGCCCGACGGCCACCTGCCGATTATCATCACCCGCGAGCATGTGGTCATCTAGGTCGCGTATCCAACGAATTGTGAAGCTTCGTTCTCGGGCTATTCGTTCTCGCGCGGCTCACCGGGCTTAAAGTTTTGGAGCGACGACGGTCTCAATCTGCGGCGTGGGCTTTGGTGTCGCTGTGGCATTCGGTCCCGTTGTTCTTAATTCCGCGCCGCGTTCCTGGGTTGTTGAACCGGTCGAGACGATTTGCGTCTGTGAAATGGGCTTCAATCCGAGCATGGCGCCAAAATATTTATTTGCCAATGAACCATCGTGGTCGGTCCAGGGGACGGGCGGCAGTTGCGGCAGTTCTGGTCCGGACCCGGGCGGCAACACGATCGCCAGTGGTACTATGATGCTCGGAAACTGCGCATGAAAAACCTCATTCATTCCGCCGTCGAGTCCGCTGTGGATCGGGGCGACCGACACATCGTTTTTCAGCAATTGTGCATATTCGCTCTCGTCGGCACGTTGTTTCGCCCGCGCCGCGCGCGCGATTTTCGGATCGACGACAAAGGCGGGGCATTGACCCATCGCATCGAATACCAGCGGGTTCGGCGAGTTTGCGGGCTGTTGCGCATCGAACACATAACGGCGATCGCACACGTCCACCCTGGGTTCGAGATGCGTTGCCTCGAAATGATCGTTCCCAACCTTGAGCATCTTCCAAAATGCGATGTGCGGACTGGTTCGATGCCGCGCCAGGTTCGCAGGTGTCAAGCGGAACGGATAAGCTTGGACCTGAAATGACGGCCGCCCGCCGAGGAGCAAGTCGCGCGCCAGCAAGTAAATCTCGCCGATCTGCTCGTCGGTCATGGCATAGCAGCCGCTCGACGAGCAATCACCGTAAATCATAAGAAAGGTGCCGTGGCGGCTGTTCGACTTGTCGAACGCGTTGGGAAAGCCAGTGTTGATCGCAAGATAGAAGTTAGAATTCGGATTCATCAACTCGGGCGTAATTGTGTAGAAGCCCTCTGGAGTCTGACGATCGCCCTCGTGGATTTTCGGCCCAAGATCGCCCGACCACCGACAAATCGGATAGATCTTGAGAAGCTGAAAGTGGCCGGTGGTGTCCTGCTTCCAGACTTCGAGTTCTGCTTCTTCCTTGAAAATTCGCACCAGGATCCGCGAACGCTTCGGCATATGCTTTTGATTGAGCAGCGAGAGCAACTCGGGCGGCAGCTCCTTTTTTGCCTTTTCCGGCAACCGATTGCCGTCTTCGCCGAGGCATCGGGCCGGCAGGAAAAAGCAAATGCAGGCCGCGGATACCACAAGTGCACGCAAGAGCGTGGCGCGGATCAATGCTGCACCCCCGACCATGGCGCTTTTCTCATCTCAATTCCGGCATTGACGTTTGTTTGCGTTTGCGTGGCGATGACCAATAGCAGACATCCGCCAACGAGGAAGGGCTAAAGCTGGGCTGAGCCAGGCGAGAGCAGCGACGGCGTGGGCCGGCCGCTTTTCATGGTTAGAAGTTACTGGTATTGCGATCTCGATCGCCCCAACGGTCTTGGCGGGATCGGTCGCGATTCGGAGAACGAGCCGCCGAACGACCGCTCGAAGAAGCCACCCCAGAATTGATCAGACATTGCGAGGGCCTGTCGGCGCGCCATGTCGTCTTTGCGCGCGACAGGAATGTCGGCAACCTCACGACCGCTACTGTTCAAAATAGCCAGCAAAGCCTTGTCGCGGCCGTAGATGTCCTCGCGAAATTCGAGTTTGCCATCCTCGTCCACAAGCACGGTCTGATAAGTGAGATGAACCGGAAGGGTTTTAGGAAACTGAATATCCATTTCACCTTGGCCGAACATTTTGAGAATGCGATCCTCTGTATAACCTTCGCCCGGACGCACGATTGACAGCAGCACTTCGGCATATTTCGCCGGATCCTGGACCCGCATGCAGCCGTGGCTCAGCGCCCGTTTCTCGAGAGCGAACAGGTTTTTGTCCGGCGTGTCGTGCTGATAGACCAGGAATTTGTTGGGGAAGTTGAAGCGCAGCCGGCCAAGCGCGTTGTGGTCTCCTGGCGGCTGAGAAATGTGAAGCGTGCCATCCGGATTAGTACTGACCCGAAGCCCCATGCGTTCCAGCACTGTCGGATCTTGCTGGAGTGCCGGCAAGTATTCTCTGGTCACGATTGAAGTTGGCACGTTCCAGGTTGGGTTGACTGTGATGTATTTCATTTCCGCCGTGGTGATAGGTGTCGGCATGCTTGGCGCGCCAATGACGATCTTAGTCATCCAGATCTGTCGATCATGCTGGAAGACGCGCAGCGTGTAGTCGGGAAGATTGACGATGACATAATCATCGCCGAGATCGTGCGGCATCCATCGCCAGCGCTCCATGTTGACGATGATTGTATCAATCAGTCGATCGGGTTGATGGCTATTGAGCGCTTCGACCGTTTGCTGTGTGAGGAAGCCACTAGGCTTCAACTCGTGTTCCTGTTGGAACTTCTTCAACGCATCGGCGAGCACTTTGTCAAAAGTCATGCTGTCGCCGTCGATGCCGAGCCGCTCGCGCAGGCGTGGCACCCGCTCGTCCTGCATACCGACCTTGAGCACCGGCCCGTTCGGAATGACAGCCTTGGCGGATTGCGCCTTGCCGGCGCGCAGCTCGGCCAACTTGGCCTTGAGCGCCAAATAGGCTGGCGCGCGCGGTTCGTACGCATCCAACGCTTCGCCGACGTCTCTGGCTTCCGTTATTTTGCCGAGGATTTCGGCTGGCGCAGGCTGCTTCTGTGTGTAGAAGATATCGCCGCTGACTCGGGACCAGTGGACGCGTCCCAACTGCGCATGGCGCGCGTAGGTGACAACCGACATCGTCAATCGGATTTCGGCTTCGGCTAGCGCGGCCGGATCAACAAGCGTGCTGAAATCAGGCCCGGGGTAATCTGCCGGTTCGAGACCATCGGCCTCAACTCGACCGAGATAGGCGATCGCGGCCTTTGCGCGCGCGTTAGGATTGCCGTCCGAAATCCACAGCGGCGCGTAGTCGCGATTGGAATAAAAAGCGTCGAAGGCGGCCCGCTCCTTTTTTCCACCGATGACACGATCGAATTTGCCACCAGCAAGCTCCCGCAACTTTTCTCCAACGGCAGCATCGGCGTCGACCACGACGGCGGGCTTCGGCGTGACGGCAGCAGGAGCGGCTGCGGCAGGTGCCGGAACCTCATCCCCTTCGATCGCGGCGGACTCGCTTTTTGGAGCCGCAACAGTAGCGGCCGCAGCGGCAATTGTTCCACCGTCTTCCGCACGGCTCACCGGCCGGACACGCTTATCCGTGGTGGCCGCTAACAAAAGTACGATAATGGCAGCAGACGCAAACAACGGCCCAAGGCGAAAGCCCGTCATCGCCGATCCCCCGAAGGCTGCGACAACCAAGTTCCAAACGACCGCGTAATTTTCTGGTTCCAGACCAACGCGTAATTTTCATACTCAACTGCGTCATTTTTGCGGACCTGTACCGCAGGCTGAGCCATGTCCACCCAACCGGACGTCTGCGTACGCATTTGTGAATGCACGGCGTGAACCACTCGTCGGTGGCGTCGCGATCACGCCATTCGTTGCCGCAAGCGTCTAAGCGCGCCGTTCGCGCTTGAGCGTCTTGGCGCGGCGTTCGAGCCAGTAGCGGTAGCGGTCCGACCACAAGTCCCAGCCGGACGAGCCTTCGAGCTCCAATGCGGCCTGGGCGGCGAAGTTGGGGTTGGCCAGCATTTCGCGGGCGAACGCGACCAAATCCGCTTCGCCCGCTTCAAGGATCGTCTCGGCCTGTTTCGGCTCGAGGATCAGGCCGACCGCCATGGTCGCGATCTGCGCTTCTTTCCGGATGCGCGCGGCGAACGGCACCTGAAAGCCCGGCGTCCGCGCCACCAAATTCTTGTCGCGCGGCAATTTCATGCCGCCGGTCGAACAGTCGACCAGATCAACGCCGCGCGCCGCGAGCGCTCTGGCAAACGTCACGGAGTCCTCGATGGTCCAGCCGACCTCGACGCCGTCGACCGCCGAAATCCGGACAAATAGCGGCGTATCCGCCGGCCATTCGGCGCGCACCGCCTCGACGACGCTCAGCGGAAAGCGCATCCGGCCCTCGATGCTGCCGCCGTAACGATCGTCGTGCTTGTTGGAGATCGGCGACAGGAACGAATGCAGCAGGTAGCCGTGCGCGGCGTGGATTTCGAGCACGTCAAAGCCGGCGGCGATGACGCGCCGCGTCGCCGCCCGGTATTGGTCGAGCAGCGCCACGAGGTCGCCCTCGGTCAGCGCCGTCGGGCCGGGCGCAAGACCATCGAAAAACTCATCGCCGACCGAGACAATCGGCCAAGCCCGTTCGCCGCGCAGCTTCGCATCTTCTTCGTCGAGCCGCGTGCCGCCGTGCCAGGGTCGCCGTGTCGAGCCCTTCCAACCGCTGTGAGCCAATTGCATGCCAGCGGCGCTGCCGAAGCGATGCAGGAAATCGGTGATGCGTTTGAGTTGCGGCACCTGCGCATCGAGCCACAAGCCGTTGCAGCCGGGCGTGATCCGCCCCTGCGCGGTAATCGCGGTCGCCTCGATGAAAATCAGGCCGGCGCCGCCGAGCGCAAAACGCCCGAGATGCACCAGATGAAAGTCATCGGCGAAGCCGTCGTGCGACGAGTACATCGCCATCGGCGACACGACGATACGGTTGCGCAGCGCCATATTGCGAAACGAGATCGGGTCGAACAGCAACGGCGTCTGTACAACGGCTTCGTCATTTTCAATCGGTTGAATCGACATTGCTCACCATGAAATTAGCGCGGCCAATCCGTTATAAAGCAATTGCTGGGATTTTTTCAGGCCGCGGGTTTCGCTGCGGCTGCATCAATTCCGCGAACCAGATCGGCGGCCTTCTCGCCGATCATGATCGAGGCGGCGTTGGTGTTGCCGCTGACCACCGCCGGCATGATCGAGGCATCGGCGACACGAAGCCCGTCGATGCCATAGACGCGCAGCGTCGGATCGACCACGCTCATGGCGTCGATCCCCATCCTGCAGGTGCCGGCCTGATGATGGTACAACTCGCAGGTCTCGCGCAGCCATTGCACGCGCTCGGCCTTGGTCTTGGCTTTCGGCCAGACCGAGCGCTTGCGCCATTTGGCGAAGGCCGGGCTTTCCATGATTTCGATCGCGACTTCGAGCGAGTGAAGGAGCGCGTTGAGGTCGGCCGGTTCGCTCAGATAGCGCGGGTCGATATGCAACGGCGCCTTCGGGTCGTCGGCGGTGAGTTTCAGTTCGCCGCGCGAGACCGGGCGGATGATGCCCGGCGCCGTCGCATAGGAGTTCGGCGGAATATCGAGCCCATGCTTCGGCGGCGCGTTGCACATGAACAGCGGCTGATGGTCGGGCGCCGGCAGCCGGGCGTCGCTTTTGGCGAACAGATGCGCCTCCAGCACGTTGTGCTTCGGCGCCGGAATCTCTCGGCTGGCTTCGTGGATGACGAAGCTCAGAAGATGATCGTGCAGGTTCGCACCGACCCCGGGCAGGTCGGCGTTGACGGCGATGCCGAGCTTTTTCAGATCGTCCGCCGGGCCGATGCCGGAGAGCAGCAAAAGATGCGGCGAGCCGATGGCGCCGGCGCTGACAATGACTTCGCGCCCCGCGCGTGTGGTATTGAGCGTGCCGTTGCGCTCATAGACGACGCCGCGGCACTGGCCGTGCTCGATCAAAAGCCGATGGCTGTGGGCGCCGGTCTGAACGGTCAGGTTTCGCCGGTTGTGCGCAGGCTTGAGGAACGCTACGGCGGCGCTGCAGCGCTTGCCGTCAGGCGTCGTCGTGGTGTCGGTGTAGCCGACGCCGAGGAGTTCGGGCCCGGAGAAATCATGGTTGATTGGATGGCCGGCGCCAACGGCGGCCTCGACGAAGACGTCGGTCAGCGGGTTCGGCGCGCTGTGGCGCGATACCGACAGCGGTCCGTCCGCCCCGTGATAGCGCGACGCGCCGCCGTAGTAGTTCTCGGATTTCTTGAAGTAGGGCAGAACGCTTTCGTAATCCCAGCCGGCATTGCCGAGATAGGCCCAGTAATCGAAATCCGCCGGCGCACCGCGTATATAAATGGTGCCGTTGAGACAGCTCGATCCGCCGAGGACTTTGCCGCGCGGCCAGAAGAGCGGCCGGTTGAGCGCGGCAGCTTGCGGCGCCGTCGTGTAGGCCCAGTCGAACGGCGTGCTCCACAATTCCCAGGCGCGATGCGGTGCCGAAATTCGCTCGTCATCGTCGTTGCCGCCGGCTTCCAGGAGGAGCACGCTGACCGAAGGATCTTCGGATAGCCGCGCGGCGATGGCGCAGCCCGCCGAGCCCGCCCCGACGACGATATAATCAAAATCCGACACCGCGTTCCTCCCCCGTCATCCGCCGGCCGTCTGTCGCGGCCGGTCGACAAGCGTAGGATTATCCCAGGGATAAACCGCGGGGATCAAGCGCGCCGTTACGCATGCGCCTCGCTGTCGAGATGCGCCATTTGCGGCGCGTCGTACCGGGTGCCGGCGGTCTGCTCGGGCGATACCGCCGCGTCGATGCGCGCGAGATCGGCGGCGGAGAGTTTCAGGTCGAGGGCGCCGAGCGATTCTTTCAGCTGATCGCGCCGCCGCGCGCCCATCACCGGCAGGATGTCGCCGCCGCGCGAGCGTACCCAGGCGAGCGCCAGCTGCGCCGGGGTCGCGCCTTTCCCTTGGCCGATCTCGCGCAGCGCGTCGACAAGGCGCATGTTCTGCTCGACATTGCCTTGCTGGAAGCGCGGCATTCGTACAACGCGGAGATCGCCTTTGCTGCCAGCCGCCGGCAGGCGGCCGCTGAGCAAACCGCGCGACAGGACGCCATAAGCCGTGATGCCGATGCCGAGCTCGCGCGTGGTCGGCAAGATCTTCTGCTCGATGCCGCGGCTCATCAGCGAATATTCGATCTGCAAATCGGCGACCGGATGCACCGCCTGCGCGCGCCGGATCGTTTCGGCGCCGACTTCCGACAGCCCGACATGCCGGATATAGCCGGCGCGGATCATGTCGGCGATGGCGCCGATCGTGTCTTCGATCGGCACCGCCGGATCGAGCCGGGCAGGGCGGTAGATATCGATATAATCGGTGCCGAGGCGGCGCAGCGTGTAGGCGACAAAGTTCTTCACTGCCGCGGGCCGGCAGTCGACGCCACCGAACGCGCCGGCCGGATCGCGCAGCGCGCCGAACTTCACCGAGATGACGACGCGGTCGCGCGGTGTGCCCTCGAGCGCCCGGCGGATCAGCATCTCGTTGTGACCCATGCCGTAGAAGTCGCCGGTATCGATCAGCGTGATCCCGGCGTCCACCGCTGCGCGGATCGTGGCGATGCTTTCGGCTTCGTCCGCCGGCCCATAAGTGCCTGGCGACATTCCCATGCAGCCAAGGCCCAAAACGCCGACCGCCGGTCCGGCCCGGCCGAGTTTCATCGTTTCCATGATTTCCCTCAGATCGTACGCGTGTTCACAGATAGAGACTTTTCATCAGCGGCTCAGGATAGCGCAAGCCGGCGGCGGCACCCACCGGAACGGCATCGGAAATCTGCGCGAGCTCATCGTCGCGGAGCTGGACCGAAAGCGCGCCGATATTCTCCATGAGCCGCTCTTTGCGCTTGGTGCCGGGGATCGGAATGATGTCGTCGCCCTGCGCCAACAGCCACGCCAGCGCCAATTGGCCCGGTGTACACTTTTTGGCGCGCGCGATTTCCTGGATGCGCTGCACCAGCGCCACGTTGTGACTGAGATTCTCCGGCGCAAAGCGCGGGTGGCGGCGGCGTGCGTCGGTCTCAATCAGATCGCTCGGATTTTCGACGGCGCCGGTCAACAGCCCGCGGCCGAGCGGCGAATAGGCGACGAAGCTGATCTCGAGCTCGCGCGTCGTGCTCAGCGTCTCGTCGGCCTCAGTGCGGTAGAGCAGCGAAAACTCGTTCTGCACGGCCGCGAGCGGATGGACCGCGTGCGCACGGCGGATCGTCTCCGGGCGCGCCTCGCTGATACCGAGCGTGCGGACCTTGCCTTGCTCGACCAACCGCGCCATGGCGCCGAAGGTGTCTTCGACCGGAACGGTCGGATCGACCCGATGCTGGTAATAAAGATCGATCACCTCGACGCCGAGCCTTTCAAGGCTCTTCTCGCACGAGCTGACCACATATTCGGGCCGGCCGTCGGCGACCTTGCTGCCGCCGCCGCCGAGATTGCCAAATTTGGTCGCCAGCACCACGTCGTCGCGCCGGCCCTTGATGGCTTTGCCGACCAGCTCCTCGTTGTGGCCGAAACCGTACATGTCCGAGGTGTCGAGGAGCGTGATGCCTTGATCCAGCGCATCGTGGATGAGCGCGATGCCGTCGTCATCGCTGGTCTTGCCATAGACGCCCGACAACGACATGCAGCCGAGCCCGATGGCCGACACTTCGATGCCGGATGAGCCGAGGAAACGTTTGGGTAAGCTTTTACTGATGGTCATTGCTGTTCACTTTCACAATCGGTGGCCAACTTGACGGTAGCTGGTTGTAATTGGGTCGAGGACGCGCGGGGCGCAAGCATTACCGAGGTTTTTCACGGCGGCAAGGGCGACGACCGGCCGCGCTCGACGCTTCGCCATCGTAGCGACATGAGCGCGCCGAAAAGTTCCGCTATGAGTCGGCCATGCAGGCAGGTGACATTGTGATGACTTCGGGCTTGCCGGCCATTCCGGTAGTGGACGTCCGCGACGGCGGCCCGCCGCGCCATGCGCTGCAAAATCCGGCCAAGGCGCGAGCGCTGCGCGACGCCTGTCTTGGCATTTTTCCACGCCCAGTGCAGCCGCTGGTACCGTCGCTCGACCGGATTTCGCAGCGCTGGCTGATGCGCTCCTGCTCACCTTATGTGCACGAGATCGAGCATATCGCCGATGGGCTCGACATTTCCGGCGTCTGGCTTCTCAATGCCTCGATGCAATGGGGCTGCACGTCGCTTGCCTGCGAGCAGGACGGCTCGCCGTGGCTGTTGCGTACGCTCGATTGGCCGTTCCATGGCCTCGGCCGCCATACCGAGCTTGCGCATATGAGCGGCGAGGCCGGCGACTTTGTCAGCGTCACCTGGCCCGGCTATGTCGGCGTCCTCACCGCGATGGCGCCGCAGCGCTTTGCCGCCTGCATCAACCAGGCGCCGATGTGGCGGCGGACTTGCCACCGCTGGCTCCGGCCCTACGACTTCGCCGCCAATGCGGTGACGGTCTGGTCCGGCGACGGCCGCATGCCGCCGGACCAATTGCTGCGCCAGGCGTTCGAGGTCTGCGCCGACTATGAGAGCGCGCGGCGCATGCTGGAAACGACGCCGCTATCGCGCTCGGTCATCTACACGCTGGTCGGCTGCGCCGCGGGCGAGCGGTGCGTGATCGAGCGTACCGAAGACGATTTTAGTACGCGTGGCGACGAGACCAGCGCCGCCAACGACTGGGTGCCATGCCGCCCGGGTTGGGAAGGCCGCATCGGCACCCGCCGATTTCTGGTGTGCTCCTTCCAAGAGGCAGCGGATGTCAGCCGCGCGCGTCGCGAGTCGCTCGCGGCATGGAATGGCGCCCTGGCGGGCGGCCCGTTCGACTGGGTGCGCCAACCGGTGCTCAATCCGTACACGCGGCTCGCGGTCTCCATGAACGCGGCGAGCGGAATCCTGCGCGCCGTCGGCTATGATCTGAGCGGCGGCCAATTGCCCGAGCCGGTGACGCAGGTCGCCGAAATCCGGCACGCCGCCTGAGCCGGTCGACAACGACGACCGCGATTTGCTTTCCGGTGACGCATTGCGCAATCTCCGGCCGCGAAACGGCGAGGCGGTCGACAATGCCCAAGATCAAAAGCACTGACGGCACGGCGCTCCACTATGAAGAAGCCGGCGCCGGCACGCCGGTGGTTTTCGTCCACGAATTCGCCGGCGATTACCGCACCTGGGAGCCGCAGATGCGCGCCTTTTCGCGCTCGCATCGCTGCGTCACTTTTTCCGCGCGTGGCTATCCGCCCTCGGACGTGCCCACCGAACCAGCGCGCTACGGCCAGGACATCGCCCGCGGCGATGTGGTCGCGATCATGGATGGGCTCGGCATCGGCAAAGCGCATATCGTCGGCCATTCCATGGGCGCCTACACGGCACTCCACATCGGCATCCGCCACCCCGAGCGCTGCATCTCGGTGACCGCGGCCGGCTGCGGCTGGGGCTCGGTCGCGGATCCCGCGGCGCGCGAGGCGATGCGCAAGGTCGCGGCCGAGAACGCCAAGCTCTTCACCGACAATGACATCAAAACCGCGGCAGCGATCTACGCGGACGCGCCGGCGCGCCGGACCCACAAATACAAGGACCCGCGCGGCTTCGCCGAGTTCGCCCGCATGCTCGGCGAGCATTCGGCGCTCGGCCACGCGCTCACCATGTCGATGCTGCAGGCCAAGCGGCCGACGCTCTGGGATCTGGAGGCCGATCTGAAACGCTTCGCGGTGCCGCTCCTGGTCATCGTCGGCGACGAGGACGACACCTGCATCGAGGGCAGCGTGTTCCTCAAGCAAACGGTGCCGACCGCGGGCTTGCTGGTGGTTCCGCGCTCCGGCCACAACATCACCAGCGAAGAACCGGCGATCATGAACGCCGCGCTCGCCGACTTTTTCGCCGCCGCCGAGGCGGGCCGCTGGCTGTCGCACAAG
The DNA here is from genome assembly GCA_963806465.1 of uncultured Alphaproteobacteria bacterium. GTDB lineage: Bacteria > Pseudomonadota > Alphaproteobacteria > Rhizobiales > Xanthobacteraceae > BOG-931. Next base: position 242,043 of record CAWDZD010000071.1, on the reverse strand, counting down.
CCGCCGGGGTGATCACGGCTCTCGCACCCGATCCGTCGTGGCCGGGCTTGTCCCGGCCATCCACGTCTTTGGCCCCGTAGTGAAAGACGTGGATGCCCGGCACATAGGCGAGCGAAGCGACGCCGTCCTTCAGACGGCTATGGCCGGGCATGACAAGTCACAGATCAATTTATCAGCGCCTGCAGCGCCGAGGGGATGCGGCCGCCGCGGGCGATCAGCCGGCGCGACGAGCGCGTGTTGACCGGGAGGACCGACGCGCGGCCGAGCAGGCCGCCGAAATCCACCCAGTCGCCGACTTTCTTGCCGACCGCCGGAATGAGCCGCACCGCCGTGGTCTTTTTGTTGATCATGCCGATGGCGGCTTCGTCGGCGATGATCGCGGCGATCGTCTCCGCCGGCGTGTCGCCCGGAATTGCGATCATGTCGAGCCCGACCGAGCAGACCGCGGTCATGGCTTCGAGCTTGTCGATGGTGATGAAGCCGCGCTCGGCGGCTTCGATCATGCCGGCATCCTCCGACAGCGGGATGAACGCGCCGGACAATCCGCCGACATAGCTCGACGCCATAGCGCCGCCTTTCTTCACCGCGTCGTTGAGCAGCGCCAGCGCCGCGGTCGAGCCGTGCGTGCCGACGCTGTCGAGGCCGATCTCTTCCAGGATGCGCGCCACGCTGTCGCCCTCGGCCGGCGTCGGCGCCAGCGACAGATCGACAATGCCGAACGGCAGGCCGAGCCGGCTTGCGGCGGTGCGCCCGACCAGTTCGCCGGCGCGCGTGATCTTGAACGCGGTGCTGCGGATGACCGAGGCCAGCGTGCCGAAATCGGCGTCGCCCGCCGCTTTGATGGCGCGCAGCACCACGCCCGGGCCGCTGACGCCGACATTGACCGTGCACTCGGGCTCGCTCGCGCCATGGAATGCGCCGGCCATGAACGGATTGTCCTCGACGGCGTTGCAGAACACCACCAGCTTGGCGCAGCCGATCGAGCTGTCGTTGGCGGTCAATTCGGCGGTGCGCTTGATGATGCCGCCCATCGAGGCGATCGCGTCCATGTTCAGGCCGGCGCGGGTCGAGCCGACATTGATCGAGGCGCAGACGCGCTTGGTCGCGGCGAGCGCCTCGGGCACTGCGGCAAACAGATTAGCGTCGATCGCCGTCATGCCCTTTTCGACATGGGCGGAGAAGCCGCCGATGAAATCGACATCAACGTCGTGCGCGGCGCGATCGAGTGTTTGCGCCACTCGCAACAATTCCTCGGGACCGGAACGGCCGGCGATCAGCGAAACTGGCGTCACGGCGATGCGGTTATTGATGATCGGCAGCCCGAATTCCTGCGCGATATCGGCGCTGACCCGCCGCAGCCTGCGCGCCACCCGCTCGACCTTGTCGTAGACGTTGCGGCACAGGCCGTCGCAACTGTCGCTGACGCAATCCAGGAGGCTGATGCCGACGGTGATGGTGCGGATATCGAGCTGCTCGGTCCGCACCATGGTGATGGTTTCGAGGATCTCCTCGCCGGAGAAATTGAGATGGCGCATGGCTAAACCCGTCCTCTACGACGTCGGCTGCGGGGCTGGATTTTTGGTGAGCATGATGTTTTCGGAAAGCCGGCTTCCACCCTCGGATCGCGTCCGAGGGCAGGCTTTTTCCAGATCATGCTCAAACCCTATGCATCGCCTTGAAGATTTCCTCGCGCTGAATCTCGACCCGGACCGCAAGCTCAAGTCCCTTGCGCTGCAGCTTTTCGCGCAGCGCATGAAACGAAATCGCCGAGCCGGCGAGATCGACCATCATGATCATGGTGAAGAACTCGCGGATCACCGACTGGCTGATGTCGAGAATATTGACGTTGGCGTCGGCCAGAACGTTGGCAATCCCGGCGATGATGCCAACGCGATCGGAGCCGATGATGGTGATAATCGCGCGCCCGGTTTGCGGCGCGGCGGCAGCCTGTTTTGTTTTTCTCGCCATGTCGAAAAGCCTGCGGTCGATAGGTCCGCCGCAGCTATAGCGGTCTGGCCGGTGCCGCGCCACCCGACCGCGCCGCGGCCGGTGGCCAAGCCTCACTTCGCGTCGTGGAAGATGATGCCGAGCGTGTGGCGCTCCCCCGATCGGACGCGGCTCACGCCGTGGCGCAAATCGACCCGATAGACGCCCCTGGTCCCCTGCACCGGGCGATGGTGAACCGCGAAGATCACCGCATCGCCCTGTTCAAGGGTAACCACTTCGGCCCGGCTCTGCATGCGCGGCCGCCGCTCGGTCAAGACGAATTCGCCGCCGGTGAAATCGCGGTTCGGCGCCGACAGCAGAACGGCAACCTGCAGCGGGAAGGCGAGCTCGCCATACAAATCCTGGTGCAGGCAATTGTAATCGCCAGGGCCGTATTGCAGGAGCAGCGGCGTCGGGCGGAGCTGCCCGGCGGCGTGGCATTTGGCAAGATACTCGGCGTGCGTTTTCGGATAGCGCGTCGCGACGTTCATGCGCTCGTTCCACGCATTGGCGAACGGCGCGATCTGCCGGTAAAGCGCGGTGCGCAGCTCCGCGATCGGCGAGGGCAGCGGATATTTGAAATAGCGGTATTCGCCTTTGCCGAAACCGTGCCGCGCCATGTGAATGTGGCTGCGGAAATGCTGCTCCTGCGGGTAGAGCGCTGCGACGCGCTGACATTCATCCGGCGTCAGCAACGCCTTGAGGACGGCGCAGCCGAATGCGTCGAGCTCCGCGCCTGCGGCGAGCCAATCGTAGCGGCCAACGTGCCCTTCAATCGATTTTGTGCCGGCCGCGGCGATCTTGGTGACGACATTCATGGCTTGGCCTCCGTCGCGAGCCTCACACGCGGGCGTTCCGCGCCCGCCGCGAGCCCGACAAACGCGGTGCTACGTCGCCGCGGCTTTACGGCCCACCCGTTTCCTGTACCGGCCGAAGCTCAGAACGGCTCAACCAGCATGGCGTTTGAGGAAGGCCAGGCTCTTGTCGTTGAACTCGGCGACATTTTCGTAGATCGGCGCATGCGCGCAGCCCTCGAAGATCGTCAGCTCGCTGCCCTTGATGCCGTTCTTCATGGCGTCGGCGAAACGGGTCGAGGTCACCATGTCGTGGCGGCCGAAGGTGATCTGGGTCGGCGCCTTGATGTTGCCGAGTTGCGACAGCGCGTCGTGGCTGATCACCGCGCCTGACTGGCTGATGAAGGCGTCCAGCGGCTGCTTCGGCCGGCCGCGCACGAACGCTGCCAACTGATCGATATAATCGGGCTTGGCCGCATAAAGCTCCGGCGTGAAGCACCACGGGAAGATGCCCGCGATGATCATGTCGGTGACGTTGCCAAGCCCCTTGGCGATGGTCCGCCAACCTTCCACCACCACCTTGAGAAATGGGTCCGACTTGGTCCAGCCGCTGTGCAGCGACAGCGATTTGACGCGCTGCGGATGTTTGCCGGCGAGCCACAGCCCGGTCGCGGCGCCGAGCGACAAGCCGGTGACATGCGCGCGCTCCACCCCGATCGCCTGCATGAAGGCGGCAACGTCGTCGGCGAACAATTCCATCGAATAGGTGCCGGGCGGCTTGTCGGTCTCGCCGGCGCCGCGCGGGTCGACCGAGATGCAGGTGAAGTGCTTGGCGTAGTCGCCGACCTGAAAGGCGTAGCAGGCGTTGTCGGCGGCGAGATAAGGGATGAGCACGAGCGGCTCGCCCGTCCCTTGTTGCTCGTAGTTCATGGTGATGCCGTTGGCCTTCACCTTGGGCATGTGAACCTCCCGGTGTTGCGTCGCCGTCTCAGCGGCGTGGCGCCAGAGCCTATATGTCGCGTCGCGATCGCGTCAACGCGCGGCGGCGAAGGCTGTTGTCCGCGGGCCGCGGCGAAAGGACACTTTCGCGTGACAGGCGGCCTTCCGAACACTACTCGCAATTTCGATCAAGCGCGCGGCGCCGGAATTCCATAGTCTGCGCGGCAAATCGAAACCGAATATCGGGCGGCGTCGTCATGCTGACCAACAAGGCGCTGTGGACCATCGAACGCGTCGAGGTTTGGATTCCGCTGGAGAACGGCAGCCGCGGCGCGTAGCGCCGCGTTACGCCGATACTCCATCCAAGTGCCCGGTCTCGTTGAGGCGCTGGATGCACGCCTTGCCGTCAGCGATGTCGATTTCGTTGATGCAGCACGGGCTCTGCGCCAGCCGCCAGTACACTGACGGCGGCAGATCGAGGCACTGCATCAGCAAAACGCGGTTGAAGCTGTCATGGCTGACCACGACGACAATGTCGGCCGGGTGCCGCGCCAGCACGAGCCGCAACGCGTTCGCGGCTCGCGCTCCGAGATCTTGCAGCGACTCCCCGTTCGGGAAACGGACCAGTTGCGGCGTCGCGAACCATGCCGCGAACAACGCCGGGTCATCGGCTTTGGCGTCGGTGAAGGTTTTAAACTGCCAGGCGCCATAATCGATGTCGTTGAGATCGGCGCAAGCTTCGGGCGCTGCGAGGCCGCACGCCGATGCGATTGCGGCAGCGGTCTCCACGGCTCGGCCCATCGGGCTGGTATAGATGCTGGTCGGCTTCCAGGTTCGCGCGATGCGCCGGGCGACCGCTGCGGCTTCGGCACGCCCGAGCGCGGTGAGTGGGAGCGGGGCACGGCCACGAAACCGCTCCGGCTCGATGCCTTCGACGTGGCCGTGGCGGATCAGCAAGATTTTGGTCACGCGATTGCCTTCCTCAATTGTCAGACCCGCCGCAGCGGCATCGTGAAGCCGAGCCACGCGCCGATGCTGGTGAAAACCGCGATCGTGACAAAGGCGGCGCGGAACGCTTGGCCGATCTCGCCCTGGATCATCGCCTGGTGCGCCGGCGTCAACGCCGCAATCGCGTCCGGCCCGCGGTCGATCATGGAGCCGAACAGTCTCGCGGTCTCCGGATCGCTCGCCGCGATAATGGAAAACACCACCGCGGCGACGGTAGCGGTGCCGAATGCGGCGCCGACCGAGCGGGAGAACTGCACCATGGCCGCGCCGGTGCCGAGCATGCGCGGCCCGGCCACGGCTTGGATCGTGACCTGAACCACGCCCATGACCGTGCCCATGAAGCACGCGGTCGCGCCAAAAACCCAGGGCAGCGCGGCGAGGCTCAAGTACGGCAGCCAAAAAGCCAGGAACAATAAACCCGCGGTCGCTGCCACAAGGCCATAGGACGGAAACACCGCGGTGCGGCCGGTCCGCGTCACCATTTGGCCGGTGACCAGCGAACCGATGCCGATGCCGAACATCAGCGGCAGCATCAAGAGGCCGGTCTCGGCTGGTGACGCGCCGCGCACCGCGCGCAGGTAGATCGGCAGGAACGTGACTATCGATACCAACGCCGCGCCGTGACAGGCGGCGAGACCGTCCGCGCGCCAGACCGACGGCTCGCGGAATAGCGTAGGCGGAATGAGCGGCGAGACCGCGTGCCGCTCCTGCCAAATCAGCGCCACGAGCGACAGCAATCCGAACGCCGACAGGCCGGCGATGATCGGTAGCGTATCCGGCGCCATGCGCTGCACCTGCTCGAGCGCCAGGATCACCGGGCTGACGAACAGCGTGAACAACAACAGGCCGGGCGCGTCGAAACTGGTCCGCCGCCAGTCGCCGGGCCGGGTCTTGAGCCGCAACACCAGAACGACAGCAACGAGCCCGAGCGGCACGTTGACCAGAAAGATCGACCGCCAGCCGAAGGCCTGCGTGAGATAGCCGCCGGCGACCGGACCGAACGTGCTGGACGCGACCGACACCGCCGCGAGGTAGCCTTGAAAGCGGCCGCGTTCGCGCGGCGGGACGGTCTCGCCGACCAGCGCCTGCGACAAGGTCATCAATCCGCCGCCGCCGAAGCCTTGCAGGACCCGCGCGACGGTGAGGAATTCGATGTTGGGCGCCAGCGCGCACAGCACCGATCCGGCCATGAACAAGGCGAGCGCGGCAAGGATCATGGCACGCCGGCCGAACGAGTCGCCGAGCCGGCCATAGACCGGCGCGGCGATGGTGTTGGCGATCAGGTACGACACCACCACCCAGGAAATGCGCTCGACCTCGCCGACGTCCGAGGCGATCGCCGGCAATGCCGTGGCGACGATGGTCTGATCGGCGACCGCCAGAAACATCGGCAGCATGACCGACGGAAACACCGACCAGAACAGCGATCGCGACGATGGCTTGAGCGGCGAAGGCTGCTGCGAAAGAAACTCGTCGGACGGAGGTTGCTCTGCGGAAGATTCGGGCGGTGAAGTCTCGTGCGGCCGAGACTCCGCCGCCGAAGCGGCAGGCATTTCGTCGTCGTTTGGCGTGAAATCGTCGCGCATCGAATGATTGCGGTTAAGTCTTGTCCGAAAAGCCTTCGCCGGGTCCAATGAGACAACGCGAGCGGCGGCTCGATGTCGCCGTTTGGCGCACCCCCTTCAAGCACGCCCGGGAAGGACTATACTACCTCGATTGAGGGTGGTTCGGGCTTTGCTCGCCAACAGCATGAGCGGGAGCCAGTACCATGCCTCACGACACTCCACGCACCGAAACCCATCGCACCGAGCAGCCGCGCGGCAGCGCGCGCGGTGAACACACCGCCGCCGCGGAGATGTTCACCACGCAGTTCGGCGATATCGGCAAACGCAGCATCCATGCCGGACTGTGCATGCAGACCGAGATGCTCGACGCCCTGCAATTGATCAGCCGCGACTGGATGACGTGCGCGACCTCGGAGACGGAGCTGGCGCTCAATCTGCCGAACCGGTTGGCGGGCGCGCGCACCTTGCCCGAAGCGATTGCGGCTTACCAGCAATGGCTCAATGAGTGGCTGACGATGTGCAACGAAGACGGACGCCGCCTTGTTGCCGACGGCCAGAAATTCATGACCAGCGGCGTTCGCTGCTTCACCAGCGCCTCGGCAAGCGCGCCGAATTAAGACGCAGCGGGTCGGAGGCCGTTTCTGCGGGCCGAGCCGCCTGGCGGCGGATCGCGCCGGACCTTTGGCGTTGGGCTGTTGCAATTGTCCGAAAAACGGCCACGTCGCGTTTATTTGATGTCGCTCCTGCTTGCGCTTCACACGCGGAACGATCGTGAAATTGCGGTGTTGGAATTTTCGGCGGGCGCGCCGACAAATCATCGACCTGACTAAAGTTTCAGGAGAATTTTATGGGTTGGCGAATAGCACTGGCGGCGTTTCTGATCTCAACGCCATCGTTGATCCGCGACAACGGCCAGTTCGGCGACGTGCCGCCGGAAATTCGCGCCTGGTTCAAAAGCGTCAAATCCCATGCCGGCGTCCCGTGTTGCGACATCGCCGACGGCCACCGCACCGATTACGATATGCGCGAGGGCAAGTATTGGGTGCCGATCAACAGCAAATGGATGATGGTGCCGCCCGACGCGGTGGTGGACGATGCCGGCAATCCGACCGGCGATGCGGTGGTGTGGTACAGCGAATCCGCCAGCAATGTTTACATCCGCTGCTTCGTTCCTGGCGGCGGCGCCTGATTGTTTGTCGCTGAGCTTCCGTCGCCGCCGACCATGCGTCGCGGTCAAAAAACACCGGCCGCCAACGAAGGCGGCCGGCTTCTTATTTCCACTTCCTTCTTTGCCTTGACGTCAAGACACGAGCGGGGAAGCGGCTACCTTCAACCGACGAAGCCGACGCGTTCCTGCTCGCGCGCTTCGATCTCGGTCTTCGGTTGCGCCGGAAGTTGCAGCACGGTCGCCGCCTGACCTTCGCACAACAAAGTCAGCAACACGGTGCGCCCATCGGGAAACTCGAGCGCATCGTGATGCGCGGCCAACTTCTCTTTGTTGACCTGGCGGAAGATCGCCGTCTGGTGGTTGATGGTCTTGGTCTTCCAGCCGAGCAGGCCGGCCGGCAGGCAGGCGACCTCGCCGGAGAACGCGAGCTCGGTGCCTGGCAACAAGCAAACCGCCATTCCGAGATCGTCGGTCGAGGCGAAGCCACGCGTTCCGGTGCCGAAATCACGCGTCACAAGCTTATCGCCGACTTTGGCGGGTCGCGATCGCACGCTTTGGAGGCTAAAGTCACACATTGGCAACTCCTTTCCCCCGGCATTGTCGTCCGGGGCTTTCGAACCCCCCAGAACCCCTGCGTAACGAGTTACCCAGCGGTACAAGTCAAGCAAGAATAGTGCCGATACAGGATAGACATTTTGATGGCGAAAACGCCGTACGGCGTTTCGACAACTCTCTCACGTTTATGTGTCTCGCTTCGGCATTTTTGCATTGCTCATACCGCACCGATGCCAACGCCTTGCACCGACGAACGTTCACGGCGGGCGCATTTTTTCATCCGCCTGCCCACGATCGAGGCGAAAGCGTTCACCGGCAGGTTCAATGGCCGGCGGCGGCCTCGCCGCTGACCGGGCCGATTCGCCGAATCAAGAGAAGGACGATCGGCACCAGCACGGCCGCGAAGATCGCCCAGCTATAAAATATGTCGATATAGCCTAGGAGGGCGGCCTGGTCGCTGATCAGGTGGCCGATATAGCCCAGCGCGCGGCCCTGCGCCCCGACCGGCGAGCCAAATTGCGTGAAGTATTGCGTCAAATTGTGCATCGCCGATTGAAATGTCGGGGACGACTGCGGGAGGTTGTCGACGAGCCGCGCCTGATGGAATTGCGAGCGTTGCACCAGCTCGGTGTTGGCGAGCGCCACGCTGACGCTGCCGCCGAGGTTGCGGGCGACGTTGATCAGCGCCGAGCCCTGCGCGGTCTTCTGCGGCGCCAGCCCGGTGTAGGCGACCATGTTGATCGGAATGAACATGAACGGCATGCCGACCGTCTGTAACACCCGCAGGAATGCGAAATAGGTGAAGCTGGCGTCGGGCACGAGCGTCGTCGAGTACCACATCGCCGCTGCGATAATAACGAAGCCGGTGGCGATCATGTATTTCGGTTGGGCATAGCCGGCGAAGCGGCCGACGATCGGCATCATGATCAGCATGGCGATGCCGCCCGGCATCATCGCCAGTCCGGACAGCATCGCGGTGTAGGGAAAATTGGTCTGCATCAGCTGCGGCGTGATCTGGTTCGAGCCGTAGAGGATGGCGCCGACCGCCAGCATCACCACGAACGCCATGCCGAACTGGCGCTGGCAGAGCAGCTTGATGTCGACGATCGGATCGTCGCGCGTCAGCTCCCAGGGCACGAAGAAGATGAACGAGCACACCGCGATGGTCGCGAACACGACGATCGTGGTCGAGTGAAACCAGTCCTCGATCTGGCCGCGGTCGAGCACGAATTGCAGGCTGCCGAAGGTCAGCGCGATCAGCGAGAATCCGACCCAGTCGATGTTGAGCCCGCGTGCCAGGCGTTGTTCGCGTTCGCGCTCGAGCACTTCCGGCTCGACCACCAGCCATTGCACCAGGATCAGCGAAAGGATGCCGAACGGCACGTTAATGAAGAAAATCCAATGCCAGGAATAATTGTCGGTGAGCCAGCCGCCGATGGTCGGGCCGACGGTCGGCGCCACGATCACGGCAATGCCGTAGATGGCGAAGGCTTGCGGCCGCTGCTGCGGCGAAAACGTATCGGCGAGCATCGCCTGCTCGCTGGTCGGCATGCCGCCGCCGCCGAGCCCCTGCAGGATGCGAAACACGATCAGCGCCGTGAGGCTTGTCGCCAGCCCGCACAACAGCGAGGCGATGGTGAACAGCGCCACGCAGATCATATAGAAGCGCTTGCGGCCGACGATGTTCGACAGCCAGCCGCTGATCGGCAGGATCACGGCATTGGCGATCAGATAGGTGGTGACGATCCAGGTGCTTTCGTCGACGCTGACCGCGAGGCTGCCGGCGATGTAGCGCAACGACACGTTGGCGATCGCGGTGTCGAGCACGACCATGAAGGTGGCGATCGAGATGACGATGGCGATCAGCCAGGGACTGCGATCGCCGGCCGCCGAGCGGCTCATCGGCCCCGCATACGCCCGCTGGTCGCTCATTTGGTTCGCACCGTCGGAACAACCGACATTCCCGGCCCGAGCAGCACGTCGGGCGGCTGGTCGAACACGATCTTGACCGGCACGCGCTGCACGATCTTGACGAAGTTGCCGGTGGCATTCTCCGGTGGCAACAGGCTGAACGCCGGCCCACTACCGGCCTGAATGCTGTCGACGTGGCCTTTGAACGTGCGACCCGGATAGGTGTCGATGCTGATCTCGACCGGATCGCCCGGCCGCATGGTCAGAAGCTGCGTCTCCTTGAAGTTCGCCGTCACCCACACATCGCGCGGCACGAACATCATCAGCGCCTGGCCGATTGCGGCATAGTTTCCCTTCGCAGCGGTAAGCCGCGTGACACGGCCGGCGACCGGCGCGGTAATTACCGTGCGCGACAAGTTGGCTTGCGCCTGCTCGAGCGTGGCGCGGGCCTGCTCGAGCTGCGCCTGCGCCACCTCGCGCTGCGCTTGCAACACCGGCAGCTGCTTTTGTGTGGCGACGGCGTTGGCCTGCACCGCGGCGTAGTTGGCTTGCGCCTGGAGAAGATTGGACGCGTATTGCTGCGCCGCCTCCATGGTGCCGGCGCCGTTCTTTACCAGCGCCGTGTAGCGCGCTTCCTGCTGCTGCGCGAAGGTGAGCGCGGCCTGCGCCTGCGCCGTTTGTTTGTCGGCCTGATCGATGCGGGCCTGTTGGGCAGCGACCTGGGCGTCGATATTGGCGATGTTGGCTTTGGCCTGCTCGATCTGGGCATTAGCGGTATCGACCTGGGCCCGGAAGTCGCGATCGTCGAGCCGCACCAGTACGGCGCCCGGCTCGACCAGCTGGTTGTCCGTCACCGGGACCTCGACAATGGCGGCGCCGACCTGGGCGCTGATCGACACCGTGCGGGCGTCGATGAAGGCGTCGTCGGTCGATTTATAACCGCTGGTATTGAGCCAATAGGCGACGGTGCCGACGATTGCGGCGATGATCAGCGCGGTGACGATCAGGATGGCCCGCCGCCGCCGGCGCATCCGATCGAGGAACGGCTGGGACTTGCGGGTTTCGCCGATCGCGGATGTGTCCCGCCCGGGCGCTGCTTCCAGGCGGCTTTCGTTGTCGGTGCGCTGATCCATGATCGGGATGCACGTCCCGCGCAACCACCCGGTTTTGCTTATTCCTCCCTGGCGGTGCGCATCACTACAGTCGATTCCAGGCTTGGTTTAGCCGGTAACGACCGCCGAAACCAGCCATCAACCCCGGCTAGAGGACTGCAGGGCAGCTCTGAGTTTTTGGCAAAACTCGTCCAGTTCGGTCGCATTGATGTCGCTGACTGCCCAGAAGTCGAGGCCGCCTTCGCTAAAGTGGCGGACATTGAAGCCGTGGCGGGTCGTGGCGGTCCCGCCGGCTTGTTTGGCGCCCAAATTTTCGGTCACGAACAGATTAATCACGTGGTTGCGGCGCCGGTAAACGATCGCGGCTGCGGTCTCGCCGTTGATGTCGTCGAGCCGGCCGCCGATCAGCGTGAAGCCTTCCGCGGTGAGGTCGATGACCGGCGGCGCCATGTCGAGCTTGCCGTTGAACCAGGGTTTCACGGTGTGCTGGTCGCTGGTCTCCACGTCGGTCAGATGGCCGGGCTGCAGCGAGCGCAGATGTGCCGACACGACTTCGCTGGTGAGCCGTTGCGCTTGATCGTCGCGCAGCACACCGAGCACGAGAGTGGCCGCGATCGCGCCCGAGAGCGCGGTGCCGGCCGCGAACCCGCCGACAAAGAACCGGCGGGTGAAGCGCCGTGCGCCGAAGTCGATGACAGTCGAGGCAGCTGGCGCGCGCGACGGTGCCGGTGGCAGCGCCGCTTCGATGCGGGCGCGCAGCTGCGCCGGCGCACGCTCTTTCACGTCCGCTGCGGCCATGCTTTGGCGTATGACGCGGAAGTCGGCGAGCTTTTTGCTGCAGTCCGCGCAGCTTGCAACATGCGCCTCGACGTCGCGCGCGTGACCGGCGTCAAGCTCGCCGTCGATCAGCGCGTGGATCAAGACTTCGGCTTCGGAGCAGTTCATGGCGCCGATCCTTCCTCGAGATTCCAGCGTGCGCGCAGCATCGATCGGGCGCGCGCCAGCCGCGACATCACCGTGCCAACCGGCACGCCCGTGACTTCGGCGATGTCGCGATACGACAGATCGTTGATGTCGCGGAGCACCACCGCTTCGCGAAACGGCTCCGGCAGCGCGGCAATCAGCCGGCGGATGGTCGCGCCGTCATGGTGGCGCAGCAATTCCGCTTCCGGCGAAAGCTGCGCCTCCTGCCAGGGCGGCAGTTCGTCGGCGGCCTGCTCGTCGTCCATCTGCTCGGGCGCCATCGGTTGGGCCGCGCGTCGGGCAAACTCGGCCTTGCAGACGTTTCTCAAGATCGCCAGCAGCCATGGCTTCATGGCCGGGCCGCGATACGAGTCGAAATGACGGAGCGCGCGCAGATAGCATTCCTGCACAGCGTCGTCGGCGCCGGCGCCGTCACGCATCAGATAACGCGCCAAGGTGTAGACATCGTCGAGATGCGGCAGCGCGGCGTCGCGAAAGCGCCGTGCCCGGTCGGCGTCATCGTCAGCTGACATAGTCGTGCATTCGGCTGTCCACGATGCCGCCAAAACCGGGTGCCGCGTCCGATCGAGCATTATTCCGCGGCCGTGCTCCCGGTCGCCGCTTCTACCACGATCGTGCCGGTCATGTGGGGATGGAGCGAGCAGAAATACGCATAAGTGCCCGGCGTGGTGAACGTGAACGAGTAGGCGTCGTCGGTGTCCAACGCCTTCGATTTGAATTGCCGGTTCACAGCGGCGACGGTGTGCGGAATGTCGTCTTTGTTGGTCCAGGTGACGGTGGTGCCGGCCTTGACCGTCAGGGCCTGCGGATTGAACGTGAAATTGTCGATGCCGACGGCGACCGGCGCGTTCTGCGCGCCAGCCGGCAGGACGATCGCGGCTAATAACGGCGCCGTGGCCGCCCCAAGCGCCGCTGCAATAAGCGCATTGCGCAGTGTCGTTCTCATGGACGCTGCCTCAGCCTTGCAGCGGCGTGTCGATGATCGCCAGCCGCTCCTTGCCTTGCACGAAGTTGATGCTGGCAATGCCGAGCATGCTGCGCAGCTTGTCGTCGGCGACTTTCATCGGGCCCGGCGACGGCGCGGTCCCCGGTGCCGGCTGTGGAAACGCGGTTGAGCGCGCGGTGTGGAAGGTGGCGTTGCCCTCGATCTTCTGCATCACCTGATGGATGTGGCCGTTGAGCACTGTCACCGAACCAAACTTTTTGAGCAGCTCCAGCGCGCGGCCGCCGTCTTCGGTGCCCCAGCCCCATTCCGGATAAACCGTCCACAACGGAATATGAGCAAAGACGACGATCGGCGTTGATGCCGCGCGGCCTTTGACGTCGGCTTCGAGCCAGGCGAGCTGCTCGGCGCCGAGATTGCCGAGCCCGCCGGCTTTGAGATCGATGACATTGACCAGGCCGATGAAATGCACGCCGTTGGCGTCGAAGCTGTACCAGCCGGCGCCCTTGCTGCCGCGGCCGTAACGCTCGCGATAGAGCTTGCGGTCCTCGTCGAGGAAGTCGTGCTCGCCCGGGACGTAATGTACGTCGAGGCGGGTCTGCGAAATGATGCGGTCGGCATTGTCGAACTCGGAAACCTTCGACAGATGACTGATGTCGCCGGTGTGAATCATAAAGGACGGCTTCGCCGGCATGGCGTTGATCCGGCCGACCGCCTCTTCGAGCGTGCCGAGCGCGTTGGGATTGGCCGGCTTGTCGAAGCCGACATGACTGTCGCTGATTTGCAGGAAGGTGAAGCTGCGAGCCTCCTGGGCAACGGCCTGGTCAATCAGTCCAAGCGAGCGCGGCACGCCGCCGGCAACGGTCCACAGCACGCCGGTGCCGACCCAGGTCATGCATTCCAGCACTTTTCGCCTGTTTAACCCTTCATCTTCGCGCATCTTTACTTCTCCTCGGAGCCAAGCCGGTTTTCGGCTTCCACGGGCGAGATCAGGCCCCGGCCCGATTTATTCCCGGGTTCCGAATTTTTTTCGTACCGCCGCGTCGTCGTTAATTGGCGAGGAAGCTTTCGCATCCGGTGCTCGGCAAATCGCACAACTCGTCCGGCGCGTTGTTGCTCGGTGTCGATATTGCGCCGGCTTTCACATTGCGGCCGTACCGGGGTCGCGGCACATGCAGGCGGGTAGGGGTGCGCTCAGCCCAGATTTCGCGGCATAGATCGCGCGTAGGAGTCGTTGTCGGCGAAGGCAGACAGCGTTCCGGCCGTAACAAAGATGACGGATAGAGCGAGCAGCGAGACGCTGACGCGTTGCCTGTTCGACATTGTTGAATCTCCGCTCGTTTGATCGGGGCGCAGGGCCGCCGCGGCGCCGCTTTTCAACGAGGTGCCGCTTCCAACGAGGGAGATTGCGCGAAAGCGCGATTTATTCCCGGTTCTGAAATCGAACGCCGCCGATCCGCGGCGTTCGCAATCGGCTTTGCCGCTCGCTTTCGGCCTAACAGGTCGAAACAGCGATCAGTGCGCCAGCGCCGTCGGCTTGGTGCGACCGTGCGCCGCGGTTTTTGCCGCCGGCGGCTTGACCTGTTGCGCCGCGACCGGCTGCGCCCGCGCCGCGCAGAAATCCTCGACGGCGGCAACGACGGCCTTGGCCACCAAGGCTCGCCGCTCGGGTGTGCCGAGTTCCAGCTCTTCCTTGCGGTTCACGATCGAGCCGGCTTCGAGCAGCACTGCCGGCATGTGCGTGTTGCGCAACACGATCAGTTGGTCGTAGCGATAGACGCCGGCCTCGGAGTCCAGGAGTTCGTGTCGGTAACGACCCATTAACGGCGAAGTATAATGGGGCGTGTAATGCAGGCCGCGCTTCTGCAGTTCCTGGCCGAGCAGATGGCCGAAAGCGAGGCTGCCGCGGCGATCACCGTTGTCATTGGAGACGAACAGCGCATAGCCGCTGAAGCGATCGCTAAAGTGGTTATCCTTCCCGTCGAATTGCCAAGTCTCGATCAGATGATCCGGCACCGAATCGTGATGGATGGAAATGAACAGGTCGGCACGCGCGCTGTTGGCGCGGGCGGCGCGCTCGAACAGCCCGTGGAATGGCGCGGTCGTGGTGATCATCCGCACCGTCTTGTCGAAGCCCGCCTCGACCAGCGCCTGTTTGATGGCATCGCCGAGCTGCAGGTTAAAGCCATATTCGGGAGCGCCGCGGGCGCTGTCCGCGCCAGGCACGCCGGCGGTGTGGCCGACATCGACAATGACGTGGAAGGCCGAGCGCACACAGGCGTCGGCTGAAGGTGCGGGTGTCGCTGCTTCCTCGCTCCGAGCCGCGGGGCAGGCGGCGCAGAACAGAATGGCGGCAACACCGGCCGCGCGCGCCAGCCGATACTTGTCGGCGGCGCGCTCCTGGCGTACCAGATAAGAAGAGCGGAGCATGGTGGCGTGAGTATTTCAATGCGCGACGATCCGCAAGGACATAAGCGGTTTAATCAACACATTGAGGCGGCGCGGGCGACGCGCCGGTGAGCCGACATGACTCTGCGCGAACCGGTATTAACCACTGTGGCCATCGTCGACCTGCGGCCGACTCAGATCACTGTCGGCATGCGCGAAGTGTTGGCTAAGCGCAAGCGCTGGAAAGAGATTGCCGGCAAGAAGGGCGGGAAGTTCCTTGGCAGCCACATGATTCCGGTGGTGCTGGGCCCCAAGCACCGAAATTTCGTCGTCGATCACCACCATCTGGCGCGCGCATTGCACGACGAGGGCGTCAAGGAGGTCGCGGTGACGGCGATCGCCAATCTGAGCGCGCTCGACAGCGACGCGTTCTGGACCGTCATGGACAACCGCAATTGGATGCATCCGTTCGACGACGCCGGCGTCCGCCGTCATTACGAGGACATTCCCAAGTCGGTGACCGGCCTGATTGACGATCCGTTCCGCTCGCTCGCCGGCGAATTGCGCCGCGCCGGCGGGTTCGCCAAGGACACGACGCCGTTTAGCGAGTTTCTTTGGGCGGATTTCCTGCGCCGGCGGCTCAAGCGCAAGACGGTCGAACGCGACTTCGACCACGCTATCGAGCAGGCGCTGGAATTGGCCAAGAGCACCGATGCCAATTACTTGCCCGGATGGTGCGGGCCGGTGCCGGAAGGATGATCCATTCGGCTGGCGTCGTTCGGAGCCGGGGCGCGCGGTCAATTGAGTTTAAGGTCGCCCGCGGCCGTTGCCGGTTCGGGCAGCCTTGCCGCCACCGCCCGTTCGGCCCCCTGATATAAATTCCAACCGAGCGACCGGCAGGCGTCGAACGGAATGCCGAACGATACCTCGAAACCGTCGGTCGTTTTCAAGGTCGCGATCAGGCAAGCTTGGCCTTCGGCATTCTCCAACGACCTCAAGCCGAAAACGTAACGCGCATCATCATTGCCGGTCTGTTGTCGCAAAGCCTGCGTCAACAATGTCGGCAGCGTCATCACTACTGCCTCGGCCTGATCAAACGGTAGCTCGATGGTGACGGGGCGCCGGAACCGTCGATCAGTTCGAGGCCGACGGCGCCGCCATCCGCCGCGACCTGGCAGGTGGTCAATGCGCTGCTGCGGATTTTCACAACCGTTTCACCTTGTCATCGGATTGGTCGCCGCGCTTCGTTATATTTGTTAGAATATAACGAAAGACATCTGCCGAGTGCAATAGCGTCGCTCGAACCGGCGGGCACGCCCGGCGGCTTCGGGCGGAATCTTGGTGGCTTAATCGCGTTGATTTGAGCGCGCCTTACCCGCCTGCGCTTTTCCGGTTGGGGCCGGGAAATGGGCGAATTCGTCCTGAACAATTACACGGAGGTGAAGGCCGTTACGACGGCGCTGTAACCTGCCATCTCAGCTTGGAGCGCCCGGCCAGATCCGGCCCGGGGCTTATTATGTTCGTCATTCAGCGGCTGCTATCCCGATTTGCGAAGGACTTTCTCGCATTTGCGTTTTAGCCGGAGCAAACATGCTCCTGCACGCGCACTAATTGGTAGAACAATCTTCTTTTTCGCCGATATCTCACACTCTATATAGAAGATCATTTCCCGCGGCCGGATCGTCGCGTCTGCTTTAGCTCCGCATCCGCCCGCCAACCGGCTACCGAGGAGAGTCATGACCTCGCCGCTTCAGCAAAAAATCAAAATCACCGGCCCCGTTGTCGTGACCGCTAATCGCGTCGGCGATGGCGCGGTCGTCTACCGCCGCGCCGATGGCGGCTGGACCACCGATCTCGACAATGCCGCGGTCACGACCGATGCCGCGCGTGCACGGGAACTCGTTGATGGCGCGATCGGCGACGGCCTGCGCGCCATCGACCCATACATCGCTCCCGTCAAGCTCTCGCGTGACGGCGAGGTGCGGCCCGGGAATCTGCGCGAGCGCATCCGGCGAAACGGCCCGACCATCGAACTGCCGGTGACGTTCGCGATGCCGAGTGTCGTCGCCACGACGTAACAGCCAGCACGCATGTACATATATGACGATTACGACCGTACGCTGGTGAACGAACGGGTCGCGGAGTTCCGCGACCAGGTCGCCCGCCGCTTGTCCGGCGAATTGACCGAGGATGAATTCAAGCCGCTGCGACTGATGAACGGCGTGTATCTGCAGCTGCACGCCTACATGCTGCGCACCGCCATCCCTTACGGCACGCTGTCATCGCAGCAATTGCGGATGCTGGCGCACGTCGCGCGCCGCTACGACCGCGGCTATGGGCATTTCACCACCCGGCAGAACATTCAGTACCACTGGATCAAGCTCGAGCAATTGCCGGACGCGATGGCCGATCTCGCCAGCGTCGGCATGCACGGTATGCAGACCAGCGGCAACAATGTGCGCAACATCACCACCGACCAATGGGCCGGCGTGGCGCCGGACGAGATCGAGGATCCCCGCATCTGGGCCGAGCTGGTCCGTCAGCATGTGACGCTGCATCCGGAATTCTCGTTCCTGCCGCGCAAATTCAAGATCGCGGTCGGCGCCTCGACGCACGATCGGGCAGCGCTGGCGATCCACGATCTGGCGCTGCGGCTGCACCGCAACGGCGCTGGCGAGACCGGGTTCGAAGTCATGGTCGGCGGCGGTCTCGGCCGCACGCCGTTCCTCGCCAAGACCATCAAGCCGTTCCTGCAGACGCGCGACGCCTTGAGCTACGTCGAAGCGGTCTTGCGCACCTACAACGCGTTCGGCCGGCGCGACAACATCTATAAAGCGCGCATCAAGATCCTAGTGCACGAGCTTGGCGCCGAAGCCTTCGCCAAGGAAGTCGAGGCCGAGTGGCAGGCGATCAAGGATACCGCGCTGGCGCTCGACCCGGCGGTCGTCGCCGCAATCGCCGACCGCTTCGTCTATCCGGCCTACGAACAGCTCGAAGACAACCCGGCGGCGCTGGCGCAAGCGCGCCGCGACGATCGCGGCTTCGAGGTCTGGATGGGCAATTCGGTCTTCAATCACAAGGTGCCCGGCTACGCCATCGTCACGCTGTCGCTCAAGCCGGAAAGCGGCACGCCGGGCGACGCCACCGCCGAGCAGATGGACGCCATCGCTGACCTCGCCGACCGCTATTCGTTCGGCGAAATCCGGGTCGGCCACGAGCAGAATTTGGTGCTGCCGCATGTGGCGCAGCGCGATCTGCCGGAGCTGCATCGCGCGCTGGAAAAGGTCGGCGTCGCCACCCCCAATGTCGGGTTGATCTCCGATATCATTTCCTGCCCGGGCCTCGATTATTGCAGCCTCGCCAATGCCCGCTCGATCCCGATCGCGCAGGAAATCACCCGCCGCTTCACCAATCTCGATCTGGCGCGCAATCTCGGCCGCCTGCACATCAATATCTCCGGCTGCATCAATGCCTGCGGCCATCACCATGTCGGCCACATCGGCATTCTCGGCATCGAGAAGAACGGTGAGGAGTTTTATCAGATCACGCTCGGCGGCAAGGCCGACGAGAACGCCAAGCTCGGCACGCTGATCGGTCCCGCGGTTCCGTATACCCAAGTGGCCGACGTCGTCGAAGACATCGCCGCGGCCTATATCGAGCTGCGCCAGCGCCCCGATGAGTTATTCATCGACACGGTGAAGCGGACCGGCATCGAGCCATTCAGGGAGCGGGTCCATGCCACTCGTTAAGGCGGGCCAGATCGCCGAGGACTCCTATGTGCGCGTGCTCGACGACGCGCCGCTGCCCGATGACGTGCCGGTGCTGCTGACGGCGCAGCGGTTCCTCGCCGACGCGCCCGAGATTCTGCAACGTTCCGCGCCGGTCGGCGTGCTGTGGCCCAACGACCGCAAGGTCGCCGAGCTTGCGCCGTCGATCGATCGGCTGTCGCTGATCGCTTTGGTGTTCCCGAAATTCAAGGACGGCCGCGCCTATAGCCAGGCGCGCTTGCTGCGCGAGCGCCTTGGCTTTCGCGGCGAATTGCGCGCCACCGGCGAGGTGCTGCGCGACCAGTTCCAGTTTCTGTTGCGCGCCGGCTTCGACGCGTTTGAGGTGAAGAAGCCGGCCGACGCCAAGGTGTTCGCGGAAGCTGCGGCGCGCTTTTCGGTGTTCTATCAGCCGAGCGCCGACGGCCGCCCGCCGGCGCTGCGGCGGCGTGTGCAGAGCGGCAGCGGGTCGCGCACGGTACGTGAAGCGGTGTAGACCTCTTCCGTCATTCCGGGGCCGAGCGTAGCGAGGAACCCGGAATCCATAACCCCCAGGTTAGCGAATATGGATTCCGGGCTCGACGCTTTCGCGTCGCCCCGGAATGACGTTATTGTTGTTCCATGACACCTGTCGTCGCCATCATCGCGCCCGGCGCCATGGGCGCCGCGGTCGGTAAGAGACTGAGCGCCCACGGCGTGCGCGTTCTCACGTCGCTGACCGGCCGAAGCGACGCCACCGTGGCGCGGGCGCGCGACGCCGGCATAGCCGCGGCCAGCGACGCCGAGATCGCTGCCGCCGATTTCATGCTTTCGATCTTGCCGCCGGGCGACGCCTTGGCATTGGCGCAGCGTTTCGCGCCGATCTTGTCGGCGAGCAACGCCAAGCCGGTCTATGTCGATTGCAACGCCATCAATCCGGCAACGGTCGCGCGCGTCGCCGCTGCGATTGCGCCGACCGGCTGCCCGTTCGTCGATGCCGGCATCATCGGTCCGCCGCCCCCTCCAATCCCTCCCTCGCAAGCGGGGGAGGGTGGGGTGGGGGTTCCGGGGCCGCGTTTCTACGCGTCCGGCGAAGCGGCGGGTCGCTTCGCCACTTTGCGCCAATGTGGGCTCGATGTGCGCGTCCTTGACGGTCCGCTCGCCGCCGCCTCGGCGCTTAAAATGTCCTATGCCGGCATCACCAAGGGCACGCAGGCGATTGGCGCGGCGATGATTCTGGCGGCCATGCGCGGCGGCTCGGCCGCGGCCTTGTTCGACGAGCTGTCCCTCAGCCAGAAGGAGATGCTCGCGCAGTTCAAGCGGCAACTGCCGGGAATGCCGGCGAAAGCGTACCGTTGGATTGCCGAAATGCAGGAGATCGCCGGCTTTGTCGGCGACGATCCGGCCGCGCGCGAGCTCTACCAGGGCGCCGCGCATTTTTATCAGCGCATGGCTGAGGATTTTTCCGGCGATCAGAACGCCGTCGCCGCGCTCACCGCGTTCCTAAGCAAGAACACCGATCGTTGAGCTTCGTCATTGCGAGAA
This sequence comes from uncultured Alphaproteobacteria bacterium, assembly GCA_963806465.1. Lineage (GTDB taxonomy): Bacteria > Pseudomonadota > Alphaproteobacteria > Rhizobiales > Xanthobacteraceae > BOG-931. Next base: position 221,402 of record CAWDZD010000071.1, on the reverse strand, counting down.
GCGACCCGCCTCCGCTCGCAACGCGAGCTGCGGCGCGGTTTGCGTCGCGCCGAAGCGCGGAGCGCGTAGGCGGAAGCGACGAAGCAATCCACGGGCGGCGGGACGCTGGATTGCTTCGCTTCGCGCTGCTCGCAATGACGCAGGGCTTATTCGCTGGTGACCTGCTGTGACGACAGCTCCCGGACCAGCTCCGTGATCCGCGCGATCGAGCGAAAGTTTGCCGGCGTCATGTCGCGCTCGGGAATCTTGAGGTCGAATTCGGTCTCGACCGACAGCATCAGATTGACCAGGCCGAGCGACGATAGGCCGCAGGCGCGCAGGTCGTCGTCGTTCCCGATCGGCTTGGTGATCGGTTGTTTGCCGGAGCCTTGCTTGTCGATGGCGCGGCGCGCCAGGTCGGCTACGCGATCCGCTATCGTGTCATTGGTGCGATCGAGCACGGCTATCATTTCTCCAGAACTTCGCTTCGTGACGGAATGGTTATCCCCGGCGTACTCAATAGCAGCATCTGATTAACCGCCAGTAACGTGTTTGTCAGACGAAGTGTTTGCGACTGGTAACCTTTATACGAAAGAACAAGCGCAATTTGGGTCAATTGCCGACACGTTTGGCGCTTTCGCAGTATCTCATGCGCTATAGAGATCGCGACAAAACGCGATTTTTGCGCGTGAGGAATTCGTGAGTGCATCACCGACCGTGCGGCATGTGACCAAAGAGACGGCTGCATCGCCGCGCACCACCGCCCGTAGCCTGCATGTTGCCGGCGACGCTTCGCCGCCGGAGGCGACCGAGAGCCTCGCCCTTCGCGCCGAGAAGGTTGCGGCGATCGCGGCCAAACATGCCACCGCCGTCGATCGCGACTCGCGGTTCCCGGCGGAGGCCATCGCTGCCGCCCGCGCCGAGCGTCTGTTGAGCGCCGCGGTGCCGCGCGAATTCGGCGGCGAGGGCGCCAGCATCTCCGACGTCGTCGATGTTTGTTATGTCCTCGGCCGCGCCTGCGCGTCGACCGCGATGGTCTTTGCCATGCACCAGACCAAGGTCGCCTGCATCGCCCGGCACGGCCGAGGCAGCGGCTGGCACCAGTCGCTGATGCGCCGGATGTGCGGCGAACAGATGCTGCTGGCGTCGTCGACGACCGAGGGCAATCGCGGCGGCGACGTGCGCAACAGCGCGGCGCCGATCGAGATGCACGATTCGCACATCAGGCTCGAGCGTGCGGCGACGGTGATCTCCTACGGCGAGGCCGCCGACGGCGTCGTCACCACGGCGCGACGGTCTCCCGACGCGGCGAGCGGCGATCAGGTTCTGGTCGTTCTCCTGAGAGAGAACTACACGCTGGAGCGGATGATTGGCTGGGACGCGCTCGGCATGCGCGGCACCTGCAGCGGCGGTTTCAAGCTGATCGCATCGGGCTTAAGCGAGCAAATCCTGCCGGTCGGCTACGACGAGATTCATGCCCGCACCATGATGCCGGTGGCGCATCTGGCCTGGAGCGGCGCCTGGACCGGCATCGCCGCCGCGGCGGTCGATCGGGCCCGCGCCTTTGTGCGCAAGGCGGCGCACCGCGCCGACGCGACTATGCCGCCGGGCGCCACCCATCTCACCCGCGCCGCCGCGTCGCTGCGCACGCTGCGCAGCCTCGTCGCCGGCGCCATGCGGCGCTTCGAATTGACCGCCGGCGATCCGGTGGCGCTGGAATCGGTCGACTTCCAGACCAGCATGAATCTGCTCAAGGTCAACGCGTCGGAGCTCGCGGTCGCGACCGTGATGAGCGCGATGCAGGCCTGCGGGCTGTCGGGCTACCGCAACGACGGCGAGTTCAGCGTCGGCCGCCATCTCCGCGACATCCTATCGTCGCCGATCATGATCTCCAACGACCGCATCATCGCCAATGTCGGCATGGCATCGCTGTTGAGCGGCATACCGGCGTCGCTGCGCGATTAGCATGATCCCGAAAAGCGGAAACCGGTTTTCGGAAAAAGATCATGCGCCAGGAAAAAGTCTGAACACCAACCGTGCATAAAAACAGTGAGGCCCGATCATGAATGTGGCTTTCAAGGGACCGCAACCGTCCGGGCGTTCGCTCGATGCGCTCGCCGAGGAGCTGTTGCTGCCGTCGGGCATCGACGGCGTCTATGCGCGCACCGCCGCGTTCGAGGATGTCGTTGATCGTCTCGCTGCCTTGATCTCGCGGCATCGCGAGCCGGGCACCGAGGTGTTGCGCTTTCCGCCGGTCATGAGCCGCCGGCAATTGGAGACGTCGGGCTATCTCAAAAGCTTCCCGCATTTTCTCGGCTGCGTCTGCTGCCTTAGCGGCGACGAGGCCAAGATCAGGGGCAGCGTGGCGCGGTTCGAGGCCGGCCAGGACTGGACCAGCGATCTATCCGCCGCCGATCTCGTGCTGACCCCCGCTGCCTGCTACCCGGTCTACCCGGTGGTCGCGAGCCGCGGCGAGGTGCCGGCCAAGGGGCTGTTGTTCGACGTCGCCAGCGATTGCTTCCGCCGCGAACCGTCGCGCGACCTCGACCGGCTGCAATCGTTCCGGATGCGCGAGTATGTCTGCATCGGCACACCGGAACAGATCGACGCGTTCCGCAAGCGCTGGATGACGCGCGCCCAGGACCTCGCCGGCCAGCTCGGTCTGTCGTACCGCTTCGATCACGCCAGCGACGCGTTCTTCGGCCGCGGCGGCAAGCTGATGGCCATGAGCCAGATCGAGCAGGCGCTGAAATTCGAGCTGCTGGTGCCGGTCCGCTCGGCCGAGCAGCCGACCGCATGCATGAGCTTCAACTATCACCAGGATCATTTCGGCGCCGCGTGGAATTTGCGCAACACCGCCGGCCAGGTGATGCACACCGGCTGCGTCGCCTTCGGCATGGATCGCCTGGCGCTGGCGATGTTCGCCACCCACGGTCTCGATTTGGCGCAATGGCCGCAATCGGTGCGCCAGGCGCTGATGATCTGAGGATCGCTCGCGGGGGCTGCATTCCTTTTGGCGTCGGACGTAAACGCTGATCCCGGCCAACGCCGAGAAACGGCGGCCGCACGTCAGTCGTTGCCCCCAAGCGCGAGAAAGCGCGCTTCCTCCGGCGTGTTCGCCCGGCCAAGCGCCGCATTACGCTGCGGGTAGCGGCCGAAGCGCTCGATGATGACGCGATGCTCGCGCGTATAACGCTCGTCGCCGCGGCCGCGCTGGATCAGCAGGTGATGGTCGGCCAAAGCCTCGCTGTGCAGCAGCGGCATGTAGAAAAATTCAAGCCCGGCGCCGCCAAGCGCGCGATCGAAATCTTTGCCGATGCCTTCTTTGCTGAGTGAGCATGCCAGGTCGTCGGTGGCAAAAGCGCGCGCCTCGCCGCGAAACATGTTGCGCGGAAACTGATCGAGCACGATGATCAGGGCCAGCAGTGATCGGGCCTGGCTGCGCCAGGCATCGAGCTTGCCGTCTCTGGCGGCTTCATAGGTCAGCATGAAGCGATCGCGAATGCCGGCATCGAACTTCGGGTCGTTCGCATACCAAGCTTCTTCCATGCCCGGGGCGAGCCAGAAATCGAGGATATCTTCGTAATTCTCGTGCATTTCGGCCATCGCGCTCTTTGGTTGGTTTGTTATAAGAGGGCCTATCAGTCCGTGCCATAGGCGGTCCGGCGCGGGCGGCTCGCCCGGTCCGGCAGAAGCCCGCTTTTAATGAGACCGGCCTATTGGCGTGCAGATTTCGGTTGTCTCGTCAGCCTGATTTCTGGGCCGCACCGCCGGTGCGAGCTTGGCCGCCCCCCTCTTTTGAGGGGATTGCCCATCACTGATCCGCCCTCCGACAATCGCCGATCCGGAGAGCGCCGGCTCGCACCCGCGGGCGGCGCTTCCTGGCGTGGTGGAGGACGGAATGACAGGCGTCAGCGTGATGCGGGCCGGCAAAGCCACCGAGGCGACGGCCGCCGATTTTCACGCCCGCGTCGATGAGCTTCTGCCTCTGATCGAGAAGCGGGCGGAGGAGGCCGAGAGCCTCGGTCACATGACCGACGACGTGGTCGCGGCGCTCCGGCAATCCGGCATCTACACCATGCTGTTTCCGAAGGTGGTCGGCGGCGCCGAACTGGCGCCGTTCGACGCCCTGCAGATCGTCGAACGCTTGTCCTACGCCCACGCCTCCGCCGGCTGGTGCACCGTCGTCAACAATATGGAAGGCATGACGATGGCGATCTACATCGAGGATGCGGGCATCGCCGAAGTCTTCAGCAACGGGGTCGACATCACCATCGCCGGCAACGGCGTGCCGCGCGGCTTCGCGCGCCCGGTCGACGGCGGTTACATGATCCGCGGCCATTGGGCCTATGGCAGCGGCATCACCCACGCCGAATGGATTCACACCGGCTGCTTCGTCACCGATCCGTCCGGCAAGGACATGGTCATCCAGCCGAACGGGCAGCCGAAAGTCGTCATCACCCATCATCCGCGCTCGACCATCAAGCTGCTCGGCAACTGGGATGTGCTGGGGCTGCGCGCCACCGGCAGCTTCGATTACACGCTCAGCGAAGGCGACGAATTGTTCGTGCCGACCTACCGGACCTACGATTTCGATATCGACGCGCCGCGCCGCGGCGGCCTGCAGGGCGTTCTCGGGCTTGCCGGCTGGAGCGCCTGGGCGCATTCGAGCTGGGCGATCGGCGTCGGCCGGCGCATGCTCGACGAGCTGATCAAGGTGATCGTGCAGCGCACCGATGCGTTCGGCAAATCGAGCGATAGCGCCAGCTTCAAGTTCCAGTTCGCGCAGGCCGAAGCGAAATTCCGCGCCGCGCACGCGCTGATCTACCAGACCTGGCGCGGCGTCACCGAGGGCTTCGCCCGCGGCGAGAAGCCCTCGCTCGAGCAGATGACCATGATCAAGCTCGGCCTGCGGCATATTCACGACGTCGTTTCCGATGTCGCCACCTTCGCGCATCGCGCCGCCCGCGGCGCGTCGCTGCGCGACACGCCGATGCAGCGCGTCTACCGCGACGTTCATTCGGGAACGCAGCACATCCTGATGGCCGACCAGATCGTCGAAGAAGCCGGCCGCGCACTGCTCGGCCTGCCCGCGCCGGACTCGCAATGGACGGTGTTCGGAGTGGTGGGGTGAGCGCTGTGAGCGGTGGGGTGCGACCATGAGCGGCGCCGGCGCCAAACCGCCGTTCGATATGGCCGGCTTCGACCGCACTGTGCATGACGTCAACGGCGTCAAGACCGTGGTGCTTTCGATCGGCAGCGGCCCGGAACTGGTTTTCCTGCACGGCACCGGGACGTTCACCGGTTTTGAAGTCGCCCGTGTCTGGGCCGCGCGTCACAAGGTCATCATTCCCTATCACCCCAATTTCGGCGAATCCGGCGACGATCCAGCGCTCGATAGCATCGGCGATTACGTTCTCCACTACATGGATCTGTTCGACCGGCTCGGCCTGGCGGTGTTCGACTTGGCCGGTTTCTCGCTCGGCGGCTGGCTGGCGGCCGAATTTGCGATCCGCCAGCCGCACCGGCTTCGCCGGCTCGTCCTGGTCGCGCCAGCCGGCCTGGTCGTCGCCAAAGCGCGTGCGCCCGAATTGTCGGAAATCACCCCGCCGGAATTGCCGGGCTACCTCACCCACGATGTGAACGCGGTGCTGCGTTATTTCCCGAAGGCGCCCGATCCGGCCTTCGATGCGCGTCTGGGCCGCGAGGTCGGCTCGTATGCGCAGCTCGTCCGCGACAACCCGCAGGGCAATCCGAAGCTCGCGCGCTGGCTGCACCGCATCGCCGTACCGACGCTCGTGCTCTGGGGCGGCGCAGACCGCCTGCGGCCGACGGCGCAGGGCGAGGCGTGGGTCGATCTGCTGCCGGACGCGGAACTGAAACTGGTGCCGCGCACCGGGCATCTGGTGTTCGAGGAAACGCCCGCGGCGGGCGAGATCGTCGCCGATTTTCTGGCCGGTTGAGCCGGCGGCAAACCCAGCAAGGACTGAAAAATGATCAAGCTCCCAGCGGGCGTCACCAAAGCGAGCGAAGGATTCAACGGCGTGGTCTGGAACATTCTCGGCCAGACCTACACGCTCAAGGTGGAATCCGAGGCGTCCATGGGCTGGCATGCATTGCTGCCGCCCGGAAGTTTCGTGCCGCCGCACATCCATCCGACCCAGGACGAATTCATCTACATGATCGAGGGCAAGCTCGATCTGGAACTGGGCGATCAGAAATCCAGCGCCGGCTCCGGCGATCTGATCAGGCTGCCGATGAACGAGCCGCACGGCCTGTTCAACAACGGCACGGTGCCGGTGCGCTGCCTGTTCTGGGTGGCGCCGGCGCGCAAGCTGCGGGCCTTGTTCGACAAGCTCCACAACCTGACCGATCCGGCGGAAGTCGTTCGCATCTCCGCCCAGCACGAAGTCAATTTCCTGCCGCCGAAAGCCTAAAGCCCGCGTCGCGCCGGAAATAATCGCCGGGCCATTCCACGAAAGGATCAAGCCATGTCCATGATGACAATCTCGGAAGCCGAGCGAACGCGGATCAAGAATTGGCAATGGGGCATTCTCGCGCTCGCCGTGCTCGCCGAGATCTTTCTGGCGGCGGATTGGTACGGCTTCGCCGCCGTGCTGACCTTCGTCTCCGAGGCGATCCATCTGCAGCCCTGGGAAGCCGGCTTCGCCCAAGGCATTTTCGCCATCGCCTATGGCGCCGCCATGTTCTTCTGGTCGCCGGTGAGCCGCACCATGTCGGCGCGGCGGATGCTGGTGATCGGGCTGATCGGCAGCGGCATCGGCATGGCAGCCCAGGTGTTCGTCCAGGGCTTTACCGAGCTGGTGATCCTGCGCATCATCATCGGCTTCTTCGACGCCGCGGTCTGGACCGGCAACATCAAGCTGATGGTCGGTTGGTGGCCGGAATCGCGCCGCGCGTCGATCATGGGCATCATTCTCGCCGCTTACAGTCTCGCCATCACCGCGGACTTCGCGCTCGGCATTCCGCTGACGATCGCGTTCGGCTGGCGGACGTTCTTCGCCGTGCTCGCGGTGCTGACGCTGCTGATGGGGCTCGTTGATCTCGTGTTGGTGCGCGACAATCCGCAAGACATCGGCATCAAGGACTTCGTCTGGGAGCCGGCCAAGCCGGTTAGCTCGGACCGCGGTTCGCTTTTGGACATCTTCAAGTCACGGTGGATTTACGTCGGCGCGCTCGGCATCGGCGGCTGCACTTTCGCCTTGTCCGGCACCGCGACCTGGGTGATCCCGACCTTCATCAAGGTTCAGAGCATGCCGGTCAGCTATGCCGCGCTGGTCGGTACGGCCATGGGCTTGTCGCAGGTGCTGTTCCTCGTCATTGGCGGTTACGCCACCGACTGGTTCGAGAACCGTCCCGCGGTGATCAAATTCGGCGCGCTGTTGTGCGTACTGGTGGGCTTGTCATTCCTGCTCACCGCCACGACGCCCATGGACTTCGGCTGGCTACTGCTGATCGCGGCGCTGAGCGGTTCGTCGGTGTTCGCCGGCGGCGCGATCTTCAGTCTGGTCAGCCAGAAATATCCCGATCGCCTCGTGCCTGCGGCGGTCGGTTACGCCGAGGTCATGGGCGTGTTCGCGACCTTCCTGTCGCCATCGCTGATGGGCGCGGTGATCAACATCACCGGATCGTTCGCCTGGGCATTCGTCGCCTACACGGTGTGCGAGGTGATCGTGCTGGTCGTGCTGCTGGTCCTGGCCCGCGAGCCGGCAGGGAGCGGCATCGGCGCGGCGAAGCCCGCCTCCGTTCACTGACGCGGGCAGAAAACGCAAACGGCCGGCTGCACGCGCAGTCGGCCGTTTTTCTTTTCGACCAATAATTCTCTGTGACCGGTCAGGACGAAATCAGCAAACGGTGGACCAGATCGGTGCGGTTGAGCGCGCCGAAACGCCTGCACAAATTCTGCACGTGCTCTTTGACGGTATAGACCGAAATTCCAAGCTCATGCGCGATCGCTTTGTTCCGCTGGCCGCGGCACAACAGCATCGCGACCTCGCGCGAGCGGGCCGGCAGGCGATCCATCGGGCGATCGTCGTCGAGCCCGGCCTGGTGGCCCGACCAGTCGCGATCGACCGCCCATGGATCGCTCGGATCATCCGCGGCGGCCTCCGACAACTCACAGCGCAACCGCTCGCGTTCGCGCATGGCCGTCAAAGCCAGCGAGCCGGCCCGGCACATCAGATTGAGATGGTTGACCTGAAAATCCGCAAACGGATCGGTCTCGTGCGCCGTCGCGACGAACACCACGCCGGCGGCGTGGTCGTTGACCACCAGCGCGCCGCCCATATTGTGATGAAATCCCCACTCATGGAGCAGGTCGTAGTTGACGCTGTGCCGCCACTGCGCCGCGCCGTGAAAACGAAAGCCGTCCACCGTGCGCTTCTGCGAGACGATGCAGTCGAGCATCGGGTCGGCCCGGCGATATTCGCGCTCGTATTGGTCGAGGAAGCCTTGCGGCGCGAGACGGCTTGAGATGTAACGCAGCTCGTCGCGGCGATCGAACAGGTAAAGGCCCATCGCCACGCCGCCGATCAAGGCATCGGCGTAGCCGAACAGGGCGTCACGCAGCCCTGCCACGGAACGGCAATCGGCAATGCAAAGGGCCGCTTGGCGAACGACGTCCGCCGAAATCTCGCGACGAGCGGGGCAAGCGACGACGCTACCCATTGTCATGCTCACATGAGCGACGCCGACCGGGCGTCGCAATACCTTTTAAGTCTAAAATGAAATCAGGTTGAGTCAAATGCCCAAATCTTGTGCGGGCGGTGATTGTCGCTTGGCGCAGCCGAGAACCGCCGCGAGATCAGCCGCCAGGGACAGGCGGGCGACGCCGGAACCTGCCGCGCCGTCGCTTAGCCGCGGATCGCCGGTGACGAGAGCGGTCTTGTCGCCTGGCTTTGGCATGATCGTTTGCTTCGCCGTTCGATGCTAAAGTAGGGGACTTCGCTGCTTCGCGGCCGAACATCGCAGCCGGCGGCGGCGTCGAAGCGCCGGGCAATGGCGCAGACCTTGGAGCGGGCTTTGTCCAAAAGCATGAACCGTCTCCTCGACTTCACGCTGAGAAAACCAAAGCTCAGCGCCATCATGTCTGCTTTGTTTGTTGGTCTCAGCATTCCGATTCTGATTTTCATTTTAGCCTATAATTATTACAAAACCTCGCAAACGATCATCTCGACACTGCACGACGACGTCGCCAAGACGCGGCAGTCCGGCATTGAAAATATTGAGAACATGATACACGGCGTGGCCGGGACCCTGACCGTGCTGTCGCAGGTCGCTGCCTCCGATCCCGCCTTCTTTCGCACCGAGAACAGTCGCGACGTCCTTTATCAAGCGGTAAAATCGGCCGACGAGATCGATGCCGCCTATGTCAGTTTCGAGGATGGCTATCATCGCGTGGTGACGCGGATCGATGCCGACCGTCGCCGGTCCGATCCGAAGATTCCGGCCGATGCCAATTGGCATTCGAGTTACATCGACGATTTCGCCGCCGGCGAAAACCGCAGGCGCCATCGCACCTTCTTCGATACCTGGGGCCACGTCGTGGGCGCGTATGACGTCGCCAGCACGTTGGATGTGAGAACGTTGCCGGGATACGCCGCCGCCAAGCAGTCGGGGAAGCTGGTTGTGACCGATCCCGCGATCAACCCCGACACCGGATATCCGATCATCTACGCCCAGAGTCCCGATCGTCCGCGACGGCACGTTCATCGGCTGTGCGACCGCGAATCTGACGTTCGACGTACTGTCGCAGTTTCTATCCGATCATCGGGCCAGCCCGAACAGCAAGACGATCATTGCCGATCCGAACGACGGCAGGATCGTGGCGGCGTCCGAGCGGAAAATCGGCGTCCGGATGATCGATGGGCATTTGCAGATCGCCCATCTGGAAAACGTCGGCGACGAAGACGTCCGGGAAGCTTATCGCCTGCAGACGCAGACCAATGAGGGCGAGTTTGTCTTCCGCTCGCCGCGCGACGGGCAGGAATTGAGCGCTTCCTTCGCCCGGTTTCCGGAAGCGTTCGGACATCCCTGGCAGGCCATCGTGCTGACACCGACCGACGATTTCATCGGGCAGCTCAAGGCGACCAACCGGCAGATCGTCGTCATCATCGCCGCGCTCTCGGCGCTTGAGCTGTTCCTGATCTACTTCCTTGCCCACCGCCTGTCGCAGCCGATCGAGAACATCTCGCGCGCCCTCAAATCGATCGAAGACCTGTCGTTCGATCAGGCGGCGCATCGTCCGTCCAAAGTCCGGGAAATCGCGCAGCTTCAGTCGGCCGCGGCGCTGCTGCGCAATTCGCTGCAGTCATTCTCCTCGTTCGCGCCGGTCGAACTGGTCAAAAGTCTGATCAAATCTGGAATTCCGCTGACGCTCGGCGTCGAAAAGCGGTTTTTGACCATATTCTTTTCCGACGTGGAGAATTTCTCGACCCACGCCGAACAAATGCCGCCCGACGACCTGCTCAGCCAGATATCGGTCTATTTCGAAAAGATCTCCCGCGCCATTGCCGACGAGCAAGGCACCGTCGACAAGTTCATCGGTGACGGCGTCATGGCGTTCTGGGGCGCGCCGCTGCCGCTGGCCGATGGGGCGCTGCACGCCTGCCGCGGCGCTCTGCGGGCGGCGAGACGGATGGAGCGCACCAATGAGCAGTGGCGTGCGGAAGGACGGCCGCCATTTCGCATCCGGATCGGATTGAACAGCGCCGATGTCCTGGTCGGCAATGTCGGCTCCTCCGATCGCTTCAGCTACACCGTCATGGGCGACGGCGTGAATGTGGCGGCGCGGCTCGAGGGCATGAACAAGACTTTCGGCACGACGATTTGCATCAGCGACAGCGTGTTCGATGCGGTCGCGGCAAAAATTGTCGCGCGGCCGTTGCGGCGGGTGCAGGTCAAGGGCCGCGAGCAGGCCTTCATGGTCTATGAGTTGCTCGCGCTCGCCGGCAGCGACGATGCCGAACTCAAATTGCGGCCGCAAGACAAGAAGCTCAGCGACCTGACATGGGCCGCCTCAGGCGCTTTCGAAAAGGGCGATTTTGCCGAAGCGGCCGCGCGCTACGCCGAGATTCTGAAAGAATATCCAAACGACGCGGTTGCGAAATCAATGCTGGCCGCATCGTCGGCAATGCCGCAGCCCGTCGGGGTGTGATCCGGCGCGGCTGTTCAGCGCGGCAGGAGATTAAGAGGCTTGCCGTCGCGCCGGGCAACGGCGGTCGGAGCGCGCTTGGTGGAAGCCGCTTTGCTTTTTGCGTGGTTTGTCTCCCGAGCGTGCTTCTTCAAGGACGAATGGCTCGCGGGCAAGGAAGCATGCTTGGCGGAGGCCACCTTGCTCGTGGTGTGCCGCGCCGGTACCGCGGGCTTCTTTGAGGCTGGCCGTTCCATGGCCAGACGTTTTGCCGCTTTCGGTTCGTGGACCGCGCTTTTCGCTTCCGAAGCGCGTTGTTCCTTCGCCGCCTGCTCGGCGGCCAGCGACGGCGCCATGTTCGCGTGGCATGCGGCCGATATTACGTCCTGGTGGGACGCAAGGCATTGGAACACGCGTTCACGGTCGGGAATGGCGTCCGAGCAAAACTTGAAGGCGTCCTGCATGCACGCCTGCCGGCCTTCCTCGCTTTCCGCCAGCGCGACCGTAGTTCCGGTCAAAACGGCAGCGATGATCAGCACAAGCCGCTTCATGGGCAGGCCTCCCCAGTAACCACGCTGCGGGTTCGAGTGTGATCCGCCCCTGCCAGATGTCAATTCGCCGGCAACGCCAATTCCGAAAAAAATAGTGGGGGGCCGGCCCGGCAGCCGCACTTTGATGTCACTGCTCTGCGCCGATCCGGTGCGGCAAGTCTCAGAGCTTCGAGCCGCCATCGACATGGATGGTGTCGCCGGTGATCCAACGCGCCTCGTCGGACGCCAGGAAGGCGATGACACCGCCGATGTCGTCGGGCCGCGCTAAGCGCTTAAACGCCTGCATGCCGAGCGCAAAGTCGCGGCCGGCGTCCGTCTTGGTGAAGCTCGACATATCGGTCTCGACCACACCGGGCGCCACCGCATTGACGCGGATCCCGCGGGCACCAAGGAGCGAGGCGAAATGCTTCACCAGCGTGTCGATGGCGCCTTTGGTTGCAGCGTAGGCCGGGATCGTGCCGACGACGCCACGCGCCCCCAGCGACGAAAGAAAAACGACGCAACTACCCTTCGATAGAATCGGCAGCAGTTGCTGCACCAGAAAGAAGGGGGCGCGTACGTTGACGGCGAACAGCTTATCAAAATCCTCAATAGTGGTGTCTTCGATGGTGGCGGATTTCGAGACCCCCGCATTAGCGACAAGGATATCGAGGCGATCGCCGACGATATTGCGGGTGAGTTTCGCAAGCTTGTGCGGCCCATCAGCCGCCGCCAGATCGGCTGCGACTGCGTCACCGCGGCCGCCAGCTTTGCGTATCTCGCCGACGACGCCGTCGGCTTCAGTCGCGCCACGGCCGTAATGCACGAGTACTTGCGCACCGGCCGCAGCGAGGGCGAGGGCGCTGGCGCGCCCGATGCCGCGGGAAGCGCCTGTGACGAGTGCGGTTTTTCCTGAAAGCGTGGTCATGAGCTATCTACCTTAGAGTCGTCGTCCTCCGCAGCGTCCGCCCCAAGGGCGGTTAGCCGCCCAGCCTCTCCTCGATCGCGTCGACGCGGTCTGGATAGAAGGCGAGATAGTCCCCGATGGCTGCTACCGCCGCGTAAGGAGATTCATAGGTCCAGACAGCATTGGTGGAGCGCACACCGCCCAGCGGAATGCTGTAGTATGCGCAGTCGCCCTTGTAGGGGCAGTAGGTGGCGTGGTCCGTTCGCGCGAGCAGCGTCATGTCCACGTCCTTGCGCGGGATGTATTGGACAGGAGGGTAGCTCGCCTCGCGGAGTGTCAACGCCTTCCGCGTATCGGCCACAGTACGGCCGGCCACCGTCACCACGACCCGTCTCGCGTTGCGCTCGACGGTGATTGGGTGATCGGGGTCCGGAATCTTCACGGTCTTGGGCTTCGGTTCGACGTGTTCTGACATGGCATCCACCTTTCAGATGTGGGCTTCCAAGCCGGGGGTTACGGATGCGAGTCACCGATCGCGGTGCCGTCCGTTTTGCCGGAAAGATTAGGCATGAGCGTTTGCTTCGCTATTTGATGTTGGGCGGCTTCGACTGTTAGCCGGCCGGACGTCGTCCGCCGACAGGAACAGGGTGGCGTGCTTCACAAACAGCTCGGGATATTGAAACTGCGACCCGTGATTGGAGTCCGGGTAGATGATGAGCTCCGCATTCGGGATGTTCTGCTCCATGATGAAAGAGTTGACCGTGGGCATGATCACGTCGTTACTGCCATTCACGACGAGTGTTGGCTGCTTGATCGTCTTCAGATAGTCGTAGGACCCCTCTTGCTGAACGCCCCACTTGTCCATCGCTTCAATCTGGGCGGGCGACACCTTGTCGTTCACCTCGGGATCGCGCCCCTTCTGACGAAGATGCTTGCGCGTCAGGAATTCCAGTCCGGCCGCTTGGCCCGCCTCGGAGGGACTGAAGAGGACCGTGAGCCACAGATGCTCAGGCGGATCATAGGCGGCGCCGAAGATCCGCCGTGCGACCTGGGTCAGCGACTCCATTCCCTGACCGCCGCGCGGACCGGTGCCCACTAGGATCAGCTTGCGGACGAGATCGGGCGCCTGCAGCGCGATTTCCTGCGCGACCATGCCGCCGATCGAGAAGCCGAGCACATCCGCCTTGTTCAAACCAAGTGCTCGGCTGAACGCTACCGCGTTGGCGCCCATCTGCTCGAACGTGGTCGGGACTTCGCCGGAGCTGGTGGAAACGCCGGCATTGTTGAACAGGATCACCTCACGGTCATCCGTCACCGCCGGGTCCCAGTAATCCATGGTGCCGGTGTAGTGCTGATTGAAGACGAGCGGCACGCCGCCGGCCTTGCCGAAATCGGCGATAGGCGAAGCGGATTCCGTTGGCCTCTACGAACTGTGTCGGCGCGGTCTGGTGGGTATGAATCATGATGGTCGCTCCCTTATTATTCAGTCGGCGCGGCAGCACCGGGTACGAGCGCCAGGGCTGCTTTTGCGCAATCGACGTCGTTCTGCACCATGGGCGCCCCGCTCAGCCCGATCGCCCCGACAACTTCTCCGTCCACCTTAATGGGAAACCCTCCACCCCACGCCGCCACACGCGCAAGCGTTGGGATGCCGGCCAAAAGCGACGGGTCGCCCTGGATAAAGTTGAAAAAGTCCTGCGTAGAGACGCCGAACAGAGCTGTGTACGCTTTATTCTGCGCCATCTCGATGCAAAGGATCGGGGCCCCATCCATCCGGCTAAAGGCCTTGAGATTGCCGCCGTCATCGAGAATCGCGACGTTCTCAGTAACGCCAAGTTCTCTGGCTTTCGCCACCGCTTCATCCACCATTTTCTGTGCCAGCTCAGAAGAAATGCTGTGTTTCTTCACCACGTCGGCCATTGGTCTCACTCCTCTTGATATGTCCTGGGCGTTGATTGGTGCGGCTCGTCATCGTCGACTGCGTTGCACAATCCCGGTCGATCAAGCGTGAACCGGAATTGCCTTCAGTTGACGGTGTGACCGCCGTCGACGTTGAGGATATGGCCGGTGATGAATGAAGCTTGGTCCGACGCGATGAAGACGATCGCGTTGGCAAGCTCCTCCGTGAGGCCGAGGCGTCCCATCGGAACCTCCGCCGCCAGAGCCGCCTTGTTCTCCGGCGTGGCCGTAAAACGGGTCAACATGCCGGTGTCCGTGGGTCCAGGCGCCACGCCGTTCACACGGATTCCCGACTTGGCAATCTCGAGCGCCACCGACTTGGTGATGCCTTCGACGGCGTGCTTGCTGCCGACATAGATGGAGGCGCCCGCCGCACCTTCGTGCCCGTAGGTCGAGGAGATGTTGATAATGTTGCCGCTGCCCTGTCCTTGCATGACGCGGACTTCGTGCTTCATGCTCAGGATCACGCCGAGAACATTCGTGTCGAACGTCGCGGCGTAGCTTTCCGCGGTCTGGTCGGTGATCGGGCCAACCTGGCCTTCGGTGCCGGCATTGTTCACCGCCACATCGAGGCGGCCAAACCGTGAGACGGTCTTGTCGACCAGAGCGCGGACGTCATCGTCCTTGCGGACGTCGGTGTTGATGAACTCGGCCTCCGAACCGAGAGAGCGCAGCTCCTTGACGAGCGCGTTTCCGGCCTCATCACGCCGGCCGGCAACGACGACATTGGCGCCCTTCTTGGCGAAGGCGAGGGCGGCGGCGCGCCCGATGCCGCTCAGTCCGCCGGTGATCAAGACAACTGGGTTGCTCATATGCTGATCCTCGCGGCTTGCTGCGCCTTACCGGCGGAGCATGGTTAACGGAACGGTGGCAGCGCTTTAGAGACTGTGGGATGGTCCCATGAGTCCTGCTGGCACAGCTTAAATAGGCGCCCCTGGCGCGCTCGAAAAAGACTTTGTAGGCTGGTCGCTATATCTCCAAGGCATGGAGGCTCACAGAGCTCTTGGCCCAGGCCGCCAAGCCCGACCGGCTCGCGCCGCTTAATGGGGCGCGGCGTAAAGGTAGCTGGCGGACAAATCGACAAAGCCGGCCTGCTGCAGATCGGGGAAAGCGGCTTTTAGGTTCTCGCTGTAGGTTTTCGCGTCGGCGGAGGTCGCATTGATCTCCTTGGCGCGCTTGAGGTAGGTCATCGTGCTGTCGATCGCGGCGCGGTCGACCGGCTTGCCATGCCCGATGATGATCGTGTCGTAGCCTTGAAGCGCCTTGAGCAACTCGAGAACGAGCACCCAGTGATCGAAATGATTCGCCCCGGTGAAGGCATGTTGGTTCGGTGAAAACACCAGGTCGAACGCCATCAGCACTTTTTGTTCGGGCAGCAGAGCGGCGAGCTGCAAATCCAATTCGGCGTCGACGAACCGCTTGAAGTCATAGGTGATGCCGTCGATCCGTTGCGGACCTTCGGCGATCGTCTCCGTAGGCACGGTGACCTTCGTCGCGGCCTTGTCGCCGTAAGTCCGGCGGAGGCCATCGAGCCGCGCCGGGCCCCTTGTGCGGATCTGGTCGGCGATCCCGTCCAGGGCGAACACGCGGGCGTCGGGGAAACGCTCGGTCAGAAGCTGAAGGCCGCCCCAGTGATCGGTATGCGCATGCGAGAGAATGATCCGATCGACCGGCTTGCCGAGCGTCTGCGCGTATGACGCAGCTTCGGCGGCATATGGCAGCAGGAGTTGACCATCGAAGATGACGACCGCGTTTGGTCCCTCAATCATCTGCGTGTTCACCTGAAGGCCGTCGGCAGGGCTGAGGTAAGAGTGAATTTTGACGGAGCCGAACTGGCTGACGAGGATTGCCCCCATGCGGCCGGGCGCTTCCTTGGCCCCGGTCGTGCCGCTGTTCTGCGCCAATTGCGGGTTCGCCGCCGCAGCCGGCGGGCGCCAGCCGACCGCCGCGAGCAGCGCGCCCGCAGCGAGCCGGAGAAACCGTGACCGCGACAGAGTGGCTTGCGGCAAGCGCTGAAAACCGGAGTTGCGTGACGGCATTTCTGTTCTCCCTTGCCTAGACTTCTAGAAAAAAGATAAGCGCCACGCTTTTGGCGAGCTCGGCAGTACCTCAGCCAAGGCCGAAGTGTAATTCACCCCGCCAGCACGACTTTGCCAAACGGCCGATCCTCAATCAGATGACGCAAGGCTTCGCCCGCCTCGTCGAGCGGATAAACCCGCTCGACGATTGGCTTGACCGATCCGTGCACGATCAGCGGAATAATGTCCCGCCACGCCGAAGCGATCGCGGTCGGTGATTGGGCGAACAAAGAGAAGCCGGCCATCCGCGCGCGCTTCCAGATCAGGTCGGTCACATCGATCGTGGTTTTGCGTCCGGCGGAATAGCCCAGCGTTATCAGGACACCGCCGAGAGCAAGGCTGCTCAACGCCTCGCTCGTCACGGTGCCGCCGATGCTTTCGATAACGATATCGACGCCCTGCCGGCCGTTATTCGGCGAACGCCGTCGGCGAGACCTCCGCCGGTGACGTCAATCACGTCTTCGAAGCCAAGCTCGCGCGCCCTGGCAGCTTTCGCCGCGCTGCCGGCTGTCGAAATCACCTTGCTGGCGCCTTGCGCCCGCGCGAGCTGATAGGTCGCGTTACCAACCGAGCCGCCGATCCCCGGAGCCAGCACCGTCATGCCCGGCTTGAAGCCGGCCAGGTTAAGCGTGATCTGCGCAGTCAAATAGGCCACCGGAAGGCTGGCCGCGACTACGTCCTCGATTGCCTCGGGCACGAGCACCAGATCTTCAGGCCGCGCCAGCAGCCATTCTTGCCACGCGCCATTCTCACCAACACCGTATGGGCCCGTGAACATTACGCGGTTTCCCAACGCGAGACCGAAGTCGCCGGCATCCTCGATGACACCGGCGCCCTCGTTGCCCAGCACCAGCGGCGCCTTGGCCCGAGGGTGTCCACCCGACAGGATCGTGTGATCGAGCGGCGTGACGCCGGCGGCCGTAATGCGAACCAGCACCCTGTCGGTTGCGGGTTGCGGCTTGGGCAAGTCGATCTGCCGCAGCCCGCCATAGCCCGAGAAAGTCTTCGCCTCCATCGCGCGCATGGCCGTTCTCCATAAGATGGCGGAGCTGTAAGTCGGTTGAAGATCACGGACCGAACTGGGGTCGCTCAGGAGACCTGGGCTCTGCCGCTACCAAGCCCACTGGGCGGCTTCCCAGTGGTACGCCGTGTCGTGTCGGACGACATGTCCAATACCTGGGAACGGAAAATGACAGCCGCGAGAGCACAGCGACTGGCCGGGACGCCAGAGCGCTGCCTCGGTTCCCATCCGCTGCAGGATTGTCTCGAGCCATTCTCGATCCGGCGCGGGCGTCAGTGCACCACGGCGGTGGGCGAATGCCATCACGTTGCTCGGTGCTGGGCGCGCCAGACTGGAAGCGACCGCCGGTCATCGCCGGAAAATGGCTCTAGACAACCGCCGGATGGTAACCGACGCCGCCCGGCGTCCCGGCCACTCGCTGTGCTCTCGCGGATGACCGAGGTGCTCTTTGTCGAGGTGCTGCGTAGTTGGATCAAATCGCTTGGTCCGGGCGAAGGTGGGTGGCTCGGTGCAATTGCGGATCGCCACATCGGCAAGGCGCTGCAACTGATCCACGAACAGCCCGAGCATCCGTGGACCCTTGGCGCGCTGGGTCGCCACGCGGGGCTTGGTCGCTCGGCCTTCGCGGCTCGCTTTACCAGGCTCGTCGGCCAGCCTGTGCATCGTTACCTTGTCGCGCGCCGGATGGACGAGGCCGCACTTATGCTCGAATCGGGCGACGACGCCATTTCCCGGATTGCAACTCGCGTCGGCTATGAGACGGCGACGGCTTTTTCCAAGGCGTTCAAACAACACTACAGCTTCTCTCCCGGCCGTTACCGGGAACGCGGCGGCACAGGTCCACTCGGCTCACCGCATCAGCATGTTTCTGCTTCGACCTGAAAGCACACACAGCCGCCGCCTGAACAGCTCACTCAGCTCCGTGACATATCCGCCTCGAGCGCCCGACACCCTCAGAGGCTGTAGGCCCGCCCGGGTGCAGAAGCGGTTTGGTGCATTGCCGCCAACGCGCGCACTTCCGCGCCTCGCGGCTTGCTCGGCCCTTACCGGTGGAGCATGGTTGTCCGGAAACTCCGGCAGCGCTTGAGAGACCGTAGTCACATGCGTGCGGCTGGAGCTTAGGCAGGTACCCTGGCGCCATCGAAAAAGACTTTGTAATCTCAGCGGCATGCCTCGCAGATATGGAAGGCCGCTATGGAGTTGCGCCACCTTCGCTATTTCGTCGCGGTTGCCGAGGCTGGTAGCCTAACGGTCGCCGCCGCGAAAAAGCTGCACACGGCGCAGCCTTCGCTCAGCCGCCAGATCCGCGACCTCGAATACGAGGTCGGTGTTCCGCTGATGAACCGCAGCGTGCATGGCATTGAATTGACCGCCGCCGGTCGCGCGTTTCTCGACCATGCGCGGCTGGCGCTCACCCAGGCAGAGGCAGCCAAGGAAGCAGCGCGGCGGGCGGCTCAACCCGCCCGACCGACCTTCGCTCTAGGGTTTCTCACAGGGAAAGAAATAGATTGGCTGCCTAAAGCGATGCGCATCCTTCACGATGAACTGCCCAATATAGACGTCACGGTCTCGAGCCAGAATTCCCCGGACCTCGCTGACGCCTTGATACAGGGCAGGCTCGACGCCGCGTTCATGCGGCCGGAAGAGCGGGCGGACGAGTTGGTTTACAGGCGTGTGATTGCGGAGCCGTTTATCGTCGTGTTTCCCAGCGACCACCGCCTTGCCGCGCATGAAGCCATCGAGCTGCGAGAGATCGTGGGCGAAACATTCCTCATCCCGTCGAAGACGGCCCCGACTTCGCGGCTTGTGATCGAGGACTACCTGAAGCGGTCCGGCCTGGATATCACTCCGGATCACGAAGTCGACAACATTACCCACGCGGTGTCCCTGATCGCGTCGACCGGCGCCGTCACGCTGCTGCCCGCCTACCCAGATAATCTTCTACCTTGGTCCGTGACCAGCCGTCCCCTCAAAGGCGAGCCGCCGACGGTCGATTTGGTGGTCGGATATCACGAGGCGAACACGTCGCCGATACTGAAAACGTTCCTGTCCAGGATCGATGAATTGACCGCGCGGATGTCCGGCAAAGCTCGCAGGGATCGCTGACAGGCGGATCGGCCGTCCGCGGCATCAAACGCCCATCACCGCGTTTTCGGTATAGGCGAGGTCGCCGAGCCGCGGGCGCTGCGGGCCTTTGAAGTATTTCGGCATGTTGCCGCGCCGGAACCAGCCGAGCAATCCGGGGATCGGCCCGTTGGCGTCAACAATCACCAGCGGCATGCCGCGGCGCGCCAACATGCGTCCGATCGGCCCGCCGAAACGAAGGAAATCGCGCAGGTCGCTGCAATAGATCAGCTGCGCGCAGGGGATGGCGCCCTTGACCAGGCGCGGCCGGAACACGAACGGATAGGCGCTGTCGTCGGCGACGCACCACAGGCTGAGGCAGCCGTGCGCGGCGTGTTGGCGCAGCATCTCCTGATCGCGCCGGTCGAAGCTCACCTTGGGCGACTGGTCGCCTTCCAAAAACTCGACCTTCGGTCCGCCGAACAGGCCTTTGAGCATCGGCACCGCGACAAAAATGCCGTCGCAATAGCGGGAGAAGCCCTGCGCCTCGATGATCGGCAGCGTGTGCGGCGCCGGCGAGACGTTTAGATACGTGGCGTCCTTGTGGCGAAGCGCGTGCGCGATCAGCATCGGCGCGTAGGCGCGGAAGGCCGGCTCGACATACCAGCTGGAAAGATTGCAGCGGGGGATGACGGCGTCACCGGCTTTCACCGTCGAACAAATCAACAGGATCGCGCCGACCACGACGCCGCCGCTCTCCAACAGGTAACCATATTTCGGCAAACCGGCCGGCGGCTCGTGCCGGGTCAGCTGCGCGAAGGCGTCGAGCCAAAAACCGCGATCATGGACCGGGAAGCCGCGGGCCAGCAGCGAGGCGACGGCGCCGATATCGGCCTTGTCGATCAGCCGGCAGCGCAAGCCCGGCGCGGGAGAAGCCATTCGCGTTGACCACGATGCGTTCATGAACTTGATCGTAAGCGTTGCGCGAATATACCGACGTCCAGTGAACAAAGCCTAAGGCAAGAGCAATGTCGGTAAAATTAACTATAATCGAGCAGATGGAACAGATCGCACGCGAGCACGGCAAGATCCTGGCGCCGCTCAAGGAGGATCTGGTGCTGGCGGATTGCGGTCTCGACTCGCTCGGCTTCGCCGTCCTGGTCGCGCGGCTCGAAGACAAGCTCGGCGTCGATCCCTTCACGGCCGCCGAGGATGCCTACTTTCCGGTGACGCTCGGCGATTTCGTGAAAGTCTACGAGCATGGCGGGCACTGAGGCCCGATCGCTGCGCGCGGCAATCGCCAATGCCAAGGTGCGCGACAAGGCGCCGCGCTTCTTTTACGACCGCGCCGCGTCGGTCCGCTTCACTGACCTTGATCGCGGCACCAGCTTGGGCGGCCATCTGGCGGAGCTTGCCGGGCGCTCGGTGCTGCTTGCGACCGCAAATCAGCTCACCAGCGCGCTGGCGCTGATCGAGCTTGACGGCGTCGCGCGCCGCATCGTGATCCTGCCGCCTGACGCGACCGCCGCGCATCTTTCAGCGGTGATCGCCATCGCCGGCATTGATGTGGTGGTGGGCGATAACGGCACACCGGCGCACGAGGCGCTCGCGCTGCCGCTGCGGGTGACTTGCGCGCCGCAAATTGAGCCGCTGCGCGAAAGCTTGGCGCCGTGCGTGCACACCGAGTGGGTACTGATGACTTCGGGCACGACCGGCGTGCCGAAGATGGTGGTGCACGATCTGCAAAGCCTCACGGCCGCCATGCGCGCCGCGAGCCCGGCCGATGGAGCCGACGTGTGGGGCACGTTCTACGACATCCGCCGTTATGGCGGCTTGCAGATTTATCTCCGCGCCCTGTGCGGCGGCGCGTCGCTGGTCCTCTCCAGCGCCGGCGAACCGGCCGCCGATCATCTTGCGCGCCTTGCCGAACATCGTGTGACGCATCTGTCGGGGACGCCGTCGCATTGGCGCGGCGCCCTGATGACGCCGACGATCCGCGCCATCGCGCCACGCTATGTCCGGCTCTCCGGCGAGATCGCCGATCAGGCGATTCTCGACAGCCTGCGCGCGGCGTTTCCGCAAGCAGCGGTCGGACATGCCTATGCGTCGACCGAGGCCGGCGTCGCTTTCGACGTCAATGACGGCCTGGCCGGTTTTCCCGTCGATTATATCGGCGCCGCGCGCGATGGCGTCGCCATGAAGATCGTCGATGGCTCGTTGCGCATTCGCTCGCCCGGCGCGGCATCCGGCTATGTCAATAGCGGGCAGCCGCCGCTCGCCGACGCGGCGGGCTTTGTCGATACCGGTGACATCGTCGAGCGCAGCGGCGACCGCTGTTATTTCGCCGGCCGCAAGGGTGGCATCCTCAATATCGGCGGGTTGAAAGTGCATCCGGAAGAAATCGAGGCGGTGATCAACCGGCACCCAAGCGTTCGCATGTCGCGGGTGCAGGGCAGGCGGAACCCGATCACCGGCTCGATCGCGGTCGCCGACGTCGTGCTCAAGGCGGAAGGGCAGGACACCACCAACCGGGCCGCGCAGATCGAGCTGAAAGACGATATCCTCAAGCTTTGCCGGGAGGTGTTGCCGCCGCACAAGGTGCCGGCGGCGATCAGCTTCGTGCCGGCGCTCGAAGTCGGGGCGACCGGCAAGCTTGTGCGCCGGCAAGGGTAAGCGCAAATGGCGGCGGCCAAAGACCAAGGGACGCGCAGCGTTCTGGTGACCGGCGGCAGCCGGGGGCTGGGCCTCGCCATCGCGCAAACGCTCGCGGCCGCCGGCTATCGCACCATCACGGTAGCGCGGAGCAAGAGCAAACAGGTCACGGCGGCGATCGAGCAGGCCCGGCGCGGCGGCAAGGGCGCGCTGCACTTCGTGCCGTTCGATCTCGGCAAGATCGATGACATTCCGACGTTGGTCCGCGACCTGCGCAAGGAATTCGGCTCGCTCTACGGTCTCGTCAACAACGCCGCGCTCGGCCTCACGGGCACGCTGGCGATGATGCACAATGCCAAGATCGAGGAGATGGTGCGCTTGAACACGCTGTCGCCGATCGTGCTGACCAAATACGTGGTGCGCTCGATGATGGCCGACGGCGGCGGCCGCATCGTCAATGTCGCCTCGATCATCGCCTTCACCGGCGGCAACGGCGTTGCCGGCTACGCGGCGACCAAGGCGTCGATGCTCGGCTTCACCCGCTCATTGGCCCGCGAAGTCGGGCCGCTCGGCATCACTGTCAATGCCGTGGCGCCCGGCGTCCTCGACACCGACATGACGCAGGTCCTGACCGACGAACAGCGGGCGCAGATCGCCCGCCGAAGCGCGCTCAATCGTCTCGCCGAAGTCGGCGACGTCGCCGATGCCGTCGAATTTTTGCTCAGCGACAAGGCCCGCAACATCACCGGCACGGTCTTGACCGTCGACGCCGGCGCTACGGCTTAACGATGCTTCGTCGCTCACCGAAATCGCATCATCGCAGCACCGTGGCCCGAATGAACACGCCGCCGGCGTCGCGGTAAATATCGACCTTGATCAGCGCCACGCCATTGACGATGCGCGCCACCACGCCCGGATCGGCGTGGCCGCGTTCCAGCATTTGCTCGAGCGCCGCGCGATTTGCCTCGTCGCCGAAGAACGGATCGTCCTGGTCCTCCGGGTCTCTGATGCCGAAGCGATGAAAGTTGGCGCGGTCCTGCCTGATGATGGCGGCCGCCGACTCCAGTCGTTGGCCGTTGGAATTGAAGTGATCGCGCTCACTGAGCAGTGCGACATAGCTGCCGATCAATTGCTGCGCCTGCGCTTGCGCCAGCGTGCACATGCACGCCGCCGCTGCAATCGCCAATACGAGAATCATTCTTCTGAGCATGACGGATTGGCCTTGTTCGAGGTTGCCTTGTTCGAGGTTGCCTTGTTCGAGGTTGACGTTGCGTTTTTCAACGAAGCACGGCGTGATCCGGCAACAGCTCCGGCCGGTACTCGAAGTGCATTGTATCAAAGTGATACCAAGTGCCACCCCAAATAAAGCCGTGCTTCTCGAACACGCGCACGATCTCCACCGGTATCCGGTTGTTCCAGACCGGCGAGCTTAAGTCTTTCGACCAGCGCCAGTAATCGGAGTATTTGACGTTCAGGTCGATGGCGGCCCCATAGGCGTGCATCGAGCGGACGCTCGATCCGGCGATGTTACGGCAATTATAGGTGCCGCTGGTCGGCACCAGATACTTCGTCAAATCGGCCGGCAGCGCGTCGAGCTCCTGCGAAACCGCGACAAGCGCTTGATCGACGCCGTTTGCTGCAGTGATCGCGACGTTCCCGCCATGGTGTGCCGGCAGCCACGCGATGGTCTTGAGCTTCGGACTGACCTCGTTCTTTTTGCAATCGCCGTACATGGCGACAAACAGCGGCTCATAGCGCACGCGGCCCGGATCGAAATTCTTCGGCGGCTGTTTCGGCTCGCTGCCGGCCGGGTAGGGGACATAGAACATGTCGTCGATGTCAGGGTGCTCGATGAGCTCCTCGAACGATTTGTCGGTCCGGTGATCGGAAACCGCAAACTTGGCGCCGTTTTTCAGCACCACATGTTCGCTGCTGACGCTTGCGATCCAATCGGGATAGGCGTGCGCGAGCTTGTCGAGACGGGCATCGATGTTGGCTGGCGGCGCGCCATAACGGTCGTCGGCGATGCCGGACGCAACAGACAGGAGAAGAACAATTCCGCTGGCCACGCCCGCGATGCGCCTGCGGTTGCTAGGGCCTCTCGCCACCACGCTTCGTCCTCTTCGATCGCTGCTAAGGACGCATTCCCTTTAACAGACCCTCGGTCTTCGCCACAGAGCCCGCCAGCGGACAAAACGCCAATCGTGCTGGCCGGGCGGGCGAAGTAGGCTATCGTTGCGCTCAAACATCCGCGGGAAGCGCACCATGCCGTCTGGGCCGGCGTTCAACGTCTCCGAACTGATCGACACGCGGCCGGTCGGCGCGTTCCAAGTTCGCGTCATCGTCTTGTGCACGTTTGTGGCCTTGCTCGACGGCATGGACCTGCAGTCGATCGGGCTTGCGGCCTCGGGCATCGCCGCCGACCTGCACATCCCGCTGCCGTCGCTTCGCATCGTGTTCAGCGCCGCTTTGGCCGGCCTCGCCTTGGGCGCCTTCGGCTTCGGTCTGTTGGCCGACCGGATCGGGCGCAAAGCGGTGCTGATCGGGGCGACCGGCTGCTTCGGCCTATTCACCATCGCCACGGCGCTGGCGCCGAGCTTCGGCGTGCTGGTGGCGTTGCGCTTTCTCGCCGGCCTCGGCCTCGGCGGCGCCATGCCGAGTTTCATCAGCCTGACCTCGGAATATTCGCCGCGGCGGCTGCGGGCAGTGATCGTCGCGCTGTTGTGGGCCGGCTTTCCGCTCGGCGGCTTTGTCGGCGGCCTGCTCGCGTCCTGGATCATTCCGGCGTTCGGGTGGCAGTCGGTGTTCTGGGTCGGCGGCGTGCTGCCGCTCTTCGTCTGCGCCGCACTGATCGCCGCGCTGCCGGAATCCATCGGATTTCTGGTCGCCAGCAGCGCGCCGGCGCAGCAGGTCGCATCGCTGCTCCGGAGAGTCTATCCAGCCGTTTCGATTCCCGCCGACGCAACGTTCGTCCTCAACGAAGAACAGGCGCGCGGCGTGCCGGTCGCGCAACTCTTCGCCATGGGGCGCGCCGCCGGCACGATCCTTTTGTGGATCAGTTTTTTCATCGCCCTGATGATGCTGGTGACCAATTCGGCATGGGCGCCGATCCTGCTCAAACAGGAGGGCATCGGCACCCGCGAAGCGGCGCTGGCGATGGCGGCGTTCAATCTCGGCAGCGTGATCGCGACGTCGTTTGCCGGCTGGCTGATCGTCCGCGCCGGCGCCTCGATCATCCTGCCGCTGGTGATGATCGGCAGTGCGGTGTCGGTGGCTTTGGTCGGCTATGCCGCTTCCTCGGTCGGCACGGTCATTCTTTTGCAGGGACTGTTCGGCACGTTCATGGGCGGCGGCAGCTCCGGCCTCATCGCGCTGGCCGCGATCTATTATCCGACCGCGATCCGCTCGACTGGGGTCGGCTGGGCGATGGGCATGGGCCGCGTCGGCTCGTTCACCGGGCCGCTGGTGGTCGGCTCGCTGGTCGCTGCCGGCTTGTCGACCACCAACATTTTTGTCGCCATCGGCGCGCCGGCATTGCTTGCCGCGGTGACCACCGCCATTGTCGGCCGCGTCAAGGCGGCGTGAGCCGTGGGCAATCAGAGCATGATCCGGAAACGCCTGCCCTCGGACGCGATCCGAGGGTTGAGGCCGGTTTTTCGACAAGATCATGCTCGACCGAATAGTTGGAAGGAAAACGCCTTGGCTCTGACCATTCTCGTTGCGCTCGCCGGCCTGATCGGCGCCGCCGGCGTCATCCTCGCCGCCGCCGGCGCGCATGCCGCGCCGAATGCCGGCCTCGACAGCGCCGCGTACCTCCTTTTGTTCCACGCCGCGGCCGTGCTCGGCGGCGCGGCGCTCACCCAGCAAGGCCTGTTGTGGCGGCCCTTGGCATTGGTAGTGCTGATCGCCTGGATCGCCGGCGCCGCCTTATTTTCCGGCGATGTCGCGCTCCGCGCTTTCGCCGGCCACCGCCTGTTTCCGATGGCCGCGCCGGCGGGCGGCGTCATCCTGATCGCCGCGTGGCTTGGGCTGTTCGCTGCCGCCATCGGCGCCCTGATCCAACGGGCCTAAAACCCCCGTAACAGGCGCGGAAATTGCATGCCGCTATCCCTGGCTGCACAAGCCTTTAAGCAGCGGGGATTTTCATGAACGAGCCAGTCCAGCGCGATCAAGCCCAGAGCCAGCCTGCCCCGAGCAAGCCGGTCCATCCGGTCGACGAAATCCTGCCGCTGCCGAAGCTTTTCGCGCTCGGGCTCCAGCATGTCCTGGTGATGTACGCCAATGCCGTCGCGGTGCCCCTGATCATCGGCGGCGCGCTGCATCTGCCCAAAGATCAGATGGCGATGCTGATCAATGCCGATTTGTTTGCTTGCGGCATCGCCACCCTGATCCAGACCGTGGGCTTCGGGCCATTCGGCATCCGCCTGCCGATCATCATGGGCGTGACCGCGGTGTCGATCTCGCCGATGCTGGCGATGACGGCAATGCCGGGCGTCGGCCTGACCGGGATTTACGGCGCCGTCCTGGTCGGCGGCATTTTCGGGCTGTGCGTCGCGCCGTTCGTCAAATACGTGCTGCGGTTTTTCCCCGCCGTCGTCACCGGCACCATCATCACCATGATCGGCGTCGTGCTGATGCGCGTCGGCGTGAATTGGGCGGGCGGCGGCGCCGGCAAGGCCGACTTTGGCGCCGCCGGCTATCTGATCGTCGCCGGCCTGGTGCTGCTCCTAATCCTTCTGGTGATCAAATTCACCCGCGGCTTTCTGCAGAACGTTGCGGTGCTGATCGGCATCACCGTCGGTTACCTGGTGACCATCGCGCTCGGCTGGACCGATTTCTCCGGCATCGCCGAGGAGCCGATCGTGCGCGTCGTCATGCCGCTGCAGTTCGGCCTGCCGCAATTCTTTCTGATCCCGTGCCTGACCATGTGCCTTGTGGTGATGATCGTCTTCATCGAGGCGACCGGCATGTTTCTGGCGCTCGGCGCCATGACCGGCCGCAAGGTCGAGGCTGAAGACGTCAAACGCGGGCTGCGCGCCGATTCGCTCGGCACCATCATCGGCGCGATCTTCAACACGTTCCCCTACGTGTCGTATTCGCAGAATATCGGCCTGGTCGGCGTCACCGGCGTCTATAGCCGCTGGGTCTGCGTCACCGGCGGCGTCATCATGCTGGTGCTCGGCCTCATCCCGAAGCTCGCCTTCATCGTCGCCTCGGTGCCGCAATGCGTGCTCGGCGGCGCCGGCTTCATCATGTTCGGCATGGTGGCGGCGACCGGCATCAAGATCCTCTCGACGGTGGATTATGCCAAGCAGCGCCACAGCGTGCTGGTGGTCGCCATCTCGATTGGCTTCGGCCTGATCCCGATCGTGTCGCCAACCTTCTTCCACGTCTTCCCCGCGGAGCTGAAGCCGATTTTCGGCGACGGCATCATCCTGACCTCGATCGCCGCGGTGGCGCTCAACGCCTTCTTCAACCGTACCAGCCGCGAACAGGCCGAGGCCGAGACGTTCATCGCCGCGCAGGCGGCGGAGCATATCTGACACACGTCGCCCTCATCCTGAGGTGGCCGCGAAGCGGCCCTCGAAGGATGCGGCCGAGGTGTTCGGCCCGTTCATCCTTCGAGGCTCGCTGCGCTCGCACCTCAGGATGACGGGAGAGGCACGCCGTATTGTCACGCCGATAGCCGCCCCCTATCCTCGATCAACAACAATCCGGGAGGGACAACATGGCGTGGCGCGTGCGGCGGGTCGTTACCGGTCACAATGACAAGGGGCGATCGGTTTTTCTGATGGACGGCCTCGCGCCCAACATCAAGGAAATGGACTCGATGCCCGGCCTGGCGCTGACCGACTTGTGGGAAACCACGTCGTCGCCGGCCAGCAATAAGGGCAGCGCCGACGCCGCGTCGCGGCCGGTCAAGCTCGAGCCGCCCAAGGGCGGCACCATCCTGCGGATCGTCGAATTCCCGCCGGACTCGCAATGGCGCGGCGGCGCCGACGCCGGCCGCGGTTTCGGCTCGATCGGCGCCGGTGACGCGCCGGACCACGCGAGCGACGATCCGATGCGGCACAAGACCGCTACCGTCGACTACATCATCGTGCTCAAGGGCGAAATCCACGCGCTGATGGACGAAGGCGAAACGCTGTTGAAAGCCGGCGACATCCTGGTGCAGCGCGGCACCAATCACTCATGGAGCGTGCGCGGCAACGAGCCCTGCATCGTCGCCGCGGTGCTGGTCAGCGCCGATCCGGTGTGATGGTCCGATAGTTTGCGGTCGCCGCCGTAGCGGGGTCACGCCACGCCCTGCCGGCGTAGCGGTATCACTTGCGCCGGTGTCTGGCCGATGCGTCCGACAATTTCGGCATAATGCTCGATCGGCGCCGGGCGGCCGATCAGATAGCCTTGCACCTGATCGCATTTCTCCGCCGCCAGGAATTCCAGTTGCTCCTTGGTCTCGACGCCTTCGGCGACCACCGGGATGGCGAGCCCGCGGGCCAGTCCGATGACGGCGCGAACGATGGTCGCCGATTGCGCGTCGTGATTGAGATTGGAGATGAAGCGCTGGTCGATCTTGATCTTGTCGAATGGAAAGGCCTGCAGATACGACAGCGACGAATAGCCGGTGCCGAAATCGTCCATGGCGATGCGCACGCCGAGCGCTTTCAGCCGCCGCAGGATCGACACGGTGCGGGAAAAATCGTCGATCAGAACGCCCTCGGTGACTTCGAGCTCCAGGCGGGAGGGCGGCAATCCGGTCTCCAGCAGGATCGAATGCACTAAGAGCGCAAGGTCGCCGCGGCGAAATTGCACCGGCGAAAGGTTGACGCTGACCCGGATCGGCTCCCGCCAGCAGGCGGCTTCGCGGCAGGCTTGCCGCAGCACCCACTCGCCGATGGCGACGATCAGGCCGCTCTCTTCGGCCAGCGGCACGAACGTGCTGGGCAGGATCGGACCGCGGATCGGGTGCTGCCAGCGCACCAAGGCTTCAAAGGCGACGACCTCGCCTTTGACCTGCGCTTGCGGCTGGAAATGAAGCTTCAGCTCGTCGCGCTCGAGCGCGGCGCGAAGATCGAGCTGCAAGGCGCGCCGTTCGCGCAAGCGCTGATCCATCTCCGCCTCGAAGAAGCGGAACGTGCCGCGGCCTTCCATCTTGGCGCGATACAAGGCCGCATCGGCGTTGGCCATCAGCGTGTCGGCATCCGAGCCGTCGTTCGGAAACATGGTGACCCCGATGCTCAGCCCGATCCGCAGCTGCTGGCCACCGACGGCGAATTCGTCGGCAAACCATGACAGCAGCGTTTCCGCCAGCGTCGCGGCTTTGGCCGGTTGCGTTGCGGCCGTGGCGATTACCGCGAATTCATCGCCGCCGAGCCGCGCCAGGAACGCTTCGCCGGCGGCATCCTGCATCCGCTTGGCGATTTCCTGCAACAGCGCGTCGCCGAAGGCGTGGCCGAAGACGTCGTTCAGTCCCTTGAACCGATCCAGATCGATGCACACGATGGCGAAGGCGTCCCGGTTCTCAGTCGCCTTGGCCAATTGTTCCCGCAGTCTTGCTTCGAACGCCTCGCGATTGGGCAGCCCGGTCAGGGCATCGTGATGTTTGAGATATTCGATGCGTTTTTCCGCGCGGCGGCGCTCGGTGACGTCTTCGTGGATCGAGACCCAGGAGCCGCCGGGCAGCGGGCTGGTCGTCACCGCGATGACGCGGTCGGGTCGCTCCACGACATCGTTCATGGTCTCGCCCAAGACGATCTTGCGCACGATTTCCCGGCTATATTCGTCCGGATCGCGCGCCAGCAGTCCGGCGGCCTTGCGGCGGTGCATGAGCTCGCGCAGCGTAATGCCCGGGTTCACGTCGTCGCGCGACAGCCCGTACAACTCGATGTAACGGTCGTTGCAGACGACCAGGCGTTCCGCGGCGTCGAACATCACGATGCCGTGCGACATGTTGTTCACGGCGTTGACCAGCTGCAGATCGCGCTCGCGCACCCGCCGGTCGGCGAGCGCGCCGGCCAAACTGAGCCCAAGGATCAAAACCGCGGCGGCGGCGACCGCAAGCGCCAGCGATGCCGGGTCAAGCGAGAACGGCTGAATTGATTGGGTCGGATCGGCGACGACATCGACCGCGCCCATGGCGGTGAAATGATGCGAGACGATGGCGAGCGTCAGCAGCAGCGCCGCCACGAGCCCGTAGCCTCGGCCTGCGTAGCGCGTGGCGACCGCCATGGCGGCGCTTGCGAGAAGGATGCCGAACAGGATCGACGCGGCCACGAGCGCAGGATCCCAGGTGACCCGGCCGGGAAATTCGAGCGCCCACATGCCGGTATAATGCATGCTGCCGACACCGGCGCCGATGATGACGCCGGCGAGCGCCGCGCGGGGGAGGCTCGGCTTGCCGACCGCGACGCTGAAGCCAAAGCCGGTGATCGCGCCGGCGAACGCGAGCGACAGCGCGGTCAACGCCATGTCGTAGGCCACCGGCACGCCCGGCTCGTAGGCGAGCATGGCGATGAAGTGCGTCGCCCAGATGCCGCAGCCGGCGGCGGCGCCGGCGAGCGCCAGCCAGGCAAGCCGAGACCGGCCTGCGGTATCATTGGCGCGCCCGAACAGATTGATGCCGACGAAGCTTGCCAGGAAGCAGACAAAAATCGCCAGCGCGACCAAACGGAGGTCGTGTTGTCCGGACAGGCAGTTGATGACGCGAAACATCAGTTAGCTCACTGCCGACCAACCAATCTGCGACAGATAGGGTTGTACCGCCGTTAAAGAACGCGTCGGCCTGCCGGCGTCGTTAATTTGTGGGCAACAAAACGGGGCGCAATTGACGCAAACGATCAAAGCCGCATCGTGCCGGCATTGATGCGCTCATAGAGCGCGCCGTCGAGCGCCACGAAGGCGTTTTTTGCCGCGTCGTCGAAATAGATCGGATCGCTGGTCGCGGCCGGATCGAAACCGTCGCGCTGAAATTCGGTCTTGGTGTGCTTGAAAGTCGAGGTGATGGCGATCCGGTCGGCGACGCGCAGGAATTTGGGCCGCGCGTAAGGCGGCAGCCGTTGCGCCAGGTGGGCGCGAAAGGCGGCGAGGTCCAACGCGCCGTCGGTCACGATCGCGGCCATGCCGGCGGCCCCTTCAGTGCCGGGTACGCGGACGCCATAGACGTTGGCTTCGCGGACGCCGGCAAAGGCCATGATGGCGGCGGCGACTTCGGAGGTCGCGACATTCTCGCCCTTCCAGCGGAAGGTATCGCCGATTCGATCGACAAAATAGAAAAAGCCGCCGGAATCCATCCGCATCAGATCGCCGGTGCGGAACCAGGCGTCGCCATGGATGAAAACATCGCGCAGGATTTTTTGCTCGGTGTCCTTGCGGTCGGTATAGCCTTCGAAAGTATCGCCGGACTGCGCCGCGTCGGCCGGGATCCGGCCGATCGCTTCGCCCGGCTCGCCGGTAGAGCAGCGAATGCAGAAGCCTTGCGCGTCGCGCGCCGGCCGGCCGGCAACAGCGTCGAACTTCACCAAGGCCAGCGGGAAGCGGGATGCCAGGAACGGCGGAACGCGGCCGATGGCGCCGACCTTGCCCTCAACGTTATAGAGCGACACGTTGCCCTCGGTCGCCGCATAGAATTCCAGGATGCGCGGAATGGCGAACCGGTCCTGGAATTTCTTCCAGACGTCGGCTTGCAGGCCGTTGCCGCAGCATAGCCGCAGGCGATGGGCGCGCTCGTGAGTGTGATCGGGCGCGTTGAGGAGATAGCGGCACAGCTCGCCGATATATTGAAACAGCGTGCAGCCGCCCTCGACGATATCGTCCCAGAAGTGCTGAGCTGAAAATTTGTCGCGGATCAGCACCGAGCCGCCGCGGACCAGGACCGAGCCGGTCGCGACCACGCCGCCGACGCTGTGAAACATCGGCAGGCAATTGTACATCCGGTCGGCGGGCTGGGTGTTGATCAGCCCGGCGAACCAGAAGCTCCATTGCAGCAGCCGCCGGTGACTGATGTTGGCCGCCTTCGGCAGCCCGGTCGTGCCGGAGGTGTAGATCAAGAGCGCCCGGTCGGCGATCGTCACCACCCGGCGCTCGGCCGGTGTCAGCGAATCTCCGGCAAATTGCTCCACCGCGTCGTCGATGCGCTCGTATGCGCCATCGCCGGCGCCGTGCGCCCAGATTTTCGGGCCGGTCATCAATTGCGTCGCGGCGCTTTGCAATTCGGCCGCATAGTCCGCGGCCACGATGACATGCTTCGGCGCCACGATGTCGATGCAATGGGCGAGCGAGAGCCCGCGAAGCTGGGTATTGATCAGCGCCACGACAACCCCGACCCTGGTCAGCCCGAGCCAGACCGCCATGTATTCGGGCCGGTTCGGCATCATCAGGCAGACCGTGTCACCCTTGCCGAGGTCTTGATCGAGCGCCCAGCGGGCATAGCGGTTGGCACGGGCGCAAAGCGCCGCGTAGCTGAGGCTTTCGCCGCCGCCGGAGAGCGCCGGCGCATCGCCCTGCTTATCCGCCAGTTCCTCGATGACATCGCCGAGCAGTCGTTGCGGATGGGCGGCGATCGGCGCGGTGGCTTCGAGCGCGCGCACCCAGTCGCGCAGCGCAGTGTCCTTGCCCGCGCCGGTCGGCCCCGCCCGTTCCACCTCGATCAACGCCATGCGCCGATGATCGCCCAATAACATCTATTTTTCGCTTCCTATCTGCCTAAAATTCTAAACATCGGCTCTCGCGCGGCCAAAGTGTGGCGCCGCCGGCGGCGCGATTAACGTTATTTTCTTCTAATGTTTTGTGTTGGCGTTATCTGCTTCGTTTCGCCACGGAAAAGCAACCACATGCCGATATTAGGATCAGTCCAAATAACAAGGCGGCGTGACGGGAAAAATGAAAAGCGACACGGTGGCTGTTCACGGCGGTTACGACACCGAACCGACGACGCGGGCCGTCGCGGTGCCGATCTATCAGACCGTGGCCTACGAATTCGAGAGCGCCGACCACGGCGCCGCTTTGTTCAATCTCGAAGTCGAAGGGCATCGCTATAGCCGCATCAGCAATCCGACCACGGCCGTGCTCGAGCGCCGGATCGCCGAGCTCGAGGGCGGCCTCGAGGCGCTGTGCGTGAGCTCGGGCCAGGCGGCTTTGAACTACGCGATCCTCAACCTCGCCGACATCGGCACCAATATCGTCTCGGTGCCGCAACTTTACGGCACCACCCACACGCTATTCGCCCATGTCCTGCCAAGCCAGGGCATCGAGGTTCGCTTCGCCGCCTCCGACGGCGCCGACGCGATTGAAACGCTGATCGACCAGAATACCCGCGGCATTTTCTGCGAGAGCATCGGCAATCCGGCCGGCAATATCTGCGACATCGAAAAGCTCGCCGCGGTCGCCAAACGCCATGGCATTCCGCTCGTTGTCGACAACACCGTGGCGACGCCGATCCTGCTGCGGCCGATCGACTACGGCGCCGATATCATCATCCAGTCGTTGACCAAATTTCTCGGCGGCCACGGCACCACGCTCGGCGGCGCCATCGTCGATTCCGGCCGCTTCCCCTGGGCCGAGCACCCGCGCCGCTTCGCCAAATTCAATCAGCCCGATCCGTCCTATCACGGCCTGATCTATACCGAGCGTTTCGGCAAGGCCGCCTATATCGCGCGCTGCCGCAGTGTCTATCAGCGCGCCACCGGCGCTGTGTTGTCGCCACTCGCCGCGTTCCTGCTGCTGCAAGGCGTCGAGACGGTAGCGTTGCGGGTCGAGCGCCATGTCGAGAACGCGCGCCGCGTCGCCGAATTCCTGCGTAGCGATCGGCGCGTCGGATGGGTCAATTATGCCGGCTTCGCCGACAATCCCTATCACGCGCTGGCGCAGAAATATTTCGACGGCCTTGCCTGCTCGCTGCTGACGTTCGGCATCGCCGGCGGGCTCGAAGCCGGCAAGGCGTTCTACGACGCGCTCAAGCTGTTCAAGCGGCTGGTCAATATGGGCGACGCCAAATCGCTCGCCTGCCATCCGGCCTCGACCACGCACCGGCAGATGTCGGCAGAGGAGCAGGAGAAAGCCGGCGTGCGTCCGGAGATGATCCGGCTCTCGGTCGGCATCGAGCACATCGACGACATCATCGCCGATCTCGACCAGGCGCTCGCCGCTGCGCAATCGCGGCGCTCGCCCCTGATCGCCGCCGAATAGGACGCGGAACGCGACGCCGATGCCCATTCTTCTCGAAACGGCGCGTTCGCCTTCGGCCGTCGACTTGCGCGGCCGCAATTGCCTGACGGTCGGGCTCGTCAACAACATGCCCGATGCGGCGTGTGAGGCGACCGAGCGGCAATTCCTCGATCTGCTTCGCGCCGCGGCCGGCAACGCCATCGTGCAGGTCAAGTTGTTCTCAATCGCCGACGTGCCGCGCGCCGAACAGGCGCGCCAGGAGCTCGGCACGCGCTATCGCGATATCGCCGCACTGTGGGACACGCCGCTCGATGGCTTGATTGTCACCGGCACCGAGCCGAAGGCGGCAAACCTCCAGGACGAGCCGTACTGGGCGGCTTTGACCAAGCTTATCGATTGGGCGCGAGGCAATACCGCCTCGACCATCTGGTCGTGCCTCGCCGCGCATGCGGCGGTGCTGCACGCCGACGGTATCGGCCGCAAGCTGCTGGACCAGAAATTATCCGGCGTGTTCGAATGCGAGGCGGCCGCCGATGATGCACTGTTCGCCGACCTCGGTTCGCGGCTGCGGGTGCCGCACTCGCGGCTCAACGATTTGCCGGAGCCGGCGCTGCGCGCGGCCGGCTATCGCCTGCTCAGCCGCTCGGCAACGGCCGGCGTCGATGCGTTCGTCAAAGACAACGACGATGCCTCGCTGTTCGTGTGCTTTCAGGGACATCCGGAATACGACGCCGATTCACTGCTGCGCGAATACCGCCGCGACGTCGGCCGCTACCTGCGCGGCGAGCGCAACACCTATCCGGAGATGCCGCACGACTATTTCAACAGCTCCGCGAAATTCCTGGCGGACGATTTTCGCATGCGCGCAATCAGCGAGCGGCGCGGCGACCTGCTTGGTGATTTTCCGATGGAGCCGCTCGCCGCCGCCATCGACAACACCTGGCGCGACGCCGCAATCGGCCTGTACCGGAACTGGATCAATTATCTGAAGGTCCGCAAACCGGATCGTAAACCTTTGGCGTTAATGGAGGGCAGTCGCCGCGTATCGGCGTGATGGAATACAAATCGTAAATTCCGAGGAGCGTGCCGTGTTTGTGCCCGTTGTCTTCGCCGCTCCGGCCGATGTCGAGCTTGCTCCCAACCCCATCAATCCCGATTGGATCATCGAGGGCAGACCGCAGGCGCGTGCCAAGCGCCTGACGGAAAGCGCCGACCGCACGTCGTCGGTCACCGTGTGGTCGTGCACGCCGGGCCGGTTCGCCTGGCACTACGCGGTCGATGAAATCCTGCAAATCATTGCCGGCGAGGTTTTCGTCACCGATCAGATGGGCAGAATTCACCGGCTCGGGCCGGGCGATGTGGCATACTTCCCCGCCGGCAGCTGCACCGTCTGGCAGGTGACCAAAGAGGTGCGCAAGGTTGCGGTCTGCCGCCACAGCATGCCGCGCCCGTTCGGTTTTGCGGTGCGGGCCTGGAACAAGGTCGCGCGTCGCCTGACCGGCTTCCCGACCGGCAGCGCGCTCGGCGACCGCTTGGCGGCGGGCCGGCCGTCCGCTCCGGTGGCGCAAGCGTAGGCCTAGCGGACTTTGTTCCGCTCGTCCCCGCGCAGGCGGGACCCAGCGTTTGGGCACTTTGTATTGCCGCCTTCCGCCTTCGCGCTGTGCGCTTCGGGGCGACCAAACCGCGCCGCAGCTCGCGGAGCGAGCCCAGGCGGGTCGCGGGAATGAGCGGACAAAATACCGCCTGCGTCCGCCATTATTGACAATCCGCCGCCGCGTCCGTAAAGCCAGCCCCCAAAAGGCAGGAAGTGTTATGAAAGTCCGTAATTCATTGAAATCGCTGCGCGGCCGTCACCGCGACAATCGTATCGTGCGTCGCAAGGGCCGCGTCTACGTCATCAATAAGACCCAGCGTCGCTTCAAAGCGCGGCAAGGCTAGACCTGTTGCGGCAGCCGTTGCCGCAAGTCCTCGAGCATCGTCGCCGCTTTACTGCCGAATTTTCACGCGCCTGTGAGCATATTTCGCCCTTGCCGCGCCACGGGCGGTGATTAGACTCTTGAATATGACCTCGCGATTCCTTCTGGCGATAGCAGTCGGCGCGCTGCTTTGTGCGCCGAATATCTTCGCACCAGTATTCGCCGCCGAGCCGACACCGCCGCAAACTCCGCCGGGCGTTGCGCCGAAGCCCGATTGGGTGACGCCGCCGAGCGATACGCCGCGATCCGGTCGGGGCGAGCGGGGCTATAATCTCGACACGCTGTTCGAGGCGCTCAAAATCGCGCCGGATGCTGAGAGCGCCAAGGCGATCGAGGAGCGCATCTGGGCGCTGTGGGTGGTGTCCGGCAGCGACACCTGCAATCTGTTGATGGGACGGGTCAAGGCGGCGACCGACGAGAAGGACTACGGGCTTGCCATCAAGCTGCTCGACGCGGTTATCGAGCTCAAGCCCAATTACACCGAAGCCTGGAACCGGCGCGCCACGCTGCATTTCCTGCAAAAGGATTACGGTCAAGCGCTGACCGACATCCGCGAAGTGTTGGCGCGCGAGCCGCGCCATTTCGGCGCGTGGTCCGGGCTTGGCCTCATTCTCCAGGAATTCGGCGACGACAAGCACGCGCTCGAAGCCTATCGCCGGGCGCTGGCGATCAATCCCCACCTCGAGCATATCGACGAAGTCGTCAAGACGCTGCGCGAGAAGGTCGAAGGCCGCGACATCTAGCAAGTTTTTAATTCCGCCCCTCTTGTTGGTAGGGTGGGTGTGATTCAAGCTTGGCCGGACTCCCATGGAAGTCCGCAACCGACTGAGCGAAGCCGTACAAAAGACCGACCCGGCGAAATTACCAACATTGAATGCCATCAAGGCGCGTCCCGAACAGCAATAAAGCCGCTTCCTTACAATCCCGATCTGCTGCGCCTCGCGCCGCACGTGATCTGGTTCGAGGCGCCGGAACAGGCCTTGGCGAACCCGGTTCGCTTTTTGGCCTATCTGATGGCGTACGGGACCTTGGAGGATATCCAGGTGGTGCGGCGCTACCTCGATCTGAACGATTTTCGGGAGGCCTTGGAGCACGCCCCGCCGGGCATCATCGACAAGCGCTCCTGGGCCTATTGGAACATCGTGACCGGGCGTTACCCTGTTCCGCCCATGCCGCGGCGCTCTATTCCGGGCTAAAACGAGCATCTGCTCTTGTAGCTTGCAGCCATGCTGATTGGCCGCGAGCAATGCCATCACCGACCTAACTCGTCAAAGTGCTGGCGCGGGAGCCGCGCCATTTCGGCGCGCTTTCCGGGCGCGCATTTCAAGCGTTGCCGTACGTTATTCCGGCGGCGCGACCAGGCGTTGCTAGTCAGTTTTTGGCCCTTCGCTGCGTTCGCAGCGCCGCAACATCATGTCTGAAATTGAGGGACGAACGGAAGCAACGCGGACATCGCGTTTCGGTAGATGGGGTAATCGGCCGACGAGCTTGTGGATAGCTGAAGATTTTGGGTGCTGCGCTTCAGGCTGATGGTGAAACGAGGTCACCGTGGTTACGGGCCTCAAGCATCAGAAGGAGAAGCGCAGCATGGACCATTTTGCAGGACTGGACGTATCGGTCAAGGAGACCAGCGTCTGCATTGTGGATGACACGGGCAGGATTGTTCGGGAAGTGAAGGTAGCCAGCGAACCCGAAGCGTTGTTGACGGCACTGAAGAACCCCTCCTATCACTTCAAGCGGATTGGATTGGAAGCCGGGCCACTTTCGCAATGGCTGTTCAGCGCTCTGGCCGAAGCAGAGTTGCCGGTGGTCTGTGTTGAGACGCGGCACATGCAGGCGGTGCTGAAGGCACAGATCAACAAGACGGACCGCAACGATGCGCGCGGCATCGCGCAGATGATGCGGGTGGGGCTTTACCGCCCGGTGCATGTGAAGACGCTACGCAGCCAGAAACTGCGGATGATGCTGACCCATCGCAAGTTGCTTCAGTCGAAGGCCATCGCCATCGAGAACGATCTACGGGGTACTTTACGCAACTTCGGTCTCAAGGTCGGCATCGCCGGGAAGACGAAGTTCGAGGCCCGCATCAAAGAGCTGGTCGAGAACCTTCCCGACCTGGCCGAGTTGGTCGAACCAATGCTCGTTGTCCGGCGGACGCTGCGCGAACAGATCGTCATCCTGCATCGCCGTTTACTGGCCATCGTCCGGGATGATGAGGTGTGCCGGCGCTTGATGACGACCCCCGGTGTCGGTCCGGTGGTGGCGCTGACCTATCGTGCCACCGTCGATGTGCCTGCTCGGTTCCGAAAATCCAAGTCAGTCGGCGCGGTATTTGGACTGACGTGTTCCAAGTATCAATCCGGCGAGATCGATTGGAGCGGCAGAATATCACGCTGCGGAGATGAGATGATGCGGACGATGCTCTACGAAGCGGCCCAGGTCATGCTGACCCGCACCAACAAGTGGTCGTGGCTCAAGGCCTGGGCGATGCAGATCGCCAGGCGCCGCGGCATGAAAAAGGCGATCGTGGCTCTGGCACGCCGCTTGGCCGTGATCCTGCACCGCATTTGGGTTGACGGCACCGAGTTCCGATGGGCCAGGGAACAGGCCGTAGCAGCGTGAAAACCCTGCAGGATCACATCCGATAGGAGGAAACTCGAGCTCCACCCTGCGGTGGAATGATGTCCCTCGCGGGACGATGGATGAGGTGAGTTCGCCCAATCGCTTGGACCTGCCGTTCGTTACAGCAAGGCCGCTCGGTAGATTGTTCCGCCTCGTCTTCGACTCCCATGATGGAAGATGCTATGGGCGGCGGCGAGGATATTGCATCCATCGTTGCTGATGTGAACCGATGGAGCGCCCCATGCAGAAGTTGAACGACCTGAGTCGATCCCTCACCGCCCTGCAACCGGACGGCACGTTGATCGCAGTCATTGAGATGAGCCTGTCGAGCTGGCTCGTTGCCGGTATTGTGCCTGGCGTCGAGCGCCAGCCGGTTAAGAAGCTCGCGGTCGACGAGTGTGCATTGCTAAAGCTGCTGCATCGATGGCGGGAAGAAGCGGAGAAAGCGGGACGCAGGATCGAGCGCATTGTAGTCGCCTTCGAGGCCGGCCGTGACGGCTTCTGGTTGGCACGTTGGCTCAAGGCGCGCAGCGTCGACGCCTACGTCATTCACGCCGCGAGTGTGGCGGTGTCGCGCGAGCATCGGCGAGCAAAGACTGACCGTCTCGACTCCGAGCTGCTCAAACGCGCCTTTCTCGGCTGGCTGCGGGGCGAGCGTGATCACTGTAAGATGGTGGCGATCCCGACAGCCAAGGACGAAGATGCCAAGCGGCCCAACCGCGAGCGTGAGAGCCTCGTCGGAGAGCAAAATCGGATCATCAATCGAATGAAGGCGGCGTTGATCCGGCTCGGCATCCGCGGCTTCAATCCCAAGCTGAAAAAGGCCGCCGGGCGCCTCAAAGATTTGCGCACCCCTGAGGGCGAGCCGATCCCGCCGAACACGTTGGCTGAGCTACGTCGCGACATGGAGCGCCGGCGGCTGGTCAGTACTCAGATCCGGCAGATCGAGGAGGCACGCCTGGAGCGTCTCGAGCAGACGCCCAGCGATGGACCACATGCCATGGTGTGCTTGCTGGCGCGCGTGATCGGGGTCGGTACCGAGACGGCCGACATGCTGGTGCAGGAGGTGCTGTCGCGAAACATGCGCGACCGACGGGCCGTAGCGCGTTATGCCGGCCTCACTGGCTCGCCCGACGAGAGCGGGAGGAAATGCCGGGAGAAAGGGCTGGCCCGTTCGGGCAATGCTCGGGTTCGACGAGGCATGATTCAATTGGCGTGGCGGTTGCTCATGTTCCAGAAGAACAGCGCTTTGGCGCAGTGGTTTCGAGCCCGCACGGAGAACGCCCGCGGCACTCGCAAGACCATGATCGTGGCCTTGGCACGCAAGCTTCTGATCGCTCTGTGGCGGCTCGTTCGGGAGGGCGTTGTACCGGACGGCGTCGTTTTGCGTCCCGCACAATGAATGGAGGATGCTGAAAGTACCTCGACAGTTTCCGTCTTGTCGGTTTGCTTGTGACGGGCGCCGATGATGGTTCGAGGTGGCGGAATCCCGACATGGCCCTTGGCTTTCATGCCGATTGGAAGAATGGGTCCGCCGCTTCGGAGCTTCGCTGCCGATGCGCATGACTGCATCATGGTTCAGGTCCTTAGACCTACCGGATACAAGGTTGTGGCGCGATTTGAACCGCGCCCGAAGGCGGGCTCCCCTCTGATCGTCATTCCGACCGCACCAAGCGGTGCCATCGTGCTCGCACCCGTCAAGGTGCGGCCTGGCAAGGGCGGAGCATGCTGCGAGGTTGGGCAACCTTGACCGCTTTCGGCGCGCCGGCGTGATCGAAGCTCGGATCGAGACGAAGAAACGGCTTTCAGATCGAACAAGAAACTAACAAAGGACAAAACATGCGCGGCCCTACCTAAACCTCTTGACTAAAAAAGCCCCATACAAGGGCCTGGTGCCGATTCCGAAGAGAAGCACGAGCCCGTGAGCGACATCGACACTGCTGTGGTGGTGGTTGGTCTGAAAGCGCTTGACCCTGAATGGCCGATTAGAGAAGCCATTGAACTCAAGGCGGAAGTCGCGGATTGCCGCTTAGGGTAGAAATCATTGTGCGCTTACCCCGCTGGCACTCCGGACTTGCGCATACCGTCATACATCCGCTCGCGTCCGGCGAGATAAGCCGGGTGGTCACTCGATACGCCGGCGCGGAAGCGACGGATGGTGAAGGAGGGATCGAGTGCTAGGCCCGCCTTCGCGGCGGCTCGCGCCTCATCGATTTGGCCGAGTAGCGTCAGGGCAGAGGCAAGAAAGAAATGGCCGGCTGCAAAATTGCGATTTGCGTCTATTCCCCGGCGGAACCAGGTCACGGCCTCCTCGTCGGCTCCGAGTTGCGATTTAGCGTTGCCCACCCAATGCAGCCACAGGTAGGTGTTGGTATCACGAGGGCTTAGGCGTAATGCCTCCTGGACATGAGCCTCGGTTTCATCGGCGCGGCCGTTGAAATATTTGGCGGCTCCAATTAGTCCGTGAGCGACGGCTAAATTTCGATCAAGCGTCAGAGCCCGCTCGCACTGGGTAGTGCCTTGAGCCGCGCGGTCGGAAAAGATTTGAACGTGACCCAAAAGATAATGCGCAATGGCGTGATTTGGCGCGAGCGACAGCACCTTGCTTAAAACCCCTTCGGCCGCTGTAAGGCGCGTGGCGCGGTCGTCCGCCAAGAAATAGGCACCCCTCTGCACATCAACAGAGGCCATGCCGATGAAAGCTTCGACATTGCCAGGATCGAGCGCCAATGCGCGTTCGAAGCAGCTATGTGCTTGAACCGTGTATTCAGGGGACGGTCCCTTGTTGATCCAGGCCATGCCCTGGAAGTAGAGGTCCATCGAACTCGGATGCGGCGCGTATTCCGCACGGCGCGCCTCGGCGGCGACGAGTTGGGCATTTAACGTATTAGCTAGTCTTGACACGATCTCGTCCTGCATATCGAACAGATCAGTCACGGGCTTGTCAAAACGCTCGGCCCAAAGGTGGTTTCCGGATTCGGCGTCGATGAGTTGCACGTTGACCCGCAGCCGGTTGCCGCCTCGTTGCATCGAGCCTTCGAGCACGTAGCGGACGTTCAATTCGCGACCGATTTGCCGCACGTCGGGCGACTTGCCCTTGTATGAGAACGCGCTGTTTCGCGCGATTACGAACGAGCCGGCGATGCGCGACAAATCCGTGGTCAGACTTTCGGTGACGCCATCGACGAAATATTCCTGCTCGGGATCGCCACCTATATTGGTAAAGGGCAGCACCACTATCGACAGACGAGGGGCCGACGGTGGTGCCGCGGTTTGCGGCAATGATGCAACGGGCTTCGCTTGGGCCAGGACACCGACGTCCAGAGAATAAACTCGGATCGGCTCAGCGATGTTCTTGAGCTGGGTCGGGCCCAGTTCGCTAACGGCGAGATCGACCCGCGCCTTCACTTGCCGGTAGGCGTCCTCGGAAAGGCAGATCGCGCCCGGCTTCGCGATGCCTTCCAACCGCGCGGCGACGTTGACGCCATCGCCCATCAGGTCGCCGTCACTCTCCTCGACCACGTCGCCGAGATGAATGCCAACTCGAAATTCGATGCGGCGCTCGGGCGGAACGCCGGCGTTGCGCTCAAGCATACCGTTCTGCACCTCGATGGCGCAGCGCACGGCGTCGACCACGCTGCGGAACTCGATGAGACTTCCGTCGCCGGTGCGCTTCACCACGCGCCCGTTATGCACGGCGACGGTAGGGTCGATCAGATCGCTGCGGAGCGCCCGGAGTCGCGCCAGTGTGCGATCCTCGTCCGCACCGGCAAGCCGACTGTAGCCGACCACGTCGGCCGCCAGGATCGCCGCGATTTTCCGGGTCTCCGTCATGACCTTCCGCCACACTCCGTAGCGCGACGGCGCGCTTTTGCCCGCCGAATATGGGGAAGGATATCACGCCCGATACCGAGTTCTCTGACTTAGTTTGCGGTGCTTCGAGCGACCGGGATGTCGCCTCATGGCCCTACTGCGACCTCGCTCGATGTCCGCTGTTTGGTCGCTATCGGGGGTGAAGCGGACGAGCGTTAGGCGTGTCAAAATCGACGTTGATGACCCAATCCGGGCTTGTCTCGTCATTGCGAGGAGCGTAAGCGACGAAGCAATCCCGCTGCCCGCGCGACTGGATTGTTTCGCGGAGCTTGTTATCGGGCCGGCCACTTCGGGCCGGACCCGTTGGCTCGCAATGACGCTTCATCAAACCGGATTGCCGCAATGACCGACGCCGCCGCCGCCGCCGACAAAGTCACCATCCGCGAATTCGTGGAAAACTGGGCGGTGTGGCGCGACGCGCGGCTGTGGGATCGCTTCCGCACCGTCTGGCATGCGGAAGGGCGCATGATGGCGACCTGGTTTCAGGGCGGCTTCGAGGAATTCATCAAGGTCAATGACGAAGGCTGGGCGCGCGGCGTGCGCATCCTGCACTTTCTCGGCGGCTCGTCGATCGACGTCGCGGACAATCGCGGCATTGCACAAACCAAGATGACGATCTCGCAGCGCGCCCCGGTCGAGGGCGTCATCTGTGACGTCGTTTGCACCGGCCGCTTCTACGACTTTTTCGAGAGGCGCGATGGCCGCTG
Organism: uncultured Alphaproteobacteria bacterium; assembly: GCA_963806465.1. GTDB lineage: Bacteria > Pseudomonadota > Alphaproteobacteria > Rhizobiales > Xanthobacteraceae > BOG-931. The sequence goes on along the minus strand of CAWDZD010000071.1, from coordinate 177,720 downwards.
GGGGCTGGTGCTGCGCCAACCGATTTACGAGAAAGACCGGCTCGATCCGGTCGATCCGTCGGCCAAGCTCGCCCTCGATCCGGATCTGCTCAAGCGTTTTCCGGAAGGCTATCGCCACCTCGCTTACCTGCAGAGCAAGATCGGCTACAAGGTCAAGCCGGATATGCCGGGCATCGAGGGCCCGGAGCTCGATGCGCTTTATGCCCGTGGCGCGCGCTGGCTCGATGGCGGCGCGCTCTGAACCGCGGCGACGATGCTGTCACAGATTTCACGTAGTCCTCGCCGACAATCACGCCAATGACGACTTTAGTCATTATCGTCGCGGTGCTGGCCGCCGGCGGCGTCATCACGTTGATCGGCACGCGGCTGATCGAGCGGCTGCATCGGCCGCGCGGCCGTTTCATCGATGTCGGCGGCTGCCCGCAGCACATCATCGAGATGGGAGCCAGCACCACGCCTGGCGCGCCGCCGGTCGTGCTTCTGCACGGCGCCGGCTCCAATCTCGAGGACATGCATTTGGCGCTCGCCGAACCGCTCGCCGCGCGCCACCGCGTCATCTTTGTTGATCGCCCGGGGCAGGGCTTCAGCACCCGCAAAACCGGGCAGGGCAGCTCGCCGTCCCATCAGGCCGCGGTGTTGCACGACCTGCTCGACGCGCTCGGCGTCGCGCGCGCCATTATCGTCGGTCATTCCTGGGGCGGCACGCTGGCGCTGACGTTTGCGCTCGACTATCCCGCGCGCGTTGCCGGCCTCGTGCTGGTGGCGCCGCCGACGCATCCGGGGCTTTGGCGCCTGAGCTGGCTCAACAAGATGCTCGCCGGGCCGGTCGGCTGGTTGTTTGCCTGCACGCTGGCCTTTCCGGTTGGCGTGCCTATGATCTGGCCGGGGACGCGCGCGGCGTTTCTGCCGCAGATCATGCCCGGCGGCTATGTCAGAAACAGCGCCGCGCTGCTGGTGATGCGGCCGCCGACGCTGATGGCGAACTGGGCCGACGTCGGCTGCCTCGAAGCTTTTCTCGAGCGGCAAGCGGAGCGCTACCGCTTGCTCGCAGCGCCGACCATCATGCTGGTCGGCGATCGCGATCCGCTGGTGCCGCCGGCGCGCCATGGTGACAAGCTCGTCGCCGCTGCGCCGCGCGTCAAACTCGTCGTACTGCCGGGCTTCGGCCACATGCTGCATCACGCCGCCGCCGATCGCGTCGTCGCGGCGGTTGAGGAATTAGCCGGCGCGCGCGCGGACTGAACGGAACGACAAATCGGACTAGGTGGAAACCGCGCAATTTCGCTTCTTTAGTTTTTCAGCTCACCCCCTGCGGATCTTGGAAAATTCCGGGATCACGCCGTTGTCGGCAAGCAGACGAGTGAAGCGGTGTGATCGCGGTCACTTCGGCATCGTCAATCGATCGCTATGCCTGATGGCGCAGTCCGCAACTGGGAACACACTTTCATGCACCCGTCTTTGCAAGCGGTAGCCCTCCACGCTTTTAAACGATGGCGCGGGCATGCGGCCACGGTGTTGCTTCCGGCAGCCGTCCTGTGGATGGCGGTGATGACCGCGCCGGCATGGACCCAGGCGCTGAAACAATTGAAGTGCACCGGTCGGCCCGATATCGCCTGGGACGAGCAGATTTCTGGATGCACAAGCGCGATCAAGTCGGGAAAGCTTGAGCGGAAGGACCTGGCCGCTGCGTTGGTCAACCGCGGCTCGGCCTATCGCGCGCGGGGCGAGCTCGAGCGGGCCATCCAAGACTATGATCAAGCTATCAAGCTCGATCCGAATGACGTCGAAGCTTTCTTCCGCCGCGGCATTGCCCATGGCAGGCGGCGCGAATTCGACAGCGCCATCGCCGATTTCGACCGGGCTATCAAGCTTAAGCCCGACCACGTCGGCGCGCTGTACAGCCGCGGCCTTACTTACAGCAACAAGGGCCAGTGGGAGCGCGCGATCCAAGACTACGATCAGGCGATCAAGCTCAGTCCGGACAACGTCATGGCCATTACCAATCGCGGCAACGCCTACCTCGCCACGAAGCGATACGACCTGGCCATCGCCGACTACGGCCGGGCAATCGAGCTTGATCCGAATGAGGCGATTCCGCACAACAATCGCGGCAGCGCTTACTACCAGACCGGCCAGGTTGATCGCGCCATGGAGGATTTCAATGTGGCCATCAAGCTTGATCCGAACTATCCCGACGCTCTTAACAATCGCGGCCTCGCCAACCTCGGCAAGGGTGAATACGATCTAGCCATTGCGGATTTCGATCAGGTGCTCAAGCTCGATCCGAATGACGCCGACGCCGTCAAGAATCGCGCCGAAGCGATCGCCAAAAAGAACAAGTGATCGCTGCCGTGGCAACAAGGCACGCGAAGCCTCGATGAAATTAGGACCAAACGGAAACGCTCGCCATTCGCCATTCGCCCTCAAAGTCACCCATCAAGCGCCACCTGCGCCCCGACAAACGCCACCCGGATCATATTGGTGGCGCCGGGCGTGCCGAGCGGCACGCCGGCGACGATGATGACGCGCTGGCCGGCTTTGGCGAAGCCTTCGCGAAACGCGATCTGGCAGGCGCGCTCGACCATGTCGTCCTGATCGCGCGCGTCCTCGGCGACGACGCTGTGCACGCCCCAGACCAGCGCCAGTTTCCGTCCGGTAGCGAGCGACGGCGAAATGGCGACGGTCGGCGGCTTCGGCCGTTCACGCGAGACCCGCATGCCGGTCGAGCCGGACGAGGTCCAGCAAACGATGGCGGCGAGGTCGAGCGTCTCGGCGACCTGCCGGGCCGCGGCCGCGATCGCATCCGCTCCGGTCGCTTCCGGCTCGGTGTGCAGCACATGCAGCGACGGTAGATACATCGGCTCGTTTTCGACCTCTTCGGCGATCCGGTTCATAGTCGCCACCGCCTCGACCGGATATTGTCCGGCCGCCGAATTCGGCCGACAGCATCACCGCGTCGGCGCCGTCGAAGATCGCGGTGGCGACGTCGGAAACTTCGGCGCGGGTCGGCACCGGGCTTGCGATCATCAATTCCAGCATTTGCGTCGCGACGATGACCGGCTTGCCGGCCTGCCGGCAGGCGCGTGTCATCTCCTTCTGCACGCCCGGGACTTTCTCCAGCGGCATCTCGACGCCGAGATCGCCGCGCGCCACCATCAGCGCGTCGGCGAGATCGAGAATGTCGTTGAGCCGCGTCACCGCTTGCGGCTTCTCGATCTTGGCCATCACCGCGGCGCGCCCGCGGGTGATCTTCTTGGCTTCGGCGACGTCCTCTGGCCGCTGGATGAACGACAGCGCCACCCAATCGATGCCGGCATCGAGCGCCGCCTCGAGATCGGCGATATCCTTCGCCGCCAGAGCCGCGACCGGAACGACGGTGTTGGGCAGGCTCACGCCCTTGCGGCTCGAAATCTTGCCGCCGACCTTGACGCGGGCGACGATGCGCTGCGGCTGCGCCTCGCTCACCACCAGGCGCAGCTTGCCGTCGTCGATCAGAATCGTGTCGCCGGGCTTGATGGCGGCGAAGATTTCCGGATGCGGCAGGTTGATGCGCGTTGCGTCGCCGGGCGCCGGATCGGTGTCGAGGATCAAATCCGCACCGGCGTCGATCTCCGCCGAGTCGTTCTTGAAATTGCCGAGGCGCAGTTTCGGGCCCTGCAGATCGACCAGGATGCCGATCGGCCGATCGGCTTCCGCTTCGACGGCGCGGATGGTCGCGACAAGCTCGCGCATCTTGTCGTGCGAGGTGTGGCTCATATTGATGCGGAAGACGTCGGCGCCGGCTGCGAACAGCCGGGCAATAATGGTGTGGCTGGAAGAAGCCGGCCCGAGCGTCGCCACCACTTTGGTGCGGCGCTGCCGCCTCATCGGCTCTGGTTTCCGGGCGTCGTTGCTCCGGGTCCCGACTTGCCGCCCGGCGACGTCGCCGCCGGCGGCGCCACCGGGACCGGCGCCAGCGGATTACCCGCCGACAGCGGCCGTTGCGGCGCCTGTTCGCTGGATTCGGTCAATTGCACAGTCCAGGCGCGCTGCTCGCCGGTATCCACCTCGAAAAAGCCGGTGCGGTCGAAACCGCGCGCCAGGCAATCGCTGATGCCGCGGACGGTGAACTCCTTGTCGCGGGTGCACATGAAGGCTTGCCCCATCCATTCGCCGCCGTGATCGTAATCGATCGCATAGACATAATAATAACGTGCGACGAGATTGCCCTTGAGCACGGTCTCGCAGGTGCGCGACGGCAGGTTCCACCAGCCCTCGGTGGTCCAGCCCTCGCCGTCCTTGTAACCGACGGCGACGCCGACCCGGCTTGCGGTATTGTTGCACAGCCGGAAATCGGCGGCGGCCGGGCTGGCCGATGCTCCGACCACGAGCATCACCAGCAGTCCCGCCCCCAGCGCGCTTACCGCCGCCCTTGGAAAAACCGCGTCCCTCATGTCCGGTTTAGATTCCGGTCAATTCCGTCCGCCGTCAACGACGATCGCGCGGAAGTCGGTGACGTTGGTGAAGGTCGGACCGGGCCGGAATAAATCCCCGATGCCATTGAAAAACCCCGTGGAATTGTTGTCGGCGAGAAACGCGGCGGGATCGAGGCCGGCCGCCCCGGCCCGTGTCAGAGTAGTCGGGTCGACAAAGGCGCCCGCCGGGTCGTCCGGGCGGCCACCGCCACCGTCGGTGCCGTCGGTATCGGCCGCCAGCGCCGCAATGCCGGGGGCGCCGTCGAGCGCGATGGCGAGCGCCAGCGCATATTCCTGATTCGGGCCGCCCTGGCCCTTGCCGCGGACCGTCACGGTCAATTCGCCGCCGGAAAGGATGGCCGCGCGCCGGCCTTCGGCGGCGAGTGACAGCGCCAGCCGCCCATGCTCCGCGGCGACGTCGCGGGCCTCGCCCTGCAAACGGCCGCCGAGCACGACGCATTCATAGCCGGCTGCCTTGGCCCGCTCGGCGGCGGCGGCCAGAGCGTCCGCCGGCCGCGCCACGATCCGGTATGCCGATCCGGCAAAAACCGCATCGCCCGGTTTCGGCGTCTCGTTGCCGGCATCGTCGAGCGCATATCTCACGCTCTCGGGAAGCGCCAGCCGGTGGCGGGCGACAATCGCGCGGGCGTCGGCGAGCGTTGTTGGGTCGGGCACCGTCGGCCCCGAGCCGATCACCGCCGGGTCGTCGCCGGGCACGTCGGAGATCGCAAGCGTCACCACTTTGGTGGGATGCGCGCGCTTGGCGAGCCGGCCGCCTTTGATGCGGGAGAGATGCTTGCGCACCGTGTTGATCTCGGCGATCGCCGCGCCGCTCTTGAGCAGCTCCCGCGTCACCGCCTGCTTCTCCTCGAGCGTTAGCCCCGGCGCCGGCGCGATCCAGTTCGCCGAGGCGCCGCCGGACAACAGCACCAGCACCAGATCGTTGGCATCGACCGCGTCGGCAAGCGCAAGCGCGCGCTTGGTCGCGGAGATGCCGGCCTTGTCCGGCACCGGATGGCCGGCCTCGATCACCGGAATATGCCTGGTCGGACGGCCATAGCCGTGGCGGGTCACGGCGAGACCGGCGAGCCGCGCTGCGGGCAGCTCCGGCAGGTAATAGCCTTCGGCGACTTCGGTCATCGCGCCGGCCGCCTTGCCGGCGGCGAGGATGACGAGCCGGCCGCGCCGCGGCGGCTCCGGCAGATTCGGCGGCAGGCACGCGGCCGGATGGGCTGCCGCAACCGCGCCGCGAAACAGCGATTCGAGCAATTCGCGCGTCGGCGTGTCGTGCGCTGAGGTCGCCATCGTGGCCTGCTTGGTTTGCGTGTGCCGCTCGCCGAGCGGCCTTTAAAGACGCCCGTCACGCCTCTATCTTTGAACCTATAACTAACGGAGCGTGATCTGGTCGCAAAGCGGGATGCCGCTGTTGCGTGTCATGCTCCAGCCGATCCTTGGAGGGACATATGGCTGCCGACGAGAAAAGCCGCGTGGAACTTGAAGCTGCGGTCTATCGCCGCCTGGTCGAGCATTTGCGCTCGCGCACCGACGTGCAGAATATCGACTTGATGAATCTGGCGGGCTTCTGCCGCAACTGCCTGTCCAACTGGATGAAGGACGCCGCCGACGCGCAAGGCGTGCCGATGACCAAAGACCAAAGCCGCGAGATCGTCTACGGCATGCCGTTCGACGAATGGCGCGCGAAATACCAGAAGGAAGCGTCGGCTACCCAGAAGGCCGCATTCGAAAAAGCAAGCCAAAAGCATTGACGCTCGAGGCGCTCCGCTAATTCCTCTGTGCAGTGCTGTGGATGAGCGCGGCGCTACCTTGACCGCGCCGCGCGGAATTTCGAAAGCTTCGGCGACACATTGAGCGTGGTCCTTTCCGAAGGCCGCTGACCGTCGCGCAATCGCGCGCGGACATGCGGGATCACGTTCCGCATTGCCAGGAGTAATCGATGGCCACCGTGACCGCTGCCAGCGCCGCCAAAGACGAACAAGTCGCCCACCGTTTTGCCAAGGACCAGCTCAAGGCATTTGTCGAGCGGGTCGAGCGCCTGGAAGAAGAGAAGAAGGCGCTCGCCGACGACGTGCGTGACGTCTATGCCGAAGCCAAGGCCAACGGCTACGACGTCAAGGCGCTGCGCACCGTCGTCAAGCTCCGCAAACAAGACGTCAACGAGCGCAAGGAGCAGGAAGCGATCCTGGAGACTTATCTGCACGCGCTCGGCATGCTGGGGTGACGCTGTCACCGTTTCCCGGGCGCAGCGCAGCACGAAGTGGTGCGCTGCAGACCCGGGACCTTAACAAACGCCGTGTTTGAACCGATCCCGGATCAGCGATGCAGCACTTCGTGCCGCATCGCGTCCGGGAAACGCTTGCGTGCGGAATGACAACTACTGCAACTGCGCGGTGCGCAGCGTGTAGCTGATGGTCGGCGTGAAGACCACGGCGTTGCCGCTGAAATGATTGTATTGCAGGCCGGGCGCCGGATCAGCCGAGAATGTCATGATCACCGAGTTGGCCGGCTTGACCATTAGATCGGCCAGCGAGCGGAAGTCGCGCACACCGAGCGCGCTGATGGAGAGATAGCGCTCGACGCTCGGCGATACCACGATGGCGCGCAGCCACGGATCACTCAGCCGCGTCGCGTCGGCCAAGACCGGCGACGTCTTCCAGGTCGAGACGGTGAACACCACCGACTCCGTTCGGCCGGCGGTGCGCTTGATCGCGATCGTGGTGGCGTTGTCGGCGTTCTGGCCGACGGCGGAACGCATGAGCGCGGTGCGCAACGCCTCGGTGCCGGCAGACGCTGCCGGCTGCGGCAATGTGCGGGCCGGATCGTCGCTTCTGGCTGAAGCCGCGTAAGCGAGCGCCACGTCCGGCGCAACGCGATCGTCTTGTGCGGTTGGGAATTGCGGTATCGATGCGGTTGGATCGGCGTTGGCGACGTCGACGCGGTTCGGGCGCGCTACTTCGGCGATGGCGGTCGATGCCGATTGGCCGGTCCGCGCCGCCGGCATGCCGTCGGGCACGCCTTGCCAGAAGCCGCGCGCCGCGATCACCTGGTTCGGCGTCGTCGTCGCCGCCGCCGCTTCCGCGGGGGCGATGAAGCGCGCCTTGCTGGCGACCTTGGCCAGCTTCTCCTTTTGCGCCGCGAGTTTCTCTTGGGCTTTAGCGGCAGCTGCGGCGAGCTTGGCCTTCTCCGCCGCGAGCTTTTCCTCGGCCTTTGCCGCGGCCTCCGCGAGCTTGGCCTTTTCCGCCGCGAGCTTGTCTTCGACACTATTGACGGCCGCGGCGGTCGCCGCCTTGGCGCGACTGCGCAACGGTTCGGCGGCAGCGGCCTGTGCCGGCGCGGCGGTCGCGCCCTCGGCTTCCTCTTCGTCGCCGGTCCCGCGCGCCATGTGAATCAGTTTGTAGACCGTACTGAAGGCGCCGGTCCGGCTGGCGTCGGCGGCGATGGACGTTGAGACATCGGAGCCGTCGCCGCGTTTTCTGATGTCCGCCAGCGCCTGTTCGTAACCGGCCAGCGGGCGGCCGTCGGACGGAACGTAGACGGTGCGCTGATCCGGGAACACGCGGACCAGCTGCTCGCGCGTCATGCGCGGCCACATCCGGATGCCGCCGGTGTCCATATGCACGAACGGCGAGCCCGAGGTCGGATAGAAGCCGACCCCGCCGCGCTGCAGGCGAAGTCCAATGGCGCGAAGCTGATCGAGCGGCACGCCCGGAATGTAGAAGTCCATGGCATGGCCGAGCATGTGCTGGCTGAAACGGGCGACGCCGGACGAGCGGTGGCGCAGCATGGCATTGGTTTCCGGCGAGCGATAGCCGCACACCACCCAGATCGGCTTGTCGGAACCGGTTTCGCGCTGCACCTCCCAGACCAGATCGATCAGGTGCGGATCCATCTTGATGTCTTGCTGCTTCCGCCAATCGCGCAGGAACCAGTTGATTTTGTTGAGCGCGGCTTCGTCGTAGCGGCCGTCGCGCTTGAACGTGATGGTGATGTCCTCGTCGGTATGCATGTGATGCATAGTGATGGTGCGGGTGTCGCCCTCGGCGACCGCGTTTTGCAACGCGCGCCCCCCGCAAAGGAGGACAATGGCGGCGAGGCTGCATGAATAGGCAGCGCGCTTAGTGGTAACGGCACAGCCTGTCAGCCGCGCCTTGATAAGGTGCACCGGCGTCCCCGCGTTGATCCACAAACCCATTGTTGCCGCCGCAACATCCCCGCGCGGCGGGCAACGCTAAACGCAAAGTTAATTTGGGAAGGGTTAACGCGAACTTATGGTCACCCCACCCCCGACAGGAAACAGCGTTAACGGCGCAGTGTGGCAAAATATGGCCGTCATTGGCCGACCCTGTGGGTTTCGAACCTTGCCGGTCCTCTTTCGCACTGGACCAGTGAGGAAAGGGTTGCCGTTGGTCAGCCGATAAATTTAAGGTTAATCAACGCATTAGGGTATCTGATCAAGATTTTGTCGCCGATCTTGACATTCGTCACTGTCGCAGTTACATCAACGGCGATCTCGCTCACGTACCAGGACGCCAGCCGGTCACGCCGGCTGGCGGAGCGGGAGCGGTTCCCGCGGGTCAGGGCTCGTCACCTTGGCTCCCGGGCGGCTTTGGGAAAACGTCCGGCCGGCACTATGACCGGCCTGCGGCCATGCCGCTGGACTGGGACAGGCGGGGGCGGGTAACGCCCGCTTTTGAGCCGCGTCCCAGGAAGAACGTTTCTGGAGCTGAGCGGTGGCGTTCGTTCGCTGCCGCAAGTGCCGTGGTGGGACGCCGACAGGCGAGCGCGCTGCGCCCAGCGCGCGACCGCATCCCGAAGGATGCGGACGGAAGGCTACGCGTCTATCGGCGTCTCGCCGTCCTGTTTTATTTGGCCCAACGTGATCTGGAGGCAGCCGCAATCCACCATCGGCGCCTCATGACGGGATCAGGTTCGGCTTCTTGCGCGTCGTATTGGCAAAACTCGGACGCACCTGCGTCGCGAGAACGCTTTCGCTTGTTCCTCTTCCACCTCTCCCCGCCGCGCGGGGAGAGGTCGAGGGAGCGAAGCAACCGAGGGTGAGGGGGCCTCTCCGCGATTCTGAGCACAACGGTCGGTCGGCGCAATGGCGTTGAAAATTTGGCCGCGGCTTTCAGCCCAGCCGAGAGGCCCCCTCACCCCAACCCTCTCCCCACGTGTGGGGAGAGGGAGCAGACCTGCGCCTCCCCGCTGCGCGGGGCGGGATGAATGCCGGGGCCTTGATTCCTTACCGCTGGAATTTGCCTTAGATTGAACGAAAGGGCCGCTTCGGCCCGCCCGAGGAAACTGTCCAAGGAAAGAAGAAAAATGACGCTGCAAACCCAAAGCGCGCCCGCAACGGCGCCGGCCGGCGCGACTGAACCGATCTGGTTCGCCTCCTATCCACCGGGCATCCCGAAAACGATCGATGCCGACGCCTATTCGTCGCTCTCGGCGCTGCTGCTTGACGCTTGCGCGCGCCATGCGGATCTGCCTGCCTTCGAGTGCCTCGGCACCGGGATGACTTATACCGAGTGGGAGCGGGTCAGCCGTTCGTTCGCGTCCTTCCTGGTCGGGGAAGCGAAATTCCATCCCGGCGACCGGATCGCGATCATGCTGCCGAACCTGCTCGCTTATCCGGTGGCGTTTCTCGGCGCGCTGCGCGCCGGGTTGACCGTCGTCAACGTCAATCCGCTCTACACGCCGCGCGAGCTGAAAGAGCAGCTCGAGGATTCGGGCGCGACCGCCATCGTCATCATGGAGAATTTCGCCCACAAGCTCGAATCGGTGCTGGCCGAGACCGAGATTCGCCACGTGATCGTGGCGCGGCTCGGCGACTTCATGCCGCTGCTCAAACGCACGCTGTTTAATATCGTCAACACTTATGTGCGGCGCGCGGTGCCGGCGTGGCATTTCGCGACGTTCACGCTGCTGCACGACGCCTGCAGCCATCCGCCGAGCGCGCACTACACCGATGCGGCTCCGGCGGCGACCTCGCCGGCGCTCCTGCAATATACCGGCGGCACCACGGGCGTGGCCAAGGGCGCCATCCTCACCCATCGCAATCTGGTCGCCAATGCGTTGCAGTGCCGTGCCGTGATCGCGCCCTATCTGCCGGAAGAGCAGGGCAGCGTGCTCACGCCGCTGCCGCTTTATCACATCTTCTCGCTGACCGCGAACCTGTTGGCGTTCGCGCTGATGGGCGGGCGGAGCGTCCTGGTGCCCGATCCGCGCGACATCAAGGGATTGATCCGCACCCTGCGCCGCGCCCAGGTCGCGACCATGACCGGCGTCAACACGCTGTTCAACGCGCTGATCAACAATCCGGAGTTCGCGACGCTCGATTTCAGCAAGCTCAAATTCGCCGTCGGCGGCGGCGCCGCGGTGCAGAGCGCGGTGGCGGTGCGCTGGCATGAAATCACCGGCAGCCAGCTGGTCGAGGGCTATGGCCTCACCGAGGCATCGCCGGTCGTCTGCCTCAATCCGGTTCGCCGGCCGAAAATCGGCACCGTCGGCCTGCCGGTGCCGTCAACCGAAGTCGCCATCCGCGACGAGCACGACAACGACCTGGCGGTCGGCGAAGCCGGCGAGATTTGCGTGCGCGGTCCGCAGGTGATGCACGGCTATTGGCATCGCCACGAAGAGAGCAAACTGGTTCTCACCGAGGACGGCTGGCTGCATACCGGCGACATCGGCGCCTTCGACGACGAAGGCTTTCTGCAAATCCTCGATCGCAAGAAGGACATGGTCAACGTCTCTGGCTTCAAGGTTTTCCCCAACGAAGTCGAGGACGTGATGGCCCAGCATCCGGGCGTGCTCGAGGCCGCCGTCATCGGCGTTGCCGACCCGCACACCGGGCAGAGCGTCAAGCTGTTCGTGGTCAAGCGCGATCCGGCGGTCACCGAAGCTGACCTGACCAAGTTCGCGCGCGAGCGGCTTGCCGCCTACAAGGTGCCGAAGGTGATCGTGTTCGTCAACTCGCTGCCGAAGAGCAATGTCGGCAAGATCATCCGCAAGGATTTGAAGTGACGCGCGCGAGGCGCAAACTCGCGTGCGTCATGGCCGGGCACAGCCGTTCGAAGAACGGCGTCGCTTCGCTCGCCTATGTCCCGGCCATCTCGCTAACGACGCTCCGTGCCCGTCTAAGCGGGATGCCCGGCACAAGGCCGGGCATGACGGCCAGCGAAACGCTCGCCTAGCTAATGCGCCATCAGCACCGGCAACTTGGCGTTGGCGAGAATGTGCCGCGTGGTGCCGCCGAAAATCATTTGCCGCAGGCGGCTCTGGGTGTAGGCGCCCTTGACGATGAGGTCGCAACCGAGCTCGGCAGCTTTCTTCAGAATGGTTTCGCCGGCACTCGCTTTGCCGGGCGGCGCGATGGTGATGTTCTCCGCGATAATGCCATGCATCGCCAGCGAGCGCGCCATGTCGGCGCCGCTCGGCCCGGCGACCGTCGCGCCTTCGACCGTCAGGATGGTGACGCGCTCGGCGAGGCGAAGGAGCGGCATAGCGAACGCCGTGGTACGCGCCTGCTCGGTCGAGCGGTTCCAGGCGATCAGGATGTGCGTGCCGAGCGAACTTGGCGAGGTCGGCGGCGCAATCAGCACCGGACGTCCGCTTTCGAACAAGGCGGACTCGAGCGTCACCATCGACGGGCTCTGCCATTCCTCGCCGGGCCGGGCCAGCACGACCACGTCGAACACGCGGCCATAGCTGCCGACAAAGTCATGGCCGCTCGGTGCGTCGGCATGCCAGGTCCAGGATATCGCCGCCGGCGGCGCCGTTATGCCGGCGGCCTGGCGCTGCACGCCGTGGCGCTCCATGAACGAGCGAAACAGGTCCTCGGCTTGCCGCGCCATATCGGCGTCGTTTTCCTTGACCGCCACCATGGTCAATCCGGCGTCCGGATCCATCGCCACCATGTCGGCGACCGCCGGACGCAGCGCAAAGCCTTCGATCCAGCTGTCGAATTTTTTCGCCAGCAGCAGCGCGCAGTCCAAGGCCGATTCCATGCCGGCATTCTGCTCGGTGGGAACGAGAATAGTCTTCATGTGTGGGCGCCCCATTCAGTCTGCCGTCTTATCCGGGCAGTTGGCGGTAATCATACTGCGCGCCGCGGCGACCCGATAGTGCGGCGGCATCCGCACGCCGGCGCGCAACGGCGGCACGACGCTGGCTCCCGCCATCTTGACGGCGGCGCATTCGGCGGGTTAGCCGCGACGGCATTGGAGATTGACATGGCTGTCTATACCGATGTCGCGGCGGAAGACCTCGGTCCCTTCCTCGCCGGCTACGACATCGGCGAGTTGCTGGCCTATAAGGGCATTGCCGAGGGCGTCGAGAACTCGAACTTTCTGGTTCATACCGGCCGCGGCTATTTCATCCTGACGCTCTACGAGCGGCGCGTCGCCGAACGCGATCTGCCGTTCTTCTTGGGCCTGATGGAGCATCTGGCCAGCCGCGGCATCACCTGTCCGCAGCCGGTCAAGAACCGCAGCGGCGAGACGCTCGGCCGCCTCGCCGGCCGACCGGCGGCGATCGTCACCTTCCTCGACGGCATGTGGATCCGCCGGCCGAGCGCGGCGCATTGCGCGGCGCTCGGCGAGGCGCTGGCGCGGCTCCACCTGGCCGGCGCCGATTTTCCGATGCGTCGGGACAATGCGCTGTCGGTCGCCGGCTGGCGGCACCTGTTCGCGGCCTGCGCCGCGCACGCCGATGGCGTGCAGCGCGATCTCAAGGCGCAGCTTGCCGCCGAGCTCGATTGGCTCGAAGGCGAATGGCCGAACGGACTGCCGCAAGGCGTCATCCACGCCGACCTGTTTCCCGACAACGTGTTTTTCTTGGGCGACAGGCTGTCGGGCTTGATCGACTTTTACTTCGCCTGCACCGACACGCTGGTCTATGACGTCGCCATCTGTCTTAACGCCTGGTGCTTCGAGCCGGATCATTCCTACAACGTCACCAAGGGCCGGGCGCTGCTGTCGAGCTATGCCAAAACGCGGCCGCTGTCGCCTGAGGAATGGGAGAAGTTGCCGCTGTTGGCGCGCGGCGCGGCGTTGCGCTTTCTGCTCACCCGGCTGGTCGATTGGCTCAACGTGCCGCCGGGCGCACTGGTGAAACCCAAGGACCCGGCCGAATATCTGCGCAAGCTCCGCTTCCACCAGAAAGTCGCGAGCGTTCGCGATTATGGAGTGAAAGCGCCGTGACGTCCGCGCTGCCGCACGTCACGGTTCACACCGACGGCGCCTGCTCGGGCAATCCCGGTCCCGGCGGCTGGGGCGCGATCCTGTCGTTCGACGACCGGGAGAAGGAGCTCAAAGGGGCCGAGGCCAACACCACCAACAACCGCATGGAATTGATGGCGGCAATCTCGGCGCTCGAAGCGCTCAAGCGGCCGTGCCGCGTCGATATCCACACCGACAGTCAATACCTGCGCAACGGCATCATGTCATGGATCGCCAACTGGAAGCGCAACGGCTGGCGCACCGCCGACAAGAAGCCGGTCAAGAATGTCGACCTCTGGCAGCGCCTCGAGGCGGCCTTGGGCCCGCATCAGGTGCGCTGGCATTGGGTGCGCGGTCATTCCGGCCACGACCTCAACGAGCGCGCCGACGTGCTGGCGCGCGAGGCGATCTCCGAGATGCGCAACGCGCGCGGCAAAACCGGCAATTGATATTGATAGCGACGCGGCTGGGCGAACGCGTTTACCGGTTCATCGTTAATTTGAACGTTGATTTATTTACCATGGCGTTTTCTGGCAGGAAATCGATGCTTCTGTCCGATCGTTGATGTGCATCGGCATGCAAATGGGCTCCGATGATTGAATCTTTGATGCTGTGCGGCATCGGGCTCCTCGCCGGATGCCTGTTCACGTTGCTGTTCATGTCAGCTATTCACCGCCGCGCGGTGCGGCTGACGCGGCAGCAACTGACGAATGAGACGCCGCTGACGGCCAAGGAAATCCAGGCCGAGAAGGACCAGTTGCGCGCCCAGTTCGCCATGTCGGTGCGAAAGCTCGAAATCGGCATGGAAGAAATGCGGGTGAAGGCGCTCGACCGCTCGGTCGACAAGCAGCACGCCGAAATCGGCCGTCTTCAGGTCGAGCTCGACAAGAAGAACGCGATGGTTCTGGTTTTGCGCGCCCGCGAGGAAGTGCGCAGGCGAACGGTCAGAAGGATCATCAAGCTCTTGCTTTATTTGTTTGTTCGATCGAAGCGCCGGCGCGACGTGGCGCCGCCGCCATTCACGGTGCCGCAACATCCGGACTGGGCGTTCGAGCGCGAGCCCGATGCCGGGGAGCTGGCATCGACCGCAGCGGCCATTGCCGCCGTCAATCTGAAACGGCGTCAGGCAGTCTCGAACCGGCATTGAGCATGATCCGGAAAAGCCTGCCCTCGGACTTGATCCGAGGGTGGAAACCGGTTTTCCGAAAAGATCATGCTCCGCTAAAAAAGCTAAAGCGCGCCGGTTCGAGAGCCGCCTTTTATGAAAGCTGTTTGATCGCTTGCCGCCGGAAGTTGCTCGCCTATATCTGCTTCAATAGTGCATCGGCGCTCGAGGCTTCCGCCTTGCCGGCGACGTCCTCGACATTGAGCTTTTTCACCACGCCGTCCTCGACCAGCATGGCGTAACGCTTGGAGCGCGTGCCGAGGCCGAAGCCCGAGCCGTCGAGCGTCATATCCAGCGCCTTGGCGAAGTCGGCGTTGCCGTCGGCCAAGAATTCGATCTTGCCGCCGGCGCCAGTCGCTTGCTTCCAGGCGTCGAACACGAACACGTCGTTGACGCCGGTGACCGCAATGGTGTCGATGCCTTTGCCTTTGAAGGCATCGGCATTGGCCAGGAAGCCGGGCAGGTGATTGTTGTTGCAGGTCGGCGTGAAGGCGCCGGGTACCGCGAACAATACCACCTTCTTGCCTTTGAAAATGTCGTCCATGGACTTCACGGCCGGGCCGTCAGGTCCCATGACGCGAAACTTGATGTCGGGCGGCAAACGGTCGCCAACCTTGATGGGCATGGTCTGGTATCCTCTCGTGATCAGATGGGGCTAGTTGGGCCGGCGTAAATTAACGCAACCGGCGAATTAGTCGAGACGGGCTTGAACCTCAACCGCCTCGCTCGGGGAGGCCACAGTGAAAGTCAGCAGCGCGCCTTGCGCCTTTGCGCCCGGCGGCAGGCCGTCGAGATCGAAGGTAAAGCGTCGCGTTCCCGACGCGCCCGTGGGCGCGGGACCCGCAAGCTCCGGCAGCGGCAGTGCCCATTCGGCGGTTGGGCCTTCGACGAACAGTTCGATGGGCACACCGTCAGGCACGGCAACATCAATGATCACCCGCTCGCGCTTGCCATCCGCCGCTTCGCGATGAACCGCGGCGATGCCCAAGCCTGCAACTTCGCCCAGCGCCAGGCGGCGCGGGACGCGCGCTTCGGCAGCGAGCAGCATCGGCTCTTGCGCGCCGGCCTTGCCGGACAGCGTCAGGTCGAGGTCGGCTTGCGCCGGCATGCACAGCTTGCCGCAGACCGCGTAGCCCAGCTTTAGACGCAGCGACGACGGTTTACTGGCGTCGTTTGGAACGATCCGCAGCGGCAAGACCACGTCGCCGTGATAGCCGATCGAATAGCCGCCGCCGCCGTCGGAAAATCGCTCCGGCGCCGGCCACAGCGTCGTGACCGATTTGACGTTTTGCGAGCCCTCGAAATCCAGCGTCGGCGGCACGCCGGAATCGCCCGGATAGCGCCAATAGGTCTTCCAGCCCGGATCGAGGCGAATTTCGACGCCGGCGCGTATCACTTTGGCGTCGGCCGATTTGACCGTGGCGCCGCCGATCAGCCGCGTCGACCCGTGCGGTTCGCCGTCCCATCGGGACGCGTCCTGCGCCTGCGCCGGCACACGGCCGACACAGAGCAGCGCTAGGGTCGTCATTGCAATTGAGTGGGCCGCGTTACGCATCATCGCCAGGTCTTGGAGCCTATTTCTTGGAGCATATTTCCGAAAGCTTGCCATCGGACTCGATCGTGGCTGGAAACCGGTTTTCGGACAAGATCATGCTCCAACGTAGCATCCAGATCATGATCCGATTCAACTTGATCGGATCATGGTCTAGGGCGAAGCGACCCACACGCGCTACTGACATGATCGTGACCCGTCATAATCGTGACTGCCATGATCGTGACCGTTTCTGCGGCCCGGAAGCTGAAAGATTGGTGAACTTTTGCCGCGGCCGTTCGTTTGCAAATACAGATCGATCGGCTAACCTTCGGTTATGAAATTGCCGCGCGGTACATCTGTCAAGAATTGCGGGCCGGGCAGGGGCTATCTGGACGGCCAGATGCTGATCGCCATGCCGGCGATGCTGGACGATCGTTTCGCCCGCTCGCTTATTTATGTCTGCGCCCATTCGTCGGAAGGCGCCATGGGCATTGTCGTCAACCATCCGGCGCCGAACATCAACTTCTCCGATCTGTTGGTGAAGCTCGACGTCATACCGGCCGCCGACGTCATCCGGCTGCCGTCGCGCGCCGGCGTGGTGAAAGTGATGCGCGGCGGGCCGGTCGAGACCGAACGCGGCTTTGTGCTGCACAGCGCCGATTTTTTTATCGAGAACTCGACGCTGCCGATCGACGAAGGCATCTGCCTCACGGCGACGCTCGACATCCTCAAAGCGATCGCCCGCGGCGACGGACCGGCGAGCGCGATCCTGGCGCTCGGCTATGCCGGCTGGGCGCCCGGTCAGCTGGAAACCGAAATCCAGGGCAACGGCTGGCTGCACTGCGCGCCGGATTTGGATCTGATCTTCGGCACCGATATCAGCGGCAAGTATGACAAGGCGCTGAAGAAGATCGGCATCGATCTCGGCATGCTGTCGAGCGAAGCCGGGCACGCGTGACTCAGGAATCAGTAGTCAGGCATCAGTAATCAGTAAATGCCGTGAAAATCTGATCCTTGATTACCGATTACTGATTGCTGGTCACCGACACCCGTTCGTGGCGCGTCGGCTTGCCGTCTCTGCCGTGCGACTGAATAAGATCGCGGGCGCGCTCCGGCGTCATCGGCTCGCCGAACACAAAGCCCTGCGCAAATTCGCAGCCGAGCTGCGAGAGCTCGACGGCGTCGGAATCGGTCTCGGCGCCTTCGGCGACCACGTCCATGCCGAGATCATGCGCCAGCGCGATGATCGAGCGAAGGATCACCGGGCGCGTGCCCTTTGCCGTCATGTGCACGAACGACTTGTCGATCTTGATGGTGTCGAACGGGAAGCGCTGCAGATAGGCGAGCGACGAATGGCCGGTGCCGAAATCGTCGAGCGCGAGGCCGGCGCCGAGTTCGCGGATCCGGTGCAGCATCTGCGCCGCCTGCTCGGGATTTTCCATCACCACCGATTCGGTGATTTCAAGCTTGAGCGAGCCGCGATTGAGCGGCGCCCGCGCCAACACGGTGCGCAGATCCGCGATCAGGTCGTGGCGCAGCAATTGCCGCGAGGAAACGTTGACGCTGGCGAACAGCGGCTCGCGCGGGCGCAGCGTACGTTGCCAGGTGCTCAGTTGCCGGGCGGCACGCTCCAGCACGAACAGCCCGAGTTCGACAATGAGCCCGGTCTCCTCGGCGATGTTGATGAATTCGTGCGGCGACAGCCGCCCGAGCTTGGGATGGTTCCAGCGCGCCAGCGCCTCGAAGCCGGCGATCACCCGGTCCTCGAGCCGGACGATCGGCTGATAGAGCAGCGTGATCTCCTCGCGCTGCAGCGCGCGGCGTAGATCGGATTCGATCGACAGCCGGTCGGATTTGCGCGCCCGCATCGACGGCTTGAACACTTCGATCCGGTCACCGCCGTTGCGCTTGGCGTGATACATGGCGAGTTCGGCGTCCTTGAGCCGTTCCTCGCCGGTCTGCGGCTCGCTGTCGCCGAGCGCCATGCCGAGCGAGCCGGTGAGGAAGATCTCGCGGTCGTTGAAGGTGATCGGCGCGCGCACCGTGCGGCGGATAGTCTCGGCGAGCGAGGTGATGCGCGCCGAGTTGCGTTCCGACAGGACGATCAGGCCGAACTGGTCGCCGGACAGGCGCGCCAGCGTGTCCTGCTGCTTGATCAGGCGACCCAGACGGCGCGCCAGCGTCAGCAGGATCGAGTTCGGCAAGCGCCATGCCGACCGAGTTGTTGACCTGCTTGAAGCGGTCGATGTCGATCACCATGACGGTCGGACGGATCGCGCTGTCGGTCTTGGCGAGCCCGAGCACGGCTTCGAGTTCGATCCAGGAACAGTTCGCGGTTAGGCAGGCCGGTGAGATTGTCATGCACGGCGTCGTGCAACAGCCGCTCTTCAGCGGTCTTGGACTTGGTGACGTCGGTAAGCGTTCCGACCAGACGAATGACTTCGCCGTCGGAGCCGACCACCGGACGCGCGCGCAGCGTGAACCATAGATAATGGCCGTCGCCGGTGCGCATGCGAAAGTCCTGCCCGATGCGGCCGCGGCGTTGTTCGACGATGCCGTCGAGCGTGGCGCGGAAGCGGTCGCGGTCGAGCGGGTGCAGCACTTCCAGCCAGTTGGCGGCGGCGCCGTCGAGCGATCCGCTCTTGAGCCCGAGCATGGCTTCGGTTTCCGGGCTGGTGAAGACGCGGTCGGCGGCGACGTCCCAGTCCCAGATCATGTCGCCGGCGCCGGTCAGCGCCAGCGCGCGGCGCTCGACGTCGGACACGATGCCTTGCGCCATGCCGCCGCCGGCGAAGGCGTGCTGCATCACGGTAAAGCCGATCAGCATCACGATCAGAACCAGACCGCCGAGCAAAGCCGGGCCGATAATGTCGTTGGTTACCAGCCCAATCACGGTCATCGCCGCGCCGAACACCCAGGCGACCAACAACAGCCAGGTCGGGATCAACATCACCGCGCGGTCGAAGCCGTGGGTCGAGAGATAGACGACAAGGCCGAAGCCGAGCACGGCGATGAAGAACAGCGAGATGCGGGCGATACCCGAGGCGACCTGCGGCGAAAATAGCGCCACGGCGACCAGCGCGCCGAGAAAGGCGAGCCAGCCGACCGTGATGTGCGCATAGCGCACGTGCCAGCGGTTGAGATTGAGATAAGCGAACAGAAACACCAGGAGTGTCGCCGCCAGGATCGCTTCGCCCGAGGCGCGCCAGATCCGCTCGGTGCCCGACGACATGTCGAACACCTTGCCCCAGAATCCGAAATCGACGCCGATATAGATCAGCACCGCCCAGCCGAGTGCCGCGGCGGCGGGAAACATGACGCTGCCCTTGACCACGAACAGGATGGTCAAGAACAGCGCCAGCAATCCGGCGATGCCGATGACGATGCCCTGATAAAGCGTCAGCGAATTGACTTTGTCTTTGAAAGCATCCGGCTCCCACAGATAAAGCTGCGGCAGGTTCGGGCCGCGCAATTCGGCGACGAAGGTGATCACTGTGCCCGGATCGAGCGTAACGCGAAAAACGTCGGCGGTCGCGTTGTCGACGCGCTCCGGCGGATCGCCCGACGACGGCGTGATGTTGACGATGCGCGAGAAGCCGAGATCGGGCCAGATCAATCCGGAGCCGACCATCCGGTAATGCGGCGCGACGATCAGGCGGTCGATCTGCTCGTCGCCGTTGTTGGCGAGCGCGAACACCGCCCAGTTGTTGCCGGCTTCGCGGCCGCGCACCTCGATGCGGCGGACGATGCCGTCGGCGCCGGGCGTGGTCGAAACCTGGACGCGGTCGCCGTCGGTGCGCTGAAACTCGACCGCGTCGGTCAGATCAATAGCGGCGGCGTCGACGCGGACATTGACAGCCTCGACCGCCGCGGCGCCGGAGATACCGAGCCAGGCCGCAAACGCAAGGGCCGCGAACGCCGTGGCGGGGCGAACAAATGCCAAAAGACGACTCCGACCAGCCGGCGCACGTCGCGCCCCAATAATCTGGAAATCCCCCACATTCATAGCGTAGCCGGCTTTGCGCCGAAATCGCGGCTCTTGTTCGCTTGGCGATCAGCTCGTTTTTTCCGCCGATCGATCACTAGCCCCCGCCGTGCGGCAGCGCAAGAAATTTTCCCCGTCTTTTCAAAGGGTCAGGACAATCTTGCCGATGTGCGCGCTCGCCTCCATCCGCGCATGGGCGGCCGGCGCGTCAGTAAGCGCAAAGGTCGAGTTCGATCACGGGCTTGACTTGCCCGGACGCCAGCAGCGGCAGGACCTTGGCCTCGACCGCCTGTGCGATGGCGGCTTTGTCGGCAATCGAACGCGCCCGCAGCGTTGAGCCGGTGTGGATCAGGCGTTTGAACATGAGACGGCGGAAGTCGACGCCGGCGAAGCCTGGAAGGCGATTTGCACCACGCGGCCTTCGACGGCGGCCGCTTCGTAATTGCGATCGACATAGTCGCCGCCGATGATGTCGAGCACGACGTCGGCGCCATGCTCGCCGGTTGCGTTCTTGGTCGCGGCGACAAAGTCGTCGGTTTTATAGTTAACGGCAATGTCGGCGCCGAGGCTGACGCAAGCCTTGCACTTCTCCGGCGAGCCGGCTGTCGTCACCACGCGCGCGCCGAAAGCTTTGGCGAGCTGAATGGCAGTGGTGCCGATGCCGGAAGAGCCGCCGTGGATCAGCGCGGTCTCTCCCGCCGCGAGCCGGCCGCGCTCGAACAGATTGTGCCAGACCGTGAAGAAAGTCTCAGGGATGGCCGCGGCCTCGATCAGCGAAAGTTCGGGCGGCACCGGCAAGGCATGACTTTCATGGGCAGCGCAATATTGCGCGTAGCCACCTCCGACGACCAGCGCCATCACTAGATCGCCGTTCTTCCAGCGCGTTACACCCGCTCCGCGTGCGACGACTTCGCCCGCAATCTCAAGGCCGGGAATGTCGCTCGCGCCGGGCGGCGGCGGATAGAGACCCATCCGCTGCATCACGTCCGGCCGATTGACTCCGGCTGCGGCGACTTTGATCAAAATCTCGCCGGTTTCGGCTTTAGGTACTGGTTGCGTTTCGGCCGTCAACATTTCGGGGCCGCCGGGCTCGCGGATGGCGATGACCGTCATGCGATCCGGGAAAGTGGAAACCGGCTTTCCGAAAAGATCATGCTCCGCCAAAAAGTTGGAGAGCAGTCGCTGCAATGTGAAGCGATTGCTCTCCGGCGCAGGGCGCGGATGTGACAACCGGTTCGGCTGCCGCTAGTTTATTGGCAAAGGAGCGCAAATGCCCGCTATCGATCCCGACGAACTGCCAAAGAAGAAGATCGCGCACGAGATCGGGCAGGATTTGTCGCTGCTGTCGGTCGGAGAGCTCGGCGAACGGATTGGCTTGCTCAAGGAAGAAATCGCCAGGCTGGAAGCGGAAATGGCACGAAAGCGCGCCTCGCAGACCGCGGCGAGTGCTTTTTTCAAAAAGTGACGCATCCATTTGCGTCTCCGAAAGCTGCGAGCAAAGATCGTTAACCAATCGTTAACCATTATGGCCTTGCGCCGCGAGCGCTCAGGCGCGCATTGCCGAGGAATGAAGTTGAACGCGAGAAAGATTGGCCAACTTTCTGCGAATGCTTTACCTTTTGTTAAGCTTTCTCCTTCATTACAGAATTCGTCCATCTTCTGGACATCGAGTGGCTCCTGTCCACTCTGTTTGACGCCTCCCTGTTATCACCTTGAGCCGCCGGCAACGGCGGCTCCTTTTTTTTCCGGATCAGGCGAGCTGCCGCTTCGGCGCCGCCGAAAAGTCTTCGTTCGCGACTACGCGAATGTCTTGGCAAAGTAAATTTGGCAGCGAACAACGCGCCGGAAACCGGCAAATACAAAGAAAAGCGCGGCCGCGGAAAGTTTGGCGTTATCTCCTGCTGGACTTAGGCGCCGGGTCGAGCGATGCTGCTACGGGTGTGAGGCGTATCCATGTCCGAGAAGCGTGCGAGTGAAGCCGGCGCGGTTTCCTTCGGCGAGCGGCTGGCCGGTTCCCAGCTTTTTGCCACCCTGTTTCGGGACGGCATGGCACTGGTCGAAGAGACGGCGAGCTACCTTGATGGCAGCGGCCGGGCCGAATCCAAAAAACTCGAACGTAACGCCGCCATGGTCTACGCGACCGAGAGCATGCGCCTGACCACACGTTTGATGCAGCTTGCCTCCTGGCTTCTCCTGCACCGCGCGGTCAAGGAAGGCGAAATGACGCTGGCACAGGCGCACAAGGAAAAGAGCAAGGTGCGGCTTGCGGCTTGCGATCCCGGCGACACCAAATCGATCGCGCTGTTGCCGTCCAAACTGCAGGAGTTGATCGCCCGCTCGACCAAGCTTCAGGCGGAGGTCCGCCGCCTGGACGCAACCATGCACGCGCCGCCGCCGGTCAGGGTCGCGGTCGGCAATCCGGTCGAGCGGCAACTGGGCCTGTTGAAGGCCGCGTTCGAGCGCGACGGGATGTAAGCCCGCTCGATGGCGGGCGTTATCCTAAAATCCGAATAAAACTGCTTGGAGGAGGCAGGCTCGCCCGAGCCGCCGCGCCGGCGAGTTCCGACTATTTCTTGAGGAAGCCCGAATATTTCTTCTGGAATCGCGACAGCCGGCCGCCGCGATCGACCAGGTGCTGCTGGCCGCCGGTCCACGCCGGATGCGACTTCGGGTCGACGTCAAGATGCAGCGTGTCGCCGGGCTTGCCCCAGGTCGTGCGGGTGGTGAATTCGGTTCCGTCGGTCATCACCACCTTGACCAGGTGATAATCGGGATGCGTGTCGGATTTCATGGCGATGGTCGTGCCTTTGCGGCGCCGTCGGCGCAATGTCGGTTGAACAATTTGGCGGCTCTATAGCGTGGCGCGAACGCCGAGACAAGCCGCCGCAGCGATCGCCTCGAACGTTGCCAGTTCGGTGCGGCCGGGGCATTGTCGCGCCCGATGCGCCGGCAAGGCGCCGAAAAGGTTTTACGGCGCATGAACTTGCGTTTGGACCAGGACGCGGCGATTGCGGCCGACAACCCGTCCCTAACGGCGGTAACGACGCAGTCGCCGGGATCGACAACGGAATCCACGCCAAATTCTGTGACGGCCGAGCGCCGTGTCGATTTGTGGCCGCTGGCGTCGCTCATTCCCTATATCAGGCGCTACCGCTGGCGCGCGCTCTGTGCGCTGGGCGCGCTGATCGTGGCGGCGGCGACGACGCTGATCGTGCCGATCGCCATCCGCCGCATGATCGATTTCGGCTTTACCGCGCGCGGCGTTGCGCTGATCGACAGCTATTTCCTGGTCATGATCGGCGTCGCCGCCGCGCTCGCGGTGGCGAGCGCACTGCGATACTACCTCGTCACCACGCTTGGCGAGCGCGTGGTCGCTGACTTGCGCGCCGACGTGTTCGCGCACCTGACGTCGCTGTCGAGCGCGTTTTTCGACGAAGCCAGGACCGGCGAAGTCATTTCGCGGCTCACCGCCGACACCACCCAGATCAAGGCCGCGGCCGGCACTTCAATCTCGATCGCGCTGCGCAATTTCGTGTTGTTCATCGGCGCGACGGTGATGATGGTGGTGACCAGCCCATGGCTGTCCGCCTTCGTGCTGGCCGCGATCCCGATCATCGTGCTGCCGCTCTATGCTTTCGGCCGCGCCGTGCGCCGCCGTTCGCGCTCGGCGCAGGACACGCTTGCCGAGGCGTCCGCCTATGCGGCCGAACTGATCGGCGCCGTGCGCGTTCTGCAGGCTTTTACCAATGAGCGGCTCGGCATCAGCCGTTTTGGCGCGGCGGTCGAGCGCGCGTACGAGGCAGCGCGCGATTCGATCATGTCGCGCGCATTCCTCACCGGCATCGCCATTTTTCTGGTCGCTGCCAGCGTCATCATTGTTTTGTGGATCGGCGCCCAAGAGGTGCTGGCCGGGCAGATCACGCCCGGCCGGCTGAGCCAATTCATCCTTTACGCTGTGCTGGCAGGGAGCGCGCTCGGATCGCTGTCGGAAATCGGCGGTGAGGTCGCGCAGGCTTCTGGCGCGGCGGAGCGGCTGTTCGAGATTCTGGCGATCAAGCCGGTGATCGCCGCGCCGGCGCATCCGCGCGCGCTGCCGGTGCCGGCCCGCGGCGAAGTCGCTTTCGCCGACGTGCGCTTTGCCTATCCAACGCGCCCGACCGTATCGGCGCTCAACGGTGTTTCGTTTGCCGTCCGCCGCGGTGAGAAAGTCGCCATCGTCGGACCGTCCGGCGCCGGCAAGAGCACGATCTTTCATCTGTTGCTGCGCTATTATGACCCGACCAGCGGGCGCATCACCTTCGACGGTGTGCAGCTCGCAGATCTCGATCCGGCCGATCTGCGCGGGCACATCGCGCTGGTGCCGCAGGACAGCGTGATGTTCGCCGCAAGCGTCGGCGACAATATCCGCTTCGGCCGCCCCGATGCGTCCGATGCCGAAGTCGCGCGCGCCGCCGAGCTTGCTCATGCGGCTTCGTTCATCGCCGCGCTGCCGGAGCGCATGGCGACCCAGGTCGGCGAGCGCGGCGTCACGCTCTCCGGCGGCCAGCGGCAGCGTATCGCTATCGCGCGGGCGATCCTGCGCGATGCGCCGCTATTGTTGCTCGACGAGGCGACGTCGTCGCTCGATGCGGAGAGCGAGACGCTGATCGCCGCGGCTTTGGCGCAATTGATGCAGGAGCGGACGACAATCGTGATCGCCCATCGGCTGGCGACCGTGCTGTCATGTGATCGCATCCTGGTGCTCGATCAAGGCTGCATCGTCGAGGAGGGGACGCACCAGACGCTCGCCGCCGCCGGCGGCCTTTATGCCCGCCTGGCGAAGCTGCAGTTTCAAGGGGCGTGATTTTTCGGCGGCGTTCGGCGCTCAAGCCGGCGCCCAGCGCATGCGGTGGACCGGCTTGCCCGATATCGGATTGACGCCGGCGCCCGCGATTGAAAATCCCTGCTTGTTGTAGAAGCGCAGCGCGCGGGCATTGTCGGTGTTGACCTCGAGCTCAAGCCCCGTGGGCGAGAGCTCCTTGGCGACGGCGATCAGCGCCGAGCCGACGCCCGAAGCCCAATGCTCCGGCGCGACCGCGATTTGGTCGAGATAACCGGTGCGCGGGTCGACGGTGACAAAGCCGACCACTTCGTTGGATGTTTGCGCGACCACGACGTCGGCGGACTTTACCAGTTCGCGCCAGCGCTCGCGCCACCAGTCGAGCCGCGCGGCGAAATCGAGTTCCGGATAAGCCGCGTCCCAGGCGCGCAGCCACAGCGCGACCGCGGCGTCTTCGTCGTGTGGATCGTAAGGCCGGAGCGAGATCGCTAGCGCACGCGGGCCGACGCGCACCGTGTGCTCGTCGTTCACGCCTTAGCGCTCCGTCAATTTCAGCTCGATGCGGCGGTTGCGGCTATAGGCTTCCTCGGTGGTGCCCGGATCGATCGGCTGAAACTCGCCGAAGCCGGCCGCGACCAGGCGCTGCGGCGGCACGCCTTTGCTGATCAAATACTGCACCACCGCGATGGCGCGAGCCGCCGACAAATCCCAGTTGGTTTTGAACGCCGTCGTTCCCGACAGCGGCCGCACATCGGTGTGGCCGTCGACGCGCAACACCCAGTTGATCTCGGACGGGATCTGCTTGTCGAGCTCAAGCAGCGCGCCGGCGAGCTTGTCGAGCTCGGCGCGGCCTTCCGGGCGCAGCACCGCGGCGCCGGAGTTGAAGAACACTTCCGACTGGAACACAAAGCGGTCGCCGACGACGCGGATGTCGGGACGGTTGCCGAGGATGTCGCGCAGCTTGCCGAAGAAATCCGACCGGTAGCGCGACAATTCCTGCACCCGCTGCGCCAACGCCACGTTCAAGCGCTGGCCGAGATCGGCAATGTGCAATTGCGCGTCCTTTTCCTTCTGCTCCGAGGCGCCGAGCGCGGTCTCGAGTGCGGCCATCTGCTTGCGCAGCGCGCTGATCTGCTGATTGAGGATTTCGATCTGAGCGACGGCGCGCGCGGTCGCCGCCTTCTCGATGTCGAGCCGCGAGTTAAGTTTGCCGACCTCGGCCTTGCCGGCGTCGCTGCCGGCCTGGGCGCCTTCGGCGGTGCCGCGGAGCTTGTCGCGCTCGTCTTCGGCGGCGGACAGCGAGGCGCGCAGCTGCGCGAGCTCGGCCTCGAGGCTGGTCTTGCCGGTGCGCTCCAGCGACAGCAAATCGGACAGCCGTGAGATTTGCGCGTTCAGCCGCGCCAGCGCCGTGTCCTTGCCGGCGATTTGCTGGGACAGGAAGAACTGCGCCACCATGAACACGGTGAGCAAAAAGATGATCGACAGGATCAGCGTCGACAGCGCGTCGACGAAACCCGGCCAGTAATTCATGCCGCCGTCGCGGCGGCTTCTCGCAAGCGCCATTTTCGAGCTATCTCACATCATCGGTCGACAGCTTCGCGCGACAGGACCTCCATGAAGCGGCGAATGTCGCTGTTGAGCTTGGCCTGCGCGTCCGCCCAATCGCGGATCATCTGCTGTTCGGCGCGCATGTGCTGCACCAGGCCCTGGATCGCCTCGGCCAGGTTGGCCATCGCCGCCGTGGTCGCCTTGCCCGATCCGGCTTCAGTGACCGACAGACGCAGCCGCTCGATCGCCTCGGTGACGCCGGCCGGCAGCGGACCGCCGCCGGCGCCGGCAGCGCCGGTTTCCTGCACGGTGGTCGCCAGCCAATCCTCGAGGTTAATGTAGAAGCGGTTCTGCGCCTGGCTGGTCTGAAGATCGAGAAAACCGAGGATCAGCGAGCCGGCAAGGCCGAACAGCGACGAGGAAAACGAGATGCCCATGCCGCCGAGCGGCGCGGCAAGACCTTCCTTCAGCGCGTTGAACACTGAATCGGCGTCGCCGCCGACATTGAGATTGTTAATGATGCCGCCGACCGAACCGACGGTCTCGATCAGTCCCCAGAACGTGCCGAGCAGGCCGAGGAAGACCAGGAGGCCGGTCAGGTAGCGCGCAGTGTCGCGGGCCTCATCGAGCCGGGTCGCCACCGAGTTCGAGGAAGGCGCGCATGGTCTGCGCCGAAATGGCGACGCGGCCGATTCGGTCGCCGCTGAGGATCGCGGCCATCGGCGCCAATAGCGTCGGCGCCTTGGCGATCGCAAGCCCGGGATCGGTGCGGCGGAAGCTATTGACCCAGGATACTTCCGGGAACAGCCGGATGACGCGCGCGAACGACAGGATGATGCCGATCAGCAAAACCAGCAGGATCAGGCCGTTGAGCCAAGGATTGGCATTGAAAGCGTTAATGATCTGCCGCTGCAGCACAAAGGCGATCAATCCGCAAAGGATGAGGAACACCAGCATCCGCACCAGGAAAATGCGGGGCGAGGCGAGCCTGGCTGGTTCGGAACTATTCGCCATCGGCTGTCGGCTTAGATTCTGTGTCTGTCCAATATGGCATAGCCGCTGCGGGAGAAAAACGCACGATTGCCTGATCAAACCTGCGACAAAGTTTGCGGCGCGTTGATGGCATGATCCCGAAAAGGTGCCCTGACAGGCGATCAAAAGGCGGAAATCGATTTTCGCAAAAACTCACGCGCCGCTTTGATGATGCACGCGGCCAGCGGCTGACGCGGCGGAATCGCCGGACGCGTCCTTGGATGCATCCTTGGCCGCATCCTTGGCTGCGTCTTTCCCGGCCTGCTTGATCAGGCCGAGAAGCTC
This sequence comes from uncultured Alphaproteobacteria bacterium, assembly GCA_963806465.1. GTDB lineage: Bacteria > Pseudomonadota > Alphaproteobacteria > Rhizobiales > Xanthobacteraceae > BOG-931. Next base: position 149,662 of record CAWDZD010000071.1, on the reverse strand, counting down.
GCGGTGCATGGTCTCGTTGCCGGCGGCGACATGGCCTTTGGTCAGGACGGCATCGCCGCCATCGAGATCGCTGACAAAACCGCCGGCCTCGCGGACCAGCAGCATGCCGGCCGCCAAGTCCCAGGGCGAGAGGTCGCGCTCCCAGAAAGCGTCGAAGCGGCCGGCGGCGACCCAGGCGAGATCGAGCGTCGCTGCGCCAAAGCGGCGCAGGCCGGCATAATGCTGCTGCGCGGCGGCGATCTCATAACGGCCGAGCACCAGGTCGCCGCGGCCATAATGCGGCAGCCCGCAGGCAACGACCGCGTCGGCGAGCCGTTGCCGCGCGGCGACGCGGATGCGCCGGTCGTTGAGGAAGGCGCCCTTGCCGCGCTCGGCGACGAACACGTCGTCGTTGGCAGGATTGTAGGTCAGGGCGGCGACAATCGCGCCGTTCCGCTCGAGCGCGATCGAGACGGCAAAGTGCGGGACGCCGTGCAGGAAGTTGGTGGTGCCGTCGAGCGGATCGACGATCCAGCGATGACTTTTGTCGGTGCCGGCGTGCGCGCCGCCTTCCTCGCCGAGAAAGCCGTAATCCGGCCGCGCCTTGGCGAGTTCCGCGCGCACGATTTCCTCGGCGCGGCGATCGGCGGCAGTGACGAAATTGCGCGGCCCCTTGAGCGAGACCTGCAGGTTTTCGATCTCGCCGAGATCGCGCTTGAGGCTTCGCCCGGCGCGATACGCCGCCTTGATCATGACGTTGAGGATTGCGGAATGGGGCATGATGGCTTGCGGTACCTTTCGCTGCCTGCGGGCGCAAGCCCGGCCGCCTTTATTTCATCCACCGCCCCGCAAAGCGGGGGAGGATAAGAGTGGATCACGATGGCGGGCGCGGCTTGAGCGCGTCGAGCCACAGCTTGGCCGCCTTTTCGCCGGCGGCGCGGCTGTCGGGATCCAGCTTGTTGACGAAATCGTCGAGCGCCAGGTCGGTTTCGCCGCGCGCCTTGGAAATCAGATGCCACTTGGTGGCCTCGGCCGGATTTTTTGGCGCACCGCGGCCTTCGGCCAGGATCCATGCCAGCCGATCCTGTGCGATGGCGCTGCCGTGCAGCGCCGCTTTGCGGAATTGCGCCGCCGCCGCCTGCTCGTTCTTGGCGACGCCGTTGCCGTTGAACAAAGCGATCCCGTACTCGACTGCGGCGTCGGTATTGTCGGCGAGCGAAGCCAAGGCGAACAGCCGCACCGCCTCTTTCATATCCTTCGGCACGCCGCGGCCTTCCTTATAGAGCGTGCCGAGCGTGTATTGCGCTTCAGGACTGCCGGCAACGGCCGCGGTGCGCAGCAATTCGGCGGCGCGCGGGAAATCCTGCGGAAACAAATGACCTTCGATGTAAAGGAGCGCCAGGTCGTACGCGGCCACCGCGTGGCCGAGCTTGGCCGCGGCGGCCAGCAATTTGGCCGCGGCCTCGCGATCGGACGAACCGGCGCGGCCTTGCAGGGCGAACATGGCCAGCGCGAACATGGCGTCGCGGTCGCCGCGGTCGGCGGCGAGCCTGTACCATTCGGCGGCCTTGGCGTCGTCGCGGCGGACGCCCAGGCCGCGGGCATAGAGCTCGCCGAGCAGCGTCATCGCTTTGGCGTCTTTCTTGGCCTCGACGCGGTCCGTCGCCAGCGCGAACGCGGTCAGATAGTAGCCGCGCTGGAAGGCGGCATAGACCACGTCGGGTTCGGCGGCGCGACCGGCATGCTGGCAAAGCGGGACGAACAGCGCTGCGAGCAGCAACGTTGTCGCGAGCCTCCTCATTGGCCGGAATGCGGAATCTTGCGCTGGCATCGAGTCGTTCTAGCACAGCCGGCTACGCCGGTTCGGCGAGCAGGCCGGCGGCGGCCGCTATCGCGGCGGCGGGCGTTTGCGCGTGTGTCCATATCCAATCACCAAGCGCGACAAAATCGGCTTTAGCTTGGCGGAGCGGCGCGATCTCGTCGAGGCTTGCGGCATAGCCGACACAAGGGGCCTCGAACAGCTCCGACCACCAGTTCAGCCGTTCCTCGATCGCGTCGAGCGGCGGACGGCCGCTGCGCCGATCGGGTTCGCCGAACATCACATAGTCGGCGGCAGCTTCGCCGGCGAGCATGGCATCATGACGGCTGCGTAAGCCGCCGGCGCCGGCGATGCGGTCGGGCTTGAGTGTTGGCAGCGCGGTGGTCAGTGCGTCGATGCCGGTCAGGTGAGCGCCGTCGGCGCCGGTGCGGGCCACCAACTGCGGATGCCCGTCCAGCAAAAGCGCAATGTCATGGTGCTGAACGATCGCTCCGATCGCCTTGGCGCGATTGATCATGGTGCGTTCGTCGGCTGGCTCGAGGCGGAGGAGCACGGCCGCGATGTCGCCGGCTGGAAGCGCGGCGCCGATGTCGTGCGCGAACGAGGCGGTGTCGCCGAGGTGCGGGGTGATCAGATAAAGCCGCGGGGCAGGCTGTGCATTCGAACGCGTCATGGCCGGGCTTGTCCCGGCCATCCACGTCTTGGCTTCGATTTGGACTTAAGACCTGGATGCCCGCGACATAGGCGAGCGATGCGACGCCGTTCTTCTGAACGGCTATGCGCGGCCATGACGAGCCACTTGCCAGCCCTTAAATGTCACGCTGCCTTCCGTTCGAGATCGGCCTTCCACTGGCCGAGCGCAGCGAGGCCGTTCATCGAGGCGCGGTGGCCGAAGGCGCGCTGGGCAGCGGCGACGTTTTCCGACTTGCCCGACCAGACCTTCTGCGGCGCCGCCTGCAACGCCCGGCCGTACGAGAAGGTCACATGCCAGGGCAGCGGGCCCAATTTGTTGATGGCGTCGAGATGCGCGGTCGCTTCCTCGTCGGACTGGCCGCCGGACAAAAACGCGATGCCCGGAACCGACGCCGGCACGCAGGCCTTGAGAACGCGCACCGTTTTCTCGGCGACTTCCTCGACCGAGGCGCGCTTGGATGACTTCTTGCCGGGCACGACCATGTTCGGCTTGAGCACCATGCCTTCGAGCGCGATGCGCTGATAGTAGAGCTGCTCGAACACGGTTTGCAGCACCCATTCCGTGACCACCGCGCAGCGGTCGGCATCATGATCGCCGTCCATCAGCACTTCGGGCTCGACGATCGGCACGATGTCTTCGTCCTGGCACAGCGCGGCGTAGCGGGCGAGCGCGTTGGCGTTGGTCATGATGGCGTTATAGCTCGGGATGTTGGCGCCGATATCGATCACCGCGCGCCACTTGGCGAATTTGGCGCCGAGCCCGCGATATTCAACGAGCCGCTCGCGCAGGCCGTCGAGTCCTTCGGTGATGACTTCACCGGGACAGAACGGCAGCGGCTTGGTGCCTTTGTCGACCTTGATGCCGGGGAGCGTGCCGGCCTTCTCGATGAGCTTGACCAGCGGCGTGCCATCCTTGCCATTTTGCCGGATGGTCTCATCGTAGAGAATGACGCCGGAAATGTGCTTGGCCATCGCGTCGGTCGAGCGGAACAGCATCTCGCGATAGTCGCGCCGGCTGATCGGCGTCGACTCGACCCCGATGGCGTCGAAGCGCTTCTTGATGGTGCTGGTGGATTCGTCCGCAGCCAGAATGCCGCGACCGGGAGCGACCATGGCTGCCGCGACTTTATTCAATTCCGTGAGATTCATCGCGTGCTCCTCGATATTCTAGATCTTGTGTTGGAGTTTCCGAAAACCGGTATCCACCCCGGATCAAGTCCGGGGCAGGCTTTTTCGGGATCATGCTCTGAGCCGCATCCATTATGCCTCAAGTGCGGGTCGCGGCGGGAGTAGGGGATGCTTTAAGCACTTCGACGCCCGGCAGCACCTTGCCTTCGAGCCACTCCAGGAAAGCGCCGCCGGCGGTCGAGACATAAGTGAAGCGGCCGGTGACGCCGGCGGCATTGAGCGCCGCCATCGTGTCGCCACCGCCGGCAATACTGACAAGCTTGCCGGTCGCCGTGAGTTCCGCGGCCGCTTCCGCCACTTCGATGGTGCCGCCATCGAACGGTTCCAGTTCGAAGGCGCCGAACGGCCCGTTCCAGACCAGCGTCTTGGTGCGGGCCAGCACCGAGACGACCTGCTCAACGGTGCGTGGGCCGATATCGAGGATCATGTCGCGCTCGCCGACCTCGTCCACCGAGACGACGCGTGACGGCGTGTGCGCGGCGAATTTCTGCGCCACGACCACGTCGACCGGCAGCACGATTTCGCGGTTTTGCGATTTTGCCTTGGCCAGGATGCCGCGCGCCGTGGCCATGAGATCGTTCTCGCACAGCGATTTGCCGACCGCCTTGCCTTGCGCCGCCAGGAAAGTATTGGCCATGCCGCCGCCGATGATCAGGCTGTCGACGTGGGCGAGGAGATTGCCGAGGAGGTCGAGCTTGGTGGAGATCTTGGCGCCGCCGACGATCGCGGCGACCGGACGCTCCGGCGCGTGCAGCGCTTTCTCAAGCGCTTCGAGTTCCTCCTGCATGGCGCGTCCGGCATAGGCCGGCAGCAGATGAGCCAGCGCTTCCACCGACGCATGCGCCCGGTGCGCCACCGAGAAAGCGTCGTCGACATAAATGTCGCCCAGGCGCGCGAGCGCGGCGGCGAAGGCTGTGTCGTTTTTTTCCTCGCCGTTGTGGAAGCGGGTGTTTTCCAGGCAGAGAATATCGCCGGGCGTTAAGGCGGCGACTGCTTTTTCGGCGGCCGCGCCGACGCAATCATTGGCGAATGCAATCGGCCGCCCGATGATGCGTGCGACCGCGTTGACGACAGGTTTGAGCGACTCTTTCGGATCACGCCCTTTCGGCCGGCCATAATGCGACAGCAGGATCACTTTGCCGCCGCGGTCGGCGATTTCGGTAATGGTCGGGCTGTTGCGTTCGATGCGGGAGACGTCGGCGACCTCGCCGTCGTGCATCGGAACGTTGAAGTCGACGCGCAAGAGCACGCGTTTGCCCGTGACGTCGGCGTCGTCGAGAGTGCGAAAGCGCATGGCCGGCGAATTCTGGCGGCAAGCTCAGCCGAGCTTGCCCATCGCTACCGCGGTATCGACCATGCGATTGGAGAAGCCCCACTCGTTGTCGTACCACGACATCACCCGCACCAGCGTGCCGTCGATCACCTTGGTCTGATCCATGTGGAACACCGACGAGTGCGGGTCATGGTTGAAGTCGGTCGAGACGTTGGGCGCATCGGTGAAACCGAGAATGCCCTTGAGCTGCTGCTCGGCGGCGCGCTTGACCGCGGCGTTGATCTCGTCTTTTGACGTCGCGCGCTTGGCGACGAACTTGAAATCGATCACCGAAACGTTGGGCGTCGGCACCCGGATGGCGACGCCGTCGAGCTTGCCGGCGAGCTCCGGCAGCACCAGGCCGACCGCTTTGGCCGCGCCGGTCGAGGTCGGGATCATGTTGAGCGCGGCGGCCCGCGCCCGATAGAGATCCTTGTGCACCTGATCGAGCGTTGGCTGATCGTTGGTGTAAGCGTGAATGGTGGTCATGAAGCCCTTGTCGATGCCGACGGCATCGTTGAGCACCTTCGCCACCGGCGCGAGGCAGTTGGTCGTGCACGAGGCGTTGGAAACCACCGTGTGCGCCTTGGCCAGCTTGTCGTGGTTGACGCCGTAGACCACGGTGATGTCAGCACCGTCGGCTGGCGCGGAGATCAGCACGCGCTTGGCGCCGGCTTGCAGATGCGCCGAGGCCTTGTCCCTGGCGGTGAAAATGCCGGTGCATTCGAGCGCGACGTCGATGCCGAGCTCCTTCCACGGCAGTTGCGTCGGGTCCTTGTGTGCCGTGACCTTGATGGCGCCGTTGCCGCAACTGATGGTGTCGCCCTTGACGGTGACTTCGCCAGGGAAGCGGCCGTGCACTGAATCATAGCGAAGCAGGTGCGCGTTGGTCTCGACCGGAGCCAGATCGTTGATGGCGAGGATCTCGATGTCGTCGCGTCCGGCCTCGACGGCGGCGCGCAAAATGTTGCGGCCGATGCGGCCAAACCCATTGATCGCTACGCGTACCGACATACTCGCCCTCCTACGACTTTCCTAAACGCGCCAGCGCGGCCTCCGCCACCGCCTGCGGCGTGATACCAAAATGCTGATAAAGTTCTTTGTAGGGCCCACTGGCGCCAAACCCGGTCATGCCGACGAAGGTTCCATCCGAACCGATGATGGCGTCCCAGCCCTGGCGGATGCCGGCTTCGACGGCGACGTTGACTGCGGCGTTGCCGGTGATCGCCGCACGTTCGGCATCGGCGGCCACAAGGAAAAGTTCGAAACACGGCACCGAAACGACCCGCGCGCGAACGCTGCGCGCGGCCAGCAGCTTTTGCGCGGCGACCGCGATGGCGACTTCCGATCCGCTGGCAAACAGCGAGACGGTTGCCGCGCCGCCTTCAGCAGCAATCAATTCGTAGGCGCCGCCGGCACAGCGATTGTCGGCATCAAGGCCGAGGCGCAGTTGCGGCACATTTTGCCGCGTCAGCGCCACCACGCTCGGTCCGTTCTTGCTTTCCAGCGCCAGCTGCCAGCATTCGATGGTCTCGACCGCGTCGCATGGCCGGAAGACTTTGAGGTTCGGAATGGCGCGTAACGCGGCCAAATGCTCGACCGGCTGATGCGTCGGTCCGTCTTCGCCGAGCCCAATCGAGTCGTGGGTCATCACGTGGATTACGCGCTGACCCATCAGCGCTGCCAGCCGGATTGCCGGCCGGCAATAATCCGAGAACACCAGGAACGTGCCGGAATAGGGAATGACGCCGCCGTGCAGCGCCATGCCGTTCATGGCCGCCGCCATGCCGTGCTCTCGCACGCCGTAATGGATGAAGCGGCCGGAATAGTCGGCGGCGCTTAAGACCTTCATCGATTTGGTGCGGGTATTGTTGGAGCCGGTGAGGTCGGCCGAGCCGCCAATCATTTCCGGCAGTGCCGGCACCAAGGCTTCGAGCGCAAACTCGGACGCGGAACGGGTCGCGATCTCCTTCGGCGCTTCGGTGAGTCTTTGCTTCACGGCAGCAACTGCCGACGCCAGCCCTTCGCCAAGCTCGCCGCGCTGGCGTCGCTCGAACTCCGCTCGCGCCTTCGGATCGAGGGCGGCCAAGCGCATCTCCCACGCCTGCCGGGCCGGCGTGCCGCGCCGGCCGGCGGCGCGCCATGGCTCGAGGATAGCCGCCGGAATTTCGAAGGCCGGCGACCTCCAGCCAAGCTTGGCGCGCGCGGCTGCAATTTCTTCGGCGCCGAGTGGCGAGCCGTGGCTCTTCTCGGTGCCGCCCTTGTTCGGCGCGCCAAAGCCGATGGTGGTGCGGCAGGCGATCAGCGACGGCCGGTCGGACATCTTGGCCGCTTCGATCGCCGCGGCAATGGCCGCCGGATCGTGACCGTCGATCCGCGTCGCCGCCCAGCCGGCAGACTTCGAAGCGTTGCACCTGGTCAACGGAATTGGCCAGCGCCAGCGGCCCATCGATCGAAATGCCGTTGTCGTCGAACAGCACGATGAGTTTTTTCAGCTTGAGGTGCCCGGCAAGCGCGATCGCCTCCTGACTGATGCCTTCCATCAGATCGCCGTCGGAGGCGAGCACGTAGGTAGTGTGATCGACGATGTCGTTGCCGAACAAGGTGGCGAGGTGACGCTCGGCGATCGCCATGCCGACCGCATTGGCAAGGCCCTGGCCGAGCGGACCGGTCGTCGTCTCGACACCGGGCGTATGGTGATATTCCGGATGGCCGGGCGTGAGCGAGCCGACCTGCCGGAAGCGCTTGATCTCATCGACCGTCATCGCCTCGTAGCCGAGCAGATGAAGGAGCGCATAAAGCAGCATCGAGCCGTGACCGGCCGAGAGCACGAAGCGGTCGCGATCGGGCCAGGCCGGATCGGTCGGATCGAATTTCAGGAAGCGCGTGAACAACACGGTGGCGACGTCGGCGGCGCCCATCGGCAGGCCCGGGTGACCGGCCTTCGCCTGCTCGACGGCGTCCATTGCCAAGGCGCGAATCGCATTCGCCATGCGGTCGTGCTCGGCGCGGGCGGCCGGACTCGTGGCTGTGGCGGGAAAGCGGGAAGGCTGGGCGAGGGCTGCACTCGCCGCGAGGATGCGGTCCGGCATCGTCATGGAACGGGCCAAGCGCGGCCCATATGCTGACGGCCGCGGTCAGGTGAACAGGCGGCGATCAGATAGCACGGAACGGGCTCGAGTCAATTGCGCCGCCAATGGCCAAAAGGCGTCATGCACAGAGCTGGGTACAAAACGCTTTGGACATTGACGCTTAAGCTCGATGCGACGTAAGCTTCCGAGCGTAAATAATTGCGGTCGCACGCTTTTCACGTGCGGCGGCGGCGCTTGTGGCCGCACTGGATGGCCAGATGAGCGAGGACAATTCGGTCGAGATCGCGAGCCAGCGATTGGCGCTCGCGCTTGATGCGCTCGAAGCGGCGGCCGAGCGGCGCGGTGAGCTCGATCGCGGCCAGGAATTGCTATTTACCCAAATCCACGCGTTGGGCACCGACCGGGCGCGGCTCGCGAGCGAGCTCGATCACGCCGCCGCGCGCTCGCGCGGTCTGGAGACTGCCAACCGGGAAGTCGCGCAACGGATTGACCAGGCGATCGAGGCGATCCGCGGCGTGCTGGAGCGCGGCGACTGAGGCAGTTGGGAGTCAAGCGAGCGCCGGAGCGGATCGAGAGCGAGATGTCCCAGATCAATGTCAGCATCAACGGGCGACAGTTCCGCATGGCCTGCGAGGACGGGCAGGAGGATCATCTCACCGGCCTCGCGCGCGAGCTCGATATTCGCATCGAAACCCTGCGCGCCAAATTCGGTGAGATCGGCGACACCCGGCTGACGGTGATGGCGGCGCTGACCATCGCCGACGAGCTCGGCGAGATGGGCACGCGCCTCAACCGCCTGGAGGAGGAACTGATGGCGGTGCAGGAGGCGCATGTGGCGACCACCGATCGCCACAACGCCACCCAGGCGGCGATTGCCGCGTCGCTCGCGGCCGCCGCCGAGCGGATCGAGCGCGTCACCAGGAAGCTCAATACCACGGTCGGCGGCAACGGTATCGCGCGCGGCTAGAGCGCTTTCCGCGTCTGCAGCTGCCTCAAACAGGGCGCGCGGTCAGTATTGACCACCGGGCGGGCCGTAATAGCCGCCGCCTGGCGGCATGTAATACCGCGGCGCGTAGTTATAGAGCGGCCGTTGAACCGGCCCCGGGCCTTCCATCGCCTGGGCACCATAGCCGCCGCTGCGCTGTGCGACCCACGTGCCTTGGCAATATCCGGCGCTGCCCTGGCCCCGCCAAACGCCGCCGCCGCTCATCATGTTGAGATGGCCGGAGCCGCTCGCCGATTGACCGCCGGCCGAGACGCTGACCGCGACTCCCCCGCCGGGGCTGACGCGTCCACGCACGTCGGCGCCGCCTCCGCCGCCGATGACCTGGCCGTTAACGATCTGCACACCGTAGCGCAGACCGGACTGACAGGCGCCGCCGCGGGTCATGATGACCACGCTCCAGGTGCCGTCGAATTGGGACTGAGCAACAGCCGGGCCGGCGACCGTCACGCAGGCAAGAGCGAGAGCCGACGCGCCGAGGCAGGCGCGTAACCCGTTGCGGACCGTAAGCGCCTCTCTGGCAGACGCCTTCAATCGGGTAGTTTTGCTGAACATGTCACATCTCCTGGTCGAGACGATTGTTTGTTGATCGATCAATCAAGTCCGCAGTCATCCGCACATCGTCACCGGGTAAGCGCGGACGCACACCGCGGCGTAACACCAACAATGCAAGCGCGCCGCGCGTTCCCGTTTTTGAAGATGCGCGATCCGGGCGGAACCGACGGTGGTTAACATACCCGTAGCGCCACGCGGCAACGACGCCGGGCTCTGCCCGGTCGGTGCACCGCGGCTGATGCACTCAGCCAATCGCTGGTCGACGTCGCGCCGCATCGTCATGAGCGCGAGGTCGGGCCCATATCTTTTCGTCGAAGCTCTCGCGCAGGACGCCATGGTCGTCGGGCGACTCGTCGCCGCGCTCAACAGCGAAGATGCGGCAAGGACCAAGTGGCGTCGCGTGCCACGGTGCATTACATTGATCCCGCGGGGCTGCCTGGTGCGACAGGAGCCATAATCCCCGGGGCCTTATCGATCCTTCAGGGAGCTGTCCCTGTCCGGACTCGTGGGTTCGGACACATGGCGCCCACCTACTTTCGTAGGGAACCCGGGATCGAGCGCTCCAACGGCCGGTGCGGCTCCGCACTTCCTCCAGGTTGTGCCTTTGCTGCCGTGGCTGGGCTTGTCCCGGCCATCCACGTCTTTAGGGTGGCACGCTCAAGACATGTCCGAAGTCCAAACCGCAAAAGCTGAACTGCGCCGCGAGATGATCGCGCGACGCGACGCGTTGCCGGCTGATGTCCGCAGCGCCGTCGCGGAAGCGATCGCCGGTCGGCCGTTTCCGGTTTCGGCGGTGCCAGGCGCGATCGTCTCGGGCTTTATGCCGATGACCGGCGAAATCAATCCATTGCCGCTGATGAAGAGGTTTTCAGGCGGCGGCGCGCGGCTCGCGCTGCCGGTGATCGCCGGGCGCGGCCGGCCGCTTGTCATGCGCGCCTGGAATTTCGGTGAGCCGCTGGTCTCCGGCGTCTGGGGGATTCGCGAGCCGCCGGTACAGGCAGCGGAGGTCGAGCCCGATATCGTGCTCGTGCCGCTTGTCGCCTTCGATCGCGCCGGCCGTCGGCTCGGCTATGGTGGCGGCTATTACGATCTCACCATCACGCGGCTGCGCGCGCGCAAGCCCATCGTTGCCATGGGGATTGCCTATGCGGTCCAAGAAATCGCCGCGGTGCCGGCGGCGCCCCACGACGCCGCGCTCGATCTTGTGCTAACCGAGCGCGAGATCATCGATCTGCGAGGCGGTTAAGGCATGCGGATTTTGTTCGTCGGCGACGTAGTCGGTCGGAGCGGGCGCACCGTCGTCACCGAGCGCCTGCCCGGGCTGATCCGCGACTGGCAGCTCGATTTCGTGGCGATCAATGGTGAGAACGCCGCCGGCGGCTTTGGCATCACCGAAACGATCTACAACGAACTGATCGAGGCCGGCGCCGACGCGGTCACGCTCGGCAATCACGCCTGGGACCAGAAGGAAGCCTTGGTCTTCATCGAACGCGCGCCTCGCCTGATCAGGCCTCTCAACTATCCGGCCGGCACGCCTGGCCGCGGCGCGGCTTTGGTCGAAGCCAAGAGCGGCGCGCGCGTGCTGGTCGTCAATGCCATGGGCCGCATCTTCATGGATCCGCTCGACGATCCTTTCACCGCGGTAGACCGCGAACTCGGCGCCTGCGCGCTGCGTTCCGGCGCCGACGCCATTATCGTCGACATGCACGCCGAGACGACCAGCGAGAAGCAGGCGATGGGCTATTTCTGCGACGGCCGCGCCACCATGGTGGTCGGCACCCACACCCACGCGCCGACGGCGGACTTGCGCATCCTGCCGGGCGGGACCGCTTTCATGAGCGACGTCGGCATGACCGGCGACTACGACTCGGTGATTGGCATGAACAAAGAAGAGCCGCTGCAGCGCTTCCTGCGCCGTGTCGCCTCCTCGCGCTTCGAGCCGGCCTCCGGACCGGCGACATTGTGCGGCATCGCGGTCGAAACCGACAAGGCGACCGGGTTGGCGATGCGCGCCGGCGCCGTGCGTGTCGGCGGTTGCTTGGAGCCGGCTGTCCCCGCATTCTGGAGCTGAGTTCCGGGCCATCTTTATTTCCTGATTGCGCCGCCCTATAAGTCCGGCGACATCAATCCATTCAAATCCTTTGCGCGCGCGAGGGCGCGCGAGCGAGCTATGGCCGGACATTCGCAGTTCAAGAACATCATGCACCGCAAGGGGCGGCAGGACGCGGTGAAGTCCAAGCTGTTCGGCAAGCTGGCGCGCGAAATTACCGTATCGGCCAAAATCGGTCTGCCCGATCCGGACATGAATCCGCGGCTGCGCGCCGCCATCATCGCCGCGCGGGCGGAGAATATGCCGAAGGACAATATCGAGCGCGCCATCAAGAAGGCGTTGGGCGGCGATGCGGAGACCTACGAGGAAATCCGTTACGAAGGCTATGGGCCCGGAGGCGTCGCCGTCATCGTCGAGGTGTTGACCGACAATCGCAACCGCACCGCCGGCGAGGTGCGCGCGGCCTTCACCAAGAGCGGCGGCAATCTTGCGGAGACCGGCGCGGTCTCGTTCATGTTCGACCGCGTCGGCGTCATCGAATACGACGCCAAAGCCGCAAGCCCTGACGCGATGTTCGAGGCGGCTTTGGAAGCCGGCGCCGACGACGTGGTCTCGATCGAAGGCGGCCACGAGATCTACGCCGCGGCGGACCACTACGGCTCGGTTGCCAAAGCGTTGGAGGCGAAATTTGGCGAGCCGCGCAAAGCCGCCTTGGTGTGGCGGCCGCAGAACACCGTCGCAGTCGGCGACGAGCAGGGCGAGAAGCTCCTCAAGCTCATCGAGAACTTGAACGAGCATGACGATGTGCAGAATGTCTATGCCAATTTCGAAGTCTCGGACGCGTTGGTGCAGCGGATGAGCGCGTAACGGGAAGGCCGCTTGCGCACCGGGCGTGGTATGAAGCTCGCGGCATGACCCGCCCGATTCGCATCATCGGCATCGATCCCGGGCTCCGCCGCACCGGTTGGGGCGTCGTCGAGGTCGCCGGCAACCGGCTTGGATTTCTGGCCTGCGGCTCGGTGACGACGCGCCACGACGATGCGCTCGCCGCGCGGCTTCTCGCTATTTACGACGGCCTGATGCGCGTTCTTGAGGAGTTTCGCCCCGACGAGGCAGCAGTCGAAGCGACCTTTGTCAACAAGGACGCCAAGGACACGCTCAAGCTCGGGCAAGCGCGCGGCATCGCTATGGTGGTGCCGGCCAAAGCCGGCCTGTCCGTTGCCGAGTACGCGCCGAACCTGGTGAAGAAAAGCATTGTCGGCGCTGGTCATGGCGACAAGACACAGGTGCGCATGATGATCGGCGTGCTATTGCCCAAGGCCGACCCGTCATCCGACGACGCCGCCGATGCGCTCGCCATTGCCGTGACGCACGCCCACCATCGGCAGAGCGTGCTGCTTAAGGTGGCGGCGCGATGATCGGCAAGCTCAAAGGCGTGATCGATTCCTACGGCGCGGACTCCGTCATCCTCGATGTCAACGGCGTCGGCTACCTCGTTCATTGCTCAACGCGAACGCTGCAGGAATTGCCACGCGCCGGTGAGGCAGCGACGCTATCGATCGAAACGTATGTGCGTGAAGACCAGATTCGTTTGTTCGGCTTTTTGACCGATGTCGAGCGCGAATGGTTTCGGCTGCTGCAGACCGTTCAGGGCGTCGGCGCCAAAGTGGCGCTCGCTGTGCTTGGCACGCTCAAACCCGCCGACCTCGCCGGGGCGATCGCCATGCGCGACAAGGCGATGGTGGCGCGCACGCCGGGCGTTGGGCCGAAAGTAGCCGAGCGGATCGTCACCGAGCTCAAGGACAAGGCGCCCGCTTACGCCGATATCGATCCGGCGCTTGTGCGCCTTTCCGGCGCGCTTGAGGACAAACGCGCGCCGCAGCCGGTGAGCGACGCGGTCTCGGCGCTGGTCAATCTCGGCTACGGCCAGCCGCAAGCCGCGGCCGCCATCGCTGCGGCGGCGCGTAGCGCCGGCGATGCGGCGGAGGTCAAGACGCTGATCCGGCTAGGGCTCAAGGAACTGGCGAAGTGAAACGGCCCGCCAAACTCGGCAAAGCCGATCGCGACTTGATTGCGGCGGCGACCGCGGCGATCAAGCTGCGCTATCGCGACGACTGGCAGGAAGTCGGCGCGGCCTTACGCACGCGCTCGGGAAAGGTTTTCACCGGCGTCAATCTCGATGCCTATCTCGGGCGCATGGCGGTGTGCGCCGAAGCCGTCGCGCTCGGGCGCGCCTTCGTCGATCTCGGCGACGACGGGATCGAGACCATCGTCGCTGTGCGCCATCCGCCGCCGGACGAGAAGGATCAGTCCATTGCCGTGGTATCGCCGTGCGGCGCCTGCCGCGAGCTTATTTTCGACTATGATCCGAAGGCGCGGGTGATCGTGCCGAACGGCAAATTGCCGGGCGTGGTGGCGATCGCCGATCTGTTGCCGAACAAATATAGCCGGGGGCCGGGACGGTGAGCGGTAGCGCTGGACGCAAACTGGTCAGTGCTGAGAGCGGTGAGGAAGACGCCGCTGAAGCCTCGCTGCGTCCGCAGAAGCTTGCGGAGTTCGTCGGCCAGGAACAGGCGCGCAAAAATCTTGCAGTGTTCATCGAAGCGGCGCGCGGGCGGAAAGAAGCGCTCGACCACGTGCTGTTCGTCGGCCCGCCGGGGCTCGGTAAGACCACGCTGGCGCAAATCGTCGCCCGCGAACTCGGCGTCAATTTCCGCGCCACCTCCGGCCCAGTCATCGCCAAGGCCGGGGACCTCGCCGCGCTCCTGACCAATCTCGAGGAGCGCGACGTTTTGTTCATCGATGAGATCCATCGGCTCAATCCGGCAATCGAAGAAATCCTCTATCCGGCGATGGAGGATTTTCAGCTCGACCTGATCATCGGCGCCGGCCCGGCGGCGCGATCGGTCAAGATCGATCTCGCCAAGTTCACCCTGATCGGCGCCACCACCCGCGCCGGGCTTCTCACCAATCCGCTGCGCGATCGTTTCGGCATTCCGGTGCGGCTGAATTTCTATTCCGAGATCGAGCTCGAGCAGATCGTCAATCGCGGTGCGCGGGTGCTCGGCATCGGCGTCACCGCCGACGGCGCCAACGAGATCGCCCGCCGCGCGCGTGGCACGCCGCGGATCGCCGGCAGGCTCCTTCGCCGGGTCCGCGATTTCGCCGCCGTCGCCGGCGCGCCGGCGATCGACCGCGCCGTCGCCGACAAGGCGCTGGCGGCGCTCGAAGTGGACCAAGCCGGCCTCGACGCCATGGACCGGCGCTATCTGACGACGATTGCGATGAACTACGGCGGCGGTCCGGTCGGCGTCGAAACGCTCGCCGCGGCGTTGTCGGAGCCGCGCGACGCCATCGAAGACATTATCGAGCCTTATCTGATCCAGTGCGGGCTGCTGCAGCGCACGCCGCGCGGCCGGCTGATCACCGGCCATGCCTTTCGTCATCTCGGCCTGCCGGAGCCCGCGCGCGATCCGGCACAGTTCGGTTTGTTTGGCTCGAACGAATCAGACTGATGCCATCCAATCTTCTTGACAACATGCGCCGCAATCCGGCTGGCGACTGGCGCATTGAAGATGTCGAGACGTTATGCTGGGAATACGGCCTTAGTTTCCGCTTTGGAAAAGGTACGTCACATACCCACATGCGGCATCCGGCAGCCCGAGAAATCCTAACCATTCCAGCCCGGCGGCCGATCAAGCCGGTCTACATTCGCAAGCTCGTGCGTTATATTGAGACTTACGGAGGTGATCGATGACTCTCGAATATGCCGTGCGCATCGAGCGTTTGGCGGAAAGCGACGGCGGCGGTTATCTCGCGACTGTCCCTGACCTGCCCGGTTGTATGTCTGACGGTGAAACGCCGGAAGAAGCCTTGAAGAACGTGCAGGAGGCGATTTCTTCCTGGATCGAGGCCGCGAAGGAATGGAAGATGGACATTCCGCAGCCGTCGCCGCCGCTAGCGAGAGCTGGTTAATGGCTCGCAGCCTATCGAATCTCGCCGCGCTTTTGCGTGCAAATCATTTCAGATCGCGCCGCGTCACCGGCTTGGCGAACACCGTAACAATGGTCGCGTTGCCGGTGGTATCGGAGAGCACGATCTCGACCCGCGCCACCATCGATTTGTTTTTGGCGTAACCGCCATACCAGCCCGCGGTGCCGTGAAATCCCTCGATCGCAGCGAGCGCCGCGAGCCCGCATCTTCATTTGCCGCGACAACAATCGAAGACCCGCATCGGACGCTGACGCAGCGGAAGCGCTATGATTACATAGCCGGCGTGAAGCCAATTCGCGGAGCAGATATGCCAGAGACAATGATCGGCGGCTGCCATTGCGGGCGGGTGCGTTTTCGCGTCACCGCCGACCTGTCGCGCGTCACCGAATGCAACTGCTCGATCTGCCGCAAGAAGGGCTTTCTGCATCTGATCGTCGCGCCCGAGCAGTTCGAGCTTTTAAGCGGGGAAGACGCGCTGACCACCTATCGCTTCAATACCGGCACCGCCAGGCACACCTTCTGCTCGACCTGCGGCATCCATGCCTTCTATGTGCCGCGCTCGGATCCGGACAAGATCGACGTCAACGTCCGCTGCCTCGACGATGTCGACATCGCGGCGATCACGCCGCAGCCGTTCGACGGGCAGCACTGGGAACAGTCGATGGCAGGGCAGGTGCCGTGGCGATAGGGCTCACCATCCCGCTCGACGGCGAAATCCGCGATGGCCGCCACGTGCTCACGGTGCGCGTCTATTACGAGGACACCGACTTTACCGGCATCGTCTACCACGCCAATTATCTTCGCTACATGGAGCGCGGCCGGACCAATTATCTCCGCTTGATCGGCGCCGATCACCGCGCGCTGTTCGCGGTGGCCGAGAAGGAGGCGCCGGGCTTCGCCTTTGTGGTGCGCTCGATGACGCTGGATTACCTGCGCCCCGCCCGCATGGACGATATCCTTGAGGTCGTGACCGAGCCGGAGGAGGTGAAGGGCGCCTCCATCACGTTGCGGCAGCGGGTGATGCGCGGCGAGGAGCTTCTGGTCGGCGCGAGCGTGCGTGTCGCCTTTATCAGCGGCGGCCGCGCGCGGCCGATTCCAAAGCCGCTGCGCATGGCGATGACGGCCGATCTCGAGCGGACCCAGTAATCGGGTCGGCGACCGCCCGCGCGCGTCTTATATTCACATCATGGGCGCTTGCGGATTTGCATTGTTCGAAACGGCCATCGGCTCCTGCGGTATCGCCTGGAGCGAGCGCGGCATCGTTGGCGTGCAGCTACCCGAAGGCAGCGCGCGGGCGACCCGAAGCCGACTGCTGCGCCGTTTTCCTTCTGCCGGCGAGGCCGCGCCGCCCGCAGATGTACGGCGCACGATCGAGGACATCATCGCGTTGCTCGGCGGTGAGCGCAGAGACTTGGGCGGGGCCGTCCTCGACAGCGACGCGGTACCAGATTTCAATCGGCGCGTTTACGACATTGCGCGCGCCATTCCGGCCGGCAGCACGCTGTCCTACGGCGAGGTCGCGGAATACCTCGGCGACCGCAATCTGGCGCGCGACGTCGCCCAGGCGCTTGGACAGAATCCGTTCCCGATCATTGTGCCGTGCCATCGCGTCATGGCGGCCGGCGGCAAAACTGGCGGGTTTTCGGCGCCCGGCGGTGTGCGCACCAAGCTTCGCCTGTTGTCGATCGAACGGGCACAGCCGGGGGGCAGTCCGACGCTGTTCGCTGATTTGCCGCTCGCGGTGCGACCCGCCAGGCGGCGATAAGCCCTCGGCATCGACGAACTGCCTGGACTCATGTAAATACTATTTACATGGCTTGGTTCGAGGCAAATGGTTTGGTCGAAGGAAGATAAAGAAAGCCCCCGCGGTTATCACCACGGCAATCTGAAAGAAGCGCTGCTGCGGGCGGCTTTGGAGCTGATCGCACAGAAAGGGCCAGGGGGCTTCACTTTCGCCGAGGCGGCGCGCTGGGCAGGCGTCAGTCCGGCGGCGCCGTACCGGCATTTCCGCGACCGGGACGAACTGTTGGCCAGCGTCGCGCTCCGCGGCTTTCACCAGTTCGAGGCGGTGCTATCGCGGGCCTGGGACGAAGGCCGCCCCGATGTCTTCTTTGCGCTCGATCGGCTGGGCAGGGCCTATCTCGATTTTGCTCGGACCGAGCCGGCTTATTACTCGGCCATGTTTGAAGCCGGCATCCCGCCTGCCAGCAATCCCGAGCTTCGCGAGGCGGGCGACCGCGCCTTCACGGTTTTGCGTGGGGCCGCTGAAAAGCTCTGCGCGCACGTGCCAGCGAACAAGCGGCCGCCGGCGCTGATGGTGGCGCTCCACATCTGGGCGATAGCGCACGGCATCGCCTCGCTGTTCGGTCGCGGCGATGATGCTCGCCGCACGCTGCCGATGTCGGCCGAAGAGCTGCTTGAAGCTGACGTGCTGATTTATCTGCGCGGTCTCGGCGTGTCCGAAGCGAAATAATAAGCGTCGTTGCGAGCGGCGCTGCGACAACGCGACCCAATATCCACGCTTGCTCGGGCTCGCTTGCGCACCACTTGCACCGCGACATGCAAACTTCGTTTCACGAAATCGAGAACCCCTTGACAGCCGAAATGGGCGATGTAAATGTTATTTACATTCACACCTGGGAGGTCCCTAATGGTCCTCGTTGAAAAGCTCGATGAACTCGGCAAGCCGGCCTGGATCGCGCTGATCGTGCTCGGCTTTATGGCTTGGTGGCCGGTCGGCCTGCTTGTCCTCGCCTTTTTTCTAGGGAGCGGAAGAATGGGATGCGGATATCGTCACAACGGCAATTGGCAAGGCCATTGGCAATCGAAGATGCAGCGCATGCAGGACAAAATGGATCGCATGCGCTCGAAGATGGAAGGCGCCGGGTGGGGCGGCGGCGCGCCGTCGAGCGGCAATCGTGCGTTCGACGAATACCGCACCGAAACGCTCAAGCGGCTTGAAGACGAGCAGCGCGAGTTCAAGGAATTCCTGGAACGGCTGCGCTTTGCCAAGGACCGTTCGGAATTCGATCAATTCATGGCCGAACGGCGTAACCGCCCGCAGGGCGAGGTCCCCCAGCCTCCGCCGCAACCGCAGGCCTGAATCGTCGCTTCGCCTCTCACGTGACAGGGCCGTCCATCTCACTAAAGATGGGCGGCCCTGAGCATTTTTGGCGGCCGCTCAGGCCGCGCCTTACCGTTAACCGCCCGTTAAGCATAACCAAGCTTCGCTAAGCCCGGACGACCGGGTGTTGCGCCCTAGTTTGGACAAGTTTCGCGATGATTTCGGTCCTGCCGGTGGCGGGTCCGGCTTGGGTCCTCGTGAAATTCTAAGGTCGTGGTCGGCGCGCGACAAAAGCGCGGCTGCCCTGCCTCTGGTCCCGGTGCGCCGCTCCGGCCATTGGCCCCGGCTGGATCGCCGAAAGGACGCGCGCATGAATCCTGCCGACATCACAGCGTCGGCGCTGCCGTTGACCTCCTCTGATCTGTCGCTCTTCCATCTGTTCTGGCAGTCCCATTGGCTGGTCAAGACGGTGATGATCGGCCTGATCGTCTGCTCGGTGTGGGTCTGGGCGATCGCCATCGACAAAACCGTGCTGTTCCGCCGGATCCGCAAATCGGCCGACGGGTTCGAACAAGCATTCTGGTCGGGCCAATCGCTCGAGGAGCTTTACACGTCCCTTGCCGCCAAGCCCGGCCATTCGACCGGCGCGCTGTTCGTCGCCGCGATGCGCGAATGGAAACGCAGCTTCGAGGGCCATGCCCGCTCGTTTGCCGGGCTGCAGATGCGCATCGAAAAAGTCATGGACGTCGCCATTGCGCGTGAAATCGAGCACATGGAGCGCCGGCTTCTGGTCCTGGCGACGGTCGGCTCGGCCGGCCCTTTCATCGGCCTGTTCGGCACGATTTGGGGCATCATGACCAGCTTCCAGTCGATCGCGGCGTCGAAAAACACCTCGCTCGCCGTGGTCGCCCCGGGCATCGCCGAGGCGCTGTTTGCGACCGCGATCGGTCTTATTGCCGCCATTCCGGCGACGATTTTCTACAATAAGTTCATTTCCGAGGTGAACCGGCAGGCGCAGCGCCTTGAGGGGTTTGCCGACGAATTCTCGGCGATCCTGTCGCGGCAGATCGACGAGCGGGGTTGAGGGGCCAACATGGCGGCGAATGTCGTCGGTGGGTCGTCGCGCAGCCGGGGCAAGCGTGGCCGCCGCGCGGTGATGAGCGAGATCAACGTGACGCCGTTCGTCGACGTCATGCTGGTGCTGCTCATCGTCTTCATGGTCTCGGCGCCGCTGATGACCCTTTCGATCACCGTCGATCTTCCCAATGCCAGCGGCGGCACGGCAAATACCTCGGACAAAGAGCCGCTGATCCTGACACTCAAGAAGAGCGGCGGCGGCTGTACCAGCCAGGCCGATGTGTATCTCGGACAAAGCCCGATCGCGTCGGCGGAGGTCGAATCCAAATTACGGGCGATCAAGGATAGCGGCCGCGCCCAGCCGAACGTGCTGGTCAGCGCCGACAAGGATGTTTGCTATAATGAGATCATGCGAACATTAGGCAGGCTTCGCACCGCCGGTTTTGGCGCGGCCCTCAATATTGTCCCCGAGCGGGGGGAATAAAGTTGCGTCGGAACTGGATCATATCGGCATCCGGCCACGCGGCAGTCCTGGTGTTCGGGCTGATAACGTTCGCCAGCTCGACGCCGAACGTCAACCTGTCGGACTTCATGCCGGTCGAGATTGCCACGCCGGACAATATTTCTAACGTGACCGCGGGCCTGAAGAACGCGCCGAAGGCGATTGAGAATCCAAAGCCGCTCGCCGACAAGATCGGCGAGCCGAAGCCCGCCAAGGAGCTCGCGCCGAAGGTCGTCGACAAGCCGGAAATCAGGACCGATGCCGCGGCCGTGGCAGAGCCAAAGCCGGAACCCAAGGCGCCGCCAAAAGCGGCGGAGAAATCCGAACCGAAGCCGGAGCCGAAGGCTGATGCAAAACCGGCCGAGAAGGCGGAAAAGCAAAAAGACAAAACCAAGCCTGATCAGATCGCCGACGAGCTGAAAAAGGACGATACGAAGAAACCGCCTAAACCCGAGAAGAAGGCGCCGGAATTCAAGCCCGATCAGATCGCCGAGCAATTGCGGAAGGACGACAACAAAAAGCCGCCGTCCAAATTCGACGCTAATCAGGTCGCCGCTTTGCTCGATCATCGCGAGCCGCAGCGCCAGCTTGCGGCGGCCGAGACCGTCAACGGCGTCGCCGCGCTCGGTGCGCCGACCGGTCGCGCCGCGCATCTGTCGCAGAGCGAGCTCGATGCGCTGCGGGCAAAATTGATCTCGTTGTGGAATCCGCCGCCGGCCGTGAGCACGCATCCCGATCTCTACATTGTCGCCATTCGCATCAGGCTCGGCCGCGACCACCGGCTGATCGGTCAGCCGGAAGTGCTGACCAGCGGCGACGGCCCATTGTTCGAAGCCACGCGCGACAGCGCGATACGCGCCGTCATCTCAGCCCAGCCCTACGACATGCTTTCGCTGACCACGTACGATGTGTGGAAGGAAATCGACATCAACTTCGATCCAAAGGACGTCTTCGGTGGGTGATCGTAATGAGCTTGAGTTCCCGAAACTGCGGGCCCGCGGCCTGACGCAATTTGCGCGCCTGAGCCGGCGCGACGCGCTTGCGGTCGGCGGTGCCGCGCTCGCCGGTCTGACGATCGCGCCATGGCCGGCGGCGGCCGTCACCGTCGATATCACCCAAGGCAACGTTCAGCCGATGCCGATCGCGATCGCCGACTTTCTCGGCGGAGCGGCCGGCGATAACGAAAGCGCGCAGGGGGTCTCGCAGATCATCGCCGCCAATCTCCGGCGCAGCGGTCTGTTCGCGCCGATCGATCCGGCCGCATTCCTGGAGAAGATCGTCAGCGTCGACGCGGTGCCGCGCTTCCCAGATTGGCGCACCATCAACGCCCAAGCGCTCGTTACCGGCCGGGTGACACGTCAGCCGGACGGGCGGCTCAAAGCCGAATTCCGGCTATGGGACGTGCAAGCCGGCGCCCAACTCGATGGCAAGCAATATTTCACCACGCCGGAAAATTGGCGGCGCATCGCCCACATTATTTCCGATGCGATCTACGAGAAGCTGACCGGCGAAAAGGGCTATTTCGACAGCCGCGTCGTGTTCGTCGATGAGACCGGGCCGGCGGAGCGCCGCATCAAGCGGCTTGCGATCATGGATCAGGACGGCGCCAATGTGCGCTATCTCACCCGCGGCGACGAACTGGTGCTGACGCCGCGGTTTTCGCCGTCGACGCAGGAAATCACCTACATGGCCTACGGCGCCGGCGACCCGCGCGTCTATTTGCTCAATATCGAAACCGGGCAGCGCGAGATCGTCGGCAACTTTCCGGGAATGAGCTTCGCGCCGCGCTTCTCGCCGGACGGCCAGCGCGTGGTGATGAGCCTGCAGGAGGGCAGCAACGCCAACATCTTCGTGATGGACCTGCGCTCCAAGGCGATGACGCGTCTCACCGACACGCCGGCCATCGACACTGCACCGTCCTACTCACCCGATGGCACGAGACTTTGTTTTGAGTCCGACCGCGGCGGTCGTCCGCAGATCTACGTCATGAGTGCATCCGGCGGGCAGGCGCAACGCATCAGCTTCGGTGACGGCTCGTATTCGACGCCGGTATGGTCGCCGCGCGGCGACTACATCGCCTTTACCCGGCAGGCCGGCGGAAAGTTCGCCATCGGTGTGATGAAACCGGACGGCAGCGGCGAGCGCGTCCTCACCGAGGGCTTCCACAATGAGGGACCGACCTTCGCGCCCAACGGGCGGGTGATCATGTTTTTCCGCGATCCGGGCGGCAGCGCCGGGCCGTCGCTCTACACCATCGACATCGCCGGCCGTAACGAGCTGCGGGAACCGACGCCGGCCTTTGCCTCCGATCCGGCGTGGTCGCCGCTGCTGTCTTAGGGTTTGGGGGTGCGTCCGCAAGTTCCGGAAATACCAACGGTTCCCACATCGTTGCCGCATTCAGGGCCTATTAACCACTACGGAAGCTTTAGGGGTGATCGGTGGGTTCGAAGCTTCTCTGCAAGGCTCCATCAAGGTTGACGGAACGTTCGTTTAACGAAGGCGCTGCTAGATCGCTCCAGGGACCAACCATGTCCGGCCACAACGGAACATTGGAGGCACCGGAATGCAGGTTATGACCATCATTCGCAGCGCCAAATTCGCAGTTTTCGTCCTCGGCGCTCTCGCCGTCGCTGGCTGCGCCAAGCAGCCCGATCAGACCGCCGCCATCGCCGGCGCCGCTACGCCCGGCAGCCAGCAGGATTTCATTGTCAATGTCGGCGATCGGGTATTCTTCGAGAGCAACTCGTCGGAACTGACGCCGCAGGCGCGCGACACCCTCGACAAGCAGGCGCAGTGGCTCAATCAATACAACCGCTACGCCTTCACCATCGAAGGCCACGCCGACGAACGCGGCACGCGCGAATACAATATCGCGCTCGGCGCCCGCCGCGCGCAGACCGTGCAGGCGTATCTCGCTTCCCGCGGGGTGATGGCGCAGCGCATGCACACCATCTCCTACGGCAAGGAGCGGCCGGTCGCGGTGTGTAACGATATTTCCTGCTGGTCGCAGAATCGCCGCGCGGTGACCGTGCTCAATCAGAGCTCGTAAGCGCCGGGCGTTGCTGACGATCGCGCAAATACATTCTTATCGACAAGTACTTTCTCATCGAGCTGTCGGCTGATCGACGCCCTCGCGGCGCCGATTGGCGTCTGGCCGTCATGGTCGTTTCGTGTGGATGGTGTTTCGTCTTGCCAAACCGCCATCGAAATCGGATCGTATTGCGAGTTTGTCTCGCCAGATTCGTCGCTTTCATTATGTATATGATTTGAAAACAAGGCTCCGCCGATGGCCAAAGCCGGGTCAGTTTGGGCAACCGTTCTTCTGCCTGTGGCATTGGTGCTTGCCGCTTGCGGAGCGGACAATCGCTACGCGGCTCCGCCGCCGCCGAAGGTCGCGGTCGCGACCCCGGTCCAGCAGAAGGTCTCGGTCTATTTCGAATCGACCGGCAACATGGCCGCCATCAACAGTGTCGATCTGGTCGCCCGCGTGCAGGGCTTCGTACAGGCGATCGGCTATAGCGACGGCGATTACGTCAAAAAGGGCACGTCGCTGTTCACCATCGAGCCTGAGCCGTACAAGCTTAAGCTCGAATCGGCGAAGGCTTCCGTTGTCAGCGCCCAGGCGACGCTGAAGCAGAACGAGGCCGAATACCAGCGCCAAGCCGATCTCCTGACCAGGCAAGTCTCGGCTCAAACGACTTACGATAAAGCGCTGGCGGCGCGGGACACTTCGCAGGCTGACCTTCAGTCGGCGATCGCCAACGAGAGGCAAGCCGAGATCAATCTCGGCTACACCGACGTAACCGCGCCGTTCGACGGCGTCGTGTCGGCGCGGCAAGTCTCGATCGGCCAATTGGTCGGAGCGAATTCCGCCACCGTTCTATCCACGATCGTTCAGCTCAATCCGATCTATGTGAATTTCACGGCGAGCGAGCGCGACGTCCTGCAAGTGCGTGCCGCGCTGGCGCATTCCGGCCGCACCACTGCGGATCTGATGGGCATACCGGTCGAGATCGGTCTGCAAACCAAATCCGGCTATCCGCACAAAGGCAAGCTCGACTATGTAGCTCCGACGGTCGATCCTTCCACCGGGACGCTTGCCGCGCGGGCTATTTTGGACAACGCCGATCGCGGCCTGTTGCCCGGCTATTTCGTGCGCGTGCGCATACCGTCGGACCCCGAGCCGGCTTTGCTGGTGCCGGACGTGGCGATCGGCAGCGATCAGGGCGGGCGCTACGTGCTCGTTGTCAACAAGGACAATGTGGTCGAGCAGCGCAAGGTCGATCCGGGGCAGTTGATCGGCGAGCTGCGCGTTATTGAAAAGGGCCTGACCAACGATGACCGCGTCGTGATCGGTGGCATCATGCGCGCCATTCCCGGCCAGAAAGTCGAACCGGAATTGCATCCGGTCACCGCCAAGCTGTGACGAAATGATCGCAACTCATTTCAGCGGCGAAACGCCGCGATGATCTCAAAATTCTTCATCGAGCGTCCGGTGCTGGCGAACGTCATCGCCATCTTGATGATTTTGATCGGCGGCGTCGCGCTCTACGCCTTGCCGGTCTCGCAATATCCAAACGTCGTGCCGCCGACCGTACAGGTGACGACCCTCTATCCCGGCGCCAGCGCGCGCGTGCTGATGGACACCGTTGCGCTGCCGATCGAGCAGCAGGTCAATGGCGTCGAGAACATGATCTACATGCAATCGACCAGCGCCAGCGACGGCAGTTATACGCTGACGGTGACGTTTAATATCGGCACCCATCTCGATACCGCACAGGTGCTGGTGCAGAACCGGGTGGCAAGCGCTCTGGCCCAGCTGCCCGACGCCGTCCAAAAACAAGGCGTCACCGTCCAGAAGAAAGAGACGGCGATCCTTCTGATTGCAACCCTGACGTCGACCGACGGCCGCTTCGATCGCCTCTATCTCGCCAATTACGCCACTATCAACATCCGGGACGAGTTGTCGCGCCTGCCCGGCGTCGGCGACGTCAACATTTTCGGCGCCGGCCAATATTCGATGCGGGTGTGGCTCGACCCGGACAAGCTCAAGGCGCGGAGCTTGAACGCCCAAGACGTGGTGCAGGCGCTGCAGCAGCAGAGCCAGCAGGTCACGGCCGGACAGGTGGGTACGCCGCCGACGCCGCCCGGCGTGAATTTCCAGTACACCATCGATCTGCAGGGACGTTTGAGCGACGTCGAGCAGTACGAGAATGTGATCGTGAAGACCGGCAGCGCCGGCGAGCTGACCCGGCTGCGCGATATCGGCCATGTCGAGCTTGGCGCCCAGAGCTACAGCCAGATTTTCACCCTGGACGGCCGCCCGTCGGCCGGCATCGGCATCTTCCAGACGCCCGGCGCCAACGCGCTCAATGTCGAGACCAAGGTCAAGGAGAAGCTGGAGGAGCTGGCGCGGCACTTTCCGCAGGGCCTCACCTACACCATCCCGTTCGACACCACGGTGTTCGTCAACCAGGCGATCCATGAGGTCTACAAGACCTTGATCGAAGCCGCGATCCTGGTGCTGATCGTGATCCTGGTCTTCCTGCAGGATTGGCGGGCCATGCTGGTGCCGGCGACCACGGTGCCGGTCACCATCATCGGGGCATTCGCCGCGATGTACGCACTCGGCTTCAGCGTCAATTTTTCCACGCTGTTTGCCATCGTGCTGTCGATCGGGATCGTGGTCGACGATGCCATCATCGTGGTCGAAGGCGCTGCGCACAATGTCGAGCGCGGCATGAGCGGTCATGACGCCGCGATCGCCGCCATGAACACGTTAATAGGCCCGATCATCGGCATCACGCTGGTGTTGATGTCGGTGTTCTTGCCGGCGGCTTTCATGCCCGGCCTCACCGGCCGCATGTACGCGCAATTCGCGCTGGTGATCGCGGCGACCGCGCTGTTGAGTGCCATCAACGCGGTGACGCTCAAGCCGACGCAGGCGGCGTTGTGGCTGCGCCCGCCGGTACCCGAAAACCAGCGCAACTTTTTCTATCGCGGCTTCAACGCCGCTTACAGCCGCGTCGAACACGCCTATGCCGGGCTGATGCAGCGCATGGTCAACCATGCCGGGCTGATCACGGTCATCGCCTTTGTCATTATCGCGCTGGCAGGGTGGGGGCTGGCGCGCGTTCCGACCGGCTTCCTGCCGATCGAAGATCAAGGCTATCTCCTGGTCGCCGTCCAGCTTCCGGACGGCGCTTCGCTGGAGCGCACGCAGAGGACGCTTGCCGAGGTATCGACGATCGCGCATGCCGACGACGCGGTCGATCACGTGGTCACCATCGCCGGCATTTCCGCGCTCGACAACAGCGCCGTGCTCGCCAATGCCGGCGTCGCCTATGTGGTGCTGAAGGACTGGAGCAAACGAGCTAATTTGCTCGTACTCTTCCCCCGGCTGTCGAAAGCGCTTGATGCTGTCGGGGAGGCGCAGGTCCTGCTGTTCCCGCCGCCGCCGATTCAAGGCATCGGCGACGCCGGCGGCTTCGCCATGCAAATCGAGTTGCGCGACGGCAGCACCGATTTCGCCAAGCTGCAAAGCGTCACCAGCGCCATTGTCGGCAACGCACGTTCGCAAAGCGCGCTGCAGCACGTCTTAACCACCTTCCGGGCCACTGCGCCGCAAGTGCGCATCGACGTCGATCGCGCCAAGGCGCAGACGGTGCACGTCTCGGTCGATCAGGTGTTCGCGACGCTTGCCACCTATTTCGGCTCCACTTATGTCCAGCAATTCAACAAATTCGGCCGCGTGTTCCAGGTCTACGCGCAGGCCGATGCGGCGTTCCGGCTGCGCGTACGCGACATCGATAACCTTTGGGTACGAAACCAAGAAGGCAACATGATCCCGTTGGGAACGCTGGTGACGATGACGCCGGCCGTCGGCCCACCGCTGATCAGCCTCTACAATCTCTATCCGTCGTCGAGCGTACTCGGACTGCCGGCGGAGGGCTTCAGCTCGGGCCAAGCGCTGAAACTGATGGAGCAAGATGCCGCCAGCACGTTGCCGCCGGGCGCGAGCATCGAATGGACCGGGATGTCCTATCAGGAAAAGGTCGTCGGCCACCAAATGTATTTCGTGTTCGCGATGGCGCTGCTGTTGGTCTATCTGGTGCTCGCGGGACAGTACGAGAGCTGGTATGCGCCGCTTTCGATCATTTTCTCGGTCCCGCTGGCGCTGGTCGGTCCCGTGCTGGCGCTGCTGGCACTGCGTATCGACAACAATCTCTACACCCAGATCGGCATCATTCTTCTGATCGCGCTGTCCGCCAAGAACGCCATCCTGATCGTGGATGTGGCGCGCGACAAACGCCTCAACGAGAATAAGTCGATTGCCGAGGCGGCGGTCGATGCCGCCCGCGCCCGGTTCCGGCCGATCATTATGACCTCTTTTGCATTCATCCTCGGGGTCGCGCCCCTGGTGGTTGCGAGCGGCGCCGGCGCGAGCGCCCGCGCATCGATCGGCATTGCGGTATTCAGCGGGATGATCGCGTCGACCTGCCTCGCGGTACTGTTCGCGCCGTCGATTTTCGTGGTAGTGCAGCGGTTCGAGGAGTGGCTGAGTTCGCGCAAGCACCCGCGGATTCAGCCGGCGGAATAGGTGAAATGCATCGACACCGGAAAATTGCAGCGGGGAGGGCAAGTAGCCGCGGCGTTCAGTCACAATTTGGACGCAGCGCGGACTATGTTAAGGCCGCCGACGGACCACAATGTCGCTCGTGATGATCCGCTCTTGCTCCCTGCTGGCAGGCTTGGTGACGTGCGTGCTTTGCACCGGCATCGCGCGCGCGCAGATGTCCGACGCCGATCTGGTCACCCGGATCGGCCGCCTCGAGGCGACGATCCGTGAACTCACGGGCCGGGTCGAGCAGTTGCAGTACCGCAACCAGCAGCTCGAACTGCAGGTGCAACGCCTGCAGGAAGAAGCGTCGCGTGGCGACGAGGGGAGGGGCGCGGCGCGCCCGCCGTCGCCCGGGGTGCCGCGGCCGGCGGCACAAAACCCACAGCCTCCGTATTCACCACAGCCCGGCGGCACACCGGTCGTGACGTCGCAGGCGGTGCCGCCGCCAGCGGTCGAGACGCCGCCGGCACCCGGCGGTCGCGCCCGCGGTGACGCGTTCGATCCCGCCGCCAATCCGAACGCTCCGGGCGCGCCGCGGCCGCTCGGCGCCAGCACTGCTGCGAACGAGCCGCCGCCGCCGGTGTCGGACGCTCCGGGGCCTCGTCAGATCGGCGCGCCGCTCGATCTGTCCACGCCGATCCCGCGGCCGCCGGGCGACCTGCCGCCTCCGCCGCTGAGTAACCCGAGCGGCACCGGCGCCATGCAGGCGACACTGCCGCCGGCGAGCACGCCCAAGGACCAATACGACCTCGCTTACGGCTACGTGCTGCACAAGGACTATGCGCTCGCTGCCGAAAGCTTCCGCGGCTTCCTGCGTCAAAATCCGACCGATCGGCTGGCGCCCGAGGCGCAATACTGGCTGGGCGAAAGCCTGTTCCAACAACAACAATATCGCGACGCCGCCGAAGCGTTCCTCGCCGTCTCGACCAAGTATGAGACCACGGCGCGAGCGCCGGAGGCGCTGCTGCGGCTCGGCCAGTCGCTCGCGGCGTTGGGCGAAAAGGAAGCGGCCTGCGCGTCGCTCGGCGAGGTGTTGCGCAAATATCCGCGCGCCTCCTCGAGCGTGAAACAGGCCGTGGACCGAGAACAAAAGCGTGGCCATTGCTGACCAGGCAGTGCGCGACGCCGAAGCGAGCGCGCTGTTCAGTGGTCTTGAAGATTTACGCGGGCTTCTTCTTGCGGTCTCCGGCGGTTCCAATTCAACGGCGCTCCTGGTCATCGCCGCGCGTTGGGCCAAGGAACTAAAAAAACGCCGCAAGCGGGCGCCGAAACTCCTTGCCGTCACCGTCGATCATGGCCTGCGGCCCGAGGCGAAGCGCGAAGCCTCGGCGGTGAAACGTCTGGCGCGGCGGCTCGGGATTGCGCACCGCACCCTGTCATGGCGCGGCACGAAACCGAGAACCGGCGTGCAGGAGGCGGCGCGCATCGCACGCTATCAGCTGTTGGCGGAAGCCGCCACGCGTGCCGGGTACGAACATATCCTCACCGCTCATACGCTCGACGATCAGGCCGAGACGGTGCTGTTTCGGCTGGCGCGCGGCAGCGGCCTGACCGGGCTCGCCGGCATGGCGCATGCTTCGGCGGTGCCGATCGGCGCCGGCACGGCGATCTTTCTGATCCGCCCGCTCTTGCCGGTATCCAAAGCGCGGCTATTGGCGACGCTGAAAGGTGCAGGCGTCGAGCACAGCGAAGATCCGAGCAACCGCGATCCACGCTTTGCCCGCCCGCGGCTGCGCGCATTGATGCCGCATCTGGCGCGCGAGGGCCTCGATGCACGATGCCTCGCGCGGCTCGCGGCGCGCATGCGGCGCGCCGAGGCCACCGTCGAATTCGCGGTGCGGGCCGCATGCGCCGCCTTGGCGCCCGGCCCGTGGCGCACAGGCGAGCCGGTGGCATTGCCATTGGAGCAATTCAACGATCTTCCGGGCGAGGTGGGCTTGCGGCTTCTCAGCCGCGCGATCGCGCATGCCGGGAACGAGGGACCGGTCGAACTCGGCAAGCTCGAAGAGCTCTATCAGGCCCTTCAGACGACGCGAACGCCCCTGCGGCGCACGCTTGCGGGGGCCCTGGTCACGTCGGCCGGCGGCCGATTGGTCATTGAGCGGGCGCCGCCGCGCCGCCCGCAGGCCGGGCGCGGCAACCGCCGCTTTACGAAATGACCGTAGAATAAAGACTTTGCCGGTTCCGGGCTTCTTGGCAGGCGGGGGCGTCGACCCCTACATTGGCTGAGTACGGAACGTGAAGCCGCCACGAATTCGCGGCCAGAAAGCCGTCGGGCACCGGCGGGTTGCCGGTCGAGGACATGCGATGAACGCCAATCTCCGGAATTTTGCGCTGTGGGTCATCATCGTCCTGCTGCTTTTGGCGCTATTCACGCTGTTCCAGAATCCCGGCACGCACACCACCTCGCAGGACATTTCGTTCTCGCAGTTGCTCAGTGACGTCGATGACGGGCGCGTACGTGATGTCCTGATCCAGGGCCCGGAGATTCACGGCACCTTTATCGACGGCCACACCTTCCAAACGTACGCGCCGAGCGATCCGACGCTGATCCAGCGTCTTTACAACAAGCACGTTGCGATCACCGCGCGGCCGTTGTCGGAGAACGTGCCCTGGTTCGTCTCGCTGTTGATCTCGTGGCTGCCGTTTGTCGCGCTGATCGGCGTGTGGATTTTCCTGTCGCGGCAGATGCAGGGCGCCGGCGGCAAGGCGCTCGGCTTCGGCAAGAGCCGCGCCAAGCTTCTGACCGAGGCGCACGGCCGCGTCACCTTCGAGGACGTCGCCGGCGTCGATGAAGCCAAGCTCGATCTGCAGGAGATCGTCGAATTCCTGCGCGATCCCGGCAAATTCCAGCGGCTCGGCGGCCGTATTCCGCGCGGCCTTCTCCTGGTCGGTCCACCCGGCACCGGCAAGACACTGCTCGCGCGCGCCATCGCCGGCGAGGCCAATGTGCCGTTCTTCACGATCTCCGGCTCCGACTTCGTCGAGATGTTCGTCGGCGTCGGCGCCAGCCGCGTGCGCGACATGTTCGAGCAGGCCAAGAAGAACGCGCCGTGCATCATCTTCATCGACGAGATCGACGCCGTCGGCCGCCACCGTGGCGCGGGCCTCGGCGGCGGCAATGACGAACGCGAGCAGACGCTGAACCAATTGCTCGTCGAGATGGACGGCTTCGAGGCCAATGAAGGCATCATTTTGATCGCCGCCACCAACCGCCCGGACGTGCTCGACCCGGCACTGCTGCGCCCGGGCCGGTTCGATCGCCAGGTGGTCGTGCCCAATCCCGACGTGGTCGGGCGCGAGCAGATCCTGAAGGTGCACGTGCGCAAGGTGCCGCTGGCGCCCGACGTGAATCTGAAGACGATCGCCCGCGGTACGCCCGGCTTCTCCGGCGCCGATCTGATGAACCTCGTCAACGAGGCGGCGTTGATGGCGGCCCGGCGCAACAAGCGGATGGTGACCCAGGTCGAGTTCGAGGACGCCAAGGACAAGGTGATGATGGGCGCCGAGCGCAAGTCGCTGGTGATGACGGAGGAGGAGAAGCTCCTGACCGCCTTTCACGAGGGCGGCCATGCCATCGTCGCGATCAACGTCAAGGCCACCGATCCGGTGCACAAGGCGACCATCATTCCGCGCGGCCGGGCGCTGGGCATGGTGATGCAATTGCCGGAGCGCGACAAGCTGTCGATGAGTCTCGAACAGATGACGGCCCGGCTCGCCATCATGATGGGTGGCCGCGTCGCCGAGGAACTGGTGTTCGGCCAGGAGAAGGTCACGTCGGGCGCAGCGTCCGACATCGAGCAAGCCACCAAGCTCGCGCGCATGATGGTGACGCGCTGGGGCCTGTCGGATGCGCTCGGCACCGTCGCCTACGGCGAGAACCAGGAAGAAGTGTTCCTCGGCTATTCGGTGTCGCGCCAGCAGAACATCTCGGAAGCTACCGTGCAGAAGATCGATGCCGAGATCAGGCGCTATGTCGAGGCCGGTTATCAGGAAGCACGTCAGATCCTGACCGACAAGCGCGCCGATCTGGAAACGCTGGCCAAGGGGCTCCTGGAGTTTGAGACCTTGAGCGGCGACGAGATCAAAGACCTGCTGATGGGCAAGCGCCCGACCCGCGAGTCGACGATCGAGCCGCCGGGTCCGCGCACCTCGACAGTGCCGACCGCCGGCGCCGGCCGCAATCGGCCGCGCCCGGAGCCCGGTCCGATGGAGCCGCAGCCGCAGTCGTAGGGCGGCGTCAATATCGCCTTCACGCTACGCATCCAGCACAATGGTCGCCAGCGAGTCCTGACCGCGGCGCGCCACTTCCGCCTCGAGCAACGTTCCGCATGCGCTGCAGCAAAATTCCCGCAGCTCCAGATCGGCGTGCAGCGTCACATGCGGCCCGTGGGCCTGCGGTAGCACGGTGCGCCGATGGGCGCGTGGTTTCCAGTCTTGCGTCGCGGGACCGAGATCGGTGCCACAGAGACAGCGGAAACGCTTGCCCTCCGTGATCATCGGGCACACCGACGCGATGCCGTTGGGGCCTGGCGGCTCGGCCTTTGGCGCTTTTCCGCCGAGACGCTCGGTCCGGATCGCACGCCGGCGCGCGCGGGTCGCTTCGGCGTCGACGGCACCGTCGCGCATGACGACGCCGTAAAGCGCCGACGCCCATTGCGGCGTGACAAAACCGTTGTGGATGTCGCGGGCGACCCGCGCAGGATCGCGCCGGATCGGGTCGCCATAACCGCCGCCGCCTTGGAACGAATAGGCCAGCACATCGCCGCGGCGGAGTTGGAGGTGACCGGGTTTTGAATCGAAACGCTGCACGCTGCCGCCGGCATTGAGGAGATCGTGCATGTGGGTATTGGCGTCGATCAATTGGGCAACGCCGGCGTTGGATTTTCGCAACAGGTGATAGGCGCAAGCGCCCGGCAGGCCGCCGAATTGGCCGATGGAGTTCGGCACCTGCACGCCGTGGCCGACGACCATGGTGTGGATTTCGTCGACGTCATGCGGCGTCACGGCGAGCCCCATGGTCACGCCGCCGCGCATGGTTCCTGCCCCCGCCGTATCGGGAATGAAAGAGCGGAACAGATAAAGGAACGGCCCCGAGGCCTCGTTCGATTCGACATTGCCGATGCGCGGACGCGGGATCGAATGGTCGCCCGAGCCGTCGAGGCCATCATGATCGATATAGGCGCCGCCGCCGCCGGCCATCGCGTCCATCAACAACATGCCGAACGGGCCGCCGTCGCGATCGGCGCCGGCCATGGTGAGCACCGAGAATTGCCCCTTGGTGACGGCTTGGCCCTCGCGCACCAACTCCGGTACCGCGGCGACCATGCGCGACATGGCGGCGACGGCGACGTTTTGCGCCACCCAGGCGGTCGAGACGGTGGCGCCCGAAACCGGCGCTGGCCAGCGCGCGTTGCAGATATTGGCCTCGGGCACTTTGATCTCGACCGGCTTGAGCACGCCTTCATTCCAGCGGATGTCGGGGGCGAGGATCGGGAGCAGGCCCGTGAACAAGGCGCCGCGCAGTCCCGACCGCGTGCAATTGATGAAACCCGGTGCCTGCGGCGAGGATTCGCTCATGTCGAGGGTGAGCGCGTCGCCGCGTTTGATGGCGGCGACCTCGATCTGATAGAGCCGGTTGGCGTGGCCGTCGTGATCGAGAAAGTCGCGGGCGCGATAAATCCCGTCGGGAATGAGCTTCAGCCGCTGGCGCAACAGCTTCTCGGAGGTGTCGATCTCGGTGCGCATCACCCGGTCGACGGTGTCAACGCCGTAACGCTGCATCAATTGATGAAA
The DNA here is from genome assembly GCA_963806465.1 of uncultured Alphaproteobacteria bacterium. GTDB lineage: Bacteria > Pseudomonadota > Alphaproteobacteria > Rhizobiales > Xanthobacteraceae > BOG-931. The sequence continues at coordinate 115,918 of CAWDZD010000071.1, read as the reverse complement.
CCGCCGCGCGGCCACGTTGTTGGCCGCGATCATCGCTTTGAAATCGAGGCCGACGACGTGCGGCAGCCGCGTCATGCCCATGATCATTTGCCAGATGTCTTCGCGCAGCACGCCGTTCTCGACGAGCTTGACGCCCGGCAGCAGCATGGCTTCCTGTTGCACGTCGGTGGCGGCGAACGCCCAGCTGCCGAACGTCATGCCGCCGGTATCGAGCTCGTGTGCGCACGAGCCGGTCCAGGCGATGCGCCGGCCTTCGTGAAAGATCGGCATGACGATGGAAACGTCGGGCTGGTGGATGGCGCCGCGATAGGGATCGTTGAGGATGAACATGTCGCCCTCATTGATCCCGGGATTGTCGCTGAAATGCTCGATGATCGAGTAGATCACCGTCGACATCGTGCCGGCGTGGAAGATCACCTGCGGGCCCATGTTCACGATGGCGCCGTCGGCGAGATAGATGCCGACATTGAAGTCAGTCGCTTCGGTGACGACCGGCGAGCCCGAGACGTTCTTCAGCGTGATCGCCTGTTCCTCGGTGATGGCTTCGAGCTTGTGGCGGATCACCTCAAAGGTGATCGGATCGATCGCGGCGCCGCTGTCGGATTGGCTAGCTTGCCCGGACTTGGTCATCACGCGTCCTTCAGCTCAGATCGATGGAAAGGTTGCCGGCATCGTCAAGCCGCGCGGTTTGGCCGGGCCCGACATAGACGGTGGTTTCGGGATGCTCGACGACCGCGGGGCCGGTCACGCCGAATCCCGCCGGCATGTCCAGCCACTGGAGGATCGCGGCGTCGGTCCAGGCGAGCGTGGTCGGTTCGAAAATACGCCGGCGCCCGGGCTTCGGCGCAGTGACGGCGCTCGGCTTGCGGATCGAGGGTTTTTGAGTGCGGCCGACGGCAACGACGCGGAACGTCGTGAGTTCGATACCGGCGAAGCGAAAACCGGCGCCTTTGCCGTAGACCGCCTCGTAGGATTCTTCGAACAGCTCGACCAGCTTGCGCGCGGTCGCGGCCGTCACCGGTCCGTCGGGCACCGGCACCATCAAGTCATGGGTTTGGCGGCGGTAACGCATGTCGATAGTGCGAGCGAGCTCCGATTGGGCGCGGGCGAATCCCGATTGCTCCATGGCGGCGACGCAACGTTGTTCGAGCTCGGCGAACACCGCGTTGATGCTGTCATAATCGAGGCCTTCCCACGGATCGCGGGTGCCGCCGCCGGCGCGCAAGACTAGTGAGCGCTCGGCGGATTGCTGGATATCGGAGGCGAGTGCGCCATAGGCGGAATGCGCCATGCTGGTTGCCGGGATAAGAATCCGCGGCACGCCGAGCTCGGCGCCGTAGCCGATGCAATGCGCCGGGCCGGCGCCACCATAAGCAAGCAGCACAAAGTCGCGCGGGTCGTGGCCGCGGCCGATCGTGACCTCACGCAACGTGTCGGCCATGTGATCGTCGACGACGCGGCGGATACCGGCGGCCGCCGCTTCGACGCTCATCCCAAGCGGCGCGGCGATCTGATCGCGGATTGCGGCGGTGGCGCCGGCAAGATCGAGCTTCATGCGGCCGCCGAGGAAATTGTCAGGTGAGAGGATACCGAGCACCAGATCGGCGTCGGTCACGGTAGCAAGCGTGCCGCCGCGGCCGTAGCAGACCGGGCCGGGCACTGCGCCGGCGCTGTCGGGTCCGACGCGCAACAGGCCGGACTGCACGCGGGCGATCGAGCCGCCGCCGGCGCCGATGGCGCGGATGTCGATGACCGGGGTGTTGAGGTGGTAGCCGCCGACTTCGTGGGTGCCGGACACGAGCGCTTTGCCGTCGACGACCAAAGCCACGTCGAAGCTCGTGCCGCCCATGTCGGTGGTGATGATGTTGTGGTGGCCGATCTCCTGCGCCAATTGCAGCGAGCCCATGACACCGCCGGCCGGGCCGCTTGCTACCAGGAGAACCGGCTTGCGCGCCGCCTCGCGGGCGGGCACGACGCCGCCGGCCGAATTGAGCACATTGAATTTGCCGCGAAAGCCGCGATCGCGCAGCAGGCTCTCGATGCGGTCGAGATAATTGGCGACCTTCGGCGCCAGATAGGAGTTAAGCACCGTAGTGGCGGTGCGCTCATATTCGCCGATGATCGGCGAGACTTCGCAGGACAGGCTGACGAAAGCCCCTGGCCGCATCTCGCGGATGATGGCGCCGATACGCTGCTCGTGCGCCGGATTACGAAACGACCAGAGCAGCGCGACCGCAAAAGTCTCTGCGTCCGCTTCGATCAATTCGCGAACCGCCGCGTGAACACCCTCTTCGTCCAACGGCACCAGCACGCTCCCCGCCTGATCGACCCGCTCGCGCACTTCGCGAATCAGGCGGCGCGGCACGATCGGGTCGGGATAACGCCGGCGGCTATATCGCCCGAGATGCTCCACCGGAATGCCGGCGGTGAAGCCCATCAGGCGCTGCAGCGCCAGCGTATCGCCAAAGCCGCGGGTGGCGATCAGCCCGGTGGTCGCGCCGGTGCGCTCGATTAGCGCATTGGTGGCCTGCGTGGTGCCATGGCCGAAAGCCGTGACGCGGCTGAGCAATTCCTCTGGCTCGAGCCCCTGCGTGCCGGCGGCCACGGCAACGGCGTCGAATACGCCCTTTTCCAGTTCGCCGGGCGTGGTCGGCGCCTTGGCGGTTGAAATGTTGCCGCCTTCGTCCATCAGCACGAGGTCGGTGAATGTGCCGCCGATATCGATGCCGAGATACATCGTGACAAACGCCTAAGCGTTTCCCCTCCCGAGGCCCGTTTGGGCAAAAGACCCCTTTTCATCAGCGCTAGGGGATCGCGGCCGTGAAGTCCACCTCTCGTCCTATTGCCGCCACAGCGTTAGAATACCTCCCATGCAGGGCTGTGAGGGCGACTCCGTGAAGGCTAATTTCATTGCTGCCGTGGTTCTCGCGCTGATTGCAGGTTCGGCGCAGGCGGAGCCACAGGTGGTCGGTCAGCCGGTGCTGCGGGCGCAGTCTCAAGCACCGAAACAGTCGGTCACCAAGCCGGCACAGCCCGCGGCTAAGACGCCGCGCGCCGCCAGGGCTCCTTCGACGCCGGAGTTGCGGTCGGCTGCGGCCCTGGCGCTGTCAGCCGATCCGGTCTTCGATGAGGGCACCTACCAGCGCATCAAAGAGACGTTGCTCAGTTATGCCGCCATTCAGGTGCGCGGCGGCTGGCCGACGCTTCCGGCGGACGCCAAGCTGACGCCCGGCGCCAGCGGACCGGACGTCGCTTTACTGCGCCGGCGTCTCGTCATCTCCGACGATCTGGCGCCCGAGCAGGAGCAGGGCGACGCCTACGACGCCGCGGTCGTTGAAGCCGTCAAGCGCTTCCAGTTGCGCCACGGCCTCGAGGCCAATGGCAGCGTTGGCCCGCAGACGCTCAAAGCGCTGAACGTTCCCGTCACCGCACGCATCAAACAACTCGAAGCCTCGATCGAGCGGCTCCTCGGCATGGATTTCGTCTTTGCCGAACGCTATGTCGTCGTCAATATTCCGGCAGCGTTTGTCGAAGCAGTCAGCCACGACAAGGTCGAGCGGCGCTATCGCGTCATTGTCGGCAAGGTCGACAAGCCGTCGCCGACGCTCACCGCGCATATCACCGCGGTCAATCTCAACCCGACCTGGACGGTGCCGCTGTCGATCACCAAGAACGAGATCATCCGGCACATGCGCCGGGACCCGACTTATCTGAGCCGCATGCATATGCGCGTGCTGGGCGGGCGCGACGAGGAGATCAGCCCGCAATCGATCGACTGGGCGTCGGACCGCTCGCCCAACTTCACCATCCGGCAGGATTCCGGCAACTTCAATGCGCTCGGCAATGTCAAGATCGACATGCCGAATCCGTATTCGGTCTACATGCACGACACCACCACGAGAAATCTGTTCGCCGACGATTACCGTTTTGATTCCCATGGCTGCACGCGGGTCGACAATGTCCGCGACCTGGCCGCCTGGATACTCGACGACGTGCCGGGCTGGAATCGCGCCGCGATCGATGCCGGCATTGCCGCCGGTGCGCTGAGAGTCGTCAACTTGCCGCACAAAATGCCGGTCGCGTGGGTCTATCTCACCGGCTGGGTGACGCGCGATGGCACGGTCAATTTCCGCGACGACGTCTATAAGCACGACGACTCGCTGGACCGTAGCGCGCTTGCCGATGCCGCGGCCGGCGGTTTCGTCGCGCCGGTGCCGCGCGACCCTAAGCAGGCCTCGAACCTCGACAGCCGCTAAAGTCCAAGGCCGCGCTCATTCCCGCGAATGTGGGAATCCACGACTTTGTGCCGCGAGTGCTGGTACCAGCGGAAAATGCCAATCAAACAGCGTCGCGCAATCCGGCCTGCTTGAGCAGCGGATAGGTGACATCGCGAAACTCGCGCATGCCGGCCTCGAACCGCGGCCACGACAACAGCACGCCGTCGAGGCCCATCCGTGACAATGCGATCAATCCGTCGACGATCTGCTCCTTGGTGCCGATCAGCGGGTGCCCGCCCCAGCCGGAGACGAACATCTCGGCCATGGCGCGGGCGCGTTCGGGCGGATAATTGCGCTCGTTGATCTCCGCGGCCATGGCGGCGACGACATTGCCGGCCGCGACCCAGTCGCCCTTCTCGTGGACATAATGGTCGTAAAATTGCCGCGCCTCTTTCTCGGTCTCACCCTGAACGATGGTGGCGAGGGTCCAGACCCGAATCGCTCGTCCGTATTCCGCCCGTGCGAGCTGGTGATAGGCGGCGACATGGGCGGTGCAGGCATCGATGTCGTGGGTGCGCAGCACCGTGTAGACCAGATCGCAATTCTTCGCCGCGAAATGGCGGCCGCGCTCGGACGAACCGGCATTCATGATGGCCGGGTAAGGCTTCTGGATCGGCTTGGGCTGCAGGTAGCCTTTTCTGATCCGGTAGAAGCGGCCGTCATGGTCGAAATCTTCGTCTTCGGTCCACAGCTGCTTGACGATGGCGAGCCATTCCTCGGCGCATGCATAGCGGTCGTCATGGCGCGTCAGCGGCACGTCGAACATCTCCATCTCCGGCCCGTTCCAGCCACAGACGACGTTGAGGGTGAAGCGGCCGTTGGAGATGTGATCGATCACGGCACATTGCTTGGCGGCGATGATCGGATGATTGAGCGACACGTGCGAGGTCGAGACCACGCCGCTCTTGGTGGTCGAGGCGGCAACGCCGGCCGCCCAGGTGTAGGCCTCGAAACCGGGCCCCTGCGGATCGTGAGCGCCACCGAAGCCGCGCCAGCGCGCCACCGGCACAATCGCTTCGAACTCCATCTCGTCGGCGAGCTTCGCCAGCGCCACCGTATTCGGCCAGGTAATTTGCAGCCGGCCTTCGAGGCCGGACATGACGCAGCCTGAATCGAGATTGGTCTGAAAAGTGCCCAGTTTCAGCTTGCGACTGCTGAATGCCGGATTGGTCGTCAGTCGATCCTGCTGCATCCGCGCCCGTCTCCGCTGCCTCAGATCCGCGACCGCTCCCACGCCGTCGCAACGATCACCGCCATAACGACCTGCACCGCGACGATGGCGGCGACGCAGCCAGTCCACCCGGCCGCGTTCCAGACAAAGCCGATCAGGAACGCGCCAGCGCTGCCGCCGACATAGAATGACGAAGCGTAGAGGCCGGCAGCCGACGAGCGGCCCTCCTTCGCGGTGGTGATCACATAGCCGGTCGAGATCGCCTGGCACACCATGCCGCAGGTGGCGCAGATGATCAGCCCGACAACGATGGCGGCGACCGGCGGTGCCAGCAATAGCAGCGCGCCCGCGATCCACACCACGATGACGCCGAGCACGAAGCGGCGGCGGCCGAACAAAATGATGGCGCGGCCGACCCAAGGCACTGCCACGCTGCCGGCGAGATAGGTGGCGAACAGCGCGCCGAGCAGCGTCGGCGAGAAGTAATAAGGCGGGGCCGCCAAGTGAAAGCTCACATAGGTGAACGTGGCGATGAAGTTGAACAACACCCCGAAGCCGACCGCGTAAATCGCCAATAGCCGCGGATTGCGCAGATGCGCGAGCATTTGCCGGGCCGAGGCGGCAAAACCGCCCGAGCGGACAAAGCGTCGCTCGCGTGGCAGCGCGATGGTGACGATCATCGCGCCGATCAACGTCAACAGCGCGACGGCGCCGAACGACGCGCGCCAGCCGATCAGATCGGCGACCGCGCCGGTGATGAAACGGCCGCAGAAGCCGCCGACGCTCGATCCGGAGATGAACAATCCGGCGACGCGCGGCACGTCGGCCGGCGGCCATTCATCGCCGACATAGGCAACGGCGACGGTGAAGATCGGCGGCAGCAACAACCCCTGGACGAAGCGCAACAGCACGAGCTGCGGCACGCTCGACGCTAGCGCCATGACCAGCGTCGGTACCACGACGGCAAAGGCGGCGAAGGTGATCAGGCGCTTGCGGCCGAGAACGTCGGCCAGTGCGCCGGTGAACGGCGCGGTCAGCGCGATGGCCGCGGTCGAGGCGGTCATCAGCGCACTGATCTGTCCCGCGCCGACGCCGAAATCGTGCGACAGCTCGGGCAAGAGCGCCTGAGGAGAATAGAGATTGACGAAAGCGGTGAAGCCCGCGGCGGCGACTGCGAGCGGGCGAAAATCGACGGCCATGCCCGCATTATGAATGGGTCGCGCGGGTGCCGAAAGCGCGCCCGCGCGCTTTAACCGCTAATCGCCAGCACGAGCTTACCGGCGGCCTGGCGCGATTCGATGTGTCGATGCATGGCGGCGGCGTCTTCCATCGGGAAGACGCCGGCCATCGGCACCTTCAGCCAGCCGTCGACCACGCCGCGCGGGATATAAGCTAGGCTGTCCTTCCAGGTCTTCGAACTCCGGGTCGATATGGCCAATATGCAGGCGGGTGAAAGTCTGCGAGCGCGGCAGGACGCGTTCGCGGATATTCTTGAACGGCGGCCCCTCCGCTTCGCCGATGCTGATGACATGGCCGAGCTTGCGCACCACATTGAAGGTGCGATCGAGCATGGTCGCGCCGAGCGAGTCGATGGCGAGATCGACGCCTCGGCCGCCGGTGAACTCGAGCACGGCCTGCTCGAAATCTTCGTTCTTGGTGACCACGACGCGCTCGGCGCCGTATTCCAGCGCCCGCTTCTCCTTGCCCGGCGTGCCGACGGTGCCGATCACGCGTGCGCCCGCCTTGACCGCGAGCTGGGTAGTGAACAATCCGACACCGCCGCCGACGGCGTTGATCAGCACCGTTTCGCCGGGCTCGACGCCATAAATGGTGTGCAGCATGTGATAGCCGGTCAGCGGCTGTACGGTGAGTGCCGCCCCGACATCGAATGGGACCGCGTCGGGCAGGTGCATCAGCATATTCGCGGGCGCGACCGCTTTGGCCGCATAGGCGCCGCCTTGCTCGAGAAAGGCCGCGACGCGATCGCCGATTTTCACGCCGCCGACGCTCGGTCCGAGCTTCGCCACCGTGCCGGAAATCTCAAGGCCTAGCACCAGCGGATACGTGCGCGCATGCGGATAGATGCCGGTGCGGATTTGTGTATCCGCCCAGTTGCAACCGGCAAAGGCGACATCCACCAATACCTCGCCAAGGCCGGGGCTCGGCTCGGGCACGTCCGCCACGACGAGCTGCTCGGGAGCGCCTGGTGCATAAATGACGACGGCTTTCATGTTCCCTCTCAACGTCCAGCGGATGATACCGCGCTTCTATGCGCGCGAGCGGTATTCAGTCTAGCGACCCGCAATGCGGCGACAAGAAATCTCAGCGCCGGAAATCGACGGCCGTCGTGTTGCCGCCACTGACAATCACGCCGACGCGCTCGCCGCGCTCCGGCTTGTACGCGCCGGACAGAAGCGCCGAAAACGCCGCGGCTCCGGCAGGCTCTGCCACGATCCGCAAGATGCGCCAGAGCATGTGCTGGCTGCTTACGATCGTGTCGTCGGCGACGAGGACGACACTGTGAACGTATTGCCGAGCGATCGGAAAAACCCGCTCGCCGACGCTGCGCGGTGCCAGCGAATCCGCTGCCACCCCACCGCCTTCAGCATCGACCGGATGTCCGGCGGCGAGCGCCTTTGTCAGGGTTGGACAAGCGAACGGCTCGACGCCGACGACCTTGATGCGGCCGGCGTACCAAGCGGCGATGCCGGCGATCAGCCCGCCACCGCCGACCGGGACCAGCACGGTGTCGATATCGGGCGCTTGTTCATAAAGCTCTAGGCCGATTGTGCCTTGTCCAAGCATGGTCTCGTCCTGGTCATAAGCGTGGACCGACAGGGCGCCGGTTTTCTCTAGCCATGCTTCGCTGGCTGCCAGCGCGTCAGCATAGCGATCGCCCTCGATCACCAAGTCGGCGCCGTAGCCGCGAATGCGTTCAATCTTCGCCGGCGAAGAAACGCTAGGGACGAAAATCGTGGCTGGCACGCCGAGTTTCATCGCCGCATAGGCGACCGCCGCGCCGTGATTTCCGCCCGAGGCGGCGACGACACCGGCTGCCGGCACTTTTCGGCTCAAGAGATTGGCGAAAGCGCCGCGCGCCTTGAAGGATCCCGAGTGCTGAAATAGCTCTAGTTTCAGAAAAACCGGAGTCGAACTCGAGACCGGCGTCAAGCGCGTCGATTTCGATGACCGGCGTGCGGCGGACATGCGCACGGATGAGTTTCGCGCAACGCGCGATAAAGTCGGGGGTGACGGCGAAAGTGCTCACATTAGGTCAGCCGCTCTTCGCGGCCGCGAACGATCTGCGACAGCGTCACAGCGATCACCAGGGCGCCGCCGTAAAACAAATCCTGCACAAACGTGCTGACGCCCAGGATCGACAGCCCGGTGATGCCGGTGACCAGGAAATAGACGGCGATCATCGCGCCCCATGGATTAAAACGTCCGGGATTGACACTGGTGGCGCCGAGGAACGCGGCGGCGAAGGCCGGGAGGAGGAACGTCAGTCCGGAACTCGGGTCGGCGGCGGCCGTTGTGCCGACGTAAATTACGCCCGCTATGCCGCCGATGATGCCGGAGGCCACGAGGCAGCCCCAGCGGATGCGATCGACGCGAATTCCGGAGAGCCGTGCCACTTCGCGGCCGCGGCCGACAAACAGCATGCGGCGGCCGAGCGCGGTGTAAGACAGCACGTACCAGATCGCGGCGCACAGGGCGAGCGCATAGTAGAAGCCGAGTGGCACACCGAACAGGCGGGTGACGATCACGGCGTTGACCAGGCCTTCGCTGACGCCGCTGATGGTCTGTTGATTGCCGAGCCACAGCGTAATGCCGTGAATGAAGGTGCCGACGCCAAGCGTGACGATAAGGGAATTGATGCGGAAATAGATCACGAAGAAGCCATTGACGAAGCCGACCAGAGCGCCGGCCGCAAGCGCGGCCAGAATCGACCAAGCGATCGGCACGCCCCAGCGGGCATTGAGCAACGCCAGCACCGTGCCGGCGAGCGTCAAATTACTGGCAATTGAGAGGTCATAATCGCCGCTGGTGAGCGGGACCACCAGCCCGAGCGCGATGATGACGATGACCGCTTGCGATCCGAGAATGGTGGAAAAATTCGACCAGGTCAGGAAGCTTTCCGGCCGCAGCATGCCGAATACGGCAATGATCGCGGCCCAGACCAGCACCAGCGCAAATCGCTCCAGCCAGTCGCGTACTGGAAACGCGGCTTGCGACGCCGCCGGTTGCTCCAAGGCAGTTTTCGCGGGCACGGCAATCAGGCGCTACGGTAGCAGGCTTCGGCGATGGTCGACTTGCTGATCCGATCGCCGGAAATCTCTTGGACCACCGCGCCCCGGCTGAAGACCAGGACGCGGTCGCAGATCGCGCAGAGCTGTTCGTAATCCGAGCTTGCACAGAGCACCGTCGCCCCTTCCTCCGCAGCTTTGGCGATGGCGGAGAATACCTGAGCGCGGGCGCCGACGTCGAACTCCTTGCGTTGGTTCGTCAAGCAGCAAGAGGCGGGGTGAGGCCTGGAGCCATTTGGCGATCAGCACCTTCTGCTGGTTGCCGCCGGACAGCGCGCCGAACAACAGCGAGGGATCGCGCGGCTTGATGTCGAAGCGTTCCGCCAACGATGCTGCGTTGTCCGCCAGCCTGGCACTCACCAGCGCCCAGGCGCGACTGACTTCACCCAACACCGCAAGGTTTATGTTCTCTGTGACGCTGAGCGTCGTAACAGCGCCGGCGCCTTGGCGATCGCTCGGAATCAGGGCGCATCCGGCCGCAATCGCGACGCTCGGCGTCATCTGTGCAAGCTCGAACGCGCGGCCGCCAAGTTCGAGCGTGCCGGCTTCGGCCGGCACAGCGCCGTAGGTCATATAGATGATCTCGTCATAGCCGGAGCCGATAAGGCCGGTAAGCCCGACGACCTCGCCGCTGGAAAGCTCCGCCGAAAAGTCGCGGATGGTTTCGCCTTGTAAATTGCGGATGGTGGCGGCGCGCGCGCCGCGCGGTTTTGGCGGCGGTCGCATGGTTTCGAGATCGACGTGCTCGCCGACGATCATGTGAATGATCGCGCGCTTGTCCATCGCCGCGGTTTCGAACGTGCCGGCGACGCGCCCGTCGCGCAGCACCGTCGCGCGTTCGGTGATCTCGAGGACCTCGTCGATGTCGTGGGAGACGAAGATCACGCTGGTGCCGGCGCCGACAATGTCGCGAACCAGGCGGAAAAGCGCATCAACGTCGTGCGCCGGCAGGAATGGCGTCGGCTCATCAAGCACCAGAAGTCCGCTCGCGCCTTCGGTGCTGCGGGTTCGCTGCAGCCAATCAAATGCGCGCACGATGGCAAGCTGTGCGCGTTCGACCGGCGACAGGCGCAAAACCGGGGCCAGCGGGTCGAAGCCGATATCGTAGCGCGCGAACAGCTCGCGGGCCCGCTGCGCCTCGGCCCGCCAATTGATTGTCCAGCGATCGGCAACGGCCAGGTCATATACCAGGAGATTTTCGAGGACGGTCAGCGACGGCACAAAGCCGAGATGCTGGTGCACGAAGCTCAGGCCATATTCGCGCAACGCTTCGGGTGCGACGGGAAGGGCGACTTCGCGGCCGTCGATCCACAATTGCCCGCCGGGGTCGGGCGCGTGGAATCCCGAGAGGATCTTGATGAGCGTCGACTTGCCCGAGCCGTTCTGGCCGAGGAGACCGTGCACTTCGCCGCTCGCCACCGACAGGCTCACCCGATCCAGCGCGTGAACGCCGCCGAAATTCTTCGACAGGTTCGAGATCCGCAGGATCGGGGCCGTGCCGGCGCCCTCAGCCGCCGCTGCCGTCGCTGCTATTTCAGCTTCCACAATTGTCGATATCCGGCGAGATAGGCACCGCCATAGCCGGTCGATACCTGCGCCGGCTTGCCGGCGCTGTCGGCGTTGCTCTTGTCGAAAATGAGCAGTGGAATCTTCGGGTCGGTGACCGCCGGCAAGCCGCAGATCATGCGCATTTCGGCATCCAGCACCGCGTGGCCGATCCAATCGAGATTTTCGCCGATGTCCATCTCGATCTTGCCGTCCTGCACCATGGTAAGCGCAAACGGCGTGCCATTGAAGGTCACGACTTTCACTTTGTCCTGGCGCCCGCTGATGGTGACGGCCGGCACCACCCATTGCGACAGCACGTCATAGATCGGGATCATGTAATTGATGTTCGGATCGGCGGTCAGCGCCCCTTGCGCCATGCTCAAGGTCTTGACCGCCATTTCCGGGATCGAGACGTTGCTGTAGTTCACTTTGCAATTCTGGCACTTGCCGAATTCTTCCTTGACGCCGCTGAACATCGAGTTGGTCGAGAGCACGTCGCTCACGCCCATCACGCTGGCATTGGCCTTGCCGTCAGTCTTCCAGATCGCCCAGTCGGCCAACAGGCCGCCGGCGCGCTTATAATCGATCGGCACAACGCCCGTTGCGCCGCCGGGTATCGGCTGCTCATAACCGGTCAGATGGGCCGCCACCACCAAGAGGCCGGCCGCTCGCGCTGCTTTGACTTGCGGCTCGACAAAGCGCGGATCGGCGCCGGCCAACAGCTCGATCAATTGGAACTTGTTGTTGATAGCGTAGTCGAAACCTTGCACCCACTGGGTGACCTGGCCCTGGTTCTCCCAGGGCTTGTAGGTGAAGCCGATCTCGCCGGCGAGGTTCTCGATCGATTGCTCGATCGTCTTGATGAACGGCACGGCGCTCGATGCCGGAATGCTTAAGATCGACTTGCCCTTCATGCAGGCGCGCGCATCGAAGGCTTCGCCCGGCGCCTGAAATTTCGGTAGCTGCCGGTATGGCTCGAGTTGCTCGCGGGCGCGTGTCGCCTCGGGGCTCTCGGCGCTGGCGGTAACGACAAAGGTCTGCGCGATGGCAAGAAAGCCGGCTGCAACAATCGTACGATTCATGCGAAATCCTCCCCGAGTTGCCGGAATGATTTTGCGATTATTCTACGTCCCAACGCGGATGCGAAGGAATGACCGCGCCGCCCGCGAGCGCTGGACAGTACAATATCAACTTCGGTATTCAGAGTGAATTCGTCATCGCGAGTGCAATTTGTGCTTGCACTGCGAGAGCAAACCGCAGCCGAGGATGGAATGCTGGCCGTCGACGAGGATCGCGTTGTTTCTGATCTGCGCGCGTTGGCCGAGTTCGGCAAGGTCGGAACCGGCGTCAATCGCCCCGCTTTTAGCGACGCCGATCTTGCCGCCCGACGGTGGCTTATGAGCCAGATGCAGGCCGCCGGTCTCGAAACTGTGATCGACGGCATCGGCAATGTCTACGGCCGCACCCCGGACGCCGTGCAGAGCATTCTCGTCGGCTCACACAGCGACAGCGTGCCGAACGGCGGTTGGCTCGACGGCGCGCTCGGCGTCATATTTGCTCTCGAAGTGGCTCGCGCTGCGCGCGCTATACATGATGTTATCGGCATTGACGTGATCTCGTTCGCCGATGAGGAGGGAACTTGGCTCCCATGTCTCGGCAGCAGAACATTCTGCGGCGAACTCGCTGATTCTGATTTGTCCGGCGTGCAGACAAAGACAGGCGAGCGATTGCTCGAACGGCTGACGCAGCTTGAGCTGCGTGGCCGTCCGTTCGCCGCTCTCGACACGCAACGTCACAGGGCTTATCTCGACGCCCATATCGAGCAAGGCCCGCGGCTGATCAGCGACGGTATTGATGTCGGCGTCGTTACCGGGATTGTAGGGCTGCGCCGTCATGTTGTGCGCTTTCGCGGTCGCGCCGATCATGCCGGCACCACGCCCATGGCTATGCGACGCGACGCGGCTTTCGCGATGTTCGACTTTGCCACATCGCTCGCCAACCGGTTGGGTGCGGCCGGCGGTCCCGACTCAGTCTGGAATTTCGGCATCGTCGCCGTGCGACCGGGCGCCGCCAATGTCGTGCCGGCGGAAGCCGACCTGACCGTCGAATTCCGCAACTCGGTTGCGGACGTGATCGAACGCATGGACGCGGTTTTCCAAGCCGCCGTGAGCGCCGCCGAGGGCAAATTCAACGTTGCCGTGTCGAGTGCGACAAGCGGGACGCTCGCGCCAGCGACCATGGATGCGGAATTGATCAATGATCTTGCCGAAGCGGCCGCCGAACTTGGAGCGAGCCATGTCCGCATGCCGAGCGGCGCTGGTCACGACGCCATGATCCTGGCACCCCGCATCCCTGCGGCGATGCTATTCGTACCCAGCATCGACGGCCGCAGCCACGACGTCACCGAGAATACCAACGAGGCCGACATTCGCCGCGGCTTTCGCGTTTTTGCCGCGGCCGTGTCCAAGACGCTCGAGCGGTTGGCGCGCAACGGCGGGGCGCATACGCCGGTGTCGCGTCGGGAGAAAGAACCAGCGTCATGAAAACAATCGGCGTCGATGTCGGCGGCACCTTCACCGATATCGTGTATTGCGATTTAGACACCAACCAGGCTGCGATTCACAAAGTCTCGACCACGCCTGACGATCCGTCACGCGGCATCATCCAGGGCATCGCCGAGATTTGCCGCGACAACGGCATTGCGCCGGGCGACATCGACTATGTGCTGCACGGCACCACGACGGCGACCAATGCCGTGCTGGAGCATAAGGGCGCGCGCGCCGGCATGCTGACCAATGAAGGTTTCCGCGACATCATCCACATCGCCCGCCATCAGCGGGTCGAGCATTATTCGATCATGCAGGAGCTGCCATGGCAGAGCCGGCCTTTGGTCAAAAGGCGGCATCGCAAAGTGGTAAAGGGCAGGTTGGCGCCGCCGCGCGGCGAGGAGCTGGTGCCGCTCGATGAGAACGGTGTGCTGGAAGCCGCGCGCGTCCTCAAAGCCGAAGGGGTCGAGGCGGTCGCCGTCTGCTTTCTGTTTTCCTACCTCAATCCGGCTCACGAAGAGCGCGCCAAGCAGATTCTGGAGCGCGAGCTGCCCGGTGTTTTCATCGCCACCTCGTCGTCGATCTCGCCGCAATTCCGCGAATACGAGCGGTTCACCACGGCGTGCCTATGCGCGTTCATCGGGCCGAAGATGCGCGGCTATGTCGGCCGTCTCGAGAACACGCTGCGCGAGGCCGGGCTGCGCTCCGAACTTCGCGTCATGGCGTCGAACGGCGGCGTCGCGACGCCGGCGATGGTCAGCGACAAGCCGGTGATGACGTTGCTCTCCGGGCTCGCCGCTGGCGTACTCGGCGGCGCCTGGGTCGGGGCTTTGAGCGGACGCCGCAAGCTTGTCACCTTCGACATTGGCGGCACCAGCGCCGACATCGGCATCGTGGTCGAAGGCCGCTTTGCCGAGACCGACCCGCGCAGCACGTCGATCGCCGGGTTCCCGCTGCTCTTGCCGATGATCGACATACACACCATCGGCGCCGGCGGCGGCTCGATCGCCTATGTCGATCATGGCGGCGCCTTCCGCGTCGGACCGCGCAGCGCCGGCGCGGTGCCGGGCCCAGCCGCTTATGGCCGCGGCGGCACGGAGCCGACCGTGACCGACGCCAACGTGGTGCTCGGCCGGCTCGACAAGAACGATTTTCTCGGCGGCAGCATGAAGCTCGACGAAGACGCCGCCCATCGCGCCATCAAAGGGCTCGCCAACTCGCTCGGCATGAGCAAGCTCGAGGCGGCCGAGGGCGTGCTCACTGTCATCAACAGCAACATGGCTAACGCCATCCGCTCGCGCACGGTGCAGAAGGGCATCGATCCGCGTGAGTTCGCGCTGGTCGCGTTCGGCGGCGCCGGGCCGCTGCATGGCGTCGAAGTCGCCTCGATGCTGGGCTTTCCGGAGGTGATCGTGCCGCCTTATCCCGGCATCACTTCGGCGATGGGATTGCTGACCACGGATCTTAAATACGACACCATCCGCACCCAGTTCCAGGTCAGCGGCAATGTCGACCTCGATCGGCTCAACGCCGATATCGCGGCCATGGAGGCGCAGCTGCGACGGCAATTTGCCGACGATCATCTGGACGCCGCGAGCATGTCGTTTCAGCGTGACGGCGATCTGCGCTATGTCGGCCAGGGCTACGAGCTCAAGATTCCGTTTCCGCCCGGCACCATCGGGCAAAAGCAGCTGGCCGATATTTGGAACGGCTTTCACGACGCGCATAAACGCGAATACGGTCATTTCTTCAGCGACAATCCGATCGAAATCGTCAATGTCCGGGTCGTTGGCGTCGGGCGGATGCCGAAGATCGACAAGCTCACGGCGCCGGAGGGTTCGACCTTGGCCAAGGCGCGCGTCAAATCCGGCCAGTGCGTGTTCCGCATTGACGGTGAATTGCGTTCGTTCGAAACCGTCTTCTATCGCCGCCATCTGTTGCCGGTCGGCGTGGCGTTTGCCGGTCCCGCTATCGTTCTGCAAAAGGACTCGACCACGGTCATTCCGCCGGGCTGCAGCGCGATCAACGATCCGGCGGGCAATCTCATTCTCACAATCGCAGGGGACGGCCATGCACGACTCTAACCGCTCCAATCGTCGGCCGCAGGCCAACACGCGGGTCGATCCGATCACCGGCGCGGTCATTCAGGGCGCGCTGGACAGCATCGCCATCGAAATGGGCCATAAGCTCATGCGCATGAGCTATTCGAGCATCATCCGCGAATCCGAAGATTTCGGCGCCGCGCTGACCGATGCCGACGCGCGGCAATTGTGCGAGTGCAAGATGAGCACGCCGCTGCAGTCCGGTCCGATTCCCGGCTATGTGCGTGGTATCCGCAAACGCCTAGCGGCGCGCGGCGAGGTGGTGCGTCCGGGCGATGTGATCATGCACAACGATCCCTATGGCGGCGCATCGCATGGCCCCGATGTGGCGTTCTGCGTGCCGGTCTTCGACGGCGACGAGCTGATCGGCTTTTCGGTCACCACCGCGCATCACCTCGACATCGGTGCCCACACGCCGGGCAGCTGCGGCATTGTCGATGCGGTCGATACTTATGCCGAGGGCCTGCAATTCAAGGCCATCAAGGTTTTCGATCAGGGCAAGCGCAACGATGCGGTGTGGGAGATCATGCGCGACAATATCCGCATCCCCGACCTGGTGGTCGGCGACATGAACGCGCAGGTCGCCGCCGCGCAAATTGGCGCGCAGCGTTACCTCGATCTGGTTCGCCGCTATGGCCGCGCCACCGTCAGCGGCGCTTACGAAGATCTGATGGATTATTCCGAACGGCTGATGCGCGGCGCCATCCACGCGATTCCGGATGGCGCGTATTTCGCCGAGACCTTCATCGACGGCTATCTGGACGATCCGGATCCGGCGCGGCGCGATCTCAAGATCGCCGTGACGATCAAAGTCTCGGGCGATGAGCTCACGGTCGATCTGACCGGCACGTCGCCGCAGGTGTCCGATCGTCCGATCAACCTGCCGTTCGAGGGCACCGTCGATTGCGCGGTGTGGCTGACACTGCGTTCGATCCTCTTGGACAGTGCGGTCTACGGCAACATCCCGCAGAACAGCGGGCTTACCCGCCCGATCAGCATCGTGGCGCCCAAGGGCACGCTCGCCAATCCGATCTTTCCCGCCCCGGTGATTGCCCGCTTCTGCCCGGGCAACGCGCTGGCCGACACGGTGATGAAGGCTCTGGCGCAGGCGGTTCCCCACCAGGTCAGTGCCGGCATTGGCAATCTTCGCGTCATCGCCTTCAGCGGCACGGCGCAGGATCATCCCTGGGTGCACATGGAAATTCTCGAGGGCAGCTATGGCGGGCGCCATGGTCTCGATGGCATGGACACCGTCGATACCCTTTATGCCAATACGCGCAACAACCCGATCGAGGACATCGAATCGCACCTGCCGCTGCGGGTGGATCGCTACGAGTTGCGCGAAAGCGTCGTGGCGGCGGGCGAATGGCGCGGCGGCATCGGCTCGGTGCGCGAGTTCACCTACCTGACCGACGGCGGCTTCTCGGTCGAAGGCGACGGGCAAAAATACCGGCCATGGGGTTTCGATGGCGGCAGCGACGGCTATCCGGGCGAATTGACCATGCTCACGAAAGCTGGCGCACGCGTGTCGCTGCCGTCCAAAGTTCCCTACCAGAAGGCTAAACAAGGCGACCGGCTGCTCGCTTACGGCCCGAGCGGCGGCGGCTACGGCAATCCGTTCCTGCGCGATCCCAAGGCAGTGCTGGACAACGTGCTCGACGGCCTGTTCTCGGCGGAAATTGCCCGCCAGCATTATGGCGTCGTCGTTGCGGATGGCACAGTCGATGCGACCGCGACTGAAAGCCTGAGAAAGGCGCACCGCGCCAACTGAAAGAGCATCACAGCGCCGGACGATCTCTGAGCGCCGGGCGCAACGCGCTTTCCCTGAGCTTGATGCGCACAAGCGCAGGTGTCCTGCAACGGACAGAGAACTCGTCGGCGCATATTTGTCATGCCTGGACGGCATCGAGATTTTCCGTGACGAATGCCGGCACCCCTCAATCTCGATCATTGGAACGCTTTCGAGACTGCAAGCCCGCAAACGTTCCGCAACATGTACGTGTTTTCAGTCTGCAAAAAGTGACGTCCATCAAGCACTGCAGCTGTTACTGCGTGGTGGTTATCGCGAGAACGCTGGTCGAGGGGAGCGATTTTGCATTGGTATTAATAATCACCAATTGCCGCAAGACCGTAAGGACTGTGTAGGAACCTCCCGCCCGAGTGTTGTAATTGGCTCCTGCTCCGGGGCCGCTAGGTACTGAAAACTGCGTGCCCTCATAGTCGACGGAAAATGCGGGTTTGGAGTTCAGACCAGCGTTCATGTCCATGACAAAGAGATTCGCGCACGACCAGCCGTCGCCAGGACGAGGGTCCAGCAAACAGGGCCGTAGCGGAAAGGGATTGAAGGGCGGGCCGACCTTGAACTGCACGATATATGGCTCCCGCTCCAAGTCCGGGTACAGCTGGGTGCGGACGACCTCCCCGACATAGTACGTGGCCGTTTCTGTCGACCTAGTGTAAATGGTCAAAGTAACGTGCTGCCCGGTGAAGCTGCCAATAGCTTCGAAACCGTTGTTCTCCCGATTTGGTTGCGTGTTGATAATGTCGGAAAATACTTCTCCAAGTTTCGGAGAAATGATGATGCCTTCGACGGTGGAAACTCTGCCGAGGGTCGTTGCGGAAGTGTCAGTGCGGCGCGTCGCCTCGGGCTTGCCGCACCGGGCAATCGGCTCCACCCATCTCGCCGTTTCGATCGTGCGCGGAGCAAAACAGAGAACGTATAATGGCGCATCGGTTTGTGTTTTGTCCTTGCTGTCGCCACTGCCCGGCTTGCTCTCGGCCGGTGCCTTCGGCTTGTTCTGCTGCTTAATTGGTTGCGTGCTCAGGTTAAGGTCCACGAGATAACCGGCAAGCGCCTGAAACAGTTCAAGCTGCAGCCGGCGCCCTGGATAGTTCTGAAAGACGATCTCGCAGGTCCGCAGGTGATTCAACGCTCCGCACTCGCCGTCTGCCCTCCTCATCACGATTTTTTCGATGAAAAGGTTGAAGAGCAGATCGCGCGGGAATTCGCCTTGGATGTACAGATCGAACAGTGATGCCGGAATGGGCAGCAAAAGACTTTGGAAGAAATCGCTGGTTTCGAGAGTAGCGACTTCAAAGGTTGGCCCGCCGCTCGCTCCGCCGGTGACCGCGGCGGTATTGGAACCGGAAATTCGCGCGGGCCAAACGGGAAATTCAGGGTCGCCGCGCCCGTCGCCGTCGCTTGGCCGGTGATCTTTTGAACGAGCGTGTAGGCGCGCGGCCGACGCATCGACGCGCGAACGATGTTGAGTAGTATGCCCTGATCGTGAGCCTGTTCGGATTCAACGTTGTAAACGGTTGCTCGTTCGGAGTAGAGGTCGACGATACTACACCCCGCCAAGCTAATGGCGGCGACCGCTAACAACAAAGGCGCCTTGGCGCTTCCCTGGAACCTGCAGCACGCATTCCCACGACGCCAGCCCCTCGTTCCTCGCGCAACATACTCCACTACCGGAGGTAGATGCAACTATAGGATGGGGTATGTCGTCAGAGCAACTATGACGTGGATGGCCGTTTGAGCGCGCCCGAAAGAAGTCAGCGTTCAGCGTGCGACGGTCACCCGAACGGCTTGATGCTCTCGGCCACGGAATCGGCGACGTCCTCTTTCGACACCACGCCGACGACGTCAGCGGGCCGGCCGCGGCTTTTGTCCTTGACGACGACCGCCATGGCGGCATCGCGCCGCGACATGCGGTGAACGACGTCGAACATGATGTCGTCTTCCCGCGCGATGGTGAAATTTCGCTGCGCCACGTCGCCGAGGCGAACGCCGTCATAGGCCTGTTCGAGGCCACGGCGCAGGCTGGTGTTGACCCGCACGACGCCGGCGATGTGATTGCCACGCGTCACCACGATGTGCCGGAAGCCGCCTTCGCTGCCGTGTTGGCGCAGGAACGCGTCGAAGTCGGCATCCGCCGGCAATATCGTGACCTCTTTCTGCATGATGTCGCGGGCGCGGCGGACCAGGAACATGTTGGCGTAGAGCGCCTTCGGCACGAAGTGGCCGCGCCCGACCAGCTTGACCGTGTAGATGTTCTCCTGCGACAGCACGCGGCGGATGCCGATGGCGAGCGCGACCGCGATGATGCTCGGCATCACCAGATCGTAGTCGCGCGTCATTTCAAAGATCATGGTCACCGCGGTCATCGCCGCGCCGGTGCCGCCACCGACCATGGCGGCCATGCCGATGATGGCGCAAGTCGTCACGCCAAAGCCTTCCATCGGATGGACGGCGTTGACCAGAAAACCAAAGGCCCCGCCGATGGTCGCACCCATGAACAGCGAGGGAGAAAATATGCCCCCGGAAGCGCCTGAGCCGAGGCTCACCGACGTGGCGACGAGCTTGGCGGCAAACAGCAACAGCAAGAGCCCCGGCAGGCTCAAGTCTCCAGTCAGGATCGCTTGAATGGTCGAATAGCCGACGCCTTCGACGAAATAGTGCCCGGCGCCGCGGAGCAGCGCGTAGATCAGCACGCCGATCATCAGCATGCCGACGATGTTGCGCAGATACGGATTCTTGATGCGCTCGAAAATGTCCTCGGCGAAACTCAAGCCGCGGATGAACGCCGCCGCCGCAAGACCGATCAGAGCGCCAAGCAGGGCATAGAGCAGGAGCGCGTCCAGCGACGCCGGCGCCTGCGAGCCCAACAGCGCATTCGGGATGGCGAAGGCGGGATAGATGCCAAAGAAAATGCGGCCGATGAAGGTCGCAGCGCCGGTCGCCAGCGCCACCGGTAGAAACGTGCGCGCGCTGAGCTCCGGCATCATCAGCTCGATGGCGAACATCACGCCGCCGATCGGCGTGTTGAAGGTCGCGGCGATGCCGGCGCCAGCGCCCGCGGCGACCAGCGTGATGCGCTGCCACGGCGCCATGCGCACGACCTGGCCGAGGGTCGAGCCGATCGCGGAACCGATTTGGATTATCGGCCCCTCGCGGCCGACGGCGGCGCCAGTGCCGATCGACAGCGCCGACGCCAGCGACTTGATGACGGCGACGACCGGCCGGATCATGCCGTCCTTGTAGTAGATCGCGTCCATGACTTCGGGCACGCCGTGCCCGCGCGCTTCGGGCGCGAACTTGGTGATCAGAAAGGTGACGACCAGCCCGCCGATGACCGGAACGACAATGATGAAAGCGCCCCACGGGCTCGCCGGCGTGAATGCGCTGAAGTTGTAGGCGAAGGAGAACGAGCCCAGAAAGGCAACATTGTGGATGAGACCGATCAGGGCGCGGAAGATGACGGCGCCGAATCCGGTAATGATGCCGACGACAATCGCCAGCAGCGACAGCCGCGCTAGCCCAAGCTTCGGCGGCCGTCGGAGTCTCATCCCCTGTTAACGCGAATGCTGTGCCGTCAGAGCTGCCGGATCGAGCCGAAATCCCAGGCGACGCCGGCCGGATTCTCGCCAATCCTCACCGTCGTGTCGCTCACGAACGTATAGGGCGGCACGGGCAGATTGTAGGGCGCTGGCACGCCGCTGAACACGCGTCCGGCCGGATCGTATTTCGAGCCATGGCAGGGGCAGAAATAGCCGCCGGGCCAGTCGCTGACCGGCGTCGTGGCGCTCGGCTGCGGATAGAACATCGGGATGCAGCCGAGATGGGTGCAGATGCCAACCAGCACGCCGTATTCCGGCTTGATCGAACGGGTGGCATTGGTGGCGTAGGGCGGCTGCTGGATTTGCTGGGAATTTGGATCGGAAAGCAGCGCCAGCAATTTGGGGTCCTGCAGCGTCTTGAGCGTTTCCGGCGTGCGACGGAATACGAAGATCGGACGCTCGCGCCAGCGGATAACCACCTGCTGGCCCGGCGCAATCTTGCTGACGTCGAGGTCGACCGGGCCGCCGGCGGCCAGCGTGGAAGCATCCGGGTTCATCTGCGCGATCAGTGGCACCAGGACCGCAGCCGCGCCCACGGCGCCGACGGTGCCGGTGGCGATATAGAGGAAATCGCGGCGCGTGCCTTCGGGCGAATGCATGCCGGTGGGTATTGTCGCTTCATTGCTCGCCATGATCGCGCCCTTCCAAAGCCTGTTTGCCCCGCGCTTATATTTGCGCTGCACCATACCCGTCAATCAAGGGCCGCGCAGCGCCGCCTGGGCGCGCGCCAGGGTGGCTTCAGGCGTTCCGGAAGCGTCGATCAACGGCCAATCCAGCGCACCGACATCATACCGTTCCTGCGCCTGCGCCACGGCCGCATCGGCGTCGGAGGCGTCACGGGCGCGGCTGCCGACCCGTTTCATGCGGGTCTCCACGTCGGCCATAAGGTACAGACCCCGAAGGGGCAAGTTCGACGATTTTGCTGCCGCCCCGATGGCAGCGCGCTCCTGTGGCCTGGCAAATACCGCATCGACGATCACCGAATGACCGGCGGTGACGATCCGGCGCGCCTTGTCGGCAAGCACGGAATAAACCTGGGCGGTGACGGCATCGTCATAGGCTTGCGCGGGCAATTTTTCAGTCTCGCCGACGCCGAACAGCGCCTTGCGCTCGACGTCCGAGCGCACGACGACTGCTCCGGGCATCGGCTCGACCAAAGGCGCTAGCATCCGCGCGAGTTTGGACTTCCCGGTCCCGGAAAGACCGCCGACCGCAACGAATCGCGGCGCCGGCGGCGCAATCGCGCGCCACGCGAAGTCGAAATAGGCCCGCGCCGTGCGCGCGATCGACGGCCGCTTGTCGGCTTGCGCCTGTTCGAGCCGTGGCGCCGCGACTCGCGCCCTGATCGCCGCGCGCATTGCCAGAAAGAACGGCAGAGCGGCTAGCGCGTCGAGATCCTCGGCGCGCCGCGTCTGCAACAAATAGCGGTTGAGCACGATGTTGGCGGCGGACGTGAGCCCGCGCTCGAGCAGGTCCATCAGCAGGAAGGCCAGATCGTAAAGCACATCGCCGGAAGCGATGACCTCGCTAAACTCGATGGCATCGAAGAGGACCGGCTTGCCATCGATCAGCACGATATTGCCGAGATGAAGGTCGCCATGAATGCGGCGCACGAAACCTTGCCGAGCACGTTCCCTGAGCAGCGGCACGATGCGCGCATACGAGGCGCGACTAGCGGCCGCGAGCTTCTCGATTTGAGCGGCGGGAAAAATATCCGGGTAGCGCGCGAAAGTCTCGGCGTGTTCGTCGATATAGGAGCTGAGCGCCGCGATCCACGCCTCGGCCTTGACGGGCGGCGCCTTGGCGTGGGCCGCCGCGACCGCCCAGCCCAACGCATCCGCCAACGTCTCATCGATTTCGCCGACGATATGGTCGAGTGTGCGCGTCTCGTCGAAACGGCGCATGTCGACCGCCCATTCGATCGGCATGCCGGAGCCGCCGATGGCGAGCTTCCCCGAAGCCTTGCGCGTAATCGCGACGACGCCGCGATAGATTTCCGGTGCGTAGGGCGCGCTCACCGCAAGCTCGGCTTCGCACGCGGCCTTTCGCTTTTCGAGCGTCGAATAGTCGAGGAAGGGAAAACGCACGGCGCGCTTGACCTTAAGCGCGCGGTCGCCGGCGAGAAACACCGAGGCTGCGTGGGTATCGATGCGCGCGACCTTCTGCACGCCATGGGTGCGGGGATCGGCGAGGAAGCCGAATATCTCCTTTTGCGTGTCGGCGTCCTCGCTCATAAAGCCGAAACCCTTGTTGCCGCACTATGCCATTGCCGCCGATGCGACCGACCAAAAGACTGGACTAACGGCGCGTCTCACGGCAATCAAAGCTTACAACGCCTGATGCAGCGAATAGGCTGAGCTCGAATGTTCCGCGGAGAAAGCGATGCGCGGTAAGGACAATATTCGCACCGCCGCCGAGATTCTGGTCGATCAGCTGCGTATCCACGGCGTACGCCACGTGTTCTGCGTGCCGGGCGAGAGCTATCTCGCGGTGCTTGACGCGTTCCATGACAGCGATCTTGCCGTCACCGTGTGCCGCCAGGAGGGGGGCGCGGCGATGATGGCGGAGGCGGTGGGCAAGGCGACCGGCCGGCCCGGCGTCTGCTTCGTCACCCGCGGGCCCGGTGCCACTAACGCGTCACCAGGCATCCACATCGCGCGGCAGGATTCGACGCCGCTGGTCATGTTCGTCGGCCAGGTGGCGCGCGACATGCGCGAGCGCGAGGCCTTTCAAGAGCTCGACTATCGGGCGGTGTTCGGCTCGATGACCAAATGGGTGACGGAGATCGATGATCCGGCGCGCATACCGGAGATCGTCTCGCGCGCGTTCTACACCGCCGCCAACGGACGACCCGGGCCGGTCGTCGTCAGCTTGCCGGAAGATATGCTCAGCGAGCGGGTTGCCGTGGACGACGCACCGGCGTTTTCGCCGATCGAGACTTCGCCGGGGCCGGTCGAGATGGCGAAGTTCACGCAGCTCCTCGGCGCCGCGCGCGCGCCGATCCTTGTCCTTGGCGGCAGCCGGTGGTCGCAGGAAGCTTCCGACCGCGTCGCGCGGTTTGCGGAAAAATTCGCGCTGCCGGTCTGCACGACGTTTCGCCGCCTGCATCTCTTCGACGCATTACATCCGTGCTACGCCGGCGATCTTGGCATCGGTCCCAATCCGAAGCTCGTTGAGCGCATCAAGTCCGCCGACCTGGTCGCGCTGATCGGCGGGCGGATGGGCGAATTGCCGTCACAAAGCTATACACTGTTCAAGATTCCGCAGCCGCAAATGACGTTCGTGCACGTGCACCCCGGCGCCGAAGAGCTCGGCCGCGTCTATAGCCCGAAGCTTGCGATCAACGCGACACCGACGGCCTTCGCCGCCGCGCTCGAGCATCTCGACGTGCCCGGCGCGCCACGGGGTCAGGGGGAAGCCGCGCACGCCGATTATCTGGCCTGGACCGAAACGCCGACCGAGCAGCCGGGCGGGGTCAATCTCGGCGCCATCATGGTGTGGCTGCGCGAATATCTTCCCGACGACGCCATCCTTTGCAACGGCGCGGGCAATTACGCCGCCTGGATTTATCGCTTCTTTCGCTTCCGGCGCTTCGGCCAGCATGTCGCGCCGACCTCGGGTTCGATGGGCTATGGCGTGCCGGCCGCCGTTGCGATGAAGCGGCTTTATCCCGAGCGGCCGGTCATCTGCATCGCCGGCGACGGCGATTTCCTGATGAACGGTCAGGAATTCGCGACCGCCGTGCAATACGGCCTGCCGTTCGTGGTCGTCATTGCCGACAATGGCATCTACGGCACGATCCGCATGCATCAGGAGCGTGAATATCCCGGCCGCATCGTCGCGACCGATTTGCGCAATCCGGACTTTGCTGCCTACGCCCGCGCCTTCGGCGGCTTCGGCACCAGCGTCGAGAACACGGCGGAATTCCCCGCTGCGTTCAAGGAGGCGCAAGCCTCCGGCAAGCCCGCGATCATTCGCTTGGCGATCGATCCCGAGGCGATCACGCCGATCACGACGCTGTCCAAAATTCGCGCCAAGTCTCTTGCCAACACGTCGTTTGCGCAACGGTCGCTCGCCGAGAAGGGCGAATAGCAGCTGCTGAATCCGGGTTCAGCGTTTGCTAGATTGTTGGCGATTCCATCCCGTGATCACCGATGCCCTATCGCCGTACCGAGAATGTCGCCCGCCGCTTGGCTGCGCGCCACGACGCCATCATCGCAGCCGCGCGCCAGATAGCCGGCGAGGGCGGCATGGCGGCGGTGCAGATCGCTTCCGTCGCCGCCCGCGCCGGTGTCGCCGCCGGCACGGTGTATCGCTACTTCCCGGCCAAGACCGACCTGATCGCGACGTTGCTGGAGGAGATCGCGGAAGACGAGATCGGCGCGCTCCGCCGCGCCGCCGGCGGCGCGCCAGGGCCGCTCTCGGCGCTGTCGGCAGCGATCATGACTTTCGCCGCGCGGGCGCTGCGTGAGCGGCGGCTGGCTTTTGCGGCCGTTGCCGAGCCGGTCGATGCCGAGCTTGACGCCGCGCGGCTTGCGTTTCGTCGGTCGCTGGCGGCCGAATTCGGCGCGCGCATTGCGGCCGCGATCGCCGAGGGCCGCTTGCCGGAACAGGATGCGGGCATGGCCGCCGCGGCGCTCACTGGCCTCCTGATCGAAGGGCTGATCGGTCCTTTGGCGCCCGACGCATCCGGCCGCGAGCGCGAGGTCGTGCAATCGTTGACGTTGACGGCGTTACGCGCACTCGGCGTGGCCGATGCGCGCGCTCGCGGTTTGGTCGTGCAAACCGTTATGCCGGCTGATGTGCGAGCGCCTTAGCAAAAGACGAATGGGCCGGCCCGCAGCGGAACCGGCCATTCGCCTTTTTTACGCCGCGCCGTTGATCAGCTGCCGGACCCGGAAATGACATCGCCGAACAGCTGCCAGGTCGTGCCGTCAAACTTCATCAATTGCATCTGCTTGATCGGTGCAAAATCGGTGGCGCTCGTTGAAACCACGATGCCTGGCAGCAACATCGGCAACTTCAGATCGTGGATGCTGGCCGCCTGCTTCATGAGATTCTCGCGGGTGAGGTTGTCGCCGCTGGCTTTGAGCACGGCCACCATGGTCTGGGCCGCCGAGTAGCCGTAAGCATTGTTGATGTCGCTGAGCGCGCCGCCCGAATTGTATTTCTTCATCCAGTCGAGCCATTCCTTGTATTCGGGCGTGTTCGCCCATTGCGGATCGGTCGGCTCCTTGAGATAGCCCGCGGAGATGATGCCGACGCCCTTCTCGGGTCCGGCCGGTTTCATCACTGCGCCGACCGAAACCGATACGTTGGTCAGAAAGTGCGTCGGCTTCCAACCGATGTCGAACACTTTGCGGATGACCTGGGCGGCGAATTTGGGCGTGGCCGCCGTCAACAGCGTGTCGGCGCCGCTTCCCTGCAGCGACGCGACCTGCGAATTGACGGTCGGGTCGGTGGTCTCATAGGTCTTGGTCGCCACGATCATCGTATCGGCCTTGTCGCCCAATCCTTCGCGCACGCCGGTCAGATAGTCCTTGCCGAAGTCGTCGTTCTGATAGAGGACCGCGATCTTGGCGTTCGGCAGGTTCTTGAGGATGTAGCGGCCGTAGATGCGGGCTTCGATCCGGTAGCTCGGCTGCCAGCCGATCGTCCACGGATGATTTTTCGGATCGTTCCATTTGTCGGCGCCCGTAGCGACGAAGAGCTGGGGCACTTTGTTGTCGTTCGCGTACCCCTGGATCGCCGTGTTGGGCGGCGTGCCGAGCGTGTTGAACAACGCCAACACTTGGTCTTCCTCGACCATCTTGCGCACCAGTTCCACCGTTTTCGGCGGGCTATAGCCGTCGTCGCGCGTGATGAAGTTGATTTTGCGGCCGTTGATGCCGCCCTGCTCGTTGATCATGTTGAAATAGGCGGCCTCCGCCTTGCCGATGGCGCCGTAAGCCGAAGCGCCGCCACTGTAAGGCATGGTGTTGCCGAGCTTGATCTCGGTGTCGCTGGCGCCGGGTCCGTATTGGCCGGCGGCGAGAGCCAGCCCGCCGGCTAAAACGAAAGCGGTCGTGGCCACTGCCGATGCGGTGATCCGTCTTCTTGTCATGTCATCCTCCTCATTTCCGTCGCATGCTTCTTGCACGTGTGCCGGTGTTGTCCGGCAGTGTCGCCCTTAGTTGCCAGATCCCGAAATCACCTCGCCGAACAGTTTCCAGCTGTTGCCGTCAAATTTCTGCAGCTGCATCTGTTTGATTGGCGCGTAGTCGTCGCTGCTGGTCGAGATGGTAATGCCTGGCAGCAGCATTGGCAGCTTCAAATCATGCAGGCTTGCCGCCTGCCACATCACGTTCTCGCGGGTGAGATTGTCGCCGCTCGCCTTGAGCACTGCGACCATGGTCTGCGCTGCCGTGTAGCCGTAGACGTTGAAGGCGTCGCTGACATTGCCCGACGGGTTATATTTCTTCATCCACGACAACCAATCCTTGTATTCCGGGGTGTCTTGCCATTGCGGGTCGGTAGGATCTTTGGTGTAGGCCGCGGAAACGATGCCGATACCTTTTTCAAGGCCGGCGGGTTTCATCACCGAGGCGACCGAGGTCGAGACCGAGTTGAGAAAGTTCGCCGGCCGCCAGCCGACGTCGTAGACCTTGCGGATTGCGAGTGTCGTAAATTTTGGAATCGCCGCGGTCAGAAGAACGTTGGCGCCGCTCGCCTGCAGTGCCACGATCTGTGAATTGACGGTCGGATCGGTGGTTTCGTAGGACTGCGTGGCAACGATCATGGCGCCGGCTTTGTCCCCGAGCACGGCGCGAAGCCCATTAAGGTAGTCCTTGCCGAAATCGTCATTCTGATAGAGCACCGCGATCTTGGCGTCGGGCAGCGTCTGCAGGATGTAACGCCCGTAGATCCGCGCCTCGGCACCGTAGCTGGGTTGCCAACCCATGGTCCAAGGATTGCGCTTCGGATCATTCCACTGATCGGCGCCCGAGCCGACGAACAGCTGCGGCACCTTGTTTTCGTTGAGGTAGCCGCGGATCGCGAGATTGGGCGGCGTGCCGAGCGTCTGGAACAAGAACAGCACTTGATCTTCTTCGACCAGTTTGCGCACCTGCTCGACCGTCTTCGGCGGGCTATAACCGTCGTCGCGGCTGATGAAGTTGATCTTGCGGCCATTGATGCCG
Source organism: uncultured Alphaproteobacteria bacterium (assembly GCA_963806465.1). Lineage (GTDB taxonomy): Bacteria > Pseudomonadota > Alphaproteobacteria > Rhizobiales > Xanthobacteraceae > BOG-931. Next base: position 87,389 of record CAWDZD010000071.1, on the reverse strand, counting down.
CCTTGCTCGTTGATCATGGCGAAATAGGCGCCGAGCGACCGGCCGATGGCGCCATAGCCCGAAGCCGGGCCGCTATACGGCATGGTGTTGCCGATCTTGATCTCGGTGTCGCTGGCGCCGGGTCCGTATTGTCCCGCCGCAACGGCCAATCCGCTGGCGAGAATGAGATTGGCCGCAAACAAGCCTGTCGCGACTGTGCGTTTGCCTGTCATGACACTCGCCCTGGCACCTCTTTCGTTCGTGCGTGCGAAAAATCTCAGCTGCCGGACGCCGAGATCACGTCGCCGAACAGTTTCCAGGTGGTGCCGTCGAACCTTTCCAGTTGCATCTGCTTGATCGGCGCGAAATCGGTCGCGCTGGTCGAAAGCGTAATGCCGGGCAAAAGCATCGGCATCGCCACGTTATGCAGGCTCGCCGCCTGCTTCATGACGTTCTCGCGGGTGAGGTTGTCGCCACACGCCTTGAGCACAACGATCAGCGTCTGCGCGTCCGTATAACCGATGGCGCCCTGCACGTCACCCAGATTGGCCGACGCATTGTATTTCTTCATGAAGGCCAGCCATTCCTTGTATTCGGGCGCGTCGGCCCATTGCGGATCGGTTGGATCCTTGGCGAAGGCGGCCGAGATGATGCCGGCGCCTTTCTCGAATCCAGCGGACTTCATGACGGTGCCGACGGAATTCGACACCGAACTGAGGAAATGCGTTGGCTTCCAGCCGATATCGTAGACCTTGCGGATCGTCTGCGCGGCGAATTTGGGAATGGCGGCAGTCACCAGCACATCGGCGCCGCTTGCCTGCAGGGACGCGACTTGCGAATCCACAGTCGGATCGGTGGTTTCATAGGACTGCGTGGCGACGATCATTTTCGCCGCCTTATCGCCCAGGCCGTCACGCAGGCCGTTCAGATAATCTTTGCCGAAATCGTCGTTCTGATAGAGCACAGCGATTTTCGCATTCGGCAAGTTCTTGAGGATGTAGTGCGCGTAGATGTGGGCTTCGACTTCGTAGCTCGGTATCAAGCCCATCGTCCAAGGAAAGCGCTTGGGATCGTTCCATTGGTCGGCGCCGGTGGCGACGAATAATTGCGGCACCTTGTTGTCATTCAGGTAGCTGTGGATCGCGACATTGGTCGGTGTGCCCAGCGTGCTGAACAGGAAAAGCACCTGGTCCTGCTCGACCAACTGGCGTACTTGCTCGACGGTCTTCGGCGGGCTGTAGCTGTCGTCGCGGCTGATGAAGTTGATCCTGCGGCCGTTGATGCCGCCTTGCTCGTTGATCATGGCGAAGTAGGCAGTCTCGGTCTTGCCGATGATGCCATAGGCCGAGGCCGGGCCGCTGTACGGCATCGTGTTGCCGATCTTGATTTCGGTATCGCTGGCGCCCGGTCCGTATTGACCTGCGGCGAAAGCCAGTGCGGTGGCAAATACGAGGCCGGCTGCTGACAGGCCGGCCACGCTGATCCGTTTCATTGTCATGACGTCCTCCCTGCTTGGCGTTTCTCGTTGTGTTACGTCGTACGTTGCGGCCAAAGTCGCCGTGTCAACCGGATGAACAACGGTCCAAGCGTGCCGACCGCACCGTGCGGCATCGCATAGGTGCACAACAGCATCGCTAGCCCGTAGATCGCCCATGGGGCCGCGTCGGAAATGTCATTGGCGAAATTGGGCACGAACTGGATAAAAAATCCACCGACGATGGCGCCGCCAATGGTCGCAATGCCGCCGATCGCCGAGCCCACCAGAAACGAAACCGACAGAAACAGGCTGTAACTCTCGGGCGACACATAGCCGATAACAATTGCGGACAGCGCTCCAGCGACGCCGGTGAACAGCGTGCTGGTGCCGAAGGCGAGTGTCTTGTAGCGGGCCGTGTCGATGCCCATGGCCGCGGCGGCGATCGGATGATCGCGGATGGCGACCCAGGCTCGCCCGGTGCGGCCATTGAGCATATTGGCGGCAACGCGGATGGCGATCAGCAGCGCCAGGAGAACGATCAAATAAAGCCATTGATCTTGATTGAGGCCTAGACCAAACGGCGCCGTCGGCTTGACCAAATTGATGCCCTGCTGGCCGCCCGTCCAGGTATCGAAATATTTCAGCAATTGCGGCGTCGCCAGCGCCATCGCCAGTGTGACAAGCGCGAGGTAGGGGCCCTCGAAGCGCAATGCCGGCAGCCCGAACAGCACGCCGAGCACAAAGCAAATCAATCCGGCCGGCGGCAACGTCGCCCAATAAGGCACGCCATAGCGATGCATCAAGATGGCGGCGGTATAGGCGCCGGCGGCAAAGAACCCGCCATGGCCGAGCGATATCTGGCCGTTGTAGCCGGTGAGGATGTTGAGGCCGAGCACGGCGATCGCGTAGATCATGACCAGCGTCAGCTCGAACACGCGATACTTGCCCACCAGAAACGGCAGCGCGATCGCCACGGCGATCATCGCGGCCACGCCGATCGAGCGCCATGCGCTAGACGTCAAACCGCCGTAGCGTGCGGCGGCAACCGGCTCGGGAACGAGGGCGGAGACGCTTTTTTCCATCTCACACCCGGCGCACAATGGCGGTACCGAACAGGCCGTTCGGTCGAAACACCAGCACGAGGATGATCAGCGCCAGCGCTACCGTCAGTTTCAGTTGGCTGGCGATCAGATAGGTGCCGACCAGATTTTCGGTGACGCCGACGATCAGGCCGCCGACCACGGCGCCCACCGGACTGGTGATGCCGCCAAGGAGCGCGCCGGCGAACGCGTAGAGCAGCACGCCGCCCATCATATTGGGGTCGAGGAACAATACCGGCGCCACCATGATGCCAGCGGTCGCTCCGATAGCCGCCGCCAGGCCCCAGCCGATCGCCAGCATCCGGCCGACCGGAATCCCGCATAGCCGCGCCGAGGCCGGATTTTGCGCGGCCGCACGCATCGCCAATCCGGTCGACGTGAAGCGGAAGAACAGGAACAGCAGCACCAGCATGATCAGCGTCACCGCGATCACGCCGAGGTCGCGGGTGGTGAGCAGTGAATGCAACAACGGCCGGTCGGGGAAGGGGCTTGGAAAGTCCTGAACGGTGTAGGAGTAGAGCCACCCCGCCAAGGAATTAAAGATTAGGAGCAGCCCGATGGTGACGATCACCGCAGCGAGCACCGGGGCATTTTCCACCGGCCGGATCACAACGCGCTCGATCACCATGCCGCCGATGAACGAAGCGACCAGAGTGATCGCAAAGGCCGCCCAGAACGGCAAACCGGCATTCACCAGCGTCCAGGCGATGTAGGTCGAGAACATCGCCATTTCGCCTTGCGCGAAGTTCACCAGATCGGTCGAGCGGTAGATCATCACCAGCGCCAGCGCGACGCTTGCGTAGATGGCGCCGGCCGCCAGCCCCGAGAACACCTGTTGCAGGAACTCGTGCATCGCTGTCCCGTCAGTAACCCAGATAGGCGCGGCGGATCTGCGGATCGTCGGCGAGCGTTTTGGCGCTTCCGGACGCGACCACATAGCCGGTTTCGAGCAGATAGGCGTGATCCGCCAGTTCCAACGCCAGGTTGGCGTTCTGCTCAACCAGGAGCACGCTGACGCGTTCATGCTTTTGTATCCGTGCGATGATCTTGAAAATGTCGTCGACGACGCGGGGCGCCAGCCCGAACGACGGTTCGTCGAGCACCAAGAGCCGCGGCTCCATCATCAGAGCTCGGGCGATGGCGAGCATCTGTTGCTCACCGCCCGACAGTGCGCCGCCCTGCTGGCGGCGCCGCTCGGCGAGGATCGGAAAATAGCCGAACATGCGCTGCATGTTGGCTTGTGTATTGCGCTGGCGGGTGTAGCCGCCGAGCCTTAAGTTTTCTTCTACCGTCAGGCCGATGAAGGTGCCGCGCCCTTCCGGCACATGGGCGACGCCGATACCGGCAATGTCCTCGGTCGCGCGGCGATGGAGCCTTTTGCCGGCGAACAATATTTCGCCTTCGGTGCGGACCATGCCGCAGATCGCGCGCAGTGTCGTAGTCTTGCCGGCGCCGTTGGCGCCGAGAAGCACGGTCATGCCGCCTTCCTCGACCGCGACGTCGATGCCGTGCACGACCTCCGACTGGCCGTAAAAGGCTTTTACCGCACGCAGCTCGAGGATCGACGCCATCAGTGCCGCGGCCCCAGATAGGCCTCGGTAACGGCCGGGTTGTTGCGGACTTCGTCGGGCGGACCGTCGGCGATGACGCGGCCGAAATTGAGCACCACGACCTGATCCGACAAGCTCATCACCAGGTTCATATGATGCTCGACCAGAAGCACAGTGATCTCCAGCCGATCGCGGATGATGCGGATCAAAGCGCCGAGGTTGAGGACCTCCTCGTGATTGAGCCCGCCGGCAGGCTCGTCGAGCAGCAGCAATACGGGCTTGCCGGCCAGCGCCCGCGCCAGTTCGACGCGTTTACGTGCGCCAAGTGACAGGCTGGCGGCCGGCCGATTGGCCGTGCCTTCCAGCCCGACAAAGGCCAGCATGGCGCGCGCGATCTCGTCAAATTCCCGCTCCTCGCTGCGCGCTGACGGCAGCGTGAAAGCGTCGGTCAATGGGCCGTGACGACCGCACGCGTGCGCCCCGACTTTGACATTGTCGAGCACCGACATGGACGCAAACAGCGTCGATGCCTGGAAGGTGCGGCCGATTCCGAGCGCCGCGATGTCCGCCGGCGCGCAGCGCCGCAACGACTGTCCGCTGAGGCGGATGTCGCCCTGCGCCGGCCGGTAGAGGCGGCTGAGGCAATTGAACAAAGTGGTTTTGCCGGCGCCGTTAGGCCCGATCAAACCGACGATGCGGCCCTTTTCGACCGAGAACGTGACGTCATCAAGCGCGACGATGCCGCCGAAATGCATCGCCAGGCGGGCAATTTCCAACAGCGGCGAGGTCACGCTGTTGCCGGCGATGTGCAACGGGATATCCGTCATGCCGCTTGACGCGCCATGCGACATTCATCCTCCGCGACCCTCCGTCTTTGGTGTTTGCGCCTCGCCGGGCGTTGCCCCACGATCGGTTTCCAGCGAAACCGGGCGGTGGGGGACGGGGTGACCAGGGTCGAGGAAAACGTGACATGACGCACATTCACGCGTCAACGACGGGCGCGACGATATTTTGCTTTATTTTGTCGCGTTTGCCGCTTACCGGGTCGCTGTCGCGATCGGAGCGCTCACGGCCCCGCTTGCTCAATGCGACATCAGCACCGGCGCGGTCATCGAGCGCATGATGCTGCGGGTGACGCCGCCGAGCACGAACTCGCGCAGGCGTGAGTGGCCGTAGCCGCCCATGACGATGAAATCAGAACCGGCGTCGGCGGCATGCGACAGGATCACGTCAGCCACGTCGATATCGCCCAGCGCGGTACGATTGACCTCCACATTGAGACCGTGCCGCGCCAGGTGCGCGCCCATGTCGGCGCCTTCGATCTCGTCCTTTTTGCCGCGCTCATTGGCGACGATGACGACCTCGACGCGTCCGGAACGGCGCAGAAGCGGCATGGCGTCGGCGATGGCGCGCGTCGCCGTGCGGCTGCCGTCCCAGCACACCATGACGCGGTCGAGCTTGAGCGGCCCCTTTTGGATGTAGGGAACGATGATGACCGGCCGGCCGGATTCGAACAGCGCGGATTCGGCGATGATTTCCTCGACGCCGCTCGTCTCCGGCTCCGCTTGTCCGACGATGGAGAGATCGAAGCGCCGCGCGATGCGGCCGAATTGCTCGCCGACCCCGGCGAAGCTGGCGCTCAGCGTCAGCGGTTCGGCAGTTACGCCGGCGCGGGCGCTTGCCGCGGTGAAACGCTTAAGCGCCGCTTTGGTCGCCGCCTCGTTGTCGCGCTCCTGGGTCTCGATGACTTCGGCCGGTATGTATCCCGCGCCGGACACCGGAACGATCGGATCGTAAAGGAACGCTATTCCGGCGAGGTGAGCATCGAAGGCCGCGGCGACCGAAACGGCATAATCGCTGGCCGGGCTCGCCTTCTCCCCGACGCTGAGATTGACGACGATATCCTTGATCATCTGGTACGTCCTATGGTCAGCAGGATCAACGCGAAATTATCTCACGCGCGGCATCGGCCGGGTTTGCTTCAGATCAAGGATGCCGGCGCCCGCTATTTCTTGATATTGCCCTCGGCGTCGAATTGCTTGACGTAAGCCCAAAGGTCGTTGATCTCCTGCTCGTTCTTGATGCCGGCGAATATCATTCTGGTGTTGGGGATTTTGGCTCTTGGGTCTTGGATATATTCCTTGAAGGTGGCTTCGCCCCAGACAATGCCCGAGTTCTTGTTGGCCTCGGAATAGGAGAAGCCCGGGACGCTGCCGGCCTTGCGGCCGTCAAGCCCGTTGAGTTCCGGGCCGACCAGATTGGTCGCGCCGGGGCCGATCTTGTGGCAGATGCCGCATCTCTTGAACACGCTCGCGCCCTTGTCGACGTCTTGGGCAAACGTCACCCCGGCCGACACGACGATCAGCGTGGCGGCCGCGATCAGCGTTCTCACCATCATGTTCCCCCTTTGCGTTTTTGACGACAGCGGCAGCGCCTCCGGCACCCTCGCCGCTGATTGGGACAGCCAGTACAATTCGCCCAGCCGTTCAAGCGGGCCGGGAGTAACGTGTCAACCGGCCAATTCGCCGCTACGCCATGCCCAGGCTATTTGAGGAAGCTGAGATACGAGGCCAGTTCTTCGATTTGGGTACGCGACAGATTGCCGGCAATGTGCGGCATCGGGTGTTGCAGCGCTCCCGGGTAGCCTTCGGCCCACTGCACGAGTCTTCTTTTCAAGTATGTGTACGCCAAGCCTCCCAGCCTGGGAATCTCCCCAACTCCCTCGGCATTGGGACCGTGGCAGGCCACACAGGCTGCCACGTTGGCTTCCGGCATGCCCCGCTGATAGATGGCCTCTCCTCCGGCCGCGAGTTCTCTGTCGCCGTCATTGGCTGGCCGGCGCGGCAGTTGTGAAAAATAGAGCGCCAGGTCGCGAATCGCGTACGGGCTGAGATTTGCAGAGGCGCCCCACATATATTGTCTTGAGAACGGACTGTCGCGTGTGTGCTCGCCGAAGCTGACAAGCTGCTGCTCGATATAGCGGGCCCGTTGCCCAGCTAAACGCGGTGCCGGCGTATATCCTTGCGCCGATCCGCCGTGGCACCAGGTGCAATTGCGGACGGCGAGGCTTTCTGCATGGCCGGCCGGCACCGAGAGGGCGATGGAGGCGAATGCCACGGCCGCTATTTTGATTTTGATGCATCCCATCGTCGTCACTTCAAATAGCTGAGATAAGCGGCAACCGCTTCGACTTGCGATCTGGTAAGACTGTGCGCCACCGGAGACATGACGGCCGACGTGTCGGGTTTGGACGGATTTTGGCCCCGCTCACTGCTCCAGTTCGTCAACTTGTTGAAGGTGTAGTCGTGAAGTTGACCGGCCAGGCGCGGGATTTCGCCACTGCCCTGACCGTCGGGGCCATGGCAGGCCGCGCAAGCCGCAACATTGGCGTCCGGGACGCCGTCCTGAAAGATTCTTTGTCCGGCGGCCACAAGGCTTCTTGGCCCGCCGCCCAGCGGTCTCGGATTGAGGGCCCGAAAATCGGCGGCTAAAGCGGAGATCATTGCCGGGCTCAACGCGTGCGCCACGTTAAACATGATATTGTTGGTTCGCCGATGCTCGACGAAGGCCTGTAGCTGATTTTTCAGATACTCGGGTTGCTGTCCGGCCAGGCGCGGCATCGGAAAATATCCGTGATAGCCTTGCCCGAATGGCCCGTGACAGTCCTGGCAGTAAGCCATCTTGGCCGCGACCTCGCCGCCGGCGGCGGTCCTGCTCTCCGCGCCATTTGCGTGCTCCGCTGGCGAAAGCGGGACGGCACACAGCGCGACCTGCAAGCCTACCGCTGCAGCGAGCCTACCTTGATGTGCTCCGGCGCGTTTCATGGTTCTGAGCGACACGAAAAGTCTTCACTCCAGATTGTTGACATAGGCAGCGACGGCCTTGACTTGTTGTTCATTCAAGCTGTGCGCGATCGGTTGCATGATAGCTGAAGCATCCGGCTGAGCCGGCTTCTGACCCCGCTCTTTTGTCCAATTGGTCAGTTTGTTGAAGACGTAGTCGCTAAGCTGACCGGCCAAGCGCGGAAATTGTCCGTCGCCTTTGGCCTCCGGACCGTGGCAAGAGGCGCAAGGCGGGATGTCGGAATTCGGTAATCCCTCTTCATAGATTTTCTTCCCGGAGGCAACGAGGTCCTTAGGAGTGGGACCGAGCAATGGCTTCGGATCAAGGTCGTGGAAGCTTGTCGTGAGAGCGTCCAACATCGCCGGGCTGAGCACATGGGCAACATTGAACATGATGTTATTGGTCCGCCTGCGCTCGATGAAAGCCTGTAGCTGATTTTTCACATAATCCGGTTGCTGCCCCGCAAGCCGCGGGATTGGGTAATAGCCGTGGAAGCCTCGCCCCGAGACGCCGTGACAGTTTTCGCAATAAGCGATTTTTCCTTGAAGTTCGCGCGGCGACACGGCGGCCTTGTCGGCAGGCTCGGCGGACGCCGTCCCGGCGAGAACAAATGCGAATGTCACCGAGTGCAGTACCACTGCCGCGCCGACGGCCGGGACCAGGCGGTGCCGCAGTCGTCCGCGCAGCCTCGTGCGCTGAACACGCCTAAGGTTCATCGTTTCTCACCACCCGAGCGGCATGCCGGCCCATCCTACGAAGGGATGAAAATTAAAGCCGACTTTCACGATCTGAATGTTCTGCTTGATGTCCAAGGGACCGACGGTGCCGCTGACATTGTCGATGAACGTCACGCCGCGCGTACCGAAACCGTAATAGTCGTATTCCAATTTGACCGACCAGATGTCCGAGAACGCCCACTCAACCCCAGCTCCCGCGGTCCAGCCAAATCTGGTCTCCAATCCTTCAAAATCGTAGGTCGCCATCGCGTCGAATGCGCTGTAGCGGTCGCTCGCCCAGGCGGCGCCGCCTTTGCCGTAGACCAACCAATTGTTCCATGCGTAGCCGAAGCGTGCGGTGGCGCTAGTCAGCAGATCGGTCGTTTCCTTGAACGTTGCGCTGTCGCCAGGGAGGCCGGGCGTTGCGACGCCGATGCTGCCGCCGATATTTCCGCCCGATGCTGCGCCTTCAACGCCGACCACCCAATTGGGCGCCAACTGATAGTCGCATCCGATTTGGCCACCAAGCATGTAACCGGTGACGTTCAAATTGGCAGAAGTAAAGCCACTGATCGCAGAAACGACGCCGGCAGAATTGTTGAGGTCCTTTTGCCCGAAGCCGCCGCCGGCTTGGGCGCCCGCATAGCACCCCGTCCATGTGAAAAGCGGAGGCGCAGGCGGCACCTTCAACGGCACTTCGAGGTCGGCGCCGAACGCGGAAGCGGTTGCTAGTGAGAACGCAGCGGCTGCAAGCAGTGTTAGTTTCATGACGGACCTCAAGATGCCGGCTACATCGCGAACCATGCGTAGAGGAAGAGTGTGTTATTGGCGCTGGCGCCCGCGCTGGTGCCGGCGAATTCGGTGTACCAGGTGTATTGCAGTCCAAGCCGCATGTTAAACCACGGCCATCCTGGGGCTTGGCTGCTGATAAAGGGAATGTAGGCGATCTCGGCGATCCAGCCGTTGGTATTCGGACTGAAGTTGGTGTTGGTGGCGAACAGAACCGCGTCAGGGGTCCCCCAGCTGCTGAAATATTGACCAGTGAGCACGACGCGGTTGTTGTTGCCGTAGGCGAGCGACGCATAAGCGCGCGCTTCATTCAGGGTGTTGTTCGGGTTGAACGAAAGTCCGTTGGCGAAACTGGCGTTCAGATTCTGAAGTTCGTGAATGTATGAGCCGCGCAGCGTGATCCAGAAATTGTTACCCTGATACTGGTACTGGGTATCGAAGCCGACATCGGTGTAGTTGTCGGTTTGCGGAAACGTTGCGGTGACGGGTGTCCCCGGCGCGGTCCAAGGATGAACGTTGGCGATCATGCCGAAGGTTCCGACTTCGAGCCAGTGATTGCCCCAATGCGGCTCGTAGGCCAGGCGCCAGTAGGGGGCCGCATCGAAAAGCCCGGGCGCATTGAACGGATCGGTGCCTAGACTGTTCTGCGCGTTGGGACTGAGCGTGGTGTATACCGTGGCTTCAAGATAAAGCGCGTCGTTGATAAACACGTACGCGCCCGCGCTGGCAACGTGAGCCGCAAAGGCGCCGTCAATGATCGGGGTTGGCCCGAATCCGTTCCCGAGCGTGGACACCGCGTAGGGGAAGGCCCAGGCCGGCGTGGTATTCCAAGGGTCCTGAACGGTCGGATTGTTGTTGGCGGTAATGCCGTAGGTGACGTTGAACGGCCCGAACCACGTCGAGTTGGCGAAGCGGACGTCCGTATTGTCCCAGGTCCAGGTATGGGCGGCGAACGGATCGGTGCCGAACCCCCCCGATGGCGGCGCGTTGTAGGTAACCTGCTGAAACGCGCCGATATGATCGGTGATGGCGCCGCCGTAGAAGAAGCTTACGGGCGATACCACAACGTTGTTGTTGCCGTTGTATGGGGCCGTGGGCGGAGCTATCGGCGCTTGCGTATTGGTAAAACCAACGATCGCCATTGCCGCGAGCGGCGGTACATAAGGCTTCAGGTCGTCGCTGAGCGGGGTGCTGGCGGAATTCTCAGCTGCAATGGCCTTGGCCAGGAGCGGCGGTACGTAGGCGCCTCTGCCGGAATCCCAAGAATCAGGAAACAGCGTAGAGCGGTAGGCGCCGCCGCCCGCCGTGTAGCCTTGGATCTTGAAAAGGCGGCCGTATGGGGTAAGGCCTGCAAAATCGGTGTGACAAGTGCCGCAAGGCTGGCCGGTCTGCCGCGCGTAGCTCGGCAGCGCTTTGGTCGGCGGCGCGTGCGCAGTTGCGAAAAGCGCAGCAAGCACTACAGCCGCTACCGCGCTTACAAATCCGCTGTGCCGACGACTGACACGACCGCCCAGCATCGTTGGCCATCCGCTCAGTCGCCGCGCGCACGAGCGAGCGTTTGGCGACGAAGCCACGATTGTTCGGGGGTTAAATTAGAATAAATGAAAACTGGCGCTGCGCCAGCATGGAACTGATGGCCCGTCGGATTTCAGGGCAATGATGCTATTCGGCAACACGCGAGTTGCGCCAGCTGGAATAGTGCGCGGTCAGCGTCGGCTTTTTTCCGCTATAATGCGCCGGAACATGGCGGAAACGCCGGGAGAATTTCGAATGACCGTTGCGATGCCGGAACTCGATAGTGCGGTGCTGGCGCGCCGCGCGCAGATCGTAGCGGCGCTCAGGCGCATCGTGCCGGGCGAGGGGGTCATCGCGTCCGAGGACGCGATGCGGCCTTATGAGAGCGACGGCCTGACCGCCTATCGGGGACTTCCGATGGTGGTGGTGCTGCCGGAGACGACCGAGCAGGTTTCCGCCGTCCTTGCCTATTGCCATCGCGAACGCGTCAAGGTGGTGCCGCGCGGGGCAGGAACCTCGCTGTCGGGCGGTGCGCTGCCGCTTGGCGACGGCGTTCTGCTCGGCATGGCCAAGTTCAAGCGCATCCGGGTCATCGATTTCGACAATCGTGTCGCCGTGGTGGAACCCGGCGTTACCAATCTCGCGGTCTCGCAGGCGGTCGAACACGCCGGCTTCTACTATGCCCCGGACCCGTCGTCGCAGATCGCCTGCACCATCGGCGGCAACGTCGCGGAAAATTCCGGCGGCGTGCATTGCCTCAAATACGGTGTCACCACCAACAATGTGCTCGGCTGCGAGCTGGTGCTCATGAGCGGAGAGGTGGTGCGGCTTGGCGGCAGCCATCTCGATGCCGCCGGCTACGATTTGCTCGGCGTCGTCACCGGCTCGGAGGGCCTCCTTGGCGTCGTCACCGAAGTGACGGTGCGCATTCTCAAGAAACCGGAATCCGCCCGCGCGGCCTTGATCGGCTTCTCCAAGTCGGAGGACGGCGGCGAATGCGTCGCCCGCATCATCGGCGCCGGCATCATTCCCGGCGGCATGGAGATGATGGACCGGCCGGCCATCAAAGCGGCCGAGGAATTCGTCCATGCCGGATATCCGCTCGATGTCGAAGCGCTGTTGATCGTCGAGCTCGACGGGCCGCGCGCCGAAGTCGACTATCTGCTCGATCGGGTGCAGGACATCGCGCGCGCCTGCGGCGCCGTGACCTGTCGCCTTTCCAATTCTGAGGACGAACGGCTGTTGTTCTGGGCCGGCCGCAAGGCCGCATTTCCAGCGGTCGGCCGCATCTCGCCCGATTATTACTGCATGGACGGTACTATCCCGCGGGCGCAGTTGCCGCTGGTGCTGCGGCGTATGCAGGAGATGTCGGTCAAATACGGGCTGCGGGTCGCCAACGTCTTCCATGCCGGTGACGGCAACCTGCATCCGCTGATCCTCTACGACGCCAACAAGCCCGGCGAGCTCGATCGGGCCGAGCAATTCGGCGCCGACATTCTGCGGCTTTGTGTCGAGGTCGGGGGAGTGCTGACTGGTGAGCATGGAGTTGGCGTGGAAAAGCGCGATCTGATGCCGGCGATGTTTTCCGAGACCGATCTCAATCACCAGCAGCGGCTCAAATGCGCCTTTGACGAAAACGGGCTCCTCAATCCCGGCAAGGTGTTTCCGACGTTGCACCGTTGCGCCGAGCTCGGCCGCATGCACGTCCATGCCGGGCGCGTGGCCTTCCCGGATTTGCCGCGGTTTTGACCCGCCGCGCGCATGACCGATACCGTCAAACCGCGCGATGCGGCGGAGGTCGAGCAGGCAGTCAATTGGGCGCTTGCCGGCGGCAAGACGCTGGAAGTCGTCGGCCGCGGCAGTAAACGCGCGATCGGCCGCGCGGCGCAGTGGGACGCGACGCTCGACCTTTCGGCGGTGTCCGGGGTCACCCTTTACGAACCGGCGGAGCTGGTGCTGTCGGCGAAGTCCGCTACTCCGCTTGCCGAAATCGAAGCGCTGGTGGCGGCGAACGGCCAGGAGCTTGCGTTCGAGCCGATGGATTATGGGCCGTTGCTCGGCGGCGCACCTGGCGCGGGCACGATCGGCGGCGCACTTGCCGGTAATCTTTCCGGTCCAAGGCGCGTCAAGGCCGGCGCCGCGCGCGATCATTTCCTCGGCGTGCACGCGGTGTCCGGACGCGGCGAAACGTTCAAATCGGGTGGCCGCGTCGTCAAGAATGTGACCGGCTATGATCTCTGCAAGCTGTTGGCCGGATCGTGGGGCACACTCGCCGCCATGACCGACATCACCATCAAGACGCTGCCGCGGGCCGAAACCGAGGAAACGGTCCTGATTTTCGACCTGGACGACGCGCGCGCCGGGAAGCTGATGGCTGCCGTCATGGGCTCGTTTGCCGACGCGTCAGCAGCCGCGCACTTGCCGGCGCCGCTCGTCGTCCGGATTGCCGAAATCGCCGCCGCCCGCGGTGCCGTAACGGCGTTCCGCCTCGAGGGTGTCGCGCCTTCGGTCGCCCATCGCAAAGCCGTGCTGGAAAAGCTCGCCGCCCCTTATGGCGGTCTCGGCACGCTTGGCGAAACGGTCTCGCGGACGTTCTGGCGCGCGATTCGCGATGTGACGCCGTTCGCCGCAGCCGGCCCCGCGGGCAGGCGCGATCTCTGGCGCATTTCGACCGCGCCCTCACGCGGCGCCGAGCTCGGCCTTGCACTGACCGGACGTGCCGAGGCGGAGGTCCTATACGATTGGGCCGGCGGCCTCGTCTGGGCGGCATTGCCGGCGGCCGACCACGCGCATGCACGCTTGGTGCGCTTGACTCTCGCCGCCATCGGCGGCCATGCCACCTTGATCCGCGCGCCCGCGGCGGTCCGCGCCGCGGTCGAGGTGTTCGAGCCGCAGCCTCCGGCGCTGGCGGCGTTGAGCAAGCGGGTACGGGACAGCTTTGATCCGCGCGGCGTGCTCAATGCCGGCCGCATGTGGGCGGGCGTTTAGCATGCAGACTTCGTTCACCCTAGCGCAGCTCGCCGATCCGCACGTCGCCGAATCGGAGAAGATTCTGCGGGCGTGCGTGCACTGCGGCTTTTGCACTGCAACGTGCCCGACCTACGTGTTGGATGGCAACGAGCTCGATTCGCCGCGCGGCCGTATCTACCTCATCAAGGACATGCTGGAGCACGACCGCCGGGCGACGCCCGAAGTCGCGCTGCATGTCGATCGCTGCCTGTCGTGCCTCGCCTGCATGACCACCTGTCCGTCGGGCGTGCACTACATGCACCTGGTCGACCATGCCCGCGCGCACATCGAGAAGACCTACCGGCGGCCGATGATCGAACGCTTGGTGCGGGCGGTGCTGGCGAACTTGTTGCCTTATCCACAGCGCTTCCGGCTGGCGTTAGCCGCGGCGCTGGCCGGCAAACCGTTCGCCCCGCTTGCCGAGGCAATAGGCCTCAAGCAGGTTGCCGCGATGCTGCGGCTGGCGCCGCCGCACTGGCCTGACCGCCCGCTGGCGCCAACGACCTTCAAGGCCGTTGGACCGAAGCAGGGGCGCGTGGCGCTGCTCGCCGGCTGCGTCAATGATGTGTTGGCGCCGCAGATCAATGCCTCGGCCATTCGCCTGCTGACACGGCTTGGCATCGAAGTCGTCCTCGCCGAGGGCGCGGGCTGCTGCGGGTCGCTGGTCCATCACCTGGGCCGCGAAGAGCAGGCACTCGCCCAGGCACGGGCCAATATCGACGCGTGGACGGCGATCGAAGCGCTCGATGCCATCGTGATCACGACCTCCGGCTGCGGCACTACGGTGAAGGATTATGGCTTCATGCTCCGTGCCGATTCGGTCTATGCGCGGGCGGCAGCAAAGGTGGCAGGCCTTGCCAAGGACATCAGCGAATATCTTGCGACCTTGCCGCTTGTGCCCGGCGAGGCCGTGCCAGGACTGGTCGTTGCTTATCATTCAGCTTGTTCGCTTCAGCATGGACAGCGTGTAACGCGCCAACCAAAGGACTTATTGGGGCGTTTAGGCTTCGAAGTGAGAGACGTTCCGGATGGCCATTTGTGCTGCGGCTCGGCCGGTACCTACAATATTCTGCAATCTGATATCGCAAGGAGGTTGCGCGATCGCAAAGTCGGGACTATCGAGAGATTGCGAGCTGATGTGATCGCGGCAGGAAATATTGGCTGCATCACGCAGATCGCTGCGGGCACCAAGCTGCCGGTTGTTCATACGGTCGAGTTGATCGACTGGGCCACCGGCGGGCCATGTCCGCCCGCACTTCGGGGGCATGGGCCGCAAGCGGCGGTGCACCCGTCTGCGGCCGCGAGCTGAACGGGGGCTCGGTCGTTATTGTGGCGTGAACCCGGTCCTTCATAGGACCGATCAGATTTCGTTATTTGCAGCACCGATCGGGAGGACTGATCATGGCAAAGAAGTCTAAGGCGAAGAAGAAATCCGGGAAGAAAAAGGCGGCGCCGGCCCGCAAAAAGAAGAAAACAGTAAAATCGGCGGCCAAGAAGTCGGCCAAGAAGGCGCCGAAAAAAGTCGCGAAAAAGGCTGCTCCGAAGCGCAAGGCACCGGCGAAAAAGCCAGCGATGCCAGCGCCAGCCCCGGCTCCGGAGCCTTCGCCCGCGCCGGCCTGGACACCGCCCGTTAGTGGCTTTGGCGGCGACCACACCTAGTCGCGCTTGGTTGTCCGGAAGGGGCAGAGAGGGGTGCGCGGCCGCGACGCAGATCGCGGCCGCCGGCGATTTCCCGAAGCTTCAGCGGCGGCCGTCCTCAGCATCGGCTTCCGTTCCCGCCGCACCGCGGCACGGCCGGATTGCGCGGTCGGGGCAGGGCTCCTAGCATCCGTAGTAGATGAACGGCGTAGCGGTCAGCTCACGGCCTGAGCCGGCGCGCTGGCGGGCGAAAGTACAGTGCAGGGGAGTGTAATGGCGGCGCCTTACAACATCCTGATCCTCGGCGCGTCCTACGGCTCACTGCTTGCGTCGAAACTCCTGTTCGGCGGTCATAACATCAAGCTGGTATGCCTGCCGGCCGAGGCTGACCTGATCAATGCGGAAGGCTTTCGTGTGCGCCTGCCGGTTCGCGGCAGCGCGACGCCGGTCGAGCTCGATTCGCGAAAACTTCCGGGAAAGGTCAGCGCCGGCGGGACCGCCGGTGTCGATCCGCGGGCCTACGATCTCATCGGCCTTGCGATGCAGGAACCGCAATATCGCTCGCCCGGCGTTCGTGAACTCCTCAATGCCGTCGGCCAGGCCAAAGTGCCGTGCATGTCGATCATGAACATGCCGCCGCTTGCTTATCTGCGGCGCGTTCCCGGGCTCGATGCCGACGCGCTCAAAGCGGCCTATACCGACGCCAGCGTCTGGAACAGTTTCGATCCGGCCTGCATCACGCTGTGCAGCCCCGACCCGCAGGCGATCCGGCCGCCGGATGAGAAGGTCAACGTGTTGCAAGTGACGCTGCCGACCAACTTCAAGGTCGCCCGCTTTCCTTCCGAGCAGCACACCGCGATGCTGCGGCGCTTGCAGGACGAGATCGAGGCGATCCGCTTCGATACGCCCCAAGGCAAGGTCGAGCTGCCGGTAAAGCTCAAGGTCTATGATTCGATTTTTGTGCCGCTCGCCAAATGGGCCATGCTGCTCGCTGGCAACTATCGTTGCGTCACCAAGGACGGCATCCGGACCACCCAGGAGGCGGTACATAGCGATATCGAGACCGCCCGCTCGGTCTACAATTTCGTGGTGGATTTGTGCGTCAAGCTTGGCGCCAAGCCGGAAGATATGGTGCCGTTCGAGAAATACGCCGCCGCCGCCCAGTCATTGACACGTCCGGCTTCTGCCGCGCGGGCGTTGCAGAATGGCGCGCCATATATCGAGCGGGCCGACAAGCTGGTGCAGCTCATCGCCGCGCAGCGCGGCCTGCGTCATCCGGCGATCGACGCAGAGGTCACTTTGGTCGACGCGCGGCTCGAGGCCAATCGCAAGAAGGCGGCGGCCTAGCCGGCGCGAGGTCGCGCGTCCTACGCGACCTTGACGTCCTCCCAAAAGCCGAAACGGCCGCCGACCTGCGCCATTTCCGGGCGCGGCTTTTCATAGGACCAAGCCGCCCGCCTGTGCCGCTTGCCGTCCACGACCACGTCGTAGAACTGCACGCCGTGCGGGCACTCAAGGTCGCTCTTGGTCTTCTCGGTCTTTTCCAGCCAATCTTTGCGCACCGCGCTTTGTGGGAAATAGTCATAGCCGTGGCAGGCGATGATGTCGTTGCTCTCGGCGACAATATGGCCGTCGACACTTGCTTTCATGAAACGAACCTCCGTGGGCGCCATAAGGCGCCAGGACTGGTCACACTGAGATAGTCGCCGGTTTGGCCGGCCGCTAGGGCGATCGCCCGCGGGCTACTGGATCGGCATAGAAAAACGGCCGGCGGGTATCTGAAGCCGCCGGCCGCTCTATTTCACACTTTCGCGATTTTCACTCTGTCGCGGCCTCACACCGTCGCGGTGCCGGCGAACAGGTTCTTCTTGATGATGGCGTGGATGCCCCAATTGCCATCGACAACCTGGGTGACGCCGAAGTCGACGGCGACCGAGATCAGCGAGATGGCTTCGTCTTCGCTCAGTCCCTTGGTGTTCATCAGGAAGCTTCGCATCTTGCGGAAGGCGTCGCGCAACGCGAGGTCGATTGAGGACTTTTTGTAGATGTCCTGTTGTGCGGTAGGCCCCAGTTCTTCCAGATAATTAGCGAAGGAAAAGCCATGCAGTACCCAGTCGTCCTGGGTCTCCAGCAGCGGATAGTTCAGCGCGGCGAGCGACCCGGTCAGCTTGTCCTTCTTATGCAGGACGAGTTGGAAGGTGCCGGTCAGCGACATTTCGATGGCTGTGCCGCACAATTCGGAGTCGCCTTGCGCGGCGTGCGAGTCGCCGACCGAGAAAAGGCCGCCTGGCACCGCGATCGGATAGTACATGGTTGCGCCTTTGCCGATGCGCCAATTGTCCATGTTGCCGCCGAAATAGCCCGGCGGAATCGAATCGACGATGTCGGCCTCCTTGGGCGCCAGGCCCATGACGCCGAAGTGCGGGCGAATGGGAATGCGCACATTCTTCAGGATGCCCTGGGTCTCGTGCACCGTTGAATGATCGACCGGCACGCCGGGATAATCGATGATCTTGTGCACGACGCCGAACGGGTCGGTCTGCGGCGTCCAGCGGAAATTGTAGACCGCCTGCGCCCAGTTGCGCTGCCCGGTGGTGTCGATTTCGTAGATGGTGCAGACCTCGCGCGGCTTCGGCTCGGTGAGCAGATCGCTATAGTGGAAGCCCCACCACGCCGCAGCGTTGCTGCCGAATGACTTGCCGGCATAGGCCGGATTGGCGCACGGCCGCGGCTTCACGTCGATGATGCGGACTTCGAGAATATCGCCGGGTTCGGCGCCGCGGACATAAACCGGCCCGGTGCAGATATGGACGCCAAAGCCTTCGCCCGCGCCGCGCCCTAGAAGCTTGCCGTCGATCGGCCCGGCGCCGCGGCGATTGACGCCCTTTTTGTCCTTAGTCCAGAGATAGATGCTTTCGAGTCCAGGATCGCCTTTGACCATGCGCTCGGTGTCGTCGCCGGCGTGATGCGTCACTGCCTCGATGGTGATGTAATCGCCGGAATCGACCTCAAGCTGCGGCTTCAGGAGCTTGCTGAAATAGCCCCAGTGCACGGTATCGGAATTCGCCGGCAGGTAATGATAGGTCGGCTGGCCAGGCTTGGTCTCTGCCGACGCCGGCGTGGCGAGGGTGCCGGCGCCGGCCCAGGCTGCTGCCGCACCACCGCCCGCCAGAAATGCGCTTTTGAGGAAGCTGCGGCGCTCGCCATCGAGGTCGTCGAGCAGCCTTTGCCGATGAAGCTCAAAGTCCGGGCAAGTGTGGTCATCCCCTGTGCACATGGTCGTATCCTCTTGAACTGGGTTGTCGAGCAGCCCGTGTTTTGACAGGCATGTCGGTAAGGATCGCGGCCCTGCTGCTGCAATTCACATGCCAGCGACAGCCGCAAAACTAGGCGTCGCGCGGTGGCTTACCGCGCGCGGATGCCTTACCGCTGTCGTGCTCGATTACTCGGCGGCGGAAGCGAGCTGGGCTTCGCGGACGCGGTAGGAAGCCCCCTCCGGCACGAACTCAATGCGGCGGCGGTGGAATGCCCCAAGCGTCGAGCGATGGCCGATGGAGATGATCGCGGTTCCCTTGAGCCGATCTTGCAGCAAATGATAGAGCGCTGCCTCGGCGGCCTCGTCGAGCGACGCCGTGGCTTCGTCGAGGAAAAGGTAGTTGGGGGCGTGCAATAGTGCACGCGCGATCGCCAGCCGCTGTTGTTCGCCAAGTGACAGCACTTGGTTCCAATGCGCCTCCTCGTCGAGCCGCCCGACCAGATGGGGAAGCCCAGCCGCAAGGAGCGCTTCGGCGACGCGGGCATCGTCGAACGTGCCGTCTCTTGCCGGGTAGCCGACAGCCGTCGCCAGCGGCGCTACCGGAAAATAGGGCCGTTGCGGCAGTAGCATCACTTTCGCATCCGCTGGCACGGTGACCCGTCCAGAACCAAATGGCCAGATGCCGGCAATGGCGCGGAACAGCGTCGATTTGCCGGCGCCGGAAGGCCCGGTGACCAGAGCGCGCTCTCCTGCCGAAAACGCGAGGTGTTCGGCAGCGACCATCGGCCGGCCGTTCGGCAGCCGGACATCAAGCTGATTGGCTGCGAACGGCGCGCTGCTGCGTTGTACGACTTCGATGGTTGGCGGCGTCAGCGCTAGGGCGTGGCCGGCTTCGATCGCCTCTTCGAACCCCGACAACCGATCAATGATGGCGCGCCACTCGGCAATGTCGCGGTACGATTCGATGAAATACGAGAGCGCCTCCTGCACGCTCCTGAAGGCGGCTCCGGTCTGCATCAAACCGCCAAGCTGCATCGCCCCGGCGAAATACGCCGGGCTTACCATGATGTACGGGAAGATTACGGATGCCTGCCCGTAGCTCGCGGTGAAGAAAGTGAGGAGTTTGGTCCGTTGCATAATCGCGAGCCAGTTGTCGATCACCGGTCTGAAGCGATCGAGGTGGCGTTCGCGCTCGGCCGCCTCTCCGCGGAGCGCCGCAATCTGCTCGGAATTCTCGCGCGTGCGCACGAGATTGAAACGGAAGTCGGCTTCGAAACGCTGTTGCTGAAAATTGAGCGGAATAAGGCGCCAGCCGATCAGATGCGCCAGCGTAGTGCCGATGATGGCGTAGATGATTGCCGCCCAAACGAGATAGCCGGGAATGTCGTAGCGTCCACCGAACAGATGCAGCGGCGCCTGCTCGGAAAGCGACCACAGAATGACGACGAACGAACAGAAGCTGACGATTGCATTCAATAAGCCGGTGCCAAGCGTCAGCGTTGCGCCGACGAATAGCCGTAAGTCGTCGGCAATGCGCTGGTCGGGATTGTCGGCGGCGTCGCCGACGAGCTGCATGCGATAATGATTGGCGGCATTGAGCCATTGCCGCAAATAGGTTTGCGTCATCCAGCGCCGCCAGCGGATTTGCAGCCATTGATTCAGGTAAGTCTTATAAACGGCGACCACGGTGTAGATGGCAGCCAACACACAGAAGAACAGAATGGCGCTGACGAAGCCGTTCCAGTCGTGGTCCTGCAGCGTGTTGTAGAAACGATTGTACCAGAGGTTCAAAATGACCTGGAGCGCCACGATTGTAAGCTCGATGGCGATCACGCCGGCCAACAGGATGCGTCCGGGCCAACGATCCTCCGAGCGAAAATAGGGAATGGACAGCCGCCAGATCGCGGCGATTGTCGAAGCGAATTTTTTCACCGAAGGCCTCCGGTCAGTGGGCGGCGGACCGTCGGCCCCAACGGCCGACCTCGTGGAAAGCCGTGGGGCGTTGTCAATGTCCGTGCCGGTCAGCACCGCTTTGCGCTGCGATACGACGTCCTTGAGAACACTCCGTAAACACTTGCGAATAGCGGAACTTAGAAACTAGTGTTGCGGCGAGGTGGCAACAAATCTCGTTCGTTTGATGTCCAAAGGTCGCATTGCGCCTTCGGACGCCAAGCTGAACACTGAAGCCATAGACGCCAAACAAGGGCGTTAACCGGGGGGAACTGCCTATGTTTACCCAAATTGTCGATCCTACCGGCAACCTGTTCGTGACCTGGCTGGTCGCGCTCGTGCCGGTCCTGCTGCTGCTTTTTCTGCTCGCCATTTTGCGCATGTCGGCCTGGCAGGCGGTGCTGATCGGGTCGGTCGTCACCTTCCTGCTCGCGCTCTGGATCTGGAAGATGCCGCTTGGCGACGGCGCGCTGGCCTATCTCTACGGTTCTGCCACCGGGATATGGAACGTCAACTGGATCACTTTTTGGGGAGTGATGCTGTTCAACACACTGGTCACTACCGGCTCATTCGAAAAGTTGCGCCGCTGGCTGGTGCAGCAGGGCACGCGGGACGTGCGGGTGCAGACCATTCTGTTCGCCTGGGCGTTTGGCGCGTTGCTCGAGGGCTTGGTCGGGTTCGGGTACCCTTGGGCCTTCGTCGCGCCAATCCTGATCGCCATCGGCATTCCCGATCTCGATGCCATCCGGGTCGCGGCCATCGCCAACAACGCGCCGGTCTCTTACGGCGCGTTGGGAGCGCCGATCATTGCGCTTGCCACGGTAACTGCCGGTACGCTCGGCATGACCTTCGTCGAATTGCTGCCGATCTACTCGGCGTCGGTCGGCAAGATCGTCGCCATCCTCGCTTTGTTGCCGCCTTGGATCCTGCTCTATCTGGTATCGGGCAGCAAAGGCATGTGGTCGGCGTGGCCGCTGGCGATCGTCGGGTCGCTCGGCTATATCGCGGGGCAATTACCGACCGCGGTTTATCTCGGCCCCTACCTGCCGGACGTAATCGGCGCGATCGTCTGCTTTGCCGCACTGTTGGTGCTGCTGAAAGTATGGCGGCCGGCGCAAGTCGTCGGTTACGGCGGTGGCGCCGTGATTGGCGATACTACGGCGGAAGCGCACGGCCTTTCTGCCGGCGACGTCGGCCTGGCCTGGCTGCCGATCGCCATCCTCATTGCTGTGGTGGTGGCGTGGACCGGACCCTGGTCGAAGCTGCCATCGATTGTCGCCCTCCATCTGGAAGTCGCTGCCACGTCCGGGCTTCCCGGCGGCGCGCCGATCCGCGCCATCTTCAATTGGACGCCGTTCGTCGGCGGCACCGCAATCTTGGTGTCCTGGATCATCACCGTGCTCGTTCTGCGTGTCGATCTTGGGCAGATCCGCGGGATTTTCGCCAAAACCTGGTCGCAGATGTGGGGCGCCTTCCTGGTCGGCGTCTTTATTTTCGGCCTCGCCTACGTCTTCAACTATTCCGGCATGGCGGGCTCGCTGGCGAGTGCGTTCTCCAAGCTCGGCGTCGCCTTCATCGTCGTTGCGCCGCTGCTCGGCTTCATTGGCGTGGCGCTGTCGGGAAGCAACACTTCGACCAACGCCATGTTCGGCGCATTCCAGGCCCTGGTCGGCAAGGTGCTCGGATTTCCGCTATTGCTATTGCCGACCTTGAACTCGGTCGGGGCGGAGATCGGCAAGCCGATCGCGCCGCAGACCGCGAGTGTCGGGGTCTCCACCAGCCGGTTTGTGCGCAATGAAGGCGAGGTGATCCGGCACAATTTCGGCTGGACCATCGTGCTTCTGGTCTATCTCGTCATTATCGGCGTGGCTTGCTATTTCTTCTTCCCCGACATCGTCGTGTTGCACACCAAGTGAGAAAACGAACGGCGGGTGGCTATCAGCCACTCGCCATCTTCACGTCATCGCCCACGACGGACTGAGAAATTGACATGTGTCGTGTCTGCCTGCTCGCTTGTGTCTTTGTCTGCTCTCTCTTGCCCGCGGCCGCCAGCGAGCGCACTTTTCCGTTCGATCGCGAGTTGATGCTCGACGTGGCGCCGATGCCCGGCTCCAAGCGCGTCCCGATTCTCGAGATCGACGCCAATGGTGCGGCGACAATCGATCTTTGGTGCGCGAGCATGCGCGGCCAAGCCAGTGTTCGCGAGGATGCGATCAGCATCGTTCCCGGGCCGATGCAGCCGGTGCAGTGCGCGCCCGATCAGCAGAGCGGTGACGAGAATTTGCTCGCCGCGCTCGCGCAGGTGACAAACTGGAAGCGTGACGGCAACGTGATCGAACTGCGCGGCGCCACCACATTGCGCTTCCGCCTGATGACCAATTAGACCTTGGTTGCGCGCGCCATCAGGAACGGCATGCGGATCGCGTTATCATCGTCGTCATAAGCGTCGCGGGCCATCGCTTCGAAATCGGCACGCAGCCTCGCAAGCTTCGCCGGATCGTTCTCCAGCGCGGCAACGACCTTCGCCAGCGGCCCGATCGTCTTCTCCTGCGCCAGGCGGAAGTGTCGCACGCTGAGCGCCGGCGCCGTCAGGGTGCCGCGGCCGAATGTCAGCTCGGTGACTGACGTGCTAAGGCGCTCACGCACGATATTGGGATCGCCCCATAAAGCGGCGGGTACCGCTCGTTCGGCTCCCGGTGGAGGCGGCGGCAAATAGTCCGCCAAAAACGAAAACATGCGGCCGGTAAAATGCTCGGGCGGCCAAGTCGAGAACGCGATGCGGCCGCCTTGCTTGAGGACCCGAAGCATCTCCCGCGCAACGACAGCGGGGCGCGGGGCGAATATGTGCCCGAATTGGCTGAGTACGACGTCGAACGAGCTGTCGGGATAGGGGAGCGCCTCGGCGTCGCCCTCGATAAAGTCGATATCGACCGAAGCCACGCCGGCATTGTGACGGGCGCGCTCAAGTAGTACCGGCGTCAGATCGAGGCCAGACACCTTGGCGCCATGGCGCGCGGCGGTGATCGCCACGACGCCGGTGCCGCAAGCGACGTCGAGTAGGCGTTGGCCGGGTGTCACTTCGGCGAATTTTACGAGCTTGGCTGCGGGGATGGTGCTGATCACCTCGACCGGAAGAAACGACGCCCAGCCTTCGCGCTGCGCCGCTTTGTAGTTGGCAAACGGATCGGCGGCGGTTGTGGTCATCGTCGGCCCTGGTGCGAATCGCCAACATGCGCATGGCGACATGCAGCGTTTAAGGTTAGGATGCTAGCGCGTTGGGAAGGATTTTGCAGGGGGTGGCTGATATGCTGAAAAGACATCGCATTAAGCTCGCGAGGATTCTCTGGATCGGGTTCGAGCCCCGCGACACATTGCCGTTGCGCTGGGCACTAAGCGCGCTTTTCATTGTGGTGACATTGGCGGCCCTGAGCGCAGGCTTCGCTCGCGTCGCCCATGCCCAAACATGCGATACCGGTTACGGCGTGTGCCCGGACAACCTGTGTTATCCAATGGGCTCGCAATGTTGCAATGGCGGCGGGGCCTGCAACGCCGGATATAATTGCTGGCGCGGCACGTCGTCCGGGAATTTCTGCTGTCCGGGGGGCACCTACGGCACCAACGACGGCTATTGCACGCCGAATGGTTTCCAATATTGCGGCGGCGGCCATTATTGTGTCACCGGCTATTGCTGCAGCAGTGGCTGTTGCACCCAATAGCGCCGAATCGTCGGGCGGAGCCGCTTGATCAGGCGACCCCGCCTTGTTGGCGACAAAATAAGATAGGACTTAGTGCACATGCTTGGTCCGCGGTCGCCAACAGCTTTTGGCGTCCGAGCGCGACAGCCGGTGGAGAGCAAAGATGACAAAACTCGTGGCGGGCGTAATTGCTGTTGCGGTGTCGGTAGCTTCGATGGCCGCAATGGCGCAGACCGTCGATAGCAAGATGATGGCGACCCCGTCAGCGTCGGATGAAGGGGTGCGTAGCAATGTGTTGGCGGCGGCGAAGGCTGAGCCCAAGAGCCTGCCCAGCAGAAATTCCATGATGGCTACCCAGAGCACTTCGAGCACGGTGGCGCCGGTGGCGCAATCGAGCGCTGCAGCGGTGCACGGCGTCGCGCCGCATTAATCCTGGGCCTGTCCGACCTCGCGTCCGCAAGCGCGGAGGAGAGCAAATAGCAAGGGCGCGGCTCGCGCCGCGCCCTTGGCATTTGCGATCGGGGGCGATTAGAAATCCATCCCGCCCATGCCGCCGCCGGGTGGCATCGCCGGCATGGCCGGCTTCTCCTTCGGCATCTCGGCGACCATGGCTTCCGTGGTCACGAGCAGGCCCGCGACCGAAGCGGCATCTTGCAACGCCGCGCGCACTACCTTGGCCGGATCGACAATGCCCTTTTCCAGCATGTCGACATATTCCTCGTTCTGGGCGTCGAAGCCGTAGGTCTCCGACTTGTTTTCGAGGATCTTGTTCACCACGATCGAGCCTTCGACGCCGGAATTCTCGGCGATCTGGCGCAACGGCGCTTCGATTGCCTTGAGCACGATGTTGATGCCGGTCTGCACGTCGGGATTGTCGCTGGAAAGCTTGCCGATGGCTTTCTTGGCGCGAAGGAGCGCCACCCCGCCGCCGGGCACGATGCCTTCCTCGACCGCG
This sequence comes from uncultured Alphaproteobacteria bacterium, assembly GCA_963806465.1. GTDB lineage: Bacteria > Pseudomonadota > Alphaproteobacteria > Rhizobiales > Xanthobacteraceae > BOG-931. Next base: position 61,917 of record CAWDZD010000071.1, on the reverse strand, counting down.
GCGCGGGTAGCGTTGAGCGCATCCTCGACGCGGTCCTTCTTCTCCTTGACTTCGACTTCAGTCGCGCCGCCGACGCGGATCACCGCGACGCCGCCGGCAAGTTTCGCCAGCCGCTCCTGCAGCTTCTCGCGGTCGTAGTCGGAGGTCGTTTCCTCGATCTGCTGCTTGATCTGCGCCACCCGGGCTTCGATGTCCTTCTTCTTGCCGGCGCCGTCGACGATGGTGGTTTTTTCCTTCTCGATCACCACCTTCTTGGCGCGGCCAAGCATCGTCACGTTGACGTTCTCGAGCTTGATGCCGAGGTCTTCGGCGATCAGCTGACCGCCGGTGAGGACGGCAATGTCTTCGAGCATGGCCTTGCGGCGGTCGCCGAAGCCTGGAGCCTTCACCGCCGCGACCTTCAAGCCGCCGCGCAGCTTATTGACCACCAGCGTGGCAAGCGCTTCGCCTTCGACGTCCTCGGCGACGATCAATAGCGGCTTGCCCGACTGCACCACCGCCTCGAGCACCGGCAGCAACGCCTGCAGCCCGGGCAGCTTCTTCTCGTGCAGCAGCACGTAGGCATCCTCGAGCTCGGCCAGCATCTTCTCGGCATTGGTGATGAAATAGGGCGACAGATAGCCGCGATCGAACTGCATGCCCTCGACGATCTCGACGTCGGTCTCGAGCGCCTTGGCCTCCTCGACCGTGATGACGCCTTCGTTGCCGACCTTCTGCATCGCCTCGGCGATCATCTTGCCGATGGTGACGTCGCCGTTTGAGGAAATGGTGCCGACCTGCGCCACTTCCGACGATGAGCCGACCTTTTTGGCGCGCTTCTTGATGTCGGCGACGACGGCGCCGACGGCGAGGTCGATGCCACGCTTGAGGTCCATCGGATTCATGCCGGCGGCCACCGACTTGGCGCCTTCCCTGACGATCGCCGCGGCCAGCACGGTCGCCGTCGTGGTGCCGTCGCCGGCCTCGTCATTGGTCTTGGAGGCGACCTCGCGCACCATCTGCGCGCCCATATTCTCGAACTTGTCGTCGAGCTCGATTTCCTTGGCGACGGTGACGCCGTCCTTGGTGATGCGCGGGGCACCGAAGCTCTTGTCGATGACGACATTGCGGCCTTTGGGGCCGAGCGTCACCTTCACCGCGTTGGCGAGCGTCTCAACGCCGCGCAGCATGCGCTCGCGAGCGTCGCCGGAGAATCGTACTTCTTTCGCAGCCATTTATTTGCTCCTCAGTTTGGTTCGTCATCCTGAGGCGCGAGCGAAGCGAGCCTCGAAGGATGCTGCTCAGTGTCGTCGCCCTTCGAGGGCCGCGCGATGCGCGGCCACCTCAGGATACGGGGATCGATTTCAGGCAATTACGCCCATGATGTCGGACTCCTTCATGATCAGGAGATCGTCGCCATCAAGCTTGACTTCGGTGCCGGACCATTTGCCGAACAGTACGCGGTCGCCGGCCTTGACGCCCATGACGATGAGCTTGCCGTTCTCGTCGCGACCGCCGGGACCGACGGCGACGATTTCGCCCTCCTGCGGCTTCTCCTTGGCGGTGTCGGGAATGATGATGCCGCCTTTGGTTTTTTCGTCGGCTTCAATGCGCTTGACGACCACGCGGTCGTGCAGGGGACGGAACTTAAGCTTCGCCATGATCACCTCATCGCCGCTGCAGGGCGGCCTGTGCGTTATTAAGAAAGGCGTGGGATTGCAGAGGCTTGGCACTCTCGACAGTTGAGTGCCATGTGCCGGTGGGGACATAAGGGCTGGCCCCAAGCCTGTCAAGCACCCGAGCCGGTCGTTAGCCGCTGCTCGGCCGCTCGCTTGGCTCTAGCCCTGCGGCACAAAACTGGCCACCATATGGTCGCCAAGTATTTGCTCAAGTGTTTGGCCACGCTTTTGAGCCAAAGTGTTTAGCCAAGTGTTTGGCAAGAAATGGCTGGCATCTTCTTCGCGGGTGCGTGAGTCGCGGCTTGGTGCGGCCGTTTTTCGGGGAGGGGTCTGCATGAGTGCGTGGCGGCGCGACGTGGGATTGCTGACGCGCATTGCGGGCTTCGCACTCGTTCTTGCTGCCTGCACCACAAGTCCGCCACCGCCGGCCGTCGAGGCGCCGCCGCCCGCAGCGGAGATGCCGGCGTCGATCCGGCCCGAGGAAGTCGTCGGCCGGTGGGGTTACGGCTCGTATCACAATGAAGGTGACCGGGCGCGCACGGAAGCGGCGGCGCGAGGTCAGTGCGGTCAGCCGGTGGTCATCAATCGCGGGGCGAACGGCGGCGTGATGATGTACCTCGCCGACAGCGCGCAATTGCAGGAGCTCTATCTCAAGGGCGGTCCGGGCGGGAAGAACTATATTGGTCCACCCGGTCCCGCCGGCGGCCCGCAGGATCGCGAAGTCGTCTCGTTCGACGGCCGCGCCATGGTGTTGCGCTGGATGAATCCGGAAGTGCAGACTCGCTACGGCACCGGTGTTTATGTGCGCTGCGGAGCGGAAGGCGCCGCGCGACGAGCGCCGCGCTGAAGGGTGATCTCGGAAGAGGAAGTCGCCCGGCTGCGGAGGACGTGTGCCGCTGAGGGCCAGGTCGGGCCTTTAGCCGGATGCAAGGTCGCCGGCGAACATCGAATCCAGCTCGCTTTGCGAAACATGGCCGCCGTCGCCCGCAAGACGCGGGCCGTGCGCCCGCGGTACCGCGCTCACGCGCGCCAGTTCGTCAAGCGCGCGCACGATCTGGCGCTCAAGGCCGGCGAACGTCGCCATCACTTTGGCGACGCGCTGGCTGGTCAGGTCCTGAAAGTTGCAGGCCTCGAAAATCGCAATCACGCGGTCGCGGATGTCCTGCGCCAGCCCGTGCTCGAAGTCGCCCTTGAGCGCCACCGACAGGTTGTTGGCCGCCTGATCGATGTCTTCGGCTGCAGCCAGGATTTTCTGCGTCGCCAGCTCGCTGTCGTTGATCACCGCATGCAATTCGCCGGCGATGCGCGCCTGCACTGGCCCTGCTCCATTGGAGGTTTGGTGTGGTTGCGTGCCGCGAATGGCGGCATGGATCAGCTGCAACTCCGATGTGACCCGCTGGATTTCATCCGGCCGCAGCGGAGCCGCTACTGCAATCTGAGCGGCCGGCGGTGCGGCCAGCATCGCCCGCAGCGCGCTCAATTCTTGCAAGATCTCGCCGTACCGCGGCGCCGACGCGTCGTCGCTTTGCGGCTCAAACCGGCCAGCAGTCATCTGTTCGATACGGAAAACTTTACGCGGCGCGGCCATTCGCACTTCCCTGAGTCCAGATTAGCGGCCGGCCGCTTAATGCCGCGTTTCAGGGATCGCAGTGTGGCGCCGAACAGGCGACCGTCAACGAAACATTGACGATATTGTCGCGTTATTTACGCAAAATAAACTCTAACTTGATGAACAAACTGCAAAGATGCGCGGCGGGAGGGCCTGGGACAAAAAATTAACCAAACAGTCGAGGTTTGCATCTGTACTTGCGAACGCCGGCGAACGCGTCGTTCGACCCGGCCTGAAAGCACAGAGTTCAGTGATGCGCCGTATTTTGGCTTCTGCATTCATGGCCTGGCCGGTCGCGGCTTGCGCCGTCGTCTTTTTGATTGCCTCCCACGGCGGAGCCGCAAGCCAGGCCGTCGATCCGGGCTGGCAAATCGTCTATGCCGGGCAGCCGGGATATGGCGGCGACGGACTGATGGAATCCATGTTCGGCGACGGGACCGGGCAGCCGGTGGTCGCCCGGGCTTTCCAGCTCCCGCCAATCAATTACCAGCAACAGGCGCCGCAGGCGCCGGTACAGCCGCAGGCTTACCAGCCCGCGCCGGCCGACAATCAGCAGACGCCCGCCCTGGTGCCGCCGGCAGGGCAGGTTGCGCCCGTCCGCAGTCAGGCGGTGCGTACCCAACAATCGCACGCTTATCAGCCCGCTCCGGTCAACTACCCATCAGCACCCCCGCAATCGGTGCGGACGTCGCAACCGGCGTTGGTCTACTATCAGCAGGCGCCGGCGCAGCAGGTTGCCGCACCACCGTCCGCTGGCTGGCGCGCCGCGCCCCCGTCGCAGCCCGATCCCAAATACACCGGGGCGGTACCCGCGCAGGAAACGCGTGGCTTTCTCACCGCGCCTTCGGCCTATCAGACGCCACCCGCGCCGCGGACGGGCACTTATCGGCCTGCCGCTCAGCATCCGCAACCGGCGGCGCCTCAGTTCGCGCAGCCGGCGCCGCAACAGCGCCTCGCCTTCGGTTACCAGACGCAGCAGCAATACGGCTATCAGGACCAGCAGCAAGGCTACGTCTATCAACAGCAGCAGGGCAATAACTATCAACCGCAGCAAGGCTACACCAATCAACCCCAACAACAGCCTGGCTATGGCTATCAGCCACAACAACAACCTGGCTATGGCGTTCAGCCGGCTTATGCGCCTTCGACCTATGGCGACATGGCGCAACAGGCTGCCGATCCGCGGTATCAACGCCAGGTCATCGAATATCGCGGCGGCGAGCCGCCCGGCACCATCATCATCGATACCCCGCACTTCTTTCTGTACCTGGTGTTGGATGACGGCAGGGCGCTGCGCTACGGCATCGGCGTCGGCCGTCCGGGCTTCACTTGGGCGGGCGTGAAGTCGATCTCGGCGAAGCGCGAGTGGCCGGACTGGCGTCCTCCGGACGAGATGCTGGCGCGGCGGCCCGATTTGCCGCGCTACATGCCAGGCGGCCCAGATAATCCTCTCGGCGCGCGCGCTCTCTATCTCGGCTCGACGCTCTATCGCATCCACGGCTCCAACGAACCCGGGTCGATCGGCACCCAGGTGTCGTCCGGCTGCATCCGCCTGCGCAACGAGGACATCATCGACCTTTACGGACGCGTGAAGGTCGGCACCAAGGTGGTCGTGATCTGACGTTCACTCCGCCGCCGTACGGGTGTCGGTATCGCTTTGCTTTTCCTGCTGGCGCGGTTTGATCGCGTGCTCAGCGACGAAATAGACCGGCCGGCCTTTGATCTCGTAGAGGATCTTGCCGATATATTCGCCGACTACGCCGAGCATGATGAGTTGCACCCCGCCGAGCACCATGACGCCGACAAAGAGCGACGGATAGCCGGGAACTCGCTCGCCATAGGCCCAAGTCTCATAGATGATCTGGGCGCCATAAATGAACGCAGCGAGCGCGAGCAGCGACCCGAGCAAGATCGCGATCCGAAGCGGCGCCACCGAGAACGCGGTCAAGCCGTCGATCGATAATCCGATCAGCGAACGCAAGCTCCATGTCGTGCGGCCGTCGGTGCGCGGCGCCGGCTCGTAATCGATCCGGATCTGGCGAAAGCCGATCCAGCTGGAAAGTCCCTTGAAGAAACGGTTGCGTTCCGGCAAGCGGCGTAATGCGTCGGCTGCGCGCGGCGACAACAGACGAAAGTCGCCGGCATCTTCCGGAATTTTGGTGAGCGCGCCCCAATTGATCAGCAGATAGAAGCTTTTCACCAGAAAACGCCGGCTCGCCGACTCGTTGGCGCGGTGGGATTTGGCGGTGTAGACCACGTCATAGCCGTCATCGAGCCAGCGCTGCACCAGCGTGTCGATCAGCGCCGGCGGGTGTTGGCCGTCACCATCGATGAACAACACGGCGCCGAGCCGAGCGTGATCGAGGCCAGCGAGCAGCGCCGCCTCCTTGCCGAAATTGCGCGACAGCGACACCACCTGGATGTCGAGCGCGGATGCCGGCAACTGATGCGCGATGCTGAGCGTATCGTCGTCGCTGCCGTCATCGACATAAATCACTTCGCAGGCCAGGCCGCGATTGGCGGCGAGTGTCCGCGCGACCTCGGCAAGCTCGGCATGCAGGCGCTGCAGCGAAGCCGCTTCGTTGTGCAGCGGGACCACGATCGACAAGCCTTGCGCGGCATCCGTCGCGCGTCGCGGGCGGATCGCGCTCTCGCGCGCCGGGCCGGTCGATCCGGGCTCGCTTGCGATGTCAACCACCGGGCTGCTCCTTTGGCCGGCGATCTATACAGGATTAGGCTTTCACTGTCGCGTCCGTGAGGTCGCAGCCGTCGCCGGGCGTGTCGCACCGCGCTTGGGGCTGGCGGATCGTTTCGAACGTGATATGCGGAAACGGCAATGGCCAATGTTTCGCTTTATGAGCGCACCCGGGCGCGGCTTGTCGCCGGCTGGCGCAATCGCGCAATCAGCTTCAAGGCAATCGCTTTCGCGTTCGTCGGCGTCGTCAATACCGCGGTCGATTATTGCGTCTTTCTCATCGCCCGCGCGCTGCTCGATCGCTCGCCCACGGCGCTCGCATTCTTCAGCGGAGTTTCCGACTTTTGCCAGTGCGGCAGCGCCCCAACCATTGCTTTGATCGCGGCGAACACGATGTCGTGGATCGTCGCCGTCAGCGGCTCTTATGTCATGAATTCAACGTTCACCTTTGCCGCGGAATCGGGGCGCAGGCTGCGCTGGGGCGCCTACCTTGCTTTTGTCGTCTCCGGCATCGCCGGCTGGCTCGCCAACACGGCGACGCTTCTGGTGGCGGCGGAGATCCTGTTGCTGCCGGTGTGGCTGGCGAAACTCGTCGCCATCCTGGCGAGCTTCATCGTGAACTTTTCGCTGTCGCATTTTGTCGTGTTCCGCGCCCGCGCCCATCCGGCCGGGGAGGCGGGGAACGACAGGTAAGCCGATCGAACGTCGTGGCCATTGCGCGCTATTTTTTCGCGGCGTTGGCGCGCCGTTTGGCTTCGAGAAACGCGCGCATCATGGTGATGGGCTCGTCGGTCTCATACGAGGCGGCGAAGGCGTCGATGCCGGCGGCGATGGCCGCCGACAGTGGCAGGTCCTCCCATTGGCGGATCAGCCGCTTTTGCAGCCGCAAGGCGCCCGGCGCCGAGGTCAAGAGTTTGCCGATCCAATCCTCCACCGCCTGGTCCAGAGCAGCGGCCGGCACCATGCGCTCGACCAGTCGCCACGCCAGCGCGTCGGCGGCGCTGAAGGTTTCGCCGAGGTACAGAATTTCTCGTGTCCGCCCCCAGCCGATCAGCGCCGGCAACAGCGCCGCTTCGATCACCGAGGGAATGCCGATCTTGACCTCCTGCATGCCGAAGGTCGCCGCTTCGGACGCGATCCGCACGTCGCACGCCGCCGCAATTTCAAGACCGCCGCCGAAGCAATAACCGTGAATGCGGGCGATGACCGGCACCGGCAGATTGCGGATGGCGTCGCAGCAGCGATGCAGCCGCATGATGAATGCTCTTGCGGAGGCCGCGTTGTCGATCGTCGCCATCTCGTTGATGTCGGCGCCGGCGGTGAACGCCTTTGGCCCGGCGCCTGTGAGCACGACCGCGCGCAGCGCTTCGTCGGCCGCAAGTTTCGCCAGCGTCTCGGCAAGTGCGTCCATCAGCGCGCCGTTCATCACGTTAAGGCGGCGGGCATTGTCGATCGTGACGTAAGCGATGCGGCCCAGCTTTCGTTCGTCCAGCCGGACCAGGACTTGCCGGGTTTCAGCGCTTTCCAACGCCAGCTCCTTTGGTGGACCGTTCAGTTCGATATCTGAACCTGTCATAGTGTCCGGGGCAACAGGAGGATCGATATGGCGGATGGTCCGATCGACTTCTGGTTCACGATGGGCAGCACGTATTCCGGTTTGAGCGTGATGCGGCTTGCAGACGTCGAGCGCTCCACCGGCATGTCATTTCGGTGGCGGCCGTTTCATCTGCTGCTGATCCTTCAGGAAATGAAACATGTGCCGTTCGCCGACAAGCCGGCAAAGTGCGCCTACATGTGGCGTGACCTCGCCCGCCGCGCGGCCATGTATGGCTTTGCCGGCAAGTTTCCGGCGCCCTATCCGGCGAAACAGTCCGTTGCCGCCAATCAGGTCGCCATCGTCGGCATGCGGGAGGGATGGGGCAAGGACTTCGTGCGCGCCGCGTACCGCCGCTGGTTTCAGCAAGCCGAAGAGACCGGGAGCGAACCCAATCTGTCATCGAGCTTGCGCGACGTCGGGCAAGAGCCTGACCGCGTGCTCGCGCTCGCAAACGCAATCGAAACAAACGACCGCCTGTTGGCGGAAACGGATGCCGCCAAACAGCTTGGAATTTTCGGCTCGCCCACCTTCGTAGTCGGTGGCGAATTATTCTGGGGCGACGATCGCATCGAGGACGCCATCAGCTGGCACCGCCACGGCGAGGTGCGAGGTCGGTAGTCCGCCGTTACTCACGCCGTCGGTCGATTTTCACCGCGCTGCAGCGTGTCGCGGTCAAGCTCCGCGATCAGCCGGTCGTACAGCGGGTTGTCGCGCGCGTAGACATAATCGAGTGCGGCGACCGAGACGGCCTCGGCGCCGTGTTCGCGCAGGAAGCTGGCAAGCCCGTGGACGTGTTTGGGCGGGCAATGCAGCGTCAGCATGCCTGAGGAGGTGGGACCGCCGAACGGCGCCGCGACGCCGTATTTCTCCCGCGCGGTATTAAGCAGAGCATCGTTCAAGCCGGCGAAGCGGGTGCGGACCTCGCGATACGCGTGGGCGCGCTTTTGCGCCGCGAGCCGGTCGAGGAGGAGGCGAGCGGCTTCGCGCCGCGCGGCGTCCCAGGACGCGGTCCGCGCGGCGATCAGGTTAGCTTGCGAGCGCAGGATGATGCCGTCGTCGATCACTTTCAGCCCGTTGGCGGCGAGCGTCGAACCGGTGGTGGTGATGTCGACGATCATCTCGGCGGTGCCGGCCGCGGGCGCGCCTTCGGTGGCGCCCGAGCTTTCGACGATGCGATAGTCGACGACGCCGTGGTCGGCAAAGAAGCCGCGGGTCAGATTGGCGTATTTGGTGGCGAGCCGCATCTTGCGCTCGTGCTTGAGGCGGAACGCGGTGGCAACGTCGTCGAGATCGGCCATGTTGTGGACGTCGATCCACGCTTGTGGCACCGCGACCGCGACGTTCGCAAAACCGAAGCCAAGCTGATCGATAAACACCACTTGCCGGTCCGCATCGGGGATCATCTCGCGCAGCAGGTCCTCGCCGGTGATGCCAAGATGCACGGCGCCCTGGCCAAGCTGCATGGTGATTTCCGCCGCCGACAGATAGGCGATCTCGACGCCGTCAAAGCCGGCAATGGCGCCGCGATAGTCGCGCGCGCCGCGCGGCTTGACGAGTTCGAGGCCGGAGCGCGCGAACAAGGCCTCGGCGTTCTCCTGCAGGCGGCCTTTCGACGGCACCGCAAGGATAAGGGCGCCGTTCATGCTGCGGCTCCGCAGGCCGACAATTCCTCTATCGAGGCGGCAAAGCCGACCGCCGGGATCGGCTCGCTGGCGCCGAGCCGGGTCAGCAGCGCGTCGTAGCGGCCGCCGGCGATCAGCGGGCCTTTGGTCCGCGGATCGTGCAGCTCGAACACGAAGCCGGTGTAATAGTCGAAGCCGCGGCCGAACCCGGTCGAGAACTGCATCGCCCGCACATCGACCCCACGCGCGGCGAGAAAGCCGGTGCGGGTCTCGAACAGATCGAGCGCCGGCGCGAGCGAAAGATTGGCGTCGGCGGCGAGCGCGCGCAATTCGCCGGCAGCTTCGTCGGGATCTCCGCGCACGGCAAGGAAGCGCTCGATCAGCGCGCGGGTTTCGCGCGGCAGCCGCGTTCCGGCGCCGAGGGCCGCCTGTTCAAGGAAGCGCTCGGCGATCTCGGCGACCGAGCGGCCGCCGACCGCCTCAATGCCAGCGATGGACAGGAGGTCGGTGACGAGATGATGCGCCGCCTTCGGGTCGGAACCCGCGAGCGCAGCCAGCACGCCCTGATATTCCGGCCGACCGTTGGTCGCGGTCAAAGCCAGTTGATCAAGATCGTGCGCCAGCGACCACTTCCTGTTGAAATCCTTGATCAGGCGGCGTTTCCACGCCGGCGCCAGATCGAGCGCGGCCACGAAGGCGGAGAACAGCCCGACGTCGCCGATGCGGATTTCCGGCGCAGTTAGTCCGTATAGCGTGGTGGCTTCGAGCCCGAGCGACAGCATTTCCGCGTCCGCCGCCGCTTTGTCGGCCCGGCCGAAGGATTCGATGCCGGCCTGGAGGAATTCGGCCGCCGCGCCTTCGCGATGGCGAAACACCGCTCCGAGATAGCAATAACCCGCCGCCTTGCCGGCCGCCGGCGATTGCAGGTAGGCGCGCGATACCGGAATGGTGAGGTCGGGCCGCAGGCACAATTCACGGCCCAGCGGATCGCTGGTGAGGAACATGCGGCGGCGGATGTCCTCGCCCGAAAGGTCGAGAAACGGCTCCGCCGGCTGCACGACCGGCGGGTCGATCGGGGTATAGCCGGCGCGCACATAGGAGGAGACAAGCCCGTTCGCGCGCAGGTCCGAATTGGTCGCTGCCATGCTCGACATGATGGCCTTATCCACGCCGGTCTATGGTTAATCCATTATAGCAGCGCGGCATATTAGCGTTGACGCTGCCGCGCCTTAGCATGGCAGGCGTCGACATTCGATGAAGATTGCCGGGCGCCGTTAATGCCGCGCGGCCGCTTTGGTTCTCGTCCGCTTAAGAAAGCCCATGGCGCGCGAGGATGTTGCGGACGGTTGCTACGAGTTCGGCTTCGGGCACCGAACGCTGAGCCTCGGCCTGTTTCTGCAAATGCTCCTCGCGGCCTTTTTCCAGCTTGGCGAGTTCAGCGCCGACAATCAGGTCCTTGATGGTGACTTCGCCCTTGGCCTTTTCGTCGGAGCCCTGGATGACGACGCAGGGCGCGTTGCGGCGGTCGGCGTATTTCATCTGTGCGCCGAATTTGCCTTGGCCGAGATAGAGTTCGGCGCGAATATTTTCGGCACGCAACTTGGCGACCATGTTTTGGTAATCGGCAAGGCGATCCTGATCGAACACAGTGACCACGACCGGGCCCGGCTCGGGCTTGTCGTCGAGCTTGCCTAGATATTGGAGCACCGCGGTGAGCCGCGACACGCCGATGGAGACGCCCGTTGCCGGCACCGGCTCGCCGCGAAAACGCGCGACCAATCCGTCGTAACGTCCGCCGCCGGCCGGAGAACCGAAGTGCGGCGAGCCGTCGGCGCCGTCGGTCGGAAAGTCCAGTCCAATTTCGAAGACCGTCCCGGTGTAGTATTCGAGACCGCGGATGACGGACGGGTCGACCTTTATTCGTTTGGTACCGTAGCCAGCTTTCAGGCACAGGTTGGAAAAATCCTCCAGCTCTCTTATTCCAGACAGTCCATCCTGCGTTCCACCTATCACGCTTGCCCAGTGCGCAAGTGTTCCGAAATTGTCGATGAATCTTGGTTCGGGATGATCCGCCGGCTCCATATCATCGTAAGGCCAATCCACATCAGGCCTTCGGGTGGCGTAGCCCAAGACGGGTCGCAAGAAATTCAGAATAAAGTCGATTTGCTTGTCACTTAAACCTGCACCCCTGGTGAAGTCGCCGCTTTCATCTTTTCGTCCTCCGCCGAGCAAGTGTTGCACAGCGTCCGTTCCGAGACGATCGAGCTTATCGACGGCACGCAGCACCGCGAGGCGCTTTCCCGCATTGACCTCGCCCTCAAGTCCGACGGCGTCTAAAACACCGTCCAGCACCTTTCGGTTGTTGACCTTCACCACATAAGAGCCGCGCGGAATCCCCAGCGCCTCCATCGTATCCGCCGCCATCATGCACATCTCGGCGTCGGCGGCGGGCGAAGCCGAGCCCACCGTGTCGGCGTCGAACTGCATGAACTGCCGGAAGCGGCCGGGGCCGGGCTTCTCGTTGCGGAACACCCAGCCGACCCGATAGGAGCGATAGGGCTTCGGCAGCGTGTCGAAATTCTCCGCGACATAGCGGGCGAGCGGCGCGGTCAGGTCGTAGCGCAGCGACAGCCATTGCTCGTCGTCGTCCTGGAACGAGAACACGCCTTCGTTCGGCCGGTCCTGGTCGGGCAGGAATTTGCCGAGCGCGTCGGTGTATTCGATCGCCGGCGTCTCGACCGGCTCGAAGCCGTACCGCTCATAGACTTGGCGGATGGTTTCCAGCATCCGCCGGGTCGCGGCGATCTCGGTCGGGCCGCGGTCATCGAAGCCGCGCGGCCGCCTCGCCTTGAGCTTGTTGTCTTTGCGTTTGTCCGCCATCGCGGGCCTGATTTTACAGTGGAGCAGGATCTTATCCGAAAACCGGATGCCACCCTCGGATCAAGTCCGAGGGCAGGCCTTTTCGGGATCGCGCTCTCAGGAATGGCGGTAGGTAGCAGCGGCCGGGCAGGGGGGCAAGCAACGGCGGGATCGTGTATAATGCGAAGTCCGGCCGATTTTGCGGGCAGCGTGCCTACGTTTTGCCGGAGCTGGCTGCCCGCGACCGAAGCGCAGGAAGCATTGCGATGACATCTGCCACAACCGCCGCGGTGGCGCGGCAAACCAACGATCTCGATGCGTTTTGGCTGCCGTTCACGCCCAACCGGGCCTTCAAGCGGGCGCCGCGGCTAATCGCCCGCGCCAAGAACATGCACTATTTCACGCCGGATGGCCGCGCGGTACTCGACGGCCTTGCCGGGCTATGGTGCAGCAATGCCGGCCACAACCGCGATCCGATCGTTGCCGCGATCCGCGAGCAGGCGGCTGAGCTCGACTATTCGGCGGCGTTCCACTTTGCCCATCCGAAATCGTTCGAGCTGGCGAGCCGGGTCGCGGCGTTGGCGCCGGCCGATCTCAACCGCGTGTTTTTCTGCAATTCGGGCTCGGAAGCGGTCGACACCGCTCTCAAGATCGCGCTCGCCTATCACAATGTCCGCGGCGAGGGCGCGCGCACCCGCCTGATCGGCCGCGAGCGCGGCTATCATGGCGTCGGCTTCGGCGGCATCTCGGTCGGCGGCATTGTCAACAACCGCAAATTCTTCGGCTCGCTGCTCACCGGCGTCGACCATTTGCCCGCGACCTATAACCGCGAGCAGCAGGCCTTCACCAAGGGCGAGCCGCAATGGGGCGCGCACTTGGCCGATGAGCTCGAGCGCATCGTCACTTTGGACAGCGCCTCGACCATCGCCGCGGTGATCGTCGAGCCGATGGCCGGTTCGACCGGCGTGCTGCCGCCGCCAAAGGGCTATCTCGAGCGGCTGCGCGCGATTTGCGACAAGCACGGCATCCTACTGATCTTCGACGAGGTGATCACCGGCTTCGGCCGGCTCGGCTATGCCTTCGCCGCCGAACGCTACGGCGTGACGCCCGACCTTTTGTGCTTCGCCAAGGGCGTCAATTCCGGCGCCGTGCCCATGGGCGGCGTGATCGCCCGCGAGGGCGTCTACAACGCCTTCATGCACGGGCCGGAGCACGCGATCGAGCTGTTCCACGGCTATACCTATTCGGCGCATCCGCTCGCCTGCGCCGCCGCACTCGCAGCGCTCGACCTCTATCGCGATGAGCATCTGTTCGCGCGCGCGAAGCGGCTCGAGCCGCTTTATGCCGACGCGGCGATGACGCTCAAAGGCCTGCCGGGGGTGCTCGACGTGCGCACCATCGGCATCGCGGCCGGCGTCGATCTGGCGCCGCGCCCGGGCGCCCCCGGCGAACGCGGCTACGAGGCCATGGAGCGCGCCTTCCACGACGAGGACCTCGTCATCCGCATCGCCGGCGACACGCTCGCCATCGCGCCGCCGCTGATCGTGAGCGAGGCGGAGATCGGCGAGATTTTCGAGAAGGTGGCCCGGGTCATTCGCGCGGTAGCATAACCGCGGCATTTCCACGTTAGCGCGCGCCCGCGGAGCACTTGCGGCGGCGCTGAGCTTGTGGACACTGATACCGCCCGGAGGCGAATCAGCTCCGGCATTGGGACCCGCATGGTGCGCATCAGCGCCATTTTCGTTGCTTTGTGCATGATGCTCATCGCCGCTTCGCTCGGCGTTGTGCTGTTTCTGCGATTTGGCTTCTCCGCCGTCGATTCGGCGCTGATCGCGCTTGCCGTTCTGTCGGTGCTCGCGATCTACAACGCTGTCGCCGGCCGCAAACGCGACCGCGCCCAGGTTAGCGACCAAGTCTCGATCATTGCCCGCGGCTCGGGCGACCTGGCCCGCCAGATCGCGGAGTTTGGCCGTCGCCTGAACGCCATGGAAAACAAGGTCGAGGCGGCGCTCGGCAAGGCGGCGTCGCCCGCGCAAACTTTGGCTACCGAGATCGAGGAGCTGTCGCGGCTGGTCCGGCAGCTTGCCGAAACCGTTGCCCAGCACGAGGTTGCGCTCGGAAATGAGCGGAGCTCGGCACCGAGCGCGCCGGCCGTGGCGCCGGCGTTGACGGCGGCTCCGGCTGGCGCGGCCAAGGAGGCGGCAACGCCTGCCGGTGCGGCGCTGCCGAAGATCGCCGCCTTCGACGGCCTCGACCGCGACGCAATCATCGCCGCCGTCCGCGCTGGCATCGACGCGCAGCGGATCGATCTTTATCTGCAGCCGATCGTGACCTTGCCGCAGCGCAAGGTGCGCTATTACGAGGCGATGTCGCGGCTCAATGCCGGCAATGGCGAAATCGTCGCCGCCACCGATTTTCTGCCTTACGCCGAGGCCGGCTCGCTGTTGCCGAAGCTCGACAATCTTTCGGTGCTGCGGTGCGTACAGGTGGTGCGGCGGCTTCTTCTGAAGAACCGCGAGATCGGCCTGTTCTGCAATCTTGCGGTGGCGACGCTGACCGATTCCGGTTTTCCGCAATTGCTCGAATTCATCGAGGCCAACCGCGCGATCGCCCCGTCGCTGGTTTTCGAGTTCACCCAGAGCGCGGTCCGCGGCATGGGGCCGATCGAGCACGAAAGCATGGCGGCCTTGGCCGAGCGGGGCTTCCGGTTTTCCATGGACAACCTCTCCGACCTTCGCATCGAGCCGCGCGAATTGACCGCGCGCGGCTTTCGTTTCATCAAGGCGCCGGCGGCGCTCCTGCTCAACCGCGTCGGCAGCGCCTCGGCCAACATCCATCCGGCCGATTTCTCCGATCTGCTCGGCCGCTTCGGCATCGATCTGATCGCTGAACGGATCGAAACCGAGTCAACCGTGGTCGACCTTCTGGATTACGACGTGCGTTTCGGCCAGGGCTTTCTGTTCTCGCCGCCGCGGCCGGTGCGCGCCGAGGCGCTGCAGGGAGCCGGCGGCGAAGGCGCCGCCGCGCCATCGCCAGATGTTGCGCCGCCAATGCGCAGCGGCCTCGCCCAACTCGTCCGCGCCGGCCGCAGCTGATGCGGTCCGCGGCCAAGCGCTACCGCCATCACGGTCGTCGCACAGACCTTGCCTGACATTGTCGAACGCTTCGCCCCGCTCGCGCGCGATTACGACGTGCTGCTCTGCGACCTTTGGGGCGTGGTGCACAATGGCATCGCGGCTTTCCCGCAAGCCTGCGACGCGCTCGTTCGTTTTCGCGCCGAGCGCGGCCCGGTGATCCTCATCACCAACGCGCCGCGCGCCAGCGAGTTGGTGCAGCGGATCCTCGACCGGCTCGGCGTGCCGCGCGATACGTATGACGCAATCGTGAGTTCAGGCGATGTCACCAACGGCATCGTTGCCGGGCGGCTGCCGCAAAGCGTTTTTCATCTCGGTCCGCCGCGCGACTCCTCGATCTTTGCCGGTCTCGACGTCGTTTTTGCGCCGGCCGAGACCGCCGACTACGTCGTGTGCTCGGGCCTGTTCGACGACACCGTCGAGACACCGCAGAATTATCGCGAGCTGTTGGCGGCGCTGCGCGAGCGGGGCTTGTTCATGGTCTGCGCCAATCCCGACGTCTTTGTCGAGCGGGGCGACGAACTCGTCTATTGCGCCGGCGCGCTGGCGGACGCCTATGCGGCGCTCGGCGGCGAGGTGCTCTATTGCGGCAAGCCATACGCGCCGATCTACGACGCGGCGCTCGGCAAAGCTGCGGCACTTCGCGGCCGGGCAACGCCGCTCAAGCGCGTGCTGGCGATCGGCGATTCGGTTCGGACGGATCTGAAAGGCGCGGCGTCGTTCGGCGTCGATTGCTTGTTCGTCGTTTCCGGCCT
Organism: uncultured Alphaproteobacteria bacterium; assembly: GCA_963806465.1. GTDB lineage: Bacteria > Pseudomonadota > Alphaproteobacteria > Rhizobiales > Xanthobacteraceae > BOG-931. The sequence goes on along the minus strand of CAWDZD010000071.1, from coordinate 45,988 downwards.
GCATGCCGAAGACGCCGGCGGGCGCGAAGCGCCGGACCTATCGGGCTTGAACGCGATGTTTGCAGCAGCGGGCGTCGCGCCGAAAGCCGTTACCCGGCGGCTTGCCTGGTAGGCCTCAGCTCTGCGGATTTTCGCCGTGATAGGCGAACACCGCCTCGATCTTGGTTTTGAGCGTCTGCGCGTTGAACGGCTTGACGATGTAGTTGTTGACGCCGGCCTTGCGCGCGGCAATCACGTTCTCGGTCTTTGATTCCGCGGTCACCATGATGAATGGCGTCTTGCCCAGTTCCGGATCGGCCCGGACTTGGCGCAGCAGGTCGTAGCCGGTCATCGGCTCCATGTTCCAATCGGAGATCACCAGGCCGTAGCGCTTGGCGTGCATCTTGGCGAGCGCCGTGGTCCCGTCATTGGCGTCGTCAACGTCGGCGAAGCCGAGTTGCTTCAACAGATTGCGGATAATCCGCACCATGGTGTTGTAGTCGTCGACCACAAGCACCGGCATTGACGGATCGATGGCCATAATTCCGTGGTCCCTTGCGGTAATGGCGCCAGAAATATCATCGCCGTGCTGAAAATCAGGTTAATCAACCGCCAGATGTGCCGCCCGCGCTCGCAGCTGGGTGGCTTTTCCTGGGCCTTGGCGCCTTGACTTGCCGGGGCCGCGACGGCACCAACGGCGCCCGCAGCTTCTTCTTAACCATTTGAACGCAAAGCAACCAAGCAATCGAGACGATGCCGCCGAAACGCTTTCTCGTCGTGCGCGATGCCGCGCCCGATGGCGCGCTGCGCGGCGCCGTCGTCGCCATGGGCAATTTCGACGGCGTCCACCGCGGCCACCAGGCGGTGATCGCGGCCGCGGAGGAGCGCGCCAAGGGCTTAGGCAAGCCCGCGGCCGTGCTGACCTTCGAGCCGCATCCGCGAGCGTTTTTCCATCCGCAAGAGCCGCTGTTTCGCCTGACCGACGAGAGCGCAAAATTGCGGCTGCTGGCATCGACCGGGCTGGACGGCGCCATTGTGCTGACGTTCAACGCGGCGCTGGCGAGCCTGACCGCCGACGAATTTGTCGCCGACATCCTGGTTGGACGGTTCGGCATCGGCGGCGCCGTGATCGGCTTCAACTTCCATTTCGGCAAGAACCGGGCGGGCTCGCCGGCATTCCTGGTGGCGCAAGGCCGCAGGTTCGGCTTCACGGTCGACGTGGTCGCGCCGTTCGAGCTCAATGGCCGCCCGGTCTCCTCCGGGCCGATCCGTGACGCCCTGGCCGACGGACGGCTTGACGACGCGGCCGCCTGGCTCGGCTTTCCCTGGTTCGTGTCGGGCGAGGTGATCCATGGCGACAAACGCGGGCGCGAGCTCGGCTTCCCGACCGCGAACTTGAGCCTCGATGCTGCCTGCGGGCTGCGCCACGGGGTCTATGCGGTACGCGTCGCGCACCGCGGCCGCCATTACGATGGCGTCGCCAATTTCGGCCGCCGGCCGATGTTCGACAGCGGCGTCGTGCTGCTTGAGGTGTTTCTGTTCGACTTTGCCGGCGACCTCTATGGGCAGCGCATCGACGTCGCCTTCATCGGCTGGATTCGCGAGGAGAAAATGTTCGCCTCGGTCGAGGAACTGGTGCAGGCGGTGAGGGAAGACTTCGCGCATGGCGCGCGAAGCGCTCAAGCGCGCCGGGGACGTCTTTCCGCCGATCTAACCCTCGCTTGATTTTTGGGGGTACATTAATATATGGACTTCGGCTGGAACGAAGCGAAACGTGCCAAGACTCTCCGAGAGCGAGGTTTGGATTTCGCGCGGGCCGGTGAAATTTTTTCCAGCCTCCACGTGACACGCTCGACGCACGGCGGCAAAAAGGGGTGAAACGCGGTTTGTTACTGCTGGATTCCTCGACAGTCGCCTTGTGGTGATGGTGTGGACGCCGCGCGGCGCCAGACGTCATGTTATGTCGATGAGGTACGCCCACGCGAAAGAGCAAAAGCTCTGGAAAGAGGAAATCGGCCAATTCCGATGATGCGCCGGAATTGACCAGAGAATTTTTCCGGTCCGCTGACGTATACAAGGGCAAGAAACTGTTGCGGCGCGGCCGGCCACCCATCGGCGAACGGCCAAAGCAAGCGGTTAAATTGCGAATTTCGCCTGATGTGCTTGAATATTTTCGCGCCAGCGGTCCTGGATGGCAAACACGCATCAACGCGACGCTTGAACGTGCCGTTGTGCGCGGACGGCGAAGGGCGCGCAGCTAGCCGCCCGAGCTCTCGCCTCAGTCTTCAGGCTCGCTCGGGTGTCGATCGCGCAGCAGCCATTGCGCCGCGAGGAAAGCAAGCAGCGCGACCGGTATCACCCGCTCCCAGCCGATTGTGCGGCCGGCTTGCATGGCGACGCCCAGCACCTTGGGATCGAGCAACCACGAGGACGACGTTTGCGCGCGTGCGGCGCGCTCCATGATGGCGCGCTGCTGGGCGCGGCTGCGCGACACCGCAAAAACAATCGCGCCGATCAAAGCGATCAGGAGAAAGACGCCGGCCATGGCGAGGCCGGCATACACCGCACCCAGTTGCGCCGAGGCCCAGACATAGCCGGCGACGCAGAGAAAGGCGAAAGCCGTCAGCAGCGCCAGGGCGATAATCGCGAGCCAGACGAACAGCGCCGGTGTGACGCCGCTCTTGGCTTGGATCGAGAGCGTCAGGTCGCGCATCCAGCTTTTGAGCATGGAAGTCCCTTGCGATGCGCGCGTGCCGATCGATCTGGCCGCGGGGCAGAAGTTTACCTACGCCAAGTGGCGCCGAACAGGAAGGCGATACCGGCGACGATTGCCAGCGTGGTGTAGGGCCGCGCCTTGATCGATTCATCGATCGCTTCGATGACATGATCGGACGCTTCGCGCACCGCGCCGGCGGCGTCGAGGCCTTTGTCGTGTGCGTCGGCGAGCGCCTCGTCGACGCTCGACTTGGCGCGGCGCCAGGCCGTGTTGCCGCGATTGGCCAGGATTGCGGCGACCTGGTCCGCCAGCCGGTGAAAGTCTTCACGCAGCTTTTGCAGATCGTCTTGCATGTCGCCGGAAGCTTTCGACGCCGCATCGTGCACCTCGCGCACGTCTTTGGCGGTCTCGCGGATGTTTGGTGAAGCCGTTGACGCGGTGTTCATGACGTTTCTCCACTTCGTTGAGCGCCTATTTGCCGCGACAATAAGTATAGGCCGCGCAAAGTTCCCTTCAATCGGGAAGTTTGGCGTCGTCGGTGGGAAACAAATGATTGAACACGACGAGGCCAATGATCGAGAGCGGTGCAGCGAGGAAGGCGCCAATCGGCCCCCACATCCACATCCAGAACGCCAGCGCCAGAAGTATCAAGAGCGGACTGAGGGTGACGCGGTGACCGATGATGGTCGGTGTGATGAAATTCCCCTCGGCGGTCGCCAGCGCGACAAAGCCGATCGGCGCCACCAATGCGTGTCCGAGGGAAGGAAACGTGACCAGGCCAACCCCAAACAGAATGACGACCATCACCGCCGGCCCAACATAAGGCACGTAGTTCAGCAGGGCCGCGAGCACTCCGGCGACCACCGGATTGGGAAATCCGAGCGCGAATGCGCCGAGCGCGACGATCACGCCGAGCACGGCGTTGATGATCGTCACCATGAGCAAATAACCGGTCAGATTTCTTTCGATGTCATTCATGATCTTGAGGAAGCGCAGCTTGGCATCGCGCCCGGTGAACAGCGAAAACAGCTGCGCGCGCAGCTCAAACTGCCCCGCCAATAGGAAGATCAGCGCCACAAAAAACAACAGAAGCTCGCCGGCCGCCGGCGTCACAAAGGCCATAACCGGCAAGACGACGCTGGAAGCCGATATCTCGGACGCGGCCGGCGCGCCGAACAGCGCCGTCTGCAACTGCCGCGCGGCGGCGAGCGGCCCTTCGAGCACGGCAAACTTTTCCTTGATGCTGGCCCAGATTTCCGGTGCGCGCCCGATCCACTCGGTGATCGGGACGGCCATGGCGGTCACTGCCAGGCTCAAGACGCCGAGCGCACAGACGACAATCAAGAGCGCCGTGATCCATGGCGAAATGCCATGGCGTTTTCCGGCTTTGACCACAGGCGCCAAAGTGAGAGCAATGACGGCGGCGGCAAAGATCGGCAACAGGATGGTACGGCCGAAATAGAGGAACGCGCCGAGCAGGAGCAGAAAAATGCCCACGGTCGCCAAGCGGGCGAGCGAGGCCAAAGCCCCGCCAGCACTGCGCGGCGGCTGTGGATCGCTGATGAGCAGTGTTTGGCGCTGTTCGGGCTTGGGCGGCAGATAATCCACTGAACGGGTCCTCGCCCGACCCTATATAGCCGGTGTTGCCTCGCTTGTATCAATGCGAAGCCCCGATCGGCAGTTCCGCGAACGCGCCTTAGCTGCTTCCCGTGGCGAGGACCCTTTGCGCCGCGCGAGCGGCTTGTTAGAAGGCGCGCCATGACCGAGACGCCGACAAAAGCGCGCGATTACAGCGAAACGCTGTTTCTGCCCAAGACCGACTTCCCGATGCGCGCCGGCCTGCCGCAACGGGAGCCGGAAATCCTCAAGCGCTGGCGAAGTCTTGATCTTTACGGGTGCTTGCGCGCCGCCGCCAAGGGTCGGCCGCGATTCATCCTCCATGACGGGCCGCCTTACGCCAACGGCAACATCCACGCCGGCACGGCGCTCAACAAGATTCTCAAGGACGTGGTGACCAGGAGCCAGCAGATGCTCGGCTTCGACTTCGAACTACGTGCCCGGCTGGGACTGCCATGGCCTGCCGATCGAATGGAAGATCGAGGAGGAGAATTACCGGGCCAAGGGCAAGCCGAAGCCGGATTTGTCGAACCCGGCGGCGCTGGTCGAATTCCGCAAGGAGTGCCGCGCCTTTGCCGAATATTGGATCGACGTCCAGCGCGAGGAATTTTCCCGCCTCGGCGTCCTCGGTGATTGGGCGCATCCCTACACCACGATGGATTTCTACGCCGAGGCGCAGATCGCCCGCGAGCTGATGAAATTCGCCGCTAACGGTCTGCTCTATCGCGGCTCCAAGCCGGTGATGTGGTCGGTCGTCGAAAAGACCGCGCTCGCCGAAGCCGAGGTCGAGTACGAGGATTACACGTCGGATACGGTGTGGGTGAAGTTTCCAGTCGAATCGACGACCGAACCCAATCCAGGCAAGCATGAGAAGAATTTGCTTGGGGCGAGCGTTGTTATTTGGACAACGACTCCGTGGACGATCCCAGGTAACCGCGCGATCAGCTACTCTTCGAAAGTTTCTTATGGACTCTATGTTGTTGAAGACGCTCCTACGGACAATTGGGCCAAAAAGGGCGACCGCTTGATCCTGGCCGACGCGCTCGCCCTCGATGTGCTCCGGCAGGCGCGAGTAACGGCATACAAAAAGGAACGCGATGTTCCGTCCGTTCAACTTGAAAGCACAACGTGCTTTCATCCGCTGAAGGGTTTCGGCGGCGACTACAATTTTCTGGTGTCACTCCTCGAAGGCGACCACGTTACGGCAGATACCGGCACCGGCTTCGTGCACACTGCGCCAGGCCATGGCCGCGAAGATTTTGATGTATGGACGTCGAACGCGCAGAAGCTTTCTGCGCGCGGCATCAACACAAATATTCCCTACACCGTCGACGCCGACGGCCGCTTCACCGAACAGGCGCCGGGCTTCACCGGCAAGCGCGTGCTCACCGACAAGGGTGAGAAAGGCGACGCCAACGAAGCGGTGATCAAGGCGTTGAGCGAGGCCGGCAGGCTGATCGCGCGCGGGCGGCTCAAGCATCAGTATCCGCACTCGTGGCGCTCGAAAAAGCCGGTGATCTTTCGCAACACGCCGCAATGGTTCATCGCCATGGATCGCCCCATTGCGCTGTTGAGCGGCACGGCCAAGCACGGCCTGACTTTGCGCCAGCTCGCCTACGCCGCGATCAAGGCGACGCGGTGGGTGCCGGAGCAGGGCGAGAACCGCATCACCGGCATGATTGAAAGCCGGCCCGATTGGGTGATCTCGCGCCAGCGCGCCTGGGGCGTGCCGATTGCTGTCTTCATCAAGGAGAATGCCGACGGCTCGGTCGAGATTCTCAACGATCCCGACGTCAACGCCCGCATCATCGAGGCGTTCGAGGCCGAGGGCGCGGATGCCTGGTATGCTCCGGGCGCGCGCGAGCGCTTCCTCGGCAAGCTTGGCGACGAGGGCTGGCAAAAGGTCGACGACATTCTCGATGTCTGGTTCGATTCCGGCTCGACCCATGCCTTCGTGTTGGAAGACGCCAAGCACTTTCCGGCGCTCGCGCATATCAGGCGCAAAGCCGACGGCGGCGACGAAGTAATCATGTATCTCGAGGGCTCGGATCAGCACCGCGGCTGGTTTCAGTCGTCGCTCCTTGAATCCTGTGGCACGCGCGGACGCGCGCCGTTCGACATCGTCGTCACCCACGGCTTCACGCTCGATGAGAACGGGCGGAAGATGTCGAAGTCGCTCGGCAACGTGGTGGCGCCGCAAGACGTCATCGACCAGTCGGGAGCCGATATCCTGCGGCTGTGGACCTGCGCGACCGACTATTGGGACGATCAGCGTATTGGGCCTGAGATACTGAAAACGACGACGGATACCTATCGTCGGCTCCGCAACACGCTGCGCTGGATGCTGGGCAACCTCGCGCATTTCGAGACGATCGACCGTATTCCACTCGAGCAGATGCCGGAGCTCGAGCGGCTGATGCTGCATCGATTGGCCGAACTTGATGCGCTGGTTCGCGGCGCCTACGGCGATTTCGATTACAAGCGCATCTTCGCCGCCCTCAACGCCTTCATGACCGTCGATCTTTCGGCGTTCTATTTCGACATCCGCAAGGACGCGCTCTACTGCGATCCCTACACTTCGGTGAAGCGCAAAGCTTCTCTCACCGTGCTCGACCATCTGTTCCGCTGCACCGTCACTTGGCTCGCTCCGATGTTGTGCTTTACCGCCGAGGAAGCTTGGCTGGCGCGTTACCCCGACGCGACCTCCGTTCATCTCGAAGCTTTTCCAGCCGTGCCGGCGTCGTGGCGCGACGATGCGCTGGCCGAGCAGTGGCGGAAGCTCCGCAATTTGCGGCGCGTCGTCACCGGCGCGCTCGAAGTCGAGCGCGCCGCCAAGCGCATTGGCTCGTCACTCGAAGCGTCGCCGATCGTCCACGTCGCCGATCCCGATCTTTTCGCCATCGCGGCCGAGGCCGATCTTGCCGAATTGTGCATCACGTCTGACGCCACGCTGGTCGAAGGCGAGGGGCCGGCCTCGGCGTTTCGGCTCGCCGACGTGGCCGGTGTCGCGGTCGAGCCGTGCTTGGCGCAAGGGCGCAAATGCGCCCGCTCCTGGAAGATTTCGCCCGCCGTCGGTAACGATCCGCAATATCCGGATGTGACCCCGCGCGACGCTAAGGCGCTGCGCGAATGGGACGCCATGCGCAAGGCGGCCGAGTAGGGCAGCATGGTGCAAGCGGCGCAAGCGAGTGCGCGGCGATCCTATGCCTGGGGGCCATTAAGCGTACTGGGTCTGGCGGTCGCTTTGCTGACCGGCATCGCCGATCAGGCGTCGAAGCTGTGGCTGCTCCACGTCTTCGATCTTGAGAGCCGCGGCCGGGTGGCGGTTACGCCCTTCATCGATCTCGTGGTCACCTGGAATACCGGCATCAGCTACGGCCTTTTCCCGCAACATGGCCGATTTCGGCGTTTGGGCGTTGCTCGCGTTCAAGGCGGTGGTGTTGGTTTTTCTCTGGATTTGGCTGGCGCGCGCGTCATCACGCCTCACCGCTGTGGCGCTTGGCCTCATTATCGGCGGGGCGGTCGGCAACGCCATCGACAGCCTGCATTGGCCCGGAGTTATGGATTTTGTGCTGTTTCACGTCGAAACCGCCGGCCGGAGCTTCAACTGGTACGTCTTTAACCTTGCCGACGCCGCCATTGTTGCTGGCGTAGTTGGCCTCCTGTACGATTCGCTGCGGGTGGGATCGCCGCAAAAGCGCCCTGATCCCGGATAAAAGAGAAGCTGTTCTGGGGAGTGCCGCACCGGCACTTCGGGTGAGAGTATGCCGCAGGACCTAAGTTTTTGCCGCAAGCGCGGCGCTGGCATGCGCGCGCATGGCCTGTTGCGCGCCGCTGCCGGCGCGGGCTTGTTGAGCCTGATGGCAGCTGTGAGCGCCCCCGCCGCGATGGCGCAGACCTCCGGCAGCGACAACGAAGGTGTATGGAATAAGTTCATGAAATCGGTCGGCGCGAATAACGCGCCGGATCCGAATTCGGACATCAGCTATATCGAGCGCCCGCCGCTGGTGGTGCCGCCCAGCCGGGACTTGCCGCCTCCCGTCGCCGACCCGGCTGCGCCGGCAACGAATTGGCCGACGAGCAACCCCAAGACCGTCAAGCACGCAAAATCCAAGACCGAGGTCATCCCGGACACAGCCGTCCAGAACCCGAATCCGCCGTTCGAGAAGAAGCCGTGGTACAATCCGGCGGGTTGGTTCTCCAAGGAAGAATATGGGACCTTTGCCGGCGAACCCGTGCGCCAGAATCTTACGGAGCCGCCGGCCGGTTATCGGGTCCCGTCGCCGGAGCAGCCGTACGGTATTAGCCCGGACAAAAAGAACAACCCCGTCGACCCGCGTTCCCATAACGCGTTGGTGGCTGCGCCGTCGCAACCGGCGGAGCCACCGAAATAACGACTGCGGGGCGGCATACTTGGGCGGCGTAAGCGCCCTTTGCGGTGCCGTGCGTGTGGACGAAGCAAAGCGACGAGTTTTCGGATTCATTTGCTTTGGTGAGCGCGCGTCGTAGTGCGCGCGTTATGGCGCCGCGTGGCCCGCTGGGACGGGGCGCGGCGATCTTCACAAGCTTTTTTGGAGGCTACCGACGTGCCTAAGATACTGCCGCTTGCCCTCGTCTTGTTCGCCGGCTTCCTTGCTGCTGCAGCGTCGGCGGCCAGCGCTACGCAAGATGCCGGAATTGCGCATTTCACATTGGCCAATGGGCTTGAAGTCGTCGTCGTGCCGGATCATCGCGCCCCGGTCGTCACCCACATGATCTGGTACAAAGTCGGCGCCGCCGACGAGACCCCGGGCAAATCCGGCCTGGCGCACTTTCTCGAACATCTGATGTTCAAAGGCACCGCACGGCATCCGGACAACAGCTTTTCCGAGGAAGTCGCCGCCATCGGCGGGCAGGAGAATGCGTTCACCTCCAGCGACTATACCGGCTTCTACCAGCGCGTGCCGCGCGAGCACCTCAAAGAAATGATGGTGTTGGAAGCCGACCGCATCACCGGGCTGGTGCTGACCGACCAGGTGGTGCGGCCCGAGCTCAACGTCGTGCTCGAAGAGCAAAACATGCGGGTCGCCAACAACCCCAACAGCCGCCTGGCCGAGCAGATGGATGCCGCGCTCTATCTCAACCATCCCTACGGCCGGCCGACCATCGGCTGGCGGCCGGAGATCGAAAGCCTCGATCGCGACGATGCGCTGGCTTTCTACCGGCGCTTCTACACGCCGAACAATGCGGTCGTCGTCATCGCCGGCGACGTGACCGCGGAAGAGGTCAAGGCCAACGCCGAAGAAACCTACGGCAAGATCGCGCCGCGTGCCCAAATCGCGGCGCGGCAGCGGCCGAAAGAGCCGCCGCAGGAAGCGCTGCGCACAGTGACGCTTGCCGACGCACGGGTCGAGCAGCCGAGCATCAATCGCTACTATCTCGTGCCGGCGCGAACCACCGCCAAAGCCGGGGAGAGCGAGGCGCTCGAAATATTGGCGCATGTGCTCGGCAGCGGCTCGAACAGCCGGCTCTATCGGGCGCTGGTGGTCGAGCAGGGCGTGGCGCTCCATGCCGGCGCCTACTATTCGGGCACCGCGCTCGACTATGGTCGATTCGGGGTGTTCGGCACGCCGAAGCCGGGAAAGACGCTGCACGACGTTGAAGCGGCAATCGACGCGGTGTTGACCGACGTCAGCGAACACGGCGTCACTGCCGACGAACTTGATCTCGCCAAGAACCGGCTGATCGCCGACGCCGTTTATGCGCACGACAATCAGGCGACGCTGGCGCGCTGGTATGGCGAAGCGCTGGCGACCGGCCAGACGGTCGATATGGTCCGCGATTGGCCCGACGCCATCCGTGCGGTCACCGCGGACTCCGTGCGCGACGCAGCCCGAACCTGGCTCAACCGCAAAGCCTCCGTAACCGGATATCTCGTCAACAGCCTTCGCTCCGAGGAGAACCGCACGTGAATATGATGCCGCCGGCCTTTCATCGTTGCGTCCAGCGCCGCATCATCGCTGCGGTCTTGATCCTGCCGTTGCTCGCCGCACCGGCGCTCGCCACCACGATTGAGCGTGTGGTCAGCTCGGGCGGTATCGAGGCCTGGCTGGTGCATGAGCCGGCGGTCCCGATGATCGCCGTGGACTTCGCCTTCGGCGGCGGCGCCGCGCAGGATCCGGCCGGCAAGGCCGGCACTGCGAACTTGGTGGCTTCGCTGCTCGATGAGGGCGCCGGCGACCTCGACTCCAAGACGTTTCACGCCCGCCTGGAGCGCAAAGCCATCGAGTTGGGCTTTCAGGCGGAGCGCGACACACTGCGCGGCACGCTGCGCACATTGACGGAGAATCGGGACGAGGCGTTCGACTATTTGCGGCTGGCGCTGACGGCGCCGCGCTTCGACCAGACCGACGTCGAAATCATCCGCTCGCAGATTCTATCCAATCTGCGCCGCGCCACGACCAGCCCGACCGACATTGCCAGTCTGCGCTGGTGGCAGACCGCATTCGCCGATCATCCCTACGGCCGTCCGGTGAACGGCAGCTTGGAATTGGTGCCGACCGTCACCGCCGACGATCTCAAAGACTACACTCGGCGGGTGCTGGCCCGCGCCAATCTGAAGATCGCCGTCGTCGGCGATATCGACGCTGAAGCGGTCAAAGCAATGCTCGACCGGGTGTTCGGCGCCTTGCCAGCGGAGCCCGACCTCAAGCCGGTGGCGAATGTTGCGCCGCAGGGGCTTGGGCGCCGCATCGTCGTGAAGCTTGACGTACCGCAGGCGGTAGTGACGTTCGGCGGCGCCGGCATCGCCCGCAAAGACCCGGATTTCATGGCCGCTTACATCGTCAACCATATCCTTGGCGGCGGCGCGTTCTCGTCGCGGCTTTACCAGGAGGTGCGTGAGAAACGCGGTCTTGCCTATTCGGTCTATGACAGCCTGGTGTGGCTCAATCACAGCGCGCTGTTCCTCGGCGGTACCGCGACCCGCGCCGACCGCGCCGGCGAGACGCTCGACGTCATCGACAAGGAAATCCGTCGACTGGCCGAGAGCGGCCCGACCGCGGACGAGCTCGCCAAGGCCAAGGCCTATCTCAACGGCTCGTTCGCGCTCAATCTCGACACCTCGAGCAAGATCGCGGCCCTGCTGGTGCAGTTGCAGCTCGACGGCCTCGGCATCGACTACTTCACCCGCCGGCCTGAGATGATCAATGCTGTGACGCTCGACGACGCCAAGCGGGTCGCCAAACGTCTGCTCGACGGCGGCATGCTGGTGACAGTGGCCGGACGGCCGGAAGGACTTGCTTCGACCAACGCCAACTGAGCGGCGTCGCGCGGATTTCACCGACTCGCAATCCGCGCTACGTTCGCGGCGCGATGATCCGCGTTACGCCCGATATCAGCATCGACGAGAGCGAGATCGAAGAAAGCTTCGTGCGCGCGTCGGGGCCGGGCGGACAGAACGTCAACAAGCTCGCGACCGCGGTCCAGCTTCGCTTCGACGTTCGCTCATCGCCGTCGCTGCCGCCGGAGGTACGCACGCGGCTCGAGCGGATCGCCGGCGCGAGGCTCACCCGCGACGGCGTGCTGGTGATCATCGCGCAACGTCATCGTACCCAAGGCCGCAACCGTCAGGATGTGCTCGATCGCCTCATTGATCTGATCCGCCGCGCCGCAATCGAGCCGCGGCTGCGGCGGCCGACCAAGCCGACCAAGGCTTCGCGCGAGCGGCGGGTCGAAGCCAAAAAGCACCGCGCCGGCATCAAGCTGCGGCGCGCTCGGCCGGCGTTCGATTGAGTAATTTTTAAGCACGCTCGAATCAAGTGCAACTCCAGTCACAGTGCAGCCAACACTGCGAATGAATTGCGACGCGCTGAACACTTTTGTCCCATTCCAATCAAATATTTGTATCGATCGGATGCTTGCGTTTCGAAGGCGCGGTGCCTAGCTCAAAAAGGAGGAAATGCCTAAGCGCGACCTAAACTGAAAAATGAGGGTCGGCGCTTTTTTCGTGCGTGTGCTTCAGCGAGTGGCGACGGAACCGCAGATGACCCCGGCCAAATCTGCTGGACGTACAGGAGACGTTAATGAACCAGGCACCCTCTCTGGACCATGTCGTTCAAGGGGCACAGCGTATTCTTCCGTTCGAGCGCGTCGTGCTCGTCCTCCAAGGCGGCGGCGCGTTGGGGGCGTATCAAGCCGGCGTTTATCAGGCGATTCACGAAGCCAACATCCGTGTCGATTGGATTTGCGGCACGTCGATCGGCGGCATCAACGGCGCGCTGCTCGCCGGAAATCCGCCTGATCAGCGCGTGGAGAAGTTGCGCGAATTCTGGGAAGCGGTGACCGAACCGCCGATCCGGATTCCAAATATCCCCTGGTTTTCGGAGCTGCCCTGGAACGGCAATGGCCAGGCCCGCTACTGGAGCAACAAGATCAGCGCCTTCGCCACCATGTTTCACGGCGCGCCGGACTTCTTCACGCCACGGCCGTTTCCGCCGCTGAGCTCGACAGCCGAGAGTCCCGACCTCGTCAGCTACTACGACACGTCGCCGCTGAAGGCGACGCTCGCGCGCTTGGTCGATTTTGATTTGATCAACTCCCACCCGCTGCGCTTTAGCGTCGCCGCTACGAACGTACGGACCGGAGTGCCGGTCTATTTCGACAATCTGCAACGGCCGCTTTCGTCGGCGCACGTGATGGCGAGCGCGTCGCTGCCGCCGGGTTTTCCGCCGACCGAGATCGATGGCGAGTATTATTGGGACGGCGGCGTCGTCTCCAACTCGCCGATGCAATTCGTCATCGACGACCGGCCGCGTTACAGCGCGCTGGTTTTCCAGGTCGACCTGTGGGACGCCAACGGCGAAGTGCCACTCGACATTCCGTCCGCCAACCTGCGGGCCCTGGAAATCCATAGCGCCAGCCGGCTGAATATCACGCTCGAGCAATACAAGAAGACCCAGAAATTCCGGCACGCGTTGTCGCGATTCCTCGATCAGCTTCCGCAAGCCTGCCAGGACGATCCCGACGTGCAATTCCTCGCCCAGGAAGCGCGGGTCAAGGTCGCGACCGTCGTGCAACTAAAGTACCAATCGAACAAGTTTGAAACGGCGGGCAAGACGTTCGAATTCTCCCGCTCCGGGATGGAAGAGCATTGGCAAGCGGGCTACGACGACACCAAGCTTGCGCTTGGCGAGCCGGGGGTCTTTGAACTACCGCACGTGACCGAAGTGGCGCGCATCTTCGACGTCCATCGCGGCTGGGTGAAATAGGGCTCGCCGTCTCGTAGCCCGGGTTGAGCAAAGCGAAAACCCGGGAACGCCGCGGCGGCCAGCGCGCCCCGGATTTCGCTTACGCTCAATCCGGGCTACGTTTTGCGCTAGCGAGTCGCGCATGCCCGTCCGCCAGCTCCCGGAGACCATCGTCAATCGCATCGCCGCCGGCGAGGTGGTCGAGCGTCCGGCGAGCGTGGTGAAAGAACTGCTCGAGAACGCGCTCGATGCCGGCGCAAGCCGCATCGACGTGCTCACCGACGGCGGCGGGCGGCGACTTATTCGCATCGCCGACGACGGCGAGGGCATGACGCGCGCGGATCTGGCGCTTGCGGTAGAGCGGCACGCCACCTCGAAGCTCGCCGACAACAATCTCGTCGCCATCAACACGCTCGGCTTCCGCGGCGAAGCCTTGCCGTCGATCGGCGCGGTGGCGCGGCTTGCGATCGCCACGCGTCATCGGAGCGAACCGCACGCCTGGTCGATCGAGGTGGATGCCGGCGCCAAGTCGGAACTCAAGCCGGCCGCGCTTGGGGACGGCACGCGGGTCGAGGTGCGCGACCTGTTTTACGCGACGCCGGCGCGCTTGAAATTCCTCAAGCTTGATCGCACGGAAGCAGAAGCCGTGCGCGACGTGGTGCGCCGGCTGGCCATGAGCCGGCCGGACGTCGCCTTCACGCTTGCCGGCGAGGAGCGCGCGCCGGTCACTTTCGCGGCAACGCTGCCCGGCGCCACCGGCCGCCTTGCACGGCTCGGCGACGTCTTGGGTGCCGATTTCCGCGCCAATGCGGTGGAGGTCGCGGCCGAACGCGACGGCGTCCGGATCGAGGGTTTTGCCGCGTTGCCGACGCTCACCCGCGCCAATGCGCTCGGCCAATATCTTTTCGTCAACGGCCGTCCGGTGCGCGACAGGCTTCTGCTCGGCGCGGTGCGCGGCGCCTATGCCGATTATTTGCCGCGCGACCGCCACCCGGTGATCGCGCTATTCGTCACGCTCCCGGCGCGCGAAGTCGACGTCAATGTGCACCCGGCGAAAAGCGAGGTGCGCTTTCGCAATGCCGGCCTGGTGCGGGCCTTAATCGTGCATGCGTTGAAAACTGCGCTTGCCCGCGAAGGCACGCGAGCGGCAACGACCGGCGGCGGCGCGACCATCGCGGCGTTTCGCCCGGCGCCCCCTGCCTATCCCTCCCCCGCCCGCGGGGGCGGGAGGGGTGGGGGCTTCGACTGGCGGCGCTCCCCGTCGCGGCCCGGCGACCCGCGCCGGTCCTCTGCGTTTTTACGCGGCGGCGGCTTCGCCGAGGCCGCTCAAGCCGCATTCGATGTCGGCGCGCCAGCGGTTGGGGTCGAAGCCTCATTCGCGGCTGAAGCCGATACCGAACTTGTTGGCGGTCTCGCGCCGTCTGCCGCTGACGCGTTCGACCACCCGCTCGGCGCCGCCTGCGCGCAAGTGCACGACACCTACATCGTCGCGCAAACCCGCGATGGCCTGGTCATCGTCGATCAGCATGCCGCGCACGAACGGATCGTCTATGAAAAACTCAAAGCGGCGCTCGATCGGACCGGCGTTGCGCGCCAGATTCTGCTGATCCCCGACATTGTCGAGCTCGACGAAGCCGATGTGGAACGTCTGCTCGCCCATGGCGACGAACTTGCACGCTACGGCGTCGTCCTCGAATCGTTCGGTCCGGGCGCGGTGGCGCTGCGCGAGACGCCGGCCTTGCTCGGCGAAATCGACGGTGCCGGTCTCGTTCGCGACCTGGCCGAACATATCAGCGAATGGGACGAGACCTTGCCGCTCGAACGCCGTCTGATGCATGTCGCCGCGACCATGGCCTGTTACGGCTCGGTGCGGGCCGGGCGAAGACTCAAGGCGGCGGAGATGAACGCGCTGCTGCGCGAGATGGAAACGACGCCCAATTCCGGCCAGTGCAACCACGGCCGGCCGACTTATGTTGAGCTGAAGCTCACCGATATCGAGCGACTGTTCGGACGGCGCTAGGTCAGGCAGAGAAAAATAAGCTCGGTGTCGTCGTAGCGCCGCCGGTCGATCTCGCGAAATCCTTCAGGCGATACGAATTCGGCCTTAGTGGCTTCTTCGACGACGATGAGCGCTTCGGGCATCAGCCAGCCGCCGGCGCGCGCCGAGGCAAGCGCAGCCGCGGCGAGACCTTGACCGTACGGCGGATCGAGGAAGGCCAGCGAAAACGGCGCGACCGGGTGCGCCTCGCCGAGCTTGGTCGCGTCGCGGCGAAAGATCTTTGACGTGCCGCCGAGGCCGAGCGCGGCGACGTTCTCGCGCAACAATGCGCGCGCTTCAGCGCCGTCGTCGACGAATAGCGCAAACCCAGCGCCGCGCGACAAAGCTTCGATGCCGAGCGCGCCGGTGCCGGCAAAGAGGTCGAGCACGCGTGCGCCGGTTACCGGATCGTCAAACGCGTGGGCAAGAATGTTGAACAGCGACTCCCGCAAACGGTCCGCCGTCGGCCGGATGGTCTTCGACTTCGGCGCGGCAATTGCGCGCCCGCGCAGGCGTCCGCTGACAACGCGCATCAACCTCCTCGTGGACGGCGCGGGCGCGGCCCGGAGGCGCGATCGACTGCGACGCGACGGCCGCGTCGGCCACCTTTGCCGCCCTTGCGCGGTTCGATGCTGGTCTGTTCGGGCGGCGCCTGACCGACGCGCTCGACCAGGATGCGGCGGCCCTTGCGGTCGGTGAGTAGGCTGGCGCGAGCCTCTTTGGTCGAGCGTTCGGGCCTCGGCTCGTCGTCGCGACGCGCGCCGTGGAATTTCCGTCGCAGCTTTTTGCCGAGACCTTCTTGCTTCTGGGCGCGCCAGGAATGACTGAGCGACTTGTGCTTTCCCGGTTTGCGATTTTGCGGTTTCTCGCGTGGGGCTGATTCGCGCGCCGCCGCCGGCCTCGCCGATCTCTGCCGCTCTTCTCGCCGCGGCTTCTCTTGCTGCTGCGGCGGCGGGGGAGGGGCGATCGGCGCGGAAAAATCCGCGCCCGAAAGCGCTGCCACGCGCTCGCCGAGCTGCTCGCGCAGCACCCGCGTGCGCACCTCTTCAACCGCGCCTTCGGACAGTTCGCTGAGCTGAAACGGGCCGAAAGAGACGCGGATGAGTCGGGTGACGGTGAGCCCGAGATGCCCGAGCACGTTGCGCACTTCGCGGTTCTTGCCCTCGCGGATGGCGAAGGTGAGCCACAAGTTCGAGCCCTGCAGGCGGTCGAGCGTCGCCTCGATTTCGCGGTAGTGGATGCCGTCGATGGTGACGCCGGTGCGCAATGCGTCGAGCTGTTGCTGCGTCACCGCGCCGTGCGCGCGCACCCGATAGCGCCGCGACCAGCCGGTCGCCGGCAACTCGAGCATGCGAGCAAGCGCGCCATCGTTGGTAAGGAGCAGGAGGCCCTCGGTGTTGAAATCCAATCGGCCAACGCTGATGAGGCGGGGCAGCCCCTTTGGCAATTGCTGGAAGATCGTCGGCCGGCCTTGCGGGTCGGCGCGCGTGGTCAATAGGCCCCGCGGCTTGTGGTAGAGAAACAACCGGGTGCGCTCGCGCGCCGGCAGCGGCTCGCCATCGACGCTGACGCGGTCGCGCGCGGTGACGTTGAATGCCGGCGAGCGGATCACGGTGCCGTTGACGGCGACCCGCCCGGCCTCGATCCACGTTTCGGCCTCGCGGCGCGAGGCCAGCCCGGCGCGGGCGATCACCTTGGCGACGCGTTCGCCGGTCTTGTCGAATTCGCTGCTATCGTCCATGACGCCGCAATAACGCCGGACGCGCGATCAGGCAACGATGGCATCTTTTATGGATATGGCGCTGGACGAGGCGCGCGCCGCCGCCAAACGCGGCGAGGTGCCGGTCGGCTGCGTGATCGTCCGCGAAGGCGCCGTGCTGGCGCGCGCCGGCAACCGCGTCCTTGCCCACCGCGATCCGACCGCCCACGCTGAAATCGTCGCCATCCGGGAAGTCGGTACGTTCCTGTGTTCTGAACGGCTCGACGATTGCGATCTCTATGTCACGCTCGAGCCCTGCGCCATGTGCGCTGGTGCCATCGCGTTCGCGCGCATCCGCCGCCTCTATTACGGTGCCGCCGATCCCAAGGGCGGGGCGGTCGACAACGGCGTAAAATTCTTCGCCTCTGCTTCCTGCCACCACCGGCCCGAAGTCTATGGCGGCATGGCCGAAGCGGAAGCTTCGGCGCTGCTCAAGGGCTTCTTTCAGGAGCGGCGATAATCCGCAAGCAGCGCGCCGAGCCGCTCCTTCACCACAGCCTTGGTCGCGTCCGCAGACCGCAAGATTGCGGTCGCCTGGTAGAAGTCGAGCGTGCGGAAGATGCCGACGTTCGGTCGGATCAAGAGATCCGGCGCCGCGTGCGCCAGCTTGGCGGCGATGATGGCGCCGCTCATGACCAGGATCGTGGTGTACACGCATTCCCAGGTGCTCGGCATGTCGACGCGCTCTGGCCCCGGCGCGCTCGAAATATCGACAGCCACGATGACGTCGGCGCGGCCGCCAAGCTGATCGAACGGCAGCGGATTGGTGGTGCCGCCATCGATCAGGACGCGACCGTCGACGACCACCGGGCG
Organism: uncultured Alphaproteobacteria bacterium; assembly: GCA_963806465.1. Taxonomy (GTDB): domain Bacteria; phylum Pseudomonadota; class Alphaproteobacteria; order Rhizobiales; family Xanthobacteraceae; genus BOG-931. Next base: position 27,839 of record CAWDZD010000071.1, on the reverse strand, counting down.
GAACAGTCCCGGAATCGCGATCGAGGCGGCGATCGCCGGGCGGAGCTGCCCCACTGATATCGGCATTTCCCGGCGGCGATGCAGATCGGTGGCCATCACGGTCAGCGGGATTTGCAGCGCCGAAAAATCCGCCGGCACCTCGTCCGGCAAAAATTGGGTACAGAATTTCTCGGCGTCCATTTGCGTCGCCTGGCTGAACGCACCGGAGAAAAAGTGTGCCAGCGTTCCGGCGCGCGCCTTCATCAGGCGGCGGCGGATTTCGCCAGGCCGGTGCGCCAGCGCGATGACGTAGTGGTGGATGGCCTTGCCGCTCATTCCCGCGGCATAAGCCGAGCCGATCAGCGCGCCGATCGAGGTGCCGGCGATGGCGACTGGCCTGACGCCCATCTCGTCGAGCGCTTCGATCACCGCGACATGGGCAAGCCCACGCGCGCCGCCGCCGCCAAGCGCCAACGCGAAGGTTTTCATGCGGCTGTGCGCCTCACGCCCCGGCTTGGCGGGCGAATTCCCACGCTTTGGCGGCGAGCGGCCGCACCAGCGTGGCCCTGGCCGCAGCGTGCGCGCTGGTTGCCGTGCCGTCGCGCACGCGACCGACAATGCCTTGCAGGATCGCGGCGATGCGGAAGAAATTATAGGCGGAGTAGACAGACAGATAAGGCCGCGGGTCGAGCCCGGTACGCCTCACATAGGCGTCCACATAATCCTCCAGCGTAGGAATGCCGAGCGCGCGCAGATCGAACCCGACCAAGGAGCCGGTGCCGGCTTCCGACGGCGGCATGTGCCACTGCATCAGGTGGTAAGAAAAATCGGCCAGCGGATCGCCCAGCGTCGACAATTCCCAGTCAAGCACGGCTAGAATCTTTGGCGCGTCGGGGGCGATGATCAGGTTGTCGAGGCGATAGTCGCCGTGCACCAGGCGCGGCGCTTGCGGCGGCGGCAAATGCGCCGGCAGCCAGGCCATCAGCCGCTCCATGTCCTCGATCTTGTCGGTTTCCGAAGCGCGATATTGCTTCGACCAGCGCTCGATCTGCCTCGCGACGTAGTTCTCGCCGCGCCCATAGTCGCCAAGCCCAATCGCTGCCGGATCGTAGCTGTGCAACCGCGCCAGGGTCGCGTTCATGGCGTCGTAAACTCCAGCGCGCTCGGCTGGATTCGACGACGGCATCTCCGCTTCCCAGAACACCCGGCCTTCGACATGCGACATGACGAAGAAGGCGGTGCCGATGACGGCCTCGTCGGCGCAGTAGACGATGGGCTCAGCGACCGGAAAGCTTTGCACATAGAGCGCACCGATGACGCGATGCTCGCGATCGACCGCGTGCGCGGACGGCAGGAGCTTCCCCGGCGGTTTGCGGCGGAGCACATAGCGCCGCGCCGGCGTCTCGATCAGGTAGGTCGGGTTGGATTGGCCGCCCTTGAACTGGCGAAGCGTGATCGGTCCGGCGAAGCCCTGCACGTGCTCACCCAGATAGGACTCGAGGCGACCGACATCGAATCGCAGCCGCTCGGCCACCTCCTTGGTGCCGGAAAAGGTGCTCTGGCGGTCGCTGACGCTCATGGTCCTCCCGGCGGGCTCTTTTCCTCCCGATATCGCGGATCAAAGCATAATGCCAGCCCGCTGATCCGGCTTATGTTTCCCGCTCGATCGCGCGCCAACCGATGTCGTGGCGGTAGAAACCGTCCGGCCAGCGGATGCGGGACAGAGCATCATACGCCCGCGTGCGGGCTTCGCTCACGGTCTTGCCCAGCGCCGTCACGTCGAGCACCCGTCCGCCATTAGCGAGAATGTGCCCGTCGCGCTGCTCGGTGCCGGCATGGAAGATTTGTACGCCCTCGACGGCGGCAGCGTCGTCGAGGCCGTCGATCACCGAGCCTTTGGCGTAGGAGCCGGGATAACCCTTGGCCGCCATCACCACCGTGAGCGCGGCGTCTGGATACCAGCGCAGGTCAACCGATTTGAGCACACCATCGCGGCTCGCCAACAGCGCCGGCACCAGATCCGACATCAGGCGCGGCATCAACACCTGGCATTCCGGATCGCCGAACCGGACGTTGTATTCGATCAGCTTCGGCCCGTCGGCGGCAATCATCAGTCCGGCATAGAGGACGCCCTTGTAGGGCGCGCCCAAGGCCTTCATCGCGCGCAAAGTCGGCTCGATGATGTCGCCCATCACTCGCGCACTCGTGGCCGGATCGACAATCGGCGCCGGCGAATAGGCGCCCATCCCGCCGGTATTGGGTCCCTGGTCGCCGTCGAACGCGCGCTTGTGATCTTGTGCCGAAGCGAGCGGCAACGCGGTTTCGCCGTCACACAGCGCGAAGAACGATGCCTCTTCGCCTTTGAGAAACTCCTCGATGACAAGCTCAGCGCCAGCAGCGCCCAGTCCGCCGCCGAGAATCATCTCGATCGCGGCGTCCGCTTGGGCAACGTTTTCCGCCACGACAACGCCTTTGCCCGCGGCAAGCCCGTCGGCTTTGACCACGATCGGCACACCGTGCTCGCGGATGTAAGTTTTTGCGGGTTCCGCCGCGCGGAAACGTTCATAGGCGGCGGTCGGAATGCCGGCCGACCGGCACAAATCCTTGGTGAAGCCTTTGGAACCTTCAAGCTGCGCCGCGGTTCGGCTCGGCCCGAAGGCCTTGATACCGGAGGCTTCGAGATCATCGACGATGCCAGCGCAAAGCGGCGCTTCCGGACCGACGACGACGAAACCGATGCGGTTGTCGCGACAAAAGCCAATCACCGCCGCATGATCGGCCATGTCGAGGTCGACGCACTCCGCCTCCCGCGCGATGCCCGCATTGCCCGGAGCGCAGAACAGCCGGTCGACAAGCGGACTTGCCGCCATTTTCCAGGCCAGTGCGTGCTCGCGTCCGCCGGAGCCAAGGAGCAGAATGTTCATGCCGTGAAACAGGTTGCCGCTGTCCCTCTAGCACGAGCGGGCCGCGGTACAAGGTCATGCCGAAGGTTGTCCAAGGGTCTTAATCCAGGGTCTTAACGAGGCTCTTGACCCGGCAGGACCGGCGGCTCTAACAGCGCGGAGTTCGACCACAACATTAGGCCCATGAACGAACCACGCCTCAATCTGCCGGAACTGACGGTATCGGAGCTGTCGGCCGCGCTCAAACGGACCATCGAGGATGCGTACGGTTATGTCCGTGTGCGCGGCGAACTGGGCAAGGTCAGTTACCATTCCAACGGCCACGTCTATTTCGATCTCAAAGATGAACGTGCCTGCATCGCCGGCGTGATCTGGCGCAGCACGACGCCGCGCATCAAGCTGAAGCTCGAAGCCGGCCTCGAAGTCGTCATCACCGGCCGGCTGACCACCTATCCTGGGCGATCACAATACCAGATCGTCGTCGAAACCTTGGAGCCGGCCGGCATCGGCGCGCTGATGGCGCTGCTCGAGGAGCGCAAGCGGCGGTTGACCGCCGAGGGCTTGTTCGACGAGGCAAGAAAGCAGCTATTGCCGTATCTGCCCGCGGTGATCGGCGTCATCACCTCGCCGAGCGGAGCCGTGATTCGCGATATTCTGCATCGCCTCGCCGATCGCTTTCCCCGCCACGTGCTGGTCTGGCCGGTGCGGGTCCAGGGCGATGGCTCCGCCGCCGACGTTGCCGCCGCCATCACCGGCTTCAACGCTTTGCCGGACTGGGGGCCGATGCCGCGTCCTGATCTCCTGATCGTTGCGCGCGGCGGCGGCTCGCTCGAGGATTTGTGGTCGTTCAACGAAGAGATCGTGGTGCGCGCAGCCGCGGCGAGCCTCATTCCGCTCATCTCCGCGGTCGGCCATGAGACCGACGTCACGCTGATCGATTTTGTCGCCGACCGCCGCGCACCGACGCCGACGGCGGCCGCCGAAATAGCGGTCCCGGTCCGCGCCGAGCTCGCCGTCGACATCCAAAGCCTGGAGCGGCGGGCGCTGGCTGGCTGGCTGCGCAGTCAGGAGGCGCGTCGCGCCGCCGTGCGCTCAGCCGTGCGCGCGCTGCCCGATGCCGACGAAGTCCTGGCGCTGCCGCGCCAGCGGCTCGATCATGCCGCCGTGGGACTGGGTCGCGGGCTTCGCGCCAATGCCCATCTGCATCGCGTGAGTTTCACACGCATCGGCGGCCGGCTGAGCGCGCACCTGTTGCGGATACACGTGGAACGCCGTCGCGAGCGCTATGACGGCATCGCGCTGCGGCTGCGGGCCAGCGCAGCCGCCAACGTCACCGCGCATCGCATGCGGCTCGCGCGCGAACGCGAACGCGTCGCTGCGCTTGCCGAGCGTGCCGAGCGCGCCGTGGAGAACTTTCTCGACGCGCGCTGGGCACGGTGGGAGCGCGGTTCGCAATTGCTGGCGGCATTTTCTTACCGCAGCGTGCTGGCGCGCGGCTTCGCGCTGGTCCGCGACCGCGCCGGACGCCCGGTGCGCACAGCCTCCGCGGTGACGGTCGGCACGCCGCTCGACGTGGAGTTTTCCGATGGCCATGTCGGCGCTCGGGCCGAAGTGGTGCAGGCTTCAGCGACGCCGCGCCCGGAACCGCTGCGGCGGCGCCGGCGCCGGGACGGCAATCCCGGCCAAGGTAGCTTGTTCTAGCGGGTGGGTGCTGTAGCCCCGGCATCAACGCGATGCGGCGCATGGTCTTCTAGCGGCCGAAGCACTATTTATTGTAGAGCGCAGCGGCTAGTTCGACCCGAGCCTTTCCGCGACGGAGGTTAAATTTGCTCAATCGCACCGATCGCCCATCACCGGGGCCCGGCGAAGCCGAGGTCAAGTATCTTGATGGCGATTTCCGCGTGGTGCGGCCGGGGGCGTTCGTGCGCTGCGCGGTGACCGGCGTGCCTATTCCGCTCGAGGAACTCCGCTATTGGAGCGTGGACCTGCAGGAAGCCTACGCCTCACCGGAGGCGGTGCTGCAGCGGCACAGCTCGGCCTACGCCAAGCCGTCGTGAAGGAACGTCCTGTCAGCGAGCCGGCGACTGGGGCGCGGCCGGCGACAGGACGTTCAGGACCATATCGCGGAACGCGTCAGCTTCCTCGACCACAAGCCGCACCGGTAGCGCGTTGGCGCGAGCGCTGAGCGCCGCCAGCCGCCGCTTGCCTGACAACCGTACCAAATCTTTCTCGGTGGTGAGCAGCATGAGATTGTCGGCGTCAGCGCGGGCCAGGAGCGCGCGCGCATCCGCCGCCCGATAGCGATGGTGATCGGGAAAGCTGACACGTTCGACCACGGCAGTTCCTGCGTCCGCGAGGGTTGCAAAGAATTTGTCCGGATCGCCAATGCCGGCGAACGCCAAAACCTTGCGCCCGCTCAAGGCGGCGATGGTGTCGCGGTCGGGTTCGAGACGCGCATGATAGATCGCGAGTTGGCGGCGGCTGGCGCGCTCTACGATCGCTGCGGTGTGGTGGGGCGGGTCGACCAAAACCACCGCATCCGCGCGCGCCATTTGCGTCCCAACCGGCGCGCGCAACGGCCCGGCCGGGATGACCCGTCCGTTGCCGACGCCGCGGCGGCCATCGACCAGCAAAATCGAGAGGTCCTTGGCCAGCGCCGGGTTTTGGAAACCGTCATCCATGACGATCACGCTGGCGCCGTCGCGCCGCGCGGCTTCGGCGCCGGCGGCGCGGTCGCGAGCGACAATGGTCGGCGCCAAGCGCGCCAACAACAGCGGTTCGTCGCCGACCGCGGCGGCAGAATGGACCGCCGGATCGACGCGCACCGGGCCGCGCAGCCGCCCGCCATAGCCACGGCTGAGAAAGAATACACGCTGATGAGCGGCGAGCAGCAGGCGTCCCACTAACAGCGCCGCCGGCGTCTTGCCGGCGCCGCCGACGGTGAAATTGCCGACGCAAATCACCGGCACGCCGGCGCTGCGTCCCTGCGATCGCATGCGTAGCGCCACCACGAGCCCATAGATGCCGCTGAGCGGGCTGAGCAGAATGCCGCTGCCAGGCTGCCACCAGAAGGCCGGCTCGCGCATGATGTCCGCTATCTAGATTTTGCATTGAAGCATGATCTTTTCCGAAAGCCGGTGTCCACCTTTCGGGATCATGCTCTAGGATGCCTGCTGTTCGAGCCGAAGCTGCATCAGGTAGGGCTCGAGCGCCACGAGGGTGCGATCGAGCGCACCGCCGAGGTTATCGACCGTCGCCGCTGCCGCATCGGCGACCGCCTTGCGGGCCGTCGGATTGGCCAGCCAGTCAGCGAGGCAGGTCGTCAGCGCCTCCTCGTCAGCCACGAGTTCGGCGCCATGCGCGGCGTCGAGCGTGGCATAGATTTCGGCGAAATTCCAAACATGGGGACCGTGGACGATGGCGGCGCCGAGCCTAATGGCCTCGATCGGATTCTGACCGCCATGGCTGACCAGCGAGCCGCCCATGAAGACGATCGGCGCCAGCCGGTAGATCAGCCCGAGTTCGCCCAGCGTGTCGGCAATGAAGACGTCGATATCCGGCTTCGGCCAATCGCCGCGCGAACGCAGCGCGACGGACAGGCCGGCGCCTTTTGCGGTCTCGGCTATCCCGGCCCCGCGCTCCGGATGGCGCGGTGCGATAATGGTCAACAGCGTCGGATATTTGGCGCGCAACCGCTGATGCGCGGCGATGATCTCATTTTCCTCAGTCGCATGCGTGGAGGCCGCGGCGATGATGGAGCGGCTGAGCACGATGCCGCTCAATTTGCTCAAGGTCGGCGGATCGGCCGGCGGCGCCGGCACGTCGAGCTTGAGATTGCCGATGTTGCTAATCCGCGGCGCGCCCAACGCGCCATAGCGTTGGGCATCGCCGCTCGACTGCGCCAAACAAAGCTCGAAACGGCCGAGCAGTGCGGCGATGGCACGGGGCAGGAATTGCCAACGCTTGAACGAGCGCTCCGATACCCGGCCGTTGACCAGGATCATCGGGATCCGGCGATCGGCGCAATCGACGATGAAATTGGGCCACAGATCGGCTTCGACGAACAATGCCAGATCGGGCCGCCAATGGTCGAGGAAGCGGCCGACAAAACGCGGCGCGTCGAGCGGAATGAATTGATGCACGGCGCCGGGCGGCAGACGTCGTTCGGCAAGCGCGGCCGATGTAACGGTCCCGGACGTCATCAGCACGGCGAAATTCTTGGCGCGCAGCCGCTCGATCAAGGGAATAACAGAAAGCATCTCGCCCACGCTGGCGCCGTGGATCCAAATCAATGGACCGCTCGGGCGCGGCAGGCTTGCCTCACCGTAACGCTCGGCGAGCCGCGTCGGATTTTCCTTGCCGCGCTTGAGACGCCAGGTGAGTAAGCGAGGCGCCAGCGTCGGCGCTGCTGCGGCGGCGGCGAGCCGATAAAGTCGCAGCGCGAGCGGCATACGGTCGCGCACGCTCAATCCTCCCCCTGCGGCGGAGTGGAGACCTTGACGAAGTCCAGCATCGCCGCGCTCAGTCGCCCCCAGACCTGCTTGCCCGACTTAGCCACATGGCATCAAGCCCCTCAGCGCGGCGGCGCCTCGGTTTCGGGGTCGAGCAGCCGGTGCATATGTACGATGAAATAACGCATCTCGGCATTGTCGACAGTGCCTTGCGCCTTGGCCTTCCAGGCCGCATAGGCGCTGGCATAGTTCGGATAAACGCCGACGATGTCGAGCTTGTCGAGGTCTTTGAATTCCATGCTCGCTACGCTGGCAAGCTCGCCGCCGAAGACGAGGTGCAGCAGTTGCTTCATTGGCTGTTTGGGCATGTCCGACATGGAACTCGCTCCGCGCAAGATTGGCGATCATGAAGATGCGAGGCGTTGGTCCCTAAAAAGCTCAACGAGCATCGCGTGCCGGTGCCGTCCGGCGGCGATGAGCATCCCGTGCCGCGGCACGGGACGATTATAGATGACAGCGCCGCCCCCGACGGGCGTCAACACGCCACCTGCTTCGTGCACCAAAAGATCAGCTGCCGCAAGGTCCCAATCGTGGCTGTTGCCGCCGGCGACGGCGATGTCGCAAGCGCCGTGCGCGAGGCGGGCGAGCCGCAGCGCCAGCGAGCGCACGCGGGGCACGATCGTCAATGACGGCTGTATGGCAACCAAGCGTTCGAGCACGGCGCGCGGGCCGGCGATGCGCGCATGCTCAAGCGTCGATCCGTCGGTGGTTGCGATCGGCGCTCCGTTACAGCTCGCGCCGCGACCGGCGATGGCGAAAAAGAATTCGTCGGTCACTGGCGCGTAAAGGCATCCGGCGACCGGCCGTCCGTCCTCGACCAGAGCTGCGGAAACGGTCCAGTCGGGCGAGCCGGCGAGATAGGCCCGGGTACCGTCGATCGGATCGACAATCCAGACGTAACGCGCCGAAAGACGGGCGGGATCGTCGATGCTTTCCTCCGACAGCCAACGGATCCCCGAATCCGCGTCCGTCAGTCGTTCGCGCAGCAGCCGGTCGACGGCGATGTCGGCATCGCTGACCGGCGACGATTTCGAATTTGGTCCAGTTGTTGATCGGGGCACCGAACATCGATAATGCCAGCGCGCCGGCTTCGCGCACAGCGGCGACGAGCCGCGCGGCGGCAAGTTCGAGATCGACGGCCTCAGTGACCGGCAACGGTCATGCCCTCGACCCGCAGTGTTGGCGCATTGGTGCCATAGCGGAAGACAAGATCGTTCGCCGGCGTGAGGCCTGCGAACATTTCCGAAAGATGTCCGGCAATCGTGACTTCGCTGACCGGATACGTGCGCTCGCCGCGCTCGATCCAGAATCCCGACGCGCCGCGGCTGTAATCTCCGGTCACCAGATTGACGCCCATTCCGATCATGTCAGTGATGTAGAAGCCGTCTTCGATATCGGCGATCAGCTCGTCAGGGCTCTTGTTGCCGGCGGCCAGATGCAGGTTGCTGGCGCCGGGCGAGGGTGTCGAGGAAACACCGCGTTGGGCGTGGCCGGTGGATTCCAGATCGAGCTCGCGCGCGGTGGCGCAATCGAGAATCCAAGTTTTGAGGACGCCCTCCTCGACCAGGTGACGGGCGCGGCCAGCAACGCCTTCGGCGTCGAATGGCCGTGAGCGTAACCCCCGCGGCCGCAGCGGATCGTCGACGATGTCGATGCCGGAGGCGAAGATCTTCTCGCCGAGCTTTTCCCGCAAGAAACTCGTCTTGCGCGCCACCGAGCTACCATTGGCAGCGCTCGCCAGGTAGCCGACCAGCGAACCGGAAATCCTGGAATCAAACACCACCGGCACGCGGCGGGTGGCGACCTTGCGTGGATTGAGGCGTTTGACTGCGCGCTCGCCGGCGCGCCGCCCGATCGCTGGCGCGCCTTCGAGGTCCGACGCGTGCAGCGTCGACGAAAGATCGTAATCCCGCTCCATGCCGGTGCCGTCGCCGGCGATCGCGGTCATCGAAATGCCGTGACGTGAAGCAATGGTGGCGCCGTGAAAGCCGTGGCTTGTCACCAGCACCAGCCCACCGATACCGGCCGAGGCTGACGCGCCGCCCGATTTGGTGACGCCGGGGACGGCAAGACCGGCGGCCTCCGCTTCGCGGGCGCGGGCTTCCAGCACCTCGACGTCCGGCATGTCGGGGTCGATGAGATCAAGCGCCGGCACTTGCCGGGCCAGCTGGCTCGCGTCGGCAAGCCCGGCGAACCGGTCTTCGGGTGCGGCGCGCGCCATCGCCACCGCACGTTCTGCCAACGTGCCGAAGCCGTCGCCCTTGAGATCATTGGTCGAGACCACCGCCTGTTTGCGGCCGACGATGACGCGCAAACCGAGGTCGTCGCCCTCGGAGCGCTCCGATTCCTCGACGGCGCCGTCGCGGACTTCGACAGCGAGAGATACCGAGCGGACGGCCAGCGCGTCGGCTTGGTCGGCGCCTGCCTTTCTTGCGGCACTCACCAGACGCTCGGCGAGCTCGGTGAGATCGGATTGGTCGAGAAGTGAACGCATTTAATGGCCGGTTTATGCGGGGAAAGGAGCGAGCACAAGGGCAAGATGTAGTTGTCCGGCCTGCGATTCAACCCAAAGGCAGAAAGCGCGTCGCCGAGAGGGAAGAAAAATTAGGCAACCGCGGCAACCGCTCGTCAATCATGCGCCGCGTTCGAAGCCGCGATACGGGCTTTTAACCAGGGATTTTAAGCTGAATGCGACGGCGCTCTGGCATTGTCGCGGCAACCGGGCGGCAACAGCCCGGCGGGAGCCGAGTTTTCGGGGCGTCAAATGGAAGTCGGCAGGATCACTGCCGGGTCGAGCCGCACCAAGCGGCTCGACCCCTTCTCTTTGCCGGTGCGTTTCGAAGCGGCCGATGAAACGGCCGACGAGCGCCGGCGCGTCGTCGATCTTCACCGTGAGCGTGTCGTCGTTCGCCGTTCGGTCGGCGGCATGCGCATGGCGTTGAATTTGCCGGTCGCCGCGTTCCGTGGCGTCGCCATCCGCCTCAATGGCAATGCGCACGAGCTGCCGACCGCGATCGACGTTGTGCTCGAACATGGTGATCCGGCGCTGTCGTTGCCGCTGTTTTCGTCTGCCGCCCCCGACGACATCGTTGCTGAATGGCAGTCCTGGGGCCGCGTCCTCGGCCTGCCGCTTCTGGTCGCCGACCGCGACGGCAGCTTGCGCGAGCCGTTTGCGCGTATTGGTGCGCTGCGTGTCGAAGCGCCGACCTGGCGCCGCCGCGGTCGCAGCGCGATTGCCCGCCGCCGCCCCGCGCTGCTGATGCGTCGCCGGGTGCGCCAGTCCTCCAGCGCTCCGGTCGTTCACTGCGATGAGCGCGAGATCATCGCCAGGAATTAAGCGCAACGGCGCCCGCGGTCTCGTCGGCGCATTTCAAAACGCCTACAGTGTTCTCGGCGATCCTGGCGGCGGCGTTTGCCGCATCGCCATATTCTAGGCGACCAGTCGCGTCGAGCACCGATGGTCTTCTGGTCGAGCGGAGAGGCGGAATGAGCAAGCCGGCGCGCACGGTCGACGTCGTTCGCATTTCTACCAAAGGCCCCGGCGACGTATCGGGCCTGTTGCGGCTCATCCAGTCCGGAACGATTGCGCCGCAGTCCATCCTGGCGATCCTTGGCAAGACCGAAGGCAACGGTGGGGTGAACGATTTCACCCGCGAATATGCGATGGCGGCTTTATGCGAAGCTCTTTCGCCTCATCTGAAGCTGTCGCCGCAGGCAGTGGAAGACAAGATCGCCCTGGTGATGTCCGGCGGTACCGAAGGCGTGCTGTCTCCACACCTGACCGTGTTTACGCGCGCGCCGGCTGAGCGGGACGCGAATGGCGGCGCCGGCGCCAAGCGCTTGAGTATCGGCATTGCCCACACCCGCGATTTCTTGCCCGAAGAGATCGGCCGCGTTGTCCAGATCGAGGAAACGGTAACGGCGGTGCATGCCGCGATGCGCGACGCCGGCGTCGACGACGTGTCCGACGTGCATTTTGTGCAAATCAAATGCCCGTTGCTCACCAGCGATCGTATCGAAGCGGCACACAGCCGCGGACGTAAGACCATCACGACGGGTGCTTACGCTTCGATGGCCTATTCGCGCGGCGCCTCGGCTCTCGGCGTGGCGCGCGCCTTGGGCGAAATCGACGCCGATATCGCGGAGGACCGCGTCCTCAAGGACTGGGGACTGTTTTCGTCGGTCGCCTCGTGCTCCGCCGGCATCGAGCTCATGCATAATACCGTGATCGTCATGGGCAACTCGCATCTCTCTCTAAGTCCGTTCGTCATCGGCCATGCGGTCATGCGGGACGCGATCGATCTCCACGCCGTCGTCGAAGCGCTCGAAAGCGTCGGGCTTGGCTTGGCCGACGCGCAGTCGCCTGAGCGGCTGGCCAATATCTTCGCCAAGGCCGAGGCATCGCCCGATGGGTGCGTCCGCGGCTTCCGCCACACCATGCTTGACGATTCCGACGTCGGCTCGACACGTCACGCTCGCGCCGCCGTCGGCGGACTGATCGGCGGCCTTTCAGGGACGGGCGCGGTCTACGTCTCGGGCGGCGCCGAGCATCAGGGGCCGCCCGGCGGCGGCCCTATCGCGGTGATTGCGCGAGTCTAAACGCGCCGCGGGTTCGACGGACGCCTAATCGGCGTGACCCAGCATCACGCCGCCGTCGATGACATATTGCGATCCCGTGACGTACGTTGCCGCCGGTGACGCCAGAAACAGTGCAAGACCCTGGATCTCATCGGTCGATGCCAGGCGGTGCAGCGGCGTAAAACGCGCAAACGCCTCGACGGTTGCCGGGTCGCGCATATGGCCACCGGCGATATTGGTGACGAACGGGCCGGGCGCGATAGCGTTAACCAGGATGTTGTATCTGGCCAATTCGAGCGCGGCCTGGCGGACCAGATGGGCGGCGGCGGCTTTGGCCGGCATGTAGGGCATGCCAACGATCGCTTCGCTCTTCATCGCCGCCACCGACGTCGTCACGATGATGCGACCGCCTTTGGCATTCTTCTTCATATGCGCGACGCTCGCTTTGATCGTCGAAAAGATCGACGTGAGGTTGGTCTCCATCACCAGGTCCCAGCGCTCATCGGAAACGTTCTCGAAGGCGCCTTCGGGATTGCGCTTGCCGGTCATGCGGAGAAAGCCGGGCGGTGAATCAATGCCCACATTGGCGAATACGACGTCAAGCCTGCCGTAATGGTCCGCGGTCTTGTCGATGCTTGCACGCAGCGCCGGGCGGTCGGTGACGTCGACGGTCTGGCCCCGCACATCGCCGCCGCGTTCGGCGAGGCGGTGCACGGCTTGGTCGAGCGACGCCGCGTCCCGGTCCATCAATGTCACGCGGGCGCCGTTGTCGGCCATCACCTCGGCGTAGGCGAGGCCTATGCCGCTGGCCGCTCCAGTCACGATCGTGGCCAAGCCGCCGACATCGAATAATTGCGCCGCCTTCATGTGTTTTCCTCCATTGCCGTTTGTTTTCCAATTCGCACGGATAGCAGCCGGTGCCGCGCAGTAAGTCGCCGGCCCAGCCGGGATATCCGCGGGTGTTTCTCTGCTCTCTCAGTGCGTGCCGAAAAAAGATGACTGCGCCGCCAGCCAATTTTTAGTGCGTCAGCAGCCAAGTGCCGCAACCAATGACAGCGATCGCCTCCCGCGCCCCGAGTTCGCTTCTGATGATTTGTTGCTGCCAGCATCATTGTGCAGGAGACGGTGTCAACACTTGTTGCTGCTCTCATCGATCTGTTCGCTTAGCGAACGCCGCTCGACTCTGCCCAGTTTTGCGCCACGCGCGCTCGACAACGAGCGCCAATTTGCAAACAATACTTTCGTTTACGCGGAGGCTGATGATAAGGTCGCCCCTGCTTTTCGTGCACGATGGCAAGAGAACACATCGGGCAGCAAAAATGGGGAGGGAGTTTTATGCGACGGATCACGTTGATCGTGCTGGGCTGCGTTGCCGGTGCGCTGGCATCGACGATGGCCACACTGCCAGCTGCGGCCGCGGCGGCGCCGAAATGCGGACTTAATAGCGGCAAGGCTGCGAGTGGCCAACCGATCGAGATCGGCGCCATCGTCGGCAAGACCGGACCGGCCGACTTCAGCGGCTCGGCACAAGCCGCGGCAGCTTATTTTGCCTGCGTCAATGCCAACGGCGGCATCAACGGCCGCCCGATCCATTACAGCATCGAAGACGACCAGTGGAATCCGGAAACCGCCGCCCAGCTCGCCGCCAAACTGGTCAACGACACCAAAGTCGTCGGCATGGTCGGCAATTCCAGCTTCGTCGAGTGCGCTGCTAACGCCAAATTCTACGAGACCACGAATGTTCTGGTGATCGCGGGCGTCGGCGTGCCGCGCGATTGCTTCCACGCCAGAAATATCTCGCCGACCAATGCCGGCCCGCGCATGAGCAATATCGGCGCCGCGCAATATCTGCACGACGAGCTGAAAGTGAAGCGGCTGGTCTGCCTCAGCCTCAACATTCCCAATGTCGGCGACTGGTCGTGTGACGGGGTCGCCGCCTATGGCCAGACCGTCGGCATGGAAGTGAAAACCATCCTGTTTGACCCGGCCTCGATGGACGCGACCTCTTTGATCCTGCAAGCGATGGCGTTCAAGCCCGATGCCATCGACTTCAATACGCCGAAGGAAGGCGGCATTCCGCTCTACGCCGCGGCCGAGCAGCAAGATCTGGGCGGCAAGGTCTACGTAACGGCACCGACATCACACTATGACGCCAGCTTACCCAAGGCGATCGGCCCCTATTGGGCGCAAGGCGGGCGCGTGTTCATCCAGCTTGAGCTTGAGCCGCTCGACAAACACGGCGGCGACATCGACAACTGGCACGCGGTGCTCGACACGTTCGGCAAGCCGAGCGATCAGCGCAACACGTTTTCGCAAGCCGGCTATCTGGCAGCGCTCGCGGCAACCAATGCGCTCCTGAAGTTGGATCCAGCCAAGATCGATCGGGCCGCGGTCGCGGAAGCGTTCCGCAATATCAAGGACCTCAAGACCGACGTGTCATGCAGTCCGTGGTATTTCGGGCCTGGCGACGAGCACAATGCGATCCATGCCGGCTCCGTGGCCGAAATCAAGGACGGTGCTTTCGTCACCCGCAAGTCGTGCTTCCAGGCGGTGGATCCGGATTTGGCCGGCATCCTGAAAATGGAAAAAGAGCTTCATCTCGCTGATTAAGTTGGGACTGCCAGTTACGGTAAGTCAGCAGTGATGCCTGACCTTGGTCCCTTCGTTATCGCAGGCCTCAGCACCGGCGCGGTTTATGTCCTCGCCGGTGTTGGTCTTGTGGTGCTCTACCGTGCTTCCGGAGTCCTCAATCTGGCCCAGGGCGCGCTCGGCGCTTTGAGCGCGCTGCTGGCGTGGCAGATTGCGGATTCCGGGTTTCCGCAATGGCTCGGCTGGATTGCCGCCGTTGCGGTTTCGACCGCCTTGGCGCTGTTGTACGGGCGCTTGATCGCGCCTCGGCTCGCGCACAGCGATCCGATCGTGCGCGCGGTGGCGACGCTCGGCTTCGCGCTGATTATTCTGGGCTTCTGCGAATTCATTTGGGGCGAATGGCCGCGCAGCTTGCGCCTGCCGACCGACACCGTGAGCTTCGCACTTCTTGGCGTACGCGTGACCGCGACGCGCGCCATCGCTTTTGGCCTGGGCCTCGCCGTCGCGATCGGCATGATGCTGTTTCTTAATCTCACACGCCTTGGTCTGTCGATGCGGGCGCTCGCCAATGATCGCGAGATCAGCGGCCTGGTCGGCGTCCCGGTCCTGCGTGTCGATGCCTGGGCGTGGGTGATTTCCGGCGTGCTGTCCGGCGTCAGCGGCATCTTCCTCGGCAACATGGTGCGGCTGCAGGTTATTCCACTGACCTACATGGTCATACCGGCGGTCGCTGCCGCAATCATCGGCCGCCTGACGTCGCTGACGGCGGTCGTCATCGGCGGTCTGGTGATTGGCGTGCTTGAGGCCGTCGCATCGCCGTTTCCCGAAGTTTCGGCTTATCGCTCGGCCACGCCGTTTGTCGTCGCCGGCCTCGCTTTGCTCTGGTACCAGCGTGGCGGCTTGACCTTGAGCCGCATGGATCAGTTTCGATCGGTGGCAACGAGCCATCAGCCGCCGAACTCGCTGTGGCAGGAGCTGCGCGTCGGCATCGTTCTGGCGATCATCGTCGCCATCGCCGTTCCATGTCTGGCGTCGGCTTACTGGCTCAAGACATTCACCGGGGTCACCATCATTGCGCTCTGCAGCCTGAGCGTCGCGGTGCTTTATGCCCAGCTCGGCATGGTGTCGCTGTGCCAATACGCGTTGTTCGGTGTCGGCGGCTGGGTGGCGCTCCGCCTCTATCACGGCTTCCACATTCCGTTTGAGATCGATCTATTGGCCGGGGGCATCGCGGCATCGGTGTTCGGCGTGATTTTCGGTCTGCCGGCGCTGCGCATGCGCGGACTTTATTTCGCGCTCATCACGCTGATGATCGCCGCGGCCTTTCAGGTTTTCATCAGTGCCATCGGTTTCCCCGACGGCGGTCCTGGCTGGAGCGGGAAGGTTTATGCGGGCGTGCGCCAATACATGCCGCATCCGCCGCTGGCGCCGAGCGATGCCGCTTACTTCCGCTATGTCGTCGGTGTGGTCGCGATCGGCTTTGCACTGGTGATGCTGGTCCAGCGCACCCGCGCCGGTCGCGCCTGGGCCTTGATCCGCCGCAGCGAGCCTGTTGCCGTGGCAATGGGCGTCAACATCGTGGCGTACAAGGTTGTCGCGTTCGCCATCGCCGGGTTCTTCGCTGGGGTCGCCGGCGTCCTGATGGCGGCCAATATCGGTCAGCTCGACGGCCGCGCTTTCCCGGCCAGCGACTCGATCATGATGTTCGCGCTGACGGTGATCGGCGGCGCCTTCCACTGGTCCGGTCCGATTTTCGCAGGCCTGTTGTTGCGCGCGGTCCCCGGCCTTCTGACCGACTGGCATATCGACGGCAACCTCGCGACCATGGTGTTCGGCGCCGGGCTTCTGCACGCGCTGATCACGGCGCCGCAGGGCGTTTCCGGCCAGGTCGTCGCGCTCGGGCGCACCATCGGCGCCAGGCTGTCGGCGGCAATGCCGAAATTGATGGAGCGGAAATTGTGATCGAGATCCGCAGCCTCACGGTCCAGTTCGGCGGCGTGCGCGGCTTGAACGATCTCACCGCCGACATCGGCGCCAAGATCACGGGACTAGTCGGGCCGAACGGCGCCGGCAAGACGACGCTCCTCAATGTCATGAGCGGCTTCGTCAAGCGTTCCGTCGGGACGGTGAAGGTTGACGGTGAAGATCTGTTGCGCATTGCCATGAACCGTCGCGCCGCGTTCGGCGTCCGGCGCACGTTCCAGACCGAGCAGGTGGTCGAGAATCTGTCGGTCTGGAACAACGTCGCTGCGGCGCTGGACAACGTGCCGACCGGACGCCGCCCCCGCCGCGACATCATCGCCGAAGCTTTGGATTATGTCGGCCTGGCGCGCCAGGCCGAGCGCGTTGGCGCTTCGCTCAATGCCAGCGAGCGCCGCCTCGTTGAAATCGCCCGCTGCGTCTTGGCCCGGCCGCGGCTGGTGATGATGGACGAACCCGGCGCCGGGCTGAGCCAGAGCGAAGCCGAGCACCTGCGCAAGGTGATCGTCGGCGTTCCGGATTTCTGCGGCGCGCAGGTCCTCCTGGTCGATCACGACGTCGATCTGATCTCCGCCACGTGCGAAGAAACCCTGGTACTGGATTTCGGCAGCAAGATCGCGCTCGGCCGTACGGCCGAGGTGCTGAAAGATCCGAAAGTGCGCGCCGCTTATCTCGGCGAAGTCGTGGACGTCGCGGCATGACCAGCGGGCTTTCCGTCACCGGCTTGGCGGTCGAACGCAGCGGCAAGCCGGTCATCCATGGCGTCGACGTCGCTATCGCGCCGGGCCAGATCACGGCGCTTCTGGGCGCCAACGGCGCCGGCAAGAGCTCGCTGGTGCTGACCATTGCCGGCGCGCTGCCGGCGGCACGCGGCGAGATTTTGCTCGACGGCAAATCGATCAGCGGCATGCGGCCCGAAAACGTGCGCCGTCTTGGCGTCGTCGCGGTGCCTGAGGGACATCGTGTCCTCACCGATTTGACGGTCGAGGAAAATCTGAGAGTGGCCGGTACGGCTCTTGGCCGCCGCGAGCTGGACGGCGCCGTCGAGCAAGCCATGGAAACATTCCCCGAGCTGAAGCCGCGCTTTGCGGTCCGCGCCGGCGCGTTGTCGGGAGGCCAGCAGCAGATGCTGGTGCTCGGGCAGGCGATCGTCAGCCAGCCGCGTTACATCCTGGCCGACGAGCTGTCGTTTGGACTGGCGCCGATGATCGTAGCGCGGCTGGTGCCGGTGCTGCAGGCGTTCGCCGCCAAGGGCATCGGCGTTCTGCTGATCGAGCAGTTCACGCATATCGCGCTGCGCATATCGCACCACGCCTATGTCATGGAGCGCGGCCGCATCCGCTTTTCCGGCGAGCCCGATGCGCTGCGGCAAAATCCCGACATCCTGCATAGCGCCTATCTCGCCGGATGAGTGAAGGGGTGGGGGCATGACTGGGCGCTTTGTCGATCGTGGCATCCTTGTTACCGGGGCCGGTTCCGGGATCGGCCGAGCGACCGCACAGCTCTTCGCCAAGGAGGGCGGCCGGGTTGTCGTTGTCGATCGGAACGAGGCGGACGCCAAGGCAACGGTCGCGCTGATCGAAGGCGAAGGCGGCGAAGCGCTGGCCGTTGCCGCCGACGTCAGCCGCGAAGCCGATTGCCGCGGCATGGTCGAACGTGCGCTCGCGGCGTTCGGGCGGCTGCACGTCGCTTTCAACAATGCCGGCGTCGGGGCCAGCGGATTTGCCGTCGCCGATGAGGAGGAGGTTGCCTGGGACCGCCTCATCGACGTCAATCTCAAGGGCGTCTTTCTGTCGATGAAATACGAGATTCCGGCGATGCTTGCCGCCGGCGGCGGCGCGATCGTTAACACCTCCTCGGTCGCCGGCCTGGTTGGCGAGCGCGGCATCGGCGCCTATTCGGCGAGCAAGCACGGCGTGGTCGGCTTAACCCGCACTGCGGCGCTCGACTATATCGGCCAAGGAATTCGCATCAACGCGGTCTGTCCCGGCGCCACGCGCACGCGCATTCTCGCCGATTGGTTTCAGGATCCGAAAGTGGAGTCGTTCATTCTGTCACGGCATCCGATCGGCAGGATCGCCGAGCCGGAAGAGATCGGACGCGCGGTGCTGTTTCTCGCCTCCGACGATGCGTCTTTTGTCGTCGGGCAGGCGCTTGCCGTCGACGGTGGCTTGACCACGCAATAGCCGCAGGCCCGGTGCTAGGTAAAGTGCCGTACCGCCGCGTCGAGCAACAACCCGGCAAGCAGGATCAGACCGGCATCACGGTCGGATTTGAATAAAGCCAGGCAGCGATCGGGATCGCCGATGTCGAGCCGGACCACCTGCCATGCCAGATGCGCCGCAAAGGCGAGAAGGCCAATCGCAAAAACCGGACCGGCGCCCGCCAGAAATCCCGCAATGCCGATGAGAATGACGGCGAGCGCGTAGAACAGCGACAGCATCGGCTTGGTACCGTCGCCAAACAATAGCGCCGTCGATTTGATGCCGATGAGCGCATCGTCCTCGCGGTCCTGGTGAGCATAAATCGTGTCGTAGCCGATCACCCAGGCGATCGAGCCGGCGTAGAGCAAAACCGCCGGCGCATCGAGCCGACCGAAGGCAGCCGCCCAGCCCATCAGCGCGCCCCAGGAGAAAGCCAGCCCGAGCACGATCTGCGGCCAGTAGGTGATCCGCTTCATGAATGGATAGATCGCCACGATCGCAAGCGAGGCGATGCCGAGTGCGATGGTGAAGGTATTGAATGAGATCAACACCACCAAGCCGACCACGGCCTGCAGCACCAAGAAGGCGAGGGCTTGACCGACGGTGACCTGACCCGAAGGAATCGGCCGCGAGCGGGTCCGCTCGACGCTGGCATCGAGATCGCGATCGACGATGTCGTTCCAGGTACAGCCGGCGCCGCGCATGGCGAACGCGCCGACAAAAAACAACCCGATATGAAGGAGGCTGGGCGCCGCTTGATGAGCGGCGATCGCGGCAAGCGCCGACGACCACCAGCACGGCAGCAGCAGAAGCCAGGACCCGATCGGACGATCGAGGCGCGCGAGCCGCAGGTAGGGACGCGACCAGGACGGTGCGAGGGTGTCGACCCAATTGCCGGTCGCGTCGGCGACCGAACCGGCCGTCCGGCTCATCTGGCGAGCGGATTTCCGTTCAACGAATCTAGCGTGCCGCGACCGGTCTTGGTATTGGCTCCAGTGTCAACCGATGGCGTACCGATGGCATCGCTGAGCGTCGGCACGCGCGGCTTGGCTGCAGGCGCCTCGGTGCAGGCCGCCGTGCGAAACTTCAAGGTGTGTTCGTGATTGTCCTTGGCCGCCTTGATGGCCTGATCGGGAATGCCACACCAGGTTTTGTTGTCTTCAAGGAATTTCACCACGGTGCTTTCCGCCGTGTAGTAGCGCTGCATCAGGGCGCAAATGTCCTTGCGCTCGGCCTTGCTCTGCACGGCAGTGCGAACGGCAAGCGCCTTCTGCTGAGCTTCGTCCCGAAGCTTGACGAAAGAATTGCAATCGACGCCCGATTGCGCCGATGCCGCCTGCGATACCGCGAATATGGCCACGACCGCCAAAGCCGCCGCGACGCTCCGCTTCATGTCAGGTCCTTTCCCCGGTTGCCCCCTGACCCCTTGGGGGTTTCAGTCCTACGTGCCATTGATAAAAGGCTCGTTGATTTCGGCGACAAGGCGGCAGAATCTGTGCTGGCGCCCACCTGCGACTCCGACGCACGCGCCAAGGTGATACACGTAATCCGCGCTTTGCCGCAACGCCGCTCCCAGGCTCGCAATCTATCATGCCCGGCTATGATTTCCGCAGTCCACGCCTTTACGTCGAGGGGCCGCTGGCGGCGGGGGCGGATGTGGCCCTCGACCGCGCCCAGGCGCATTATCTCGGGACCGTTCTGCGCCTCAAACCGGGCAGCCGGGTCCTTGTTTTCAACGGCCGTGACGGCGAGTGGGCCGCTACTTTGGCGGGCGCCAAGCGAACTGCGACCCTGACCGTCGATGCCAAAACGCGGCCCCAAACCACGCCCGCGGATCTGCACTACCTGTTCGCCCCCCTCAAGGCGGCGCGGCTCGACTACATGGTGCAGAAAGCGGTCGAAATGGGCGTATCGCGGCTCCAGCCAGTGCTGACCCGCCATAGCCAGGTCGCCCGGCTGAACATGCCGCGCATGCGGGCGAACGCCATCGAAGCCGCGGAGCAATGCGGCATCCTCTCATTGCCGGAGATTGGCGAGCCGGTCAGCTTGGCGCAGGCCCTGGCCGGGCAGGAGTCGGGTCGGCGACTGATTTTTTGCGACGAAGGCGCCGAATCGACCAATCCAGTCGCCGCGCTCGCCGGTCTGCCGCGCTCGCCGCTTGCCGTCCTGGTCGGGCCTGAAGGTGGCTTCGCCGAGGACGAGCGGGCATCGTTACTGAAGCTGCCGAACGTGGTGCGGCTGTCGCTCGGTCCGCGGATTCTCCGCGCCGATACCGCCGCGGTCGCGGCCCTGGCACTGATTCAGGCGCTGCTCGGCGATTGGAGCTTGCCGGCCTAGTGGATCATACCGGGCCGGTCGATGCAGACGAAGCCGATATAATCGCCGTACCTGCGGTGCTCGCTCGTGATGAAGGAAATCCGGCCCCAGCGCGCGCACCAATTGGCCGCCATCTCCCGGTAGGCACCTCGCTCCAGGTCGGGCAGGTAGGCGATGATGCCGCCGGTATCATTGCCGGTCAGTCCCTTGCCGGGGCCAAGAAACACCGCGCCGGCGTGCGCCGCGCCGCAGAGGCCAGACAGCAGCAAAGCCAACGCCATGCTGAAGGTGAAACCCCGACCCATTGCCCTTCTCCCCCGCCCACATCGGCCGCGCGCAAGCTTAGGAGCTTGCCGCGGGAATGAAAAGCCGGATGGCGATCACCATCGGCTGCGACGGTTCAGGCGTGGCCTGCGGGTCACAGCATCGAATAGGCGCTGGCTACCATGCCGACCGGCCGCTTGTCGGCGGCGCCGAGCAGCATGACGCGGCCGAAGCTGGTGTTGCGCCCGATGCGTACCACCCGCGCGTCGGCGATGACGTCAAACGTCACCGGCCGGAGAAAGTGCGTAGTCTGGTCGATCGTGCTCATCGGCCGATAGCCGTTCCAGGCCGCCGAACAGGCGACGACCATGGCGCTGTCCGCAAGCGCCATCAGCGCCTGGCTGGAGACGGTTTGGCCATCGCTGCAGATTTTCTTTGAAAACGGCATCCGCACCACCGCGCCCGGCTGCCAGTCGGGCAAGGCGCCCGCCGGTCGAATGGCCTCGACGCTCTCCACCAACAGCGCCAAATCCTGCACCCAGGGTGCAAAAATCTTGGTCACCAAGTGTCCGGCGGCCTGCAGACTAAAGGCCTCGGTCGCTACGAGCTGATGCACCTCGCCCATTGTCCAATTCCCCCTGGAGAGCCATCCGTCCCCTCGACCGGATCGTCCAAGGCCCTCCCGCCCTGCGAACGCCGTCGAACCCTTTTGCCGCTGTCGCCTTTCATCCAGCGCTGGCGCTGATTGGCGACGAGACTCACAAGGACCAACGAACGCCCACATTTGCGACGAATCAGACACAACCCACACCTGACCGCCTATCATGACTGTGGCGGTTTGGTCGCGCCCACTCATTGAAAAAATCTATTTGAGGGCGCCTAGAGGTGGCCGGGTCCTCAGTCGCACCTGGTCCGGTTCAAGTTGGCGGCGTCGCACCAGCCCCAAACCGTGGCTGCTTTGTCACGGTCGGACAGCCAATGCGACTTCGCCAGCATCCCGCCCTTGACCGCCAAACATGGGCGCGGCACGGTCGCCGTGGTGGATTGCAAGAGGGGCCGTAGGGGCTAAAGAGGCTATGGCAGGCCGGATCACCCGTCTCGCGCTGGGGATGGCGCTGAGCCTTGTTTTCGTTTCGCAGGTTTGGGCTGCGAACATTTTCGAGAAGAATTTTTGGCTGTCGGGGCCGCGCTATGACGGCGAAATGCCGGCCTGCGACTATCGCATGGCACTCGACCACATCATCAGCGATTTTCGCACCAAGGAGTTGCGGTTCTGGAACTCGCGGCTGCAGATCGTCGGCATCGAGAATATCCAGCAGCTCGCCGTTTTGCCTTGGGCCGCGCAAGATATTCCGCGCCGCTTCTGCAGCGGGACAGCGCTGATCAACGACGGTGCCCGGCACGAGATTTTCTACTCGATCGCCGAGGATACCGGTCTCATCGGCGAGGGTTGGGGCGTCAATTTCTGTGTCGTCGGGCTCGATCGCAATTCGGCCTATGGCCCGGCTTGCCGCGCGGCGCGGCCTTAAGCTGCCGTCCCAATCGCCCGCGCGCCGCGCTGCTCAGCGAACGCCCCGCCACGGGTCGTATTGCTTGTCCGGCAGGTTTTTGAGCGCCGCGTTGTAGGCCTTGTCGTTGGCTTTGACGGTCGTATCAGTGGTTTGTCCGTTCGCGTTCCCCGCGTGTTGGCCGACGCGGGAGGCGCCGGTCATCTGGGTACTCTGGCTATTCACTTGGGCTTGAGCATCGGCCGTCATCGCCCCGACAGCCGCTACCAAGGTCAATCCCATAACCAATGGTCGCATCGTTCACCCCCGCCCTGGCCGAAATCGGCTGGCGCCGTCGCCCGCCTGCCCGACCAGCATTATAGCGCAAATCGACAACGCATTAAAATCAGGCGATCTTGGGCCAATTCTAGGCCTTCCGATGCCCAAAGTTCGGGGTGCAATGGCCTCGGATGCTAGCGAAATACGTCCCTCACGCGTCGAAAGTTCCGAGTCGATTGGTCGGCAGCGAGAGCTGGCTAGCGCTGAAAGGCCTGCAGCACCGATTGGCGCAGACGCACCGGGTCGCGCTCGCCGCGCTGGGCGAATTCAATGATCTTCTTGGCCACGGCGTTGGCCTGTGATTCGTCGCGACCCTGTAATCCGAGTTCACGACAGACGTCGTCGTATGCACTCGACATCGTCGCGATCGTTTCGGGTTCGAAAGCCTTGTTTCTAAAAAGGCGGTAGACGGCCATGTCCGGTGTCCTCGCCTGCGGCGGACTTCAATCGCGGTCGATCCAATGCTTCAGCCGGAAAATCCAGGACCCGCTAGCGAAGCGTACAACGATGGTTCCTCGCACTCAAGATAAGCGCGCGCATATGTGCTCGTCACAGACCGGCGTTTGAATCACAAAATGATCGCGAAAGTGCACCGGAAAATAAACGATCGACGCGAAGAGGTTGCCCAAGCGCCCGCGACCCGGCAATGCTTTTCGCTCGCTCCGCCGAGGCGCCCGATGGATTGTGGCCACAGATATTGCAGCGATGGAGGTCACGACGACGGCTTTGCCGGTCGGCGAGGTCTCTGGTCGGGGAGCGAGCGCGTGGATCAATTTTGATAAGACGCCTGACGATAGCCGTGGGCGCCCGACATTACGGCCGAATTGAACGCCAGTTCCCTTTTTGTTCTTGATTTGTCCGAGGTTGTGGATAACGTTGTTGCGCCTGTACGCCGCCGGCTCGGGCTTGCCGGTTGATGTGTTTGGCACGTCTCGTTGGCAAGTCCCTGGGTCAAGTCCTTTTGGGGGTCATCATGTCTGGGTTTGTGGTTCGTGCTGCCCTGGCGGTGTCGCTGCTTGTCGTCGCCGCCTCAGCGGCATCAAGCGAAGGGTCGGGACAGAATGAGCCCGGCCAGTTTGACTTCTATGTTCTATCGCTGTCGTGGTCGCCGTCGTTCTGTGCGTCGGCAGAGGAGCGGGGCAACGGTCGGGCGCCGACCATGCAATGCGGCGCGCGCCCTTATTCATTCGTCGTGCATGGTCTTTGGCCGCAATACGACAAAGGGTTTCCCGAATATTGTCAGGTGCCGGCGCCGCGGCTGAATCACGACATCGTCTCCTCGATGCTCGATCTGATGCCCGCGCCGCATCTGATTTTCAATGAATGGGACAAGCACGGGACCTGTTCCGGGCTGGCGCCGCGGGCCTATTTCGAAACCGTGCGCAAGGCGCGCGCGGTCGTGAAAATCCCACCCGAATATACCGGGCTGCAGGAGGCGCTCAGCGTCACGCCGACCGGCGTCGAGGACGCGTTCGTCAAAGCCAATCCGGGCCTTTCCGCAAGCGGGATGGCGGTGGAATGCGACAAGAAGCGGTTGAGCGAAATCAGGATCTGCTTGTCGAAGGACTTGCAGTTCCGCGACTGCCCCGAGATAGCGCGACGGACCTGCCGGCGGGAGCAATTGTTGATGCCGCCGCTGCGTGGCGGTTGAAACTTCGCGCCTGAAAGCGTGCTTGGAAATTCGCGGTCCGCTGATTGCGCATTTCGGCTCGCCTCCCTTGAGCGCGAAATTCGTGTGACAATGCGCGACAAGCTTTGGCGGATTTTGCCATTAGGCCACCGAGCGGTTGATGAATTATCGCCACGCCTTTCATGCCGGCGGTTTTGCCGACGTTCACAAGCACAGCGTGCTCGCCCGCGTGCTGCTGCATCTGTGCCAAAAGCCCGCGGCCTTTCGCGTCATCGATACCCACGCCGGCGCCGGCCGCTATGACCTTTCCGGGCCCGAACCGAGCCGCGGCGGCGAATGGCATCAGGGCATCGAGCGGGTGTGGGCGGCGCGACGGCACGGGCCGCTGCATGAATTGCTGGCGCCCTATCTCGAGGCCGTTGCGGCGCTTAATCCGGATGGCCAACTGCGAAACTATCCCGGCTCGCCGCTGATCGCCCAAAATGTGATGCGGCCGCAGGACCGGCTGATCGCCTGCGAACGCGAGCCGGGGTCGCTCGCGTTGCTCGCCGCCGCCTTGCACGGCGATCGTCGCGTCAAGGCGCTGGCGATCGACGGCTGGACGGCCGCCAGCGCCTATGTGCCGCCCAAGGAACGTCGCGGGATCGTCCTGATCGATCCGCCTTTCGAGGACGCTGCCGACTTCACGCGATTGTCGAACGCACTTGCTGCAGCGCATCGCAAATGGCCGACCGGCACCTACCTGCTTTGGTACCCGGTCAAGGACCGCGGCGCTCCCGACGCGCTTGCCCGGCGGCTGAGAAAGCTCAACGTGCCGAATATGCTGCGCTGCGAACTGACGATCGGGTTGCCGCGCACCGAAGGCGGCCTGGTCGGTTCCGGATTAATCGTGGTCAATCCCCCGTTCACGCTCGAGCAGGATTTACAGGTGCTTGTGCCGGCACTCGGCGAACTCCTTTCGCCCCAAGCCACCGGTCGGACCGTCTGGCTTGTTCCCGAGCGGGCCTCCCGCGACCGCGGTTGCCGGTAGTCGCCCTTTTCCACACGCAAAAAATGTGTCTAACTGATCTGTTGCTGGCTTAGACGTTCCGCCTCCTGTTGGGGGGCCGGCGGAGTGACTTAGGCTGCATGTGCAGCCAAAGCCTTGCCCGTGTGGATGTCCAGCCAAGCCGTCGCGCCGTGGGGGCCGGCGGTGAAGCAACGACGGGGAAGGAGTTGCTCGATGGCAATGACCGGTACGGTCAAATTCTTCAATGGCGAGCGCGGATACGGTTTCATAAAACCGGACGACGGGGGTCGTGACGTGTTCGTCCACATCACCGCGGTAGAACGTGCGGGGCTGAAGTCGCTGATCGAAGGCCAGCGCATCAGCTTCGATGTCGAGCCGGATAAGAAGGGTAAAGGTCCCAAGGCGGTCAATCTGGTCGTCACCGGCTAGAGCATGATCCGGAAAAATGAAAAACCATTTTTCCGCGAACATCATGCTTCACTAACGAGACGACGGAGTGACAGCGTCGCGTGGGAGCGCGGCACTGATCGAAAAGCCGACGGTGGCACGCCACCGCCTGCGAACGCCGTTTTTACGCCTCACACGAGCGTCGATTTGGTCTGCTGGGCCGCGACGAGGTTAGCTTAAGTGCTCACCAAGCAAGTCATCATGATGATTCTCCGCTCCGCCGCGCCTTCGCCGTTTGGCCGCAAAGTGCAGATCGCGTTGTCCTTGCTCGGCTTTACCGACGTGACCATCGACGCGACCGACACCATGGACGCGGGCAATTCGTTGCGCCAGCAAAACCCGCTCGGCAAGATACCGGTGCTGATCGCCGAGGACGGCAGCGCTTACTACGACTCGCGGGTGATCCTCGAATACCTCGATGATCGCGCCGGCGGCGGCAAGATTATTCCGCGCGACGCCGCGGAGCGGTTCGCCGCACTGCGCTTGCAGGCGCTGTGCGACGGCATCCTCGATGCCTCGATCTTGACTGTTTATGAAGGCCGCTGGCGGCCGTCGGAAAAGCACGAAGCGAAATGGCTGGACCATTCAGGCCGGCAAGGTCGAACGCGCGCTCGCCGTGCTCGAATCCGCGCCACCAAAGCTCCATGCGAACCTCGCGCTGCCCCATGTCGGGCAGATCGCACTCGCCTGCGCGTTGGGTTATCGCGACCTACGCTTCGGCGGACTTTGGCGCCGCGATCATCCGCACCTTGTTGCCTGGCTCGATGATTTCGCGGCGCGCGTTCCCGCATACGCCGCGACGGCGATGAAAGTTTGAAGCCGACGCCAGCGACGAAAAACCCCGGGGCTGGGCCCGGGGTTTTGGTGTTCGCGCGTTACGTCGCCGAACTTAGAAATGGTAGTTGACACCGCCGCGGAACAGATTGGCGCTGAACGATACGTTGTCGGTCGCCGCGCCGCAATTCAGTCCGCAATTGAACTTGCCAAGATTGACGTAGAGATATTCAGCCTTGGCGGACCAGTTGGGTGTGATGGCAAATTCGAGGCCGGCACCGACGGTCCAGCCGGCGTTGGTCGAGGTCGTCGTCAGACCCGCGGTCGTGGCTTGGATGTTGCCGAACGCGGCGCCGCCGGTGAGGTAGGGCAGGAACCGGTCGGCGCCATAGCCGACCCGCCCGCGTACCGTCGATAGCCACGAATTGCCGGTCTTGCAGCCGGCGGGGCAAGCCAGCGTCGTGGTCGAGCCGGAGATGCTGGCCCAATCGATGTCGCCTTCGACGCCGATGACAAAGCGGTTGATCTGGTAGTTGTAACCGATGGTGCCGCCGACCAGCCCGCCCGAGGTGTTGATGCTTCCCGCGGTATCCCACGTCGAGTTGCCGAACGCGCCGCCGCCGTTCACACCGAGATAGAAGCCGCTCCACAGCGGCGGCGGCAGGTAGGCCGGCCCCTTGTAATAGGGCTGCGGGGCAGGCAGGTCGGCCGCCACCGCCGAGCTCGCCAGCGCCAACAGCGCTGCGCCGGCAACGAACAAACGCTTCATTGTCTCAACCTCCATTTCCATTGGCGCGCATAGTATTCGCCGGCCTTCTTACGTCTAGTG
>CAWDZD010000070.1:0-42251 GCA_963806465.1 uncultured Alphaproteobacteria bacterium | reverse complement strand
AAATTCGCGGCGCAATCAAAACTAACGATAATGTTGATGACGTTCCGTCAAGAGGTCACTCCGGTACAAGCAATCAAGGTCTCGGCGAGAATAAGCGCCGCCGCCGCACGTGCTCGGGATTTATAGGGTCGAGCCGCTCGGTGGCGGCGCTCATTAGTAGCCCGCCGTCGGGCACGTGTTCGGTGAGGACTTCGCGCGCGAGAGTTAAACCGGCGGCGCGTTCCGCTGAGAGGTACACAATCCAAGGAACGTGAAAAATCGAGTCCGGGAACGTCGGGTCGAGTGGAACCTGAGCAGCAGTGTCTATTCTGAACGCCGGGACGCCGGGCGCCAAGTCCATCGGAACCTCGACGACGTTATTTCGGTATGCCTGTGCGTACGACCACTGCACAGCCCCCACTGTGCTGATCGCCAGCAGCGCCGCTTTAAACAGCGGATAAGTTACGATCGACAAATCCGATGCGATTTTGTGTTCTCCGAATTTCAGCCCCACGTCTGGATTGAGGGTAGTATGCACCGAAAGCGTCACGTAGCGGGGTCCTCTAACCCCTGCCGTGGCGACCGCGCTGTATCCGTAGATCGGTTCGGGCTCGTCGTAATCATTGCGGGCGACACCGCTTTCGACAATCTCGATGATGCGTTTGCGTGCAGCGTCGAGCGGGACCTGCCGCGGCTGTTCGTCTTCAGCGATTTGCAAATTTCTGAAGACCTGCCAACCTGCAAAAAGCGGATCGACGCCGCTTAACGCATCGAGCGTCTTCAAGAACGTGGCGCCTATGGCAGCTGGCGTCTCGCTGGACGTTTCGGCCCACTTGGCGTGAACAAAATAGCGATAGTTGATCGACGTCATTGCCGTCCGCTCCTCGTCCAGGGAACATATCCGACTGTAATCCGCTTGAGGTCATTGGTATCGTCGAACACGTCTCGAGCAAAGATTGCGGCCTCCTCTTCGGCGAAAATCCAAACAATCGGTCGTCCGCCGCTCGCCGCAACCTGCGAAGTGGCTTGCTTTACATATTTGTACGCCATCGCTGCAGGCAGATCGCTCGTGAGTTGCGCATGCCCCTCGCCCTTGATTTCGAACATAAAACCGTTCGTCATCTTGCAATCGTCGTAGCTGACCGGTTTGCCGCCCTCTGGATTCGGCAGGTAATAGACGAAGCCGCTTGGCGTGGGCCCGTTGGGGGGAGGATTGATCAACAGCTTCACGAAGTCTTCGTACTGTCGAGCCCTGTTCTTGTCGTATGGTTTGCCCTGGTCGCTGCCAGCCACATCGGGGGCGTGCGCCGGGCATAGCTTGGGCTCGTCCTGCTTCACCAGATCGGGCAATACGGCAATCGTGTCGATGACGATCTTATTGCCGCCAATGATGTGCCCCACGACATCTCCACGTTCGTCGCGAATGAACTTGCCGTCCCACTTTAACGCGAAGGTGCGCCGGGCTCCGCCGACACCATCGTACGTCAGATGCAGTACGGTCTCATCAGGATTCCACGAATAGCGCAGCCCCGGAATTATCACCTCGCGTTCAACATTGACATTGTTCGGAGACGGTACGAACAACAGGCCAAACACCGCGGCGGCACCGCCGACTGGAATTGCAATGCGCGCAGCGTACAGGCCGAGCACCACCGCCTGCGCCGCATTGAGCTGGGCCATCCACGAGAGAAGCCGGGTCCATTGGCCACTGGTACGGCCGCTTCCGGCCGGTACGCGGGGCTGCCCTGGATCGTACTTTTCGATGGTGCCGATGGAGGGACCACCGGCCTCCAGCGCTTGGAAAATGGCGCGCGCACTAACCCCAGCCTTCATCGCAGCGTCCGCGATGATGAGCCGCCATGCCGCCGATCGGAGATCCGCAGGCGGCTGCAGTCCGGCATGCGCCAGATGGATGTAGGCAAGACAGTCGTTGCCGACGCTCCACGCTTTGCCGGCGCGCTCGATATTTCCAAGCACTAAAGGCGAGATTGCCTTGCCATGGGCTGCTGACAACAGAGCCAACATCCGTTGCTCTTGGCCTCTGAGGCTTTTCAAGCGGCGGATGCCTTCAGCCGGCACCAGGATCGTGCCAGCTCCCAGCACGAGCCCTTCAGCCGCGAAAGTCATAGTCGGATGTATTGGCGCGGCGCGCTTACGCGCATGCCATTTGTCACGTAACTGCTCGTACAGCACGTGTCGTCTCCATATTTCGATGTTGAAAAACGAAGAGCGCCCGCGTGATATCAGGGCGCTGCTATACGGCCTTAAGGGCCAGCCTACTTAAGTCGACGTGCGTAAAGCACACCGAAGGACTTCACGCGGCTTATGCCCCTAAGAAATAGCCGGGCGGCGAAACCATGTGGCAGTCGGTTGCATCTTGTTGCCGCTCAAGTCGAGGCCGAGCGTCTCAGCGAAGACTTGAAACCGGCCTTGTCGGCGCCAAAGTGCCCGACGCAATGATAGTGGAAGCCGGTGTCATTCAAAAACTCTGCGAATGCCTTGGCCTCGTGATCCTGGTAGTTGGCGTGTGCGCAAATTTCATCGAAGGCCGGTATCGAGCCAGGCTTTAGCCTTGGTTTGAGATTGTCGAGCACGCATTTGGCGGATGCGTAAAGATCAAAATCGATATGAGCGAACGCCACATCGCCGGGATGCTCCGATAGGAATTGCGGCAGCGTGGCATCAAACAAGCCAACGACAAGCTCCACGTTCGATGGCAAATTGTTTGGAATGTCGCACGCAAAATGCCCCTTTGGCACCGTGCCCCATCTCTCCGGTAGGCCACAGAACCAGTCGAAACCATAAATTTTCTTGTTTGGATTGAGCGCGGCAATCCTTCTTATCGACTTGCCCTCCGCGACACCAAACTCCAGAAAGAGACCGTCCAACAAATCCATGCAGAAATAATACGCGAAGTTCATTAAAGGCGACGCGCGAATGTCTCGGTCGATTTGCTCTGGTGTAAACATCATCACGGCTCTCTCTTTGGCCACGATGGAAATGGATCGGCGGTTGCGTTGAGAATCCGCTCCGCAGTCCAGCAAGTACCGGCGGAAATCGCCCGATGCTACCCGAGAACGACCTCTCGCTCGGTGATCATAATCGAATTATACTTGATTTGAGCGTTGGACTAGAAGCGTTTTAGACCATTGCTGTTGGAGTTAAGATATTGAAATGCAACCGATGTCTTCGGACTCTGGCTCCGTCAATCTAGGTTCGAATCCTAGTTCGCCAGCCACTCGTCGCGCCAATACAACAACCCGGAAATCTCGGATCAACAACGGTCAAAGCGCATGCCGAACGAGGCTGATCAGCACATAGCCCGCGACTTCATCGCTCGTTATGAGGCCGCCTGGGCGCAGGGCGCACCAGCCGCGGCACAGCTTTACACCGCCGACAGCGTGTTGGTCGGATACATGACCGCAATCGGCCGGGAGGAAATTGAAAAGTTGTTGGCCGGCATCATTGGCCAGGGCTGGACGCGGATCCAAATGCGGCCGGTGAACGTGCGCAGAATTGGCGACGTGATTTTGCTCGCGTGCGCCTACACTGCCATCGGATCGGGCGCGAACGCCGGCAAGACTTTGGACGCAACGTCGAGCCACGTGCTGGTTCACGCCGACGGAGCGTGGCGCTCGGCGTTGCACACGGCACGCTAAGTTTTCAGATCGAGGATTGCCGCAACGAAACAGGACTTTATTGCTTGTTCGAGAAAACCTCGAACAGCGACTGCTTCGGATAGGGCAGCGAGTTGGTGGGGTCGGGATTGGCGGGAGGCGCCGCCGCGGCGGCGGTCGCGGCCGGTGGCGGCGCGGTGTTGGCCGGCTGGCCCGGCGGCGGGGAGTAAGGCTGACCGGAAGGCGTGTAGGTGCTCGGCGGATGCGGCACGTATTGGGGTGGACCCTGGGTAGCGACTTGAGTTGTCCCTTGGGTTGGACCTTGAGCCGGTGTTTGCGTCGAGCCGCGGAACGCCTCGATAAGCGACTGCTTCGGATAGGGTAGCGAGTTCGGAATAATCCTGCTGCGCGGGAGGCGGCGCTGCCGCGGCGGTTGCCGCCGGCGCGACATAGGCCGGCTTTGTTGGCGGCGCGGCGTAGCTCTGCTGACCGGATCGCGGCGCGTAATTCTGCTGCGCCGGCGGCTGGTAGTTCTGCCCCTGCTGTCTGCTGCGCCGGCGGCGGCGAATATGCCGGCTGACCTTGCGGCTGCGCGTAAGGTTGCTGCGACGGCGTATAGGTATTTGGCGGGCGCGGCGCGTAAGCCTGCTGCGCCGGCGGGGTCGAGGGCCGCGCGTTCTGCGCCGCCGGGTCCTGCTCTGGCGGATCGCGGAACATCTGAAGAAAGCCGGTATAAGACTGCCGGAACGAGCCGACCGTGTTTTGATCGGGCGGCGGTGATTGCGCCGCCGGCGCATAAGCCTGCTGACCAGGTGGGGGCGCGTAAGTCTGTTGCCCGGGCGGCGGCGCGTAAGCCGGCTGGCCGGCTGTAGTCGCCGGATAGTTCGGCGGCGGCGGCACGGCTGCCGTCTGATTGACAGGCGGATTGGCTGAGGAGGACCAAGGCGGTGACGACGAACAGCCGGCAGCAATCGGCAAGATCGCCAGAGCCGCGATCACATTGAGACGCCAGTGAACAACGCGATCATCGCAAGCGCGATCGCCGCGCCGTCGGCGCAATCCCACGCGACCGGATAACCCCTGCGTCCCCATGGCGCGGTTATAGCAACCGCATCATGTCGATCTCAAGGCCGCGTTCATGGCAAATACCACGCCCGACAGATGCAACCCTTTGGGATTTCGAAAGAATAGCAGTCCGCCGCAAACCGGCCGTTCTCACGGCGAATGCTCCGGTGTGGTGAGGCGAACAACTCCGATCGACAGACTTGTGACCCGAAACGAACTCATCATTTTCGCAGAAATCGGACCACGAGGCGGGTGACCTCTTCCACAAGCCTCCCTGCTTTTTCGTCGGTGAGGATCTCTGGGCGACGTACGACTGCCGCGTGGGTAAGGGCCTCCACGGCTGTCACACAGACGAATGCGGCGACATCCGGATCGGCAACATCGAGCTCATCTCGATGAGCCTCGAGATAGCCTCGAACAAGTGCGTAAGCTTCGCGATCGATAGCCTCGATGTTTTCCAGCCGTCCGGTACGCGGGGTCTGCTCGGCAAGGACGCGGTGAAGCTTTGGGTTGACGCGGTGGGCGTCGAGCATGACGGAAACGAGTTCGCGCGCCGCAACCTCGATCGGGCGCGTCGCCACCTTGGCCAGCGCGTCGCGGACCGCCTGCATCATCTCGTGCATATGACGGTCGATGACAGCCGCGACCAGCGCCTCCTTGCTCGGGAAGTACTGATAGAGCGAGCCGATGCTGACGCCCGCTACGGCGGCGATCTTGTTGGTGCTCGCCCCGTCGTACCCGTCCTTCATCAAAACGCGAGCGGTCGCTTCGAGCAGTGCTTCGACGGTCAGACGTGATCGCTCTTGAGAAGCTGATTTTCTTGGATTTGTTGCCGGTTTCCGGGCCATCAGCTCGCTCTGAAAATGCGAGTACACATTGTGAGCGATTGCTTATATTTTGTCCATGGCGAACCGAACGTCGCGGCACCGGCGATAGCCGCAACAGGGAGGCTGAAAATCCGCGTCGAGCGAAACAAGTGCAAGGGCCACGCGCGGTGCAAGTCGCCGGCGCCCGAACCGGTCGAGCTCGATGAACACGGCAAACGCCCATGGAGCAGCAATGAGCGCCATCGACAGCAGCGAATTTCCGGTCACCGCTCCGCCACGCCGACAAAAAAGCCGCATCAAGCTGCGGCAATCGCTTCGCGCCATGCGCGACAATGTCATGCTCGCCTATGCGCCGGAGGATTTCGACGCCGACATCATTGCGCAGCGCATCCTGTGGCGGCGCATCTTCGTCGTCAACGAACCGGAAGCGATCCGCCACATCGTGCTCGACAATGCGGCGAACTACACCAAGACTGAAGTCGGCCGCCGCATTCTCGAGCCCGGCCTCGGCCGCGGGCTTTTGACCAGCGAAGGCGAAACCTGGAAGCGGCACCGCCGCATCATGGCGCCGTCGTTCGACCCGCGCAGCATAGCGGGCTACGCGCCGATCATGACCGACGTCACCGAGGCGCTGCTGGCGAAATGGGATGCGCTGCCGGCGCCGCGCGAAGCCGACGTTGCGGCGGCGATGATGCACGCGACCTTGCACATCATCTCGCGCGCGATGTTCTCCTCGGATTCCGACGAGATCGTCGATGTCGTCGAAGCCGGCGTCAATCTCTATCAGAGCAAGGTGCGGCCGAGCCTGCCCGACCTGCTGCATCTGCCGAAATGGCTCGCCCGCCTGTTCGCGCCGTTTCCCACCGGCATCTTCAATGAGTTCGACAAGAAGGTCGATCGGCTCCTGACCGAGCGCGGCCGCTCGCCGGACGAGCCGAAGGATCTGCTGGCGCGGCTGATTTCTGCGCGCGACGCCGAAACCGGCGGCGGCATGACGCCAAAGGAAGTGCGCGACCAGGTCGTCACCATCTTCATGGCCGGACACGAAACCACGTCGCAGGCGCTGTCCTGGACGTTCTATCTGCTGTCGCAAAACCCGGCCGCAGAAGCGAAGCTGCACGACGAGCTCGCCCGCGTGCTGGCCGGCCGCACGCCGCGCTACGACGATCTTTCCAAGCTTCCCTACACGCGCATGGTGATCGAGGAATTGATGCGGCTTTATCCGCCGGCGCACACATTCGGGCGCGAGCCGATCGAAGACGACGAAGTGTTGGGTCACCGCATCCCGGCCGGCTCCGACGTGCTGATCCTACCGTGGCTGCTGCATCGCAAGCCGTCGCTGTGGGAAAATCCGGAGCGCTTCGACCCGGAGCGCTTTGCGCCGGAGCGCGCGGCGGCGCGGCCGCGCTTTGCCTATATCCCGTTCGGCGCCGGCCCGCGCATCTGCATCGGCGCCGCTTTCGCCATGGCGGAAGCGATGCTGATCCTGGCGACCATCGCCCAGCGTTACCGGCTGAGGCTCAAGCCCGGCTTTGTCGTCGAACCGCAAGGCCTGATCACGCTGCGGCCGCGCTATGGTTTGAAGATGTTGCTGGAGCAGCGGCAGGATTTGAAGAAAGCGGCGTAGAACCTCTCGTCATTGCGAGGAGCGCGCGACGAAGCAATCCACTTTTTCTCGCGCACAACTTGCCGCCCGCCAACCCAAGTTGCGCGTGAGCGGGTTGGAGGGCGGCGCGAGCGCGAAACTGAAAAATGGATTGCTTCGCTTCGCTCGCAATGAGGAAGTCACGCGAGCGGTCCAAACTTTCTAATACACATCCGCCTGATAGCGGCCTTGCGCTTTCAGCTCGGCAATGAACTTCACCGCCTCGGCGGGGGTGCGGCCGCTCTGCTCGGCGACGATCTCGGTCAGCACCGAGTTGACGTCCTTGGCCATGCGCAGCGCATCGCCGCAGACATAAATGTGCGCGCCGTCGCCGATCCACGACCACAAATCGCGAGCCACTTCGCGCATGCGATGCTGCACGTAGGTCTTTTCCTTGCCGTCGCGCGACCAGGCGAGCGTCAGCCGCGTCAACAGGCCTGCCGCGCGCATGGCGACGAGCTCTTCCTCGTAGAAGAAATCATAATCGCTGCGCTGATGACCGAAGAATAGCCAGTTGCGGCCGGGCGCCTTGATCGCTTGCCGCTCCTGCAGGAAGGCGCGAAACGGCGCCACGCCGGTGCCGGGGCCGATCATGATGATCGGCTTTCCCGGATCGTCCGGCAGCGCGAAATGCTGGGCCTTCTGCACATAGACCCTGATCTTGTCGCCGGGCACGACGCGGCCGCCGAGGAACGTCGAGCAGACGCCGAGCCGCGTCCGCGTGTCGATCTCGTAACGCACCGCATCGACGGTGAGCGAGACGCGGCCGGGACTGCAGCGGTGCGACGAGGAAATCGAATAGACGCGCGGCTGCAGCACGTCGAGCGTTTCGATGAACGCTTCGGGGTCCGGCCGGATGCCGGGAAATTTATGCAGGGCCGCGAGCACGTCGAGCGCCACGGCGTCACCGTCCGGATCTTCGCCGGCGGCAAGCCGCTTGGCCTTTTGCCGCCGCTCGCCGCCGGTCAGATACGAGATCAGCTCGAACAGCATGTCGGGCGCCGGCGATAGCGAAACACCGTCGGTCAGCACTTCGCGGAAGGTGCGGTCGCCGATCGGAAAATCCGCCGGCACGTCCAGCGCCGCAAGCACCGCGGCAACGAGATCGTGATCGTTGGCGGGGAAAATGCCGAATGAATTGCCGACGACATAATCCAGGTCTGTGCCGGCAAGATCGATGTCGATATGCCAGGTCTCTTTTTCCGAGCCGGGCTTGTTGAGGCGGCGGCGGGAGAGGAAGGTGGCGTAGACCGGATTGTCACGCGAGCGGCCGGGCGCGGTGGCAAGCGGGGATTTTGCGGGGGCTTCCGGCGCGGCGGTGACCGGCGCGGGCGCCGCCGCAGGAGCGCCGCCTGAAACGCCGTCCAGCTCCTGATAAAGCTGCTTGAGCATACGGGAGGTCTCCTTGCCTCCCGGCACGCACAGATTCAGCCGCTTCTCGGACTTGGCAAACAGCGCATCCGCATAGTCTTTGCAGTTATAACCGCACTGGCCGCAATCCTGCTGCGCCATCGCTGCCATCAGCCGGCGCGGCAGCTTTTTGCCCTCTGCAAGCTTCATGCGATCCGGAAGCAGCATCGCTGGATCGTGCCAAGGGGCACCGTCGTCGGCGTCGGCGCCCTCCCCGGCTTCCGCCGGCGCGGCCACGCCGCCATCAAACAATCCCGAGAGCAGCTTTGCGGCGTCGGCGCTCGATACCGGCGTGACGGTTTCCGACAGCCCAAACAAGCCGGCGAACAGGCCGTTGAGCCAGGTGCGCTGCTCCGGCGTGAACGGCGCCGATTCTGGAATCAGCGACGGGATCGGCGGCCGCGGCGACGCGCTCATTCGCCGGCCTCTGCTTCGGCCATCGCCTTGAGCGCATCGATCTCATGCCGGCGCGAGAAAGTGAGGAACGTTTCTTCCGGCGAGGCGCGGTGCGCGAGATAAGCTTTGAGGATGCGCGCGATCGTGCCCGGCGCCTCCTCGGCGACGACGTCGCGGTAGAGCTCGCGGCCGAGCGCCGCGTTCGGCCCGAAGCCGCCGCCGACCAGGATGTGATAGCCCTCGCGCGGGTCGTCATCCTCGTTCGCCTGGACCTTGCAGGCCAGGAGACCGATCTCGGAGACGAAATGCTGCGCGCAGGAATGATGACAACCGGTGAGATGAATATTCACCGGCGTGTCGAGCGCGACGCGGGCTTCACACCAGCGCGCGATCTCCTCGGCATGGCGCTTGGTGTCGGAGGCGGCAAACTTGCAGCCGGTATTGCCGGTACAGGCCACCAGCCCGGAGCGGATGGCATTGGTCTGGATGGCAAGGCCGAGCGCCTCGATGCGCTGCTGCGCCTCCTCCAGCTTCCCGGTCTGGACGCCGGAGATGAGCAGATTCTGCCAGACCGTGAGGCGCAGATCGCCGTCGCCGAGCTCGCGCGCGATCGCGGCAAGTCCGTGCATCTGCGCGACCGACATCCGCCCGACCGGCACGACGATGCCGATCCAGTTGAGCCCCTCCTGCTTCTGGGCACGAACGCCGATATGCGCGATACGATCGAAGGCCGGCCGCGGCGCCAAAGCGCCGGGCGTGGCGCGATCGAATTTGCGGCCGAGCTTGTCTTCGAGCAGGCCGACGAATTTCTCGATGCCCATGGCATCGAGCACGTATTTGAGCCGCGCCTTGGTGCGGTCGGTGCGGTCGCCATGCTCGATGAAGAGCCGGACCACGGCATCGGCGACTTTGCAAGCGTCCTGCGGCTGCACCAGCACGCCGGTATCGCGGGCGAAATCATGATGCCCGGTGATGCCGCCGAGGCAGAGCTTGAACCAGATGCCGGGCGACAGCCCGAAGCCCTCGTTCACCTGCACCGCCTGGAAGCCGATATCGTTGGTGTCTTCCAGCACCGCGATGGTGCCGGCGCCGTCGAAGGCGACGTTGAATTTGCGCGGCAGGCCGTAGAGCGAGCGGTCGTTGAGAATGTGGAAATGCCACTCGCGGGCAAACGGCCGGGTGTCGATCAGTTCCTGCGGATCGATGCCGGCGGTCGGCGTGCCGGTGACGTTGCGGATATTGTCGGCGCCGGAGCCGCGCGAGCATAGCCCGAGATCCTGGATCGCCTCGATCACGGCGACCGCGTCGCCGGCCTTGACCTCGCGGATCTGCAAATTGGCGCGCGTCGTGACGTGCGCATAGCCGCCGCCATAGCGCTCGGCGAGATCGGCGACGCCGGCGAACTGCGCCGCCTTGAGAATGCCGTTCGGGATTCGCAGCCGGCACATATATGAGTTCTGGTTCGGCGCGACGTAGAACAGACCGAAGAAACGCCAGCGGAAATTGTCGGGCGGCTTCGGATATTCGGCCTTGGCGGCGTGATCTTTGAGCCGGTCGTAGGTGTCGAACGGATGCTGCTCGCGCTTGAACTTCTCCTGATCGGAGAGTTTCTTGCCGGCGGCGATGACGCGGTTCTGCGCCTTGAGCCCGGCGGCATCGGGCCCGACCGGCTCGGGCGCCGGCGCGGCGTTGCTGCCGGCCGCTGTGCCGGCCACGCTTTTCGCCGCCTTGGCGATCTGCACGCCAGCGACAAACCCTTCCAGGTAGCGTTTCTGTTCCGGGTTGAAATCGCCGGGCTGTTCGGCGGCAGCGGGCTTGAGGTCAGCCTCGCTCATTCAGCCGGCACCTGCGTCGGCGCCGCGAGCGGCGCGGGCGCGGCGGCGCGCGGCTTGTGGGTGAGATAAAGCGCGAGCCCGGTAAAGACGAAGCCGCCGAGGAGATTGCCGAGCGTGACCGGTATCTGATTCCACAGCCACCACTCGCCGACGGTGACCTTGGCGCCCATCATCATCCCGGTCGGAATGATGAACATGTTGACCACCGAGTGCTCGAAGCCCTGCGCGAAAAAGATGAAGACCGGCATGTAGGCGCAGGCGATCTTGCCGATGGTCGACGACGTGGTCATCGCGGCGACGATGGCGAGGCAGACCAGCCAGTTGCACAGGATCGCCTTGACAAACACCGTAATGAGGCCGGCGTAACCGAGCGCCTCGTAGCCGGTGGTCTTGGCCTGGGCGATGGCGATGATTTTCGCCGCGACGCCGACCGGTGCGGTGGCGCCGAAATTGGTGAGCACAATCGCGAGCAGCGCGCCATAGACGACGCTGCCGATCAGGTTGCCAAGAAAGACCCAGCCCCAATTGGCCAGCATGGTCTTGGCGTCCGCTTCGCTTTCCATCCACGGCAGCGGCAATAAGCCAAAGCTGCCGGTGACCAGATCGAGGCCGAGGAGAACAATCAGAATGAGACCGACCGGAAAGATCAGCGCGCCGACCAGCGGCTGGTCGGTCTGCACCGTACCGGTGATGGCAAGACTGGTCGCAGCGGCGAGGATGCCGCCGGCAAGACCGCCGCGGATGATCAGATCGGCCGGAGACAACGCAAGCTTGCTGCGTCCGGCATTGATCATCGCCGCGGCAACGTCGGCAGGCTTCACGTAATCCATGTCCCGGCTCCCAAAGCGTGCAGCCCGCCGAGACGCTCAACTGAGGCACCGATCGACGGGCCAATAGCCTTTCTTGCTGCACAGCAGCAAGCCGCGTGCCAGTCGGTAAGATTTTGATTATTTTCGCTATTTCCGCCCACAGGTTGGGCGACTGCCGCTCATCGCGGCATACAGAGTTGAAATGTTAGGCACTCGCCAACGGGGAGTTGCCGGGGCCTTACTTCCGCTCGGATCGCCAGACAATCGGCCGAGCACGGTCGCAACAATGCGGGGGGCCGAATGAGCTATATCCTCTCGTCGCTCAGCGACTTCGATCTCCTGTGCGGCCAATTCGCCATCGCGCTGCAGCATGCCGAATGGCGGCTTTATGCGACGCTCGCGCTCATTCTTGTTCTAAGCGCGCTTTTGTTCCCGCCGAGAAACGACCCTGATCAGGTCTGAAGCCCTTGCCCGCCGGAACGATGCGCGCGTTGCGGAGTTTATTGCTCAGAGCTGATTTGCGGAGCAAACAACATGCTGGGCCTTGTCGTCACCTTGCTGATCATCGCCTTGATCGCTGCCATCCTCGGCTTTGGCGGGATCGCGGGCGCAGCTGTCGGCATCGCCAAGATCGTCTTTTTCGTCGCGCTGGTGTTGTTCCTGATATCGCTGGTCGCCGGCGGCATGCGCGGCGGCTTTGGCCGGCGCTTATAGATCCGGTGCAGGCTGAAATCGCAAACCCGCCGACAGCGAGTCACGCGTGTTAAATTCAGGAATCAATCCGCCCCGGTGCTTTAGTTCGCCGGCGAACGCGCCGCCTCCTGCAGGATCGCGATCATGCGATCGACGACGTCGTCGATTGTAGCCGCCGCCGGAAACGGCGTTTTCTGATGGGGGTCTTGTTCCCAATAACCCTTGGGATGCATGCGATAGCCAATGATCTGGTGGATGCCATCCTGTTCTTCGATGCTCCACGGCCATGCGTTGCGGGCGAAGGCGGACCAGCTTTTTACCCCAGCGTATTTCAATAAGACCGGAGCCGGCCACTTACCCTTTGGAACAGGCACAACGATATTTTTTCTGGCAACCGCATCCAACAAAGCCTGTCGTAGAGCTTCCGTGTCCGTGACGGGCACGACCGCGACCGGTTCGATATGGGTGTAGGCGCCTTCTCGTTTGGCGACGGTAGGAACATACACAATCTCCGCTCTCAAATAGACGTGAAACAGCATGTTAACACCTAGAATTCCGTCTCAAGGAAACCAATCCGCCCTGCAGCTTTAGTTCGGCGCTGCATGCGCCGTCTCCTGCAGGATGGCGACCATGCGATCGACGACGTCGTCTATCGGCGTCCCTGCCGGAAACTGGATTTTCTGACTAGGATCTTCCTCCCAATATTTCTTTGTTGGATGTTTGCGATAACCGAGGATCTGATAGGTCCCATTTTTTTGTGTGATGC
The DNA here is from genome assembly GCA_963806465.1 of uncultured Alphaproteobacteria bacterium. Taxonomy (GTDB): domain Bacteria; phylum Pseudomonadota; class Alphaproteobacteria; order Rhizobiales; family Xanthobacteraceae; genus BOG-931. The sequence goes on along the minus strand of CAWDZD010000070.1, from coordinate 29,209 downwards.
TCCACGTCGACGCATTGAGAAAAAACGCTGACCAGCTCCGTACACCGGCATATTTCAGTATTATTGGGGGTTGACGCAGAGTCTTCGCATCAGGAGTTGGTATGATGACGTTTCTTCGCGCGATCGAATCCAACAGTGCGCGACGAACGGCGTCAGTATTGATCGCGGCCACTACGGTAACCGGCTCAATATCGGAATAGACCGGCTCTCTCTCCCGCGTAGCGACCGTCGGGACGTAAACAATCCCGTCTCTTAAATAACAACTATGCAGCATGCTCGCCCCCTAAAATTCAGTAATTGACACTTGCACGGGGTTGTTATTCTTCATCCTAGCCCACGAACGAACTGTTTCAATCGCGTCACGTTGCGCTACCGTCATGCCTTTCGGAACAGCTACGCTTAGAGCGCGACCTTGGATATCCGAAGGCCCAAACACGTCATTTCCCATGCGACCACCAGCAAACTCTGACACCTCATTTACATACTTCTGCAATCGGTATGTCAGACGGGCGGCATCTTGATACGTGGCTGCTTTAAGATCGATTGATTTGATGCTCGTGGCCACGCCGTCGGGTATCGTGTCGATGATCGGAAAATTCACATGAAGCGTGCGCCCGAGTTGCACTTCGAAATAGCGCCCGCGTGCCGCCCATCCAAGTTTCCATGCCGCTGCGTCGGCTTGAGCCAACGACTGGCCGGCAACAGACGCTGGGCTTTCAAGAGGTTCCGCTGGCGCCGGTTTCCCAGTGCCAGGCATTTTTCCCCGCGGCCGCGGAAGCAGTCCGCCTCCAAGCAGCGCCAAGAGATCGTAGATGTAATCGTAGAATTGCCCGACTTCGGCTGGGTCGTACCGGGAATAGTTGTCGATCAGCTCGAGTATTTGCTGCCGGTCCTGCCGCGTGGTCCCCGGCTTGAGCACTTGCGACAACATGAAGTTGAGGGTACCGAGTGCGTGAAAATCGCCGGCGCTTCCCCAGTAGCGGTTGATTTCCCTGCGGATTGTCGCTTCATCCTCCGGCTTGGCGTTGGCCAGCCACTCCAGAAAATCGCCAAGTTCATCGATGCGTTTGGCGGGCGGCAGATGGACCCAGTCGTCGACGTCAGCAGATGCATCTGATCGTCGCGTCGGATCGTCGTTTGCTGCCACGTGCACGTTCGGCGCGTCGTGACTTGCCCCGCCAGTCGTGGCGAACCAGCCGGGATTGGGCGGCGTGCCGGTGCGCGGATGCAGCTCTGGATTCCAATTCGCGGCACCCGTTCCTTCATCGCCGGCGTATTTGATCAGCGAATCTTCCGCCGCCAGCGCGTCGCGAACCGCGGCACTCGCCAGATCGGGCATCTGCAAATTGCGGCGATCCGCGCCAAACATTGATCGTTGACATTTAGCGCCGAAGCCACTCTCGCCAAGCCAGACATGAGCCGGTCGACCGGCGGTTCGCCGTCATAGGCGCATTTCAGCAGCCGCTCGATTTCGCCGCGAGCGCGGACAACGCAGCGCCCGTCGCGGCGTTCGACCAGGGACGTGCGGCCGAGCAGCAGGCCGTCCTCGGTGCAGGCGAGCCCGAGATTCTGGGGCGCGGCTTCGCTCAGACGCCACATTTGGTGCATGGCTTTTGCCCGGTATTGTATTGTTGGTGACGAAAAGGCGCAGAAGCGCTTCATCGCCGGTGGCGAAGGCGTTGGGTCGGTTCAGCACAAATGAGGATGCAGGTCAGGCGGCGAATTACGTTATTGCGAGCGCAGGCGAACCAATCCATCCGCTGGATTGCTTCGTCGCTCCGCCCCTCGCAATGACGGGTGTGCCGGAAAGAAAATGGCCAGATCACGTCCGGCGTGAGAATATCCGAGTTTGACTTCGAAGGAAGACGCTCAATCTTCCTGCTGCCGGTGCACGTCGTGCACCAGCACGCCGGAGCCGGGCGGCGGCATCGCCATCCATTCCTGACGCTTGAGCGTGCGGCGGGTGTCCTCGTAGCCGCTCTGCCAGTGCTCGCGCATCGAGGTGCCGGAGAATTCGTAGTCCTTGGCGTGCCCCTCGTACGCCTTCTGCTGGTAGATGATGTGCAGGATAGTGATTTCCGGCAGGTCGGCCAGTTGCTCGAGGCGCTTACGGTCTTCGTCGTTGAGCGCCTCTTGCGGCACTTTCGCCAGCGCTTTTGCCAGCAGCATTTTCAGATTATGGATGCGACGATAGACGTCGGTGGTGTAGCGGGTGCGCGACGAATACATGATGTCCTTGTGCCGCGCCAGGACGTCCTGAATGTCGCGCGGCAGCACGCCGCGCGCGCTAAACAGGTCGACCTGGAACACCAGCGTGTTCAGCTTGTCTTCTTGATCTAGCAGATGCTGCAGCGGCGTGTTGGAGACGATGCCGCCGTCCCAGAAATGATCGGTACCGATCTTGATCATCGGCAGCGCCGGCGGCAGCGCGCCGCTCGCCATGATGTGCTCGGGCTCGATCTGCTCCTTGGCATTGTCGAAATAGACAAAGTTGCCGGTGAGCACGTTGACGGCGCCGACCGAGAACCGGTTGAGACGTTCGTTGATCAGGGAGAAGTCGACCAGCTCCAGCAGCGTGTCGCGCAGCGGTTCGGAGTCGTAATAGCTGGTTGCGGTGGTCGCGCCGGTGAGACTCATCCACGGATTGGGAAAGCGCGGCTTGAAGAAGCCCGGCTGGCCGGCGACGCTTGTGACCAAACAGCTATGGGCGTTACGCGCTTTGCGGAAAATATCGCCGTCCGGCGTGAACGGCCAGATTTTGCGCTCGGTGATCAAATCCCAAAAGGTCTGCAGCTGGCGCAGCCGGTGCTTGGGCGGATTGCCGGCGATGATCGCGGAATTGATGGCGCCGATCGATACGCCCGAAATCCAGTCCGGCTCGACGCCGGCTTCGTGCATCGCCTGATAAACGCCCGCTTGATAGGCGCCGAGCGCGCCGCCGCCCTGCAGCACCAGCGCGATACGGTCGCAACGTTCCGGCCGCCAGCCCTCGGACCGGGGGGCGGGACGCGACGGATGATCGGTCAGGCGGGTACGGACATCGTGCATGGGGGTACTCGAATTGGCGGCACAGGGTGCGGGCTTCCACCTTTGCCAATGCGAGTGACGGCCAAATGACAAACCGCAATATGAACGATTGTCACAACACTGTCGGCGTCCTTTCACATTCTCCGCTTTGGTAGGCGCTTGGATTTTTGCGTGGCTTGAGGGGGAATGAAATGCCGGCAGGCAAAACCGCCATCGTCACCGGCTCGACCAGCGGTATTGGGCTCGGTATCGCCGCCGGGCTTGCCGGGTCCGGCACCAATATCGTGCTCAACGGCTTCGGCCCGGCCGACGAGATCGACAAAATCGTCAGCGATCTCAAGCGGCAGCACAATGTCGGCGTGATGTATTCGAGCGCCGATATTGCCGATCCCGACGAGATCGAGGAGATGGTCGATCAGACCCGGACCGAATTCGGCGGCGTCGATATCCTGGTGAACAACGCCGGCATTCAGCACGTCGATCCGATCGAGGAATTTCCGGTCGACAAATGGAACGCGATCATCGCCATCAATCTCTCGGGCGCCTTTCACACCTGCCGGCTGACAGTGCCCGACATGAAGAAGAAAGGGCTGGGGGCGGATCATCAACGTCGCCTCAGCGCACGCGTTGGTCGCCTCGCCGTTCAAATCCGCCTATGTGTCGGCCAAACACGGCCTCGCCGGCCTGACCAAGACGGTCGCGCTCGAACTCGCCGAGCACGGCGTTACCGCCAACGCGATCTGTCCGGGATACGTGCTGACACCGCTCGTGAAAAAGCAAATTCCCGAGCAGGCCAAGGCGCGCGGCATTAGCGAAGAGGCAGTGATGAAGGACGTGCTGCTGGCGGCACAGCCGACCAAAGAGTTCGTCGAGGTTTCGCAGATCGCGGCGCTCGCCACCTTCCTCTGCTCGGACGAAGCGGCCTCGATCACCGGCGCCTTGTTGCCGATCGACGGCGGCTGGACCGCGCACTAACGCCGGTCCGCAACTGCCTTCCGACAACGACCGGCGCAAACGTAACAATCCAGAGACACTATGCGCAAAGAAGATATTCTTAAGCTGCCGTCGATGCCGGCCAGCGGGCCGAGCTATCCGGCCGGACCATACCGCTTCATCCATCGCGAATTCATGGTCATCACCTACGAGACCGATCCGGAGATCGTGCGCGATCAGCTGCCCGAACCGCTCGAGCCGGTCGAAGCGCCGCTGGTGCACTACGAATGGATCAAGATGCCTGACTCTTCCGGCTTCGGCAGCTACACCGAGTCCGGGATGGTGCTGCCCTGCCGCTTTCGCGGCGAGGAAGCCAACTTCGTCGTGCAGATGTATCTCGACGATGATCCGCCGATCTCCGCCGGCCGCGAGATCTGGGGCTTCCCGAAAAAGTACGCCCATCCGAAACTGGAAATCGTCAAGGACACGCTCACCGGCACGCTGGAATATGCCGGGCAGCTCGTCGCCATGGGCACGATGGGCTACAAGCACGAGGCCATGGCCGGAAACGGCGAGCGCACGACGGCGATGCTGTCAAAGACCCAGATCAATCTGAAACTCATTCCCGGCGTCGACGGCCGGCCGGAAATCTGTCAGCTGGTCGCCTACAATATGACCGACATCACGGTCAAAGGTTCCTGGCTCGGTCCCGGCCGGCTGCATCTCGTTCCACACGTGAACGCGCCGGTCGCCGACTTCCCGGTCCGCAAGATCATCGGCGCGCATCACTTCGTCGCCGACGTGACGCTGCCCTATGGCCGCGTGCTTTTCGACTACAACAAAGAATAAACTAGGCCTCGGTCTTTTATATCGAAGCGTTTTGCGCTTCATCGTTGCCCGTCACCCTGAGGTGGCCGCAAAGCGGCCCTCGAAGGGCGACGGCCCGGGCCGTGCATCCTTCGAGGCTCGCTTCGCTCGCACCTCAGGATGACGGATAGGCGCAGCGATTGAGGTTCATCAAACACGCTTTGCCGTCACACGCCTGTAATCCAACGAGCCTTTGCTCGGAGCTGGGCGACAAGCCGGGCGGCGGGAGGCTCACATGAAAGCGCTGGATGTGATGGTCTGCGACGTCGTCACGGTGAGGCCTGACGACTCGGTTGCCGAAGCGGTGCGGCTTCTTGCCGAGCACGACGTCAGCGCACTGCCCGTCGTCGACAACGACGACAACGTGGTTGGCGTGATTAGTGAAGCGGATCTGGTTCATCGCGAGGAACTCGGCACCGAGAAGCACCGCGCATGGTGGCTCGAAGCGGTGACGCCGGCCTCGACGCTGGCCGGCGAGTTCGCCAAGTCGCACGGCAGGCGCGTCAACGAAATTATGTCGACTGACGTCATCTCCGCGGCCGAAGACACCCCGCTCGGCGAAATCGCCACGATCCTGGAGCGTTACCGCATCAAGCGCGTGCCGATCCTGCGCGGCGGCAAACTCGTCGGCGTTGTGAGCCGCTCGAACCTGATCCAGGCGCTGGCGTCGTCGCGTACTCCGGCCGCCGCCGGCTCTGGCGCCGATGCCGACCGCAAGATCCGCTCGGAGCTTTTGGACCGTCTCGGCCATCAGGACTGGACCGATTTCGGCGAACGCAACATCATCGTCAATAGCGGTATCGTGCACCTCTGGGGCCTGGTCGGTTCGCAAGAGGAGCACAAAGCGCTGATCGCGCTCGCCGAAGGCGTGCCCGGGGTCGTCGGCGTGGCCGACGAGATGATCCCGGCTTATTGATTGACGATGATTATCCACGCCGTGATCCCGCATTGATCCGAACCAGTCCCTTGCCTGACTCTCAGGTTACCCTGGTGACGGCGTCACCCAGCCTGTTGAGCCGCGTGACACTGTAACGGGGTTTCCCTGTGACGGTGTCACCCAGCCCATTGAGCCGCGTGACACTGCAACGGTCCCCTGGTGACACCGTCAGTAATTTTCTTGCTCCAACTTACACTTCAGCCGCTTTTACGTCAGAGTAGCAAAAATTAGTAACCGAACAGCAATCGGTGCCCTCTATTTTCACGACAGCAGATCAAGAAGCTTCGCTGTTAGGGCGTTTAGATCTTCCTAACCATCCTTATCTCGCAAATTGCAAAAGTAGCAATGCCTAGAGGATCTAGACCTGGCGAACGGCGCGGCGGTCGCCGAAAAGGCACGCCCAACAAAAAGACCGCGTTGCGGAATGCTGCCATCAATGCCGCCGCCGCCGACCCAAATGTATTACCTCTCGACTTCCTGTTGGCGCTCATGCGGGAGCAAAATTTGCCCCTGGAAACCCGTGTCGCCGCCGCGCACGGAGTGCTGCCATACAGGCATTCAAGGGTAAGAGATGCAGCTGGCAATCAGCCTCATCCGGCGAGATATGGGGCGCCGCTTTCCAACGTCAATGTAAACGAGGGATCGGGGCCCGATGACCGCAAGATAGAAATGGACAAGGAGGAGACGGAAAAAAGGGTTTCAGGCCCCGGAGCTCTAGAAGACGGCGGAGGGTGCGTCGAGAACAAGGCGACGGCAGCCTCCGATCAAAGTGCCAGCGGGCAAGACGTTTCAGCGCTGGATTTCCTGCTGGGCGTCATGCGGGATCGCGACGCCGCTCCCCATCTTCGCTTCAAGGTCGCTTCAATCATAGCGCCGTACATCCACCCAAAGCAGAAAACTGCCAGCAGGGAAAGCGATGCACTGTCCGGGTTTAATATCGACTTTCCCACGGCAAAAGCACTTCGCGATGACGAGGATCGATACAGACGGCTGTATCCGTACCATAATAGCCCGGAGGCGCTGGAGCTGCAGGCTCGCATCACTGCAACAAAAAACTGTCTGACATATCCGGCGGGCTATGGGACGACAGAAGTCACCAAAGACAGCCGCAGGCTCGGGGAACTATCTGATAAGCGCAGGTCCGCGAAATTGACGCAAAAGGAACACGCCGAGCAAGCGATCCTCAATGCCCGTGTGGCGGCATTCAAAGGTACCCCCGAGGCAAAAAAATGGGCGTCAAATTGCTTCCGGATTTGGCAGCTGAATTATAGAAAGAAATTTCGGGAGAGCCTAACCGGCGAGGAACAGGCCGAGCTCGACAGCCTACGGGCGCTCTATCCTGGTCTGTCGCACGAACCCGATGATTACGACCTGCGCATGATGCTGTCGTTCAGCGAGAAAAATCTGGCTCATTCGGGGCGAAGGTCCGATCAAACCGACGGTTATTATCGCCAGCCCAAGACGGGCTGAGGGGCATTCTCTCCAGTGTTTGTGGCGCGGCAGGCGGCCTGCAAATAGTCATCCGCGCGTAAAGGCCCAATGTCGATTTCGCCCCGGCCCGTTCGACTATAGGCTGTTCGCCAACGTCAAACATTGAAAGGAAAGCCTATGCAGTACCTGCTTCTCATCTACGAAAACGAAGCCAGCCGCGGCAACGTCGACCGCGCGAAGATGATGGAAGAATACGGCAAGTTCACCAAGTCCATCATCGATGGCGGCAATTTCAAGGGCGGCGACGGCTTGCAGCCGACATCGACCGCGACCACGGTGCGGGTCAAGGACGGTAAGCCGGTGACGACCCACGGCCCGTTCGCGGAAACCCGCGAGGCGCTGATCGGCTACTATGCCATCGAGGCCAAGGACCTCGACCAGGCGCTCGCGATTGCGGCCCGCGTGCCGTCGGCGAAGATCGGCGCGATCGAGGTGCGCCCGGTCATGGTGTACAACTAAAACGGACCGATAAACGCATCGATGCGGCTCGGCGTGGTCTGAAAGCGTAAGCAAAACTCATGGCGGATCGAATCGAACTTGTTTTCCGCAATGAGAGCGGCCGCGTTGTGGCCACGCTGATCCGTCTGCTCGGCGATTTCGAGCTTGCCGAAGATGCCATGCAGGATGCCTTCGCGGCGGCGCTTGCGCAGTGGCCGAGCGAAGGCATCCCGGCAAATCCCCGCGCCTGGCTGGTCAATGTCGGCCGCCACAAGGCGATCGACCGCCTGCGCCGGCACATGCGCTTTCTCGCCAAGCGCGAGCAGATTGAAGCCGAGCTCTTAGCCGATCACCGCATGGGCGAGTGGTTTCCGGAGGACGAGGCGGAGGACGGCGTCCTGCAGGACGACGTGCTGCGGCTCATCTTCACCTGCTGTCATCCCGCATTGCCGCAAGAGGCGCAAGTCGCGCTGACGCTGCGGACCATTTGCGGGCTGACGACGACCGAAATCGCCAAGGCATTTTTGGTGACAGAAAAAACCATGGCGCAGCGGCTGGTGCGCGCCAAGGCCAAGATCCGCGACGCCGGGATTCCCTATCAGGTGCCGTCGCTGGACTTGATTGCGGATCGCGTCGACGGCGTGCTGGCGGTGATTTATCTGATCTTCACCGAAGGCTATGCCGCCACGTCGGGGCCGAACCTCATCCGCGCCGAACTGTGCCGCGAAGCCATCCGGCTCGGCCGCTTGCTGGTCGAGGTCATGCCGGAACGCGCGGAAGCCAATGCGCTGCTGGCGCTGATGCTGCTCCATGACGCGCGGCGCGACGCGCGCACCACGCCCGACGGCGACGTCGTCTTGCTCGAGTTCGCAGGACCGCTTACGCTGGGACCAGGCCCAGATCGCGGAAGGTTTGCGCAGGATCGAGGCAGTGCTGCACGCGCTCACGCAGCCGAACACGTACGCCGTGCAGGCCGCCATCGCGGCGCTGCACATGCAAGCGCCGCGCTACCAGGATACCGACTGGCCGCAGATTGCCGGCCTTTATGAAGTGCTGATGCGCATTCACCCTTCGCCGGTGATCGAGCTCAACCACGCGGTCGCGGTCTCGATGGTCGATGGGCCGGAACGGGCGCTGCGGCTGGTCGATTCAATCGGCCAACGCGGCGAGCTTAACGGCTATCACATGCTGCCGGCGGTACGCGGCGATCTGCTGCGGCGCTTGGGCCGACGCGCCGAGGCCATTGCCGCCTACCGGCAGGCTCTAGCAAGCGTGGACCTCGAACCGGAGCGGCGTTTCCTCGAGAGCCGGCTCGCCGAACTGGGCTGACCATCAATGCGACTAGATCTTGCCTCCTAAACGTTTGCCAATTTCGTCCTGCGTGCGCCATATGTATTGTTTGCACTCAGACTAATTGTCGACGTGCCAACACGGGTACTTCATCACCTCTCGGGAGGCGGGCCTGAAGGTGAAGTTTACATGGCGCGGAAAAACTCGCCAGAAAGTGTAAGCAGGCGCTGCGGGAAATAGGTCAATGGGTACTTAGCTTGCCGGTCGCGCTGATTCAGGTTCAACAGTTTGGACCACTTTCGACCGCAACTGTTGAAACCGTTGGCAACCAACCATTTTTTGAGCTTTGCTCAGGCGGCGTCGTGGCCGCGGCGCAGCCCAGCCTTTTCAGCCTGGCGTTGTCTTTTCCAGAACAAGCGCTTGAGCCACCGCAGGTGTTTTCGCCATTCCGGCGATGGTACTGTCTGGCCCTTCTTCAAATTCGCTATGGCATGCGCCCCCTGATGCTCTCTTGTCGCCCCTATGCAGCGAATATGCATAATTGTGTCAGCATGACAAAGCGGAAGACGGTATACGAGGTCTGGGGCCGCCAGTGTGGAGATGGCTGGAACGACCTGGTCCAACCGCTAGAGGACGAACTCTTACGGCTTGGCGGTACAATCCGGCAGATCAAAGAGAAGTTTGGTTGCTTGTGCTCTCACTACGCTTTGCCATCCAAAGTACCCGAAATCGAACGGCTCGCATTTGCTCGACGCGTCAGACAAGCCGAAGTGAAAGTGTCCGCACTTGCGAAACGTGTGGCAGACCCGGCGAATTGGCTTGTGACGATGGCTTCTATCTTACCGCCTGTGATGCCTGCCGCGAAGCCATGCGCCTGCGAAGAAACGCCCACTCATGAAAGCGTTGTCTTGCTTTATTGCACGTTGTGGCATTGCTACCGATCCGGATCCGGCCAGCGCTTGAAATAGCGCCCGCCCTGCGAGAAGCCGGTATAGACCCCCTGCTCGACCTTCGCCCATTCGGCGTCGTCGACCACCTTGCCGCAGATTTCCACCTGCCTGGCCTCGTCGTTGAAAGCGATCTCGACGAGCTTGCCGGCGGCGACGGCGCCGTGCATGGCGCGCAGATTACCGAGCGAGCGGCCGTCAGTTGCGCTGGCAAAGCCTTGCGACCATTTCTGATAAAACGGCTTGGTCAAGGCATAATCGCACACCTCGCCGGACACATCCGGCTTCTCGGCGGTGACGACGCCATGGACCAGGCGCAGGGATGGTTTGATTTTGGTGATCGGCACAAAGGTTCTGAGATCGTCCATTTCATTTTCCTTTGCTAAACTGGGCGAAAGTTTCTTCGATGGAACTCGTAGCTATGGAAATCAAAGTGATCCGTACCGATGAGGACCACTTGGCTGCACTCGCCGAGATCGAGAGGCTTTGGGGCGCGCTTCCGGGCACCGAGAACGGCGATCGGCTCGACCTTCTCATTGGGCTCGTCGAAATTTACGAAGGGAGGCGTTGGCCAATCGACAAGTGACCGGCGCAAAGATGCAAACGATGGCTGAGAAGACAAAGAGGAGCGCAAACAACGAAGGACCGTCCCTGTTGGACGAGGTAGCTTTGCTGAGCGATATTCCTGCGTACCGATTAGCGCGCGGACAGGTCGGCACTGTCGTCGAGGACCTCGACGGAGAAAATTATTTAGTGGAATTCAGCGACGACCAGGGATGCGCGTATGCGATTGCGCCGTGCCCCCGGTCAATCTTGTTGGTCTTGTTTTAGACCAAGCTCGCTCTAGCTAGATGGCGCCGGAACAGGCCACTCGCCGCGTCCGCATGGCGAATAGACGAGGCCGCCTCAGTTGACGGCCTCTCTTCAAAACTATCGTGTGAGCCGCGACCACTAACAGGCTGGAGTCCACTTTAGTGATCTCAAGTAATTGCATGCCCAAGCAGCACAAAGGTCCCACTTGCGGTCATCTGTACTTTTGTTGCAATTCTTTACTGCTTCGTCAGAGTGTCCGCCATGGCTCATCGAATCCCTCATACATTTTTCGTCCCCTGAGATGGCAACGTCGATGTAGCCTTTAACGTCGAGTTCTGTCCTGACTCAAGGCAGTCGTCTGCATGGGCGAACGACGGCAAAATAAGAAATACAGCTGTAATAATTCCAAGTGAGCGCATCTCGATGCTCCCGAGTTTTCATGTTATGATTGCATACACGCAAACAATGTCACAATGGTTGCAAGTTGTAAATTAGGCCACTGCGATTTCAAAACCGGCCACTCGGGGTCGAAATAAGCTAGCAATGTCATAGTCAAGACATTATACGCGGGCGTTACCACTGGCCGGCGCGTCGAGGATGGCTCGAAACTTCCGGGCGCGAAGTAGGACGCACGCAAGTACGAGCGACAGGCGCGCGGCCCGGTCCATTCTGTCCGCGACAGCGCGCACTTTCGCGCGGCAGAGTGACCACGCGCTCGACAGCGTGGGACCGCGCGCCGGTCGCTGCGATCCGTGCAACGGCCAAGCACTGTTTTCCAAGCTCATCGGCATTCCTTCCTGTCAGCAAAGACTTGCGGCGCCTATCGACGCCACGTTGCTCAGTTCTTATGTTTATTGAGGCGTTGTGTTGGTGTGAGGAAACGGCGTGCGTACCGAGTCCAGCGTTACGGTCCAGTGTCTGCGTTGTGGGCATGTCGGCGTGTTGAACCGCGAAACTTTATCGCGCTTGGCGATCGCGCCCAACACGCCGATTGCCGCCTTCGTCAAACGCCTGCGCTGCCGCAAGTGCGGCAGTCAGAGCGTGCTGGCTACCTGCAAGCCGGCGGCGCAGCCGCAAAAGGCTTCCTGATGTGCGGCCGGTTCACCAACCAATTGACCTGGGCGGAGATCGTTGCGCTCTATCGGTTGGCGCTCGAAGGTCCACCGCACAATCTGCCGCCCCGCTACAATATCTGCCCGACCGATCCGGTCGATGTCGTCATTTCGCGCGATGGCGCACGCGATTATCTGCCCATGCGCTGGGGACTCGTGCCCTGGTGGTGGCCGAAGCCGCTCAAGGAGCTGCGCGCGGCAACCTTCAATGCGCGCTCGGAAACGGTCGAGAGCAAATCTTTCTTTCGCGACGCGTTCACGCGCACACGATGCCTGATCCCGATGTCCGGTTATTATGAATGGCAAAATACGCCAGCAGGCAAACAGCCTTGGTATTTCACCGCCCGCGACGGCTCGCCGGCCCTCACTGCCGCCGGCCTTTGGGATGAGTGGAAGAACCGCGAAACCGGCGAGAAACTGAAATCGTGCACCATGCTGATCGCGCCCGCGAGCGAGTTCGTCGCCGACATCCACGACCGCATGCCTGTGTTGCTCACGCGGGAGCAATTCCAGCCGTGGCTGAAAGGCGAAGCCGGCATGGACATTCTCAAGCCGGCGCCCAATGATTTCTTGCAGCGATGGCCGGTATCCCAGCGCGTCAACAGCTCGCGCGCAGATCCACAAGATGCGACACTCATTGAACAGATTTCGCTTCAGACGACGCCGGAACCGCAGCAGCCGCGCCTTGCGATAGAATAGTAAGCACTACGAGCGAACCATGCCAGCGATGCACAAAGTGACAAAGGCCGAGGTCATTCCGTGGGACGAAGAATTAGGGACGTGGGGTGTCCGCTTCGAGTTCGACGACGGAATGGAAGACTACGTTTACTCCGAAACTAGAAAGCAAGCTGATTGGGATGCTTGCGACCGCATTGGCGAAGAGATGCCAGTTGGTATGAATCCTGCATTGCGCGCTCATTTGATCGCTTGAAGGCATACGAACAAGGGCTACGGCGACAACGGAAGTAAGGTGCTATGGCGTGCACCCATAAAACTGCCGGTCAAAAAGGGTTGGTTATTGTCCGCTTTGCCCAAAAGCGGACATGACACAGACACCGCTTCATGTCCGCTTCTCTAATCGGCCGTTTGGGGTCAAGCACTTTCAGACTATCCGCCGCTGCAGTGTCGATGTCGCTCACGGGCTCGTGCTTCTCTTCGGAATCGGCACCAGGGCCCTTGTATGGGGCTTTTTTAGTCAAGAGGTTTAGGTAGGGCCGCGCATGTTTTGTCCTTTGTTAGTTTCTTGTTCGATCTGAAAGCCGTTTCTTCGTCTCGATCCGAGCTTCGCTCACGCCGGCGCGCCGAAAGCGGTCAAGGTTGCCCAACCTCGCAGCATGCTCCGCCCTTGCCAGGCCGCACCTTGACGGCTGCGAGCACGATGGCACCGCTTGGTGCGGTCGGAATGACGATCAGAGGGGAGCCCGCCTTCGGGCGCGGTTCAAATCGCGCCACAACCTTGTATCCGGTAGGTCTAAGGACCTGAACCATGATGCAGTCATGCGCATCGGCAGCGAAGCTCCGAAGCGGCGGACCCATTCTTCCAATCGGCATGAAAGCCAAGGGCCATGTCGGGATTCCGCCACCTCGAACCATCATCGGCGCCCGTCACAAGCAAACCGACAAGACGGAAACTGTCGAGGTACCTTCAGCATCCTCCATTCATTGTGCGGGACGCAAAACGACGCCGTCCGGTACAACGCCCTCCCGAACGAGCCGCCACAGAGCGATCAGAAGCTTGCGTGCCAAGGCCACGATCATGGTCTTGCGAGTGCCGCGGGCGTTCTCCGTGCGGGCTCGAAACCACTGCGCCAAAGCGCTGTTCTTCTGGAACATGAGCAACCGCCACGCCAATTGAATCATGCCTCGTCGAACCCGAGCATTGCCCGAACGGGCCAGCCCTTTCTCCCGGCATTTCCTCCCGCTCTCGTCGGGCGAGCCAGTGAGGCCGGCATAACGCGCTACGGCCCGTCGGTCGCGCATGTTTCGCGACAGCACCTCCTGCACCAGCATGTCGGCCGTCTCGGTACCGACCCCGATCACGCGCGCCAGCAAGCACACCATGGCATGTGGTCCATCGCTGGGCGTCTGCTCGAGACGCTCCAGGCGTGCCTCCTCGATCTGCCGGATCTGAGTACTGACCAGCCGCCGGCGCTCCATGTCGCGACGTAGCTCAGCCAACGTGTTCGGCGGGATCGGCTCGCCCTCAGGGGTGCGCAAATCTTTGAGGCGCCCGGCGGCCTTTTTCAGCTTGGGATTGAAGCCGCGGATGCCGAGCCGGATCAACGCCGCCTTCATTCGGTTGATGATCCGATTTTGCTCTCCGACGAGGCTCTCACGCTCGCGGTTGGGCCGCTTGGCATCTTCGTCCTTGGCTGTCGGGATCGCCACCATCTTGCAGTGATCACGCTCGCCCCGCAGCCAGCCGAGAAAGGCGCGTTTGAGCAGCTCGGAGTCGAGACGGTCAGTCTTTGCTCGCCGATGCTCGCGCGACACCGCCACACTCGCGGCGTGAATGACGTAGGCGTCGACGCTGCGCGCCTTGAGCCAACGTGCCAACCAGAAGCCGTCACGGCCGGCCTCGAAGGCGACTACAATGCGCTCGATCCTGCGTCCCGCTTTCTCCGCTTCTTCCCGCCATCGATGCAGCAGCTTTAGCAATGCACACTCGTCGACCGCGAGCTTCTTAACCGGCTGGCGCTCGACGCCAGGCACAATACCGGCAACGAGCCAGCTCGACAGGCTCATCTCGATGACCGCGATCAACGTGCCGTCCGGTTGCAGGGCGGTGAGGGATCGACTCAGGTCGTTCAACTTCTGCATGGGGCGCTCCATCGGTTCACATCAGCAACGATGGATGCAATATCCTCGCCGCCGCCCATAGCATCTTCCATCATGGGATTCGAAGACGAGGTGGAACAATCTACCGGGCGGCCTTGCCGTAACGAACGGCAGGTCCAAGCGATTGGGCGAACTCACCTCATCCATCGTCCCGCGAGGGACATCATTCCACCGCTCGGTGGAGCTCGAGTTTCCTCCTATCGGATTTGATCCTGCACGGTTCTCATGCTGCTGCGGCCTGTTCCCGGGTCCAGCGGAACTCGGTGCCGTCAACCCAGATGCGGTGCATGATCACGGCCAACCGGCGTGCCAGGGCCACGATCGCCTTTTTCATCCCGCGGCGCCGGGCGATCTGCATCGCCCAGGCCTTGAGCCACGACCATTTCTTTGAACGCAGCATGCTCTGAGCCGCTTCGTAGAGCATGACCCGCATCATCTCATCTCCGCAGCGCGATATTCTGCCGCTCCAATCGATCTCGCCGGATTGATACTTGGAGCACGTCAGTCCAAACACGGCGCCGACTGACTTGGATTTGCGGAACCGAGCAGGCACGTCGACGGTGGCGCGATAGGTCAGCGCCACCACCGGGCCGACACCGGGGGTCGTCATCAAGCGCCGGCACACCTCATCATCCCGGACGATGGCCAGCAAACGGCGATGCAGGATGACGATCTGTTCGCGTAGCGCCCGCCGGACAATGAGCATAGGTTCGACCAACTCGGCCAAGTCGGGAAGTTCTCGACCAGCTCCTTGATCCGGGCTTCGAACTTCACCTTCCCGACCATGCCGACCTTGAGGCCGAAGTTGCGTAAAGTACCGCGCAGATCGTTCTCGATGGCGATGGCCTTCGACTGCAGCAACTTGCGATGGGTCAGCAGCATCCGCAGTTTCTGACTGCGTAGCGTCTTCACATGCACCGGACGATAAAGCCCCACTCGCATCATCTGCGCGATGCCGCGTGCATCGTTGCGGTCCGTCTTGTTAATCTGCGCCTTCAGCAGCGCCTGCATGTGTCGCGTCTCAACACAGACCATCGGTAACTCTGCTTCGGCTAGAGCGCTGAACAGCCATTGCGACAGCGGTCCCGCTTCCAATCCAATTCGCCCGAAGCGGTAGGCGGGAATTCCTCAGCACCGCCAACAATGCTTCAGGTTCACTCTCAACCTTCACTTCCCGAACGATCTTGCCCGAGTTCATCCACAATGCAGACGCTGGTGTCCTTGACCGACACGTCCAGTCCAGCAAAATGGTCCATGCTGCGCTTCTCCTTCTGATGCTTGAGGCCGTACACACGGACCTCGTTTCACCATCAGCCTGAAGCGCAGCACCCAAAATCTTCAGCTATCCACAAGCTGGCCGGCCGATTACCCCATCTCAGGGCCATCAGCAAACTCATGCGCTGCAACATGATCTGCGAGATCAAATAGAAAGACTGCCTCGCGGCGGTCTCGCCGGAATCCGATCTCAGGCGCTTCGATTGGGCTACGGCTGCGGCTGCATCTGCGTCCGTTTCTAACGCATTGTAGCCTGATCACTCCGAGGCCGACAAGGAGCGGGTCGAAATGCTGAGGCGCTGGCTGGCGATGGTTCTCGATCCACAACTCAGGTCAGTTTGCCATCGTCTGTGGTCTCGCCTTCACCGCGGCCGGCCGCTTTAGGCATCCGGCCAGCCATTGGTCCACGTGCGGGAAGCTTGCCAAGTTGACCTTGCCCATCCGGGCCCATGACAGCACCGAGGCAACGTTGAGGTCCGCGACCGTGAAAGTCGGGCCCACTAAATAGCCGGTCGTCGGCAGCCGTTGATCGAGCACCGCCAGCGGTTTCTGTAGCTGCTGCTCGCCTTCATCCGCCAGCTTCGAATCGCGCTGGTCCTCAGGCAGGAAAAATCGATGGAGCAGCACCGCCAGCGCCGGTTTCTCCAGCTCGGTCATCGCCCAAAAGCTCCATTGGATCGCCTCCGCCTCGTCCTCAATTGTCTTCGGCAACAAGTCGCTGCCGTGCTTCTTGGCGAGATAGAGATTGATGGCCATGGATTCCCAAAGCTTGAACCCATTATCGTCGATGGCCGGGATCCGGCCGTTCGGATTCACAGCGAGATACTCCGGCGTCTTGGCACTACCGTCGGCGAAATGGATGGGGACATTCTCGTAATCGACCCCGAGCTCGTTGGCCATCCAGAGCGCGCGATAGGCGCGCGATAGAGGAACCCCATATATCTTCAAATCGCTCATGGTGGCCTCTCCGCCTATCGGACGTTCGGTCGCGACCGAAAGGATACCGAGCATTCGCGACCGAGTTCATCCATGAGCCACTTGTTCTGCACGCTCTACCATCTGGACGACAGGGTCGCCTGCCGGTTCTGTAATAGCCTCTGGTATGCGGCACAGCGCGCCGGCAGTTACGGCCGAAAAGGTGGCCAAGCGCAAAATCCGCCGCCAGCTTGACCACCATGGTCAACTCCGGGCGGCTAAGTACCCGCCAAAGCCGCGCAGCATGTGGCGGCGGACGTACGCTCGTCATTGTGCAGCGCTAGCCCGTATCGAGCACAAGCTCGGCTATTGATCTAGCGCACTCTCGTGCGCCGCTCGGCACGAGCTAGTAGTATATATTCCGACGTGATCCGGCCGAGGCGCTGGATGAAGCCCCGGGTTTTCATTGGGCGCCTTCGGCGCGTCGCGAATTTGGAGAGTAAAAATGAAAGCGATCCGAGTTCATGAATTCGGCGGTCCTGAGGTTTTGAGACTTGAGGAGGTCGTCACACCAAAGCCTTCGGCCGGCGAGGTTCTGGTGCGCATTCATGCGGCCGGAGTCAATCCGTACGACACCTACATGCGCGCGGGTACCTATGCCGTAAAGCCAGCGCTCCCCTACACTCCCGGATCGGATGGCGCCGGAATAGTTGAAGCCGTTGGTGAGGGCGTCAAAAAGGTGAAGCGAAACGATCGCGTATACACCGGGCGGACGCTCACTGGCGCATATGCGGAATACGCGCTCGCGCTCGAAGAGCAAGTACACGCTCTTCCGGAGAAAATCGATTTCAAGCAAGGGGCAGGAATTTGGGTGCCGTACGGAACAGCTTACCATGCGCTGTACCATTCAGCCAAAGCGCACGCCTCCGAAACTGTACTGGTGCACGGCGCAAGTGGCGGTGTGGGCATTGCGGCACTCCAAATCGCGCGCGCCATGGGCCTGAAGGTTTTCGGCACGGCAGGGACGCCGAAAGGCGTGGAGATCGCCAAGCGGGAGGGAGCGCATCACGTCTTCGATCACCGTAAAGCCGGATATCAGGAAGAGATTTTGCGAGCGACCGGCGCCCGTGGCGTGGACATTATTTTGGAAATGCTCGCCAACGTAAATCTCTCCTACGACACGAAACTTTTGGCCCAAAATGGCCGCGTGATTGTGATCGGCAGTCGTGGCGAGGCGACCATCAATCCCCGTGAGCTGATGGCGCGTCGCGCTTCGATTCGCGCGTTCACACTCTGGGCGATTACGCCGGGCGAAGAGGCGGACATTCACGCCGGGCTCTTTGCAGGCTTTGAAAATGGCACTCTGCGCCCTGTCGTTAGCAAGGAAGTGCCACTCGCCGAGGCAGCGCGCGCACACAAGGAAATCCTTGAACCCGGATCGGCCGGCAAGATCGTGCTCATCTGCTGATCTTTCGGGGTCAAGACTCGGACGACGAGATCGCCGAGACCATAACGCCATGACCCAGCGCACATTAGCGAAGTCGAACTAAACACCGGTACGTCCGCTAATACTCCGACAGCGGCGCAAAAGCAGACCTTCCGCCACTTCGCATTTGGGCATTGCATGCCCCTTCTCGTGCATTGACAGCCGGAGTAGTTTCATTCGAGGAACGCAGGGCGCCCCGAAATTCGATTGCTGCTATGAGCCGCGTTGGTTCCCCCGGCTGCCATCTCACTTCCTGCGAAACTTCGTTTCCTCTTTCCTAGCACCCGTCCACGCCCGATGTGTTTGGCTTTGATGCAAGACAGGAGGCGATACCCACCGTGCTCCACTTTACACTTAAGAAGTTGGTAAGACGGTTGGTGTCGGTCGCTATTGCCATTGTCATCGGAAGTGTTTCGCTTCCGCTCGCTGGGGCCAGGGCGGGCGAACGGGACGCAATCAAAATCGGATTGTCGGCGCCGTTGACCGGGCCGTTCGCCGAGAATGGCAAGCAAATGATCGCCGCCGCGAAGCTGTTTATGGAGCAGAATGGCACGACAATCGTTGGCCACCGGATCGAACTCATCATCCGCGACGACGGCGGGGTCCCGGATCAGGCACGGCGCATCGCGCAGGAATTTGTTGTCAACGAAAAGGTCGCGGTATTGGCGGGCTACAATCCGACCCCAAACGCGCTCGCGGTGGCGCCGATCGCCACTGAGGCGAGAATTCCGGAGATCGTCGTTGGGGCCGTGGCATCGATCATCACCGCACGTTCGCCTTACATTGTACGTACCATGTACGCGCAAACCCAGGTCACCGTCCCGATGGCACAATGGGCGGCAAGGAACGGCATTAAGCGGGTCGTCACCCTGGTGTCTGATTATTCCCCAGGTCTGGATGCCGAGAAGGCCTTCATTGACGAATTCAAGGCCGACGGCGGGGAAATCGTAGAAGCGGTGCGGGTGCCGCTGCAAAATCCAGACTATGCTCCTTACCTTCAGCGCGCCCGCGACGCCAAGCCAGATGCGCTATTCGTGTGGGTGCCGGGCGGCCTCGCGGCCGCGCTGATGAGGCAATATGCAGAGCGCGGTCTAAATAAGTCCGGCATCAAGCTGATCGGCGTCGGCGATATCACTGACGACGCCGTGCTTAACCAGGCAGGCGATTCCATGCTCGGTGTCATCACATCGATGCAATATTCCGCTGCGCACCCGTCACCGATGAATAAGGCCTTCGTGGGGGGCTTCAAGAGTGCCAGCAACGGCATCCGGCCGGACCATATTGGGGTGGCCCTTTACGACGCCCTGCACCTGATCTACGCGGCGATAAAGAAGACTGACGGCAATACTGACGGTGACGCTCTGATCGCCGCCATAAAAGGGATGGCGTGGGAAAGCCCGCGCGGGCCGGTCTCGATCGATCCGGAAACCCGTGAGATGGTCCAGGACGTATATATCCGCCGGGTCGAAAGAGTTGATGGCGAACTCTACAATGTCGAGTTCGAGAAATTCGCGGCCGTTAAGGTCCCGGCCAAAACGGAACAAGCGAGATAGGACGTTGCGACTGTTTTCGTTTCCCTTCGGAAAGACAAGGCATGCCCACGTGAAGAGACTTTCCGTGGCAATCATCGGCGCGGGAATGGGCGGACTTGCGACTGCGGCGGCGCTCCGGCGCGTCGGCGTTGACGTCACCATCTACGAGCAGGCTCGTCGCTTCGCTCGTGTCGGGGCAGGCATCCAAATTGGCTGTAATGCGATGAAAGTCCTGCGCGCCTTCGGACTTGAGCCGAATCTGCGCGCGGCCGCCTTCTATCCCCGGTCCTGGAATAACAGAGACTTTGATACCGGGGAGATTCGCTTCGACATGATCTTCGGCGAAACCGCCGAGCAGCGTTACGGCGCACCTTACTTGCTAGCGCACCGCGGCGATCTCCACGCCGCATTGACGAATGTCGTACCGGAGAGCGAGCTGCGGCTCGATCATAAGCTCGCCTCGCTCGAACAGCGCGCGGATGGCAGTGTCAGACTTGATTTCGCGAACGGCATGACGGCTGACGCCGACGCCGTTGTTGGCGCTGACGGCGTTCACTCGGTCGTCAGAGACACGCTATTCGGTAGCGACGAGCCGGCTTTCACCGGCCATGTCGCCTACCGCACCGTATTTCCGGCAACCCTCCTGAACGGATATCAGATCGACGATTGCACCAAATGGTGGGGGCCGGATCGCCACATCGTCATCTATTACGTCAAGCCCGATCGCAGCGAAGTTTATTTTGTGACGAGTCAACCCGAACCCGGCTTCGCGCTTAAATCCTGGTCCGCCACAGGCGACGTGAACGTGTTGCGTGACGCCTTTGTTGGTTTCCATCCGCAGATTCGGCACGTGCTCGCTTCATGTCCTGCCGTTCACAAAAGACCGCTGTTCGATCATGATCCGCTGCCTCGCTGGTCGGAAGGCAGCGTCACGTTGTTGGGCGATGCTTGCCATCCCATGACGCCCTACATGGCACAGGGCGCGGCCATGGCGTTTGAGGACGCCGCCGTACTGTCACGCTGCCTCGACAGCGTCGATCGGTCGGGAGTGGCGGACGCCTTTCGCCGTTTCGAGTTCGACGCGCAAGCCGCGCACCTCGCAAGTCCAGCTCGGTTCACGAACCAACACTTGGCTTCGCAACGAGACCAATCCGGACTGGGTTTATGGCTATGATGCCTGGTCCGCTCCATTGGCCGACTGACGCCGTGTCGCAAAACGCACTACGCACCTGGCTGCTGACGCTCTTGAACTTTGGCCCGTCGGCTTCGCGAGGGCGCAAAATGCGAGGCCCGGTCTGGGTCAACAACGTCGTTTCGGCGATGTCCGTTCTCTAATCGGCCGTTTGGGGTCAAGCACTTTCAGACTATCCGCCGCTGCGGTGTTGATGTCGCTCACGGGCTCGTGCTTCTCTTCGGAATCGGCGCTAGGGCCCTTCCATCATGGGATTCGAGGACGAAGTGGAGCGATCTTAGGGGCGGCCTTACCGTCTGATGAACGGTGGTCCAAGCGGACATGCGATCTCACCTCATCCATCGTCCCGCGAGGGACATCATTCCACCGCTCGGTGGAGCTCGAGTTTCCTCCTATCGCATTTGATCCTGCACGGCACTCATGCCACTGCGGTTTCCCGGGTCCAGCGGGACTCGGTGCCGTCAACCCAGATGCGGTGCATGATCACGGCCAACCGGCGTGCCAGGGCCACGATCGCCTTTTTTATCCCGCGGCGCCGAGCGATCTGCATCGCCCAGGCCTTGAGCCACGACCATTTCTTTGAACGCAACATGCTCTGAGCCGCTTCGTAGAGCATGACCCGCATCATCTCGTCTCCGCAGCGCGATATTCTTCCGCTCCGATCGATCTCGCCGGATTGATACTTGGAGCACGTCAGTCCAAACACGGCACCGACTGCCTTGGATTTACGGAACCGAGCAGGTACGTCGACGGTGGCGCGATAGGTCAGCGCCACGACTGGGCCGACACCGGGGGTCGTCATCAGGCGCCGGCACACCTCATCATCCCGGACGATGGCCAGCAAACGGCGATGCAGGACGACGATCTGTTCGCGTAGTGCCCGCAGCACAATGAGCAGAGGCTCGACCAACTCGGCCAAGTCGGGAAGGCTCTCGACCAGCTCCTTGATCCGGGCTTCGAACTTCACCTTCCCGACCATGCCGACCTTGAGGCCGAAGTTACGCAAAGTACCGCGCAGATCGTTCCCGATGGCAATGGCCTTCGACTGCAGCAGCTTGCGATGGGTCAGCAGCATCCGCAGTTTCTGACTGCGTAGCGTCTTCACTTAGCCCCGGACGATAACGCCCCACTCGCATCATCTGCGCGATGTCGCGTGCTTCTTTGCGGGCCGTCCTGTTAATCTGCGCCGTGCAGCAATGACTTGCGCAAATGCGCACCTACTCGATCACCTCGTCGGCGAGAGCAAGTAGCCTTTCTGGGATGTCCAACCCAAGGGCCTTGGCAGTTTTGAGATTTATCACAAGCTCGAATGTGGTCGGCTGCATGACCGGCAGGTCGGCGGTCTTGGTGCCTTTTAAAATCCGGCTCGCGTAGGCGCCGGCCTGACGGTAGGCTATGGCCCTATTGTTTCCGTAACTGATTAGTCCACCGGATAACGGGAACTCCCGGAACGGGTAAATCGCGGGAAGCCCCAGTCGTGCGACCCTCGCGACCACTTCGTCAGGCCGGGACAGATAGAACGGGTCGCCTGCGACATAGAGGGCATGCGGGCGTTTTTCCAAAAGCGAGTTGATCGCGGCATCTATCTCAGTCAGCGTGGAGGCGTTGAGTATCTGGAGCTGCACTCCACGCCGTAGTGTCACGGCTTGCACCGCCTCGATTTCCTGAACCGTATCCGGACTGACCGGGTTGACCAGCATCGCGATCTCGGTCGCTGTTGGAACAAGGTCCAATAATACTTCCAATCGTTTTTGGCCCAGTTGGTTGTTCATGAGCGTCATGCCGGTAACGTTTCCGCCTGGTCGGCTCAAGCTCGCGACGAGACCGGCCATGACTGGATCGAAGCCAACGACGAAAACGACCGGTATTGTTGTGGTCACTGCTTTCGCAGCGAGCGCTGCGGGCGGCCCGGCCGCGAAGATCAGATCGACCGAACGATGGGTCAATTCCGCTGCCAGCGCCGGCAGGCGATCGTATCGACCGTCCGCGAACAAGGACTCGATAGCTACGTTTTGGCCCTCGGCGAACCCGTTGTCGAACAGGCCGCGGCGAAATTCGGCTATCTGAGGCCGGGACTGCGTATGGGCATCAAGCATCAAATTTAGCGGTCGTTTCGATACACGATCTTAAATGCCGCTTTGCAGCCAATAGCGGACATAACTCCGATCAAGCCAATTCCCGCCTAAGGCTGAAAGCCGTCCGCCATCCACTTGCCGAAGAGATCGATGCGAGATTTAGGCCAGGGGCCTTCTCCTCGCGGCGGTGGCGGTGGCATGACAGCGCCGCCGATCCCGCGAATTCGATCGAAGATCGCAGCCGCATGCGTCTTTACGTCATCGTAACTAGCCAGATTGAACGCCTTGCTCATCGCCTGAATATCCCGCTGCGTAAACAGCGGCCGAATGTCAGCTTTGAAGCTGGTCAGCTTGCTCATTGCGCCTCCTGAACTAACCACGACCTGGGGGAGTGCCTGCACAAAAACGGAAATTGTGCGGAATAATGCGCGAAGAAATGCTCAATCTGGCGCCACGTGATTTCCGGCAGATCAGTGTAGTTCATGACATGGGCGTAGCGTTGCGTGAGCTTCGGTATCGGCACGGCGACAATCTTCTCGTCGCCGCCACCCTCGTCCGTCATCT
This sequence comes from uncultured Alphaproteobacteria bacterium, assembly GCA_963806465.1. Taxonomy (GTDB): domain Bacteria; phylum Pseudomonadota; class Alphaproteobacteria; order Rhizobiales; family Xanthobacteraceae; genus BOG-931. The sequence goes on along the minus strand of CAWDZD010000070.1, from coordinate 5,477 downwards.
TGAGTACGCCGATTGGCCGCACGGCGATGACGGCACCGGGGATGATCGGCCGGGTATTAGCAACCAGGACGTCGCAGGGATCGCCATCCTCGGAGAGCGTGTGCGGGATGAAGCCGTAGTTCCCGGGATAGCGCATGGGCGTATAGAGAAAGCGGTCGACGACCAGCGTCCCCGCTTTCTTGTCCATCTCGTATTTTATTGGCTCGCCGCCGATCGGCACCTCGATGATCGCGTTCACCTCCTCGGGAGGATTTCTACCGATCGAGACATAGTCCAGGTTCATCGATCGCTCGCGTCTTGTTGTGTCGCGATATCCGTCACGGCAGCCAACGCCGTAAGCCAGCGTCGCTCATGCCGCCTCGGACAGAAATTTCTCGATACGCTCCGCCGTCTCTTTCGGCCGCGTCACCATGAATAAATGGCCATCATCAACGATCTCGAGCCGGGAATTGGGGATGAGGTGAGCGAGAATGCGGCCGTTGACGACGGGGACCAAGGGATCGTCGCCGCCCATTAGCACTAGGGTTGGCTGGCGCAACGTCGAGAGCCACGGGAGGCTGCTCCAGCCGGCCATTGCCAGGAGTTGATAAAGATATCCCATGCCGCGCGCCCCGGACATTGCTGCGGCGTGGCGGCCGATCAGCGAAGGATCCTTTTTGAAAGCGCCGCCATAGATTTCCGGCGCGCTCTTGCGCATGTAGTCCTTGTCAAAGTAGCGGCGCGGGGTCGCGAGCTTGAGCACCGCGCTTGGCCTACCGGGCACCATGATCGCGCCCGGCGATGTGGCGGCGAGCACCAGTCGCCTACACAGCGCCGGATATTGATGGGCGAGCTGTTGTGCCATGCCGCCACCCCAGGAGACCCCGGCGACGTCGATTTGATCGTAACCCAGATCGGCCACGAGGCGCGCGCTCATACGGGCGATGCTGGAGGGGCGATAAGGCAATGCCGATAGCGGCGAGCCGCCGACACCCGGCAGGTCAAAAATAATCGCAGTGGTATCGGTCAGCGCGTTGAGGAACGGCTCGGCCAATTCCCAATTGGCGCCGATGCCGTTAAAGAGCAGGAGAGCCGGACGCTTGCTGGCGGCGCGCTTGATTGCCACCATCAGCTTCTGATCGCCGACCCACATGAGGCGCGCTTCAACGCCGTCCGCTCCGCGCGACGCGGCGCCGGGCGTTTGCGTGTCAAACCTGCGTCCAGCCATCGGATTCCTTCGCGTTCGTGCCTAATGCTCGAAGATATACGTTCCCGGCGCCGGCGCGATAATGGCATGGCGGCCGTCGCCGAGCGATTTGGGCGCATCGACTTCTTCGCCCGAGCGCTTGTGCAACCAGTCGCGCCAATCAAGCCACCAGCTCCCTTGCCGCTTCTCCCCGCTCAAGGCAAACGCGTCCGGTCCGGCCGGATTAATCGGTCCGATGGTGTAGGAGGCCTTTTTATTGGTCGGTGGATTGAGCAGGCTCTGCAAATGTCCGCTGTTCGACAGCACGAAGGTTGTGTTGTCGCCCAGGATGCGCGCGGACTTATAGGCCACTTTCCACGGTGTGATGTGGTCGGTGACGCCGCCGATGACGTAGCTGTCGACCTTGCCGCGAACCTTGTTCATGTCGACCACCACTCCGTTCAATGTCAGGTTGCCGGGATTGACGAACGGATTGGTGAAATAGAGATCGATATAATCACCGTGCAGGCGCGCCGGCAGCCGCGTGGTATCGGCATTCCAATAAAGGATATCGAACGCGGGGGGCGCGTTGCCGAGCAGATAATTGTTGACCCAGTAATTCCAGATCAGGTCGTTGGGCCGCATCCAGGCGAACATGCGGGCCAGATCATGTCCGTCGAGAACGCCGCGCAGGCGCGATGTCGCCTTGGCGGCGTGCATCGTTTCCGGGGTGATCAGGGAGCCGAACGCGCTGTCGCCGACCGCGCTGGTATCGAGCATGCAGACGGCGAGCACAAGGTTCCTGATCTTCTGCTCTTTGGCCGCGCCATAGACCGCGAGATACGCGACCGAGGTGATGCCCCCGGAACACGACCCCATCATCGATATGTCGTCAGTGCGGGTGATGTCGCGAACCGCGTCGACGGCTTTGTCGAGCGCGCCGATGTAGGTATCGAGGCCCCAGTCGCGGTGTTCGACAGTCGGGTTACGCCAGCTCACGGCGAACGTCTGGATACCGCCATCGAGCAGGAACCTGACCAGACTTTTGTCAGGCGACAGGTCGGTCGCATAATATTTGTTGATCTGCGGCGGCGTTATCACGAGGGGGCGCTGCCGCACGGTCGCCGTGGTCGGAGCATATTGGATGAGCTCGATCAACTCGTTGCGGAACACCACCGAGCCGGGCGTCGTCGCTAAATTCTGACCCACCTTGAAAGCGGAGGTGTCGACCTGTGACGGCAGCCCGCCGTTCTTGAGCAGATCCTCGACGTAATTCTTCAGCCCCTTCCATAGGCTGTCGCCGCCGGTGTCGAGGAGCTTTCGCATGGCGGCGGGGTTGCCGATGAGCGTGTTTGTCGGCGCGAACGCGTCGATCAGAATGGTCGTCAGCAGGCTCGCCCGCTGCTTGTCGACGGCGCTGAGCCTGCTCTGCGCGACGAAATTTTCCACGGCCGCGCCCCAGGCGAAATAAGCCTTGAGCAAACGGTTGTGCAGCGTGCTGTTCGTCCAGGTCGGATCGGTGAAGCGCTTATCGCCGGGCGCCGGCGCGCGTTGGGACTTGCCGCCGGCGATATCGCTGAGCTCGCCGAGAAACGAGAGCCATTGCGTGACAACCGTTCGCGGCTCGTTGAGCATCGCTTTGACAAGGATACCGGCGCTGTCGAACAGATCCTTGCCGCGCAAGCCTACCAGCGGATTGAGCGCCAACGTGTGCCGCGACGCTTGGTCGGACAGATTGTCCGTTGCTTGCGTGTCGGCTTGATGTTCCGTGCTCATTGTTTCGCCGCGCCTTTCGCCGGGATAAGCAGTGCCAGCGTTTCCGCGATCAATGCCGGCTTTTGCGAACCCTCGACCTCAGGGTGTTTTGCGTCTTCATGATCGCCTGCCCGCCGTCACGCGGCTCGAAGCCGGCAAGAACGACGCGCAGCCGCACCCGGGCGCCGGCGGGTACCGGCGCGAGGAAACGAACCTTGTCGATTCCATAATTGAGGCCTGCCGCGGAATCCTTGGGAAGGATTCCTATCTGCATCGACAACGGAGCGACCATCGACAGCGTCAGATAGCCGTGAGCAATCGGGCCCCGAAACGGGCTTTCGCGCTTGGCCCGCTCGACGTCCACGTGGATCCACTGATGATCGCCGGTGCAATCCGCGAAAGTGTCGATGCGCGACTGGTCGATGGTGACCCAATCCGACACACCGAGCTCCCGGCCGATGTGTTCGCTCATTTCGGCAATCGTAAATTCGCCCACACAAGCCTCCTTCCACCCTCTTCGGCAACAAGCCGACCTCGGCGCCCGATCGCGCACCGCTAAATGGCGCCATATTTCTCGCGCAATTCCTTCTTGTTGACCTTGCCGACGCTGGTCCTGGCGAGCTTTTCGACGAAAAGGATTTTCTCCGGGATGCCATATTTCGAAATGACGCCCTTGTCGGCGAAGACTTTCAGATGCGTCTTGATCTCGGTGTCGGTGAGGCCGTCAGCGCTTTTCGGATCTTTGACCACCAACGCCATCGGCCGCTCGCCCCAACGATCGTCCTTCACGCCGATCACTGCCGCTTCGGCCACGCCAGGGCACTGCGTGATCAAATCTTCGATCTGCAGCGACGATACCCATTCACCGCCGGTCTTGATTACGTCCTTGATGCGATCGGTGATCTGCACGTAGCCGTCCGGCGTGAGCACGGCGATGTCGCTGGTGTGCAGATAGCCGCCGGCCCATAGCTCTTCCGAGTCCTCCGGATTGTCGAAGTAACCCTGCGTGAGCCAGGGCGAGCGCAGCACGATCTCGCCCGCGGTCTTGCCGTCGTTCGGAACGTCCTTCATGTCCGGGTCGACGACGCGCAGATCGACCAGCGGCGCCGTCATGCCGGCCCTTGTGCGGATTTCGATCTCGCGTTCCGGATCGCCGCCGAGGTCGGCGGATCGGACATGGGCGACACAGGCAATCGGACCAGTCTCCGACATGCCGTAACCGGCATAAATATCGATCCCCGCGGCGAGCGCCTGTTTGGCAAGCGCCTTCGGCAAGGCCGAGCCGCCGATCACCATCTTCAAGCCGGTAAGATCGGCTTTTGCCGCTGCCGCCGCGCCGAGCAACATCTGCAGAATTGTCGGCACGCCATGGGTGAAGGTCACGCCTTCCTGCTTGATCAGCTTGAGCAGCATCGCCGGTTCGTAGCGGCCCGGATAGACCTGCTTGACGCCGGCGAGCGTCGCCGCCCAGGGAAAGCCCCAGGCGTGAACATGAAACATCGGCGTGATCGGCATGTACACATCGTCGCGGCAAAAGCGCCCTTGCATTCCCGCGATGCCGAGAAACGCCAACTCCGACAGCGCATGCAGAACGAGCTGCCGATGGCTGTAATAGACGCCCTTGGGGAGGCCGGTCGTACCGGTCGTATAAAACGTCGTCGCCTGGGTGTTCTCGTCGAAGTCGGGGAAGTCGTAGTCGGGCAAAGCCGCAGCGAGAAGCGCCTCATACTCGCCGACGAACGGCAGATCGCCCGTTCGCGGCGCGGGCTGATCGGACATCACGACCATTCGCTTGACCTCTGTCAGTTTCGACTTGAGGCCTTCCACTAGCCCCGCGAATTCGTCATTGACGATCAGGGTCGAGCACTTGGCATGGTTGATCGTGTAGGCGATCTGTTCAGGCGACAGCCGGACATTCACCGTCTGCAGCACGGCTCCCATCATCGGGATAGCAAAGAACGCTTCGAGAAACCGGTTACTGTCCCAATCGAGAACGCCGACGGTGTCGCCCGGGCGAACTCCAATGCCATGCAGCGCCGAAGCGAGGCGGCCGATGCGCTCCCTGATGTCGCGATAAGTGAAGCGCTTCAAATCCCGATAGACGATCTCCTGATGCGGCGCTTGGACGATCGGCGCGTGCCACAATTGTTTGAGGATCAGCGGATATTGATAGGCTGACTTAGCGACTTGAATGAGCCTTCCGGTCACGGCGGCCTCCTCTCGGGTTCCTCCTCGTGCGTTGCGAAACATTCTCGCCCAGAAAACGCCCGGACGGCTTTTTCGTATTTATATCGCGGCGCGCCCCTTTTCGCACCCTCGCTGTCGCCGGCCTACCGCCGCTTGGCCCCGCAGATTTGTGAAGGTTCGAAAAGGCCAAGGCTCGGGTGGGATTCGGCCAAAATCTCCCCGCGCCGTTTCGGCGATTGCTCGCCGCTCCGCTAGACGAGGCGCTCAAGCCGCTAATGGCTTTGCCGACGATGAGCGTATTCATTCCGCGTCCCTTCTAGGAGTAGATCGCTTCAGCATCGGCGACGAAGCGGCCGACATGATCCACGTC
>CAWDZD010000069.1:0-127199 GCA_963806465.1 uncultured Alphaproteobacteria bacterium | reverse complement strand
AACATGCGAAGCCATGACCGAGCAGCAATCTACCGGTTGCCGGAAATCTCGGAAGCAGAATGTGGATAATAGTTCGCAAAACGCGCGAACTCAGTGCAAGTGGGATGAACAGCCGTTCGGCAACCAGTAAGGTTGCAAAGTTCCATCAATTGCCATGACTCAGGCGGCACGAGGGCGTCCCTTGCTGGATTGAGCATCGCACAACAGCGGTGCCTGCTCCGCTCAGCGCTTGGACTTGAGGGCCACGATCTCCCGCAGAATTTCCGCCTGGACCTTCGCGCTTTTGTCCATGCCGATGTGTGAAATGGTCGGATCGTCCGCCAGATTGATATTCACGATTTCGCCGTGAAAACCTCGATCTGCTTCAAGGGGCTGGCCCCAGCCGGGGCCTTGGTAGTAGTTGATCGCCTTGACGACGTTGGCGGGGACCGGATTTTGCATAAACGGAGAGAGCGTCACGAGGAGGTCGACAGAGACGTTATACCCTTCGAGCGACCGCGCCATGTCGATGACGTTGTTTGCCCCTTGCGAGTGCCCGACGAGGACTAGGGCTCCGACGCGGCCGGCAGATCGGTCGCGCAGAATCTCGGCTACCTCATTCGACCAGTTCAAGTGGCCGGCGACCTCGGCCTGGATTCCAAGTGCTCTAAGTTGATCCGCAACCCTATCAAGGCCGGTAGAGAACACCCCGAACCAACCGCGGAGCAGAATCACACGGGGTTCCGCCGCAAAAGTACTCGTACACCAAAACAATACGGTAGCGGCTAGCGCCCCGGCCAGCAGGACGCCAAAACTTGCGCGTGGCCGCAAAGCCTTTGCCGCGCTCGAACTCTTTGTCTCGCCTCGGTCTATCGCCGTTGCTCCGAACGATTGCCCCCAACGTTCGAATTGCGCATGATCGTGGGCGAACGACCCTACCACCCCGTTGTTAGGCAGGTGTCGCAACTCCGATGTTGTACCTCGCAATTGTGGCAACGGTCGCTGTCCTCGGTGCCTTCATTGTACCGGTGCTGTTAGCGCCCCGCCGAGCTAGCCCCCGAGATCAAGACGCCTTGGTCTCGGCAGGCCCTGTTATGCCCGGGGTCATACAGAATTCCTCAATCGCTTACGCAATCGGATTGGTCACTTTAGTGCCTCTCCTCGGGTGGGGCCTAAGTGGCCAATTTTGGCCGGCGCTCGTTTACGTCGCTTCCGTCGGATTGGGTCTGTCACTCATCTACATGCTGCGGCGGCCGGTGTTGCAGTTTCTCGACGACGCCGTCATTCAGGGCCGTTCCGTCACAGTGCATGAATTTATTTCACTGAGCCATGGCAGTGATCCGCGAGTCAGAGTGGTGGCGGCCGACCTGACCCTGGTAGCCGTCTGTGGGCTGATCGTCTGCGCCATGCTTGGCTTGGCGACCGTGCTCAAGCCACTACTTGCGGACAGCGCCGGCTTCACCGAGTTATTCATTGCGGCGATCTTTTTGGTCGTAGTGACGTGCACGCTTTTCTCTGATCACACCGGGCTGATGCACGGCGCCCAACTGCAACTCGGTCTGTTATATTTTGGGCTGTTTGGCTCGACAGCGTTCCTACTATATCTGCAAGTTTCGCAACTCGGGGCGATGCCGCTACGCGGCTTGGTCGCCTTAGCGCTCATCGCCATTATCTGCGCAGTCATACACTTCCGGCGGCACGCTCGATATGTTGACACCAACTTGATCCAATCGAGCGCGACAAACGCCGGCGTCGTGCGGCGCGAACGTGAGCCCGCAAGCGTGCGGCGCCTCAGTCGGTTCCAGAAAATTCTCAATTCACTTATAGGCGTTTTGGCGATCACGCTAATGGTGCTGGCAACCGTGGTCGCTGCGCTTGAATTATATATCGAAGGAGCCTCGACAACTGCTCGCGACGATCTTGCCGCGCTGCAGACTGGCACCTCGGTATCGAAGATAACCCTGATGTCCCTAGTTCTGGTCCCGCTGTTTCATCCCATCGTCGACATTGTGAACTGGCAGAGGCTTGCGGCCTTCGCGAGAAGCCGGGATTCGAGCTACTTCAAGGAAGGCCAGTGGGCGGCGGCGCTCAAAAGCTTTTGCGCGGCCTACGCTGTCGAGGTTCCGTTAGTCGGACTTTTGATTTGCCTGTTCGGTGTGGTTGCCGGATTGACCCAGGCGTCCCCGACGGAAGGGGACGCCATACGCAGCTTCATCCAGCGCATGCTAACGCAAGACAATTCTGTGGCCACAATGATCCTGTTCTTTTTGTTGTTCGGCCTGTTCGCATTGGCAGTCTCGACGCTCGGCTCGTTGTTCTCCGCCGGCCTTTGTACTTTTCGCTACGATATCGCGCCGATGTTTTGGCCCGAAAACACATCGGCGTCGGTGCGCCCAGTCGAAATACGGGCGAAACATTTGACCTTGATCGCTGGGCTCGCAATTGGACTTATAACTTTGTCGGCTTTCCATCTCGCGTACGCGGCTTTTGAAACAACCTTTGCCCCTGCGAGGTTGCTCGGCCTGGTGTTTGGGGTGAGCTCAACGCAACTTTCGTTTACGCTGCTCGTCATTGCACCGCTCATCGTCGGAGCCCGCGGCATTGGAACCCTAACGCCCGCATGGGCGCTCGCGGTGCTGATCATTAGCAGTGCCATTGGAATTGGCATGACTGCCATAGGCCTGGTAATCGGATGTGAGCCGTCCCTGCAGTGGGCGGTGCCCGGTTGTCTTGGGTCGGCTATACCGCTTTTCGTAATCGCGTCTTTCTTGCGCTGGCGATCCGTTGCCGGCCCGCGAGGCGCGTAACACCAAGCCGAAAAAAGCCGTGCCTGAAGCCATTAATTGCGGTCACCGGGCACCTGTGACAGGCTGTACCGAACGGCAAGTTCTACTGTGGCAAGGGCAGTTTCAACTCCCCGTTCCCGTTGACCAATCGGCAACCGGAATTTTTCGAGCCATACCTTTCCGGGGCTTATATGCATCTCCCCGAAGCGGATCGTACAGATTCGCCAGAACCGCCTTCTCGGCCCCAAGGCGCATCGCAGCGACGACAAATATATCGACCAGCAGTCGGTGGCCGAAGAGGCCGCCGCTTTGCGACGCCTGTGCACCAACGGGTTCTCGAACAAGGATTAACAATGTCGATGTTCGACTTGCAAGCTAGAGGGTTAAAATGATAGTCGCTCGCGACTTGACTACCCGGCTCCCCCGCAGCCAGGCGTCAATCGATCTCCGCGCGTTTGAGGTGCTAACACGTGTTGCAGTTGATTGAGTGGTGTAACAACGGCGAGGCCGTCGTGATCTCCGGCAGGGCCGGATCGATCAAGCTGCCACTCGGGTAGCTTGATGATCGGATCATCGCTCAAAGGCGCAATCGTTTCCAGGCTCATGTATCTGCCATGTATCTGCCAACGCTGAACCGCCATTCTATTCCTATTCGAGCAGTAGCGCGCCGACCAGCCGCGTGATCGCATCTTCGTTGGGGAGGATGCCGACGACGTCGGTGGGCGGGCGGGACTTAGGCTGCTTGAGATCAAAATTGACCCTATTCGCGCGGATCGTCGCCAGTTTTTTTAAACCGAGGTATCGGTCACGACCCGATCGAAAGCTGGCCGAGGGGGTCTGTGGCGTGTGTGCGCGCGACCAGCATGGGGCGCGCTCCGTTCTCTTCGACGGTACAGATCGCGGTGGTCGCAAGCGAGACATCCAAACCAACATAGTACTTCACGGCGTTCTCCTTCGGGTCTTGGGTTCCGAAGGAGACCGAGGGGCTTCAGTAATTCGCAATCACCCCATCTATGATGATGCAGTCAACGAAACCGTCGAAATCTTGATTTCTGGCGGTTTCTCAACATGTACTTGATCCAGCCGCGTTCGCACCGTCCGGACAAGAGTGCGGCCGCTACTGCACTCGGCCTTGGCCCACCAGTTGCGGATTAGCCTTTCAAGGGCGACAGCATCGCAGTGCGAGGGCAATTCAATTGGCGCACTGCACACTGAACGGCAATTTTCACCCGTCTGTGCTCGGCAGCTTGAGGTCGACGCCGCGAAGAGCCGCGCCGGAACCGACCCCAATTGCCTTCACGATCGACATCGCCTGAACCATTGTGATGTCGAGTGTCCGTACACGGCTAATCGGAAAATACATGACGTTGCCGGACATCGGCGTGGGAGCCTGCGGCAAAAACACCGCGACCCAGTCGTTTTCCAGCTTTTCCAGCAGATATCCGATCTGCCAACCGTCCTCGATGCTGACCAAGGCCGGCTTTAAACCGCTTGAACCCTCGATATGTGCAAGGCCTTCAGCCATACTTTTTATAAGCTGGTAATGCGGGAGACGGCCGAGAAGGGAGGCCTCCGACCAGCGGCTAAGGCGGCCGCCGATAGCGGTACGGGCGACAATGCCTGCGGCAAAGGAAATTAGGACCAGCACTAGAACTGAAAGGACCGTGGCAGCACCGATGCCGGCAAGGTCGCCCAGTTGATCTAACTTGAGACTATGTGAGATGGGCGCCGCAAGACGTTTTACGAGCCGCAGTGCGTAGGCCAAAATGAACACGACCAGGGCAGCGGGTAGTAGGAAGGTCGTTCCGCCAATGATCGTCGTTTTCAAAAATTCTTTCAAAGGATTTCCTCCTCTGTCCGAACCAGATCATCGATGTCAAACCGCAGACTGACTCAACCTGGCGTTAAGGATAGGCGCTTTGCAAAATGACTGAAAGTCGAGATTTCAGACAAAAAGAGGAGCGCTTGTCAGTGTTTCTCCGGAAATCGAAAAATACATCACTGATGCAGGCCTTATCCTATCAAATTCGCCGGAAGGCCGCCACAGACGACGACGATCACCTCGATCTAAGTACAACATCTACCGTCTGCAATTCGCGCTTCGTGCTTGGACTGAGGCCGCTTTTCTCAAACCTTCAGCATTGCCACGTTATCGGGCAGGACTTCCGCAATCAGCTCCCGCGGGCCAGTTTCGCGGGCAAGCGCCATGAGATGCCGCATCAAGGCCGCACCAATTCCTTGGCGGTGGTATTGATCGACTACAGCGAATGCGACCTCTGCCTGTTTTGTTCGGCGGCATCATTCTTGTTGCGCTTGACATAGGCCTTCACGTCATTCGCTGGCATCAACCGCACCTGGTGGCCAAGCTTTGCGAGTACGCGTGCCCAATAGTGAGATGTCGCGCAGGCTTCCATGCCCACAAGGCAGGCGGCAGCACTTTGAAGAACGCCAGCATTTGCCCGCGCCGACGTTGCTTCTGAACGACTACCTTCTCGGCGGCGTCGACCTGGAACACGTTCTTGGCGACATTCAAACCGATCGTTGTAATTTTGGCGACCGCTCCCTGATGGATTGGTTGACAACGATCAACCTATCGGAGCTCGTTGTCGGGAGCGGGCACCGTCCACCACATTAAAAACGAAGTGGCTAGCATAATTTCTCGCCCGCTACAGGCACGCGCGCACAGAAATCAGAATTCCACTTCGCTAAGAATTAGAATTTCTCGGCGACAAAGTGCCTGCCGCGCAACGAGGCCTGATCGTTGTATTCGCCTTTCGCCGAACGTTTCGGTAGTTTGACCTTCGGCCGCGACGGCTTTTTGTACGGAATTAATTCAAGTAATTGAGAGATGCAATTAAGGCGCGCGCGCTTCTTGTCGTCCGATCTTACGATGCGCCAGGGCGCATACCGGGTATCGGTGGCTTTGAACATGGCGTCGCGCGCCCGCGAATAGTCATACCAGCGGCGATACGATGCCAGGTCCATCGGACTGAGCTTCCATTGCCGCAGCGGATCCTGGATGCGCGCCAGGAACCTCTTCTGCTGCTCATCCTGCCCTACTTCCAGCCAGAATTTGATCAGCACGATGCCGGCATCGGTAATGTATTTTTCGATCTCCGGACAAATCTTGAGGAAGCGTTGCACCTCCTTGGGGCTGACAAATCCCATGACGTTTTCAACGCCGGCGCGATTATACCAGCTGCGGTCGAAAATCACGATTTCGCCCGCAGACTGGAAAATGCTCGACGTAGCGTTGCAGAAACATCTGCGTCTTTTCGCGATCGGAGGGCGCCGGCAGCGCCACCACCCGGAAGACGCGCGGGCTGACGCGTTCGGTGATGGCCTTGATCGTGCCGCCCTTGCCGGCCGCGTCGCGACCTTCAAACACGACGATGACCCGTGCTCCCTCGGTCTTGGCCCAGTCCTGCACGTGGCAAAGCTCGACCTGAAGCTTGCGCAGCTCCTTTTCGTAGGGCTTGCGCTTCATCCTGCCGTTGTCGGCACCCTCGTCGTTGGCCATGGCGGTCAGCTCCCGAAAATCACGCGACGGAACCGGCTCATCGCAAAAAAGAAGTAGACCGAGCCGATGATCAGCATGGCGACCAGCGGCCGCCAGACCAGCGTGATATCGGCGCCGCGGAACAGCACGGCCTGAGCGAACGACACGAAATGCGGCGTCGGGCTGATCGTTCGCATCACATATTGGAGCCACAACGGCATGGTCTCCATCGGCGTGCTGCTGCCGGACAGCAGTTGGGTGACGATCAAGACCGGCATCGCCAAAAGCCCGAACTGGCCCATCGTGGTCGCTAATGTACCGAGCAGGATGCCGAGTGCCGCCACCACCAGCGCATAAAGCGCCGCGCCGAGGAGGAACAGCCAGATCGAGCCGGAGATCGGGGCGCCAATCCACAGATGCACAACAAATTGCAGCGACAGCATCGCCGCGACCAGGATGACGAGACCGTTGGCGAACATCTTGGCCAGCATGATTTCCGCCGGCACCACCGGCATGACCAGAAGATGCTCGACCGTGCCCTGCTCACGCTCGCGGATCAGCGCGGCGCCGGTCAGGATCACGGTCAGGAGCGTGATCTGATTGATCACTTGGGTCATCGCCGAGAACCAGGCGGTCTTCAAGTTGGGATTGAAATCGGCGCGCACGACCAGGTTGATCGGCGAGCCGCCGGAAATGCCGCGCGCATTCATGAAGTGTTGCACTTCGTTGGATATGGCGGTCTTCAGGTAATTGGAGCCGTTACCGGCTTGAGCTACCGCCGTGGCGTCGACATTGATTTGAATTTCTGTCTGACGCTGGGCCAGCACGTTGGCCTGAAAGTTCGGGGGTATCTCGACGACAAACAGCAGCTCACCGTTGTTCATTTTTGCGTCGATCTCGGACGCCCTGATCTGCACGGCCGGCTGGAACGTCGGCCGCACCAGCCCTTCCGCGATCTGCCTTGACAGTTCCGAGCCGTCCTCGTCGGCGATGCCAACTGAAAGATTGGTCGCTTCGGTTACGGCTCCGGTGGCCACGGTGTTGACTGATATGCTGAACGCATAGACGACCAGGATCAGCATGGTCGGATCGGAGCGGATGCTGCGCAGCTCCTTGATCACCAGGCGGAAAATATTGACCAGATGATCGCGCAGCGTGACCGTCCGCGCTTCGGCCAACTTTGGAACGGGTTGGGTGCCGGGCGTATCCATCTCACGCCTCCTGCTTGCGTAGCAACAACAGCGACAGGATCAGATAAGCCAGCGCGATGATGACGATCGCGACGACGTTGAACCAAAGAGCAGACATCCCCAGCGCCTTGGCGAACACGCCGACCGTGATCGGCTGATACCAAGCCGAGGGAAACGTCAGGCCGATGATTTTCGCGGTTCCGGAGAGCGAAGACACCGGCGCGAACAGCCCGGAAAAATTCACCGCCGGCACGATCGACAGGATTGCGGTGGCGAAAACCGCGGCGACCTGGGTGCGGGTAAAGGACGAGATCAGCTGGCCGAATCCGGTGGTCGAGATCACATACACGATCGTGCCGATCAGCAACGTCAGGAACGGCCCCTTGAGCGGCACGCCGAACACGAAGATCGCCATCAACAGCAGGAAAACGAAATTCACCATGGCGACGGCGACATAGGGAACCTGCTTGCCGAGCAGGAATTCGAATTTGGTGATCGGCGTCGAACGAAAGTTGGCGATCGAGCCGGTTTCCTTTTCCCGCACCACGGCGATGGCGGACATGATGGCGGGGATCAGGCACAGCATCAGCATGAAAACGCTCGGCACCATGGCATTGACGCTGAGAAATGCCTGGTTGTAGCGAAAGCGTGTCTGGATATCCTGATCCGTCCACGTGTTCGGGCTGCCGGCCTTGCGCAGCTGGCGTTCGAGTTCGTCGCCCTGCGTCCGCACCACCCCGGTGACGTAGTTTCTTGCCGTCTCACCACGGAAGGTCATGGCGCCATCGACCGTACCGTCGACTTCCGGCCTGGCGCCCCTAAGCAGATCGCGGCCGAACCCCGCGGGTACCTCGACGACGACTTGAGTGTTGCCGCTGCGCAAGCGTCGATCGGCCTGGGCCGCTGAGGTGATCGGCGGCTGCACCGAGAAATACCGGGAGCCGTTGAAGCCATCGAGCAGCTGCCGGCTTTGCGGCGTGTCGTCCTGATCGAACGCCGCCATCTGCAGATTTTCAATATCAAAAGAAATGCCGTAGCCGAACGCCAGCATCAGAATGATGGGCCCGACGATGGCAAAGGCGAGCCGGATCGGGTCGCGCAGCAGTTCAACGGTTTCGCGCCGTGCGTACGCCCATAGCCGCGCGATATCGAACCGTCGCGGCGGCCGGATCGGTACTACTTCGGCCGGCGTCGCATCCGGCGGCGGCGCTTCGACCTTCTTGGTCCGGTCGATGCCGGCGGCGTCGGCAAGGTAGCCGACAAAGGTATCTTCCAACGAGTCGCTGCCGCGCTCCTTCACCAGATCCATTGGTGTGCCGACGGCGAGCACCTTGCCGGCATGCATCAGCGAGATGCGGTCGCAGCGCTCCGCCTCGTTCATGAAATGGGTGGAGAGAAAAATCGTGACGCCATCGTCGCGGGAAAGGTCGATCATCGACCGCCAGAACGCGTCGCGGGCGATCGGATCGACGCCCGACGTCGGCTCGTCGAGGATGAGAATGGCGGGCTCGTGCAACACCGCCACGGCAAGCTGCAGCCGCTGCTTGATGCCGAGCGGCAAACTCTCAGGCTTGGAGTTGGTCACCCCTTCCAGGTCGTAGCGCTGCAAAAGCTCCTTGATGCGGCTTCCGAGTTTATCTGACGGCAGATGATAGAGCTGGGCGTGCAGCTCGAGATTCTGCCGCACCGTGAGCTCGCCATAGAGCGAGAACGCCTGCGTCATGTAACCGACGTTGCGGCGCATCTCCATGTCGTTGGAGCCCATCGGCCGCCCGAACAGCTTGGCCCAGCCTTCGGTCGCCGGCAGGAAACCCGTCAGCATTTTCATGGTCGTCGACTTGCCGCAGCCGTTGGAGCCGAGGAAGCCGAAGATTTCACCGGGCGCGATGCGGAAATTGACGTGATCGACGGCGACAAAATTGCCGAACCGGCGCGTCAATCCTTCGGCCTCGATCGCCGGCACCTCATCCGCAGCGGCGACGCGCGGCCGCACGATCACTTTTTGATGCTGCGCCCGCTTCTGCTCTGGCAACAGCGCGATGAACGCTTCCTCGAGCGTCGGCTCTCCGGCCTTGTCGAGCATTTCCTGCAGCGTGCCGTGGGCGATGATCTTGCCGTCGTCCATCGCCATCAGCCAGTCGAAGCGCTGCGCCTCGTCCATATAGGCGGTCGCGACCATCACGCTCATCTGCGGGCGGCGCGCGCGGATGCTGTTGATCAGGTCCCAGAACTGGCCGCGCGACAGCGGGTCGACGCCGGTCGTGGGCTCGTCGAGAATGAGCAAGTCCGGATCGTTGATCAGCGCGCAGCACAGGCTGAGCTTCTGCTTCATGCCGCCGGAGAGCTTGCCGGCTGGCCGATCCTCGAATGGATCAAGCGCCGTAGCGGTCAAAAGTTCAGTGATCTTGGCGCGCCGCTGCGACGCCGATTGCCCGAACAGCCGGCCGAAGAAATCGATATTTTCGAACACGCTCAGTGTCGGATAGAGATTGCGGCCGAGACCTTGCGGCATATAGGCGACACGCGCGCGCAAGCCTTTGAGGTGCGACCGTTTGGTCACGTCGCCGTCGAAGACGATGACCTTCCCGCTCTGCACCGTGCGCACGCCGGAAATAAGCGCCAGCATGGTCGACTTGCCGACGCCGTCCGGGCCGATCACCCCGACCATCTTGCGCGCCGGGACTTCGATGGTGACATCGTCGAGCGCGACCGTCGCCCCGTAGCGGTGCGACACACCGTCGAGCCGGGCGACCACCGCCTCGGTCATCACGGCAGCTTGACTTGCAGGTCTTCCGGCCAGGCGGTCGCGGTGTTGGTGCGCACGACGCCAAGCCCGCGGATGCCCGTTTTCACCCGCCGGCTATATTGTTTGAGCACCTCCGCATCCAATTGCAGCTTGACGCGGAACATCAGCTTTTCGCGTTCGTCCTTGGTCTCGACGGTTTTGGGCGTGAATTGTGCGTCGGCGGCGACGAAAGCTCGACCGAAGCGGGCACCACATATTCGGGCACCGGATCCAAAATGATGCGGGCTTCGCCGCCGACCTCAAGCCTGCCGGCGACGGCCGCCGGCGCAAAGACCGTCATGTAGACGTCGTGCAGGTCGAGGATGGTAAAGACCTTTCCGCCGGCGGCGATCACTTCGCCGTTGCGCGCCAGCTGGTATTGCACCCGCCCCGTCCGCGGTGAGATGAGAACCAGGTCCTTCAAAATCAACTCGATGCGCTCGACCTCGGCCTGCGCGCTCTTGATCGCGGCGTCGGCTTGTTCGCGTTGTGCGATCGCGCCCTGAACGCTAGCCTCTGCACTCTCATAATTGCGCCGCCGCTGATCGAACGTCTGTTGGGTGATGATCTGTTTGCCGACGAGTTCCTGCCCGCGCTCGAAATCAGACTTGGCCGCGGCAAGCACGGCCTTGCGCTGGTCGATCACGGTTTCCACTTCCGCCAGGGCCTGCTTAGCTTTGTCCAGATTGGACTGCGCCGCCCGCAGCTGCGCTTCGTATTCCGGCGAGGATATGCGACCGACGACCTGTCCAGCCGTAACCTCGCTGCCTTCCTCGACGTTGATGTCGGTGAGCCGGCCGGGATATTTCGCGGCGACATCGACCTGTATGGCCTCGATGCGGCCATTGGTCTTGTAGATGCCGTCGGGCATCGATCGGCCGAGCACGCGGTCAAGAAGACTTTGAAATCTCGATTTCGCTTCCGCAGCCGACGACAAGAAGGCGGCCGACGACGAATGCGTGAGCGTGGAGGGCATTGGCACGGTGCCGACCGCGAACAGCGACACGAGCAGGGCGGCAACGAGAAAGCGATTACGCATCGCACATGCCTATTTAAAGTTCCGGAGAGAACTATTCGATCCCGAGGGGACACTCAGTGCATATCGGACACGTTAGTTCGTTCCTCGATGAAGATCAATTGAGGCGCGCGCCCTACGGACCTTTCCTTAGGTAAATCATCTGAATTTTCGAGGTGCCCCGTGACGGATATCAAGAAACGATCGAGCTGTCTTGGGGATCTGTCGGGGGCAATCATGGCAAAGCATCATTCTCGTCGTCCTGGGTCGAACAGCCAATACCATCAAGTTTCGGCGGCGACCGAGTTTCTCATTGGCGTCGCCGCCATTGCCGGATGTTTTTGCCGGTCAGCGCCATCATCGTCGCATGGTTGACCTATCTTCCGAGGTTGGTGGAGGCGGCTTCGGCGCGCGTAAACGTCGCCTCCGCCTATGCTCAAACCTATCTGGCGGCCGAAATGAAACCCACCGTAGATAATACTTCGCTCAAGGGGCGACCGCCGCACCAGCGGCCACGCGACAGCCGATAGAAATCACGCCGGGCCGCCGAGGATGGAAGTTTCAAAGGATGAAGCTTCCAAGAAAAGCTCCAAGGGCGGCCGGACGTTACCTGTCGGCTGCGTGACGCGTCACTTGGACTGTTTCGAAAATCCGTGCCCCTTAGTCAACGGCAGTGAAAGATACGGCAATGGTGCCCGCCGGCGTTGCCTTCCTCCACGGCACATAAATGCATCGCAACCCACTGCGCTCTTTCAAGGATGATGCGATCAGCTCGCCCGTTGCTCCATCGCCACTCTGGGCCACGCAATGAAATGCCGACGCGGACGTTGACGCCATCAAGATTATCGCCAAGCCAGCAACAAAAATTTCCAAACGGCTCGTTGCTGCTTCCCCTTATAATGTTGTCACTTATCGTTGCGCCGCACCTTTTCGCATATCTTTGCGGGATGGCCCGTTGATGCAAGTCGACGTTGTGACGATTGAGATTTCAAACAAACGCCGATCTCACAGCGGTCGGATGCGCATGCGCGGTTTGCGTTTCCAGAAGCGATAGGGCGTGCCGCGCGATCATCAATTCCTCGTCGGTCGGCACGACATAGAGCGCGACCTTACTCTCTGGCTGCGAAACGACCAACTTTCCGGCCCGATTGGCGATTGGATCAAAAATAGCGCCCAACCACTCGAGTTTTTCCGCCACGCGGGCGCGGATCATGGCCGAATTCTCGCCGATGCCGGCGGTGAAAACGAACGCGTCGAGACCACCCAGCGCCGCCGCCAGCATTCCCGCGTAAAGGCCGATGCGATGGACAAAATGGTCGATCGCCAATGCCGCGCCGGGATCGCTGCTGGCTTCCAGCTCGCGCATATCGTTGCTGACGCCGGACAACCCCTTCAATCCGCTTTCACGGTAGAGCAGATCTTGCACTGCTTTCGCGCTCATACCCTTCCCGGTCAACATGTAAAGCAGCACGCCGGGATCGATCTGGCCCGATCGCGTCCCCATCGGCAGGCCGTCGAGGGCGGTAAAGCCCATCGTGCTGTCGACGCTCCCGCCCTCCATGAGCGCACACATCGAAGCGCCGCTGCCGAGATGCGCGACGATCACCCGCCGCTTGGCAACGCTTGGCGCGATTTCGCTTAACCGTCCGGCGACGTATTCATATGACAGCCCGTGAAATCCATAGCGCCTGACGCCGTCCCGATAGAAATGCTCAGGAAGCGCATAGTGGTCAGCGACCGTCGTGTGCGACCGATGAAAGGCCGTGTCGAAGCAGGCGATCTGCGGCAATTCCGGGCGGCTGGCGAGCAGGGATCGGATTGGCGCCAGGTTGTTGGGTTGATGCAGCGGCGCCAGCGCCACATAGCGCTCCAGCCGCGCCAGCACCTCTGGGTCGACCAGCACCGGGCGGTCGTAGTCGGGACCGCCATGGACGACGCGGTGGCCGACGGCGACTAGCTCGATCGCCTGAGCATCCTGCAACCACTGCCCCGCAGTCGAGATCGCGGCCGGAACATCGGCGATTTCGTTCGGCGCATAGTGCCGGTCGATCAGCGCCGACCCATCCGCGGTCTCGGCGCGAAGCCGCGGGTGCGTGCCGATGCCATCGACCTGCCCCTTGATGAGCCGATGCAATTTTTCGCCCGCGGCGACATCAAAGAGCTGGAATTTGACGCTGGAGGAGCCGGCGTTGACGACCAGAACCGCGCTCATCGGTGTCACGCCGCTGGCACGGTCGCGGCGCGACGGCGTGCGGCAGCGTAGAGGACGGCGACCGCACAGGATGCCATGCGGCTGCGCACCGAATCCGCCCGCGACGTCAGCACGATCGGCGCCCGCGCGCCGAGCACCAGACCCGCCGAAATCCGCCTTCGCCAAATAAATGAGATTTTTGGCCAACATGTTGCCGGCCTCGAGATCGGGCACGACCAGAATCTGCGCCCGCCCCGCGACCGGAGAGTGAATGCCCTTGATCCGCGCCGCCTCCGGCTCGACGGCGTTGTCGAAGGCGAGCGGGCCATCGAGCGTTGCCCCGGTGATCTGGCCGCGATCAGCCATCTTGCACAGCGCCGCCGCGTCGATGGTCGACGGAATTTTGGACGTCACCGTTTCGACAGCAGAGAGAATCGCCACCCGCGGCTTGCCGAATCCGACGGCGGTGAAAAGATCGACCGCGTTCTGCACGATGTCGCGCTTGGCATCGAGGTCGGGGAAAATATTGACCGCGGCGTCGGTGATAAACAGCGTTTCGGCGTGTGATGGCACGTCCATGACAAACACGTGGCTGATCCGCCGTTCGGTACGCAAGCCAGTACTGGACGATGTGACCGCCCGCATCAGCTCATCGGTGTGCAGGCTGCCCTTCATTAACAATTCCCCCTGCCCGGCCCTGATCAATTCGACGGCTTTGGCGGCCGCCGCGTCGCTGTGGGGGGCGTCGACGACCTCAAACACGCTGATATCGATCTGATGTTCACGTGCGACGCGCTCGATCTTGGCCACCGGGCCGACCAAAGTCGGAATGATCAGACCGATTTTCGCCGCTTCGATCGCGCCGCGCAGCGAAGTCTCGTCGCAGGGATGCACGACGATCGCCTTGGCCGCGGCGACGCGTTTCGCCTCGGCAATCAGCCGGTCGTATTTCGAAGGCGCCGCAGCCGGCGCCATGGGAGCGGCACTGGCGCGCTCTGTAGATGCGATGCTCGTGTCGGCCATGGTTGCGTGCACCTTATCTGCCGGCCTTGGACAGACCGCTTATGAGGCCCTCGCCTGCGGTTCATCTTGAACATCGGACGCGATGGCGAGATTGCTGTGGACGCTCAATTGGCCGTCGGTGTCGAACAATCCGCCGATGCGCCGAATGCGTTTGAGATCCTCGCTCGAATGCTGCCCGCGCGCACTCAAAACCTCGCAGATCAGATCAAATGCGCGCTGCCGGGTCGCCGAGTCGCCGGGAAGCATCGACGGAATCGCGGACAGCGCGGCTTCGGTATCGATCAGCAGCATATCGAATTGCTCGCGCACGGTCGCCTTAAAGGCCGATAACGTGCCTTCGCCCTGGTTTTCACGGATGCGGCGGACCACTTCGAAACCACGCTCGTCGATCGCGGCCCGGTCCATGCCGGCGAAGATGAGCGCCCGAATGAGCGCCTCACGCAATCCGCCGGATCCGATACGCGACCTGAGGTCGGCAACGCGCTGCTCGATAACTTTGTGGTGGAGCAGGCTTTTGGCCGCCTTTCGCAACGGCACCGCCGAATGCGAATCGACGCCCGCCGCCGCCTGTAGCGCCTTCGACCCATAAGCCGCCATGAAGGTGCGCTCGGCGCATGTCTCGTTGAACACACGCCACGCATCGAAAGCCGCGACGACTTGATCCGAAACTCGCTCCTGCATGGCAACGAACGGATTGTTGGCGGACGCCGGTCTTCGGTTTTCGCGCACTGCATCGGCCAGACCTGCGATCGGCGCCATCAGCGGATTGGCGTCCGAGAGCAGCTCATATTGCAGCCGCAAGGGATGAAGCTTTTGTATCCCATCCGCCAAAGGTGGATTGACCAGGGCCCGGACGACCGGCTGCATGAAGGTGCGGTAGAGCGCGAGATTGGCCTGCGACACGCGGTTGACTGTTTCGAAACAATGCTCGTCGGTGGCATTATTGCCGCCAAGCGCTCGAATGTCGTCGAGGGTGCGTGCCTCGCAGCGCATCACCCAGTCGCCGCCGGCGAGATCGGCACCTGCGGTTTCCGCCGTCTTGGGTTCGAAGACGGCCTCATAGAGCCCCGGCGGCAGCGTATCGATCAAGTCGATATTGCTGGAGAACTCGTCGTGCTGCTTCCGCGCGACCTTGCCAGACACAAAGATGCCCAGATGGCCGATGCTCTCGTGGATCGTGTAAATGATGGTCTGGCCGTAACCACGAATTTCATCGACGTCGTCGTACAGATCGAGAATCCATCCCAGCGCCTGCTGCGGCGGCGTGACGTTGTCGCCTTCCGAGCAAAACACCACGATCGGCGAACGAATATTGCGCAGGTCGATCGCCAAGCCGTCGGCGGTATGAATTTCTCCGGCGGCGAGCTTGTTGCCGACGAACAAATCATCGACGATGAATTGAATCTCTTCGGCGTTAAGATTGACGTGTCCGCCCCACCATCGCTCGAAGCCGAGATACCGCGGCGCTTCGGTGTCGATCTTGGAATAAAGATTGTATTGCTTGGTCCAGTAGGTGTTGGCGGGGTTTTGATTTTCGAAATTCTGCACCAGCCAGGCGCCGTCGAATTTGCCATTGCCCATGTCGCTGGCGAAGGCCGTGAGCCAGCTCCCGCCAAGGAGCCCGCCCGAATAGCGCATCGGATACTGGCCATGCACGCCCTGCCAGTACGACAGCGGCGAGCCGGCGATGATGATCGGCCCGAACAGATCCGGCCGCAGCGCCGCCAACATCATGATGGCCCAGCCGGCCTGGCAATTGCCAATCACGCATGGCTTGTCGTCGGCTTCCGGATGCAGCTCGATGACCTTTTTCAGGAAAACCGCTTCCGCGCGGGCGATGTCGCCGATGGTTTGCCCGGGCATGGGGTCCGGCAGGAACCCAATGAAGTAACACGAGTGCCCGGCTTTCAGCGCGACGCCGATTTCGCTGTCGGCCTTGAAGCCGCCAATGCCAGGACCGTGACCGGCGCGCGGATCGACAATAACAAAGGGCCTCTGCGCCGGGTCGACCTCGACACCCGCCGGCGGAACGATACGCACCAGACAATAATTCACCGGCCGTTCGAGCCGCCGGCCGTCCATGATCAACTCGGCTTCGAACTCAAGCACGTGCGGCGCGGACTCCGCCATGTGCTCGCGATATTGATTGCCGCGCTGGCGCATGACATCCCAGAAAAGGATGCTGCGCTGCCCGGCATCGACCAGGTATTCCAGCGTTGAAGCAAACAAACCAGCAAACGGCATCGGCGCAACCGCTAACGTTGTCGCCGGTAGTTTTTGATTTGACACCATCGCAGCAATCCTCTTACGATCAGATTGCCATTGGAAGTTATGACAGAGTTTCGCACATCTGCGAAACATTTACGACAGAAAGTCGGCGCTAAATAATAATACGCCAAAAAAGAATACGCCGCGTGACTGACTTCAGATGTTTCACTTAACCGCTCGCCGCGCAAAATAGCGCGGCCGCACAGTGTGGTGGTTTGGCCTTTGTCAAACCGACGATGGCGATTTTTACACTGCATTGAGTAAATAGGCTTTGCAGGAGGCCTAGCCATCAACGGCAAAGCAACGGAACGTGCGTCGATGCCGGACACCGCAGGACCGGAACCATTCTTTCAGGCCGGGAAGACTGAAATGGCTGTCATCGGCGTTGGTAACCGATCAGCGGCGACGTGGGAACATGCAGACAATATCACTCGAACAGGCAGTCGCGATGATCCCCGATGGCGCAAGCTTGATGATCGGAGGATTTATGGCCGTTGGCACGCCTGAAAGGGTCGTCGACGAGATCGTTCGGCAAAACAAACGGGACCTCACGGTCATTGCCAACGATACGGCGTCTCCCGGCAAAGGCATCGGCAAGCTCGTCGCAGCCCGGCTTTTACGCAAAGCGATCGTGAGCCATATCGGGTTGAACCCAGAAACCCAGCGGCAGATGACAGCGGGCGAACTGGAAGTCGAGCTCGTACCGCAAGGGACGCTTATCGAGCGCATTCGGGCCGGCGGTTATGGCCTTGGCGGTGTTTTGACGCCGACCGGAATCGGAACCACGGTCGAAAACGGCAAACAGCAGATCAAAGTCAATGAAAAGACATACCTGCTCGAAGTCGCGCTTCGCGCCGACTTTGCATTGGTGCACGCGTTTCTGGTCGATTATCTGGGCAATCTCAGCTACGCGCTGACCGCCCGCAACTTCAATCCCGTTATTGCCATGGCCGGCGGCACAGTGATCGTCGATGCCGAAAACATTGTTCCCATCGGGGTCATCTCACCCGATCATATCGTCACGCCGGCACCGGTCGTTGACTACCTCGTCACCCATACGTGAAGCCGCGATGGAACCGCAAATCGTTATCGCTCGCCGTATCGCCCAGGAACTTGCTCCGGGAATGCTGGTCAATCTCGGCATCGGGATCCCAACCCTGGTAGCCAACTACGTGCCCGAGGGCATGCGCGTCTTCTTTCAATCCGAGAATGGATTGATCGGAACCGGCGCTCCCCCGGAAGAAGGCATGGCCCATCCGACATTGACCGATGCTGGCGGCCATCCGGTGACGGCGTTGCCTGGTGCCTGCACTTTCGACAGCGCCATGTCGTTCGGCCTGATCCGCGGCGGCCATCTCGACCTGACGGTGCTCGGCGGCCTGCAAGTCGATCAGTCGGGGCAACTCGCCAATTGGATGATCCCGGGAAAAATGGTGCCGGGCATGGGCGGCGCCATGGATCTCGTGACCGGCGCCAAACGAGTGATCGTCGCTATGCAGCACACCGCCAAGGGAAGACCGAAAATCGTCAAGAAATGCTCGTTGCCTGTGACGGCGATGCGCACGGTGGACCTTGTTGTCACTGAAATGGCCGTCATTGGCTTTGGCACGGGATCGGCTACCCTGTTTGAGACCGGGCCAAACGTATCAGTCGAACAGATTGTGGCTGCCACGGAAGCTGAGCTTGTCGTTCCGAACTACGTGCCGAAAATGCAAATCTAACTTTTTACGACGGCGCCGCCGCGCGACGCATCCACCGAACTTGATCGACCAGGGAAGAACTCCATGGATCGGGCCGCCAAAACACGGATTCCGCCGGTGAAGGCCAAGCTTCTCGACGGAAAGAGAGGGCTTATTGCCGGTATCGCCAATGAGCACTCGATTGCCTGGGGTTGTGCAAAGGCGTTCCGCGCGTTCGGGGCCGAACTCGCCGTGACCTACCTCAACGACAAAGCCAAAAAATATGTCGAGCCGCTGGCACAAGAGCTTGAAGCTGCGATCGTCATGCCGCTCGACGCGCGCGTGCCCGGCCAAATGGAGGCGCTGTTCGAAGCCATCGCCGAGACGTGGGGAAAGCTGGATTTTGTCGTCCATTCGATCGCATTCTCGCCGAAGGAAGCCCTTCAGGGACGTGTCGTTGACATATCGCGAGACGGCTTTCTAGCCACGATGGAGATTTCCTGCTGGACTTTCATCCGCATGGCGCATCTGGCGGAACCCCTCATGCGCGACGGCGGAACCCTGTTCACCATGACCTATTATGGCAGCCAGATGGTGGTGAAGAATTACAACATCATGGGCGTCGCCAAAGCCGCGCTGGAGAGCGCCGTGCGTTATCTCGCCGCCGAACTTGGACCCAAGAACATCCGCGTCCACGCCATCTCGCCGGGGCCGCTGGCCACCCGCGCCGCATCCGGAATTCCCGAATTCGACGCCCTGCTCGAAAAGGCCAAAACAAAGACGCCGGCGAACCGTCTTGTCAGCATCGAGGACGTCGGCGTCGCCACGGCTTTCCTGGCTCACGACGCCGCACGCGTCATCACTGGCGAAACCCTTTATATTGACGGCGGTTATCACATCATCGACTAAAGAATAGCAGCGATCAAACAAGAAAATGACTAACTCCAATGGCCAAGGGATCAAGCGCGCCAGCACGGGACGCGCTTAGTACGAGCCGATAGAGAGATTGCCGCAGCAGCCGTTGACCAACAGCGCCGTCTTGAGCGAATTCGATACGCTCGTAGTAGAAATGCCCCCGAAACGGGAATCTTTGCCCGCCGCGGGCAGTTGTTGGGCCGCCCTAGCCAGCCAGCCAAAGCCTCTTGAGCTCGCCGACGCGCCCGGCAAGGCTATTCAAGATTAGGAGCAAGTGGATGGAGCAATATGTGATCCGAGCGGCCAGCAGTAAACCGCCGCCGGCCGCGTAGTGCGGGATGGTCCCGGAATCAGGCCGCGAAGTGCTGACTAGCTTAAGCAGGAACCCCAAGCACGGAACTAAGACGCGCGTGGGGCCTGTGCCAAATTGACATTGCTGGTAGGTCGGCAGGTGTATCGTTAACAAACAAATTCGACAGGGGCCGTCATGCCCGAAAAGGTGCTTTTCCATTGCCCGAACTGCAACGCGCTCTACCAGATTGTCAAAGTTGAAGCTGGTCCTGAGACCGTCGGCCGTCAGGCGACATGTCGTCCATGCGGCGCGCCACTTCCATCGCGCCACGGCAAGTTCGTCGTGAAGTACTTTCTGCTGAGGACGTCAGCATATAAACAGAAATGGAAGAGGCCCAAAACGAAAGAGCCGCCAACGAGCGCCCCAAAAAAAGCATAGCCTCGGTAACCAGTTGTGCCGAGGCTCTCAAGTCGTGACTAGCATGTGGGCAAATGTGACGAACGCTTCAAATGCGCCAATTGTTATCGTATGCGCGTCCCGGCTTTGATCAGGTGCCGTCGCCAGGATTTGGTGAGAAATATTGGTCCTTGTCTGGCACCTCTTCCCACTCTTTGGCATCGGCCGGAGGTTCCTTCTTGAGCGTAATATTAGGCCATAGCTTGGCGTATTCCGTGTTGATGCTCAGCCACTTCTCGAGGCCCGGCTCGGTGTCCGGCTTGATCGCATCGACTGGACATTCTGGCTCGCAAACCCCGCAATCGATAAATTCGTCGGGATGGATGACCAGCATGCTCTCGCCCTCGTAGAAGCAATCCACGGGGCAGACTTCTACACAATCCATCAACTTACATTTGATGCAACTCTCATTGACTACATAGGTCATTTGAGCTTCCTCCCGGATGGGCAAGGCGTCTCAGTGGCCGGCACGAACGATCGCGTTCGCTGGGTGCGCCATTAACATTCCTGTGGCTGTCTTTCTCTACCGCCCGATTGCCAGTTCGTCCGTGACTTGTGCGATGCCACTGCGACTAGCCAGTGCCGTTGGCCGGGTCAGACGGCAGTACTTGGTCTGCGTGTCCGCACTAGGCGTTCTCGCTGCTAAGTCGGCGCATGGGGTGACGGGTGTCGCCACGTTTATTTTGCTGGCTGACATATGCAATTAACGCATCTGGACGCTGCATTTTGACTTTGAGGGCGGCGATCAGCGCGTCTTCCGCGTCAAGAAGGGTGCCGTCGTGGTTGTTCGCCTTGTCGAAGCTGTTGGGAAAGCCAGTGTTGATCGCAAGGTCGTAGTTGGAATTTGGATTCATCAAGTCGGGCGTAATTGTGCAGAAGCTCTCCGGAGTCTGACGGTCGCCCTCATGCAATTTCGGCCCAAGATCGCCGACCACCGACAGATCGGATAGATCTTGAGAATCTGGAAATGGCGGTGGTGTCTTGCTTCCAGACTTCGAGTTCTGTTTCTTCCTTGAAGACGCGCAGAAGGATCGGCAAATGTTTCGGCATTTTCCTGGAGCACCGGGCGCAGCTCGGGCCGACAACCCCTGCGTCGCCTTTTCCGGCAACCGATTGCTGTCTTCGCCAAGGCTGCGGACCGGCGTCAATGCGCCGGCAAAACCGCTGGTAGCACAAGCGCGCGAACTAGCGTGGTGCGGACCAATGCTATACCCCCGACCGTGGGACTTTTCCCTGCGTGACACTACCTGTGGCAGGTGGCTTTCGTAAGGCAACTAACGCCGGGCAGCTCGCGAAACCTACAAGATCCATGGAATTAGGCGCTTTGTGTGTGACACATAATAACGATATTCGTTCCCGAAACACTCAAGCATCATCTGTTCCTCCTGGCTAACCCTGAACCCATAGAGCGCACCGATCGCCACGAGTCCGCATGCGCCTGCAAGCCAGTTCGGCAACAGCAAAATTTGTGCAAGCGCCAAAAGGAAAAACGACGAATACATCGGATGCCGAACCAGTTGATAGACGCCGGTCGTTATAAGCCGATGATCCTTGCGAATTTCGAGCGAGATCGACCAGTTCCGGCCGAGGTCCGCGTGGCTACGGTAAAACAACCACAATGCCGCGCCTAAGGTTGCGACCCCCAGACCTGCGATTGCCGGAATGACAGGGCGATCGAGTGGTCTTGGAAAACCGGTCAACACATACAACAGGGGAACGATGAACATGGCGACAAAAGCCAAAGCCAGCAGGCTTCTGTCTCGACGATCATAAATTGACTTGGTCACACTGACTTTCTTGGCTCTTCGCTCAAACGGATAGCGAATGACGTACCAAGCAACCAATCCCAAGAACCAGATGACTTCGCAGATTGCAGCGTTCATGATGTCGTCATCTTAGGTGCGCGGTCGCGCCGATTTTTACTCCAGCACCGATGTGTGATATTCCAAGCTTAGCTGAAGCTGCGTCGTAAAGTAAGATGGTCATGAGGGGGACATAAATCGTTCGTGCTTGCGCGTTGATTCCATAAGTACGCTCGCGCTCGTTTGCGCACTTCTCCTACTCCCGGCGCCATTGTGGGCCCGCGCGATCGTCCACCTGGGCGGCTATTCAGCGGGGACGATCGTCATAAAAACAAACCAACGGCGTCTTTATTACTTTGTCAGCTCCGACACGGCGATCCTGTATCCCGTAGGCGTAGGTCGGGCCGGCATGGCCTGGTCGGGAACGGCTTACATCGACGGAATGTTCATAAAACCAGCTTGGTCCCCGCCCGACATGATAAGGCGTGAAAATCCCCGCATACCGAATGTCATTTCGAGTGGCAGTTCGGCAAACCCAATGGGCGCGGCAGCAATGACGCTGAGCGGGGGAGGGCAATACGCGATCCATGGCACGAACAATCCAGGCTCGATCGGGGGGTTCGTCTCGCACGGATGCATTCGCATGTATAACAGCGACATTTTGGACCTTTACGGACGAGTTGGTCTGGGCACAAAGGTTGTCGTGTTGCCCTGACCTACGCCCGCCAGGTGGAAGCAATGACCAAGCTCCAATCAGCCCTGTCGAAGCTCATCATCGGCGCCACCCTTGCGGCCATAGCTTCGCCCGCGTCCGCCTGGTGGCAGTTCGTTGGCAATGGCCCGAATGGGGAACGTCAGGTCTCGCCGCATTACAGCAGTGAAAAGGAATGCAAGAGCGCTCTGAAGGCTACCGAATCGCGGTTGGCGAAAAAATATCCAGGCCTCTACCCTTTGGTCGGTAGCTGCGAACAATATCGCTAGGGAACACGAGGCGATCGCGCTTTTCAATGCCGGGCGTCGGTGATGATAGCGTTCAGTCGCACTCCGCAAAAAATCAATGACTTAGCCTCATTGCCCCTTTCGCGAGCAGGGTGGGTTCACGCCGATCGACCATGAATGTTGTGGGATGTGTCTTTTCTGCACTAGTCGAAAAGCCCCCTAATCCGGTATCTCCGCCTACAGGTGCTATCTAGGGGAGATGGATATGAAGAAGTTTCTCGCGCTGTCTTGTTCGATGCTTTTGGCTTTGGTCGTGATGGACTCTAGCCAGGTGGTGAAGACCCCGATGGGCTTAACCGTGGCTCAATATTACGGCAAGGGGAAAGCCCCGATCGGCAAAGGCAAAGGAAAGGCGCCTCCGGCTCCTGTCGTTACCAAGGGCTAATGCCGCACAGCTAGCTTTCGTCTCGCTAGCGTTCAAACGCGAGTTCGGATGAGAGCCGATGTCCTCCGTGGTGGTTTGTCTCGAGTTCTGGCACCTCGGGTCCGAGAAATGAAGGGGGCGCTCAATGAGGCGTAGTTCACCTGGGGCCGTCTGCGTGCTGCTGTTTGTGGTAGGTTTGACCGCAGTCGGAGGCATGCTAGTATCCTCAGCAAATGCGTGGGAGTTTGGTCCCGGGGCCAACGTGGCGGACGCTCCTACTTCGACATCTGCCTCCTCTGCGGCAGCTCAAAAAAAAGGATCGTCGGCGGCCCGAGCGACGGCCGTCGACTACAGCCTCAACTACAGTCCGGTCCGGCGATATTTCGTTGAGTTCCGGGCACGGAATGCGGCGAGCTATGGCCACATGTACGTCATGTATGGTGAGGCGAACGAGCGCCATGAAGTGGTCAGAAGCGAGATTGCCGGATTTTTTCCAGCGGGCGACCGCCGGGATTGTTTGAACTGTAGCGTGTATTATTGGACAATCGGCCACGTGCTGCCTGTCCCTTCCGAAATCGGCGCTAGCGACGGAGATCTTGAAGAACAATACGTACTGGCCCGTTTTCGCGTTTGGATAGATGCCGCGCAGTACAAACGGCTAGTCGCGTACATAAAGGCGCGGAAGGCTAACAGGGGGCCTTGGAACGCCGTGCTGAACAATTGTGTGACCTTTGGACGAGACGTTGCGGTATTCCTAAACGTAAAGATGCCGTTAATGGCATCGTTGTCACCAACCGTCGTGATGTATCCGCAGCAGTTGGTTGAAGCGATGGCCCGAGCTAACGGGGTGTATAAAGATCAGGGTGCCCTGAAGGATGCCGCTGGCTCGCTTCCGGTGGAGGTCTCGACGCAGAAAGCCGCGGTAGACAATGCAAAGAAAGCCACAGCAGAAAAGGCCGCTGCGTCGTCTTCTAGCCAGGAAGAGGGGAAGCTGGAGGCGAGCGCGCTGCACTGACGTAAGGGTTTGATCCACCGGCGGTTGTGGGGGCGCAGATCCCGCCGGCTTTCTTGGCAGTCCCGGAGACACCGGCGTCGTGTAGCACGGCTGCTCATCAAAGGGTCGCGTCGATTGAGGTTGCCGCTGGGGTCAAGATCGACGTCCAAAATCCTCCATCTGCCGTGTCTGCTCCTGCTGGCGCCGCTAATAGGTATTTTCAGCACCGCGACTGAGGCGCAAGACCAAGGCGGCCCCTTGAGCCCCGCCGCCGCTTGCCTTGGATTCAAGAACGGATTGTCGCTCGGAGCTCCTCTTGTGTCCACAAAGGCAAAGCTTCGTGCCGGTGGGACGCTAACAATTGTAGCGCTAGGATCATCGTCTACAACAGGTTTCGGAGCTTTCGGCGCCGGGACAGCCTTTCCAGACGTAATGAAGCGGGAGCTGTCGCGATTGTATCCCTCCGCACGGATCGAGGTGATCAACAGTGGCCGCATACTGGAGGATCTGGGTGAAAACATTGCCAGAATCGAAAGGGACGTTCTGAGCTACAAGCCGGATTTGCTGGTTTGGCAGATTGGAACAAACGATGTAGTTTGGCGCGGCATAGCAGATAATGCAGAGGAGATGCTCAGCAAATCCGTAAAGCGGATCAAGGCGGCTAAAACGGACGTTGTGCTGCTGGACCTCCAGTATTCCCCGTGGGTGCTCGCCAACAGCCGATATATTCAGATGGAAAAGATAATCGCGGATGTCGCGGATCAACAGAGAGTAGGCCACTTTCCACGATTTGCTCTGATGAAGCGGGCGATTGATGCGGGTGTGACAGGCCTGGTTTCATGGGACGGGCTCCATAACTCCGCCCAAGGATATGCGTGTGTCGGCATCGCGCTTGCACAAATGATCAACGCCGCAGTCCGCCAATAGCGCTACTCAAAGCCTGGTTGGCCAGAGCGTCGCGGGCCGTGCCAAATGCTCCTTGGGGCCAACGGCGCCAACCGAAAGCTCGCTCTCCTGCTTGGATTCAGGCAGGCTGCATCCCAACCCATTTTTCCAGCGAGCCTACGCCTTCACGGTAGTCTCGACCGACGACACGGCATCGCGCTCCAGCGCCTCCTCGACGATCAGCCGAGTCGCCAACTTGACCAGTTCATCCTTTGCCGACCCTGTGGAAAGACGCCCTTCGATCAACGCGGTCAGCTCTTCTCGCGTGCGCTGCGAAGCGGGTATCCTGGTGACTATGGGGTGCTCGTTTGCCTGGCTTGCCAAAGCCCGTTCGCGGAATCACGTGCACCCCGCCAATTTCCAGCAAGTTTAGGACTTCACCGTGCGCTAATGACTGTTCTTTTCAGCCACATTCGCCAGCGACCGCACTTCTTCGAGGATGACGGAGCTGAGGAGTTCCTCCATCCGCCCGAGTGCACGGGCTACAGTCGCACCATCCATCACGCGATGATCGTACATGATCCGCACTGTGAGATCGCCGTCCCGGGTGATGACACCGTAGTTGAGCAGTGCAGTGAGGGGGGAGAGCGGATGCAGCAATTCGGCATTGAGTGCCGAGTATACCGACACGCCGAAGGTTCCGAAAAAATTGGCGCGCTGGCGGCCCATATTAAGGCCAATCCACCATAACATTCGGCGCAGAGGGCGCGGCAATCGCGTGAGCCGCTTCCATCGTTGGAAATCCTTCATGCTCTCCAACGGAGCGGATGCAGCTTGCTGGAGCAGCCCTCCGATAACAGACAACGGCTGATGCGCTGGATCCTTGATCGAGACCGGACAGAGGGCTGGCTCGCCTTGATAATCGCGCTCGATCATAATGTTGGCCTTGCTGGTTGGATATTCGTACAGGTGCGGCCAGGGAAATTTGACATACGCGCGTCGAAGTTGGGGAACCTCTTCGGCTACCAAGGCAAAGGCCTTCGTAAATATTGCGGTCCAGCGCGGCCGATCATCACATGCGGCGCGCGCAGCAGCTAGGGCTGCGACCGACATGTGCTTTTGCACTGGAACCGTCGGAACGCCGCGAGCGAAATAAAGGAAGTCAATCACCATCTGCCGCTGCACAGATAGTCCGATTGCTCGCCCGCGCATCGTATTCCTCCATTTTACGAGCAGATTTAGCTGCTGGCACTCCTGTACGCCATAGCGGGCTCATTCCACGACACTTCCGGCGCCGATGCGATATCGCCGCCTGGTTTTAGGAAGGCCCGCGTCGCTGTCGCGCGCAAACTCGCCGTCATTCTCCACGCGATGTGGAAAACCAATACGCCGTCCCGTTCGAGCACTGCTGTCGATGATCAGCTACATGCGACGTTGACTTCGCCTTCAACGGCGCGTCCCCGCCGGGGCGCCTGGCGTGGATAAGGTCGACCCCACTGATGCAGATCTCGCCGGGGCGAGGGATCATAGCGTGGACCACTTGGGCCGATCCAGCTTCCGACGCCAATATGTGGCGGTCATGAGACCGACCCCCGAAGAGAACTCTGACCCCAGCGAGAACGCGAATATCGCGAAATCAGCGCTTGACCCCAGCTAGCGCAGCTAATGCACATTAATCTGGGGTGCACGGATTTCTTCTCGCTAGGGGGCGCGGCGCGTGTACCGTTCCAACGCGTAGAGTAAATTCGCGCGAATAGCATGAACGATAAGCCAAGCAATATAGCCCACCCATCCGAGCCGCAGGAGAATGCTTATAAAAGAACCATTTGTTGAGGCCTGCAATGCAGTCACAGCATCTTTTCGCCGACGTTTGCTGGGTTCGTCCGGATCGAATTGGGGTGCCAACGACAAATGTGCCATCATCCGTAGCTCCTGGAAACTTTCTTCACGGGCGTCGCAAATTGCCGAACAGCCAAAGCATTTAAACTATATTGCAGAACTCCGAATCGTTAGTTGCACCTCTCCCCTCGCCTGCCAATGACTTGTCCAGGCCGAGGCGCTTCAACGAGGCCGCATCTTCACATGACTCGATACGAGCACCCAGAGGGCATTCGGCAGCCAATCGAACATTGCGTCAATGACATGATGATATCGTACCAGAAGTTGACGCCCATACGCAAATGTTCGCGCCTGATTGGCCATAGCCGCGCGCCGCGCACACCCCCATAACTTATTGAGGGATGTGTCTCGAATTGCTGCGACGAGGGCATGCATAACAATGTCAAATTTGCCAATCGTCAGGTTTGGCAATATCAAGTGCACAAGCGTCATTCTAGGTTCATTTGAATCGCGACAATTCCGCGGCCGGCTGGCTTCGGGTGCCCCGGCGGTGGCGAGGCCGCAATGAAGATCCGCATGTTGATCGCCCTGACCGCGGTTGCGCTTAGCGTCGGCGGCGCTTTAGCGATCGTGAACCGCGCTTGCGGTCACTCGTGGTGCTCTCCAAGTTTCGGCATTCGGCACCACGCAAAGCTAGGATCAGCCAATCACGTCGGAAAGCCAGAGCCTAAGCGCCCAGCAAATTAGCAGCGCGGGCTTACTGCTGGCTTAACGCCCTCCGCTCTGACCTGGAGCAAGCGCTTTTTCTCATCACGCGTAGTGCGGTCACCAGGTCTCCGTGGACCGCAACCTAGAGGCATTGAGTGATAGCCAATTGACGCTTCAGCAACACGACTAGCAATTGAGCCATAGAAGCATTGCTAAAAGCAACCCTTCCGGCGCCCAAACAATGCCAATCTGCGACGATAAATTCCGAGCTTTCCTAGTTAAAAACGCGCTTGGCGGTTTCGGTTCAGATCTCGGCAGGTTGCCATTAGTCGGGAAATAAAACACCCTGGCTCATCACGCATGCCCGCAAGACCATAACGGTCGAAACCGTCATCGTCGATGTGACAGAGGAGTTGAAGGCAGCCGCGCTTCGACGATCTGTCGACCATCATCGCGCATGCGCTCGCCTGGGAGCGCGAGCTGATGAAACGGCGCGCCAACGCGCTCGATCCGGCCGGGGAAGCGAACAAAAAGAGCGCCGCGGCGGCAAGTTCCAAGCGCTTGTGATGGCGCGTGGAAATTGCTTGAAAATTCCGGGCCTTCCGGGCATGGAACGCCTGCGGACGGGGCTTCGCGGGCGGCAGGGGACGCAACGGACAGCGCATGACAGCTTCCACGGCCGGGTCGTCGAACGCCTATCCGACATTTGCGCTGATGCGTCGCTTGCTGGTCGATGAAGCGTTGGCGCATTGGCCGCGTTATGCGCTCGCCTCGTTGATGATGGTGATCACCGCCGCCGGCACCGCGCTCGCCGCCTACCTGATCGGCACGCTCACCAACGAAGCCTATATCAGTCACAATTTCCGCGGCATTGTTTTGCTCGGCATCGCGGTGATGGCGATCTTCGCCGCCAAGGGGTTGGCGACCTATTTCGGCGCGGTGATGCTGTCGCGGATCGGCAACCGTATCATCGCCGACAACCAGCGGCGGATGTTCGAGAAGCTCATGCACGAGAATATGAGCTTCTTCGCCGACCGCCACTCCTCGGAATTCATCGCGCGGCTGACCACCGGCGCCACTGCGGTATCGGCGGTCATCAATCTTCTGATCACTGCCGTCGGCCGCGACCTGATGTCGCTGATCGGGCTGACAATCGTGATGGTGACCCAGGATCCAGTGATGTCGCTCGCCGGCTTCATCGCCGCGCCACCGGCGATCTTCTTTTTGCGCAAGCTGGCGCGGCGGATCCGCAACATCGCCCGCATGCAGTTCACCGGCGGCACGCGCATCATCGAGACCATGCAGGAATCGCTGCAGGGCTTGCGCATGGTCAAGGCGTTTTCGCTCGAGGACGAGATGCAGCGGCGGCTCGAACTCGAGCGTGGCCGCGGTCGAGAGCGAAGCCAACAAGATGGCGCGCGTCTCCAATCGCGGCGGGCCGCTGATGGAGACGCTCGGCGGCCTCGCCGTGGCGGCGGCGATGATCTATGGCGGCTATCGCAGCATTGCCGGCGCCGGCACGCCGGGCGAGTTCGTCTCGTTCCTGGCGGCATTCCTGCTCGCCTACGAGCCGGCCAAGCGTCTGGCGCGGCTCAATATGGACCTCAACAACAACCTGGTCGGCGTGCGCGTGCTCTACGAGGTGATCGACAGTCCGCCGGGCGAATCCAAAGATGACGATCGCCCGCCACTCAAGCTCGCGACAGCAAGGCTGGAATTCGCCGACGTCCGGTTCGCCTATCGGCCCGGCACGCCGGTGCTGCGCGGCATGAGTTTCGTCGCCCAGCCGGGCAAGCTGACGGCTTTGGTCGGTCCGTCCGGTGGCGGCAAAACGACCGTGCTCGATCTGATATTGCGCTTCTATGAAGTCGATAGCGGCCGCATTCTGATCGACGGCCAGGATATCGCAGCGGTGTCGCGCGGTTCGCTGCGTCGGCAGATCGCCTATGTGGGCCAGATCGTGCAGCTGTTCCGCGGCACCATCCGCGACAATATCGGGCTGGGCCGCATCGGCGCCAGCGAAGCCGAGATCGTCGCCGCCGCCAAGGCCGCGCATGCGCACGAATTCATCTTAAGCTTCCCGTTAGGCTACGACACCCCGGTCGGCGAGCACGGCATGCAGCTCTCCGGCGGTCAGCGCCAGCGCGTCGCCATCGCGCGGGCGCTGATCAAGAACGCACCGATCATTCTGCTCGATGAGGCGACCGCGGCGCTGGATTCGGAATCCGAGCGCCATGTGCAGGAAGCGCTCGCCGAACTGCGCAAGGGGCGCACCACCTTGGTGATCGCCCACCGGCTGTCCACCATCACCCATGCCGACAATATCCTGGTCGTCGAGGCCGGCTTGGTCGTGGAGTTCGGCCGCCACGACGAGCTCCTGCGCAAGGGCGGCCGCTATGCTTCGTTCTATCGCCTGCAGCTCAAGGAACAGAGCCCGGAACTGGAAGCGGCGGTCGGATGACGGACAACGGACTTTTGCTCATCCGCCGCCCGCTCTGCAGTTATTGCAGCGACCCTTCCGCCTTCATCGCTCCCGCACCTTTGGACGTGCGGCGCCGCGATCCAAATAAGCGGTAATGTTCGGCCACTTGCTCAGATCGACGCCGACGCGCGGCGACCAGCGCAGCACCGTGAACAGATAAGCATCGGCGCAGTGAACTTGTCGCCCATCAGATTGCCGGCCGAGCTGCTTGTCGATCCCGTCGAAGCGCTGGCCGAGAAATTCCCGGGAAAGAGTCTTGAATTCTTCCGGCGTGGTCGGACGGAACAACAGGCCGAAGGTCTTGTGCAATTCCGAAGTGACGTAGTTCAGCCATTCCTGGACGCGGTAGCGATCGATCGTTCCGGGCGCGCGGGAATGAGGCCGGAAGCAGGGTTCTGATCCCCCAGGTATTGAACGATGACCAGGCCTTCGGTCGGATTCTCCATGATGAGACCGGTCGTCTCGCTGGACAGGCCAAGACCGCCGTGACTTTCCGCAAGATCGCCGGCGATCAGTCCGAGCGCTCCCATCTCGCGCACCAGCGCGCGATCGATCCTCCCCTCCTGCTCACGTGTCTGATAGCGTGGCGCAAGCTTCTCGCGCGCGAAGCGTTCCGCGGCCGTCCGAAGTGCCCGCTGCTCTTCGCTGTACGCCGTGGTCAAGCCGCTCCTCCTGGCGCCAAATGCCCTTGCCGATTCTCTGCGTTATTTCACATGGCGACGGAAATCGGGCTTGCGCTTTTCGTTGAAGGCACGCACGCCCTCGCGCGATTCTTCGGTCTGGTAATAAAGATTGAGCGTCTGCATCCCCATCGCAGCGATGCCGCGGATATTGTCGCTGTCGGCATTGAACGAGCGCTTGGCGATGGCGATGGCAGTGGGGCTGCGCTCCAGGATCTCCGCGCACCAGCGCCCTACCTCGGCATCCAGTTGATCGTGCGGGACCACTGCGTTGACGAGCCCGAAGGACAATGCCTCCTGCGCGGTGTAGCGCCGGCACAGATACCAGATTTCGCGCGCCTTCTTTTCCCCCACTACGCGCGCGAGATAAGCGGTGCCGAAACCGGGATCGACCGAGCCGACCTTCGGGCCGACTTGGCCGAACACGGCCTTTTCCGAGGCGATGGTGAAATCGCAAATCGTAGCAAGTACGTTGCCGCCGCCGATGGCGTAGCCCTGCACACGGGCAATGACCGGCTTCGGTACATCGCGAATTATGGAATGTAATTCCTCCACCGGCAGCCCGATCATGCCGCGGCCATCGTATTGGCCTTGGTGCGCCGACTGGTCGCCGCCCGTGCAGAAAGCTTTGTCGCCCGCACCGCCAAGCACGATCACGCCGACTGATTTGTCCCATCCGGCACGATTGAATGCGTTTACGAGCTCCTCACATGTGCGCCCGCGAAACGCATTCATTACCGACGGACGATTGATCGTGATCCGCGCAATACCGTCCTTGCTATCAAAGAGAATGTCTTCGTAGGTCATGATTCGTGGGCTCTCGGTTCATCCGGCCATCGTGAGGCCGCCTGATACACTCAACACCTGCCCGGTGATGAAGGCAGCATCGTGCAAGAGCGCTCTGAAGGCTACCGAATCGCGGTTGGCGAAAAAGTATCCAGGCCTCTACCCTTTGGTCGGTAGCTGCGAACAATATCGCTAGGGAACACGAGGCGATCGCGCTTTTCAATGCCGGGCGTCGGTGATGATAGCGTTCAGTCGCACTCCGCAAAAAATCAATGACTTAGCCTCATTGCCCCTTTCGCGAGCAGGGTGGGTTCACGCCGATCGACCATGAATGTTGTGGGATGTGTCTTTTCTGCACTAGTCGAAAAGCCCCCTAATCCGGTATCTCCGCCTACAGGTGCTATCTAGGGGAGATGGATATGAAGAAGTTTCTCGCGCTGTCTTGTTCGATGCTTTTGGCTTTGGTCGTGATGGACTCTAGCCAGGTGGTGAAGACCCCGATGGGCTTAACCGTGGCTCAATATTACGGCAAGGGGAAAGCCCCGATCGGCAAAGGCAAAGGAAAGGCGCCTCCGGCTCCTGTCGTTACCAAGGGCTAATGCCGCACAGCTAGCTTTCGTCTCGCTGGCGTTCCCGCACCTGCTGCGTCGTCTTCTAGCCAGGAAGAGGGGAAGCTGGAGGCGAGCGCGCTGCACT
Organism: uncultured Alphaproteobacteria bacterium; assembly: GCA_963806465.1. Classification (GTDB taxonomy): domain Bacteria; phylum Pseudomonadota; class Alphaproteobacteria; order Rhizobiales; family Xanthobacteraceae; genus BOG-931. The sequence continues at coordinate 94,886 of CAWDZD010000069.1, read as the reverse complement.
GACGTAAGGGTTTGATCCACCGGCGGTTGTGGGGGCGCAGATCCCGCCGGCTTTCTTGGCAGTCCCGGAGACACCGGCGTCGTGTAGCACGGCTGCTCATCAAAGGGTCGCGTCGATTGAGGTTGCCGCTGGGGTCAAGCTCGACGTCCAAAATCCTCCATCTGCCGTGTCTGCTCCTGCTGGCGCCGCTAATAGGTATTTTCAGCACCGCGACTGAGGCGCAAGACCAAGGCGGCCCCTTGAGCCCCGCCGCCGCTTGCCTTGGATTCAAGAACGGATTGTCGCTCGGAGCTCCTCTTGTGTCCACAAAGGCAAAGCTTCGTGCCGGTGGGACGCTAACAATTGTAGCGCTAGGATCATCGTCTACAACAGGTTTCGGAGCTTTCGGCGCCGGGACAGCCTTTCCAGACGTAATGAAGCGGGAGCTGTCGCGATTGTATCCCTCCGCACGGATCGAGGTGATCAACAGTGGCCGCATACTGGAGGATCTGGGTGAAAACATTGCCAGAATTGAAAGGGACGTTCTGAGCTACAAGCCGGATTTGCTGGTTTGGCAGATTGGAACAAACGATGTAGTTTGGCGCGGCATAGCAGATAATGCAGAGGAGATGCTCAGCGAATCCGTAAAGCGGATCAAGGCGGCTAAAACGGACGTTGTGCTGCTGGACCTCCAGTATTCCCCGTGGGTGCTCGCCAACAGCCGATATATTCAGATGGAAAAGATAATCGCGGATGTCGCGGATCAACAGAGAGTAGGCCACTTTCCACGATTTGCTCTGATGAAGCGGGCGATTGATGCGGGTGTGACAGGCCTGGTTTCATGGGACGGGCTCCATAACTCCGCCCAAGGATATGCGTGTGTCGGCATCGCGCTTGCACAAATGATCAACGCCGCAGTCCACCAATAGTGCTACTCAAAGCCTGGTTGGCCAGAGCGTTGCCGGCCGTGCATAACGTCTGCGAAGCACTGCAAGCCCAATTTTTCGATTTCGCAGAAACGCAAGGGTATTAATGCGCGACCGGCTAATTAATGTGTATTAGCCGAAACTCGATCTGACAGTTGGTGCCTGGTTGAGCGGTCGGGTTGGTGTCCGATGTGACTAGGCTGCGATCATTTTCTCCTTCGTCATCGGGATAGCATCTAGGAGGCTGCGGCCGCCGCGGCGGCTTTAACGTTGCTCGACGGGGAGCGCAAGGAGCGCGAGAAGATGCGCGAGAAAATCCACGCGGATGATGCCCGGCGCCTCGTCAGAGACCACCAGCAAGGGAGCGCCGAGCCCGCGTGCAAACTAACGCTATTTCGTGCTCGTTTTGTACACCTTTAGGCCGCCCGCCCAGGGCCCCCCCGCAGGGGCCGCCCGCCAAAACGCACCAGCTACTCCGGCTGGGTCGCTGTGGCCTATCGGCGCGCAGCAGGTTCGTCCCGAAAAGATGCCCGCATGGCCGACGTTCACTATGGGTTCATCTGGACCAGCAGATGCTAAGGTGTAGGACCCGCCTGGCAGGGTCTCCGCTGACCGTCACGGCTTTGCTGTTGTGCCGGTAGCGAGCGAACTCACGATCTTGAGCGACGCCGGCCAGCGGCGATCCTAGCAGACCACACAAAAGGCTATTCTGAACCTCCGGGAGGAAACAATGATCAAAACGGTAGCTATTGTTGTGTTCGGGTTGGCTCTCGCTTCCGCTGCGCAAGCAATGCCGCCCGCGCCAGTGCCGCAACCAGACAGCATGATCACGCAAGCCCGTATGGGTTGCGGGGCGGGTATGGTCATGGTCAACGGTGCCTGTGTGGCCAGAACCACCATCCGCCACGCGCGCCGCTGTGCGCGATGGAATGGCGGCGTCTGCGCCCACTACTACTAAAGACGAACGCATCGAAACTGAAAATCAAGCCGTGTTGGCGCTCGCCCGGAAACGGCAACTAGTGAGCTAAATTTGCCGTGCACGGCGAACTTTAATTTGCAAGGGACAAAGAGGGCATCGCCGCAACGCGATGTCCTTTTGTTTGTTGGAGTCGTTGGGCGCTCTGTCGTGCGCGTACCGCACCGCAGGGTGTGAGGTCCCGCGCAACACCAATGCAGCGCCACCTCCATCGCGCGCACTTTAGGTGAGAAAGCTTCAATCTCAAGACGAGACATCTTCTTTCAAATCTGGCCGTTTTGTCCCACGCGAGCGCCTTCTGGTGCCTCAGCTATTGGCCTAGGTTTCTAGCTCAGCGAGCCATCGTAGTGCCTTGATCCCCGGCATGAAGAAATAGTCGCCCCCTCGAGTGGTGACGAATTGCGGCAAGCCCTGCAAGCGTCTGCGCACGGGACGGTGCGGAATGCTCAACTCGCCCGCTCCCGCCTTCGCGCCCGTGATTGGGTCGGTCTGGATGCCCGCTCCGATAAACTCGCCGTCGTTGAGCCAAGTCGCTTGCACGAACTCGAACTGCCGCTTGAGATCCGCTCCGAGGAAAACAAACATCAGCCCGCGATCGGCGCCATCGTCATCGAGAACGCCTGCGGGGAGTTCCGGCCCGTAGCTCGTTCCCCGGCGGATCATGCGGCGGATCCGGACGCTCGTGCCGCTGTCTTTGAGCGCGTCGCGAGGGTTCATTCGCCGGATGTGCGACCCCGGCGGCGTCTTGAAACCGACCTTGTCGTCAGGACCGTCGCCAGGACGCGCTCAAGATCGGTTGACGATCTGTCGCGATGTCCGGTGACAAACTCCTCGATATCTCCAAGCAGCGTCTCCGTGTCACCAAAGAAGAACACGTGATCTATACCCGGGTATTCGATGAATTTAGCCCGCGGCATTTGCGCCGCCAGATCGCGACCAAGCTCGATGGGAACTTGTAAATCCCCTCGGCGATGAAGGGCGAGGGTCGGAATTTGCACCAACGGAAGTATCGACCTGACGTCAATTTGCGCGTTCAATAGCGTGATTGCCTTGATCGCGCCAGGACTGGCTGACAAGCGCTCGAACTTTGCGAACTGAGCGATCGCGTCCGGGTCCGTGGCCAGGCTCGGCAAGGCTGTTTTGATCATGGCACCCGTGCCCCAAAGCTTCACGCGCTGCGCAATTCTTTCCTCCATGTCGTTCGACAACATCGCTGCCACTGCGAAGCCGCCAAAGAGGATCAGCTGCGATACCCGTTCCGGATATGTTGCCGCGAATAATGCGCTCATCGCGCATCCTTCGGAAAATCCCATGATGACAGCGCGCTGCGAACCGACCGCATCCATGACGGCGCGAACGTCATCCATGCGCTGTTCGAGCGAGGGCGCGTCGGAAATTCGATCGGACAATCCCTGGCCTCTCTTATCAAAAGTGACGACACGGGTGAATGCGGAAAGACGGCGCAAAAATGCGGTGCATCCGGGCATCTCATGCAAGAATTCGACGTGCGACACCACGCCCGGGGCCATAATGACATCCACGGGTCCAGCACCCATCACTTGGTATGCGATGTTGACGTCACCGCTCAGCGCGTAGCGCGTCTCGGGCAATATAAAATCAGGCATCCGTTGCGTCCCACGTGGTAGCGACGAATTGTCGTCCTCAGGGCTGACAGGGTCAATTGCATAGATCGCCGAATTTGGGACGCGCTCCTTGCGGCGCGTTTATGAGTACACGCCCTTCTGTAATGGGCCCGATGAGGTCAAGCCCCCGTGATCGTCACGCCGCCGAGCTCACGCTTCTGTCCGTGGTCGGCGCTGAGGCCGCCACACTATGCTGTTAGAGGGAGCGGTGAGCCTATCTAGATACGCGTGGTTCGTCAGATGACGGCCACTGGGCGTGTAACGGCTTCACCGGATCCACCGTCCCGGCGACGGGACTTCGGGCAGTGGGCTTGTGTTCGGCCCACTTGCGTCTCGTGTTTCTCCTTGATCAGGCCTGTCCCGCGATCTGCTCCGCGCCAGTCCACCGGTAAACTGTGCCGTCGACCCACATGCGATGCAGGATCACTGCGATCTTTCGCGCGAGGGCGACCTTCGCGCGCTTCGCGCCTCGTCGCTTGGCTACGTCCATTCCCCATCGTTTGAGTTTCGAGAACCGCGTTATACGCGATAACAGAACATTGGCCGCTTCATAGAGCGCCGTGCGCACCATCTCATCGCCAGTCCGCGTGATCCCGCCAGTGACATCCTTTTCGCCTGACTGGTACTTCTTCGGCGTGAGTCCGAACAGCGCTCCTGCCGCCTTTGACTTCGCGATGCGATTGGGATCATCCATCGCCGATTTGTAGGTTATTGCCACCAGCGGACCAACGCTCGGCACCGTCATTAGCCTCCGGCAGATCGAATCTTCACGAACGATGGCGAGCACAGCCTTGTGCAGCTTTTCGTATTCCGCCTTCAAAGCCGCCCGCGCTGACAGCATCGCTTCGGCGATGCGCTCCAATGTGGCCTGGCCGGTGACCAACTCCTGAATCCGCGCCTCAAATCCCTTGCGCGTCACCGGACCGACCTTCAGGCCAAAGCCGCGCAGGATCCCTCGGATGCTCAACTCCACGTCGATAAGTCGCCCAAGAAGCTGCTTGCGCGCAACCAGCAGCGCCCGTACCTCCTGCGATCCCATCGATTTGGCGTGTACTGGGCGGAACCAGCCCATCCGGATCAACTGAGCAAGCCCGCGCGCATCCTTGCGATCCGTCTTCACCGTCATCGCTGACAATGCCGCCTTCACATGCCGCGTTTCCAGCAGAACGGTTTCGAATCCTGCTCGCTTCAACCCCGCATGCAGCCACTGCGACAATGGCCCTGCCTCAAGTCCGATCCGCTTCACGACAAACTCCAGCGATCCAAAGAAATCGACCAGAGCTTCGAGCTCGCTCGCGACCTTCGTCTCCTTCACAATCCTCCCCTGCGTGTCCACAACGCAAACGCTCGACAGTTCCAATGACACGTCGATTCCGGCATAATGTTCCATGGCTGTCCTCCGCTCCCAGATGCTTGGGGCCGACTCAACGTCGTGACCCCGTTTCATCATCTATCGGGGGACAGCCACATCAATGCTCGCTCCGAGCACGGCCCATTACCGCATCTAGTACTCTTCAGCCAACATGATGGTAATGACACGCCCACTAACTGATGGATCGCCCGGTATTGGGTGAGCGCACGCTGAACCCATTCTTCGCAATTGCATAAATATAAAGGCCGCTCGGGGCGGCCCTTCGATGTTCCACCCTTGATGCTCTATTTTGCTCAGGCTGCGACAGCCTGAGCCTTTCCGCTCCTGCACCAGCCGAGCAGAGCGAAAGCACCGAGGCCGCGTTAAAGGCTTTGTTTCTGAGTGCGGCACACGTGCCCCACCCTAGCCGTGGCCGTGGATTCGTTTTTCTCATCGGCGACTAGATGGGTGGGTTCCTCATTAGCGGAGAACGAATTAGCGGGCCGCCGGCACGCCATAACGTTCGTGCAGAAATAAAAAGCCCGATTACCGCGATGAGCGGGCCTCATGTTTCCGAATGCCTCATTGCTTGCAATTGAACAAATTTAAGCAAGAACATGGCTGAAGGTTCACTCAATCTCCGGTTCCTTCTTTCTCCAAAGCCCGCCGGCACCTAAATTCCGACGGGCATTTTCGTCGATTTGGGGGAGCTATGAAACAGCGCTTGTTGCTACTCCTATTCTTGACCGCTGTTGCAACCGCGACAGCAACCCTCAACACTGCTTATGCAAACGGCGAGGCGGTGTTGACAAAGGAGTTGTTCAAACCCGGCACCATCGTTGTCCGAACAAAGGAACGGGCGCTCTATTATGTAACCGGAGCGGGACGCGCAATACGATACCCGGTGGGTGTCGGCCGAAGCGGCAAACAATGGGCGGGAAGCGCCTACATTACCGGGAAATACACCAGTCCGTCCTGGGTGCCTCCGTCAGAAGTGCGGCGCGATAAGCCGAATTTGCCGCCGATAATTCCGGGCGGTTCGCCGCACAATCCGATGGGCGTTGCCGCGATGACCCTTTCAGGCGGCGAATACGCGATCCACGGCACCAATCAGCCAAGTTCAATCGGGCATTTTGTTTCTTACGGCTGTATCCGGATGTTCAACGAAGACATCCAAGACCTCTACCAACGTGTAAGCGTCGGAACGCAGGTCATCGTCCAGTAGGCGGGCGGTGACTGATGGGTCAATGTTCGCTTCGTTTCGAACGCAACCAAAGCGTCCGGCTGGAGACCGCAGTACAATTTCATCAGCGAGGCGATTTCCTAAGGCGTGCGCGCTTTCCAAGCGCCCGCCGATACCTGGTCACCAATATCACCACCAGGCGTGATAGGGGTTACGACCGTTCTGATAAAAACCGCGCCAACGTCCATCATAACGGCCGCCCTGGACGAACCCGAATAGTCGGTCGCGCGGAGGATAACGCGTTGCAACGCGCTGCTTCTTGGCTGCGTTGTTCTCCACCGGCGCGGTTCCGCCCGACGGCGCAGTCGCAACATTTTCTGGCGCACCAACACGGCCGACCTCGGTCGACGGTGCAATATCGGCTGGCTCCGGATTCTTTGGGTTCGCACTTAATTCGCTTGCGGCAGCTTCCGGATGGCCGCTGACCTGCAAAGGTATCTCACTCTCGACGATCGTTTTTGGCTTCGGCTGCGCAGGCGCGCTGATGGCCGCCTGGGCGGCGGATGCCGCCGTTGTGTGCGCGGCCACCGACGCTTGGCCAGTCGGGAAATCAACGAGCGATAAAACCACTCCCCCACCCGCCGTCGCGCCAATGGCCGTCGCTACAAAGACGATTTGTATGCTGCGCTTGAAACTGTTCGCGCCTGCGACATATCCCCATTCGGGTTGGAAGTTTTTCGCGCGATGCATTTCGCCCAACTGGCACTTTGTCGGCTGATTGAGTTTAGGCTAGATGCCCGGTTCCCTCGACTACACTTTGGTAGATACTTGCTATCTGAAACGACGGGTAGAACTTAACGTCGGCATAAAAACGCAACGCGACACACTGTCATTGTGTCAATCGACGGGAACTCATAGCGGCACTGGGCCTCAAGGCGTCTACGGCGGCGGCAAGCGGCCGTTCGGTGCCAAACGCCAATGAGCAAGCGGCGCTAGCGCGTATGCAAGCCCTGCGCGCTGAACAGAAGACCTATCGCGAAATCGCAACCGCGATCGCCGCGGAATTCGGCGTTGACATGCCGGCTATGACCATCAAGCGGATTCTCGATCGTCGCGGCCCACAATCGCCCGCAGCCGCGCGCGCTGATGAAGAAACGAATCCACGGCCACGGCTGAGTCAGTGCGGGGTATCCACCAATTACATCATTGCCAAAAGGGCGAGGATGGAGCCTAGCGCCACGATGAAGGCGCCAGCGATACTCATCCAAAATACGGTCTCTTGGCGCTTGGTGATATCTGCCCTGATTGCCTTGTCCTGAGCCGACAAATCGTTGGCTGTCGCCTGTCGGTGCAGTTCAGCGATTAATCGCGCGCGCCGTTCGTGCGCTCGAAGTTCGCGCTGCGTTTTCGTGTGGTATTTCATGCGTCATCCGGCACAATGCTTGGGCTGACGCATTGTGCGCCACGTTTTATCGGCAGCCAAGATCATCGCGCAGCGGCACGATGCTCGGCGCTATTGGCAGCCAAACGACACTTCCGCCTTTCGCCCGCTCTTTCAACCTGGCCGCCAACTCATGCAGTTCGGCCGCGCGGCTTCGCGGATTTGCCTTCCTCAAATCCGCGGCCTGCACTCGATGCTCCGACGGCGTCAGCAGATAAGGCAATGGCTCGTGACCCGGTCTGCATTCGCAGAAGTCTACATTCGCACAAAACGTCTTGACATTCAAAAAATCGATCTTGAGAAGCGACACATGGCTGATTTGCGAGGCGCGAGATGACCGACAGCGAGTACGAACTGCGGCGGACGCCACATCTGCTGTCGATGCGCGTGCCGCCGGACTTGTACCGCGACATCGCGAGCGAAGCCGCCGAACTCGGCGTCAGCGGCGCGGCGCGCCATCGGCTGCGAACGGGCCGCGTTATCAATGGACGAGAAAGGAAATGAAACCGAAACCCGGCGAATACGAGAAGGCGCGGCTCGTGAAGAAGTTACGCGAGGCACTTGGGCAAGCTGGGCGGCCGGAAGTCGCATGCCGCGGCAATGCCCGAAACCGTAACGCTCGCTAAACAGCTACACGCCGGAGGTCTCTCCTATGGCAAGATCGCCGCCGAACTCGCAGCGCGGGGCCATGTGACTGGCGGGGCAAACCGCATGCAGCATCGGCAATTCAGAAAATGCTCGGGTAGCGGCTTCGACCAGCGCCCGTTAATCCGTTGGCAACATGATTGGCGCCAATGATGTCAGGCGGTCCTAAGGTCCGCGTATCGGCCCCGGAACCCCAGCTGCATCGACACTGCCAGCTGGGGTTCTTTTTTGCGGGAAGCCTCGCAATCGCGAAATCTGACTCGCCTGTGCGTTTGCGTGCATCGCCGCTTCCCGACTAGCCGACAGCAGCTAAAACGAACACGGCCTCTAAACTGGAACACTCACCGGCACACTGTCTCGCACCGGCAGCCCGGTTAAGTTCTGGCTGTGCGGGGTGGTCAGGGTCCCTCGAAACCGCATTACGCGGCATTCTTGCGGGTCTCCGGGGCTAAAGCATTTGCTAAATTCTTTCGTTATAGTTTTGGCTGGGCCCCTATGTAGGAGTATCGAATGGCCCCGCGTGCGAATTGGAAGGGTTACCTTCGGCTGTCACTGGGTTCCTGCCCGATCGCTCTCTATCCGGCATCGTCGCTGAGTGAAAAAGTGAGCTTCAACCGGATCAACCGAAAGACCGGTGGTGCCAAGGGGCGCGATCAGCGGGCCCAGTTCGACGCCCTATGTCGGGACGCTGAAAACCGTCATTGAGCAGTTTGGCGATCTGCCGGGCGCTCGCCAGGTCGCGAAAACCGAAGCGGTCGTCTCGCTTGTCCAACAGACCCAGCTGCGCGAGCTCATGTACCAATCCCGGTGACATCTTGCTGAGAGCGGTCAAGCTGCTGGGCCGAATGGGTTTTCTGAACGTAGTCTGGGACCATAGGCCAGCGCGGACTCGTTCTTGAATGATCGAACGCTCAAACTCTGCAAACACCCCCATCATCTGGACCGACCTGTCCATCAGGGGCGATGTAGTAAGGAGAGTTGATGTAGCGGTCATCGATCTCGTTTCGGGGCACGAACTGATCGATCTCGATAGTTCTCGTGCTTTCGATCTCGACGGCCTCGCCCCCGAACTTGAAGCACGCGTCCGAGCCGCTCTGAATGAGCCGACCCGGACCAAAGGCGGTACGGAAGATTGCCAAGGAATTTGGTGTCAGCCCAAGCACAGTGCAGGCGATCAGCCGCCCTTTGCACGAAGGGGCCGTCGCGTGAGGAAGCGCTAACTGTCGATGTTCATAACGCGAGGTGGCATTCTTCGCCCCTCGCGGAATAGTCGATACGCGACCATTCGTGTACCGCACGGGCCGCGCCGGTCATGATGGTGAGTTGATGTGTCCGGGTTCCTGCGCGCTCGCGATAGGCAGCCGAAACAACGGCAGTGCCGCCGCACTTCCGATGAGGGTAATGAATTCCCGCCGTCTCATGGGCTTCGTCCCGGGTGAACATCAAAAATTCAGTATAACGGGCCTCGGCGCAGATACATGCAGTGCATCGCAGCGAAATCGGCCGCTCACGCCGCGTCACAGCGGCGCCCTATTGCCCAGCGGCGACCGGGTTGCCGGTCCCGAACACGATGACTTTCGCGCCGATTGGCGTGCGGTTGTAGAGATCGACGATGTCCTCGTTCGTCAGGCGGATACAGCCGGACGAGACGTTGGTGCCAATGGTCCAGGGTTCATTGGTGCCGTGGATGCGGTATAGCGTGTCCTTGTTGCCGGAATAAAGGTACAGGGCGCGGGCGCCAAGTGGGTTTTCGGGACCGCCTTTCATTCCAAGACCTCCCGGCATTTGCACCATGTACTGTCTGAGCTCCGGCTTGCGAACCAACATTTCCGCAGGCGGGTACCAGTCGGGCCATTTTCGCTTGCTGTGGACTGTCGCACGCCCGGACCAGACAAAGCCTTCCCTGCCGACGCCCACGCCATAGCGAATGGCCTGTCCGGCATCGTGGATGAAGTAGAGAAAATGACTGGCCGGATCGATGATGATCGTTCCCGGCCGCTCGTGCGTCGGGTAGGCGACGACCTGACGGGCGAAGACGGGACTAGGCCCTCGCTGTTGGTCCCACGGCATCGTATAAATGCCGGCGCTGGTCGTCCCGCCTACGCAGGCGGCAAGTATTAGCAGCACACCACACGTTAGACCCCGCACGACCCGCATTTGCCGGCGGGGAAAACCCCCGAGCCTGATTTTCATAAGGACATTTTAAACCAAAATGGGTCGGATGAATATCGTCCGGTTCTGTAGATGCCGGCTGTGCGATCAGCTTAGAGTTGATTTATCGACAAGAATGGATGTCGGCTAGAACTAGCGGACATCGACACACCCCTCGATAAACCCTCCCGCCCCATCAATCTCGCACACAGCGCGGAGCCGCGTCCGCTGGCTCTCGGCGTGTGCGCGCGGCGTGCTGATGTAGGTCTGTGTCGGTGCGTGTGCTTAGGTGGTCCTCGCAATGCCCCGGGCGTTGAGATACTGGGCCCGCCCCGCGTGCTAAGGACGTGTACTCATAAATCCGCCATGTCGGTGGTGGTAGCAGAAGTCGACTCTATTGGAGCAGCCTGCACGAAATCTCTACTGATTGTGATTGAACAAGTCTGGCCTGACGGTGAGTGCGAAATGTTACGTTTTCCGAGAATCCGACCGGCGGGATGAGTGGCACGGTCGACATCCGATTGCTCTCGATTGCTGCCATGGTCCTGAGGTCTGCTTCGGGTGATTTTCGACCGGGTCGAGACAAGCGGCAGGTCCTGCCATGTCTGCTGTGCACCCGATTGTGTTGCAAAAGTCGTTTTGCACTGATGATCAAAAATTCTGCGGGCTACAGGCGCGACTTTCGTGTAAAGATGTGAGGGACCTCATCGCCTCACGTTAAACTCACAGGCGACTTCGTAACGCGATTGAGGTTATACGAATCGGCGATTGCTTCCCGTTTCGTGTTTTCGCGAAAAATTCGAAGACCTACCACTTTCGACTTTTGCAACACAATCCACCCAAAAGCGGAAGTAAAATTGTGCATTAGCGGCCGACGCAATAAGCGTTTTGCGGGTTGATGGTATCGACCAGCGCGTGATTCAAGCTCCCGAACCGGGGCCTCGAATCATGCGCTACGAACTCACCGACTATGAATGGACCGTCATCAAGCCGTTCCTACCGAACAAACCGCGCGGCGTGCCGCGTGTGAATGACCGGCGGGCGCTCAACGGCATCTTTTGGGTCTTGCGGTCAGGTGCGCCATGGCGTGATCTGCCTGACAACTTTGGCCCTTACACGACTTGCCACAATCGCTTCGTTCGCTGGCGCAGAGCGGGCGTCCGGGACCGCATCATGAATTGCCTGTCGCTCGCTCACGATGCGGGCGTGCAAATGATCGACACCTCCATCGTTCGTGTACATCAGCACGGTGCTCTCCCTGGGCCGGTCAAGAGGTGTGTTGACCAGCAAGATACATGCGGTCGTCGATACCAATGGGCTTCCGGTACGGCTCGCGCTGACTGCCGGTGAAGCGAACGACAATCGGGCTTGCAGGCAGACTTCTATCTCGTCTGAAGACCGGAACAATTCTGCTCGCGGACCGTGGCTATGACGCCGATTGGATTAGGGCGCTCGCTTCCAAAAGGGGCGTTTGGGCGAACATTCCACCGAGATGCAATCGCAACGAGCCCATCTGCTTCAGCCCGTACCTCTACCGCGCTTGCAACTTGGTCGAACGGTTCTTCAATAGGATCAAACACTGTCGGCGGGTCGCGACGCGCTACGACAAACTTGCGGCCAACTACCTGGCCTTCGTTCAGCTCGCTTCAATACGGCTGTGGCTACGTGTTAATGAGTCCACGTCCTAATCTCCGGCATGCGGTGACGCTTCGGCTGCAACCGACGCCGGGCCCTGTGGCACGGTCGGAACCGGGATGACCGTGGGCACGGGTCCAAGTGCTTTGGTTTGCAGGGTCACCGTCCGATAGGTAATCGTCTTCACCAGGAGCGGCTGGATCGGATCGTTGGAACCGACTGTCGCGTTGCCGTTCGCTTCCATATCTACGCCTGCCGCAGGGGTCGCGTCCGTATGCGGCGCGTTGGCAAGTGCGGCGGCCTTCGCGCCATGCTGTTTCTCGGCCCTCTCGACGATGACCGGCGCGCTGTGCCTCAGCGAGGCTTCCTTGATGTGCGCATTGATCAGTTCGCGCATTTGGGTATCGCGCTCGGAAGCCGAATGGCCGCCGAGGACGACGGCAACGATGTAACGCCCATCGCGGTGAACGGAGGTGACGAGATTGAAGCCGGAAGCACGCGTGTACCCGGTTTTGATGCCGTCGACCCCGCCGACAACGCCAAGCAAGTGGTTGTGGTTGCGCATCGCCATACCACGATAGACAAACTCCTTCGTCGAGAAATATTTGTAGTAGTGCGGAAACCGCTCCTGGATCGCGCGCCCAAGCAGCGCCTGGTCTCGCGCGGTGCTGTTTTGGTCGTCGTCCGGAAGGCCCGAGGCGTTCACATAGTTGGTGTGGCTCATGCCCAGAGCACGAGCCTTTTCGGTCATGAGCTTGGCGAATTTAATCTCATCGCCGCCTAGATTTTCCGCAATTGTTACAGCGACGTCGTTCGCCGACTTCGTGATCACAGCCTTGATCGCATCTTCGACCGCGATGGTCTGCCCGGGGCTTAGCCCAAGTTTCGATGGCGCCTGTTTGGCGGCGTGCTCGGAAACCCTGAGTAGCGTGTCGAGCTTGATTGTTCGCTCTTGTAGGCGTTCGAATAGCAAGTAGAGCGTCATGATTTTGGTCAGGGACGCTGGGTGGCGCGACGCGTCGGGGTTCGACGTGTGCAGCACCGCTCCGGTGTTGCCATCGACCACGATCCAGGAAGTCGGCGGCGAATGGGTGTCGACATGGGCGGAATGTGCGATGCCGCCCGAATGATGTCGTGCGTTGGCAGGATTGCTGCTGACGGTCATAGCCGCCATGGCGGCCAGCCCGAATAGGTCATATCGAAGGCTGTACAGGACCCCCGAATGCGCCCGCGCCATCTCGCTCACCCCCATCCCTCAATCCAGCGAGCTGTCTACGCAATTTCAGTCGCCTGAAATGGCTTTTTTCAAGGCAATGGCGGGGCCTCGCATCAAAACAAGCGATATCCATCACTTATATTGGAGATCGTAATCGGCGTCCGGCTGCGTCGCGTTTAGAGACGTGGCAAACCAAGACGGCTTCTTGCCGCCGCGGCCGAGCACGAGTGCGAGGCAATCAGCGCGCGCACCAAGGCGGTGTTTGGGGTGGCGCACGCAAGAATAGTCAGTCGGAATTTGGAGAGTAAGCGGGTACTCGCGGGTATTCCGACGTAAATATTTCTGATACCTAGCATTTCGAGAGATAATCATGTCGACCGAGCAGGCCCATGCCCTCGTTGATCAACTCGCCAGGACGCTGGAACTTACGGCGTCGCAATCATCTTTGGAGGCATTGCCCTTGCAACGTTGACATTTATCCGTGACGGTAAACGCACGGGCGACTGGCAATCTGCTTATCCTCATTACCGCTCCATCTTACTTGGGCTTGAGTCGCTCGTTGGTGCGGATATTATCTCGACTATCACTGCTCCGCTTACGTTCGAGAGTGTTGGTCTGCTAGATGCAATCGTGCTGATCCGAACATTCCTCAGTTTCTCGCTCGAAACCGAGATTGAGGGTTGCTAGCCATGGCAAGGGGCCGCCAAAGACATTGGTCGGAGTGAATTATCAGATCAACGTTAGCGATCGGATGGCCTGCGCACAACCCATCGGTGAAAGCAGTGGGTGGAAGCCCCCTGTTGGTGACTTTGCCGCTCCATACCGAGAGCCCGATGGCACACCCATGACCGCCGGAAAAACGGCAGCAACTTCGTCATAATCGAACAATGACAGCCGCTTGCGACTTTAGCCGAAGAACAAGATCGTCCTGCACGGAGACGCGCAATTGTTGGGTGAACGTTACCTAGGCATTCAGTCCGTATCTCGGAGCGCTTTGACAGCTGTCGGCGTCGGTGCGTTGTTCACGGGCCCCGGTCTTCCCCGTCGACCCAATGCACGTTGTGACTCTTGAGATAGCTACTCACGGCTGCACCAATGGTCGGAAAGAACCTGCTTTCGCCGATCCGCGCGACAAGTCCGAATCGCTTGAGCTTGTCTTTCACGGGATCTTTGAGCTCGGCGAAGCACAACTCGATACCGGTCCCGTGCAAAGCTTTATCCAAATCCGCAAGCGTATCGGCGGCAGTGACGTCCACGCTGGTGACCGGCTCCGCCGTAACGACCAGCCAGCGTGCCGGCACCGGCGCCTTCGCCACCGCGTCCAAAACACGCTCCCTGAAGAACTCGGCATTGGCGAAAAATAACGGCGCGTCCCATCGAAAGAGAACCAAGCCAGGTATCTGCCGTGCATCGGGATAGCGGGTGATGTCATGGTAGCCCCTGACGCCTTCAGCGCGCCCAAGCACCGCAGAATGCGGACGCCAACCATCCCACAAGAACTCAATAACCGCGATCACGATCGCTAATCCAATGCCGGGGATGGCCCCAAATACAGCCACGCCGATGAAACAGACGATCGACAGCCAAAACTCCCAACGCTGGATGCGAAAAATTCGAACCAGGTCGGAGATCTCGATCAAGCCGATTGCCGAGGCGATGACGACCGCCGCCAACGCTGCAGAAGGCAAATGCTGGAGCAGATTCGGTGCAACTAAGAGCATGAGCGCGACAGCCACTGCACCGACAACACCGGTCAACTGCGTTCGAGCGCCTGCAGCCTCCGCCACGGGCGTGCGTGAGGAGCTGCTGCTAATCGGAAAGCCGTGAAAGAACCCGGCCGCCAGATTAGCCACTCCAAGTCCCACCATCTCCTGATTGGGATCGACTTTGGTGCCCAAACGCACCGCGTAGGTGCGCGAGAGGACGCTCGTGTCGGCAAACGACATCAAGGCGACGGCACAGCCTCCGATCAGGACCGGGACGATATCGGTATAGGCGATGCGAGGAATCGCGAACGCAGGTAGACCTTGCGGAAGGGGACCCAACACAGACACATTCGCACGTGCGGCCAAGTCCAGCAAATCCACGATCGCCGTCGCGCCAACTACCGCAACGAGTATGCCAGGAAAACGTGTGCTGTTCTTGAGCAGCAGGATCACCGCCAACGTAGCTGCGCCTATCGCGAACGCCGTCCAGTTCGCTTTGCCGCCGAGAAGCAGTTTGGCGATGGCCCACAGTTCTCGCAAAGGGCCGTCACCCTCAATCGAGAAGCCGAAAAATTTGGGCAGTTGGCTGATTAGTACCGTCAGCGCGATTCCATTCATGTAACCGTAGCGGATCGGCTTGGAAAGAAGCTCGGTTACAAAGCCAAGCCGCGCGACGCCGGCAAGAATGCAGACGATCCCCGACACCAATGCCATCATTCCGGCCAGCGCCACGGCGCGAATGGGTTCTCCGCCAGACAAAGGAAAGACTACGCCCAGAATGACAGCAGCCAGCGATGAGTCGGGTCCCAGCACTAAAATCCGGCTCGGGCCCAACAGCGCATACGCTAGAAGTGGCGCGATCGTAGCGTAAAGCCCGCATATGCCCGGCACGCCCGATGCCACTGCGTAGGCGATGCCGACGGGCACTAACATGGTCGCCAGAACAAATCCGGCAACGATGTCGTGGGGCAGCCAGGTTATCTGATACTGACGTAAGGTGAGTAACCCTGGCAACCACCGTATCCATCCGACTTGATCTGCCATCTTTCAGATCGATGAAGATACCCAAGTCAACGACCTGAAAAAGTCCCATGTTGCATCCCGACGGTCAACATTGAATCACGCGCGACGGCGAAATTCGAATGGCGCGCGGGCCTCAGTCCATTTGGTCGTGGGGAACGCGGCCCAAAGCTTGATAAGCTTGACAAACTAATGGCCGATCGGTTGCATCGGGACAAAGCGTTTGCCAGATCGCTTCTTGAAATTCAGCTTTCAGCCGTCCTGTAAAACGCCTACCCTCCTAGCTGAGGTGGGTTCGTCACGCGTATCCCCGTGTCGGCTTCGATGATCGTGTTCAGGTGGAACGAGACTCTGAAAGAGTTTTTGAAAACGACCATCATTGGCGGAGCGTCGTTCCTTTTGCCCATGGCCCTTGTCTTGTTCATTCTGTCGTACGCATTGCGACTAGTAAAACGAATTGCTGAGCCCATTTCACACAGCCTTCGCCTCGATCAATTGGGCGCCGCAGCCGGCGTTGGTGCCGCAACTGTCCTGTCGGCCGTGGTGCTGGTCCTCATCGCTTTCGCCGCCGGCATTGTCGCGCGCACCGCCGTCGGCAGGCGCATTACCATGGTCGGAAAGCTCTTTTCTCGGCGCGCTGGCATCATTCTCATCAAATTCTGGCTGCAGGTCGGCAAGCAGGAGCAGGAGAAGCGCTTTCTCGCGCGCATCAACGACCCGCTGCGGCAATGGAAGCTCGGCCCGATGGATCTGGAATCGTACCGGCGCCGGTACGATTATTCGCGGGCTCGCGATATGATGCTCAAAGCCACCGACTCGGCTATGCGCCGTGGCGTATCGTGCGGTCGGACGATAAGAAGCGCGCCCGACTGAATTGCATCTCGACGCTGCTCGACGCCATTTCCTACAAGAAGATATCGCGGCCGAAGGTCAAGCTGCCGAAACGCTCGAATAAGGGTGCATACGACCATCAGGCCTCATTGCGCGGCCGGAAGTTTGTTGCGGAAAAACGTCGGTGATGTCGTGAAGGATTGCTGCCCGCCCCTGGACGGCATTCTGCTGAAGCGCGATCGAGCGGGCCGGATCATGTGCGCGTATGACATAGGTCAATCTAGCATACTGGAAGTGGTCGGTCGTAAGTTCCAGACCAGTGATGATCTTCAGGGGCCGGCCCAACTGCACCAAGGCTCTAGGGTTTCGGACATTTGTCGCAAGAGGCGGCCCGCTCTGACCCAATACCGCAGCAACCGTCACATGATGCGCGTGCGAGTCACAGCAACAGCGAGCAGCCCCGGCGAGGTCGCGATCGTAGGGCCTAAGTCTAGGGAGTGATCAATGTCTCACTGGAATAAAATGCGGGAGAATCCAAGCGAACGAGCCTACGAATTGGAGCCTCTGACGATGTGACATTTCCTTGAATAAACCTTTGTATAGGGGCGTTTTCCCAACGTCTAATTGAAGCTTCCCAACCAGAAACTGCTAATTTTAGGCTGGCGTAAAAGCGCTGCAACATGGAGCGGTGCGATGGTGAGGGTGTTGTCAAAATTCAAATTCGTTTGTGAACGGAACATTGAACGGTACGAGAAGCTGTTAAAGAGCCACCTAACGGATATGGAACGGGATTTTATCGAAAGACGTCTGGGCGAGGAAAGGCAAGCTCTTCAGTCGCAACAAGCTCTTCTCAACGTTCGATCTCACGGTGAATAAATAACAGGCATCAGCTTGCACCGAGCTTGGGCTCTTTGTTATCGGCTGGGCTTTGCAAATCCTCGGACACCAGGTTTTCGAACGCAAGCAGCCAACACTGCTCGACATTCCGGTTCACATGCTGATCAGCCCGATGTACATTTTCGCTAAGCTTTTCATCGCCCTTGGCTTCCGTCCCGATCTTGCGGCGGTTTTGCAAAAATCGTCCAAACGGACGCTCCTTGGCTGCCCGCCCCACCCGGTTGAGAGTGGCGCGGATGTGGACCAAACCGCGTGACACAAACGCTCGTTACGGGTGGCAGCGGTTTTATCGGGCAGCACTTAGTGGCTGCACTTCTCGCGCAAGGCCATCGCGTGCGCATTCTCGACCTTCGTCCTCCGCCATGCGCCGCAACGGGGGCGCAATATGTCCCGGGATCGGTGCTCGACCCGGAACGGGTCCGCGAAGCGCTCGATGACGTCGCGGAGGTTTACCACCTTGCGGCGCTGCCAGGCATGTGGATAACGCGCAAGGATGACTTTCAGGCCGTGAATTGTCGGGGCACGGAAATCATGCTAGACGCTGCCCGCAAGCGCGGCGTCTCGCGGTTTCTCCACTGCTCGACCGAGGCGATTCTGTTCGGTACTTCCTCGCCGACATCTTTCGCCGTCGAACCGGTATGCCCCACGCCCGACGAGATGCCGGGGGCCTACACACGCTCGAAATTGTTCGCGGAACTGCGAGCTTCGCAAGCGGCGGCTTCCGGATTCCCTGTGGTGATTGCCAGTCCGACAATGCCGATCGGTCCCCATCATGGAAAACTTACGCCACCAACTTTAATGCTTCAGCATTTTTTGAATTGGCGGGTTCAAATCTACTTTGATTTCATACTCAACCTCGTTGACGTGCGCGATGTCGCGGCGGGTCTAGTTCTGGCGATGAGGCATGGGCAGTGCGGGCATCGTTACATACTTAGTGGTGAAGCTATCCCGCTGAGCAGGCTGCTTAGCAGGTTAAGGGCGATCAGTGGTCGTAAGGCTGTGCCCGTTCCAGTTCCCGCCATGATCGCCCAAACGACCGCACTTGCGATGGAATTCGTCGCGAATCATGTGACGCACCGTGCCCCGGCTGCGACAGTCGAAGGGGTACGGATTGCGATGCGGTCCAAATCGCTTTCGAGTGAAAAATCACGGCGCGAGCTCGGTTATGCGCCACATACGATCGAGTCCGCATTGCGCGGAGTCGTTGCGTCCGTTGTCGGGCAGAAACCGTAAGCCCCGCAATGGGTCAAGCGCGCCCGAATAAAGCAAGCGTGACGACTGGCGCGCCATGCTACTACCCGGCATGTGAGTGAGTGTGGAGATTCAGGATCGTGACAATTCGCGACAGCGGCCGCCGAGGGAAGAGCGACGGCCCGCGTAACGAAATCAATTCGTGGCCGCCTAGTGCATAAAAGCCACACCTTGCAATTAATCGCTCTTGTGTGGTGGCTCGTTCTGCCGAGCTTAGTCTACCTCCTCTCCAGACAACCTCCCGTTGCACAAGGCGCCTCCGGGGTACAACCGACAACAGGCGCAATGACCTCGGCTTCCGGATTGGCCGGACACTAAATGCGCACTGAGGAAAACTTCTCTTTTTGGCCCTGATGTATGGTCCGGTCGCACGTCGCAAGAGGCTTTCGTCGATCTGTCGGATGTGGGTCCGACGCCGCCATGATACCATTCCGCAATGTAAAAAATTCAAACCGGGAAGGCGCGCGTCGCATCGTCACGTTCAAATTCGGCGTGGCAACCGTCGCTGGGTTTCGGCGTGAATCAGATCGTGCAGCAGTTGCAAACGCACCGCATGGACGCCGATCCCGTGGGCTCTCCGCCGGGCAAGCAGTTAGCACGCCGGATGCCGGCCGGCGTATTGCTGCCGTATAACGCAATTTCGGGCGGCACAAAAAACTCGCAAAAAAGTCTTTTTGTAAGGATCAGATAGCTAAACTCAGCTTCCTTCTGTCGCATCGGCACATTCCGGCGGCAACAGCCACTGAGTTTCGGCGTCGATCAGATTTGTGAAGCAGTTGGTGTTTCTCGAACGAAGTGTTTTCGCGTTCGCCATGGACATGATTCTTGTCAAAATTTTCGCGACTGCGCTGGCGTTAAGCGAAGTAACGACGCAGCCGCAGGCGGTGAAGACCCATTTCGACCCGGTGCAGGATCGCGTCCAAGTGGTGCAGATCCTGCGCGACGGCTGCGCCCATATGCGCCAGGCGTTCGACATCGAGTTCGATCAACCTTGACGACTTGATCTCCACGGCATTGAACGACCCGAAGGCGGTCGGCACCGACATCAAAGCCTTTCATGGGATCAATTTCGCCGACCTTAATACCGCCTACCATCAGTTCTGCAAGAAGGAGAGCGTCGCCAATCCGGTGGTCGATCTTGGGCAGGTGATCGAGTTCTTCAACAACGCGGCCGGCGATCTGCCCGACCCGACGCGGCTCAAAGGCCGCAAGCTCCCGAGCATGAGCGTGGTGCTCGACGGCAAGGGCGGCAATTTCGCCAATGTGTTCGAACCGCGCAATCGCCGGGTTTGGGTCCCCCTCTCAACCATTCCCGATCTGGTCCAGAAGGCATTCGTCGCTGCCGAAGACCGGCGTTTCTTCCAGCATCACGGCGTCGATGAGCGTGGCATCATCCGCGCCTTCATCGGCAATTTCGCCAACCCCGGCCGGCCGCAGGGCGGTTCGACTATCACGCAGCAGGTTGTGAAGAACCTCTTGGTCGGCGACGACGTGACTTACGAGCGCAAGATCCGCGAGATGATCGTCGCCTCGCGGGTCGAGAGCACGCTCAGCAAGCCGGAAATTCTGGAGCTTTATCTCAATTCCGCGTACCTGGGCCGCGGCTCCTGGGGCGTCGAGATGGCCGCCCGTAGCTATTTCGGCAAGTCAGCGAAGAACCTGACGCTGGTGGAAGGCGCCATGCTCGCTGGGCTGCTCAAGGGACCCAGCTTCTTCAATCCCGACCGGCATCCCGAGCGCGCCAGGGAACGCCTCGCTTATGTGCTCGGCCGCATGCAGGAGGACGGCGTCATCTCCGCCGAGGACAAAGACCACGCGCTGGCAGTACCGCCGAAGCTCGTCGTCTTCGAGCAGCGGCGCCGCGACAGTGGTCTGCATTTCATCGATTTTCTCGGCCGCGAGGCAAAATCGGACGGTGTCGCAAGCCTGACTGCCGAGCCCTACACGGTGCACTCGACAATCAACGCGACGTTGCAACGTGAGGCCGAAGCGGCATTGCAGGAGGGGCTGGCGCGCTATGAGGCCAGTTCCGGCCGCGCGCAGTTCCGCGGTCCGGAAGCCAATATCGGCGATGCCATACAAAAGCTTCTGCTGAGCAAACAGAGCATCGCGGCCGGTACGCCGGGTGCGCTGCCGGCTTGGCAACAGGCGTTGCGGGAGCTGCGCCTACCGCTGTCCGACGTGCATTGGGAGCCGGCGGTCATCCTCGACCGGGGCGGCAAACGCGGCGACGGCGCGCTCCGGGTCGGGCTGCGGGATGGGCGCATATTGCCCCTGAACGCGGCCAACTGGCAGGCTAAGCGCAATCTGGGTCTCGACGACGTCGTCTATGTCCGTGTGATTGACGTCAAAGCCGTTGCCAAGCCGAGAGGCGCTCCCGGTACGCCCGGCGCGGTCGCTGCGGCTCCCGTCGTCGTTGGTGGTCGCGCGGAATTGCGCATCCGGCCGACGGTGCAAGGCGCAGCCTTGGTGCTGGAGAACAGGACCGGCCGCATCCTGGCGATGGCCGGCAGCTTTTCGTATGGCTTGAGCCAGCTCAACCGCACCTCGCAGACCCAGCGCCAGCCCGGCTCGGCGATGAAGCCGCTCACTTATTTGACGGCGCTGCAGGCCGGATTGCAGCCCAACACACTGGTGTCCGACGATCCCATTACGCTTGCGCCGGTCGGCTCGGGCGGCGGCATCATTTCCCGCGAGCCGAGCGGGGCGATGCGCGAGGAATATTTCTGGTCGCCGCGCAATGCCGACGGCGGCTCCGGTGGGCTATTCACTATGCGGCGCGGGCTGGAGAATTCGGTCAATGTCGTGACTGCTCACTTGCTCGACGGCGGCATCAGCGTCGACCCACAGAAAAGTCTCGACGAAGTCTGCGCCACAGCCGTGGCGGCGAAGATCTACAACGATTGCATCCGTTATTATCCGTTTGTGCTCGGCGCCCAGCCGGTGCGCATGATCGATCTTGCGGGGTTCTACGCCGCGGTCGCCAATGAGGGTGCGCTGCCGCACCCGCATGCTATCGATTCCATCGAACAAGACGGAAAAACGGTCTTCAAGTATCCGGATGCGCCGCTGCCCTTCGTCGGGGCCGCCGACCGTACGTCCTTCTATCAGCTTCAAGACCATGTTGCAGGGTGTAGTGGCGCGCGGCACAGCCCGGGCGATCGGTGCACTCTCGCCGTATGTCGCCGGCAAGACCGGGACCACCGAGGATGCGGTCGACGGCTGGTTCATTGGTTTCACCAACGATGTGACGATTGCCGTGTGGGTCGGCTACGACAATGGCGACGGCAAGCGCCGCTCGCTCGGCACCAATGCCACCGGAGCGCGCGTCGCGCTGCCGATCTTCGAGCCGATCCTGCAGACCGTTTGGGCGGAAGGGATTGGGCCCAAGGCGCTGCTCAATGGGCCGTCGCCGGAGGCGAAGCGGCATCTCGTCGATCTGCCGATCGATTGCTACAGCGGAACCCGGCTCGATGGCGGCGGCCAAGCGTTTGTCGAGCATTTCCGGATCGAGGCCGACGGCAAGGTCAACGAGACGCAATATCAGCTCGTTTCACACGAGGAGCCCTATCCGCCCGGCCAGGCTGAGCCCGAGGCTGAGCAAGACGGCTGGAGGGATCGGGGTTGGGACAATCGCGGGCCGGCGGCTGAGCAAGGTTGGGGTGCTTGGGGTTGGAGTCGTCGCGATGCACAGCCGGCGCCACAGCAACGCTGGGATGCCTGGGGTTGGGAGCGTCGCAATGCTGAGCCGTTTGCTGAGCAACGCTGGGGTACGTGGGATTGGGGCCGTCGCGACGGCCGATCCTATTATCCGCCACAAAACCGGCAGTCATCACAGCCGACGCTGTTGCAATCCCGCGATCGTAAATCGTCTGCGCCGGCCCGGTCTAATACCGACGATCGGCGCACCCGCGCGCGACAAACTCCAGATCGTTCGCAAAACGGGGGGCTCAACTAAGCGCCTGCATCGAAGGAAACGCGTCCGGTGGATATCCGACAATGGTCCGAGACTTGGGCTGCGTTCCCCCAAACGAAGCTTCTCAGAACTCAAGCCCGCGAGTCGAGCGACAGACCTATGCTAAATGCTTTTTGCCGGGTTGCGCTCTCTGTACGTTTTAGCCTCTCGGCGATACGCGATGCGCGCTTCTTCTGGCGCGCCATTGTTTTTAAAGTGCGGACCTGCTCCGCAGTCCACGCCCGGCGTTTCCTTGCCTTCTTAGCCATCGAACAACTCCCGGTCTCGAAAAAAGTAGTTTTGTAGCTGAAAAGGACATTACGAACAAAAGCCTAAAGGCAGGTATTGACAAGTGACCTGTGGAAATCAGGCTGATTTTTGTTTGAATATAAGTCGTTACGCATCAGATGAACAAGAAAGAGAGTACTCGACCGCAGTCCAATTAGAGATCTACTCAACGCTCATTTGAGGCGCTACACCGATTGCCGGCGCTTGCACGTTGGCGCACCGTTGGCTCCAGCTGCTCCCGAGATGCGGTGGCCCGGCGGCAGAAGAGGGGCCGCGCTGACGTCCGCAGGACGGCAAAAGTTCCTCGATTTTCATCGACTGCATGTCTGCCTTCGTCATTGGCAAGTACTATTGACGATGCAATGCGCAGCTAACGGCGACGATATCGACGTTACCGGGGGAACCGTTCATGGCGAGTTTTTCGTTGCTTGGGGCGTCCCGGTTGAGCAGCTGATCGTTACCGAAGGAAGTCTTCTCATCGTGAAACCGAACGAACTTTTCTTAGTGGAGCACCGACTCTCGCCGTCGGGGAAATTTGGCATGAAAGCCTTTTTTGAGTGCCGAGGCGCATTAGCTTGGCCGCATCGCGGGGGCATCGTGAAAATTCGTCTTTCTGGAAGCCTGGAGCATTTTAGCCGGGCTGAACGAGACCTAATCAAACGTGGTCCACAAACATGGCCCTGGTGGCGACTGATCGGCCGTCAAACTCTATCAATTAAAAATCCGCAAACCATCATCGGCCTGGCGTCTTTGGATTTACACTCGATGGGGCGCGCTATTCGGCGATTTCTTTCTGATTAAGAGCTTGCGCTCCGAATACCAACGACCGCTACACCCGGAAATGCTGGGCTCGATTGAGTTGAGAAGCACCCAAAAATAGTGGCAGGGTCTCAGATAGCGGGGAACGCCCGTCGACCAAGACACCGCTATCGTTTTCGCTCCACGTCATAAATCGTCCGTAGATATTTTCCGTAACCGGATTTCTCGTAGGCGTTAGCAGCAGCCAGGAGTTGATCCGCCGAGATGAAGCCGGAGCGGAAGGCGATCTCCTCGGGGCACGCGATGCGGAGCCCTTGGCGCTGCTCGATGATCTGCACAAAGTGCGCCGCCTCGATCAGCGATGCATGGGTGCCGGTGTCGAGCCAGGCATAGCCGCGGCCCATCAGCTCGACATGCAGCGCGCCGCGTTCAAGATAGGCGCGGTTGACGTCGGTGATTTCCAATTCGCCGCGCGCCGACGGCCGGATCTTTGCCGCGATCTCGACCACCTGCGGGTCGTAGAAATAGAGGCCGGTCACCGCGTAATTGGATTTCGGCTGCTTCGGTTTCTCCTCGATCGACAGAACTTTTCCGCCGGCATCCATCTCGAGCACGCCATAGCGCTGCGGATCCGACACGACATAGCAGAAGATGGTGGCGCCGTGCCGTCGCGCCGTCGCTTTGGCCATGAGTTCGGGCAGGCCATGGCCGTAGAAAATATTGTCGCCGAGGATCAGCGCGACGTTATCGGCGCCGATGAAATCGCGGCCGACGAGAAAGGCGTCGGCGAGCCCCCGCGGTCGCTCTTGCACCGCGTAGGAGAGCGACAGTCCGAACTGAGAACCATCGCGCAATAGCGCACGAAACAGCGGCTGGTCGTTGGGCGTAGTGATGATCAGAATGTCGCGGATGCCGGCCAGCATCAACGTCGACAACGGATAATAGATCATCGGCTTGTCATAGACCGGCAACAGCTGCTTGGAAAACACCAGCGTCACCGGGTAGAGCCGCGTGCCCGCACCGCCGGCAAGAATGATGCCCTTCGTCGCTTTGGCCATCACACACCGGCCCCGAGCCGCTCGCCGCTGTAGACGTTGGCGCGGATGCGTTCCCACCACGAGCGATTGGTCAGATACCAGGTGACGGTCTTGCGCAATCCGCCGTCGAATGTTTCCTGCGGCGCCCAGCCAAGCTCCTGGCGGATTTTCCGCGCATCCATGGCATAGCGCAGATCATGTCCGGGCCGATCGGCGACGAAGGCTATCAACCGCTCGCGCGGGCCGATGGCATCGGGCACGAGCTCGTCCATCAAAGCGCAGATCGCGCGCACCACGGCGATGTTGGAACGCTGGCAATCGGCGCCGACATTGTAGCCGTGGCCGATGCGTCCGCGCTCGGCGATCAACAGCAGCGCCCGGGCGTGATCCTCGACATAAAGCCAGTCGCGGACATTCTCGCCTTTGCCATAAACCGGCAGCGGCTTGCCTTCGAGTGCGTTGAGGATGGTGAGCGGAATGAGCTTTTCGGGAAAATGACAAGGCCCGAAATTGTTCGAGCAATTGGAGATGACGACCGGCAGACCATAGGTGTGATGCCAAGCGCGCACCAGATGGTCGGAGGCCGCCTTCGAGGCGGAGTAAGGCGAATTAGGCCGATACGCCGAGTCTTCGTTGAACAAGCCGTCGACGTCGAGCGAACCGAATACCTCGTCGGTCGAGACATGATGAAAGCGGAAGCGCTCAGCTTTGGCCTTCGGCAGCGCGCGCCAGTAACCGAGCGCCTGCTGCAGCAGCACGAACGTGCCGACGATGTTGGTCTGCACGAATTCGGTCGGGCCGTCGATCGAACGATCGACATGGCTTTCCGCGGCCAAATGTAAAATTACATCCGGCTGGAAATCGGCCAGCACAGCCCGCATCTTCGCCGCGTCGGCGATATCGGCGCGAACAAACCTGAAGCGGGGATGATCCTTGACCGGCGTGAGCGAATCGAGATTGCCCGCATAGGTCAGCTTGTCGACGACCTGAACGTGATGATCGGTGGTGGCGAGCACGTGGCGCACGAAGGCAGAGCCGATGAACCCCGCCCCGCCCGTCACCAGAAACCGTTTGCTCATCGAGGTCCTGTGCTGCGAATCGGCCTTCGCCAAGCGGCCGAACGCGCAGTTTGGCGATCTTTCGACGCCTGTTTGTTCCGTGCCGGTTGACGGTTAACACCCCGATTATGCGGCCGCAACCGCCCGGCCGACGCTAGCCGGCCGAGCGCCCAAGTCCGGCCGATGCCCCCAAAGCGACGGCGCCGAGGCCCAGCTACTGGCAAGGAAAACCGCACATACGATGGTTCGATCTCACAGCCGTCATCTTTATCGGCCAGTCTGTCGGTCGCGCCGCCTTCGCGGAGCGGCGTTAAGGAAAATTGCGATGAATCGAATCCTGACGGTGGGGCTCGTGGTGGTTGCCGGTGCGGCCCTGTTCGAGGCGGCGCTGATTCCGGGTGTTGTGATCGGCGGTGCGGCCGTGCTGGCTCCAAGGGTCCTGCCCACGCTGCGCCGGCGTCTACGGCCGCTGACGAACTCAACCGCTGCTCGGCGGAGCAAGCCCGCGGCTGCGCGGCCAGAGCGGAACGATGTCGGGGCTCCGCAATCGGTCCTGCCCAAATTCGCGTTCGGCCAGGCGATCGCCAAGACCATCACCTTCCGGATCATCGTCACAAGCCTCGACTTCAGCGTGAACTACGTGGTGATCGGTGAACTCGGTACCGCGGCGGGGCTATCGACCTTCAACATGATCGCCGGGCCGCTGTTCTATCTGGGCCACGAGGCGGCGTGGAATTATTTTGGGCCTGAGGAAAGCGCCGTCGGCCTGGCGTCTTTCACCCGCCAGCGTGCAGATGAAGCGATACGGCAGGGCGGTTGGCGAAGCATCAAGATCAGCCGAGCGCTCGCCAAGACCATCACCTTCCGGACGCTTGCCACGCTGATGGACTTCGCGACCAACTACGTCGTCGTCCGCGATGTGACCCAGGCTGTGATTCTGTCGTCCTCCGGCTTTATCCTCGGCCCATTCGTCTATTACGGCCACGAATGGGTGTGGGACCGTTTCACCACGCCGCGGCCGAGCGGCGCCGATTTGCCGGCCGCGCCCAAGCTGTTGCCCGCGCCGCATTGATGTTTGCCAAGCCACACCGTCGTCTCGCCGAAGCGTGAATGTCCGTTTGGGCGGCGCGACGCATCACCGCGGTTTGCAATCGCTGGGCGCGCGCGCGTCAGCGAAGCGATCGTTCATCCACTCGACCGCACGGCTCGCGCTGTCGCGGGCGATGAAGCCGTGGCCGACCCCAGGCACCATGACCAACTGCACGCTGCTGCCGGCGTCGCATAGCTGGCGCATGTAGTCCGTGGTGACGTTGGGCCGGACAAGCTTATCGTCCTCGCCCTGAGAGAGAAAAACCGCAATGTCGCTTGGCAGCACGCCGGGTGTGTTGCCGGCGGCCAGCGACCGCCATGGCTCCAGATCCAGCGGATTGGGCACCGACAAGAATGTCTTCTTCAGCGAGCTAGCGGTGCGCTGGCGCTCAACCAGGTCAAACGGCAACTCGATGCATTCCTCGGCCAATTGGTTCACCACCGGGATGGCGGCCCCCTCCACCACGCGCTGCATCGGCGCGTCGAACACGCGCTCCCAGGACCGCAGCGTCATGGCCGTGAGATTTCGGCCGCCATCACTGTCAAGATCGTCGGCCATGAGGACGGCAAGCTCGGTCGCGGGCGCCGCCGCGGCGATGCCGGCGAGCTCGAGATCCGGCGCGTAGCTCTTGGCCAAAATCCCGCTGTACAGCGAGGCCTGCCCGCCTTGCGAATGCCCCCACACCGCATAGCGCCGGCCGCCGTCGGCGCCGTGCAGTTCCCGCGCGGCGCGCACCGAATCCAGAACGGCGCGGGCTTCGCTGACGCCGACGAGATAGGGATGCGGGCCCGCGGTGCCGAGCCCCGGATAATCCGTTGCCGTGACCACATAGCCCCGATTGACCATCTCCCGCAACCCCTGCATTTGCTGAAACACAAAGTGGGCCAGCGATGGCGCACAGTGCGGCACGACACCGGTGGTCGGATGCGCCCAGGCCACGATCGGCCGCCCGGCCTCGGGCACGGGCCCAGCGGGAATAACGACGACCCCGGAAACCGCGATCGGCTCGTCATGCAGCCCCGTCGAGCGATAGAGGATGCGGTAAGCGGCGGCGCCGTTGGGCGCGCCGCGCATTGGCTCCTTGCGGATGATGGTGCCGGGCCGGCGGGCGAGTTCTTGTTCCTGCGGCGTATAAAACGCCGTTCTGCGCCTTAGCCGCGTCGCCACACTGCGCAAGTAGTATCGCCGCGGTAAGCGGCGCGAAGACATCGCGGGCCTTGATCTGCATGTCCGCCTTAATCCTGGAAGCGATCGGAGGTGTAGCAGCTTCTTGTCGCCGAGGCGTCCTCGCCCTTCTGCGAAATCAAGACCGCACCGCCGATCCTCAGCCGGGACTGTTATTCAATCGTCATCGAGCTGACGAGAAAGGTTTACGAACCGGCGATACTCGCGTGGTTTGCCTCGCCGTCAAGCAACCACGTCGATCCCCGACATTGCGGGTCGAAGGAGCCAAGGGTTGAATCCTCTTCCGAATAGCCATGTTCACGGGTTTGCTCGGCTGGCGCTGCCTTGCATTGTGGTCGCGGCGTTGGCGACCACCGCGGCGCCAAAAATTCATGCGGCTTCGTTCGACGAGGCAACCGAACGCTACCGGGGCCTCATGATTGCGGACATGGACCGGGCTTTGGCGGGCGCACAGACGCTGCGCGATCGCATCAAAGCCAACGATATCCCCGGTGCCAAGAAAGCCTGGATCGATGCCCGGATCGGCTGGGAGCGCTCGGAGGTCTTCACCAGCGAATTCATTCCCGACCTTGACGACGCGATCGACGCCTGGCCGGACGCGGTGACCGGCTTTCACGGCATGGAAGTCAAGCTGTTCGGCGCCAATTCCGGCAACGTTGGCGACGAGATGGACAAGCTGATCGTGCATTTGACTGACGCCGACGAGCGAATTCGCACCATGCAACTGACGCCCCAAGGCCTCCTGAACGGCGTTACCCGGCTCGCTTACGAGATCGGCGACAGCAAGGTTGACGGCGGCAAGTCGCGATTGAGCGGCACGTCGCTCGACGACATGCGCAACAACGCCGACGGCATCGAGCTGGCCTACCGCACCTTGTTCGCGTCATTGCTGCAAGCAAGCGACGCGAAGCTGGCGGAGCGCGTCGGAGAGCATATCAGCGGGCTCAAGGCGCTGCTCGAGGTCCGCGACTTGCGGAGCATCGATCCGGACAAATTGCTCAAGGCGAGCGAAGGGCTGGTCGTCGCCTTGCAGGCCGCCGGGCCGAAGCTTGGCCTCGCCACGCCGACGCTCGAAGGAACCGCCAAATGACGAGGCGGCGCCGCAGCCGCGTCCGCTGGGCGGCCTGCGTGGCAGCGCTGTTGTCGCTGCCGGCCCTGTCCGCCCGCCATGCCGCATCCTTCCCGCTATACGGCGACCAGACCATCCTGCCGCCGGGCACCGAGCTCAACCAAGATGCGCTCAACGTGCCGCGCGAGCAATTCCGGACCGAAGCCGTCGAAGGCATCCGCTCCTATCTGGTCAAGCTCGGTGACATCGCCTTCAACTCGCCGGCCATTTTCGGCGGCGTGGCGCGCCAGGCCGGGATCAGCTGCAATTCCTGCCACGTCAATGGGACCGCAAATCCGAAATTCTTCATGCCCGGCCTGTCGAAGCATCCGGGTACGTTCGATACCTCGGGCCCGCTGTTCAATCCCAAGGCCGACAACGGCTTTCTCGATCCGGTGCGAATTCCGAGCCTGCGCGGTGCGCGTTACCTAGCGCCTTACGGCAATGACGGACGTTTCGCGTCGCTGCGCGACTTCATCCACAATGTCATCGTCGGCGAGTTCGCCGGACCCGAGCCGTCACCGGTCATGCTCGATGCCATCGTCGCCTATATCCAGGACATCGACTTTCTCCACAATCGGCATCTTGGGCCCGCCGGTCGGATGCAGACAACCGACGAAGCGGAGCTCCGCGGCCAGGCGCTGTTCGAGCGACCGTTCCCACACCAGCCTGGTCTCAGCTGCGCCGGCTGCCATCCGCCGTCCGCAGCCTTTGTCGATCATCGTCAGCACGATGTCGGCTCGGGGGGCTTGTTCAAAACCCCGCCGCTGCTCAATGCCAATTTCAACACGCCCTATTTCCACGATGGACGCTTCGACAGCTACGATCAGGTCGTCGCCCATTTCAACCGCGTGTTCGATCTCGGCCTCTCGCCGCAGGATCAGCGCGATCTGGTCGCCTATTTGAATGCCGTCGGCGATGGCGAGCGGCCCTACGTCATCAACCGGATCGGCGTTCAACTCCAGGAGATCAGCGATTTCGTCAGCGTTCTGGACACCGCCATTCCGGCGCATGACATCGACGTCATCGCGCTGACCGTGGATACCGTCGACAACGAACTGCGCGAGTTGACCGAGCAATTCCCCGACCACAGGGATCCGACCATCGCCGGCGGTCAGACTGAGCGGCGGCGCGCGCGAGCGGTGCTCAAGGATATGGTGCTCAACCTCAGCCGCATCGAGCTCGCGGCCGCCGCCGGCAATTTCGACGAAGCGACCGCCGAGCTTCACAACTACCGCTACGTGACCGCGGTCGGGGTGGGCGCATCGTTACGGGCCGCGGAGCCGTGGTCGCTGTTCAATCCTAAGATCCACGACGCTCACTATGATGCTCTGCGGCAAATGCAAATTCTGCAAGTCGCGGGCAACCCGGCGCATTGACGCGCAAAATCGTATGGCAGCGACCGGCGGGCCGTGCATCTCTTCGACGCTGGCCTTAGCACCGGGCCGCGCGATTTGTGGTACGCTTCATTTTGCAGTCGCCCGATGCTTGTCATTGCGCGCAAACCTTAGCACCGGGGGGCCCGAGACTGTTTTTTGAGACAATTCATGAAGGTCAAGACCTTTACCGGTACACTCAGAGCGGCAGTCGATCAGGAGGTCAACGATTGGCTGGCTAAATCGAATGTCGAGGTCCGCAAAACCAACGTCGCATTCAAGGCGCTCAGAGAGCAGGGCTGGGATGCTGTTGCCGGCAGAACGACCGCTCGACGAGCGATCGCGATCGCGATCACAGTTTGGTACGACGAACCGGCAAAAATAATGAATGGCGATAGACCGACCAATTGGGTCTTTGGATAAAAAAACCGGGGAGAGCGACTGCTCGCCCTCCCCCGCCCGCGTTTTAGAAATTTATCCGCGCTTCCAACTAGTGCTTGACGACGGTGCCGTCGTTCGGATCGAGGATCAGCTTTCGCGCGCTCTTATGTTCGAAGTCGAACATGTTCATGATCGAACCTGCGGTCCGATCGAACGACGCCTGGCCGGCCGGCGGCGCGGTCGGTCCATCGATGAAGCCCAGGTCCCAATTCTCCTCGATGAAGCGGACGGTGGAGGATTGGTCGGTCAGCGTGTGGTCGATGAAGTTGACCTTCGCCCACGGCGAGATCACCAGATACGGCAGACGAGGACCGTGGCCGCAACGGCCCTGGAAGGCCGTCACCGCCGGCGGGGTCATGCCGCATTGGCTGTTGCCGTTGAGGAAATCGAACTTCGTCGACGATCGAATTCACGGTCGGCCCGAACTGATGATCGTACCAGCCGTCCAAGTCGTCCCAGCTGATGATGATGGCGGTAAAGTCCCAAAACGGAGACTGCATCAGCGCGTTGACCAGGGTAACGATCCCGGTCTGCTCCGACAGCGGATCGGAATTGCCGGGATGGCCATCTTCGTACGCCGCCATTTTCACAAAGGTGACCGCCGGCAGAACGCCGGCATCGATCGCCGTGGACAGGTCGTTGAGATCATACTGATGGTTGGCCTGGTCGGTCTTGCCGATGTTCTCGACCTTGCCGAACGGCAGATGGTGCGGGTTCGACGTCGACTGATAGTATTGGAACGGTATGTGGTGCTGCACATAGTCCGTTACCGGATTGTGCAGAGCGGCATCCGGACCGTCGAATTCCGCGTTCGGCTGCGCGACACCGGGATGGCCGGCATGCGAGGCGCCGCAGACGGCAATTCCGCCATTCTCAGCTGCGGTGACAGTCGGCGCAAAGCCGCCCGCGAACCAGCCCCAGGTGACGTTCTTGGCGTTCAAGAGGTCGCCGATATTCTTGCCGAGAAACTTCGCCGTTGTACCCGGCGAGCAATCGTCGAAGAACGGGTCGATATCGCCGATCAGAGTGCCCTCGCCGGTTGCCGCGTTGTCGACGACGACCGTGCCCGGCGTCGTCACCAGGACCGGCGTAGGACTGCGCGAACTCAACTCTGTCTCGACGATGGCGCCGTGGGTCTGGCCGGAGACTAGGTTGATCGCGCCATTGGTCGACGGCCCATACACCGAGCCGAACGAATTGTCGCTCATGGCGAAGTTCTGCGCATAGTTCCAGAGCGCGGTGACGGTATTGCCGTCGAAATAGGCCATCACGGTCGGGGCGGCGTTGAACTTGCCGGGGAAGCCGCTGTCAGTTGCGTTTGCGATGTTGAACGGGCCTTGGGTCGCAAGCTGGCAGCCGAAGCCGGTGTGGCTCGTGTCCTGGAACATGTCCATGGCGCCGCCGTCGGCAGCGCTCTGCTCGTCGCTGTAGCCATGATCCTCGGAGCAGGTGAAGGCATTGGCCGGGCCGAGGCGGAACGGCAGCGACAGCAGGAAGTTCGGATTCTGATCGACCAGGTCCTTAGGATGCAGCAGATTGCTCGGCTTGGGGGTGCCGGGGGCGGCCTTGAATTGGGTCTCGCCGGACGGGTTCAAGGCTTCCGGATAGGTGCCGAAATAATGGTCGAACGAGGTGTTCTCCTGGTAGATGACGACCACATGCTTGATCGGCGTCTTGGTCGCCGGACCGTCGTCTTTTGCAAGTGCCCCTATTCCGGCTGCCGCGACGGTAAACGCCGCGACCATGCAGCCGAAAACGACTGGATGTCTCATTAGCCCTCTCCTGACGGGTGTGAAAATTGACGTCGCGAAGGTACGCACCTTGCCGCGCGCCTCGCAGCAAGGCGGCGACACGAATGCGATGGACGGAACTTGCAACAACTGCGCAACAGAGATGTGTAACGGCGATATCCGAATTACGAATGTGTAAAACTTCGCCGAGGGGTCTTTGCGTTTTTTGCGCAGCACCTGATCCGTCAAAGCGAATGTGACGCGTCTGCCGTGAGACAAATCGAAATCGTCGCCGTTGCAAAACTGTAGTCTAATCTTCACCGGCGCGACGATAGGAGTTTACATGCTCCGTGGTACCAAGAAATTTCGTCCCGCCCGCCGCCTGCCGTGCGATCCTAGCCGGGTGACGAAGCACGGAGATTGTGCTCCGTCACTTCACTTTGATACGCTTCTTGGACATGCATGCGACACGGTCGCACGCAACGCCCAGTCATTGTTCGATCGCGAATACCGCCGAACGTTGGCAGGGATTGTGCCGACCGCCGCGCCGGCGAATATCGATCGCCGCGCGCGGTGACGAATAGCCCTCCAGTTGCTGCCCGGATTGAGGGCCGGTTCCGTGGACGCCGGATTGTTTATGGCGCCCCATGCGTGCTAGGGGTGGCGAAATTCGAGAACGAAATCAACAAGTCCCGCGCGCCCTATGTCCAGTGTCGCCATATTATTGTGTACATTCAACGGCGCGCGGTTTCTTCCCGCTCAGCTTTCGTCTTTGGCCAATCAGACGTTCACCAATTGGCGGCTGTTCGTCTCGGACGACGGCTCAAGCGACGAGACACTGGCGATCGTGGCGCAATATAAAGACCGGCTCGGCGTTGCCTCGGTCGCCATCCGGAGCGGACCGCAGCAGGGATTCGTGCGAAATTTCCTCAGCCTCGCGTGCGATACCTCGATCGCATGCGATTATTTCGCCTATTGCGACCAGGACGATGTCTGGGAGCCGCAGAAACTCGCCCGCGCGGCGGCATGGCTCGATACGTGCCCGCGACACGTGCCGGCGATGTATTGCTCGCGCACCGTGCTCATCGACGAGGACGGACACGAATGCGGCTACTCGCGCGCCTACCGGCGCACCCCGAGTTTTCGCAACGCCTTGGTGCAAAGCATCGCCAGCGGTAACACCATCGTCTTCAATGAAGCGGCACGGGCGCTGTTGATCGCCGTCGGCAGCACGGCCAAGGTGCCGTCGCACGACTGGTGGACTTACCTCTTGACCACCGGCGCGGGTGGCGAAGTCCATTACGATCAAATCCCGCAGGTCCGCTACCGCATGCACGGTGAGAACGTCATTGGCACCAATGCCGGACTGCGCAACCGCATCCACCGGCTCTACATGCTATCCCGCGGCCGCTTCCAGCGCTGGAGCGAGATGCATGTCGCCGCATTGGAGCCGTTTCGGCCGCATATGACGCCCGAGAATCGGGCCCTGTTTGATTTATTTTGCGAGTTGCGCAAACGCGGCTTCATCGGCCGCCAGATCGGCTTTCTCAAATCCGGCGTCTATCGGCAAACATTCCTGGACGACCTCGGGCTCGTCGTTGCGGTGTGGGCACGGAAAATCTGAGCCAGCAGGCGGTGGCTGATGAGTTATGACGCCGCAAGCACGTGCGCCGAAGCTGGAGCCGCGACATTCGCCGTCGCCGCGGTCGTGAGCGTCGCCATCATCATCACGCTCAAGCCCTGGCTGCAGCGCATTGCGCTGGCCAAGCCGAATGCCCGCTCGTCACACCGCGAACCGACCCCGCAGGGCGGCGGCATGGCCGTCATCGCCGCGACCGTCGTCACGGCCTGCGCCGCTCTCTATTTGTTCCCGCCAGCCGCTGCGGACGGGTGGCCACTGTTGCCGGTCTTCGCCGCCGCGGTTTTGATCGCCGC
The DNA here is from genome assembly GCA_963806465.1 of uncultured Alphaproteobacteria bacterium. Classification (GTDB taxonomy): domain Bacteria; phylum Pseudomonadota; class Alphaproteobacteria; order Rhizobiales; family Xanthobacteraceae; genus BOG-931. The sequence continues at coordinate 60,073 of CAWDZD010000069.1, read as the reverse complement.
GGTCGGCGCCGCCGATGATATCCGCTCGATCGGCGTCGCGCCGCGACTGTTATTGCAGGCGCTCGCTGTGGCTCTGGTGATCTTCACCTTGCCCGGAGAGCTGCGCATTGCTCCGTTACTGCCGTGGTGGATCGAGCGCTTGGCGCTGGTCGTCGGCGGATTGTGGTTCGTCAACCTAGTGAATTTCATGGACGGCCTCGACTGGATGACCGTGGCCGAAGTCGTGCCGATAACCGCGGCGCTGGCGGTTATCGGCGCGCTCGGCCTGTTGCCGCCGGCGGAAACGATCACGAGCTTCGCGCTGTGCGGCGCCATGGTCGGCTTTGCCTATTTCAACCGGCCGGTCGCCAAGCTTTTCCTTGGCGATGTCGGCAGCCTTCCGCTCGGGCTTCTGCTCGGCTGGCTGCTGGTGCAGCTCGCCGGTCATCACGGGCTCGCCGCCGCGATCCTGCTGCCTTTGTATTATCTGGCCGACGCCACCATCACGCTGATCCGCCGACTCGTGAACGGCGAGCCAGTCTGGCAGGCGCACCGCTCGCATTTTTATCAGCGCGCCACCGACCGCGGATTTAGCGTGAGCCAGGTCGTCGCGTACGTCTTTGCCGTCAATCTCGGCCTGGCCGCACTTGCCTTGTTCACGCTTGCCGCGCCCAGCCTGACGAATGACGTTGCTGCGCTGGTCTGCGGCGCGGCTTTGGTCCGCTGGCTGTTGTTTGCTTTCGCCCGCGGTAAGAGCGTGGCCCCGAAAAGCCTGCCGCGGAGTTGATCGTCGATGCGACCGGGCGCGTACTCATAGAATCGCGTGCCACTGTTCGCTTTCGGGTAAACCGGACAGTCGGCCGATATCACCTAATGACCGAAGTCTGACCCACAACGCAAGTCGAACGCCTTAAATTGCGTCCCGCAAAAGTGTGGCCTTCAGCCCACCGACCAAACTAAACTTTTGTGCTGGGGGGAGCGTCGCGTGACGGGCGTATCGTCCAGCGTGCCGCCTGCGCGGGGTTACGCTCCATGCCAATACGACCGGCGATGGACCATTCGGCCTGGGGCCTTTGGCGGAACTTCAGGCGGCGTGGGCGAGCAGAAGACGATTTCTCGGACGAAGGGTTTTGCCCACGACGCGGGGTATCGGGCGGGCCGCCGCGGCGCCGCCATGAATGCGCAAGCGACGCCGACTGGCAGCGCCGGCCTGGAGTACTATGCGCTGGCGATCGGTCGCTTTTCGGCTTGGTGCATTCTGCCTTGTTCGGCGCTTTTTTTCGGCGTGATTGTGTTGGAAGGCTTGCTGCGCCCGGACTATCACGCCACGACGATGTTCATCAGCGAATTGGCGCTCGGCTCGCGCGGATTTGTGCAGATCGTCAATTTCGTCGTCTTCGGGCTTTCGATCCTCGTCTTTGCGATGGGCTTGGCATTCGCGTACGGAACGACGAGAGCCGGGCGCATCGGCGTGACGCTTCTCGTGATTGTCGGCATCTGCGAGGTTGCTGCCGGAGTATTCGTGATCGATCCAGTGCCGGTTTCGGGCTTGACCTTCAGCCCGGTGGCGATCGGGCCGCATCACATGAGCTTCCACAGCAAGTTCCACTATGTGGTTAGCTCGGTCGCTTTTTTCCTGGCGTCGACCTGCATGTTTTTTTTCGTATTCGCCGACCGCTTGGCCAAGGATGCGACCTGGCAGACCTTCAGGCGCTGGAGTTTAGTGCTCGGCATCGCCATGGCCTTGGGCCTGGTCCTGATGAAGCTGGCGACGATACCGCCGCCGTCCAATCCGATGCAGCCGTGGCGCGGCCTCATCGAGCGCGCGATGATCCTGCCGTTCGTCGTCTGGCTGTTTGCGTTCGGCGTCGTGCTTCTCAAGCGCGGATCGCCTTCACCTCGCCACTCGAGCGAACCTTCGGTAGGCGACAAGATTTTGATTCGTTGACTGAAGGAAATCTCGACTATGCTTGTCCAGCATCGGCGAGAGTTGGAGCGATGAAGATCGACCAGCGAATCGACACCGCGACGAAAAGCAGCAATTTTTCCGGGAAATCGCGAGAACGGCCATGGCTTTTCGGCGCGCTCGCCGCCGTTCTCTGCGTCGGGCTAATGTGGGCCGCCACTGAGCTCTTTGTGCGCCTGGTCATAGACGACGGCATGCAGTTCGACCTGGAGATGTGGAAATACGCGCGCGACATTAAGATGATTTCCCCAGACCCGCTTATCGGGCATCAGCATGGTCCTAACCGCAAAGCGCATCTTATGGGCGTCGACCTTGCCACCAACTCGCACGGGCTGCGCGATTACGAATATCGCTATGAGCGCACGCCCGACACGCTGCGGATTGTTATGCTCGGCGACTTGTTTACCGAAGGCTGGGGCGTCGCCACTGCCGACACTTCTTCGAAGCGTCTCGAACGCCTTTTTGCACAAGACGGGACGAAGGCCGAAGTGATCAACGCCGGCTTCGGCAACTGGAACACCATCCAAGAAGTCGAGTATTTTCTGACCGAAGGATTCAAATATCGGCCCGATGTTGTCGTTTTAAACTTCACATTTAATGATGCAGAACCGGTTCCGTCAGACAAGCCGCCCGGTTTCCTGATGAGACACTGTTATTCGTGTGTCTTTGTTATTGGTAGAGTTGACGCGCTGATGCGCCAGCTAGCCTATCGACAAGATTGGGCCGATTATTATCTTGGGCTCTTTGGTCACGGAAAGGCCCGGGGGTGGCTTGATGCCAAGATGTATCTGCGGAAGCTCGCCGATTATACAGCGCTATCGGCTTCAAGAAATTACCGATTTGATGAAACAAGCGGCTGATGAGGATGGCGTTGCTTTCATTGATCTTCGCGATTCTGTTAAGAACCAAGATTCCTCGAAACTTTGGGTGACGCGTCCCGACCCGCATCCCAATTCTCTAGCCAACGAATTTTATGCCGATGCCCTGTACCAAAAGCTGCGTACGCTTCAGTAACGCACATGTTCGGATTCGACAGGATACCGCCGCATGCGAAGAAATCGGCAAGAGCCCCCTCGATGTCGGTTTTTTTGGCACTTCCCGGACCTTTGGAAATGTCCGCCTTGAGGCCCGAAAGTGCGCCTAAGCGGAACTTGATTAGGTTGCTGTGCACACGCCGGCGGGAGACATAGACGTCGCGGCGACGCTCATGTCGGCTGACTCGTGTTTTTCGCCATCAGCGTGACAAAGAAGTCGCGGCCGATGGGCTCGATCGAAAACGCCGCACCGGTCGGCGCCAACAGATCGCGAATTTGCTGCTCGCGATAGAGAAACAGATCGCAGCGGTTGCGGTAACGCCACTGCCGCTGCCAGGCAAGAGGGCCGCCGGCCTTCGGGAAACTGAAAAAAGCCCGAACGCGCGTAACGTCGAGGACGCGATCGACGATCGCGCGCGGGTCGGCGACGTAATCCATGAAACCCATCACCACCGCGTAATCAAAGCGCTCAGGCAGCGGATAGGTGAGAAAGTCGCCAAGCTCGAACGTGCAGCGCTCGGCAACGTCGTAGGCTTGCGCGTGGTCGCGCGCGATGTTGAGCATGCCGGCGGCAAAATCGAGGCCTAAGACCCTTTTGGCGCCGGCGCGCGCCAGCGCAATGCTGTAATGACCGGGGCCGCAGCCGATATCGATGACGCTGCGGCCTTCGATCGGCTGGCAGCCGGCCAAGGTTTTTTCATAGCGCACCAGCATGGCGCGCCGGAACAGCCGATTGGCGATGCGCTCGAGCGTTTTGTTGTCGTTGCCGTAGATCGAGTTAAAATCGAGCGCATAGCGATCGAAGAACTCCGAGGTACGCTCGCTCACTCCACGGCCCCTTGCGCCAGATACGCGTCGAAGGAGGTCACCTGGAAGTCACGCAGGATGTGCCTGATTTTCGGGCGCGTGGTCACGAGGTTCACGTAGCAGGTGAAACGGCGGCGGCGGCTCAACCGCATGCGCGGCTGTTCGGGATCGATTTCGCGCGGATGCACATAGAAGATGATCGGGCGGCCTTCGCTTTGCGCTTTGCGCCCCATGGCGCGGATCACCGGATACGGAAACAATCGCAAATAGCCGCCGCCGAAAAAACACATCGGTTGGCCGAGCACCCGCACCGTCGTGATCGGGAATTCCTGAAGCGCGCCGGCTGCCGTCGGCATGGTGTATGGCGCTAACGTGCCGCCGGCAAGGCCGCCGGTCTGGTGCGGAGCCGGGAATACGGACGAGTTGTATCGGTAGCCGGCTTCAACGAGCTTTTCGAAGAACCATGGCGTCCGCTCTGTCACGGAAAATGCCGGCGCGCGGAAGCCGCGCACCGCGGCGCCGCTGACGTCTTCCAGCAATTTGCGCGTCGCGAGCGCATCCTCGTAAAACTCTGCGGGCGACATCTCGTAGATCAAACGATGGAAATAGCCGTGCGCGGCAATTTCGTGCCCGGCCGCGACCGCTTCACGGATGAGTTGCGGAAATCGTTTGCCGAAATAGCCGACCACGAAACAGGTCGCGGTGCCGCCGCCCTCGGCGAGCAGCTCCAGCAGGCCGTGGAAGTTCCGCTCCAGCCGGCTCTCCAGCCGGTCCCATTCCGATGGCGGCGGCTCGGCGCCAGTTCCAGACAGATTGAACCAGTCCTCGACGTCGATCGAGAAGATATTGCCGCGCACGCGCGTCGAGCTCCCACGATCCGGCATCGCAATGTTCAAGCGGCCGCGCCCTGGAAATCCGGCACCGCGTCGCGCAGCACGCGATAGATGGCTTCGCGCTCCTCGCGGGCGAGCCCCTGATCGAGCAGCGCCAGCCAACCCCGCATTGCATCGATCGACGGCTGCGCCGGACGCGCCGCGACCACGCCCTCGACGCCGATGTCGACAGTTGGCTCGCTGCGGGCGAACAGCACCTCCTGCAGGCGCTCGCCGGGACGCGCGCCGGTAAACTCGATCGTAATGTCCGCGCCCGGTTGCAGACCGGCGAGCCTGATCATGCGCTCGGCGAGATCCACGATCTTCACCGGTTGGCCCATATTGAGCACGTAGACCGCAACGTCCGAGCGCGCCCGCCCGAGCGCATGGCTGGCGGCGGTGACGACCAGGTCGCAAGCCTCGCGGATGGTCATGAAATAACGCACCATGTCGCGGTGCGTGACCGTCACCGGTCCGCCGGCATCGATCTGCGCCTTGAACTTCGGCACCACCGAGCCGTTGGAGGCGAGCACGTTGCCGAAGCGCACGGCAATCAGCCGCATCGGCTCTTTGCCCGCATGCGCGCGCCGGGCGAGATCGGCGTCGAGCGCCTGGCAATACATTTCGGCGAAACGCTTGGTGGCGCCAAGCACCGAAACCGGTTCGATGGCTTTGTCGGTCGAGATCATGACCATCGCTGAGGCGCCGCACGCCGCTGCCGCATCGGCGACATTGACCGAGCCGAACACGTTGGTCTTGACCCCCTCCTCCCAGTTCGCTTCGAGCAGCGGCACGTGCTTGAGCGCCGCGGCGTGAAAGACGATGTCCGGCTCGAAGTCGGCCATCAGGCGAAACAGGCGGGCGCGGTCGCGGACGTCGGCGATGCGTCCGGCGATCGCTGCTTGCGACTTTTTGGTGGCGAGCGTTTCCAGGACGGCGTGCAAAGCCGGCTCGGAATTCTCGATGATCAAGAGCCGCTCGGCGCCGAAGGTGATGGCGCGGTCGCAAATCTCGGCGCCGATCGAGCCGCCGCCGCCAGTGACTACGATGGAGCGGCCTTTGAGGAAGCTTTCCAGCCGCGCATAGTCGATCTTGACGGTCGGCCGCAGCAACAGGTCCTCGACATTGACCGGCGCCAGCCGCGGCATCTCGCCGCCGTCGTCGAGCGACGGCAGCCGGCTGACGGTCAAGCCGAGCCGGCGCGCGCGCATCAAGGTCGCTTCCGGCTTCGCCTCCGGCTCGAGCGCCGAGGGCGTAAAGATCACCCGCGCGACGGCGCGGCCGCGTTGCGCCTGATCGTTGACGACGGCATCGAGCATCTCGAAGTTGCCCAGAACCGGAATGCCGCGAATGCTCTGCCCCCGGTCGGCGGGCGACGACGACAAGATTCCGACCGGCCAGACATTGCGCACCGCGCCGCTCTCGATCGACCGCAGCAACGCCTCGGCGTCGGCAGCGCGGCCGAGCACCAAGGTGGGATTCGATTGCGGCGAGCGAGAGTGCTGGCGGGTGCGCGTGTAGCGGAAATACCGATAGGCCATCCGCGAGCCGCTCAGCAGGACGATCTGCAGCACCCAATAAAGCGCGATGGTGATCTTGCCGAAGAAGTATTGGCCGAACACGTTCGGCGCCACCAGAAAATAGTCAACGACCAGTAGCGAGACCGCCAGCACCGACGCCGCGCGAACGATGTTCATCAGGTCCGGCAGCGAGGCGAAACGCCATTTCGACTCGTAAAGATGGAATATAAAGTAGATAAATCCGGCGTAGACGACGAAGGCCGGCAGGAACGTGAACAGCGTCTCGCGCCGCTCCATCAAGCCGGCTTCTTCGAAACGGATATAGAAGCTGATGACCACGGCTGCCGCGGTCATGAACAGATCGTGTGCGACGATCAGTGCTCTGCGCGAATTATTGAAGAACGAAAGCATTCGGTAACTTCGATAGCTGGGCCGCCGGATGTCCCCGCGTTTTCAATACCGGGCTTTACATCAAGGCGCTACCCCCTGTTCGGCGCGTTGCAAACAGATGCGATTGACGCAAATCCAGCCCGCTCGTCGCCACGACCCGCCCACGCTCGCTTCGCAAGCTTCGGCGCGGTTTGGTCGCGCCGCAGCGCGAAGGCGGAAGGCGGGGGACCCGGCTTGTTGAACCGGCCCCTGGATTCCCGCTTGCGCGGGAATGAGCGGGAGTTTGGATGGACCTCATCAATCATGCGCTCATTCCTGCGCCAATCGATCGAGCTCCGGCGTCAGTGCGTCCTGCCAATGCGGTGGGGTGATGCCGAACACGCTTTGCAGTCGCGTCAAATCGAGGCGCGAATTGCGCGGCCGCCGCGCCTTGGTCGGATATTGATCGGTGCTGATCGGCACCACCTGTTCGGCGGCAAGCTTGACGCCGCGGGCTTTCAGTCCCTCGACGATAGCGCAGGCAAAGCCGTGCCAGCTCACCTCGCCCGACGCCGCCATGTGAACGACGCCGCCGGATCGCTTGCAGCGTTCACGCAAGGCGTCACAGCCGCCTGCGAGCATGCCGGTAACAACGTCGCCGATCAGCGCCGCCGAGGTCGGCGCGCCGATCTGGTCGGCGACGACGCGCAACTCTTTGCGCTGACGCGCCAGGCCGGAAATGGTGCGCAGGAAATTCTTGCCGGTAGCCGAATAGACCCAGGAGCTGCGCACAATCAAAAAAGCCCCGCCGGCGGCGCGGATTTCGTTCTCGCCGGCGAGCTTGCTGGCGCCGTACGCCGACAACGGCCGCCGCGCATCGTCCTCGCGCCAGGGGCGGTCACCGGACCCGTCGAACACGTAATCGGTGGAGAAATGGATCAGCGGCAGGCTGCGCGCGGCGGCCCAGCGGGCGATCACTCCGGGCGCCTCGCCATTGATCCGCATGGCAAGGTCGGGCTCGTCTTCGGCCCTGTCGACGGCGGTATAGGCCGCCGGGTTGAGGATAATGTCTGGCGCCAGGCGGTCGAGCGTGGCGGGAATGCCCTGCGGCGCCGCAAGGTCCAGCATTGAACGATCGGCGGCAATTGTCGTTGCCGACGCCGGTAGGCGTGAGAGCAACGCGTCGCCGATCTGCCCGGTTACCCCCGTGACCAATATCCGCATCAAGCCGGCTCGAAATGCGGCAATAGCCCGGCCAATTGCTTGAGGCTCTTGCCCTCGCTGTCGCGCGGCGACAACAGCGGCGCCTCGACGCCCCAGTCGATGCCGAGCTCCGGATCGTTCCAGCGCAACACCTTCTCATCCGCCGGGCTGTAGAGGTCGTCGCACTTGTAAAAGAAATCGGCGCTGTCGGAGCGCACGACAAAGCCATGCGCGACGCCGCGCGGCACCCAAAGCTGGCGGCGGTTGTCATCGTCAAGATCGACCACGACGTGCCGGCCGAAGGTCGGACTGCCGATACGGACATCGACGACGACATCGCGCACCGCGCCGCGCAGCACGGTCACGAGCTTGCCCTGCGGTTTTGGATTCTGGAAATGCAGGCCGCGCAGCGTGCCACGCGCCGAGCGCGACAGGTTGTCCTGGACAAAAGGCCGATCGATGCCGTGCGGGGCGTAACGCTCAGCTTGAAAGGTCTCCAGAAAGAAACCGCGTGCATCGCCGAATATCTTTGGCTCGATGATCAGCATGCCGGGAATTGCGGTCTTGATGATATTCATGTCGCTGATGCAGGCCGACGCTCCGTCCCGCCGCTATTGGCGACTTCGCACAACGCCAAATTCCCCGCGCGCCAAAAGAAGCGCGACAGCATCGGCGAGCGAGGCCGTGATGTCCACCGCGAATTGTTTGCTCGCCAGCGCCGCCGCCGGCTGCAGCTCGGGATCGTCGTCGCGCGCCGAAACCAGCGCGCCGCCGGCGAGCCGGGCCGCAACGCCGGCCGCGATATCCGACGCCCGATCGCCGACGATCCATGACCGCGCCAGATCAAGCTTCATCCGCTCGCCGGCGGCGATGATCATGCCCGGGTTCGGCTTGCGCCAGGGATGATCGGCAATGTCGAACGGCGCCTGTCCGTCGGCGTGATGCGCACAGGCAAACACGGCGTCAAGCCGCGCGCCGGCCTGTGTCAGAGCATCGACGAGCGCCGCCTGCACCGCCGCAAAGCCCTTCCAGTCGTAGAGGCCGCGCGCGATGCCCGATTGATTGGAGACCAGCACCACCGGAACACCGAGGCCGTTACACTGCGCGATGGCGCCGGCAGCGCCGGCGAGCATTCGCATCTCTTCAGGCCGGCCGAGATAGTTGGTATCTTCAACGATGACGCCGTCGCGATCGAGAAACAGAGCCGGCCGGCCGGCAAAATCTCCAGCGAATACCTCCGACCAGAGCCCGCTCACGTCGCTGCGCGCTTCGAGGTCCGATGCGGCAGCGGAAGATGTCATTGCAGCATCGCGCGTTCGACCAGCGCGCAGATCGCATGTCCCGCGACCATATGAATTTGCTGCACGATCGCGGTCTCGTGCGACGCCACCGCCAGAAAATGCCGGCACAGCGGACGCATTTCGGTCTCTGCGGCGCCGGAGAAACCGACTGTCACGAGGCCCATGTCGCGCGCCGCTTCCAATGCGCGCAGCACGTTGCGCGAGCGTCCGGAGGTCGAGATGGCAAGAAACACGTCGCCCGGCTGGCCGAGCCCGCGCACCTGGCGCTCGAACACTTGCTCGAAGCCATAATCGTTGCCGACGGCGGTGAGCACCGAGGTGTCGGTGGTGAGCGCCACGGCCGGCAGCGGCCGGCGGTCGGTGACGTAACGCGACAGGAATTCGGCGGCCAGATGTTGCGCGTCGGCAGCGCTGCCGCCATTGCCGGCAATCAGGAGCTTGCCGCCGGCGCGCATCGAGGTTTCGATTGCCTGCGCGATCGCACCGATCAGCGCCCTCAGCTCGCGATCCGCCGCCGCTTCCCGTAGCGCGGCGAGCGACCGGTCGAAAAAGCCGGCGAGCAGGTTATCGTCGTCCGGCCTTTCAGCCACGTGTCGTCCTTTCGACGGGGCAGCGCGAATTCACCGGGCAGATCGTCGGGTGGGCAAAGGCGCGAAGCGCCGTGCCCACGGATAACAAGCCGTCCACGAAATCCGCGTGGGCTTCGCTCCGCTCAGCCCACCCTACTTACTGATGTGCCGAGTAAAAGACTTTTCGCCTGAAATCAACGCGCGCATTATTGCGGCGAGAAGTGCTTCTCCAGCCCCTGCCAGCCTTCGAAATAGTCGTGTTGCAATTCGGCGGACTCGGTGGCGTAACGCGTCAGCCGCATGGCGTAGCGGCTCTCGAACATGAACGCCATGGTGTTCTCGATCTTGTGCGGCTTGAGCTCGGCGCGCGTCGCCTTGGCCCAGCTTTCGGCGTCGGGACCGTGAGCGCTCATGCAGTTATGCAGGCTGGCGCCGCCCGGTAGGAAGCCTTCTGCCTTGGCGTCGTATTGGCCGTGGAGCAGACCCATGAATTCGGTCATGACGTTGCGGTGGAACCACGGCGGGCGGAACGTATCCTCGCCGACCAGCCAGCGCGGCGGGAAGATGGCGAAATCGACGGTGGCGGCGCCCGGCAGATCCGACGGCGCGGTCAGCACGCTGAAGATCGATGGATCGGGATGGTCGAAGCTAATCGAGCCGATGACGTTGAAGTGCGCCAGGTCGTATTTGTACGGCGTGAAGTTGCCGTGCCAGGCGACGACATTGAGCGGCGAATGCTTCATGTCGGCCGCCCACAGATTGCCCTGAAACTTGGCGATCAGGCTGAACGGTCCGGTCACGTCCTCGTAGGCGGCGACCGGCGCGAGGAAGTCGCGCGTATTGGCCAGGCCGTTGGCGCCGAGCGGACCGAGCTCCGGCAGCCGGAACATGGCGCCGTAATTCTCGCAGATGTAGCCGCGCGACGGGCCGTCCGGAAGTTCGACCCGGAAGCGCAGTCCGCGCGGCATGATGACAATCTCGCCGCAAGCAGCTTCGATCACGCCGAGCTCGGTGACAAAGCGGGCGCGGCCCTGCTGCGGCACGATCAGCATCTCGCCGTCGGCGTTGTAGAAGACCCGGTTGGTCATCGATGTGTTGGCGGCATAGAAATGCACCGCCATGCCGACCTGGGTGGCGACGTCGCCGTTGCCGCCGAGCGTCACGATGCCTTCGACGAAATCGGTCGGCGTGCGCGAGATCGGAAACGGCGACCAGCGCAGCTGCGTCGGCGTCGCCTCGGCTTCATTGAACGGCGCGCTGCGGATCAGCCGGTTGTCGAGCCGTTTATAGGGTCGGTGCACCACCGAGGGCTGAATGCGGTAGGTCCAGGTGCGGCGGTTTTCGGCCCGCGCGGTCGTGAACGAAGTGCCGGAAAGCTGCTCGGCATAGAGCCCGAGCGGCGGCCGCTGCGGCGAATTGCGGCCGATCGGCAGCGCACCGGCGACCGCCTCGGAAACGAAATGATTGCCGAAACCGGGCTGATAGTACTGCAGCCCCGTGCCGTGGCCAGTGGCTCTTACGTCCGTGCTCCGATCCTTGGTGGCGACCTTGGTGTCGTGTTGCTTGATGGCGTGCTTGACGGCCATGCGGACCTCCCCGGGCATCGTTTTTGCGCGACGGAACGTGGCCAAGAAATTGGTCACGAACGCAACTAATATCCGCCTTTCGCGGCGACGGCGCAAGCTCCTTTAGAGCGGTTCCAATCTAAATTTTTTTGGCCGGCCGAAGGACGGAGAAGGCGCGAGCGCGTTGCTCAGACTCATTCCGGCCACAACTTGGCTCGGCAATGGCCCGGAATGAGCCGCGGCGAATTCCCAATATCTCCAAAAAAGCGCCCCCTTGCGGCGGCCAAGTTCAGGTCAGTCGGGGATTTTTCTTGTTTGCGTGTTTGGACGGAGCGGCGTTGTCGGACGCCGCAAGCGCATGAGTTACGTTTGGGGGGGGTGGGGATGCGACCAATCCTGGCGTTGGCGATTTTATTGCTCGGGTTGACGGCTGCCGTATCGGAAGTGAAATTCGGCACCACTGCGGCGGTGCAAATTCTACCAGCAAAAATGCAGGATCGCGTTCCTGCGGTCGACGAAGCTCAGCCGTCAGCGGACGTTGAAGCCACCGGCTCGATCGGCAAATCGGACTTCGGCGTCGCTCCGATCCGCGTTGCCGCCGTCGGCGACATTGATATCGCCCGGTCGCAAATGACCGCGCCTGAAATCGACGCGCCCGAGATCAAAAAAACCGACAGGGTGCTCGCGCTACTGACGCCGCCGACCGTCCAGCCGTCAGAAGCGGCGAATGAAACAGCGCCGGCAACCACCGATGCAGATGTGGATTCGGAGGCGGACGCCAGCGTCGCCGAGTTGGTCGATGCTCTGTGCAATGCGCTGATGACGTCGGCGCAAGACAACGACCTGCCGGTTCAGTTTTTCGCCAATCTGATCTGGCAGGAAAGCCGGCTGCAACGCGACTCCATCAGCAAAGCCGGCGCTTTGGGCATCGCCCAGTTCATGCCCGAGGCTGCCCAGGAAGTCGGCCTCGCCGATCCGTTCGATCCGCGGCAGGCGATTCCCGCCTCGGCCCGATTGTTGAAGGTGCTGCGTCAGCACTTCGGCAATCTTGGTTACGTCGCTGCGGCATACAACGCCGGCGCCGGCCGCGTCGGCAGATGGCTCGATCGCCACCGTTCACTGCCGCGAGAGACGCGGACCTACGTGCTGCGCGTCACCGGCCGCACCGCGGAAGCGTGGCGGAAATCGCAGCCGGCCGACTCGAAGCTTCGGTTCGCATCGTCGCTGCCGTGCCGCAACCTGCCGGCGTTCGCCGAGTTGGAGCAGGCGCAGCTTAAGGACGCGCAGCAGACCAACGACGGCAAAGACGCGCAGCCGCAACAGGAGAAGATCGCGACCCGCGTCGCCCACCTCATCGCCCGCAAGATCGCCGTCAAGGTCGTCGCCAAGCAAGCGGCCAAAGCCGCCGCGAAGGCCGCGCAACCGGTGACGACCGTCGGATCGATAGTGCTGCCGCAGGCCGCCGAGGCGAAGGACGCCACGAAGGAAGCCGCCAAAGTAGCCGGCCCGGCTCACGGCAAAATGGCGAAGACAAAAGTCGCGGCGAAGACCGCCGCGCAACCGATAACCACCGTCAACGCGGGAGCGGGATCCATCGCGCTACCGCTCGTCGCGCAGGCCAAAGTGGCATCCAAACCGGCCGCTGCACCCGCCGCTCACGCGATCGCCCGCAATGTCCATCCGCGGCGCGATGCGCTGCACCGGCCGCAGCCGGTGCCCCACGACAAACGCCGGGTGGCGTGACGCCGGCGGCTTAAGCAGCGAGCAGTTTCTGCACTTCGTTGACGAGCTCGCGCAGGTGGATCGGCTTCGACAGCACCTTGGCGTGCTTGGGCGCGCTCGAGTCGGAATTGAGCGCGACGGCGGCGAAGCCGGTGATGAACATGATCTTGATGTCGGGATCGAGCTCGGCGGCGCGCCGGGCGAGTTCGATGCCGTCCATTTCCGGCATCACGATATCGGTCAGAAGGAGCTCGAACGGCTCCTCGCGCAGACGCTGGTAGGCCGACAGCCCGTTGTCGTAGGATATGACGTCGAAACCGGCATTCTGCAGCGCCTTCACCAGAAACCGGCGCATGTCGATATCGTCTTCGGCAAGCAGGATTTTGGGCATGACCACTCGTCCCCGGCGACAGTGCCGGTCCCTTAGATTCCATAAGCCGGATCGCGGGTAAACATGAGGTGAAAGCTGTGCCCTGTGGCCGCACCTTTACCCGTGCCCCCCAGGCTCGACATCGGCTGCGAATTGCGTCGGCGATTCGATAATCGATTGCCGGATCGTTAAAGCTGGATCGCGATAACTCTTGGACCGTCGCTTTTTGGCCATCGGGTGTTCGACCCGTTAGACCTTCGGATAGTGAGGCCTTTGGCCAGTTAGGCCTTGGCAGCCCGAGGCCGGCGAGCATAAGCTTCGGCGCTTAGGACTCATTGGCGCTCAGGCTTGAGCGCTTAAGGGCTTGGAAAGCCGCCAGGCGTTATGCTGGAAATCCAGGACGAATTCGACCCCCCATTCGAGGCGCTCGAGCCTGCCGAATGCCGCGGCCCGATCCTGTTCAATTCCCCGCACAGCGGCCGCATTTATCCGCGCGAATTCCTGTTGGCATCGCGGCTCGATCTCGCAACCTTGCGCCGCTCCGAGGATTCCTTCGTCGACGAATTGATCGCCGGCGTGGTCGAGCGCGGCCACCCGCTGGTGCGCGCGCATTTTCCGCGCTGCTATGTCGACGTCAACCGCGAGCCGTACGAGCTCGATCCGCGGATGTTCGACGGGCGGCTTCCCTCGTTCGCCAATACCCGCTCGATGCGGGTCGCCGGCGGGCTTGGCACGGTCGCCCGCGTAGTCGGTGACGCGCAGGAGATCTACGATCAGCGCATAGCGGTCGCCGAAGCGCTTCGCCGCATTGACGGCCTTTACAAGCCGTATCACCGCACCTTGCGGCGGGTGTTCACGCGGCTGCACCGCGATTTCGGCGCCGCCATGTTGATCGATTGCCATTCGATGCCGTCGGCCACCGGCACCAAGGATGAACGGCCGCGCGCCGACCTGGTGCTGGGCGACCGCTACGGCACCAGCTGCGTGCCGATCGTCGCCGAAACGATCGAAACGACGATGCGCGGCTTCGGCTATGTCGTCAGCCGCAACAAGCCGTATGCCGGCGGCTTTATCACCGAGCATTACGGCAATCCGACCGCCGGCCTGCACGCGATCCAGCTCGAGATCAACCGTGCGCTGTATATGGACGAGCGCCGCTACCAGCGGGCGGCATCGTTCACGAGGCTGGCGGCCGAATTCGAAATCCTGGCCGATCGGCTGGCGGAAATTGCGCTGGAGGAGCTGCGGCCGTATCGCGCGGCGGCGGAGTAGTTCAGCGGCGCGGCGCGCGGACGCGTGCGCCGAAACCGGGCCTGAAAAGAAAGGGGCCGCTCACCTTGCGGGAGCGGCCCAAGTCTAGGGAGGAAACGCCCAAGGAGGGCGACGGTAACAAGAGATGAATCTCTCGCTACCGCACTGCAACAACATACACCGCGCCGCACAAAACGCAAGTGGTGCTGACCTAATCCTCGGTCATTTTCCCCTGAAATCTCCTGCATTTTGTGCAGAGCAGGTCTTCCACAGGTCAGAGCCACCTTAACGCGTGCTCGAAAAATCAAGAAATATTAGCTGGATCAACAAATTATGCAGATGACTCGCAGTCATTGTGCACCTGCGTAAAATTGAGGCACGGAGCGTGTAGATCGGTGCCGAAAGCCGGCCGAGAATCATTTCGCCGACAGCCGTGTCCAATCGGCCACACCGGTTTCGAGGCTTTAAGACTTAACCAAAACGCACTCAATCGGTCTTTCGGAACCCTCAAATCGACGCACTGCAAATCGCCCCGCTCGATTTGCTGATGTCACTCAAGTCCGGTACTCGAAACGCGCATGACGGCCATCGACTTCGCGGCGTTCGTCGACGAGCTAGCGAGCGTCTCCGGCGAGACGATCCGTCCGTTCTTTCGCACCGCGCTCGGCATTGAGAATAAGAGTCCGGCCGGCGACTTCGATCCAGTGACGGCCGCCGACCGCGCTGCCGAAGTCGCCATGCGGACACTGATCAAGAAGACGTTTCCGGCGCACGGCATCGTCGGCGAAGAACTCGGCGCCGAACGAGCCGACGCCGAATATGTCTGGGTGCTCGATCCGATCGACGGCACCAAATCCTTCATCTGCGGCATGCCGGCATGGGGCACGCTGATCGCGCTGACACGGCGCGGCGAACCGATCTACGGCATGATGCATCAGCCATTCACGCGCGAACATTTCACCGGCGACGGCAGCGCCGCCCGTTACCGCGGCCCCGCCGGCGAGCGGGCGCTACGCGCGCGCCCCTGCCGGTCGCTCCAGGACGCCGTGCTGCTCACGACCAGTCCGCTGTTGATGCGCGAGCCTGACCGCAGCCGCTTCCAGCGCGTCGAGGCGGCGGTGCGGCTGTCGCGCTATGGCGGCGATTGCTACGCCTATTGCATGCTCGCCGCCGGCCATGTCGATCTGGTTATCGAGACCGAGCTCAAGCCGTATGACGTGCTGCCGCTCGTTCCGATCATCGAAGGCGCAGGTGGCGTCATTACCACCTGGGACAATGGCCGGCCGCATGCCGGCGGCCGCATCATCGCCGCCGGCGACCGCCGCGTGCACGCCAAGGCGATGGAAGTGTTGAACGGGTGACGCGCTCGCCGATGTCGCCGCGCCGCAGCGCCGATGATTGCGCTCACGCCGATGAGGCTGGACGATGAAGCAACGCCACGTCGCCGCCTTCCGCCCCGACATCCGCCATTTGGACTTTCATGGCGTGCAAGAGCTCGCTCAGGTGCTTTGGGTGATTCAGATATTTGTTGGCCAGCGCCAGCAATGAGCGCTCCTGCAGCGCGGCAAACGGGAACACCCGCGGCCAATTGAAAATGCCGTGATAGCCGAAATGCGCCTCCGGTCCGGAAAAACCGGTGCGCTCGAACGAAAAGCGCAACGCCACATCGATCGGGGCCCAGCGGAAGCCGGCGCGCTCCAGTTGCGGCCGATAGCGCCGGCACAAGACGTCGTCCTCCGGATGGCCGAGCGGGAATTCGTCGCGGTGCGCGGCGACGTATTCCATGAGCCGGCGCGATCGCAGCGAGAAGCCGCCGTTGCCGACTTCATAGGCGTCGCCATGCCAGCCCCACGGCGCGCCGATGTAGTCATAGTCCAGGAACGCGTCAGACCACAGACCGGCATCGACGATACCGGCATCCCACTGCACGATGAGTGCGTGCGACGTCTGGATCAGCGCCGGCGCGTCGTACCACAGATGCGCCATCGCCGCGTCGACCGACGCGAAGCGCTCGATCGTACGGAAGTAGATAAGATCGTCGTCGCTGCGTGCATCGGCGCTGCCGAGGATGCGTCGAAACGGCGCCACGTCGTCGGTGTGGATGACGACGACCCCGAAGCGGGTACGCTCGAGCGCGTCCTTGACCGCCAGCGCCGCGAGCTCGTGGCAGACGGTGTCGACAACGAGGAGCGTAACGTCAGGCAGGTGCAGTTTCACGGGCGGCGCTTTCGACTTGGTCGGCGATGGTCTGCGGATCAAACAGCGTCACGCATTTGTTGTCGCCGCGCAGGCAGGAAAAAAAGGTCGATACTTCGGACAGGGTGTGCGAACAGCCGGCGCATTCGATCGGCGCCCGGATGCCGTGAAACCGCCAGCCGACCTCGCCGTGCCGCTCGCGCGCGGTGATCCATGGCAGCGCCATGGTGTGGAGCGCGACGACCGGGACGTCGGTGACTTGCGCCAGCATCATCGGGCCCGACTCCGAGCAGACGAACGCCCGCGACGCGCCGATCACCGAAGCCTGCATCTGCATGTCGAAGCGGTCGCGCAAGTCGAGGACGCGGTGGCCCTTGAAGCCCCAATCCTGTTTGGTGCCGATGCACAAGACGATCCAGCCGCGCTCGGCCAGGATGTTGGCGAGGTCGACCCAGAATTGGGCCGGCAGGGTGCGTTGCGGCCACGACCGCGCCGGATGCATGGTGATTGCCAGCGACCAGTCGAGCCCGAATTGCGGCGGCGGGCCGTAGACCATTTCGAGCTGCGTCGATCCTTTGCGGTCGCCGAACGCTACTTCCATGTAGGATTCGACGATGCCGACCCGGCGCAGATTGCGCTCGAACGCCATGTTGAGATCGATCACGCGGTCGTAGGCGATATCGCGCCTGAAGCCGAGGCGGTGCGGACTGTTCAGGAACACGTGCGGATATTGGGTGTCGACGTCGATCTCGGCGTCCGGATTTTCCTCGCGCAGGCGCCGCACGACCGGTGTCGTGTCGATCACGTCGCCGAACGCGCCGCTGCGTCTGACCAGGATGCTCGTCACGATGACCCCCGCGCGGCCGCGCGTTCGGCCGAGCCTTGTTTGCCGATCTATTTGATGATTTTTGAGTTAATTATCCGTTTACCTTACCGGAAAGTGAAACCGGCATGGTCTCTCTCGCTACATCAGGGCGATGTGGCGCAATCTGTCCCGGTCCAAAACTCTCAAGGAACGATCGCTGATCTTGACGATGCCGTTTTGGCGAAGCTCGGACATCACCTTTGAAACATGGACCGGACTTAACCCGGTCGCATCGGCGATGTGATGCCGGCGCAGCGGAAAATCCATTTCCAACGTCTCGGTTTGCAGCATGCCGCGCCGCCTGAGCCGACCTTTCAGGTCGAGGATTAAGCGGGCTATCCGTTCTTCGGCGGTCCGCCGCCCAAGGTCGGCAATGAGCTGATCGGCCCTGCCCTTCTCTTCGACACTGGCGTTCAAGAACTTTGCAAAACTGTCGGCATCAGCGAGCAGGCGTGCCTTCAGATCGCCTCGCGCGAAGGCACGGTAACGGACGTCGGTGATAGCTTCAACGGTACATTCAGCCCGGTCGTCGAACAAGAAAGCCATCGACACCATGTCGCCCGGCAACAATATCGACAGTATTTGCCGGCTGCCGTCGGACAACGTCGATACCGACGCCCCCCATCCCTCGCAAATGACGGGCACCACACCTTGCAGATCCTCGCCCCAGTGAATGACGCGTTTGGCGGTGATCAAATGGACCGATTGCGGAAGCTCGACCGCCACGTGCTCGAGCAACGTCCGTGTGGCTCTGGCCACCGCTTCGCATAATTTGGGCTGACAGGCGGCGCAGGCCGCGCAACCCAACACGACGTGAGGAGGGACGGGTTCGTTGGTCGCTGTGCTAGGACGTGTTTTCATCAACACAACTCCTAGGTTCTCTTTGCTCCGCTCCATCGGCACAGCACGGCGCAATCTCAAAGTGACCACGAATCACTTTGGATCTTGGATATTACACCCTGCGGCCCCCTGGAGCGTCCGATCGCACCAAAAATCGCAAACTAGGCGGCTCCTTTCGGCGATCACTGTTTCGCAGATACCGCCGGCAAATGCCTCCTTCGGCGGGAGTTGCGAGCCTGGCCGGCCGATGGAACGAGCGCCTGGCGCTCGTTCCACGATTGTGCCGGCCGGTGCTATCAGCGGGACGATCAGAATTCCTTCCAGTCGGCATCCTGATTGACCGCCTGGGCCAGCGCCGCCTGCATGCGCGGTACCGGCCCGGAGCCGTTGCCTCCGGCAGCGGCGCGCTTCGCGGTCACCAACTGCGGCTTCTCGGCTCGCTTGGCGGCCGACGCTTGCGGTCTGCCTGCGGCCGGTGCCCTGGCCGCCGGACGCGCCGCCGGCGCCATGTCGCCGCCGGCTATCCGGAACGCGTCGACCCGCTCGTTCATCGCATTGGCCTGGTGTTCGAGCGTTTTCGCGGTGGCAGCGTTCTCTTCGACCAGGGCCGAGTTCTGCTGCGTCACCTCGTCCATCTGCGTCAGCGCCTTGTTGACTTGCTCGATGCCGCTCGCCTGTTCGGCGCTGGCGTTGGCGATGTCGGCGACGATATCGGCAACTTTCTTGATCGATTCGACGATCTCGGTAAGCGCCGTGCCCGCCTTGTTGACGAGGTCGACGCCGTCTTTGACCTGGCCGTTACTGTTGGTGATCAGGTCCTTGATGTCCTTGGCCGCCTGCGACGAGCGCTGGGCGAGGCTGCGCACTTCCGACGCCACCACCGCAAAACCTCGGCCGGCTTCGCCGGCGCGCGCCGCTTCGACCGCGGCGTTGAGCGCCAGCAGGTTGGTCTGGCGGGCGATCTCGTCGATCACGCCGATAATGTCGGAGATTTTGCGCGACGACTCTTCGATCCGCGCCATCGCTTCGACCGCCTTGGCCACCACCTGGCCGCCGCGGCGGCGGTGGTGCCGTCTTTGGCGGCATAAGCCACCAAGACATTGTTGATGGGCTCGATCCGGCCGAGGCCGCGCTCGCCCCCTCGCATTGCCACCGTTCGTCTCATCTTGGTGGCAAATGGATTGTTCCGACAGGCGTCGAGCATGACAAGGCCAAGCTTCGACGCCGACGACACCATCAGCATGACGGCATGCAGTGAAATCGCTTCCTGCGCCGCGTCCGAGTCGCTTCGCAATTCAGCATCGATGGGAATGAGCCAATTCTCGCCGCCAATCTCCATGCCGTGGCCGGCAAAAAAGACGACTGCCATTTCGGCGTCGCGTGCTTTGCGGTTAAATTCAACGAGCGCGAGCCGCATGGTGTCGTAGTTTGCGTCCGTCACCAAGCGCACGGAAAATCCGAGCCGGAGGAAGGCAGCGGCGATGTCGGCGGCGTCGTGCGGCGGGTTCGGAAGCTCAGAAACATTTTGGTAGGCGCCGTTGCCGACAATGAGAGCGACCTTGGTTTCGGCGCGGGCCGGCGTTTCGAAGGAAAAAAATATCGCACTCGCCAGAAAGGCGGCAGCAGCCACTAGCTAGTCGTCGCCCCGGCACGCCAAAGATGGGGCGCATAACCGGCAAATCCCTCGCTCAAGAACCTGGAAAAAACCTCACCACAGGCAATCATATGACGGTAATCAAGTGCATGCCAAGAGGCGCCGAGGTGGGGCAAACATTAAATTGTATAAATGTGGCAGCCCGCATTGCGCGCTGCAGCAAACAAAAACCAACTCGCAAACCGCGGCTTCTTGCCGGTCAATCGAAATTCGAGCAAATTAGTTTGTTCTTGCCGGCTTGCAATTTTGTGGTCGATGGTGGCTCAAGATCGAAAAGTTCTTCGTGAGGACGCGATTGCCACGGCAAGATGCGTAGCAAGGATGCTGGTTGGTTGCGTCGCAGCCGGCAGCATCGCCGCGCTTTTGGCTGTTGACTCTGCCGCCGCAACTCCGCTCGTCACCGCCGAGGAGGCCCAGTTGCCCGCCGACAACTCGCCGGGGGCGCGTCGGCATCGAGCGCGGCGTGGATATCGTTCCAGTCTATCCGGCGCCAAAATCAGGGGCCGTCCAATCGCCATTTAATTTTCGCGTGAAATTCCGATCACACGGCAACACCGAGATCGATCTCGATTCGTTGGTCGTCGTCTATAAGAAGATCCCTGAGATCGATCTCACGCAACGCTTGAGACCGTTCGTCCAGCCTGACGGCATCAATATGCCGAGCGCGGAAGTGCCGCCGGGTGCCCATCGCATCTTGATCTTCCTGCGGGATTCAGTGGGCCATGGGGGCGAGGCCGACATCAGATTCGAGGTAGAAAAATAACGCGCCGCGGATTGGTCGTTTGCGTTTTGCTGCGCGGTCGAGAATTCCGAGCGGTCTTACCTGTGACTGCATTCAGCTGATCCGACCATGATCTAATACAGCGGCGTGCCCGGGACGAAAGCGTCAAACGCGGCGAAGAATTGCGAGCGGTAGCGATCCTGCTCCATCAACAGCTCGTGCTGCGAGCCGACCACGACCAGATGCGTACCGGCACGCAGCGACATGGCGAAGTCTTCGATCACGACGTTCGAGACGATGGCGTCGCGCCCGGCGGCGATGATCAGGATCGGCTGGCGGATGCGCGCCGGAAAGCTCGGCTCGCGCATCGCGCGCATGGCGCGGAACGCGGCGTCGGCCCAGGCGACGGTCGGCCCGCCCAGTGCCAGCGCCGGCTCGGCCTCGAGGATCGCGGCACTGCGGGCAAAGCGCACCGGATCGGAGGTCAGCGGATTGCCGGCGAACGGCCGCAGATCGAGCACGCCGGGGTAGCGGCCCGGCACGTAAATGCCGCCGAAACCGGCCCAGCGCACCACGCGCAGGAGACCGCCGGCGATCCCCGCCGATTGCGCAAAGGCGATGCCGAGCATCGGAGCCGAGAGCACGACGCGATCGAACCAGCGCTGGCCGCGGCCGATGGCGCGCAGCAAGATGGTGGCGCCCATGGAATGGGCGAGCGCGAAAATCGGCGGCGGACAATCCGGCAGCACGACTTCGCGCATGAAGGTTTCGAGGTCGGTATCGAACTGCGAGAAGCTGCCGACATAGCCCTTGTAGCGGTCGCCGAGCGCGCGATCGGAAAGGCCTTGGCCGCGCCAGTCGATCACCGCGACGGCGAAGCCGCGGTTGCGCAGGTCGCGCACGGTCTCGAAATATTTCTCGATCCATTCGGTGCGGCCGGGAAGAATGCAGACCGTGCCGCGGCGGCCCGCCGGCGGCGCAAAGCGCGCAAACCGCAAATGCACGCCGTCCGGCGTTTTCAACATGCCGGTTACGGCGTCGTCGGGCACCGGATTGGCGGGAATCGAAACGAGTTTCATCGGCGGGTTCGATCGCAACGAAGCAACGCTTATACCAGCCGCCGCCCAAAGGCACAGGCGGCACGATCACGCGGCTGGGGATGAAACCGGCAGATCGGCCATGGTCTTGAACGCGTAGAACCGGACCGGCTCGCTGCGGCCTTTGACCGAAGCCTCAAGGAGCTCGCGGCCGTCGATCGCGAGGCCCGCGACCTCGGCCGCCTGCCGCGAAATGACGGCGACGCAGTCAAACTCCTTGGTCAGGCTCTCGAGTCGCGCGCAGGTATTCACGGTGTCGCCGATGGCGGTGATGATTTGCGACTTCGGCGGCCCCATCGCGCCGACAATGGCCTCGCCGTAGTGAATGCCAAGCCCGATCCGCAGCGGGTTGGACAATTCATCCCGGAGCTGATGATTGAGCTGGTCGAGCCGAGCCAGCATTTCGCGGGCGCCGGAGAGCGCACTGGCCGGACCGGTCGACGGGTCCGCGTCATCGAGCCCATAGAGTGCCATCAGCCCGTCGCCGGTGAATTGCGAATAATGGCCGCGTGTCGCCGCGATCGCCGCGCTCATCTCGCCGAAAAACCGATTGAGAATGAACAGCACGTCGTACGGCAGCTTGGCCTCGCCGAGCGTCGTGGAGCCGCGGATATCGACGAACAGTACGGTGACCAGACGCTCGCTGCCTTCAAAGCCGCCCCGCAGCCGGCCGTCGGCGGCGCCGGCCTCGGCGCCAAGGAGCGGCATCACCGCGATGTCGGCGCTCGGCCGGATCTGACAAGCGAGCCGCATGCCGGGTGACGCGCCGATGCGGCCGAGCGCATCGGCTTCGAGGCCGGACGGCGCCGGCAACTGATCGAGCCCTCTGGTCACCAGCACCCGGCAGGTGGTGCAGCGGGCGCGTCCGCCGCACAGAGAGGCGTGCGGAATGCCGTGGTCGCGCAGCGTTTCCAGCACGGTCGAGCCGAGGCGGATCGGCACGACGCGACCGGACGCGTGCGCCAGCCGCGGCAGCTGGCGGCGTCGGTGGCGCCAGTTGCGCACCGCACGGCCGGCGAATACCAGCCCGATTAACCCAAGGTGGGTGGCGACGCCGGCCTCCACCCAGTGGTTCACCTTATCGCGCTTTTCCGCGCTCCCCTTGGCAAGCCGCTCGACCTGCGCAACAAATTCTCGATCCTGGCTTGCGCGCAACACTTCGTTGCCGGCTGCCACGTAACCGGCCAGCGCCAACGTCGGCAGCAGCAAGGCGAAGGCAAACAAATAGGGCCGCCAATCGGGGTACCCGGCCTTGGTGCGGAGCCAGAAATAAATCCCGACGCACGCGTGCGTCCATGCCGTGAGCACCGCGAGCGCCTGCACCGCGCTGTACCACGGCACCGCCACCCAATGCTTCAGCAAAACCGACTGATAGCTGGCGAACACGTCGAGGAAGATTTCGGCGAGCCGGGTGCCGAGCACGTGCGACATCAGCAACAACGGAATAGATAAGCCGAGCCCGATCTGCACCCATTGCCACGGCGGCAAGCGAAGCGTTTGCCGGATGTAGATCGAATACAACGCATTGGCGTAGTGGACTAGAAAAGCCGTCAGCAGGAGCGCAGTGCCGGCTGCGGTCCGCCACGCCGTCATAGTGATGTCGAAGGCGATGTCGGCAACGTTGAACGACACCAGCAGGAAGGCGTGCGCGGTCAAGTGACAGATGACAAAGCTCAAGAGCACGAGCCCGCTGGCGAGCCGCAGATTGCTCCGCCACGTTCGCGCATCCCAGCTCCGCCAGCGCCAAACCCGTGAATGCCACTTGCGCCAATGCGAGCCCGGCAACGTCCGGCTCCGGGAATCCCAGGTGGGTAGATCCGAGGTCATATCTCGTTGATCCTGATCGCGCAGCGGAGCAAAAATTTCGACGGAATTCGTAAAAATTCACGCAGCCACGAGAAACCCGGTATTTCCGGGCGTTTTTCGACCCCTTGCAGCGGCATCGCGCTATTCCCATTTGCTGTTTGCGCAGGCCCATGAGGGCTGCGCGTCATCCATAGGGTCTGGCCCTTTCGGCGGACCCCCCGCATGTCGCTCAAGGAGGATATGCCATGCGAACTTTCGATCTTGCACCCCTTTATCGTTCCACCGTCGGCTTCGACCGGCTGTTCTCGCTGCTCGACCAAGGCGTCGGCGGCGCCGCTCCGGGCTATCCGCCCTATAACATCGAGCGCACCGGCGACAGCGAATATCGCGTTACCGTCGCCGTAGCCGGCTTTGCCGAGCCCGAGCTTTCGGTCGTGGCGAAGGAAAACACCCTGACCATCCGCGGCGAGAAGAACGCCAAGGAAGATGAGAAGCACGGCGACGTGCTCTACCAGGGCATCGCGGCGCGCGCCTTCGAGCGCGTGTTCCAGCTGGCCGACTTCGTCCAGGTCAAGGGCGCCAAGCTTGAGAACGGTCTGCTGCACGTCGACCTGGTGCGCGAAATCCCCGAGGCGAAAAAGCCCCGCACCATTCCGATCGGCAACGGCCAAGCCGCTGAGAAGGTCGCCGAGCACAAGCAGGCCGCGTAACTGCTACCTTTCAGGCGATGCGAGTAGTTGAGTAGGCGCCCCGGGCGGACCGGGGCGCTTTTTTTGTTCGCGCGGCTACGCTAACCCACGCCCCTTGCGGCCGCGCGCAAGATTGCCGCGCCACCGGTGCTTGCCGAAAACGGCCCAGACCTCCTCCTGCCGTCGCAGTTTGATCATTAGGCGGAGCGCCTCCTCCACCGTCTGTTTTTTGGTCGCAAGCCCCGAAACCTTCTGCGCTTCAGCCATGAGGGCGTCGTCGATTTCGATCTTGATGGGCATTGACGAGATTCCACGTCGCGCGTCTGCGAACAAACAATAACACAGTGGCAACATGTACTTAATCGAATTCCCAGCGCACCGATAGAATCTGTCGATTCGCACAACTTAGAGAGCTGCCCATGGCCCGCAAGAAGCGGAAAAGCCGAGCAAAGCCGCCTCACCTGCACGGATACAGGCCTGGTGATCGTGATGACCATTCAGCGCGCGACGCGGCGATTTGCGCCCGGCAGAGGGAAGGTGCAACGCTTGAGCAGATCGGCAAAGAGCACTGCCTTAGCCACACTGCGATTGGCAACGTGCTGCGTCGGCAAGAACGTAAGGCTAAGCGAGCCGAACATTTAGCGCCATTGCGCGCTGCATTTGCCCAAGGGGTCGGGCCGACAAGAACATAGGCTTGACTTTCTAAGGGACGCCCGACCGCGCTGGCGTCGAGAAGTGTCCTAAAATCACGCCGCGATCGCTTCCAGCCGACGGTTGGTGACCGGCGGGCCGAAAAAGCCGATGACGATGAAAACCAGCACCATGGCGCCGGCGATGACGCCGAACACGCCGATGGTGCCGTAATTGCGCAGGAAGAAGGCGATGATATAGCCGGAGAAGATCGCCGAGAACCGGCTCCACGAATAGACGAAGCCGACGGCCTGGGCCCGGATGCGGGTCGGATAAAGCTCGGACTGGTAGGCGTGAAACGAAAACGAGAACCAGTTGGCGCAGAGCGTGATCAGAAGGCCGCAGACGACAATGGCGGCGGCGGTTGTTTGTTGTGCGAACAACAAGCCGAAAGCCGCGATACCCATGGCCGCCCAGGCGATCTGCCACTTGCGCTCGAAGCGGTCGGCGAAGAAAAAGCCGATCAGCGGACCGATCGGCGCGGCAATGGCGATGATGAAGGTATAGGTCAGCGATTTGGTCACCTCGATGTGTTGCGAGATCAAAAGCGTCGGCACCCAATTATTGAAACCGTAATAGCCGACGGTCTGCACCAGCTGAAAGATCACCAGCATGATGGTGCGGCCGCGATAGGTCGAATTCCACATCTCGGTCCAGGCGCCGGATTTTTTCTCGATTTCGCCGGCGACGGTTTCCGGCGCCGGCAGCTCGCGCCCGGTTTCGGCGCGGGCGTGGCTTTCCATCACGTCGATGATGCTTTCGGCTTGCGCGATGCGGCCGTGCTGCGCCAGCCAGCGCGGCGATTCCGGCAGATTGCGGCGGATCCACCAAATGAAAAACGCGCCGATCGAGCCGATGATGACCACCCAGCGCCAGCCGGCCAGGCCGAGAATGGTCAGCGGCACCAATTGCCAGGAGAGGAACGCCACCACCGGCACCGCGGTGTACATGATGCACTGGTTGAAGGCGAAGGCGGCACCGCGCTGCTCCTTCGGCACCAGCTCCGACAGATAGGCGTCGACATTGACCAGTTCGACGCCAAGCCCGACGGCGGCGATGAACCGCCACAGATCAATGGTCTCAGAGGTGGTCTGAAACGCCATGATGAAGGCGCCGATCGAATACCAGAGCAGCGCGAAGGTGAAGATCGAGCGGCGGCCGAAGCGATCCGACAGCCAGCTGAAAGCGAGCGTGCCGATGAACATGCCGGCGAAACCGGCGGCGATGAAACTGGCGAAGCCGTGGAAGTCGAACAGCCCCTGTGTGGTCGGCGTGAAGATGCCTTCCTTGAACAGGCCGATCGCTACGTAAGCGGTGAAGAACAGATCGTAGAACTCAAACCAGGCGCCGAGCGAGAGCAGCGTGATCAGCTTGCGGGTGTGTCTTGACGGCGGCAGCCGGTCGAGCCGCGCCGCGACGGTGACGGCCGCATTGGCGGCCATGTTCGTGGCCACGTTCGCAGCCATGGCGTTGCCCTCCCCGGCCCAATCTTAAATCCGCGGGCCTTTTGACGATGCTGCCGCAAGAGTTGCGCCAACGGCGACGCCGTCCAACGCGCAGACTTGCATTGCGAGCAAGCCTGCGCAACTCGCTCATTGACCGACAAGGCGGGAGGCAGCGCGCGAAAACGACCGATCAATCGGGAATAGGCGACGATTGAACCGGCTTTTTCTGCGGAGCGATTGGCACCGCTGCCGGCGGCGGAGCGGCGAGAGGCGTCGAGGCAGCGGCCGGCGCTGCGTCGGGCTTGGGCCCCGCTGTCTCTGCAGGCTTCGCTGCCGGTTGCGCTTCGCGCGAGACCAGCCCCGCCGGCCGCGGCCGCGGCAAGGGCGGCGATTCCGGCGCGAGCGAATGCGCGCCGGGATAGATCGTTGACGGCGCCGACGATGGCGGAGGCATGCTCAAGTCCGCTTCCATCGGGCCCATTTCCGGATCGCCAATGTCGGCCGGCCCGTAGGGCGGCGGACCGTAAGGCGGCGGGCCATAGCCGGGCGGACCATACGGCCCGTACGGTGGCGGACCATTGGGCGGCGGACCGTAAGGCGGCGTCATCATCCCGACGACGCCGTAGGGTGCCGGACCGGGCACGATCCGATTGACCGCGCGCAGCGCGCCGCTTCGCGCATCGACCACGATGCGCATGAGGATACCGCGAAAATCGGTGGCGCGGACCACGTAGGTCGTGCCTTCGCGTCGCGGCGGCGCCAGCGGATCGAAACCGGACGCGCGGACGATCTTGGTGATCTCGTAGGGCGGCACAAAACCCGGCAAGGGCGCCGCGGCGACGGGCGGCGGAGCCGAAGGTGGCGGAGCCGCGGACGGTGGCGCTGCAGAAGGCGGTGATGCCGGCGGTGGCGGAGCGGACGGCTGCGGCGATTGGGCACTGCCGGACAATGCGGCCAAAAGCACAAAACACAGGGAAAACGCGGCGGTCCCGACTAGCCCTGCCCTCACGGACTTAAGCCCCCTTGCACACGCTCGAGCCAATACCCCCGACAACGGTAAAGTCACCCGCAATTGGGGCAGTCCTTGGGCGATGGGGCGAAAGTTGCGGCGGCACCCCCGTCATCTGGGCCTCGCCGTCCGACGTGGCTCCTCACGGGCGTAGCCAAGCCACCCGACCGGAGAAGGAATTTCGCGAATCCTGCGCCGCCCGCTCCGCGCCATGCCGCCATAAGGCGCCTGCAACGTGAATTCCGCCGACGCGATGAGCTTGGCGTAGAGCGGCAGAATATCCAGCATGGCGCTGTAATTACCGTCGGTGAAGCCGGAGGTCGCGTCTTTGATCAGCGTGGCGTTATAGCCCATGTTGGCCGCGCGCTTGATCGTGGTGGCGACGACGTGCTCGATACACTGGCCGCTGACGAACAGATGGCCGACATTGGCGGCGCGGAGGATGCGGTCGAGGTCGGTGCCCTCAAAACTGTCGGAACCGAAATTGATGACAATGGGCTCGCCGCCGATCGGGCGGAGCGCATCGATCACCTCGACCTCCCACGTGCCGACGATGCCTTTATTCTCGTCCTTGGCGCCTTGCAGCAGCGGGTAGTACTGGTCCTGCGGCAACTCGGGAAAACCGGGACGCCAGCCGATATTGACGAAGATGGGACGCCTTAATTTTTCAATGATTTACGCGAATATTTACATTTTGGGCTAACGGTAGGCTATCCCGCGACGCCCGGGCGTAAGGACGATTCGCAGTCGACGGTCGCGAATTACATTCCTAAGAAATCGAGAGTCTAATCGTAGCGCCCCGACGGCCGGGACTTCCCAAACTGACGCCAGGAGGGGCGCCGGAATGAGCTGTCCCCTCATATATGCGAGATCGCTGCATGGCGAATCGCCCCTCCTGCGTCATTCAACCAGGAGGACCAATGCCTAATCTTTCACGGCGTAGTCTCGTAACCAGCACCGCCACATTGCCCCAGCTTTGGCCGTGCCGGCGGTTGCCGTTGCAGCAATCGGTGAGCCAGATCCGATCTTCGCTGCAATCGAAAAGGCCCGCGCGACAGACAAGACGTTTATGTCGAGGTGTCTGTATGAGGGTGACTTCGAAGAGGCTGGCATCGAATTGGCACCGGCGCCGGACGATCACCGAACCCCCGAAATGGCCGCATTAGTAACTGTGGGCGTTATGCGCGCTGGCAATTGGCCGAAATGGTGCCCACCACATTGGCCGGACTAGCCGCCGTTCTCGCCTATGTTGTTTCGGAAAGCGACAGGCTGAGTGGCGCAGACCTCGACGTGTTCTATTTTGACGACGATTTCGGAAACGATCCCCTTCGTTCGGTCGATCGAGCGTTGCGTCCGTGCGCCGGCGGTGCAGCCATGAGCGCATTCCAGGCAAAGACGAGAACAGAGATGTCGCATACTGTGTTCTTGAAGACCTAATGCTAGTGCGCATTGACTCCCGCTGAGCATTCGGCCTGAATATCAAAACCCACCGTGGGGTGGGGATCTATGCCAATTGGACTTAGCCCCAGCCGGTCCCAAAGCTGGCTGGGGCTTTTTGTTTGGCTGCGGTGGACTCGCAATCAACGCTGGCGGCGAAAACGGCAAGGCGGGGCGACCGTCCTCCCTAGACTGCTTTTCGATCGCCCCTAACCCTGGCCAAGGCTGCGCAATCGCTTAGTGGCACCCGAAGTTGTGGTCACGTTAAAATTATTTCATCTGGTCACCACCATCGTCGGCGGGCCTGACTCCGGGGCTGATCGCCGAGATCGTCATTGATTTTCAATCCAGTCCGCTGGCGCGATTGAGTCAAAGTATTCTGCGTGGCGGTTGCCATCGATGTTCAATCTTGCAGTAAGGGCAGCGGGAGCTGGTGATGGCGTCCTCGTACAGATGCTCGAAGTCCGCCCGCTCGATCTGTATCCCGGTCGAAAACAGCCTCTGTGTATTTGGACACCTAATAACCAGCACGCCTATGGCAGCAACCTCCAAATCGGGGCTACATCATAGTGTGCCCTCATCGGCGCCCATATGCCCGCTCGCCGGCTTCCCAGCACGACGCCATACAAGAGAACGTTGTCGAGTTGGCGGTAGGCGGTCTTGCATCAATGTATCCGGCCTTGCTGGAGCACCAGTGTTCGCACGCGCCGGGAAGACCGAACCTCCGTCTCGTCTCATCCTCTTGTCTCGCCTCGGGTTAGGTCAGCGCCAGCACATTGTGACCGATGCCGTCCTTAAGTCCGGCAAAAGCCGTAGTGCCGCCAAACTAGCGGTCGTCAGTGCCGCTGAACAAACGAAGGTGAAAAGGTTCGCGGATGATGCGCAAAACTTCCCTTATTTTCCTGGGTGCGATCGCTGGAGCCGGGCTCACACTGCTGGCGACGCAGCCCCACAACGTGTTCGTCGGATCGAGCGCAAAAGCCGCCTCCTCGGACACCTATCGGCAGCTCAATCTGTTTGGCGACGCGTTCGAGCGAGTGCGCGCTGATTACGTCGAAAAACCCGACGACAACAAACTCGTCCAATCAGCGATCAACGGCATGCTCGCCGGACTCGATCCGCATTCGAGCTACATGGATCCAAATAGCTTCCGCGACATTCAGGTGCAGACCCGCGGCGAGTTCGGCGGTCTCGGCATCGAAGTCACCATGGAAGACGGGCTGGTGAAGGTGGTGGCGCCGATCGACGAGACGCCGGCGGCCAAGGCCGGCGTCATGGCAAACGACATAATCATCAAGCTTGATGATGAGCAGGTGCACGGCCTCACGCTCAATCAGGCCGTGGAAAAGATGCGCGGTCCGGTGAACACCAAGCTCAAGCTCACCATCATGCGCAAAGGGCAGGACAAGCCGATCGACGTGACCATCGTGCGCGACGTCATCCGTGTGAAGTCGGTGCGCTCGCACAGCGAAGGTGACGATGTCGGCTATATCCGTATCACCCTATTCAACGAGCAGACCACCGACGGCTTGAAGAAGGCGATCGCTGATCTCACCAGCCAGCTGGGCGCCGACAAGGTCAAGGGCTTCGTGGTCGATCTGCGCAACAATCCCGGCGGCCTCCTCGATCAGGCAATCTCGGTGTCGGATGCGTTCCTGGACAAGGGTGAGATCGTCTCGACCCGCGGCCGCAATGCCGAGGAGACCCAACGGTTTAACGCCCGGCCGGGTGATTTGACCAAGGGCAAGCCGGTCATCGTGCTGATCAATGGCGGCTCCGCTTCGGCGTCGGAAATCGTCGCCGGCGCGCTGCAGGACCACAAGCGCGCGACGCTGGTCGGCACGCGCTCGTTCGGCAAGGGCTCGGTTCAGACCATCATACCGCTCGGCGCGGGCAACGGAGCGCTGCGGCTAACCACGGCGCGGTACTTCACGCCGTCAGGCCGGTCCATTCAGGCCAAAGGTGTCGAGCCCGACATAAAGGTGCTCCAGGAAGTGCCCGACGATCCGAAGGCGCGGAGCGAGGCCGAGGGTGAGGCGTCGCTGCGCGGCCACCTCAAGGCCGAAGGCAATGAAGAGTCCGGCTCGCAATCCTACGTCCCGCCGGACGAGAAGGACGATCGCGCGCTCAAGGAGGCGCTCGATCTCCTGCGCGGCACCATTACGGATGCGGCGTTCCCGCCCAATCCGAAGGCCGGTGTTCCCAACTAACGGCTTCGGGACAACGCGGAAGCCGGAGGCCTAGTCTCGTGCGCGCCAATATGTTTCCGCGTACTGCCGAAATGGTGCAAGCGGCCAAAGCCTGCACACATTGCGGCCTAAATTACTTATTTGCGCGGTAAAACCGGGGGCGGCCGGTCACGCCAAGCTCTGCTTTTCGAAAGCACGTTGCCGGCGCGTTCGTATTTGCGCCTAACGGGCCGCGTCGGCGCGATGGAAGGGCGAGGTTAGGATCCGCTTGACCGACAAGCGACGGTGTCGGTTACGGAGCTCCGGCAGCTTCGCGATGTTGGCTGCTATCCGTCGCGCGCTTCGTCTTGCATGAGCAATCCGGCGGCGCTGCGCCGGCAGGCTCTTGCTTGAAATAGACATACGCGAGCGCCTGACCGTTCTGGTCGCGGACGATGAAGCAAGCTTTCAGCCCGCCCGGGATGGGTTTGCGATAGGCAACCTTCTTCACCTCTCCCACTCAACGGGCACTCCCAGCGACCCATAACGAAGAGCGCTTAGTGGGATTGGACAAGTCTGGCGAAGCAGGCTTTGGGGTTCTGCGTAGCTCGCGCCCGTCATTCATGAAATGCAGTGCCGCGACTATTCGATCCATAGCATTGCGGTCGAACTCGGCAAGCGCAAAGTGCCGACGCCGCGAGGTGGCACATGGCATCCGCAACTCTGCTAGTACGGCGCAACTCCGTACCAAATTGTCCCGCGGTAGGGATTATTTGGATTCCTGCCACTATACGGCGCCACGTTTTCAAAGGGGGTCCCGTAGTAGGGGTCATGAGGCTGATAATCGCCGGGGGCGTAATTGTAGTACCGCCCGACAGTGCGCGCGTAATAGGGTCACGCGTGTCGATAATTATAGAGTCCTGATGCGTATCGGTAAGGTCGCGCGTAGTAAGGTCGTCCGTATCGGTAATAGGGTCGCGCGTATCGGTAATTATAAAGTCCTGATGCGTATCGGTAAGGTCGCGCGTAGTAAGGTCGTCCGTATCGGTAATAGGGTCGCGCGTATCGGTAATTATAGAGACCTGTGCATATCGGTAGTAAGGTCGCGCGTAGTAAGGTCGTGCGTATCGGTAATGGGGTCGCGCGTATCGGTAATTATAGTGTTCTGCGTGCATCCGAAGCGGATACACCGAACTGTCGGGCATTGTCTTGGTGCCAGTCTCCGGCGGCGCTCGCGCTGGCTATACCGGCAGCGAGCGCGATTGAGCCTGTGAGCGTCAACGCGACGAGTGCAGCATGAAATCTTTTCACGGCCTTACCTCAAAGCTACAGACCAGGAGCGTATTGAGTGTAGCCATCAAAGAGAGTGAGAAACTACAAAATTGGCCACTTGGTAAATCACCATGATGGTTGCAAGCAATGTTTGTGAGAAGATGAAAGTCGAAATTATCGATATTGCCGGGCGGTCTGAGCGAAAACCGGGGAAACGCCAATGTAAGGGTTATCTGCTGCTTTCTCGAAAGGCGGAGCCCCAAGCACGGGTTTGGCGACGCACTTGGGGCCCGAAGCGAGACGGCGCGGGGTTGAGGGGCTGAGGAGCGCTCCGTCTCATCCTAAAATTGAGCACGCGCTTCCTAATCGAGCATCAACGTTGACGTTGCGAGTTTAATGAAAAAGAGCCGACTCGGTTGAGGATGTGTCGCGAGCGCGTGTCACAGTCATCTTAACGTAGGTGCCAACCGAACCCGAAAAGATTTTACACTACGGGAATGACCTGCAATCTGATGGTTACTTGCCGTAACAACAAATGGAATTGGCAATTTGTCCGCTAGGGGTCGGCGAGCAGACAACGGGTGATTAAACGCCCAAATGACGAGGAAAGTTAGCGCAGTGCATGTGATATACCTGGCGGTGGGGATGGCGGCGATTTATTTGCGCTCATCTTTTCTCGTGCAACTCGAAGGGGTTGAAAGGCCTGCAAACTGCCGGTTTCCTGATCCACTGTCAGTGTAAGCACCAGTGCGCCCGCATGCTCTGAGGCATTCACTTTGGCCTGGATGCAAAGGTTCTCGCTTTTGGAGAGTTCGATATGCCGGCTGTCATTGATGCTTGGGGCGAGGACTGACGCGCGGCATTCGTGCAGTCCATCTAGCCGGCTGTCATCCGGGGCTGGCTACTCGCCGCTTCCCGCCACCCTGGACTGTCGACGACAACGGTCCCTGCTTCATGTGCGCGACGCCAAGGATCAAGCGCTCGCTTCGTCTTTCGTCAGCAGATTTGCGGCGATGCGCCGGCCGGATTCCTGCTCGAAATAGCGGCCGGCAAAAGTCAACGCAAGGTCGCCGCAGATTTCGAGATCGAGCGGCAACGTGTTGGAATGATTAAGCGCTCTCGTCTCGCAATCATCTACCGCGACGTGATCAAGCCGCTACAGCCGACCAGCGCCTAAAGGTCCGATAAGCGGCTCCAGCGAGCCGTTTGGCGGAAATACCAACTACGAAAACGAACAACGGAACTTCGGAACCTATGGCCGCGACAGAACGACTCGAAAATGGGACTAGCAAATGTCACTTCCTAAAAATACGGCAAGCGTTGTGCAACGCTCGCGAAGTTTGAAGGCATCAGCCCAACGCAGGCGCTAGAGGCATTGGCTGCCTTCGCCTATGACGCTTGGCTCGATACGCGCGTGGCCCGTGCAGCGCCGAAGCCAGCAAGCGAACCCGCCGTCTAATCAACGATTTTTAACGGCCGCTCACCGCGAGCGTCGCCTTTCATTTGTCCGCTAAAGACATGCCACAGCAAATATTCCCATGCCACTTATTCGAATCGTCGCGACCGATCTAGTTGCGCCACAACTACATCAGCAGTCGTTGAAGGAGAATCGGACCCTTTCTGCAATAGGATTGATCCTGCTACGCGAAGGTCTGGAACGTCACCGAGAAGCCAATGCCAGCACGGCAAAGCTTGTCGCGGCAATCAGAGGCGAGGGCGCTGATTTTCCGACCGCGTCGTCATGATCAAACTCGAACTGTTAGCCGGCTTAAATATTGCGTTCAGCCACGACGAAGCCGCGACCGCCGTAAGGCTGTAGCCCCGCAATCGCGTTCTCTGATTCGCCATGCACCTCGGGGGCTTATTTTTTAAGCTCTTGCCGTGGTTCGCCAAGATTCGGAGCTGGTGTGTTGCTATTCGCGGCAAGTTCCTCTAGTGGCTCCGCCGACAATGGGGTGGAGATCGAGTGACGGAACAAGCGTCGGAAAAAGTTGTCGAATTGCGGCAACCGACTCAATGCATCCTCTGGGAGCACCCGCATCGTGTAGCCGGGCAGTTTGCGCAAGCCTTCGAAGTGGTCGAGAGCTATGAGAACAGCAGCCACCTAAGCCGGTCATAGTATAAATGCGGGGAGTGCGGCCAGCTTATTTTTACGAGTGGTACGAACGGGTGGATTGGAAGCACGGCAACGACAAGCAGTATTCCACCTTCGTTCCGGTTTAAACGGCAGAGGAAATAACAGCACTTAAACAGACGGACACTCTTTCGCTTCTGCGCTTCTTTCCGCGTCTACAATGGGACGGCTCGAAAATAGGATGGATAGGTAAGTGACCGGACGCCGGAGCCGGCCACAAGATCCTTGATCGTGCGCGAGACGGCATCACGTTCAAAGATTTTGGCACTCATGTTCTCAAGGGCGTGCTTGACGCTTGGCGGCTTCACCGAGTCGCGCTTTAAGCCGCGCTATCGCCGCGCAGTAAGGTCAACATTCACCGTCGCGCCTTCGCTCGCCGCAAATGTCTGCAATGCGGCAGTCATCGTTTGCCATCGAGTTGCTCCTCGCCGCAAGGCACTTCCGGCATGTCAGCGGTTCGGCATGCCCAATGAGCCAATTCAATTGTGTCGGCGCCATCGGGGTGGGCGATCAGGCAACGGACGACTCGACAACTCCGAAAATTGAAATGGTTGTCAGTCGTTGGTACGCCGACGAGTTCGGCAACCAAACACGCACCGTTATGGCGCGTGACTGAATAACGGTCGGCCCTTCGCTCGCCTGCCGTGCTGAAGTTTGGCGCCCGTGTGTCACAACAGGCATCGCGGGTACTATCTACCTATCCACGCGGTGCCAGGGTTAAGCGGATGGAATTGCTTCGGCAGCTTTGGGCACATCGTGGGCATTTGCGCGTGGCCTAGTAACCTGGCCATCGAGAGTGTTGCGTCGATCCCACAAGACCACCGCCCTCTTGGGGCAGTCAGCCCTCGATATCTGGCGCCTTCAGCGCCCAAATGAACCGCCTGGAGCGCTTGCCAACACGCGGTATGCCGAATGTAAGGCAATGCCGGCCCACGTTGTGGCGCGCATACCGCGGTAGAACCTCACCGTATACCCAATGAGCCAATTCAATTGTGTCGGCGCCATCGGGGTGCGCGATCAGGCAACGGGTGATTACCCACGTCGGCCACGAGCGTGGTGATCGCTGCGCATTAAAGGCGCCGCCTACATCGGCGTATCGCGCACCACTTTCTCAACGCTCGCCTCATCCACTGTGAGCTTCGACAAATACTCTTCCGCTTGAGCATGTGCCTTCGTCATCTGCGCAAGCTGCTTCTGCATCTTCTCAAGGACACGACGCGCTGCCGATAGCCGCGCTACATCATCGTCCCGCTCATACGTAGCCATGAGTTCGCGCTGCCGAACGATGCGGCTCTGTTGGTCCTCGATGTGCTTTCTGGCTAAATCGACAAGTTGCTTGGCGGTGACAGCGAGGTCGTCCATGAAACGTCAATACCGGTGAAATGGAATTGTTCGTCGTTACTTATCCGAAACCAAACGGACCTTTCAGGCAAACCGAACAACCCACATCTTTAATTAGTGGTATTGTCGTGCAGCGGTCATAGTTTTAGGGCAACACGAGAATGGCACGCCGTCCAAGTTACGCGTTCCCAAGTGAGAAGTTTCAGGCAGCGCAAACCGTGTTATCGACCGAAGATTTCTATGACTATGCGGACGAGCATTTCGCCTGGGCGGAAACGGCCAGGACGGAACGCGAGCGAGCTGTTTTCCTTCAAATGCCGGCAGCTTGGCTAGAGGTCGCTCAAAGGTGGGAAATCCCACAAGAAATGTCGGTTGGCGGTGATCGGTCCAGTTTAGGCCCTC
Organism: uncultured Alphaproteobacteria bacterium; assembly: GCA_963806465.1. GTDB lineage: Bacteria > Pseudomonadota > Alphaproteobacteria > Rhizobiales > Xanthobacteraceae > BOG-931. Next base: position 23,779 of record CAWDZD010000069.1, on the reverse strand, counting down.
ATAGCTTTGAGAGCCTTTCCGCGCCCACTTCACGCCCGTGCCAGCACGTTTCGCACGGATGAGGCGTACCACCGGCCCCCGCGCGGTGTAGTAATCCCGCGCGCGCCAATGTAACCGGCGTACTTGCGTCAATAGTGAGCCTAATCCTTTCGCCGGCCTTGCTAGGGCGTGTACTCGTAAACGCGCCGCAGCCAGTGTCGGATATTCGTGCAAGAACAGATATCGCGCGGACACTTCAGCATGTCGCTGATTGGTAGACGGGCCCGCTCTAAGACTATTGCATCAACGATGGCGCGGGGGCAGGCGCGCCACCTCAACCTTAGGGGATCGTTAGCCTTTACAGGGGTATAAAGACGTTGGCTCCATACTGTGGCCATGACCGCTGTTACCCTCGGTCGAGGCCTTTTTCAGATGAGACTGCACGAGGGGGCTTCAATGAAGCAAATTCTAGTCGGCGGCTGCGCGATGGTCTTGGCTCTTATCGTAATGGACATCACTCAAGCGGTGAAAACGCCGTCAGGACTGACTGTGAAGGCTGGGGGACAAGCACTCGCCGCCGATTTGCCGATGCCGCCGCCTATGGCCGCGCCAGTCGGCAAGGGGAAAGCGCCCATTGGCAAGGGCAAGGGGCCGGTCGTGACCAGGTACTGAAGGGACTAGGCTCGACTTTTTCTCACAGGCCAAGGGGGGCCGAAGCCGCCCCCGTCGCCGAATTACTTCTAGTGCCGTCGCGTCGGGCAAGCCCGTTGAGCAGGATTGTCGATAACCCATTTATTCTTTTCTTGGTCGCTTTCGTTGCTCAATGGTGTGCGGCGTATGGCGGAGACCTCTTTCGCAGAAAAGTGCGCCCCCTAGATCCTGATGAGCGGCAGGATTTGGACATCGTTGTAGCGGCCACTCTGACACTCCTCGGCCTGATTATCGGGTTCAGCTTCTCGATGGCAGTGAACCGATACGATCAACGAAAGAACTACGAGGCAGCGGAAGCCAATGCGATTGGCACCGAATATGTACGTGCCGACTTGCTGCCAGCCGACGATGCGGTGCGGGTACGTGAACTGTTAGGCAAATACGTGAGTCAGCGTATCGCGTTTTATCTGAGTGATAAAGATCGGACTGGCGAGGCCAGGTCCAACACTGCAAAATTGCAAGCTGAGCTTTGGTCCGCCGTCGTTCACGCGGCACCGCCGCAGTCACCTGTCGCGGCTCTGGCTGTTTCCGGCATGAATGATGTACTGAATTCACAAGGTTACACACAGGCAGCTTGGTGGAACCGCATCCCGGTTGCGGCATGGATCCTAATGGGAGTGACCGCGATCTTCTCCAACCTGGTGCTCGGTTATCGCGAGCGTCGAGCGAGCATGCTCATTCTTATGGTTTTGCCAGTGATCGTATCGATCGCGTTTTTCCTTATCGCCGATATCGACAGCCCATACCAAGGGCTCATTCGCGTTGTCCCACAAGATCTGATCTCGGTGTCTCATTAAGGTGCGTTCTACGGACGTCAGCCTTCCTACGCAACAACTGCGGCAGCTTGGCGATGTTCGCCGCAATGCGCCGGGCTTCCCCGCTATGTAAGCTCGTTACTTCGCGCCGCGCTTTTCGCCGTGCGTTCATGCCACTTGTCGATCATAGATCGAGCTAGCAGCTCCGCTCGCACACGGTGGCCGGTGACAACTCTTCTGGGGCTTTCGATGCCTGCGGGATGAATGGACACGGTCCATTCGTTTCGCTCGACCCGAGCGCGGACCGTGTATCTGATCCCCCTGTACTCCACCGGAAGCCCCTTGCGTGCGGCTAGGACAAGCGCCCACGCGATAGCTCGAAATTGGTTAGAAAAGGGCAAAGGCCTTGTCTTCGACGGGCCAGGGTGGCGGAAGCGCGCCTCCCCCCGCTACCGCTCACGCCGCTGCTGGGCCGTTGTCGTCGCTGCTGCCGCTTCTCAGATCCCTGCTTCATGTCGCCGATCGCGCTCGTAATGGCGTCAGCGTCACGCCGGCTTCGCGGCGGGCTCAGCGGCTTAGGGGGTCCACCGTTCAGCGTTGAACATGCGGCGCTTGTGCTTCACGATGCTACTTTTCTTTCCGCTGGCCCCCTGGCGTTGCCCGTGGCCTCTCAGGCGCAGATCATCAGTTACAATTGCTCCGGCGGAGCTACCGGTCTACGAGCAGCCTACGGCCTAAATGCCTAGGAAAATCTGCACAACGCATGGAATATACCTAGTGGTAGGGGTAGTGGCGCACCCCGCCTGTAACGTTAATCTCTGGTCGCGATAGTGTCGTCGCCCGGCGCGTGCTCCGATTGCCACGAGTGAAACGGCGGGTTGGCGGCTCCTGCCTACAGCCGTCATCTGGGGCGCGAGAGCGCAGAGATTTCGCGCATTTGGGGTTCCGTTTGTAGGGTAGACAACGTGAGCGACCATAAGTTCAGGATTGGACAGACCGTGAGATACGCGGCGCCTTTTAGCCACTCGGCTGCCGCTGACTATAAGATCACGCTGCTCTTGCCCACTGAGGACAATGAACTCCAATACCGCATCAAAAGCGCCAATAAACCCCATGAACGCGTAGCCAAGGAAAGCCAACTCCAGCGAGCGTCTAACTAATGGCTACCCGGCAAGAGCGGATCGATGCTTTCGTTCATGAGGGTACACCGCCGACCGCTCGAAATTCTTTGCGAAGATCACGTCGGCACGTATGTCGTTCCGTTCCTTGCCGATGGCGTGATGGCGTATGGCGAAGCGTGAAAACTGACGGCCCCATCGAAGTCGAAGTGATCGGCTGGCGCGAGGCCAAACGAAATCAGCGCTGAACTTTGAGTTTCTCTGACGTCTTGCCCCTGTTCGAAACCTCCTCGTATTCAATCACCTGCCCCTCATTGAGAGTGCTTAGGCCGGCTCGTTCGACCGCAGAGATATGGACGAATACATCTTTGCCGCCGCCCGAAGACTGAATGAACCCATATCCCTTTGTCGGATTGAACCACTTCACGGTGCCTTTAGCCATTATCTACTCCGAATCGAATTAGCGATTGCACCGATATGTTAGCATGTTGAAACGAAAAAGAGGATCGGTGACGCCCAATTGGCGGCCCCAACGAACATTCACACTGTCCAAACAAGGGACACTGGGACAAGGCTACTGCGAGGCAAATAATTTTAGAATTAACACTCGATCGGTTCTGACTGAATATCCACGACCCAGTGAGCTCCGGATACATCCCTGACAGGGAGGTCGTTCATGTCTCAAATTGTCGATGAAGTGGTCGCTGCCAATAAGAAGTACGCTTCTAGTTTTGGCGCCAAGAAGGATTTGGCGCTGCCGCCGGCGCGCGAATTCGCGATACTGATCTGTATGGACGCGCGTCTTGATCCAGCCAAATATGCCGGTCTGTCCGAAGGCGATGCTCACGTCATACGTAACGCTGGTGGGCGCGCTAGCGACGATGCCATCCGTTCATTGGTGATTTCACACAAGCTCCTCGGTACTCGCGAATGGTTTGTAATCCATCACACCAATTGCGGCATGGAGCTTTTCACGGATGATGTGATCGGAGATTTGCTTGATGACAATCTGGAAACGGCCAAATTCGATGGTAAAGCTTGGTCGAATCCAAAGCACGGTCATGGCGCGAGCGCTGGCCAATTTATAAAATGGCATACAATTAAAGATCAGTCGGCAAGCGTGTTGCATGATGTGCGCCGCATTCGTGAACATCCTCTCGTTTCAAAAAATATCTCGATTTACGGCTACATCTATGATGTCTACTCAGGCAACCTTGTCGAAGTAGCGGAAGCCACCAAAGCCGGGCAACCTCGCTAGTCTGATCTGGAATACTATTTTGGATTGGCGAAATCCCCAGGCACGAACGCGCTTGGGGTTCGACGAAGTTCTCTTGTAACGCACTGTCGGACCATAACGTTGGGTTAAACCGCGACATCGCTTGATGTCTGCGGCACCGATTCAACCTAACGAGCAACAGCACGGTGCTGATTAGACCCGCCAACGTTCTGCCTTCAAACGCCCAGTAGAGCCTCACCGCGTCTTGGCGTAGCCTACCAAAGTTGTTTGCACATCTGATCGTGAAACTCCGAATTGTTTGGCAATCCGTGACGGCGGCATCCCCGCTTTGAAGGCGATCGCATTCAACTTGCCCTGCGGCAAAGCAGCAGTTGCCGTTTCGGTTCGTGATTTGCGTTCACCCTTTTCAGGAACCGGAAGTTTTCGCCGATCCCCTTCTTGAAGAGCGGCCAAAATCAATCGCTCAAGTTCTCGATCATAGAGATGTTTGATCGCTGCATCGAGATCTCTTGGTAAAATGTGCCTGGACGACAGCGCCTCGCCACTTTCATGACTAGTCACAACAGAAGGTGTTGGCGGTAGACGCTCTTGTCCAGCGAATGACAATGGATCGGATTCCGATGAGCAATTCAGCCTCGTAGTCATACAGCTATGGTTTGGCCGTTTGCATTGGCGGCATAATCACAAAGCGGATACGGCCCGATATCCACCGGTTTTCCACGGATTATAAATGACCCGCAGGTATGGTCCGGCCGTGCGTAGCAAGCAGATTTTGACGAGTTGGTGGTGATCGGGCGTCGAGACCCCAAGCCCGGAGCTGCGACTGAGATGATGCGCACCGACGCAAGCTTCCTAGGTCACTTCTTCCAAGCCTTTCGCAAACCATAGCCGCTCGCGTGCTGAAGGTATCATGGCCTCTCTACAGGTCGCACAAATAGCCCGTGGCAGTCGTTTCTGGACCTCATCGCCCATATCCAAGCTTGCTTGTGGTGGCCTGACAAACGTGCAACCGACGGACCTGTGCGGCGTTGTCACCGCAATGTCCGAATATACATTTGATCCGCCTTTGATGCTGATAGGCAACATCGTCGTGCGCAATCTCGACGATGCGGTGCGCTTTATGATTGGGTACCGAAAGGCGCGCCGTCCGGCGCTCCAGACGAGCGTATTATGTCGTCTCGAGGGGGCTGCTGGCGAAACACAGGAACGAACGCCGGTAAAGCCTTTCTTGGCCGGGCGGAGGCAGAGCACCTCATCGTTAAACTCGGCGAATACGAGCGGAGGCGAGGGCGACTACGGCGTTGGAACGGGCTCGCGCCACGACAAACCGGCCTCAGCCGGATGGCTTCGAGGCTTTGCGCAAGCGAAAGGCAAGCAACCGCTGACGGCTTTTTTTGTTGCAAAGAGACTGGTCCAAATGGAACAGAGGCATGCTCGTGAGGTGTCGGCGCACGTAAGTGTGGCAGCTTCCTTCTTGGCGCGTGCTCATTAATTCCCAACCGCCGTTAGCAGAGTTGATGAAGGAGGGATGAACCGATGAGCAGTAAGAGCTGGCACTCGAGCACATTAGGAACTCGACCCTTGGCGCCAGAGACTTTGATGATGGGTTACGGCTATGACCCGCACCTCTCCGAACGCTCGCTAAAGCCGCCGTTGTTCCTGACCTCAACTTTTGTTTTCCGTTCGGCGGAAGACGGCAAGGCCTTTTTCGAGCTGGCTTACGGGCTTCGCCAGAAGCGTCCCAATGAGGAGCCCGGACTGATCTATAGTAGAATCAATAATCCGGATCTCGAAATGCTCGAAGATCGCTTGGCGATCTGGGATGAGGCTGAAGGTAGTCTCGTTTTTGCGTCGGGCATGGCCGCGATATCGACCACGCTTTGGGCTTATGCCAGGCCCGGCACGGCGATACTGCATTCCGATCCCGTTTATGGCGGTACGGATTTCCTATTGAAGAAAATCCTCCCACAATTCGGTGTTTACCCGGTCGCTTTTAGTGCCGAGGGAGGCGTCGAGGCCATGCAGATCGCAGCCGAGAAGGCACAACAATTGGGACCCATCGCCGCCATTTATGTCGAAACGCCCGCCAATCCGACGAATGGCATCGTCGATATTGCGGCAGCCCATGTCCTCGCTGAGCATTTGGCCACTGATGGCCGCAAACTGCCTCTCATTGTCGATAATACGTTTCTCGGCCCGCTCTATCAGACGCCCTTGGCGCTTGGTGCGGATATCGCTGTCACTTCGCTTACGAAATATGTCGGCGGCCATTCCGATCTCATCGCGGGCGGCTGTTCGGGATCCGAGGCAATGCTGCAACCGATTCGCGGCATGCGAACAATTCTAGGCACGATGTGCGACCCCCACACTGGTTGGCTGTTGATGCGTTCGCTTGAGACTTTGAAAATCAGAATGACAGCATCGTCACAAGGGGCGGAACAAGTCGCCAATTTTTTGGCGGCTCATCCAAACGTCGCCTCGGTCTGGTATCTCGGCTTCCTACCGAAAACCCATCCCGATCGCGAAGTTTTCGAACGCCAATGCAGGGGGCCCGGCTCGACGTTCAGCTTCGAAGTCAAAGGCGGCGAGGCAGAGGCGTTTTCCGTCCTCAATCGGCTGAAAGTGATTAAGCTCGCGGTAAGCCTCGGCGGCACTGAGACTTTGGCATCACATCCTTCGACGATGACTCATTCCGACATCACGCGCGAGGAACAAATGCGCCTAGGGATCACGCCCGCTTTAATTCGTCTTTCCGTCGGTATCGAGCATCCCGATGATCTGATTGCTGATCTCGATCAGGCGTTAGGGGGCTGAAGGTACGCCGATCCGATGCCTGTTCCAAATGGAACGACTCTAAAGCCTACTGATCGTCGTGTGGGAGACATTGTCGGCCGCATCAGCGGATGATGCGTGAGGTCATTGCTGACCCGATCGCCTCAGCCATTTAAACGGCCTAGCTGAACAATGTGTATTTGATCAGGAATTGCGCGGTGCGCGTTAAGGCTGGCAAGCAGCTTAAGTCACTGCTTACTTGCGCCTCTCCTTTGCGACGCCGCTCCTTGAACCGATTTGATGACAAGCGCCCGTAACGAAGGGTTCTGAATTTGGACGAATGCCCTCATCAATTGAAGACACTCGTCGTGCGAAGGCCGCCCGTTTGGCGGCTCTCTTCCAAACCAGTGACGCAGGTCAATGACGTTAGTATCTTCCATTGGGATGACTACCCAATAAATTTGACATTTAATTGTGCCACATGGGTGCTGTCTTTTGATGAAGCAAATCAATCAAATCGCAATCAAACAGGGTGGCGTTCCGAACGCTAGGGGTGCGTGCACTCATGACGACAACAGCCTCGGAGCCAAGAGCAGGAGGCCCAGTAATGCCCTGACCCCGATCATCTTCGAAATTAACAGGAGAGAACAGAAGAAATGGCTCTTGAGCCCGTTGGGTCGTCAACGGCCAGCCCTTAGCGCCCGCGTCAATTGGGGCGCCAACTGCCTGGATGCCGGATGGTCCAGGTTTTGTCAGGATCTCGGTAATGGATCACCATCACAAGTCCATCACCGCCGAAGTGTGGATCGAGTAAAAAGGTGCTCGAAGAAAATGCTGTGCGGCTGCCTACCGGGCGGCCGTTCGGCTTCCCAGACTGGCCGGGTTGCCACATGCGACCATTCACATGTTTGGTCGGTTCAAGAGGCATTTCTTCTGTTTCCTTCTGTTAATTTCGAAGATGATAGGGTCAGGGCCGCTTTTGCCAAACATGTGTCCTTCGATCGTCGGGTTCCGTGCGCGTGAGAAGTTCATTGGTGTGGGGGAGCGCCAACGTCCGCACGTTCGCGCTGCCGAATGCGTTTCTCAAGGTCGCCAACTAGAGATTTGACAAGATCGGGAGCTAAATATCCCTCCAGTGACCTGAAGGCCAAGAGAGCCTCCTTAAAACGCGCAACTCCAGTATCCTGAGAGCCAAGTAAAGTGAGATCGCTCCCGAGTTCAAATTGTGCTTCCGCCCAATATTGGGCTGCCCGCTCTGGCGTTATTTCTTGAAGTGCTGCACGATAGTGCGAGAACTCCTGGCCAAGCCCACTAAGTGACTGAGCCAACCCAAATTGAATAAGCCCCCAATTAAAGGGCCACCGTTCACGGGGTATCTTCTCGAGCGCCGCATTATAGGCGTCGATGGACTCTTCGAGTGGGGCTGGATCACGCGTGCAATTCGCCACATAGGTTCGCTCGTAGACCTCCATCTGTACCAATGTCAGGAGCGAGCGGAGCTCAAGGCCTGGCTTGCGGAAATGTTTCACCAACGCCTCGGTGAAGGGGCTGTTCTCGCCGGTCCCGTCGGAAGCTGTTTTCCCAGGGGCTGTGGCGAACGCGTACACAGCCCCGTCCGACTGGCCAACTCGGCCGAGCCCTAGCGAAACCGGATGCGAGGGGTCCGCAATAACATTGGTAAAGGGGTCATTGCGGCAAGCATCGAGCAGGATAATTCTGCGCGGGGCTACGCGAGACGCGCGGTCGAAGATTTCATCCAGTGGCAATGACGATGACTCAAGAACTCGGCCGAGCTCACGATGGCATCGGTGGGCAACAGGAAGTTTCGGCCGCCAATCTGCACGCCATGCCCGGCAAAAAACATCAACGCGAGGTCTGCGCCTGCTTGCTCCTCGACGAACCTATCTAGCAGTTGGGCGAACCTGCGCTTCGTGAGGTCAGGCTCGAAGATCACCTTAAAGCCGAGTTCCTTGAGTTACCCCCCGGACCGCCTCCGCATCTTGTACCGCGTGGTCGAGTTTGCGAGCAGAACCATAGTCTTCGATGCCGATTACCAGCGCCACCCGCTTCTCGTGAAGGGCTTGCGCCGACAAGGTTGGAGCCCAAACGAGGGCCCCACATAGGACGGCAAATAGTCTCACCAACAAAGTGAATTGGGCCACTCGCCGTAGCTCTTCACCCATTAACTGGCGTCCAAACTAAAACTTCGAAGACTGCGGGGTCAAAGGTAGAGGCGAGTTCTGATTCCAACGAGGACACGACGCATCGAAACACAAGATAACACCGCTGCGCAAAACTATCACGCACGGAGTTTAGACCTTTCAATGCTCTAGTCATCTGGAACGCAAGTTCGACGCGTTATAAGCGAGCGCTCGAGGGTCTGAAAGACGAATGCGGGTGTGAAATCCGACCGATGCGCAGCTGGAAAGCTGCTATCCGGTAGTTGTTTGCCCTATTTTCTCCGCACATGGTTGTTGGATAGTAGGCGTCGTTCGGAAAGCTCATTATCAATCAATTTTATCATAGTTTCCGCAGAATCCGAAGCGACAGCTCCGGCGTCCTGAGAGACCTTACGGGCAGACAGGCGAGCATTGCCGAGCTTCTGCTCCGCTTCAGGACCTACGGTTCTTTTCCCTACTGCGCGTCGCTTTAGGCGCCCCGCGATTGGACCTATGCGCGCGTGCACGCGCACACGCACGTAAAATCATTGAAGAATTTTTCAAAGACAGAACGTGCCCGGTGGCACCCCGTCCATGTTGCTAAAACCACGAAAGGACCGGCCCGTTGCGGCTAGAATGCATACATGCGCCTGCGCCCGCGGATAGGATCACTGAGGAATTTTCGCGCGCTGCGCCGATATCACGGCGGTGATTCGGGACGCGCTTAAGCCTACACACATCCATCCGCACGACTTCGCGCGCGCGGAATCTTTGTGTGTTTTTCGTGCCCGCTTTCAGTGAACATTCAATGAGGTTTCATGCCAGATGTGGGTACGTCAGGCCGAAAACCGCGAGTAACCGACCGGAAAAAGATGACCGCCAGCCAAGCGCTAGCGCGCCGGCAAGCCCGCGGCGCTTCACACACTCATGGTTAACCGGTACCGCCTCCCGTGTGTGTTCCTAAAACCAAAGGAGGAATCCGCTTACTCGGGCGAGTGCCTGGTCGGCCGCACTTCCTTGCGCGTACGCTGGTGCGCGCGCGAAGGAAGACAAATTCAGCCGGCCGGGACGAAAAAGTAACGGCCCCCATGCCGTCTATGGAACCATCCCAATGGGACTCCAGGAGGCTCCCCAAAGCTGGTCACCTCGCTGATCGTGCTATGGCCGCCCGGCCTGGCGAAGCTGATCGATATCGCGAAGCACCACCGCGTACGCCCAAGCCGGGGGCCGCAATGCAACTAAGCCGTCGTAGCGACGCCGTTGTCGCCTCGCCCATCGCTTATCCGCACAAAGGAAATTTGCTGTAAAATCTATTCGCGCGCCAGCACACTTTGCGCAAGGAAGCGCGGGGCACCACCCAAGGAGCAGCCCACCGCGCTTGTCGGGTTGCCGCTTGGACCTATGCTACTCTGCGGTCATGCTGGAGAATGCAGGGCTGATTGGAGAGGGGCATTGTGACAGACACAAATGATCAGCCCAGCGAACATCAGATCGAGCAATGGGCGGGAATTGTAGGCTTTTGGCGACTTGAGGATAACCTGGCCACGTACGCTGGCCCGGAGAGACCTGAGTGGCCATATGGAATATGCGTGTCGGGCATTCGATTTTCAGACGGCGAAGCCCGAGCAACTATACGCCAATCAAATCCGAACGGGACTGTCGACGGCCGTATTCTACTCGGATACCACTCCCAGGAAACAGACTATTACATCGTCGGACTGGGCGGCTATGGGCGAGCTTACAGCCTTTCGCACTGGCATCCAATTACCGGATGGCGGCCGCTCGCAACCTCAGGCGCGGAACAAAATCTAGTCGCGCAACAATCGTACAACATTTTGGTGCGCGTGAGAGGCCAACAAGTTGTTCTTGAGGTAGACGGTGTCCGCGTCCTTGAACATGCGCTTTCAGCACCTCTACCCAATGGACAAATCGGATTGTTTCTTTGGAATTCACAGCCCGGCGTAGTGTTTTCAGACGTTGTTGTAAGGCCTACTCAGACAAGACGAGAGCTGGTCGCTGCCAGCACATTGCCTATAACGTCGAATGAACTAGGGCGACGAAGCCCGGCGGATCATTTGGTTGTACTCGTACACGGAATTAATACTCGCGCATTGTGGATGGGCGAAGTTAGACCGACCCTTGAAAGGGCAGGATTCTATGTGGCGCCTACTAGCTATGGGCGATATGGCGTTCTTCAATTTTTGCTGCCATTTGGACTCCTCCGAAACGGAGCCATTGATCGCGTAGTCTCAGACATAAAAACAGCTCGAAGGTCTTTCCAAAGGCAGTACGGTGTCGAGCCTAAGTCCATGTCGACAATCTCACATAGTTTCGGTACTTACGTTGTGAGTAGGATCATCGCGCAAAATCCAGAATTTCACTGGGATCGAATAATTTTCTGCGGAAGTGTGGTGCGAGAAGATTTCCCGTTTGATCAAGTTCTCGACCGTTTTAATCCGCCTTTGCTAAACGAAATCGGCACGCGCGACTATTTGCCCGCGTTAGCTGAAAGTGCCGGTTGGGGTCACGGGTCTGTTGGTTCAACCGGCTTTAATCGTCCTCCGGTTGAGACACGTTGGCATAGCGGTCTAAAGCATAGCGATTTTTTGACAGAAGGTTTTTGCACGAAGTTTTGGGTACCCTTTTTGCAAGGGCAAAAGGCTGAGCAAGGAAGTAGACCAACCGCGCTACCGCTCTGGATAAGAGCAATTACGTGGCTGCCACTACGGTGGCCTATCCTAGCCGTTTTATCAGCAGCAGTCTTGCTGCTGGTCTTTTGGATATGGCGACCTCAACCCGAAATACCACTCGCGCCGCCTCTATCGTCCTTGGAAGGTACGTGGGTGTCAAAGGATGGTGGTGGCTCCATAGTCTTCACCAAATCATCTGACGGAAAACTTGGTGATGCTGTTTTTTCTACACTTGGTAGGGGCGTAGTGCGCGAGAGTTGGGGCACCTTCGGCTCGAATATCGAATTTAATGCTGAGAACACGACCTGCTACTATAGGCTGGTGCAAGCTAGCGAAACGACGATTACCTTATATCGTCGCGGAGGCAACAACCCCGCGTGCCCTCCGTTGATAACATATTCAAAGTTGCCGCAGTAATCGGGTGTCGCCAAGGATTTGCTGTTCTGGAGCCTTTTACGAGGTGATGTTCTACCCGAACGTCTCTCCGCGACGGGCTTCACCCCACCGTTTATAGAACCAACGCCAAAGAGACTTCCAGGAGTCTCTGCGCTAGCTCAGCGCTAAAGCTCCAGCGCCTGCCCTCAGCTCTCCCAGTACTTCTTCAGCGCCGCCGTGAAGGTGTGAAAGTTCGTCGCCGACCAGCACATTGAAGCGTTGTCGCGCACCAGCCAGTAAAGGTCGTTCGCACACGCGAGCTTAGACTCTTCCGCTTTGACGGCCCAATTGAAGCACGCGACAAACATATCGCCATAGTCGCCGGTGAATTTGTCGTCCGGCACGTTCCAAAGCATACCTTCGATGAAGTACGACGGAGCTACGCCTTCGGCGAGCAGCCCTTTCTCAATCATTGAATTGCGCATGTTCTTAAAGACCCGCGCCATTGGCTTGAAATTGCCCATCGTTGCCTGATGCTTCGCAGTGCAGTTCGCGGAATGTTGCTTCGGGAAGTTCTCAACGCGGTTACCACCCGCGAAGAACGCTACGCCCTCATGGTACTGGCGGGCATCGGGATCAAATGAAGTGTAGCGGCGTGCTTTCTCTGTCGCCAAGCATTTGAGTTTGGTTCGCGTGCCTATGAGGGGAGGAGAATCCCAGCATGGGAAATGATGGTCTGCACAAGCTGCTATGAAAGCAATTGGGACGGGATCGTCCCCGAGGCGTTTCCGCACCTGATCCCCTATCTCAAATCGCGAGGGGTCGAAGTGAGGCTCAATGCTAGCGGCCGGATCGACTGGCCTAGCTGAGCGAGAATTTCAAATCTTCTCCGACCTCGGCGCTAAGGGCGGGTACTCATAAACCGGTTTGGTCGAAGGTCGCTGGCAATGTCCGCTATGCCACGGTGATCTCAACCGGTCGACGCAACACTTTATCTTAGAGGGAAAAGATCAATTATAGGCCGATAAGTCAGTGATTTCGGGGTGGTACGAGGGCGGCAGAGAAAATCACGTTGTGGGAGAGCTGGTTGCGGAGGGACACTCGCTGTGAGCCGCTTACTACACTCTTCGTTGACCGCCGTCGGAGGTGCTTACAGTCGACCGACAATCCGCGCCGGACCTGCGGTCAGTTCGCCGACACGGGTTGCATCGGGCTACTCTGCCAGCCGTCATTCTAGGCGATGACGTCCTCATACTTGACCAGAACCGTCACCCGTCGCGTCCGTCATCATGGTCCTCGCGCCAGCCGTGCCGCTATAACGATAACGCTCGTTCCAAGCGTGCATATGATTGATGTGGTCGCAATAGGCGGGCGAACTGCTTGAAGCGGTGCTTCTCCGCGCCATCGAGGCTCTGGTACAGGAGCGTAGCTCCCGCCCCGCCGCCGAGTTAGCGGGCTGGCGCGGACTTTGCCCTTCGCCGCCGATCGATCCGATCCATGACGGAATCACCACAACCGCCAAGATCGCGCGTTGCGTGACGGCGACGATGTCACCCGTAACCCCGATGGTCCGCCCAACAATCGACTCATCATGATGCACGACGTTCGAGTTGTCGTGCCGGACCACGCTATCGTGGGCGGTATTGCCCGTGGACGGCGGCGCTGGTCTGTTTGCCTGACGCGCCAGCGCAATCCGCCCGGATGCGGCGGCCACCACGGGACGCTCGTCACGTGATGTTAGGCGAGGCTTCTTGCTCGGCGGCTTCAGCGACGGCTCAGCTTCCCGCACCGGTGACGCGAAGATTTCGCTCGCCTCACGCGCCGGCGGCGCGATTGCCATCATGCTAGGCGCTTCGGCCAGCGCAACAGCGGACGGCGCTCGCGGATGAGCAGAAGGGTCGCCAGATTCGTTGGCCGCGGAGGTACCGGCATCTGCCGCGTGCTCGGCCTGGATTTGCGTTTGCGCCGCGACTGGCGTTCGACCGGTTGGCGGCGCTTGGTCGACGGATTGTACCAGGGTGCGTGCTGCAATCGATTCCTCAGCCGCCGGTTGACGCACTAGTGCGAAAACGACCGCCGCGCTTGCCGTCGCGGCGATCGCGGAGGCGACTGCAACGAGACGCACCGTACGCAGAAAGCTCGGGGCGGGAGCCAGACAACCCCATTCTAAGTTGAAATTACTAGCGCGATGCATCAGAACCTCCAACGCTGACAAAGACCCGCTGTCGTCCCTGTGAGAGTCACCAAAATCAGCACGCTGCCCCGAACCTGTATATGAAAGAACGGTCGAGGAGGCGCGTCCCTTTAGGTTCGATAGCTGGCACTAGGTCCGATAGCTGGCGCTTTGCGTTCCACTCCCGCTATCGAACAACCGCTTCGGCCAAGACATCCACCAGCACGGCTTGTTCGCCTTCCGCCATTTTCAAACGACCGATTGAATTTCAAACACTCGTTTTAGGCGGCCGAAGGCCCGGAAAGAGGTATCTTCGGGGCAGCCAGGTGGATTTCGTGCGAAGGCGCTACGCCCGTTTATGCGTTCGGCGCCGGCCCCTCAACCCCGCGTCCGCGATAAAGCCCCTCCTATTATGCGGCGAACTTCGATTCCAGATGACTAGTTATCAGGAACAGGAGCCGGAACATGAGTGGGAACAGGAGCAGTAAAACAGGGGCGGTCAAATTTGTGGGGTGGTTAGGGGAATGGTTCTCTTTGCCTTGATGTCGCCGGAGCATGGCATACGATGCGTCAGGGACTCCCAAAAGCGATATTTGAAGAGTACGCTTGATTTGCGCGATCCAGGAGGAGGCTTGAGCGACCCAGTAGGAGGTTTCCATGGCGAATGTTTCGTACTGGCAGGCTTCATGGGTATCGATGGAGGGGTTTCCGATGAGCCCCGGAGAAGTGCACTATTGGTGGGCAGTCCCCGTCGGATACTTGGAGGATTGGTCGGTGACTGCTGTACCTGTTGCGGGTGGCGAAGACCCCCCGCAAATCCTCAGCGTAGGGGATGTTCAGGTAACCGCAGACGCGAGTGGTGGCCACACGTTTCTGTTCAGCGTCAAAAACGTAGGGACTTCCTACATCGACGGCTACGGCGTCAACTTTGGAATCATCAGCCAATAAGGGTGAAAAATGAAACTGTTTGTCCATCACGACGCAACAGGGGTGATCCGCTCCATGGTCACCGTCAACGCCCCGAGGCAATTTCAAGCGATGCTGACACCGAAGGCCGGCCTATTGGTCGCCGAGGTAGAGGGCACGGAAGTTAAGCCTGGCGTGAGTGTAGAGGAACTTCGCAAAATTGCTCAGGCTCATAAGGTCGCCACTCCCAATCGCGTCAAATTGACAAAGAAAAGTTAGTTGCTTCCTTCAAGCACACCGGCTGCCGCGCGGTCGCTGGAATCGGACATTCTATGTCTGGCTTGATGTCGCCGGAGCATGGCATACGATGCGTCAGGGATTCTGCGGCGCTATCGCCGATTCACGCGGCCACGCTTGCGCCTACGAAAGGGCGAGTCATCTCACGCGCGATACGCTGAACGGTACCACTGCCGACGCCACACTCAGCAGCGACTTTCAACATACCCTTGCCGGCCCGCAATTGATTCTGGATTCGCTTTTCTAAGGCCGGGTCTATCCGTGGCCTGCCAAGCTGCTTACCCGCAGCCACGGCCCGCTTAAGCCCGGCGTTGACCCGCTGGCGGATCATGCTGCGCTCAAACTCGGCGAAGGCGCCCGTAATCTGAAACATCAGCCTTCCAGCGGGCGTGGTGGTGTCGATCGCCTGCTGATCGAGATACAGATCGACGCTGCAGGCCTCGAGCGTCTGAATGGTGCCGAGAAGATCGATTAGAGAGCGGCCTAACCGGTCGATTGCCCAGGCCATCACAACGTCAAATCGGCGCCGCTGCGCATCCTGGAGCATCTTATCGAGCCCTGGGCGGTCTTCACGGCCCTTGGCGCCGCTGATGCCGGCGTCGTGATATTCCTCGACCACCTGCCAGCCGCGGCGCTCGGCAATTAGGCGCAGTTCTCGGAGCTGGTTTTCAATGGTTTGTTTGTCGGTCGATACGCGAACGTAGATTGCGGCCCGTTTTTCCATCCCAGCCTCCGATATGCATGAGCATCATACCGCAGTTCACATGCAAAAAACAAATGTATTTTGCATGGCCAAGGCGCAGAAAAACGACCATTGAAAAGACTCAGCTTTTTAGCTCGCCGCTAGAGGGGTTTTCTGCATAGCGCGTTGTCTTCCCGCCCCCTCAACGGTGCCGACGGCACATCACCCACCGCCTGTTATTTGGCCTGTTACCAGAGCCAGCCTGTTTTAACAGCACGGATCAATGTCTGGACGGATGGGCCGCTCTTGTCAGTCACGAATCGTTCCTTTCTCTATACTTCCGCGCGCCTTGCGCCTACGAACGTCATCCCAAAACTCGTCTCGCACGCGCCATAGGTAGGGATTACCCCTCGTAATCGATCGGCCCACACAGTCGGCAAACGTCGGGGCAGCTCTTCGAATGCGGTCGTACATCCAGCTCTTCAGTTTGGGTGGCGGTTCACCGTTCTTCCGTAAGTTAAAATCCTGATCCCAGACCGGATTGGCATAGATCGTCCTGGCAAGATCCCCAGTCGTGAGCAGCTTGCCACTAGCCGCAAACACCCCCTCCCGACTGATCTGCTTCTCGATCTTGCCTATCCTGGCGGCCTCCCAAGGCCGTGAACGCTGGATAGTATCCTTTGCGCGAGCCGATCGTGTCGGCGTGTCCTGGAATTGCCGCTGGAGGCCGTAGAGAGCCCGCCTGAGGCGGTCGTCGCTCGCCATTATTGCTTCCTCTGTGTTGTTTTAGTGGGTGTAATTGCCTGTTGTCAGGATGGATGGGGGGCGGGGCGGGCATCTATCGCCCTGTTACCAGGCGGGCGAATACGGGCGCACCGAACACACCGAACATACCGAACATTTGTTAGTTTTGTTCCAGGTCGTGCAGCTACGAACACCGAACAGAACGAACACTTCTCTATAGAAGTGTTCGCTGTTCGCTTGTTCGCTGCGGGTGGAACAATTTATTGACACCCGGGTGCCTGCCCAGGAGCTCGGCGCCTGCTAAATAGATCGGTTCGGACAGTGCCTCTCCGGTCCGCCGCCGCAGGTTTGATGTCAGACCGCCTCGCCCATCGTGATATTTCACCAACGACGGCGTCATTGGCTGTCACCTTCCTGGACAAACCAGATCATCTCTTTGCCGTCGACCTCTTCTCCGGCGATCAGGCCCGCGTCCAGTGCATCGCGGAGGTGGCGTTTCCACGCCATTCGTTCGGCGCCATCGCGCCCCTCGGAGTCGCCCCCGCTGACAAATCGCTTTCGATGCACCCCTCGAACGGCCTCGGTGTCGACGGCCCTAACAAGAGGGCCATCTCCGCCTGGCCGGTGGTCGCGGCCGGCCTGCAATATCGCCTCTGCAAGAGCCTCGCGAAGCTTCCTGAGCGCCTTCGTCCATCCTGCTCTCTTGGGTGGGGCCGCCTCACTGGTCCATACGTCTTGCACCAGGGCGAGATTGATCTCACGAAAGTCGGCTCGGTTGCTCGGCTTGCGCTGGCGGGCTTTCTTGAACTTCAGGCGGAAGCTTAGATCGGTGTCGTCGCGCTTGACCTCTTCAAGCAGAATGACCGTATCCATCTGCCATTCGCGGGTCTTGGTGCCGTAGAGCTTGGTTTCGTCGTGCCCCGTGTGGTGGAACCATTATTTGAGCGATCCGCCGGCTGGTGAGGGATTTTGCCCAAGGGAGCGTTTGGCTCCATACCTCTTCGTCCTTTTGATCGCCGGCCGTCAGGCACATGACGTTGTCGAGAATAATCAGATCGGCGCCGCCGATGCTCTCGATGTGGGCATCCATTGCGTCCTGCCCCGCCTTGATATTGAGGGGCTGGAAGCCATCAATATCCTCATGGCTTAGGGCATAGAAGTTTTCTGGAATTACCCCGAGCCGTTTGGCTTCATCGGCCATGCGCTCCTTAAGAAGCTCCCTCGACATTTCGCCATCGACGTAAAGTACCCGCGCCGGCTTGTGCGCCTGCCAATGCAAGAAATCGACAGCGGCGGCGATGCGCATTCCGACCGCCATGCCAAGCATAGTCTTCCCGAGACCGGTCGGCGCCCCTATTAGGACCCGGCTAGTTGTGATCAGCCAATAAGCAAAAAGAGGGTCCGGCTTGGGCAGGTCTCTCGTCAGCCATTCCCGGAGAGAGAATACGGCCTGCGGTGGCGGCTCTGCGTTTGCTTGGGTCTCTACCGCATGCTTCCTGCACCACTCTTCATAGAGCCTTTCGGTGCTATCCTCCCAACCGCCGTGCTTGGCGTAATGGAATAGGGAGCCGATGCCGATGCCGCTCCCCTTGAAGGACCTCCACACCCGATCCTGATCATCGGGGCTGTACTTGTCCGGGGCTGTGGCCGACCACTCATCCCACAACGATCGGCCGGCATCGCCATAGTGCGCCTCGATCGACATACCCATCGTAAGCCAGACATGGCGCTCGGTAGCGTCGATACTCAACAGCGCGTCGCGAATACGCCGGTCCTCACTATCATCTCGCCCCGGCCCGACGTGCGGCACGTTTGCCCCGGGCAAGGTGTGATCTTGCCCTCGCGGTCGTCCGATCGGCGGGAACGCAGCGAGGATTTCGGCTCGGCTATAGCGCCACCCTGGTGACGAGACGACGCGCACTTGATGCGGATCGCCATGCTTGCGATTAAGGAAGCCGGGGACACGCAATACTCTGCATATATCCTTGGCGTTCCTGTCACTGCCGTAGGTCTCGATCATCCGCTCCATCACTGCGGCATGATCAGCGCGACCGCGCTCATCCGCTGGCCATGGTTCTGCCAGCAGCCAATAGCGATGGAAGCGCCCCGGCGAGCTTTCAACAACGAGCGATGGCTCGATAGGGAAATCGACCGCAACTCCATCATCGTCTTCCTGCCAGACGGCGCGGATGTTGGTGATATTTTTACCCTTGCGCCCGAGGGCGTCAGTACGGTTGACCGTGAAGTAGACGCCAGCTCCCCGATCATGAAGGTTGAACAATTCTTTGCCTGCCGGTCCGGGGATCACGCGGGCCAGCGTCCTATCTTCTTCGGTGCCCTTCTGTCGGTCGTGAAACGTTTGGAATGTGAATGTGTCGTTGGCGTCTACTAGCCGGAGGAAGCGGCTTGCCATGTCGACATCAACTCCGGGCGGAGTGCGTTCGGCGATACTCACCTGGCACCCCCATCTTCCGGTTCTGACTTGCCCCGGTGGATAAGGATCGGCTCAATCGGCTTGCCGAACTGCTCCACGATCTTACTGACAAATCGAAATGCTTCGTTCGAAACCCAGCCGCGAAATAACTGGCACCCCCTACAGTGCAGTGATGCCCGGTGTGGTATCGGTGCCGCGCCGATGACCGCTAAGTCTGATGTGCAATGCTTGCAGGTGTCAGGGAGCTTTACGCTAATACCGATTAGCGGATTAACAATTTTGCCCAGCGGTGCGAACGTCTCTGTGCTCGACAGCGCTGTGGCTCTAAACAAATCTTCGTGCATATCTGAAAATCCCGCCCAGTGGGCGTTTGGGAGTAAGAGGAGGGGCCAAGCACAACGCTCGGCCCCCAGTGTTTTTAGAAGGACACGTCGTCGTTGAACGGGTGTCCGCCCGAGGCCGGTCCAGCGGCCTTTTGCGGTCGCCTTACCTTAATCGTCGGCATCGTGCGGCCCTTGAAATCAATGCGCGATGGATAGAGCGCGACCTTGGCGCCAATCCAATCCTTGGTATCTTCACCAAACATCAGCGAGAGTGCGGTGAAGTTTGTTTTGTTGAGCACGAGTGCTTGCGGCAGGTCCTGGAAATGGAGAACCGGCTTCACAGCAGCGGAGCCGTCATCATTCTTGAACTCAGCGCTTTCAACACTGCCGATCGTGCCAATAATCTCTTTGGTAAAATCGGACGCGCGAAAATATTTACTGTCACTCTTGAAGTAATCTGCGGCAGTAGGCATTTGCATTCCCTTTGCAGTATCCCCCTCAGGGGTGTGTGATTGAGCAGCATTAAGTCCGCCGCTGCCCGTAAGGCGGCATGAGACGGCGCTCCCGGAAGCGAATGCTTCCAGGGCTTGACGCCGATCTGAACGTGCGGGATTGGAGAGACTGTTTTTAGCTCTCTCCGTTACCGGGCGCGCCTTTGCGGGGGGCCGCCCGTTCTCTTTTTAGTTCATTTCCTTTGTCTACTTCCTGACTGGCTAGGCCGCGCCACCTTTGACCACCGTGAACTTTGGTGTCCGGTGGCCGTTAAGCCCTATGTTTAGCGCGCTCGCTACGCTCCTGAAGATCTCAGCCTCAGCCGGTTTTAGGTTTGGCCGGCTCGCCATGTCTTCCAATGAAGCAATAAACACATGCGCGCCGTCACGGCCGAGCGCCTGACAGACGCTTACGGCCAGTCCAGTAACCAAAACTGCTAAATCCATCTCATTTCCCCACCTTCGCTAGCATCCGATGCAAAACCTTAGATGCACCGCTCTTGGTCATTTTCAGCTTGTCCGCCAACGTCGCCAGATGAAACGGCCTGCCGCGTACGGCCTTGATCACAAGGTCGGCGGCAATTGTTTCTGATTCAGTCGTCTGCGATCGAGCTTGTTCGATGGCCTTGATCCGCTCAGGTCCCGACGTATCTGGTTTTTGCTCAGCAGCAATCACCTCTTGCCAAGTCAGAGCATTGCCGTCGTCATCCAAACCAACCGCATCCTGCATTCGAAGAACCGGGGCATATTCACGGTCGAACCTCGGCGGTTTCCTTGCGCCGACAAGCTGAACATCGGCCACGGCCTCGGCTTCAAGAAACGTTGGCGAATGATCGCCAACGGCGCGCTTCTCGGCCTCGCTCTCGCTCTCTCGCTGGCGGCGGTAGAAATGATCGGCCAGAGCCCTAAAATATCCCGCGCCGCGAGTGTCCGTCCGCTTGGGAATAAGCTCGCGTATTTCCTGCAGGCGGTTAGCAAGGCCTATCGCGTCCATTGCGGCGCGGGCCTGCATACCAAATACGGCGCGACACCGACTTACCGATTGCCAATCAAACCTGAGGCGCGGCCCATTGCCGCCCTTAAAGGTGACGGGCCCGGGATCTTCACCGCGCTCCTCAGCCAGCCGGGCTGCCTTGACTTTGGGGTCCTCATAGACCCGGAATTGTTGGCTTCCGTCATACCTCTCGGCGAAGCGCTGCAACTCCCGAAGCCGGTAGGCGACAAATGTTGCAAAGCTAATGCCCAGTGCCGGCTTGAACTTGGCCTCGGCAGCGACCGATAGCCGGATAGCCTCGCCCAGCATGTCTGGTCGAGGCACATGCTGGTAACTCTGGCAGTACTCCTCGACCTCTTTCCTGATAAACGGCTCGAATTGCTTCGTCAGGCCGTCCTTAGGAAACGGATCGAACTGGTGTTCGGGCTTAATATTGCCGGCGTACTTCTTGTTCATATATTGCAGCCATTCCCACCCCCGTTTCCGTCGATCGAGAAATATTTCTGCTTTGGGTTTCCTGCCCCTCGTCTGTACCGCCCTTGGTGACGCTATGCTATTCCGGTAGCGGTCGAGTTGTTGCTCATCATTGCAGCCCCTCATCGTCGAGCCCGAGCCAGCGCCTCGTGCTGCTTTTCACCGTGGCCAAAATCTGCTGCCACGGTTTTGGTGGCGGCCGCCCCGGTTGGCTGTTCGAGCTGCTAGGCAGGGTTCGTCGCTCATGCCGCTTCCCCCTCGCGACGGGCGTCGAGCCATTGCTTGATGTCGCCGGCGCGATAGCCAATGCGGTTTAATGAGAGTCGCGTCTTCGGCGGCGTCTCGCCGCGCGCTTCGAGGCGGTCCCATGTGCGGCCAGACAGGCCGACGAGTTTTTGGGTCTCGCGCTTGGTAAGAACTTTTAGTTCGTCGAGCACTTTTCTTCTCCGCGGGTCGCGCGCGAATGACAGCAGCGCGTTACGTGCGGAGATGCGCGATTATTTGCTTATCAACAATCCCACATTTTCAGCTATGTTTGTCGCGACATTTTTCTGGGAAATTGTCTCCCTGTTTTGGTGATCGGCATCTCAGCCCGAACTTCCTGATAGATTTGCGCGCCCTCGGCGGATTGCGCCCGCGCGCCTGCATGTGACATTTAACCCTTTCGCTATGATCCTTCAGCATGCGCTCAACATACTTAAGCATGCTAACCTCGCTGATTGAGCGCGAGCCGAGGCGCTCTTCCTGAGGCACTGTTTTGTTGTAGTTTACCACCTCGCGCACGAACTGCATCTTTGGCGGTAGACCCGCACCGATATACAAGTCGAGCAGGAACCTCTGCCGCTGCGTGCTCAGCAGCCGAGGGGGCTTGGGGCCAAACTCAGCGAATAGCTCGCGAGTAACGTTTTCGTCCAGGTGGTCTAGAAAAAGAACAAAGAGGTTCCGGAGGAGTAGTTGCTCTGGATAGGTGCCCATGTACTTTCCCGGGTTCGGGTCGTCAGAATACGGCCGCAGGAAAGCTTCCCGAAACTCGGAATAGATAAGGTCCAGCAGGTCAACAAGATATTCCGTGGGGATACCTGTCCTGACACGAGTGCCCTCGTACTTTGCACGAATGTCTTGGGAGCTTAGTATGCAGCTTACTAGCTGCTGTACGGTGTGCTTCATGGCCGCACCAGCGCGCTAACGTGCTCATCCCACCGCGTCAGCGCCTCGATCTTTTCCTTGGCGTAGGAGCTTCTGTTGTAGATGCCCGCGACCCCGCCTTTGTGGCCGCTGACATGGTTAAGCACCGCCTCGATAATGTGCGGCTGTACGCCAATGTCGCCCATGCCTGTGGCCGCTGTCCTGCGCAGATCGTGCAACGTCCAGTGGGCGACGCCTATCCGCTGATCAAGCACACGTTTTGATGTCGCCCAGGCGGAGAACGGGCCGTCGCTTCGACCAAAGACAAACGGCCGATCGGTGCGGGGCCGGGCCGCCAGAATAGCCCGCACGCCCGCGGACATCGGTATTTCGTGCGGGCGAGCGTTCTTGGTGCGCTCGGGGGGCAGGGAAATAACGCCGCGATCGAAGTCGACCTCTGACCAGCGAAGTCCGCCAACCTCTTCGCGCCGCTGTGCGCACAGGAGCAGCAGGCGGACAATGTCGTCGAATTGAGTAGCGCCAAGCGCCTGCCAGATGATTTGCAATTCCGAATCGGAAAGCACGCGATCCCGTGCCCGTTCTGGCCGTTTGTTGGTGTTGGCAATCGGGTTAGATAGCGCCAGCCCCTCCTTCATCGCCCAGGTGAACATCGCCGACATTGCCGCCCTAAGGCGATTGGAAGCAGCCGGGCCGCTGTCTTGCTCGACGCGAGCCAATAGGTCGGCCGCCGTCTTTAGGTCGACGCTATCAACCGGGTGCCCATGCAGCGGCTTCGCGGTCCTATCCAGGTAGCGCTCGATCTCAGCGAGAGTGCGCGGCCGCGTACCGGTACGCCGGCGCTCGACGTACCGATCAACGAGCGCGCCAAAGGTATGTCGCGATCGTTCGATCTTGGCGCGTTTCTCCGCCGCCGGATCGCCGCCTAATTTAACTTCCGCATGCAGGCGGCTGGCGATGGCCCGAGCCTGTCCGGGCGAGAGCGCCGTCGCCCTACCCAGAACAATACGTCTTGTTTTGCGTGCGATTTTGTACTGGTAAATATACGACGCGCTGCCGGCCTCGCGAGCGCGGTAGCCAAACCCCGGAATGTCGTCGTCGAACCAGATGCGGTCCTTCTGGCCATTAGTCAGTTTAAGGGTCGCTAGTGTCGCCGCCGTGAAACGCATGAGGCACCCGTTGGGAAGCTACAGGAGGCTGGCGCATGGCGCTGTCCTGCCGTGGCTGCACAGATAGCCTAGGCACGTTTCTGCCGTTTAGCAAGCCATCTCTACGTCAGGGCACCCCCGGGAAGCCGCCACCAATATGGCTGGATCTACCTT
>CAWDZD010000068.1:0-73310 GCA_963806465.1 uncultured Alphaproteobacteria bacterium | reverse complement strand
TCAAGGTCGGGATCGACATGATGCCGAACTTGGCGGCGGTGTTCGGGTTCTCATCGACATTGAGCTTGACGATCTTGACCTTGCCGTTGAGCGACTTGGAAATCTCTTCCAGCGCCGGCGCGATCATCTTGCACGGGCCGCACCATTCCGCCCAGAAATCGACCACGACGGGTCCGGAAGCCTTGAGGACGTCCTGATCGAATGTGGCGTTGGTTGTTTTGTCGACCATGGCAGCACCTCGTTGTTCCGGTGGGCAATGTGGCAGGGACGGCAAACGTATGAACGGAGTCCCCGAGCGTCAAGGGAGGCTCATCCCGACGTAACTTTGATCATGATTTCAGCGAGCGAAGCCTCCATGACCGCGTCGGGAACTTCGATGACGTTCGGCCCTCGGTGAAGATGAGTGCCGCGCGAATCGTTTTTTCCGGGTAAACGCGCCCGAGCACGGCGCGATAGGCGGCGAGCTCGCCGACATAGTCTTTCGGCACCTCGGCCAGGCGGGCCGCTGGCGCCCGGTCGGTCTTATAGTCGGCAATCAAAACCGCATCGCCGGTGACGGCCAAACGGTCCACTTGCCCGGACACGGCAAGCGGCGCCGCGTCGGATCGCGCGATTCGGCCGACGATCGGCACTTCGGCGCGGCTTCCCGGCGCGAACAGCTCGGCGAAGATCAGATCGTTGAGGATGGTCAGCAGCTGCCGCGCGATCTGCGCTTGCTCGGTGGGAAGGAAATCCGCTGCATTGTTTGTCAGATAGCGCTCGATCGCATCCTTGCGGCTCGCTGGCGGAATGTCGGGCAATGACTGCATCAGGCGATGGACGATACGGCCGCGGGCGAGCGCCTTGCGGCGGTCGGCGGCAGATGTGGCGGCGCGCGCAAACCGCCGGCCGGTTTCGTCCTCAAACACCGCAGATGGCGACATCGCCACGAATGCGGGCGCGGCGGGCAGCGCCGGCTGCCGCAGCCATTGCGGTATTTTACTCGGTTCGGCGAGAGCCGGCACGGCCGCTTGCGCCGGCGGCGCGGCACCATCTCGCGTCTCCTTGCGGTAGCGCCAGACCTTTTCGCCATTCTCCGCTTCCTCGATCAGAAACGAGCGCAGCGGATCGACCACGAGGTCGTACCAGCAGCCCTTCGGCCGCGCCCGTTCGCCGTCGGCGCCGCAAATGATCAGCCGGTCGGCAGCGCGCGTCATGGCGACGTACAGGAGCCGCCGATATTCGTCCTCGGCTTCCGCGAGCGCCTTCTGGCGAGCGGCAGCGACCGGCGCCACGTCGTCGTCTTTGCGCCCGGCCCAGATGACGGCGCCATCGTCGAGTTCAAGAAGCCGCGGCGGCCGCGGGCCGTAAGGCTGCGTCATGGTGTCGGCAAGAATGACGACCGGCGCCTCGAGCCCCTTGGCGCCATGCACGGTCATCACCCGCACTTCGTCGCGCGCAATTTCCATATCGCGTTTCACCTCGGCGCGCGCTTCGCGCAGCCAGGCAACGAAGCCCTGCAGCGACGGCGTCTCCCGCCGCTCATAATCGAGCGCGAGGTTAAGAAACTCATCAAGCGCATCGTTGGCTTCGGCGCCGAGCCGTAACAGGAAGCGTCGACGGCCGTCGCGCGGCCCGAGAACGAAGGCGTAAAAGGCGAACGGCGATTGCCGCCGCGCCGCGTCCGCAAGCTCGGCAAGACGCGCGACCGCCTCGCTGAAGATCGGCCGCTCCGCCGACTTACGGGTCAGCGCCGCATGCAGTGACAAGCGGCCGCGGTCGAAGGCGATGGCGAACAGATCGTCGTCGGAGAAGCCGAACAGCGGACTGCGCAGCAGGCTCGCCAGCGCCAGGTCGTCCTGCGGCAGCAACAGCGCGTCAGCCAGCGCCATGAGGTCCATGACCGCGATATGCTCGGTGAGCACCAGGCGATCCGCTCCGGCCACTTCGACGTTTTGGTTCTTGAGCGCGCGAATGATCGCCTCGAACAGCGGGCCGCGTTGGCGCACCAGAATAAGCACGTCGCCGTAGCGCGCGGCGCGGCGTTCGATGCCAGCCGGCGTCGAGCCATCGACCAGCCGGCGCACGCTTCGCGCGATCCGCTGCGCCAGCTTCACCCGCGGACTGGTTTCGCTCACCGTATCGAACGGCGCGTCCAGCCTTCGATCTCGTTGCGCTCGTCGGGCTTTTCCGGCTCCCAGATCTCGACCACGCTCGGCGGCGCATCCGGCAAGGCGATATGCGGCGCCAAGCCGGCCGTATCGGCGGTGACGCTTGCCGCCAGGCCTTGCGCCTTGAACACCTCATCGACCGCGGCGAGCACGCTCGCGCCGGAGCGGAACGAATGCTTGAACTCGCGAAACACGAATTTCAGCCCGGCGTCATTATGCGCCTTCTCGAAATGGCCATGCATCGCCGCGAATTGCCTGGGCGCGGCGTCCTGAAAGGAGAAGATCGACTGCTTCTCATCGCCGACCGCGAAGATGGTGCGCGTGAGATCGCGCGCGCCTTTGCCGGCGGTGAATTCCGCCACCAGCCGGCGGACGATGTCCCACTGCTTGTCGCTTGTGTCCTGCGCCTCGTCGATCAGTACGTGATCGACGCCGAGATCGAGCTTGTAGTGCACCCAGGCGGCTTCGACATTGCTCAACAGCGCCAGCGTCTTGTCGATCAGATCGTCATAGTCGAGGAGCCCGCGGCGCGCCTTCTCGGCGGCGTAACGGGTCAGGACCGCGTCAGCCACGGTTAAGAGTGCGGCGCTGCGGTCGCGGCAGATCACGGCGTTGCGCCGATCGAGAATCTCGCAGACGCGTTTTTGCTCGGCGCTCAACAGCTCGACCAGCCGCGTGTCCTTGATCGCCCTGGTGACGATCGATTTGCGCGGCTCGCCTTGGTCGGTGCAGAAAATTTCCAGATAAAGCTCGAAGCGATTGGCGCCGGACAGGGTCATGAGCGCGGTGAAACGTTTCGCCTGCTCGCAGTCGGTCTTGTTGCCCTGCGTCAGTGTCGCGGCGATCGCCGGCCACTCCGAACTCGGAATCAGCGCTTCGGTAAAAAACCGCGCCTCGACGCCATCGAGTGTTTCCTCCGGCTCGATCCCGAGTGCGCGGGAAAGGCCGGCGATCGCCGCTTCGATGCTGCCGGCGCGCATGCGCCAACGCATCATCGCGTCGCGGCGATTGATCGCCTCGCGCACCACGTCGCGGAAGGTTTGATCGGCGGCGACCATCTGCGCGGTGCCAAGCGCACGGCCAAGCGGGCTGTCGGGATCGGACGCGCCTTCCAGCAGCGACTTGAGCGTCAAGTCTTCCAGGAGCTGCGTCTGCGTGGTGTCGTCGAGCACGGTAAAGCGGGCGGCGACATTGGCTTCGAACGGAAACTGATGGAGGAGCTGCGTGCAGAAGGCGTGGATGGTCTGGACCTTCAAGCCGCCCGGCGTATCGAGGGCCCGCGCGAACAGCCGGCGCGCCAGCGCCCGGCGGGCGCCGGACATGCCCACGGACTGCGTGCCGACGGCGTCATCGAGTGCGGCGTCATCGAGCGTGGTCCAGCGCCCGAGCGTATCGAACACGCGCTTCGCCATGTTGGCGGCGGCCGCCTTGGTGAAAGTGAGGCAGAGGATTTTTTCCGGCGCGACGCCGGCGAGCAACAGATTGATGACGCGTTGCGCCAGCACATGGGTCTTGCCCGATCCGGCATTGGCGGCGACCCACGCCGACACGCGCGGATCGGACACATCGCCCTGCACGCGCAGCACGTCGGCCGGAATGATGCTCGGCGATCTCATTTCTTATCACTCATGGCGCACCCGGGATGTCGTCTTCGGGGCCGCCGGTGCTCGACCATTCCTTGACGCGGGCGAGATGGTCGTAGTCGCCGTAGCGCGCCTTCCACATCGGGTGCACCAGCGAGCGATAGGGCTCGCTGTCGTCGTCGAAGCGGCGCACCAGCGCCGCGAGCTTGGCCAACGCCCGGTCGGCCTGGGCGTCGGGCGAGCCTTCCTTGAAATCGATCGGCATGAATTCGCCGGCGCGCGCGCCGCCTTTGAGCGCGACATAAGCCAAGGCGGCGATCGAACCGCCGGCCGGTATCGACACCGCCGCGTTCTCGAAGCCGCCCTCACGCAACATGGCGGCTTCGAGCGTAAGCTGCGGCGCGAGCCCAACACGAACCTGCTTTTCGGTCCGCACCGAGCCGGTCTTGTAGTCGAGGATCACATAGCCGCCCGTGCTGTCGCGCTCGATGCGGTCGGCAACGCCGGAGAGCTTGAACGCGCCGTCGGCAAGCGCAATCTCGATCTCGCCGCGGATCTCGGCGGCGACCAGATCGAAACTCGCGCGGCGGCCGGCCTCCCAGCCGCCGAGCCATTGCGCGATCCGCGCAAAGCGTGGCCACCAGAACGCGCGCGCTTCGGGAAAGTCCTCCAGCGTCGCGAAATGCTTGCGGCCCATTTCGATCAGCACCTCGGCCGGATCGGACGGCAGCGCCTTGGCAAACCGCTCGCTGAACTCGCGGAGGACGTTGTGGATGAAAGTGCCGCGGTCGGCGGCGCCGGGCGCGGTGTCGACCGCATCAAGCGGGGCGAGTTTCAACACGTGCTTGGCGTAGATCGTGTAGGGATCGCGCAGCCAGTGCTCGATCTCGGTGACCGAGAGCCGCTTCGGCCGCGCCGCGCGCGGCGGCTTCGGCGCCGGCCGCGGCTCGGCCGTCACGCGCTCGGGCCGGTCCAGCGTGCGCGCCCAGGCGAGATAAACGTCGCCGCGCTCGAGCGCCGCCTGCCAGCGGCGTTCGCCGGCCACCGCGGCGAGACGCTGGACGAAACGCGAAGGCGAGGTCGGCGCGCGGCCGATCTTGGCGGCGCGCGTGAGGAAGACTTCGGGAGCACTGAGCATTTGCGCGAAATCGAGCGCGGTGAGGCCGATGCGGCGCTCGGGCAAATCAAGGCCCAGCGCGATGCGCATCGGACGGCTGAGCCAGGCGTCGGTCCGGCTCTCCGGCGGCCAAGCGCCTTCGACCAGCCCGCCGAGGACGATCCGATCGCTCGCCGTCAAGCGGGCTTCGAGGAGGCCGAGGATGCGCACGCGCGCACCGCTTTGCGGCGGTGGGCGCACCACCCGATCCGCAAGCGCCGCGGCGACCAGCTCGACATAATCGGATGGCGCGACGCGGAGCGCGGCAGCGGCTTCGCTGACAACGAGGTCTTCGAGCGCGTCGGCGAGTTTGGCTCCGTCGGCACCGGCGAACGCGTGCTCGTGCTGGCAGTCCCGTGACAAGGCAGCCAGAAGATCACGGTGGCGCGCCGCGATATCGCTGAGCGCATGCTCGCCTGCGCCGATGCCTTCCAGTGGCGCCAGGGCTTCCGCAAGCCGGCGCACCAGCTCGGCGGCGGCGGCGAGATCGCTGTCGGCAAGACCGAGGCGCGGATCGGAGCCGTGCAGGTCGGACCCGTCCTTGCTCCAATATTTCTTGTGTTGCGCGCAAAAGGCTTCGAGTGCCTGAGACAGCCCCGCAGTGCCGGCACGCGGACGCGGGCCACGCAGGATCGCGCGTTCAAGCGCCACGACGGCTCTTGCGTTGTCGCGCGCACCCAGTCGCAGCAGCGGATGCTTGAGCAGGCCGAGCAACGTCACCGGCGGGAGGTCGCCGAGCGCGGCATCGGCCGCGAGCCGGGCGAAAACGCCGGCTGGCGTATCGGCGAGCCTGTCGCCGCCGGTATCCTCCGCGGTGATGCCCCAGCGATCGAGCGCCGCCTTGACGCGGCGGGCGAGTGCGCGGTCCGGCGTCACCAGCGCGCTGGTCTTGCCCTCCTCCACGGCTTCGCGCAGCGTGACCGCGATGGCGAGCGCCTCGTCTTCGGCGTTGGCCGCTTCGATCATGCCGATCGAACCGACCGCTGCCTCGGCGTGCGCCTCAAAGCTCACATCCGCCGCGCGCGTCCGCCACAGATCGGTCGCCGCCGCCGGCCGCAACACTTCCGAAACAAGCCGCTCGCGGCCAGACGCCTCGGCCAGGCTTTCGACCGCATCGCGCTTGATGCCGATGCGGGCGAGCAGCGCCTGCATGGCGAATTGCGGATGGCCGGGCGCCGGCGAGATATCGGCGCGCGCGTCGCCGCCGATCAGACGCCAAGAGCTTTCGTCAAGATCGGTGTCAAGGCCCGGCAGTACGACGGCGCCGTGCGGCAAGCGCGCGATCGCGGCAATCAACTCGGCGGTGGCGGGAATTGAGCCGGTCGAGCCGGCCGCGATCACCGGCGCGTCGGTCTTGCGCGAAAGCCGCGCCGCCTCAGCCTTGATCAGTTCGTCGCGCCGCTTCGCCGGCTCGATGCATTTGCGCTCGGCCAGGATAGCCGGCCAGGCTTCACGCGCGATCTGCAAAAACTTCAGGGTTTTTTCCCAGAACGCATCGAATTCATCGGGCACCAGATCGTCGAGCTTGTCCCAGGCGACGCCGCGCATCGTCATGTCGTCGATCAACCGCGCCAGATCGTCAGCCAGCGCCAGCGCCGCGGCGGGGGTCTGCGCCACCAGCGGCATGCCGCCGGCGCCGCGGACGTCCGGCGACTCGGCCCATTTGCGCACCAGTTGCGCCAACAAAAGACGCCGCTCGAGGCCGCCGAGCGCCGGCGGCAGCGCCAGCGCGTCGGTCGCGATGGCGCCGGCGGCGATCTCGGCGAACGCCAGTTCATCCTCGTCGATATCGCCGATGGCGACAATGCGCGGCAGGATCGCCGCGTCGATCTTCAACGCATCGAGAAACGCATCGCGCGCCAGCCGGCAGGCACGCCGCGTCGGCAAATAGAGCGTCACCGCCGCCAGCGCCAACGGATCGTCGGCCAGACGAAAGCCCAGCTTGCCGCCGGTCATGGCCTTGATCAGCGTCGGCAGAAACGGCGACGACGGCGGAATGGTGAAGACGCGCGTTCGCATGGCGGTGAGCACACTCCGTCACCCTGAGGTGTGAGCCTTAAGCGCGTTCACGCGCGTCTTCAACGCGCTATGGCGAGCCTTGAAGGGCGACGGCCCCGGCGCTTCGGCCGCTCATCCTTCGAGGCTCGCGCTGCGCGCGAGGACCTCAGGATGACGGTCGGGAGTTATCCGATTCTCTTACGTTGTGGCGAGCGCCGCTTCCGCGGCCGCGACCGCTTCCGGCGTGCCCACATGCATCCAAACGCCTTCGAGGCGCAAGCCGTAGAGGCGGCCAGAGGCGCCGGCGCGATCGAACAGCAGCGTCAGCGAAAAAGCGCCGCTTGGCACATCGGCAAACAGCAACGGCGACAGGATGGCCGCGCCGGCATAGACGAACGGCACCACTTCGTGCTCGCGCCGCCGCCGCAGCCGGCCGTCGGGCAACATGGCGAAATCGCCGCGGCCGGTATAGCCGATGCTGCCCGCGGTCGTCGCCAACAGCAGCAGCACGTCCATGGTGGCTGGATCGAACGCCTCTGCCAGCCGCGTGAAGTTCGGCTTGACGCCATCGAGCCAGACCGTGTCGGAATTGACCAGAAAGAACGGCGCGCCGCCGAGCTGCGGCAACGCCTTGGCGATGCCGCCGCCGGTGCCGAGTAATTCGCCACGCTCGTCGGAGATGACGATCTTGGGACGCTGACGCGGCGCCAGGTGGCGCTCCAGCGCGTCGGCCAGATGATGCACATTGACCACAGCGCGCTCGACACCGGCATTGGCCAGGCGGTCGAGCGAATAATCGATCAGCGATTTGCCGCCGATCTCAACCAGCGGCTTTGGGACGTGGCCGTTATACGGCCGCATGCGCGTGCCCAGGCCGGCGGCCAACACGATCGCGCGGTTCGGCATCATGATGTCCCCCAACACCCCTTCGGCAGCCCCTGAACAGGCCTCCGGCAAGCCCTCGCTACCCGCCGATTCGCCGCATTATAGCTGGTCTTGTGGCGGCAGATTGGCCGCATACCAGGCTTTGAGCGGCGCCAAATCGGGATGCGCCAGCGATCGCTGCAAATAGCGCAATATGCGGGGGATGTGACGCAGATATTGCGGCTTGCCGTCGCGGCGGTTGAGACGGGCGAAGATGCCGAGGATCTTGGTCGCGCGCTGCGCGGCGAGCGTCGCATAAAGGCGCGCGAACGCCGCCGCATCGAAGCGCTGGTCGTAGAGCCGCGCCCGCGCGTAGCGGCTCAAGAGCGCCACCTCAAGCGTCTCCGGCACGTCGACGCGCGCGTCCTGCAACAGCGACGCGACGTCGTAAGCCGCCGGACCC
This sequence comes from uncultured Alphaproteobacteria bacterium, assembly GCA_963806465.1. Classification (GTDB taxonomy): domain Bacteria; phylum Pseudomonadota; class Alphaproteobacteria; order Rhizobiales; family Xanthobacteraceae; genus BOG-931. The sequence goes on along the minus strand of CAWDZD010000068.1, from coordinate 65,096 downwards.
ATCATCGCGTCCTGAAAGTCGAGCAGGCCGATGCGGGCAACGCTCTCGCGTTCCGGCAGCCACAACAGATTCGGCGAATGATAGTCGCGCAGCACCCAGGTCGCCGGCGCTTCGACCGCCGGCTTGAGCGCGTCGCGCCACAAGGCGACGAACTCCTCGCGCACGCCGTCGGCGACCTTGGCTTGGCCGTTGGTCAGATACCAGTCGAGCAGCAGCTCCGCCTCGATCAGGAACGCGTCGGTATCGTAATACGGCAGATTATGTTCGACGCGCGGCACCACCGGCAGCCGTTCTGGCAATTTTCGCCGATGCAGCGAGATCAACAGATCGACCGCCACTTCATAGCGCTCGGCGACCGGCGCCGGCGGATCGCCGGCGACGATGCGCTCGTTGCCGAGATCCTCCATGACCAGGAAGCCGTGATCGAGGTCGGCCTGCAGGATGGTCGGGGCCGAGAGATTGCGGTCGCGCAGGCCTTGCGCGAGCGCGACATAAGGCACGATGTCCTCGGCGAGATGGGCGATGGCGCTATAGGGCTTGCCGTCGCGCACCGGCGGGCCGTCCGGGCGGCGCGGCGCATTCATCAGGACGTCGGTGTGATCGTCGAAGATCAGGCGCTCGAAGATGCGGGTCGAGGCATCGCCGTCCAGGCGGCGGCGCGGCACGTCGCCATAGCCGGTTTGATCGAGGAAGGCGCGCACCTGCGTGATGCGGTTGACGCGCGCGCCGAACGAGCCATAGCCGACGACGCGGGCGTTACGGACTTCGGTAGAAATCTGCGGCGCGAGCATAAAGGTGATGTCGAGCCGATCGGGCGGCAGGAAGCCGGCCGCCCGGTCGGGCCACTCCAGGAGCACAACAGTGCCGATCGGCAGGTCGTCGAAGCCAAGCTCGGCGAGCTCGGCCGAGCCCGAGAGCCGGTAGAAGTCGGCATGGACCAAGACGAAGCGCGGCAGCTCGTAGCTCTGCAGTAGCGTAAAGGTCGGGCTCGGCACTTCGATGGTGTCGTCGCTGGCGAGGTAACGGATCAGCGCGCGCGCGAACGTGGTCTTGCCGGCGCCGAGATCGCCGGACAGCGTTACCAGGTCACCGGGCTCGAGCGCGGCGGCGATGTCCATGGCGAAACGCGCCGTCGCCTGCTCGTCCGGCAAAGTTATGGTGAAGCTCGTCCCGCCCGTGGCGCTCGGAAACATGGCGCGTCCGCTACCGAGGTCGCGGCCCAAAGCGTCCGGCGGACACCGCCGGATGTTGCAGTCCGATCCGCTCAGCCGTGCATCGCGACGACAACGCAGCAAATCCCCCAGAACAGGCAGTATTCAAAACCGCCGATTTGCCACAGCCACTTTCCCCTGCTGTGGCGCCACACCGCCCAGGCGGCCACGAACAGAAACACCGCCTGCAGCAGCGCCACATAGCGCGTATAGATCGCGAACACCATGCCGATCGAGCAAATGACCTCGATCACCATGCATGAAAACACCCAGGCTTTGACCGGATAGAGCCGGAAATCGTCGTAGATTTTGTAGGTCAGTTCCAGATCACTCGCCTTGGCATAGAGATGCGGCAACAGGAACAAGCCGCAAATGAGGCGGAGGACGTTGAACTCGTTGGTCAGATCGAAATTCTGATGGAACGACATGCCCGGTTCCCCGCCTGCCCCATACCAACACTATCATCATGCTTTAAGCGGCAGTCAGTCTAGCAGCTTCGCCGAGCGGGAAGGTGCAGGTCACCGTCGTGCCTTCGCCCACCACTGAGGCGATTTCAACGGTTCCGCCATGCAGCTCGACGAACGAGCGCACCAGCGAGAGGCCGATCCCGGTGCCGCGATGATGCGAGCCGAGCGAATGGGTCTCGAACCAGTCGAATACCTTCTCCAGCACGTCGGGCGGAATCCCCGGACCGCGATCGGTGACCGAGAAGGCGAGCGCGTCGGGACGCCGCTCGGCGACGAACGTGACGGTGCCGCCGGGCGGTGAAAAGCTCACCGCATTGGCGAGCAGGTTGAACAGGATCTGCCGCAGGCGCCGTTCGTCGGCGATGAAGCTGCCGATATTGCCGGCCGCCTGAATATCGAGCGTCAGCCCGGCGCTGACCAGCCGGTCCTGCACGCCTTCGGCGGCCGCCGCCATGGTCTCGCGAATGTCGACTGGGCCGAGATTCAATTGCATGCGGCCGGCGTCGATGGTGGCGAGGTCGAGAATGTTGTTGATCAGCGCCAAGAGCGTATCGGTCGACACCGTGATGTAGTCGAGATACTCGCGCTGCTTCTCGGCCAGCGGCCCGGTCGCCGGATCGGCGAGCAGATGGACGAAACCGATGATGTTGGTGAGCGGCGAGCGCAATTCGTACGACACGTGATGGACGAAATCGATCTTGATCTTGTCGGCATCCTCCAGCGCCTCGTTGCGCTCGCGCAGCGCCCGCTCGACATTCACCGAGTCGGTGACGTCGTGGAATGTCACCAAGGTGGCGCTGTCCGGCAGCGGCACGGTGGTGCAATCGACCACGCCGCCATCGCGCCGCTCCAGCCGGTCTTCGATCGCCACGCGATCGTCGAGCGCGGTGATGACGGCGCGCAGCGCCTGCCAGGTCGGATGATTGCCGTGCAGCGGCCGGCTCAGCGCCGTGATGGTTTCGATGTGCGGCCGCTCGGCCAAGGTCTGGGGCGACAGGCCCCACATGCGGGCGAAGGCGGAATTCGCCAAACGGATGCGGCCGTCGCTGGCAAACACGGCGACGCCCTCGGCAAGATTATCGAGCGTCTCGCCCTGAACGCGGATCAGCTCCTGGAAACGGCGCTCAAGATCGAGCCGCTCGGTCACGTCGTTGAACAGATAGGTCACGCCGCCGTCAGGATTGGGCGTGGTGACGACGCGCAACGTGCGTCCGTCCGGCAGGTGCCAGGTGTGCTCCTTGGCCTCCAGCGCCCGGTAAGCGGCGTGGAGCTGCGCCTTCCATTGCCGGAAGTCCTGCTCCTCGGGGAGCTTGCGCGCGGCGCGCAAGGTCTCGAGTACCGCCGAATTGGTCGGCTCCTGATCCAGATAGGCGGCATCCAAATTCCACAGCGCGCCGTAGGCGGCGTTGTAGAAAGTCAATTTCTGATTGGCATCGAACATCGCCACGCCCGTCGACAGCTGATCGAGCGTGCGGCGGTGCGCATCGACGAGCCGCGCCAGCGCGCTACGCATCGTCTCCGCTTCGGTCGCGTCGACGCCCAGTCCGGCGCTGCCGGTCTCGGTGCGGAAGTCGAGCACATCGAAACTGCGGCGGGCGCCGGCGACGATGGCCGGAAGGCGCCCGGAATAGGCGCCGGTCTGCGTGCGCGCCCGCGCGATGGCCTCGCGCGCCGAGCTGTCGAGGAGCTCCAAGTCCCGCGCGATCGCGTCGGCTGGGTCGCTCGCTTCGACAGCGCGCGCATAGGCGGCGTTGACGAAGGTCAGCCGGCCGGACGCGTCACGCGTCCAGACCGGCGACGGCAATTTCTCGACCAGTGCACGCAGCGAAGCGACCTCGGTCAGCAACGCTTCGTGGCGTCCGGCGAGGTCGAGCAGATCGCGTTTGACGCCGCTTGCGTCCTTGAGCCGCAGCACTGCCCGCCCGGCGATGGCGCGGCCCTGCGCCTCGATTGGGCGGCCGCCGAGTGTCGTGAACGCCATCGAAAACGGCTCGCCGCGGCTCCGCAGCGCCTCGACCGCCTGCTCCATCGCGGTCGCTCGCACCGGATCGAGCCAACTGCCGAATGCCAGCACGCGATGCGGCGCCGAGGCGCCGACGACGGCGGGGTCGCCCTCGATGGTCGGCTCGTCCGACGCCGCCGGCCAATCGACCATCACTTGCGGTTCGGACAAGAGTAACGCGTTGGCGCGATCGAGCCCGGTGCGCAGCGCCGTGATCTCGTCGTGCGACGATGTTTCAAGGCGCGCCAGGCGCGCCCGCGTGCGCAAGAGCAGGATCGCCGTGACCACCGCGAACAGCACGAGGCCGACCAGCAGCACCAGCGTCGCCACCTCATGACGATCGATGCTGCGGGTGGCGCCGGCCACCAGCTCATGCAGCATCAGTTTCGGCGGCTCGTCGGCGCGCGCTGGCGCGGCAAGAATGACGCCCAAATTAGCGCAAATCGCCGACGCCAATCCGCCGAACCACGGATGAGCGCAGCCCCCGCCTCTCCGGATCGTGTCCGGCATGCCCCTTGTGCCTCTGCTGGCTGTCACCGCAATCGCCAGCGGGTCCCATCGCGCGACAGAGCATGATCCCGAAAAAGCCTGCCCCGGACCCGATCCGGGGTGGCAACCGGTTTTCGGAAAAGATCATGCTCCAACGCAAGATCCTAGACCGTGATCCGATCCGACTCGATCGGATCGCGGTCTACGCGAATCGCTCGACTTTACTCTCAAGGGGATTCGCGCCGAAAGAGTCCAGATCGTGAACGGCGCGAAGGGGCCCACGGGCCTGCGCTACATCGCGCTCGCCGCGCTGCCGCTGCCGCTGCCGTTCAGACGCTCCGCGCGCTGCGCCATGTCTTCCAGATTGATGCGGCTCAGCGCCTCACCGAATTCCTGTTCGGCGACCGCCAGCACCGGCACCACCACCTTGATCATCAGTTCCGAACTCGGCTCGGCGTCAAATCCATTGCCGTTGCCGGTGGCACGCAAGATGTCGTTGACGGTCACGCGGTTGCGCTCGCGGGCGAGCTCATAACCGCCACGCGGGCCGCGGATGCCTTTGAGGATGCCGTCGCGCACCAGCGACTGCAACACCGACTCCAGGTGCCGCGGCGGCAGGCCATGGCGGACCGCCAGCGTCTTGGCGGAAATCGGCCGCCCTACCGTTTGCAACGCCACATCGACGACCGCGGCGATCGCAAGTAGTCCTTTACGTGGGAGCAGTGTCATCAATAGTTGGAAAACGTCGAGCAGCTAATTTGGTTCGGCTATTTAACGCTGCAGGATCAGTCATGATCGCTCGCCGGTTCCGTCATTCCAGTTGAACCAAATCCACCTGCCGCGCGTTTTGTTTTGTTGAGGTCGTTGGTCTCGACGAGCACGGCGCGTTGCACCGGCGCAACGATGATCTGTGCGATGCGCATGCCGCGCTGCACGACAAACGGCTCGGTCCCCAAATTGATCAGGATGACCTGGAGTTCGCCGCGATAGTCGGCGTCGACCGTTCCGGGCGTGTTGAGCACGGTGACGCCGTGCCGGAACGCCAGTCCGGATCGGGGCCGCACCTGGCCTTCATGGCCGGGCGGCAGGGCAATGGCGACGCCGGTCGGAATCAGCGCTCGCGCGCCCGGCGCAATCTCGACCGGCGCGTCGGCCGGCACCGCGGCGAGTAGATCGAGGCCGGCGGCGAGCGCACTGTGGTATTGCGGCAGCGGCAGATCGGCGCCGTGCGGCAGCCGCATGATCTCGACCACGACCTGTTCGCCGGCGCTCATCGTTTCGCATCCTCAAGCGCCTCGGCAATGCGCACGACCAAGGCGCGCGCGACTTCTTCTTTGGATTGCGGCGGCCACGATTCCACGCCGTCGGCGGTCACCAGATGAATCGTGTTGCTGTCGCCGCCCATGATTCCGGTCTCGGGCGAGACGTCGTTGGCGAGGATCCAGTCGCAACCTTTCTTCTTCAGCTTCGCCTTGGCGTTGGCGATGACATTGTCGGTTTCGGCAGCGAAGCCGATGACCAGCGGCGGGCGGCCGGACTTGCGATGCGCGATGGTCGAGAGGATATCGGGATTCTCCACGAGCTCGATGGTCGGCGGTCGGCCGTGCTTCTTGATCTTGCTCTGGCTCGCCTGCTGCGGACGCCAATCAGCGACGGCGGCGGCGAACACCGCAATGTCGGCGGGCAGCGCTTTCTCGACCGCGGCCAGCATCTGCCGCGCGGTCTCGATGTGAACCACGGCGACGCCGGGCGGATCAGGCAGATTCACGGGGCCGCTGATCAGCACCACCTCGGCGCCGGCCGCCGCGGCGGCTGTTGCAATGGCGTGGCCTTGCTTGCCCGACGAGCGGTTGGCGAGGACCCGCACCGGATCGAGCGGCTCGCTGGTCGGGCCCGACGTGACCAGCATGCGCAAGCCTCCGAGCGAGCCGGCGCCGCGCAGCATCGCCTCGGCGGCTGCGGCGATCTCAAGCGGCTCGGCCATGCGGCCGACGCCGGCTTCGCCGCGCTCGGCCATTTCGCCGGTGTTGGGGCCAATCAGGTGAACGCCGTCGGCGCGAAGCTGCGCCAGATTGCGCTGCGTCGCCTTGGCTGCCCACATAAGCCGGTTCATCGCCGGCGCGATCAGGACCGGCTTGTCGGTGGCGAGCAAAACCGCGGTCGCCAAATCGTCGGCGTGCCCGGACGCCATTTTCGCGATCAGGTCCGCGGTCGCCGGCGCAACAATAATCAAATCGGTGTCGCGCGCCATGCGGATGTGGCCGACGTCGAACTCGCTCTGCGGATCGAACAGATCCGTATAGGCGCGCTCGCCCGCGAGCGCCCCGGCCGCCAGCGGCGTGACGAAATGTTGCGCGGCCGCGGTAAGAATGCAGCGCACGCTCGCGCCCCGATCCTGCAAGCGCCGGATCAAATCGAGGGACTTATAGGCAGCGATGCCGCCGCCGATGATCAGAAGGATGCGCTTGGTCGCCGCCTCCACCGCAGGCGCGGTGCGCCGCACCGGCGTGGTCGGCGGGTTGATCCGGTCCAAAGCTTCGCGGCCGGTGTCCTCGGCCGCCTGACGCAGAATGACGCGGACCTCGTCTTCCATCGAGCGGCCGTGCTGCGCGGCACGCAGCCGCAGCAATCTTTTCAGCTTATCGTCGAGCTGTCTGACTGTAAGGCTCGCCATCGGCCTTCTCCCAACGGGGCGAAGGCGACCTTATCAGGCTATTGATTGCATTGCAATCAATGCAATCATCGGATCAGGAGGATCACGATCCACAACAGCAGAGCCGCGATCACCCACAGTGCCACGGCGGACCAGCGGTTGCGCCGTTGCTCGGCCTTGTCGATCTCGGCGACGGTTTGCGCCGACAGCTTGAGCCCGTCGCGGGTCGCGTCGTCGAGCTGATCGAGCACGCGGACGCCGCGGGTCAGGAGTCCCGGCACATTGCCGACAAAGCGGCCGATTTCGCCGGCGCCCTGCATCGCGCCTTCGAGCTTGCCGGCGGGACCGAGATGCCGCGTCATCCATTCGCGCACCACCGGCTCGGCCGTCGACCACATGTCGAGCTTGGGATCGAGCGAGCGCGCCACGCCCTCGACCACCACCATGGTCTTTTGCAGCAGCAGCAATTCCGGCCGGGTGCGCATGTCGAACAGGCCGGTGACTTCGAACAGCAAAGTCAGCAACCGCGCCATGGAGATATCTTCGGCGGTGCGATTGTGGATCGGCTCGCCGATGGCGCGGATCGCTTGAGCGAAATTTTCCACCGAGTGGGTGGGCGGTACATAGCCGGCCTCGAAATGCACCTCGGCGGTGCGATGATAATCGCGCGTGATGAAGCCGTGCAGGATCTCCGCCAGGAACAGGCGTTCTTTGGCGCCGAGCCGACCCATGATGCCGAAGTCGACCGCGATCAGGCGCCGATCGTCGTCGACGAACAGATTCCCCGGATGCATATCGGCGTGAAAGAAGCCGTCGCGCAGTGCATGGCGAAGAAAGGTCTGGATCAGCGCGCGGGCGACCGCCGCGAGGTCGAAGCCCTTGGCAATCAGCCGCGCGCGGTCCGACAGCGGCGTGGCGTCGATCCATTCCAGCGTCAGGACTTCCTTGGTGGTGCGGTCCCAGTCCACCGTAGGCACGCGGAAATCCGGATCGTCCTTGGTGTTCTCCGCCATCTCCGAAAGCGCCGCGGCCTCCAAGCGGAAATCCATCTCCACCGTCACGGAGCGGCGCAAGGTATCGACCACTTCGACAAGCCGCAGCCGCCGCGCCTCGGCGGATAACTCCTCGGCGCGGCGCGCCACATAGGTGAACGCGTGCAGATCGGCGTGGAAGCGCGGCTCGACGCCCGGCCGCAGCACTTTGACGGCGACGGCCTTGGGGCCGTGCATGGTCGCGACTTCGGCGCGGTGCACCTGCGCGATCGAGGCGGCGGCGACCGGCGGACCGAATTTTGAAAAGATCGCGCTGACCGGCTTGCCGAACGACGCGGCGATCGCCGCTTCGGCTTGCGCCTGCGGAAACGGCGGCATCTGGTCCTGCAGCCGCTCCAAATCGTGGGCGAGCGCGGCGCCGACCACATCCGGCCGCGTCGCCAGGAACTGGCCGAGCTTGACATAGCTTGGACCGAGCCGGGTCAGCGCCGTTGAGAGCCGCATCTCGGCAGCGGGGCTCGACGGCCGCTCGATCAGGCGCGCGACACGGATGAGCGGACGCGCCGACGGCGGCACCGCTACCGGATCGATGACGCCGAACACGCCTTCGCGGGCGAAAATGAAGCCGGCGTGACCGAGGCGGACCAGACTCGCGAGCGCGGAAATCACAAACGCCAGCCGGAATGCAAAGCCACGATGCCGCCGCTCATGACCCGATGCGACACCCGGGCAAATCCGGCCGCGCGCATCATCGCGGCGAAGGCTTCCGGCTTCGGAAAGCGGCGGATCGATTCCACCAGATAACGGTAGGATTCGGCGTCGCCGGCCACGGCGCGGCCCAGCACCGGGATCACGTTGAACGAATAAAGGTCATAGAGCCTATCGAGGCCCGGAATGGTAACGGCGGAGAATTCGAGACAGACAAACCGTCCGCCGATTTTGAGCACGCGATAGGCCTCGGCCAGCGCCGTCTCGATGCGCGGCACGTTGCGGATGCCGAACGCGATGGTGGCGGCATCGAAACTGCGATCCCGGAACGGCAACGCCTCGGCATTGGCTTCGGTGAACGTGATGGCGTCGCCAAGTCCGCGTGTCGTGGCGCGCTCGCGGCCGACCGCGAGCATATCGGCGTTGATGTCGCAGACCGTCGCGCCCGTCCCCTTGCCGCCGGCCTGGACGATGCGCATGGCAATGTCGCCAGTGCCGCCGGCGACGTCGACGAGCGCGAACGGGCGGTTCTTAGGCGGGTTGATAGCGGTGACCAGCGCATCCTTCCAGGCGCGATGCAGCCCGAACGACATCAGGTCGTTCATCAGATCGTAGCGGCGCGCGACGCTGCGGAAGACGTCGTCGACCAGCGCCTGCTTATCCGCAAGCGGCACCTGGCGCGCGCCGAAATCGGCCTGCTTTGGTTCGCGATCGGGCATGGCTCTTCTGCTCGGCGCGACGATAGCGCGGCCGGCGCCGAGACGCTATGTCTGCAGAAGTTAACCTTGTCGCAGGCTCTCAGTCTCGGTGGAGCGATGCCCGAACTTCCCGAAGTCGAAACCGTGCGCCGCGGTCTTGAGCCGGTGATGGACGGCGCGCGCTTTCGCAAGGTCGAGCTGCGGCGTCGTGATCTGCGCTGGCCGTTGCCGAAGGATTTTGCCGCGCGCCTGCAGGGCAAGACCGTGACCGGCCTCGGCCGGCGGGCGAAATATCTGCTCGCCGATCTCTCGTCCGGCGACGTCCTGCTCATGCATCTCGGCATGTCCGGCTCGTTCCATGTGTTTCGCGAAGCCGGCAGCAAGAAGCTGGCGCGCTACTACCACGAACGCGAACAGCAGGCGGCGCACGACCACGTGGTGTTCCACATGTCGTCCGGCGCCATCGTCACCTTCAACGATCCGCGCCGCTTCGGTTCGATGAAGATCGTGGCCCGCGACCGGCTCGATGACGAGCCGCTGCTGAGCCGGCTCGGGCCCGAGCCGCTCGGCAACGCCTTCGACGCGGCGATGCTCGCCGCCGCCTGTGCGGGAAAAAAGACCAGCCTCAAGGCCGCGCTATTGGACCAAAGGGTCGTCGCCGGCATTGGCAATATTTATGCGTGCGAGGCGCTGCATCGCGCGCTGCTGTCGCCCAAGCGCCTGGCCTCGACCATCGCCAGCAAAAGCGGCGCAGAACGCGCCGAACGGCTGGTCGACGGCATCAAGGCGGTGCTCAACGACGCAATCAAAGCGGGCGGCTCATCGCTGCGCGATCATAAACGCCCCGACGGCGATCTCGGCATGTTCCAACATCATTTCCGAGTCTATGACCGCGAAGGGATGCGCTGTGTCACGCCAGGCTGTCCAGGGACGGTCAAGCGCATCGTTCAGAATGGGCGCTCGACGTTTTATTGCCCGATATGCCAGAAGTGAATTTTTACCTCTCCCCGCACGCGGGGAGAGCAGTAGCGTCGGGGAGAGGTTCTTCATGGCTTACGAAAACATCATCGTCGAAACCCGCGGCAAGGTCGGACTGATCCGGCTCAACCGCCCGCAGGCGCTCAACGCGCTCAACCGGGCGCTGGTGCACGATCTGACCCGCGCGCTCGACGCGTTCGAAGCCGACGCCAACATCGGCTGCATCTTGATCACCGGCTCGGACAAGGCGTTCGCCGCCGGTGCCGACATCAAGGAGATGGCGGACAAGACGTTCGACCAGGCGTATCTCGGCGACTTCGCCGCGAACTGGGATCGGGCCGCCACCGTGCGCAAACCGGTGATTGCCGCGGTCGCCGGCTTCGCGCTCGGCGGCGGCTGCGAGCTCGCCATGCAGTGCGACCTGATCATTGCCGCTGACAACGCCAAATTCGGCCAGCCGGAAATCAAGCTCGGCGTCATCCCCGGCATCGGCGGCACCCAGCGCTTCACCCGCGCGGTCGGCAAGGCCAAGGCGATGGACATCATGCTGACTGGCCGGATGATGGATGTCGAGGAAGCCGAGCGCTCCGGCCTGGTGGCGCGGATCGTGCCGCTGGCAAGCCTTGTGGAGGAAGCGGTGAAGGTTGCGGAAACCATCGCATCAATGTCGCTGCCTTCGGTGCTGGCGGCGAAAGAGGCCGTCAACCGCGCCTTCGAGACGTCGCTCGCTGAGGGCGTGCGTTTCGAGCGGCGGGTATTTCATTCGCTGTTCGCCACCGCCGACCAGAAGGAAGGCATGGCGGCATTCATCGCCAAGCGGCCGCCGCGGTTCGAGAATAAATAGCGCGCCGCCGCTCGCGCATGAGCGGGTCGCTTGCGTCAACAACCGAAGCGCGAAGATAGCCGTCGTTTCGCGCCGACAATTTGCCTAAAATTTTCATTCCTTTTGCGGCGGGCGGATTGCTCAAATCTTTGCATTTTCCGGCTACGGGATGTGAACTCGGCCGCCGCTCGCGATGCCGCCGGAAATAGACGCCCGAATTTCGATTGTCGCTTGGAAATACGCCCATGGCCAACGCCGCCCGCTCTACCGCGAATTTTAAGCATGATCCGAAGTGCGCAGAGAACCGGTCGCTGATCGACGAGCTCAACAATGCGGTCGCGACCGGGGGCGAAACCGAGCGCCAGCGTATCCTCGAGCGCATCGCCGATTTGTTCGCCGCCGGCTCGCGCGGCTATTCCAGCGCACAGATCGGACTGTTCGATGACGTGCTGCAGGAGCTCACCGCCGACATCGAAGTGAAGGCGCGGGCAAAACTTGCCCGCAAGCTCGCCCTTATCGACGGCGCACCGCCCAAGCTGATCCGCTCGCTCGCCTTTGACGATGAGATCACGGTGGCCGAGCCGGTGCTGATGCACTCGCAGCAACTGAGCGACGCCGATCTGGTCGAGAATGCGTCGATCAAGAAGTCAAAAGCACCTTTTGGCCATCGCCCAGCGCCTCAAGCTCAGCGAGAAGGTCACCGACGTGCTGGTCGAACGCGGCGACCGCCGGGTGCTCCACAAGGTCGTCAGCAACCGGGGCGCGCGCTTTTCGCTGGCCGGCTACGGCAAGCTGACCCACCGCGCGCGTCGCGACCGGACGTTGACGCTGGCGCTCGGCCGGCGCAGCGATCTTCCTCGCCAGTATTTTCTCAAGCTGCTCGAAACCGCTTCCGCTTCGGTGCGCGCCAAGCTCGAAGAGTCCGATCCGCATGCGGCGGCGGCCATCCGCGATACCGTCGACGACGTCGCGACCGGTCTGCAACGGGAGGTCCGCGATGCGTCGCGCCGCTATAGCGCGGCCTTGCGCGATACCAATCGCGTGTTCAATGCCCAGCCGTTCACCGAAGGCGCCATCCATGCCCGCGCCCACGCCCAGGAATTCGCGCGGACGGTGGTGGCGCTGGCCAAGCTCGGCCGCTTCCCGGTGGACCTGGTCGAGCGCGCACTGCTGGACAAGGGCGAGGACATGATCCTGGTCCTTGCCAAGGCGGCGGACTGCTCCTGGACCACCGTCAAGGAATTGCTGCTGATGTATGTCGCCGAGCGCAATCTGCAGACCGAAGATCTGGCCCGCACGTTCGAGCGCTACAGCAAGCTGGCGCCGGGCACCGCTCGCAATATCGTCAATTTTTACGGGCAGCGCGTGAAACAGCGGGCGCAGAAGACGCGCGGCGCCGGAGCAACCGCGACCACCTAGCCGCGCGCGCCGACGGCCGGCCGCCGTCGGACTATTGCCGCCCATCCTGCGAGCGAATGCCCCAACTTCGCCCCGGCGGCGCCAATTTTTCGTTTTACCTGTGGCAATCGGTCACCAACACGGGCTCTTGATCGGCTCCGGGTGGCCGCTGTCGTATGCTGCGGTTGGGAATCACGATGAGGCGACCATGCGTCTCCTATCCGTATGGGTTATCGAGTTCCTCAAGCTCCTCGGAAGACAGCGACTGCACCCGCTCAATGCAGAATGTCCCTTCTGCCATCAAATGGTGCGTCTGCATCACAACAAAGCCGGCCGACGCCATTTATTCGCGCACGCGCGCGCTACCTCGCGGGCGCTGTATGAGGGCTCGCGTTACGACGCCCACTATGCGGCGGCGGCCAAGTGTGTCGGTTCGGGCGCACTGGTGAAGTTCGACCCGCATCCGAACGAAAATCAGCGCTTCAAGCCGCCGAAGTCGCTCGAGTTCGATGGCTTCTGAGCCGGTCGCAGCCGGGGCGATGGCCTTTAGGCCAATGCAGCCGCATCGGGATCGAACCGGTTCGCTACAGCGCTCCAGCGGGCGCAACAGCGGCGCCGATTTCGCTTCTCAATGCCCTCGGAAGCCTTGACTGATGACGACGGCGCGGGCGTTCGGCCAAAGGTTGGCGCTTTCGCCGGTCCCCCGATATTAGGCCTGTTCGCAATCGACCAGGCCGTTGTCCCGAAACAGGCCCGTGCGGTTGTCGAATAGCAATTGCCGGCAGGTTGTGCCGTCGTTGGGCAGGTAGAGGATCGAGCCGGTATAGATTTCATCCTCGGTCGGCGTTGGCACCGGTTTGGATAGAGATAGCCGGGGCAGAAATTGCCCGACTTTGAGCTCGCCAGCGACGAATAACCCGACCGCCAGCACGCTTCCGATCGCGGCCAGGAACACCATCTGGCGCGAACGCTCCCGGCCGCGGGCACGGGCGTTCGATCGGCGTTTTGAGCGATCCATTGCCGCCATTGCCGCGTTTTTCGACGCCCGAGCCGACGAGCATCGTCAGCGGCGCCGACCAATCTAGTCAAAGCCTCATACAAATGAGTTAAATAATCGGCTAAGTATCGATCCGTCGCGAGCATGATCCGGACCAAACCTGCGCTCGGACTCGATCCGAGGCTGGAAAGCCGGCTTTCCGAAAACGACCCGTCGGCAATGGCGGGATCGTGTTTCGCACATGACGGGTTTTTCTGTTCTAATGTCGCGTCATACGCGATACGGGAGGAAATCATGGCAAAGGACCAAAGGCCCGGCGAGGAATTCAGCGCCATGGCCGAGCAAACCAAAGAGCAGGCGCTGGCGGCGGCGGACAATTATTTCGGTTTCTTGAAGAAGACGATTTCGTCCTATCCGTCGGGCGGCACGGAATTTGGCGACAGCTTCAAGAGCTATGCCGAGAGGAACATCGACGCGGTCCACGAATTCGTCCGCAAACTCAGCCGGGCCAAGGATTTTCAGGAGGCGTTTCGAATTCAGGCCGAATTCATGCAGTCCCAATTCACCGCGCTCAGCGAGCAAACCAGAAGCCTCGGCGAGGCGTATACGAGATCAGCGTCGGACACCGTCAACAAGTTCGGCAAGACTTCCTGATTGCAGAACTTCTTGATTGCAGAACTTCTTGATTGTGGGATTTCTTGATTGCAAGGCTTTGATTACAAGGCTTCTCGATTAAGCCTTCTTGATTGAGCCTTCCTGATTGATTGAGCGGCGTGCGGATCGACCAGCCCGTTATTTCCGCACGCAGACCACGCGCAGCACCGCCTGATTGATCGAGCCGCTGGTCGCGGCGGCCGGCGCCACACGCTGCGCTCGCAAGAACGCGCGGATCGTTTCGACCGGCACCAGGGCCGCCGCTTGACCGGCGGCACCGCCACTACCGGCGACGACCGGCGGCCGCAGATCGACCATGCCGACAACGCGGCCGCGCGTATCGACGGCGGCGGCGCCGGCAAAGCCGAGCTTCGGCGCCGGATCGATGCCTTGCGCGCCGAGCCGGGCTGGCACGGTCGCCGGCGCATCGCCGGCCTGAGCGAGCGGATCGGCAACGCCGATCAGCGTGACATCGCCGCTTTGCAAGCCGGCGTCGGCGAGCGGCGCCGGCACGAGATTGCGCGCGCCATAGAGGCGGATCAGCGCCAGGCCGTTGGCCTTGTCCTCGGCGAGCCGCTCGGCGTGGCCGAGCGGCGGCACCGTGATCGCCTGGCAGTCATCGACACTGCGCAACGCCGCGATCAGCTCGCCGTCGGTGCCGATGACGATCGCCGAGCTGTATTCGACCCGGCGCCGCAGGCCGGGTGGCGGCGCAGCGTTGGGATCGGGAAAGCCGACGAACGCATTGGCGACATTGATGGCGACGCGGCCCATGGTGCCTTCCGTCGCCTGGTCGTAAAGCACGGTAATGCCGCGGACCTCGCTGCCGCGCGCGTCGGCGCGCACCACGAAGTTCTTCAGCCCCTGCACGCCCATGATGATGAAGCTGTCGGCCTTGAGACTGCTCGACGTGGTTTGGCGCCGCGCCGTCTTCTTTTCCTCATCGAACAGCGCCGGTAACGCCGCCTCGGCAAACCGAAATGTTTCGATCTGAATTTGACCTTGCGCCGAGCTCCAGCGGGTGCCGCTGCGAGCGGCGCTAACCTGAGGTGTGAGCTTTTCCGGCACGCCGAGGCGCGCGCCGGTCTTGGCGTCCTCGACCAGTTGCCAGCCGACGGCTTCGGCGGAGAAGCTCGGTACTTCGGCAAGCGGATCGACGTCCTCCCGGCCGTGCGGGGCGGCGCGGGTCTGTTTTGTCACGGGCTTTTTCACCGCAGCGCCCTGCGCAGCCGGTGGAGCCGATGCCGGCGCCGGATTGTGCGCGCGCGCGATCGTCGCAAGCGGCAACGCGCCCGCGATGACCAGGCCAAAAACCATGGCCGCGATTTTGATCCTCATGAGCGCATCCGTCGCCAGCGGGAAACCTATCCGAATGTCGCGCCAACGCCAATAAGCGCGCGGCTGTCGATGGTTCACTGACGGCGGTGCGCCGCCCACGGGTGGCTCCGCCCACTGTTCGCGCTTATGTTGAGGCCATGCTGAGCGAGGCGGAGCTGGAACGTTACGCGCGCCACATCGTGCTGCGCGAGGTCGGCGGGCCGGGACAAGCCGCGCTCCGCCGCGCCCGCGTGTTGGTGATTGGCGCCGGCGGCCTTGGCGCGCCGGCGCTGCTTTACCTCGCCGCGGCGGGCGTCGGCACGTTGGGCGTGATCGACGACGACGTCGTGTCGTTGTCGAATCTGCAGCGGCAGGTGATCCATGCCACGCCCGACCTGGGCGTACCGAAAGTCGACAGCGCCGCCGCGGTGATCGACCGGCTCAACCCGCACGTCGCCGTCGAGCGGCATCCGGTTCGTCTCACCGCACAAAACGCCCTCGACGTGCTCGCGCGCTACGACATCATCGTCGACGGCTCGGACAATTTCTCCACCCGCTATCTCGTTTCCGACGCCTGCTATTTTGCCAAGAAGCCGCTGGTAACGGCGGCGCTCGGTCCGTTCGACGGCACGCTCACGACCATTCGCGCTCACGAAAAAGGCGCCGACGGCAGGCCCAATCCGACCTATCGCTGTCTGTTTCCCGAGCCACCGCCGCCGGGCACAGTGCCGGCCTGTGCCGAGGCCGGCATCCTCGGTGCGCTCGCCGGCGTCGTCGGCTCGATGGCGGCGCTTGAAGTGATCCGCGAGATCGTCGGCTTCGGCGAGGGCCTGGTCGGACGGCTCGTCATGCTCGACGCCCGCGCCATGCGCTTCGAGACTTTGCGCTACGCTTGGGATCCGACCAATCCGCTGTCCGGCGAAAAGGCGACGATCCGCGATCTGTCGGGGCACGAGAGCGCTTGAGGCCTTTCGGCAATCATGCCGTCGCTTTTGCCGGGATGCTTCGGTGTGGCGGCTGAGATAGCATTCGCGACGGACCCTGACGGAGCGGCATTGCAATGACACGATCGAACAGTTCGCACGGCGCCGGCCCAATCACCGCCAACGATGCCTATGGCTACGCCACCCACGATGTGCTCAACCAGCCGCCAGCACTCGCCGATTATGACGTCTTTGGCTCCGACCCGATCCTGCAGCGCATCGTGGCCACCTATGACGCGCAATGGGCCGATGCAAGATTGCGCGCAGCCGGGCGTGTCGTCGGCTCGGCGCACGTGCAGGAGCTCGCCCGCCAGGCTAATCGCCAGCTGCCGGAGCTGCGCACCCACGACCGCTTCGGCAATCGCGTCGACAGAATAGATTTTCATCCGGCCTGGCACGAATTGATGGCGCTCGCCATCGGCCACGAGACCCATTCGCTGTGCTGGCACGATCCGCGTCCTGGCGCGCAAGTCGCGCGCGCCGCCTTGTCGTATCTATGGAACCAGGGCGAAAACGGCATTTGCTGCCCGATCAGCATGACATATTCGGCCATACCGGTTCTGCAGCGTGATCCGGCGCGCTGGGCCGAATGGGGCGATCTCGTCACCTCGTCGCGATACGACGGCCGGCAGATACGAGCGTCCGACAAAACCGGCGCCACCGTCGGCATGGCGATGACGGAGAAACAAGGCGGCTCCGATCTGCGCCAGACCCAGACCACCGCGAGCGCCAATGGCGACGGCACGTGGTCGATCGTCGGACACAAATGGTTCTTCTCGGTCCCGCATTCGGACGTGTTCCTGACGCTCGCCCGCACCGATGATGGCGTGTCGTGCTTTGTCGTGCCCGGCTGGCTGGCGGACGGTTCGCGCAATCGCCTGCACATTCAGCGGCTGAAGGACAAATGCGGCAACAAATCCAACGCGTCGTCGGAAGTCGAATTCCGCGGCGCCATCGGCCATTTGATCGGCGAACCGGGACACGGCATTCGCGCCGGAATTGAAATGAACCATTACACCCGGCTCGACTTCGCGGTCGGCTCGGCCGGGCTGATGCGGCAGGCGTTGTCGCAGGCCGCCCATCATGTGGCTCATCGGCGCGCATTCCAGCGCGCCCTGATCGATCAACCGATCATGACCAACGTCATCGCCGACATGGCGCTGGAAGTTGAGGCGGCAACCTGGCTTGCCTTCCGCTTCATCGCCGCCCTTGACCGTGAACAGACCAGCGAAAGCGAACGTCTTTTGGCCCGGATCGGCGCGCCGATCGCCAAATACTGGAATTGCAAACGCGCCCCGGCGATCGTGGTCGAAGCCGTCGAATGTCACGGCGGCAACGGCTTCATCGAGGACCACCTGATGGCTCGCCTCTATCGCGAAGCGCCGCTCAACGGCATTTGGGAGGGCACCGGCAATGTCATCTGTCTCGACGTGCTGCGCTCCATGACGCGCGAGCCCGATTGTATCCCTGCACTGTTCGCCGAGCTGCGGGCAGCTGCCGGCGCCGACCGTATCTTCGATGCCTGCGTCATATCGCTGGAGAATGAACTGTCGGACTTACGCAAACACGAAGGCCAGGCCAGACGGCTGGTTGAGCGGTTGGCCTTGCTGATCTCGGCGTCGCTGCTGCTGCGGCATGCGCCACACGAGGTCGCCGACGCGTTTATCGCCACGCGGCTCAACGGCGGCTGGGCCGGCCAGTTCGGCGATCTCCCCTCGGGTCTCGACAGCGGACGACTGGCGCGGCGCGCCGTTCCGGAGGCGATTGCCTGACTGACGGAATCTCTACATCGCAACCGCTTTCGGCAACTCTGTCGCCAAATGATCGATGAAGACGCGGACGGATGGCAGAAGACCCTGGCGGTAGGGGATGAGGGCCGTGATCGTGGAATCACCAGCAAGCCAGGCGGGTAATACCCGCCGGAGTGCTCCTGCCCGAACATCTTCGCGACAGACGTAGCCGGGCAGCGCAACAATGCCGAGACCGGCGATCGCCGCCTGCTTCAGGCCGATCATGTCGTCACTTAAGAGCCGGGGCGTTAGGCGAATGACGACGTCGGCCCTCGCTTTACTCGCATGGCTCAGTCGCCAAACGGGCGCAATCTCCCGACGCATCATGAACAGCGAAGCGTGCTTCTGAAGATCTTTTGGCGATTGCGGCTCTTCGTGGGTATCGAGATATGCCGAGCCTGCGAACAGCAACCAAGGTGCCGGCGCCAGCGTCCGTTGTACCAGCGTCGAATCCGGAAGCGGGTCTGAATGGGCCCTGATCGCGACGTCGTAGTTCTCGCCGACGATATCGACATTCTCGTCAGTCGCATGCGCAACGAGATGGACTTTCGGATAGCGGCGGAGAAAGTCTGGTACGATGTCGCGCATTGCGAACTGCATCGTGGCAACGGCCGCAGTGCAACGCACGGTGCCCGTCGGTTCGGTCAGCCGATGGCGTATCGCGGTCTCAGCCAGTTCCGCCTCACGCAACATCAGCACCGCGTGGCGATAAAATTCTTCGCCGGCATCTGTCATTCCGAACCGCCGTGACGTGCGGTTGAGCAATCGGACGCCGAGGTTCGCTTCAAGCTGCTGGATGCGATGGCTCAGTGTCGATTTTGGAATTCGTAGCGTTCGGCCTGCAGCCGTGAACCCGCCGCGGTCAACAATCTGCACCAGGTAAAAGAAATCGTTGAAATCCAGCATCGTCATCGTCCGTGCAGTTGGACGCTGAGTTGCAATTTTCCCTACTTTTGGGCCGACGTCCAGCCCCTTAGTTTTCCTGCGCACAAATGAAGATCGACGATCACGCTCACGATGCAGCGTCCGAAAGTCCGGGAGGCCAAATGGAACGGCGTCAATTTGTTCAATCCATGGGGCTCGGCGCTGCCGCAACCGTGCTTGGCGTCGCACCGCTCGCCGCAGCCACAACTCAGCTTTCCATTCTGAAGGAGAAGGTCATGTCCGAACAAACCCGCCCCTACGAGCCGCTCACGTCTGAAAACGCCGCGCTCATTCTCATCGACCACCAAGTGGGCTTGATGACGGGGGTTCGCGATTATTCGACAGGGGAACTGAAGCACAACGTGGTTGGCCTCGCCAAAGCGGCCAAGGCGCTGAACTTGCCGATCATCGTCACAACGACGGCGCGCGACAGCATGTGGGGCCCGACCTTTCCGGAACTCGTCGAGGCGCTGCCGGGCGTTCCAATCATCGACCGCTCGTCTGTGAACGCGTTCGACGATCCTAAGGTGGCCCAGGCCATCAGTGCGACCGGGCGCAAGAAGCTGATCTTCGCCGGCATCTCGCTTGAAGTCTGTGCGGCGTTCCCTGCCATCACCGCTGTTGGCAAAGGCCTCGACGCTTACGTGGCCGTCGACGCTTCCGGTACTTTCAGCGAGACCAAACGGCAGGCCGGGCTTCTGCGCATGTTGCAGGCCGGCGTGATCCTCTCCGACTACGCCACGCTGATGGTGGAAATCCTCAAGGACAATGCGCGCCCCGAGGCGGGGCCCGTCTACGGCGCCATCGACATGCCTTGGGCGAAGCTCGTCGCGCAGATCGCGCAGGCTTACGGTAAGTAGCCGGTATGAGCGAAGGCTACTTGGTCCAGGTCGCCATGATGGTCGAGCCCTGCAGCACCGACCATTTGTTGTCGCCGGCGCTGACCACGGTGAAGCAGCGGTCCTTGGAGCCCTTCCAGGTGGTGCAGAAGCCTTCTTTCGACAGCTTCCAGGTGCCGTCGCCTCTGCTGCCCTTGCCGACCGGCACCCGCTTCATCTTGCCGTCGGCCGTGAACGTCATTTTGAATCTGAGGCTCGACGGCGTCTGCGCGGTAAACGGCTGACCGTTGAAGAAGGTCGTCTGGATGTCGTTCGGCGCCAGCTTCGCGGGCGGCGCGGCAAGGGCCGACGCGGTCAGCACCGTGCCGAGCGCGGTGCCTGTCAGGACGCGCGCAATGACTGCACGCATGGTGAACCTCCCCCACTCATGATTCGATAATGACAGACGGCGATCTTATCGCACATTCCGCGCCTGCATTCATCTTGCTTGCCCGTGATAGACGCTGTTCGGCCGCATGTCGGTCGCGGAAGCAATGCGGTTGGACATGTTGAAGAAGCCGGCGACCGCGGCGATGTCCCAGACATCGCGATCGCTGAAGCCGGCGCGGCGTAACGCCGCGCGATCCTTGTCCTCGACCGCCCAAGGCTCGGCCGAAAGCCTGACGGCGAAATCCAGCATCGCCCGCTCGCGCGGCGACAGCCGCGCCGCGCGGTAATTCATCACCATCAACTCGCCGAGCGCGGGATCGCCAGACAGCGCGCGCACCGCTGCGCCATGGGCGACCAGGCAATAGTAGCAGCGATTATGGGCGGAGACCGCGACCGCGATCATTTCGCGTTCGAGCTTGCTCAAGCCCGATGGCGCCAGCATCAGGTCGTTGTACATGGCGACGAAAGCCGAAAGCTTGCCCATGTCGAAGGCATAGGCTTTGAGCACGTTGGGCACGAATCCGAGTTTTTCCTCGCATTTGGCGAAATAGGCGGCCATTTCCGGCGAAAGCTCGGCCGGCGCAAGCTTGAGCGCGGTAATGGCGGTGTCATCGCCCGCCGTCGCCAAAGGACGAGACAAGCCGCGAGGCGAGGCGCGAGTTTTTGATACACGATTGCTGGAAGCGGCTTTATGGTTCGGCTTGGCCATTGTGATTCCTCTGGCAATCCCTTGGGTGTGCCGCTGTGCGGCAGTGGATAGCTTGACATTATAGGTCGTTATGGAAGGGCCGAGCGTAGCGGATAGTGGCCCCGCCCGCCTAAAATCAGCGAAAGCGCTTCGGCGAATCGGGAGAAACGAGAGGGTAGACCATGGCGGTCCAGAACATTCCCCGTCCCGAACACGACGAATCCCGCGAGAGCCTTGTCGGCGCGGCGGCCGCCGTTCTCGCCGCGCGCCGGCGCGACATCCCCGGGGATTTTCTGGTCGAGCTTTTCGGCCGCGCCCCGCCTGAGGATATCGAGCGCTATGGCGCGGCGGAGCTCGCCGGCATCGCAGAACAATCCTGGTCGTTTCTGCTGCAACGCCCGCCGAGCGCGTCGAAGATCGCACTGGTGCCGCTGACTTCGTCGCCGAGTGTCGCGGTGCTCGACATCCTCAACGACGACATGCCGTTCCTGGTCGATTCGGTGCTCGGCGAACTGAGCGAACGCGGGTTCGATCTGCGGCTGGTGGTGCACCCGGTCTTCACCGTCGAGCGCGACGAGGCCGGCCGGCTCACGGCATTCAAGGGGACGCGCAGGAGTGAAGGTCACCGCGAGAGCTTCATTCACATTCATGTCGCCGGCTTGGAGGACGAGGCGCAGCGCACCGAGATCGTCGGCGACCTCGAAGGTGTCCTCGCCGACGTGCGCGTCGCGGTCCAGGATTGGCGGCCGATGCTGGCGCGCGCCAACGAAGTGGCCGCCGAACTGAAGGCCAATCCGCCGCCGTTGCCGGCCGACGAGATCGCCGAAGCGATTCAGTTCCTGCAATGGATCGCGGCCGACAATTTTACGCTCCTTGGCGCCCGCGACTACGCCTTCACCGACAGCGAGGACGCGCTCAAGCCGAAGTTCGAAACCGGGCTCGGCTTGTTGCGGTCGCCAGAAACGCGGCTCCTGCGCCGCGGCAATCAGCTCGTCACCATCACACCGGAAATCCGCGAGTTTCTCAAAGAACCGAAGCTTCTGATCATGACCAAGGCGGCGGTGCGCTCGCGGGTGCACCGGCGCGTGCACCTGGACTATATCGGCGTCAAGCGCTTTGACGCCGACGGCAAGCTGATCGGCGAGTGCGTGCTGTGCGGATTATTGACCTCGACCGCCTATACGCGCTCGGTCCGCGCCATCCCCTATCTGCGGCGCAAGGTTGACCGCGTCATCAGCCGCGCCGGGTTCGACCCGTCCAGTCATTCCGGCAAAGCTCTGGTCAATGTGCTGGAGCATTATCCGCGCGACGATCTGTTCCAGATCGACGAAGACACGCTCTATCACTTCGCGCTGGCGATCATGCAGCTCGACGAGCGGCCGCGCGTGCGGGTGCTGCCGCGGCCCGATCGCTTCGACCGCTTCGTCTCGGTCCTGGTCTATATCCCGCGCGACCGCTACAACTCCACCATCAGGGCCAAGATCGGCACCTATCTCGCCACCGCTTTCAACGGCCGCGTGCGCGCCTTCTATCCGTTCTTTCCCGAAGGGGCGATGGTGCGGGTACATTTCATCATCGGCCGCTATGAGGGTGAAACGCCGCATATCGATCGCGCCGTGCTCGACCGCGCGGTCGAGGCGATCGTGCGCAGCT
Organism: uncultured Alphaproteobacteria bacterium; assembly: GCA_963806465.1. Classification (GTDB taxonomy): domain Bacteria; phylum Pseudomonadota; class Alphaproteobacteria; order Rhizobiales; family Xanthobacteraceae; genus BOG-931. The sequence continues at coordinate 42,403 of CAWDZD010000068.1, read as the reverse complement.
GGACCGACGGGCTTAGCGGCGCGTTGCTGGCGGCGCATCACGGGCGCGAGGGGCGCGCCTTGTTCACGCGGTATCGCGATGCCTTCCCGGTCGATTACCGCGAAGTCTATCTGCCGGCCATGGCGGTCGGCGATATCGCCGTGGTCGAGGCGCTCACCGCCGAGCATCCGCTCGGCGTCGAGCTTTACCGCGATGCCAGCGCCGCTTCGGCCAGCGCCGGGCTGAAAGTCTTAAGCCGCAACCGGCCGATCCCGCTGTCCGAGCGCGTGCCGGTGCTGGAAAATATGGGCTTCCGCGTCGTCGACGAGCGGACCTATCACATCCAGCCGCTGGAGCGGGCGGATGCGTGGTTCCACGACATGACGCTCGAAAGCGCGCTGGGTCGGCCTTTGGACCTGGCGGTGCTCAAGCAGCGTCTCGAGAGCTGCTTCCTCGCCGTCATGGGGGGGCGCGCGGAAAACGATGGCTATAACGCGCTGGTGCTCGCCGCCGGGCTGGTTTGGCGCGACGTCGCGGTGATCCGCACGCTGTCGCGCTTTCTGCGGCAAGTGCGCGTGCCTTACTCGCAAGACTATATGTGGGCGACGCTGCGCAAGCATGCCGGCATCGCCGCGCAGATCGTCACCTTGTTCCACACCCGGTTCGATCCGAAGCTCGGCGCGCTGGCCGACGAACGCGCCGCGCGCGAAGCCTTCATCACGTCCTCGATCGAAACCGCGCTCCAGGCAGTCGACAGCCTCGACGAGGACCGCATCCTTCGCCGCTTCGTCAACGCGGTGGCATCCGCGATCCGCACCAATTTCTATCAGGACGGCGACGACGGCCAGCCGAACGACCTCATCGCCGTGAAGTTCTCAAGCCGCAAGCTCGACGGCATTCCGGCGCCGCGCCCGCTCTACGAAATTTTCGTCTATTCGCCACGCGTGGAGGGTGTGCATCTGCGCTTCGGCAAGGTAGCGCGCGGCGGCATCCGCTGGTCCGACCGGCCGCAGGATTTCCGCACCGAAATCCTCGGCCTGGTCAAAGCCCAGAACGTCAAGAATGCGGTGATCGTACCGGTCGGCGCCAAGGGCGGCTTCGTGCCGAAGCGGCTGCCGGCAGGCGGCGCCCGCGAGGCCATCCAGGCCGAAGGCACCGCGGCCTACAAGCTCTTCATCTCGACCTTGCTCGACATCACCGACAATATCGGCACCGGCACCATCGGCGTCGTGCCGCCGGCCGGCGTCGTGCGCCATGAGGGCGACGATCCTTATCTCGTTGTCGCCGCCGACAAGGGCACCGCCACCTTCTCCGACATCGCCAACGAGCTCGCCATCGCCCATGACTTCTGGCTCGGCGATGCCTTCGCCTCGGGCGGCTCGGCCGGCTACGACCACAAGAAGATGGGCATCACCGCGCGCGGCGCCTGGGAATCGGTCAAGCGCCACTTCCGCGAAATGGATGTCGACATCGGCAAAACGACCTTCACGACGGTCGGCGTCGGCGACATGTCGGGCGACGTGTTCGGCAACGGCATGTTGCGCGAGAAAACCACGCGCCTCCTTGCCGCCTTTGATCACCGCGACATTTTCATCGATCCGGATCCCGATCCGGAGCGGACCTTCGCCGAACGCAAACGCCTGTTCGACCTGCCGCGCTCGAGCTGGCAGGACTTCGACAAAGCGCTGATCTCCAAAGGCGGCGGCATCTATTCGCGCTCCGCCAAGGAGATCAGGCTGTCGCCGGAAGCGCAAAAGCTGTTCGGCGTCGGGGAGAAACTTAACCCGGCAGAACTCATTCGCGCGCTGTTGTCGGCGCAGGTTGACCTTCTCTTCTTCGGCGGCATCGGCACCTATGTGCGCGCCTCCGACGAGACCGAAGAGGCGGCCGGCGACCGCGCCAACGACGCCGTCCGCGTCACCGGCGCCGACTTGCGCGCCAAGGTGATCGGCGAAGGCGCCAATCTCGGCATGACGCAGCGCGGCCGCATCGAGGCGGCGCTGCGCGGCGTGCGGCTCAATACCGACGCCATCGACAATTCCGCCGGCGTCAATACCTCCGACATGGAGGTCAATATCAAGATTGGGCTGAGCATTCCGCTGCGCGACGGGCGCTTGGCGATCAACGCCCGCAATGCGCTGCTCGCGGCGATGACCGACGAGGTCGCAGCGTTAGTGCTGCGCAACAATTACCTGCAGACGCTGGCGCTGTCGCTCGCGCAGCGGCGCGGCATGGAGGATTTCGGCTTCCTGCAGCGGCTCATGCAGACCCTGGAGGCGCGCGGCCTCCTCGACCGCGCCGTTGAATACCTGCCGGACGACATGGCGCTCGCCGAGCGCCGCCGCCGTTCGCAGGCCTTCACGCGACCGGAACTATCGGTGCTCTTGGCCTACGCCAAGCTCACGCTCTATGACGAGCTTCTTGAATTGGCGGTGCCGGACGATCCCTATCTCAGCCGCGAGATGGGCCGCTATTTCCCCAAGGAGATCGCCGCGCAATTCCCCGACGCGCTCGAGCATCACCGGCTGCGCCGCGAGATCATCGCCACCCAGCTCGGCAACTCGATGATCAATCGCGGCGGCCCGTCGCTGATCGTGCGCATTGCCGACCAGACCGGCGCGGCGCCATCGCAAATTGCTTCAGCCTTTGCCGCGGTGCGCGACAGCTACGGCATGACCGCGCTCAATGGCGCCATTGACGATCTCGACAACCGGATTTCCGGCAAGCTGCAGCTCGACCTTTATGCCGCGGTCGAGGATCTGCTGCTCGATCGCGTCATCTGGTTCCTGCGCAATGTCGAACTGACCAAAGGCCTCGCCGAAGTGGTCTCGCATTATCGCGACGGCATCGCCATCGTCGAAGCGGCGCTCGATGCCGCGCTGCCGGAGGATGCTTTGGCGGCCCGCGCCGCACGCCGGGAAGAGCTCATCGGAGCCGGCGTACCGGAAGAACTCGCTGTCCGCATCGCCAATCTCGGGCCGCTCGCCGCCGCGCCGGACATCATTCTGGTCGCCGACCGCACCGGCAAGCCGGTGCGCGAAGTCGCCGCCACCTATTTCGCCACCGGCGCCTTCTTCAATCTCGACCGCATCGCCAGTGCGGCCGGCAAGATCCCGATCGCCGACTACTTCGACCGGCTGGCGCTCGATCGCGCGCGTGACTCGATCGGCGATGCCGAGCGCCGCTTGACCGCGGCCATGGTCGGCAACGGCGCGGTGGGCGCCGGCGCCGTCGAGGCTTGGGTGGCGCCGCGCAAGGGCGAGGTCGAACGCATCCGTGGCGCGATCCACGAAATCGCCAATTCCGGGCTGACGCTTTCGAAATTGGCAGTCGCGGCGAGCCTGCTCGGCGATCTGGTGAAGGATTAGCCGCCGCAATCCACTGGGCTTTCGCCGGCACCCCGTGCCGCCACAAAAAAAGAACCCCAAGCAGATTACGCGCTTGGGGTTCCCAGTTGTTGCCTCAACTCAGGCTTATTTGGCCGGGCGGCGGGGTGTCGGGGGATGGGGAGCCACCCGGTCGGCCTAATGTCCAGCACATATGCATGTGCCATGCGGATGCAACGCGCATCACGGGTTAGTGTTACCGCCTGCGTCAAAACGCGCATTTGAAAAACGGACCGGCGCGGTTGGGCTTGATCTTTCCAGACAAACAGCGCGGCGGAATTGTCCGCACCGGAATTGCCGTGGTGCAACATCACGCGTCCGTGCTCAATCGATAGTCACATTGCATTCATTGCACGGACGGTTCGCAAGATGAAAATCCTTTCCGCTTCAAGGCCTGTGAGCGTGTGCAACAATTTTATTTCACAGGCCGCCACGCGCGGACCGTGCGCTGGTTGCGAAAATCCTCTAAGCTCTGTGTTGGTTTGGTTGATTGCGCGAGGCTTAGCCGCCGAAGCCCGGACCGAAGCGGCGGCAAGCGAGCGGGATGAGCGCGATTCACTCGATTGAATTGCTCTACACGATCTCAGGATTCGCCGTCGGCTTATTGGTCGGCATGACCGGTGTCGGCGGCGGCTCGCTGATGACGCCGTTATTGATCCTGTTGTTTGGCATTCATCCGGCCGCCGCAGTCGGCACCGACCTGCTTTACGCCGCGGCCACCAAAACCGCCGGCAGCCTGTTTCACGGCTTCAACCGGACGATTGATTGGCGCGTGGTGCGGCGGCTGGCCGCCGGCAGCGTGCCGATGACGGTGATCACCATCGCGGCGATGAGCGTGCTCGACATCCATGGCGCGGCGGGGCGAGATTTGATCAATGCAGTCTTGACGCTGGCGCTCGTTGCCACCGCCGTGGTCCTGGTGTTTCGCGGCCGGATCGTCGCGCGTTACGCCACGCGCCTCAGTGCGCTCGAGCCGAAGCAGGTTGCGGCGCTGACGGTCGCGGTCGGCGCCGCGCTCGGCGCCTTGGTGTCGATATCGTCGGTCGGCGCCGGCGCTATCGGCGTCATTTGCCTCATTCTGCTGTATCCGAACCTGCCGACGGCAAAGATCGTCGGCTCCGACATTGCGCACGCGGTGCCGCTCACCCTTGTCGCCGGCATCGGTCACTGGCTCCTCGGCTCCGTCGATTTCCAGGTTTTCGGTCTGCTCATCCTCGGATCGGTGCCGGGAATCCTGCTGGGCAGCTATGCCGCGGTCCGGATACCGGAACGGGCGTTGCGCCTGGTGCTGGCCGCGACCTTGATCGCAGTGGCCACCAAGCTGTCGTTCGGCCTGTTTCCGTCCTCCGGCAACGTCGTGGCCGTGCAAACGCCCGCTCAGCATTGAACTTGAACCGTCATCCTGAGGTGCGCGACGAAGGCACGCCTCGAAGGATGAGCGGCCAGGGCGCCTGGGCCGTCCAAGAGCAAATGAACGCGAGCCCTCTACGCCCGGCCGCCATTCTGCGGCAGCCCGTAGCGATGCAGATCGCTGCCATGAACGTCGAGCCACACCTTGGCCCGTTCGTGATCGGGGCAAAGCCGCTGCACCAGGCGCCAGAACCGCGCCGAATGGTTCATTTCGACAAGGTGCGCCACTTCGTGCGCGGCGAGGTAGTTGAGCACGAAGCTTGGCGCCAGGATCAGCCGCCACGAAAACGACAACACGCCGGCGGTCGAGCAGGAACCCCAACGGCTCGCCTGATCGCGCACCGCGACGCGGCGGACGCCGACGCCAAGCTCGCCGGCGAACCGCTGGCTTGCGGCCTCGAGTTCGCGCCTGGCCTCGCGACGGAGAAAATCGCCGACACGTCGATCGACATGCGGCGCGTCGCCGGCGACGCACAGCAGGCGCTCGCCGCTCTCGTCCAACTCGCTCCAGACGGTGCCGCGCGTCGTGCGACGATGGGTGATGCGATGCGCCAGGCCGCGCAGCGGAATGACGACGCCGTGGGCGAAGCGCACGGCCTCGGGCAGCCGGCCGAGCCGCGCCGCAATCCAGCCGCCGTGCTTCTGCGCGAACGCGCGCGCCTCTTTCATCGTGCCGCGGGGCGGAATTGTCAGGATCACTTCGCGAGTCGCCGCGGCGATGCGCAGCGTATAGCGACGCGCCTGCCGGTGGCGGCGCACGCGAACGAGATAAATCGATTTGTCGAAGACGACCTCGATCGCTTGAGGCTCACTCGGCCGACGATAAAGCAGCGCACGATTCGACATGGCCGACCACCCCAAACCCAACCCGTGGCCGATAGTGCCATATCCAAAGAACCGTGAAGTGCCTTTGATGAAGCCGGCGAGCATATACAACCCTTAGAGGCCAAGGCCATGAGGCAGCACTAGATATTCGAATTTATGGAGTGAATCTGACTTCATATCTTGGGCTGTCACAGCCGCGAAAATTTGACGTCGGTGATTCCGAAATAGCCAAGATTTCTCAAAAGCTTGCCACATCCGGCCTCGATCAGGACGATCCAGAGGCGCAATCATGGCTGATTCCCCCAATAAATCGAGCATTAGCCCGATGCCGGCTCGCGCGATAACCGCCCTAGAGTTGCAGAAAAACTAGACGCGTGCGCGGACGTGTGCCGCGCCATTGCCGGATCGACCGGCGGTGCCGTTGCCGGCGTGACGCACGGCCGAGCCGCTGCGCTTGGCGTTCGGCCGATGACCCATCGAGAGGATGAAGTCTGAAATCCGTGGTGCGATCTCGGCGCGGAAACGCGAGCCGTTGAACACGCCGTAATGGCCGACGTCCGGCTGCAGCCAGTGCGCTTGCCGGTCGGCCGGCAGATTGACGCACAATCGGTGCGCCGCTTCGGTCTGACCGACGCCGGAAATGTCGTCGTGCTCGCCCTCGACGGTGAGGAGCGCAACGCGCCGGATCAGTCCCGGATCGACCAGCCGGTCGCGATGCATCATTTCGCCTTTCGGCAGGGCGTGGCGCACGAACACCGTGTCGACGGTCTGCAGATAATACTCGGCCGCCAGATCCATGACCGCCAGATATTCGTCGTAGAATTCCTTGTGCTTCTGCGCCGAGTCGCCGTCGCCTTTCACCAGATTGAGAAACAGATTGCGGTGCGCCTCGATATGCCGATCGAGGTTCATGCTGATGAAGCCGTGCAGCTGCAGGAAGCCCGGATAGACGTCGCGCATCATTCCGGGATTGGGAAACGGCACTTTGGTGATGACGTTGTGGCGAAACCAGTTGATGCCGCGCCGCTCCGCCAGCGTATTGACCGCGGTCGGATTGACCCGCGTATCGATCGGGCCGCCCATCAAGGTCATCGACACCGGCATGTAAGGATCGTCGTCCGCGTCCATCAGCGCGGCAGCGGCGAGCACGGGCACCGCCGGCTGGCACACCGCGACCACATGGGTGTCGCCGCCGAGCGCGTGCAGCATCGAAATCACGTAGTCGATGTAATCGTCGAGATCGAACGGCCCCTCCGACAGCGGCACGGTGCGCGCGTCGCGCCATTCGGTGATGTAGACGTCGTGGTTGGGCAGAAAGGCCTCGACGGTGCCGCGCAGCAAGGTCGCAAAATGCCCGGACAGCGGCGCCACGATCAGCAACCGCGGCTGCGGCCGGCGCGGTGGATGCTCGAATACGCGTTCGAAGTGCGTGAGCTGGCAGAAAGCACGTTCCCACACACTGGTGATATGCACCGGCACGCGCTCGCCGCCGACCAGCGTCGAGGAAATCCGCCAGTCCGGGCGGCCGTAGCGGCGGGTCGAACGCTCGAACAGCTCCGCCGCCGCGGCGACCGATTTGCCGAAGCTCGTGGCGTAGAACGGATTCATCGGATTTTTGAACAACAGACGCGTGGCGTCGGCTGCGGCCCGCGCCGGATTGAGCGCGGCATGGCCCATTTCATAGAGCCAATAGAGCGGCGTCGACGACAACAACCCCGCCGGCACGGCAGGCGCGCCGCCGAATTCTCCGATAGCCATGGACGATCCTTGCCCGGTTTGCTGCGCTGCAGCAATATGAGGATGATCTGTCATACCGCTATCATAAAAGCAAACTTTTCCCGATTTCTTACGTAAGCGGAAACGCCTGCAGGAGCAGCGATTTTGGCGTCGCGCGACTATTCGCCGGTCTGCATCAGCGAGCCATTGCGGCGCGCCGCTTCCAAAAGCTTCAGGAAGCCGAACACGCCGGCGGCGAAGAACACCACATTGAGCGCCAGCGCGTAGAGCATGAGGTCGGCGCGGAAGACGTGGTCGATCAACAGCGCCCGCATGCCCTCGAATACATAGGTCGGCGGCAACGCCCAGGCGGCCGGCTGCAGCCAGACCGGCAGCGTCGTCACCGGGTAATAGACGCACGCCAGCGGCATGAACAAAAACATGATCGACCAGGCGAAGTTTTCGGCGCCCAGCCCGTTACGCAGCACCAGGCCGGACACGAAAATCCCCACCGCCCAGCTGGTCAGCATCAGATTGATGAAGAACGCCACCAAACCGAAGCCGAGCCCATAGAGATTGAAGCCGAAAAAGAGCAGCGCCAGCAGCGTCACCGGAATGACGCCGATCGCCAGCCGCACGATGCTCATGACCATCAGCGCGGTGACGAACTCCATCGGCCGCAGCGGCGACATCATCAGATTGCCGATGTTGCGCGCCCACATCTCCTCGAGAAACGAGATCGAGAAGCCGAGCTGGCCGCGGAACAGAATATCCCACAGCAGCACCGCGCCGATCAGCGTGCCGCTGGCGCGGGCGAAAAAGCTGGCATTCTGCGTCACGTAATATTGGATGAAGCCCCAGGTGATCATCTGCACCGTGGGCCAGTAGATCAGCTCGATCAGCCGCGGCCACGACGAACGCAACAGATACCAGTAGCGCAGCATCATCGCCGCGACGCGCTGCGGCGAGAACGCGAACGCGCTTTCGGCGTGCGCAACGTCGGAGGATACGGTCATTGCGCCGCCTCGCGCGCTTCGTCGCGGCCGCGGGCGACGTCGAGAAACACTTCTTCCAGGGTGCGCCGGCCGTAGCGGGAGAGCAGCCGGCCCGGGGTGTCGTCGTCCTCGATGCGCCCGCGCTTCATGATGATGACGCGCTCGCACAGCCGTTCGACCTCGGCCATGTTGTGTGAGGCAAGGAGCACGGTGGCGTGCCGGTCGCGGCAGTAGCGCTCGAGCCGCTCGCGCACCCAATCGGCGGTGTCGGGATCGAGCGAGGCGGTCGGCTCGTCGAGCAGCAAAAGCTCCGGCGAATTGATCAGCGACTTGGCGAGCGACACCCGCGTCTTTTGTCCCGCGGAGAGCTTGCCGGTCGGCCGGTCGAGCAGAGCGGTCAGATCGAGGGTTTCGGCGAGCTCCTCGATCCGGTCGGCCAGATTGCGCACGCCGTACAGCATGCCGAACACGTTGAGATTCTGCCGGATGGTGAGCCGCATCGGCATCTCGACATAGGGGCTTTCGAAATTCATGCGCTGCAGCACCCGGTAGCGCTGCGCCGGCATGTGCGCGCCGAGCACCTTGACGCTGCCCGAGGTCGGCGTGATCAGTCCCATGATCATGGCAATCGTCGTGGTCTTGCCGGCGCCGTTGCCGCCGAGAAGGCCGGTGATCGAGCCGCGCGCAATCGCAAACGAGACGCCATCGACCGCCTGCACCTGCTTATAGATCTTGGCCAGACGGTGGACTTCTATGGCGGGTTGGGTGGGCATTGAGCCGCAGATGTGGCGTGTCGGCGCGATCGAGGCAAGAGCAGCGCGCATGGCTATCCGGCCGCCGCCGAGGATGGATGGACGCCGCAGAAGATGGCAGAACATGGATCGGGGAGGATCGAGGCATCATGAAAATTGGACTTTTCGATCACGTCGAAGCTGGCGAGCGGCCGGTGGCGCAGCTTTACGATGAGCGCATTGAATTCGCCCGCGCCGCCGACCAGGCCGGCTTCTATTGCCTGCATGTCGCCGAGCATCATGCGACGCCGCTCAATCTGGTGCCGGTGCCCGGCATCTATCTCGCCGCCGTCGCCCGCGAGACCAAGCGCCTGCGCCTCGGGCCGCTGGTCTATCTCTTGCCGCTCTATTCGCCGCTGCGGCTGATCGAGGAAATCTGCATGCTCGATCACCTGAGCCACGGGCGGCTCGATATCGGCGTCGGCCGCGGCGTGTCGCCTTACGAGCTCGAGTTTCACAATGTGATGCACGACGATTCGCGCGACATTTTCTTCGAGGCTTACGACTGCGTCACGACCGGCCTGGTGTCGGAGACATTCACCTTCAAAAGCAGCCGCTATCTTTATAATGACGTGCCGATCGCGTTACGGCCGTTGCAGCAGCCGCATCCGCCGTTCTGGTACGCATCGTCGAGCGACGTCGGCTCGACCTGGGCCGGCGAGCACGGGCTGCATTATGTGACGCTGGGCGCGACCGCCATGGCCAAGGCCAACATCGCCGCCTTCAAAACCGCGCTGGCGAAGCGCGGCGCGCCGGCGCAACCGAAGCCGGAATTTGCCGGCGGCATCGTGATCGGCGTCCAGCGCCATATCTGTGTCGCCGACACCGACGCCGAAGCGCATCGTATCTTCAAGCCGGCGATGGACGTTCATCTCGCCAACCTGAATTGGCTCCGGGTGTGGAAAAACGACACCGGCCTCACGTCGCGCCTGAAAATTCCGCACGGCACCAGCTACGAAGAGATGGTGGCGCATGGCGGCGTGGTTGCCGGCTCGCCGGCGACGGTGCGCGCCGAACTCGAGCGACAGGTAGGCGAGCTCGGTATCAATTACCTGCTGACCTACCTGTTTCTCGGCACCATGTCGCTGAAGGATGCGATGCGCTCGCTCGACCTCTTCCGCACCGATGTGATGCCGCATCTGGCGAAGCTGTGATCGTCATTCCGGGGCGCGCCAATGGCGCGAACCCGGAATCCATAACCACCGCCCCAGCAGCATTTATACTGAGCGTGATTATGGATTCCGGGCTCCTCGCTTCGCTCGGCCCCGGAATGACGGCGCCCTAATCCGTCCGCCCCTGATCGGCGCGCAGCGCGTCCGGATGCGGCATGGCGATGACGTTGTAGCCGGAATCGACGAAATGGATCTCGCCGGTCACGCCGGTGGAGAGGTCGGACAGTAGATAGAGCCCGGCGCCGCCAAGCTCGTCGAGCGTGACGCCGCGATGCAGCGGCGAGTAGCGCTGTTGAAAAGCGAACATCGCGCGTGCATCGCCGATGCCGGCGCCGGCGAGCGTACGGATCGGCCCAGCCGAAATGGCATTGACCCGGATCGCCTGGGCGCCGAAGTCGACGGCGAGATAACGCACCGACGATTCCAGCGCCGCCTTGGCGGGTCCCATGACATTGTAGTTCGGCATGGCGCGATCGCCGCCGTTATAGGTGAGCGTCACCATGGCGCCGGCGTTCGGCATCAAAGCCGCGGCGCGCTTTGCCGCCTCGGTGAAGGCGAAGCAGGAGATCAGCATGGTATGCAGAAAATTCTCGCGGGTCGTGTCGGCATAGCGGCCGATGAGCTGGTTCTTGTCGGAGAAGGCGATGGCGTGGACCAGGAAATCCATGGTTCCCCAGGTGCGGCCGACCTCGGCGAACACCGCGTCGACCGAGGCGATGTCCTCGGCGTCACACGGCATCACCAGATCGGCGTTGACGGATGCGGCCAGCGGCTTGACGCGCTTGCCGAGCGAGTTGCCCTGATAGGTGAAAGCGAGGTTCGCGCCGTGCGCCGCGAGCATGCGCGCGATGCCCCAGGCGATCGAGTGGTCGTTGGCCACGCCCATCACCAGGCCACGCTTGCCGTGCATCAAACCTTGCATTGGCGTTTACTCTCCCGATCGGTCATGCCCGGCTTCGTGCCGGGCATCCACGTCTTTCATGTCCGCAAAGACGTGCATGGCCGGGACGAAGCCCGGCCATGACGCCATGGGTACGTTTCGCAATGTCACGCATCCAGCCGCTTGAACACGATGGAGGCGTTGGTGCCGCCAAAGCCGAACGAGTTCGACAGCACGCAGTTAAGCGTCACGCCGTCGCGGCGCTCGCGCAGGATCGGCATGTCGGCGAACGCCGGATCGAGAGTCTCGATATTGGCGCTTTCGCAGATGAAGCCGTTATTCATCATCAGCAGCGAATAGATCGCCTCGTGCACGCCGGTTGCGCCTTGCGAATGCCCGGTCAGCGACTTGGTCGCCGAGATCGGCGGACATTTGTCGCCCGCGCCGAAGACATCGCGGATCGCTTCGATCTCCTTGAGATCGCCGATCGGCGTCGAGGTGGCGTGCGGGTTGATATAGTCGACCGGCGGCTTGACGTCCTTGAGCGCGAGCCGCATGCAGCGCGCCGCGCCCTCGCCCGACGGCGCCACCATGTCGACGCCGTCCGACGTCGCGCCATAGCCGGCGACTTCGGCATAGATGCGCGCGCCACGCGCCTTGGCGTGCTCGAGCTCTTCCAGCACCACCACGCCGGCGCCGGCGCTGATGACGAAGCCGTCGCGATCGACGTCGTAGGCCCGCGAGGCCTTGGCTGGCGTCTCATTAAATTTCGACGACAGCGCGCCCATGGCGTCGAACAAAACCGTCAATGTCCAGTCGAGCTCCTCGCAGCCGCCGGCAAAGATCATGTCCTGCTTGCCGTACTGGATCAGTTCATAGGCGTTACCGATGCAGTGGTTCGAGGTCGCGCAGGCCGACGAGATCGAATAGCTCGCGCCCTTGATCTTGAACCAGGTCCCGAGCGTCGCCGACGGCGACGAGGACATCGCCTTTGGCACCGCGAACGGGCCGACCCGCTTTGGCCCCTTGCTGCGGGCCGTGTCGGCGGCTTCGACGATGGCCCGGGTCGAAGGCCCGCCCGAACCCATGACAATGCCGGTACGCTCGTTCGACACTTCGTGCTCGTCGAGGCCGGCGTCGCGGATCGCTTGTTCCATGGCGACATGGTTCCAGGCGGCGCCGCCACCGAGGAAGCGCATGGCGCGGCGGTCGACTGCCTCGCTGGCGTCGAGCGTCGGGGCGCCGTGCACATGACAGCGAAAGCCCATCTCGACATATTTGTCGGCGCGTACGACCCCCGATTTGGCTTCGCGCAGCGAGGCGAGGACTTCTTGCGTGTTGCTGCCGATGGACGAGACGATGCCCATCCCGGTGACGACCACCCGCCTCATCTTCGCCTCGTGACTATCCGGCCGCCGGCGCGCCCCCACCCTTCCCTCCCCCGCAAGCGCGGGAGGGAAGGGTGGGGGTCCGGCTTCAGGCCTCGCTCGCTTGCGGCGCCGCGTCGTGGAACAGCCCGACCTTGAGGTCGAGCGCCTTGAACATCACGGCTCCGTCGGCGGAGAGCCAGCCATCGGCGACGCCGAGTACAAGTTTGGAACGCATCACCCGTTTGATGTCGATGCCGTAGACCACGCGCTTCATAGTCGGAACCACCATGCCGGAGAATTTGATCTCGCCCATGCCCAGCGCGCGACCTTTGCCGGGTGCACCCAGCCAGCCGAGGAAGAAGCCGAGCATCTGCCAGAGCGCATCGAGGCCAAGGCATCCGGGCATCACCGGATCACCCTTGAAGTGGCAAGGGAAGAACCAAAGGTCGGGCTTGAGATCGAGGACGGCGCGGACCAATCCCTTGCCGTATTCGCCGCCGACCTCGGCGATTTCCGAAATGCGGTCGAACATCAGCATCGGCGGCAGCGGCAGTTGCGGGCCTTTGGCGAACAGTTCGCCCCGCCCGCAGGCCAGCAGGTCCTCGTACTCGAAGGTTGAACGCCGCTCGTCCATTCCCACCGTCTCTGCCCTAAGCATGACCCGCTCCCGAGGAATTTCAAATCGGCAGCACGTGCGCCGTTCCCTAACACATGGGGACATAGCGGCAAAGACGCACCCTCCCCCAACGCCGCATGGCGCAGTGGGAAACCGCCTTCGCACCGCTTACCGCACCCTCGCCACCTTGGGAGTTGCGGCCGCCGCAGGGTGCCGTGTATAATGATTTCAGTTGTAACGATTTCCGCTCGGCCCGGCTAGATGGCCGTCAGGTGCAGCTCTGGTATCGCCCATGAATTCAGTCACGTCCACCCGTTCCCGGCGCACTGTCGCCAACGGCGGCTGGCCTGCAAACGCGCACCCCGGCCGCCGCCGGCGATCTCACCGGCTGTCCGTGGCATGACGTCAAGGCCAAGCTGCGTGAAGTCGGCCTGCGCCCCACCCGGCAACGCATGGCTTTGGGCTGGATCCTGTTCGCCAAGGGCGACCGCCACGTGACTGCGGAAATGCTGTACGAGGAAGCCAACCACGCCAAGGTGCCGGTGTCGCTGGCGACGGTCTACAATACATTGCACCAGTTCACCGAGGTCGGCCTGCTGCGCCAGGTCGCCGTCGACGGGTCGAAAGCCTATTTCGACACCAACAACACCGAGCACCATCACTTCTTCATCGAAGACCGCAACGACCTGATGGACATCCCCGCGTCGGACGTCGTGGTCGGCAAGGCGCCGGTGCCGCCCGAGGGTTACGAGATCGCCCGCATCGACGTGGTGGTGCGGCTGCGGCGCAAGAAGCGCTGACGCCCGGCCTCGGCGATCGTCTGCAGCGACGTCATCGACGGACCGGGGGCGATCAACGCTCCCAGTTCATGGCGGCAATGCGCGGGTCCGGCAGAAAAACCTCGCGGCCGAAATCGACCGTGTGGCGCGGCCATTCGCAGACCGCTCTTGCACCGTTGCCGCCGAATAATAATCGCCAGGTCTGATGCGCGGCGGGCTCGCTGGTCGCGAACGCCCGGCACGAAAGTACCGCCACATTGGCGTTGTGCTCGGGATCGCGCACCGACGCATACCGGATCAATTCGATCTCGGCCTCTCGCGCCATATCGGCAAGCGCCTGACAGGGCGCGTAGTCGGTGACGTGCATCCACAGCACGGATCGGGCGGCGAACGGAGGTGACGTGAGATCGATCGATGTTGCCGTGAGATAGTCGGTGGCGAAGGCCGTGTATTCGCCGGCGTTGCCTGGCCATTTCGTTCGGGGCGATTCAGCGAAGAACAGCAATCGGTGGAAGCAGAGTTCGGCGATAGCGGTTTCCACAGTCTCGGACCCATAAAACACGCCGGGCGTCGCACCGGCCCGCCGAAAGCGCGATCCTCGTGGATAGAGCGAGCCGTAGCGAAACGGGGTGAACAGCAAGAAGTGCAAGTGGCGGCATTCCGCCGGAACCGGCGGCTTGGCGGCTTCGATCAGCCGTTCCAGGGCGTGCTGCTCGTCGCTGGAGTTGGTGAGCTTGGTCGTCGAGATCTGATTTTGCGCTTCGACGATGCGCCAGCAGCGGCCGGCAGCGCGTTTTCGGCTAGACGACAGCTCGTCGGGCGTCGAGATAATGGATGACATTCATGAGTCCGGAAACCGATTGCATCAATTGGAGCGGAATGCCGTCGAGCGCGGTGTTGTTGTTGGTCAGCCAATCGGCCGCCACCCCGTCGTCACCGCCGACGATGCCGTCCAGCGAGCGGTAAAGCCGGATCAGCAGCACCGCGAGCTCGAACGGCTTCTGGCCGCGGGCAAGCTGGTACCGGCCGTTGCGCATGCGGGAAATGGTGGGCTCCGAGACGCCGAGGATTTTTGCCAGAACCGCGTTCTTGATCTTCAGGCGATCGGCGGCGCGAAGCGTTGCCTTGGTGAGAAGGCCGGATTCATCGGGGGTGGCATCCCGGCCTGGCTTTGCGCTCGGGTTTGACTGCATCTACCGCCTCGGCGCCCTCCTGATTTTAGGAATGAATATCATATATTCCTTTCTTTGGAAAGGACTGATTGTGGTATTATTACCGTTTATTTCTGTGGACATAAGCATGCGGGCGCCGATAAAACATCCGGATTCCAGTACTTGACGCGAAAATAGATACAAAAAAATTCGATCTAGGCTTGAATATCGCAAGAACTGATGCTTCAGATATCAGTTCTGAGGCGATTCCATGATTACGGCTGGCCAAATCAGGGCGTCACGCGCGCTTCTCGGCATCGATCAGCGCACGCTGGCTGAAGCCGCCGGCCTATCGCTGCCGACCATCCAGCGGATGGAAGCGAGCGACAACGTCGTGCGTGGCAACGTCGACTCGCTGATGAAGCTGATCGCCGCCCTCGACGCACTCGGCATCGAGCTCATCACCGACAACGCCACCAGCAATTCCGGAGGGCGCGGCGTGCGGCTGAAGAGACCCGCGTCGTGACCCTCACGGTCACGCTTGCATGCGCGGCCGCCTTGCTCGCATTCAGCGTCGTCGCCGTCGTCATCGGGCGGAGCAGAGCGGCCACGCGCATCGTCTACGGCGCGAGCCTGATCATCGCGACGATATCGCTCGCCGCCGCACTGACACATCTGCTGCTGGTGAGCGAGCCTTTTCGCCTGACGCTACCGCTCGGCGTGCCCTGGATCGGGGCGCATTTTCGCCTCGATGCCTTGTCGGCGTTCTTCCTTGCCGTGGTCGATCTCGGCGCCGCAAGCGCGAGCCTGTTCGCGCTCGGCTACGGCCAACATGAGCAGACGCCGCAGCGCGTGCTGCCGTTCTACCCTGCCTTTCTCGCCGGCATGACGCTGGTGGTGATTGCCGACGACGCCTTCACCTTCCTCGTGTCGTGGGAGTTCATGTCGCTGACGTCATGGGCGCTGGTGATGGCGCACCATCGCGTCGCCGACAATGCGCGCGCCGGCTACGTTTATTTGGTCATGGCGGCCTTCGGCACGATGGCGCTGTTGCTGGCCTTCGGCCTGCTCGCCGGTCCCGACGGCCTTTACACGTTCGCGCAGATGCGCGCCGCGCAACCGGCCGCGACCGTCGGCGCGCTGGCCTTGATCCTGGCGCTGATCGGCGCCGGCTCGAAAGCCGGCATCGTGCCGCTGCATGTGTGGCTGCCGCTCGCCCACCCGGCGGCGCCGAGCCACGTCTCCGCATTGATGAGCGGTGTGATGACCAAAGTCGCGGTCTACGGCTTCGTCCGCATCGCGCTCGATCTCGCCGGCCCGCCGGCCTGGTGGTGGAGCATCGTCGTCCTGGCGCTCGGCGGCATCACCGCCGTGATGGGCGTGCTCTACGCGCTGATGCAGCACGATCTCAAGCGGCTTCTCGCCTATCACACGGTGGAGAATATCGGCATCATCTTCATCGGGCTTGGGCTCGCGCTCGCCTTCAAGGCGCACGGCATGCTGTTCGCCGCGGCGCTGGCGCTCACCGCGGCCCTGTTGCACGTGTTCAATCACTCGCTGTTCAAGAGCCTGTTGTTCTTCGGCTCGGGCGCCGTGCTGACCGCGACCGGCGAGCGCGACATGGAGCATCTCGGCGGGCTCATTCATCGCATGCCGCAGACCGCGTTCGTCTTCCTGGTCGGGTGCGTAGCAATTTCGGCGCTGCCGCCGCTCAACGGCTTTGTCTCCGAGTGGCTCACCTTCCAGGCGATCTTGCTGAGCCCGCAATTGCCGTCTTGGGGGCTCAAACTTTTGGTGCCCGCGGTCGGCGCGCTGTTGGCGCTGTCGGCCGCGCTCGCCGCCGCCTGTTTCGTCAAGGCCTATGGCGTGACGTTTCTCGGCCGCCCGCGCACGCGCGCGGCCGAGACCGCAACTGAAACCGACGGCTTTTTGCTGGCCGCGATGTTCCTGCTCGCCGGCCTTTGTCTGCTCGCAGGAATCCTGCCGGGCCTCTTCATCGACGCGCTGGCGCCGGTCTCGATGGCCCTGATCGGCGCCCGCATGCCCGAGCAGATCGGCGTGCAATGGCTGTCGATCGTGCCGATCGCCGCCAGCCGCAGCTCCTATGACGGCCTCTTGGTGTTTTTGTTCATCGCCATCTCCGGCTCGCTCGCGGCCTTCGTCATCCATCGGCTTGCCTCCGACCGACTGCGCCGCGCGCCGGCTTGGGATTGCGGCTATCCGGACTTGAGCCCGGCAACGCAATACACGGCCATGAGCTTCGCCCAGCCGATCCGCCGCGTGTTCGGCACCGTGGTGTTCCGTGCTCGCGAGTATGTCGACATGCCGCCGCCCGGCGATACTCGCCCGGCGCGGTTCAAGGCTGAGCTATCCGATCCGATCTGGGACGTGCTCTACGCACCGCTGGTCACCGGCATCGCCACCGCCGCCGATCACCTCAACCGGCTGCAGTTTTTGACCATCCGGCAATTTTTAAGCCTGGTGTTCGGCGCGCTCGTCATTTTGTTGCTGGTGCTCGCCGTATGGTCGTGATCCGCGACTTCGCCATTCAGGGCGCGCAGATGTTTTTGGTGCTGGCGCTGGCGCCGCTATTCACCGGCTTCGTCCGCAAAGTGAAAGCGCGGCTTTTGCGGCGGCAGGGCCCGCCGCTGATCCAGCCCTATCTCGATCTGGTTCGGCTGCTGCGCAAGGAAGTGGTGCTGGCCCAGAGCGCGTCCTGGCTGTTCCGGGTCATTCCGTATCTGGTCTTTGCCGCCACCTGGGTCGCCGCCTCGCTGGTGCCGACATTCCGCACCGGGCTTTTGTTCTCGTGGTCGGCGGACCTGATCGCCATCATCGCGCTCCTTGGCAGCGCCCGCTTCTTTCTGGCGCTCGCCGGGATGGATGTCGGCACGAGCTTCGGCGGCATCGGTTCGAGCCGCGAGGTGATGATCGCCTCGCTGGCCGAACCGGCCATGCTCATGGTCGTGTTCACGCTGGCTTTGATCGCCGGCTCGACCCAGCTCTCGACCGTCGCCGAATTCATGGCCTCGCCGCAGGTCGGATTGCGCGTCTCGCTCGGCCTCGGCTTGATCGGCCTGGTCATGGTGGCGATCGCCGAGAACGGCCGCATCCCGATCGACAATCCGGCGACCCATCTCGAACTGACCATGGTGCACGAAGCCATGGTGCTGGAATATTCCGGCCGCCATCTGGCGCTGATCGAGCTGTCGGCTTCGCTCAAGCTCATTCTCTATGTGTCGCTGTTGGCGTGCCTGTTCGCGCCCTGGGGCATCGAGGCGGCCGGCGCCGCGGTGCCGGCACTGGCGATCGGCATCGCCGCCTATATCGGCAAGCTCGCGGTCGGCGGTTTTCTGCTCGGCCTGTTCGAGACCTCGATCGCCAAAATGCGGGTGTTCCGGGTGCCGGAATTTCTCGGCGCCGCGTTGATGCTTGGCCTCCTGGCCACGCTGCTGCGCTTCGTGTCCGGGAGCTTCTGATGAGCCGCCTCGATTTCGATATCGCCCATCTGCTCGCCGGCTTATTGGTGCTGATCAGCTTCATCGAGCTTTATCAGGATCGCCTCTACGCATTGCTCAACGTCTACGCCGCGCACGCGCTGGTGCTGGCCGCCTCGGTCGCCTGGCAGGCCTTTGTCCAGGACGCGCCGCATCTTTACGTCACTGCCGCCATCGCGCTTTTGTTCAAGGCGATCTTCATACCGGTGGCCTTGCACCGGATCATTGCGCGGCTCGGCATTCATCGCGAAATCGAGAAGGTGGTCGGCGTCGGCACCGCCATGCTCGCCGGCATGGGGCTGGTCGCGCTGTCCATGGTGGTGATGCTGCGCGTCACCCACGGCGCCGATCCGCTGGCGCGCGAGGATCTCGCCTTCGCGCTGTCGGTGGTGCTGCTCGGCCTCCTGATGATGGTGACGCGACGGAATGCCGTCAGCCAGGTCGTCGGCTTCATGTCGCTGGAGAACGGGCTGGTTCTGGCGGCGACCGGCGCCAAGGGCATGCCGCTCGTGGTCGAGATCAGCGTCGCCTTCTCGATCCTGATCGCCTTCATCGTCATCGGCATCTTCCTGTTCCGTATCCGCGAGCGTTTCGACACCGTCGATGTGCAGGCGCTCGACCGTTACCGCGGAGAACGCCGATGAGCTTCGACGCAGTCGCCGGCGTTCTGTTGATCCCGGCCTTGGCCGCCGCGCTACTGGCAGTGCTGCCCGGCTATCGTACGACGGCGCGAACTCAATGTCATGGCCACGACGCTGACATTCCTCTGCGCGCTGTCAATGTTTTTCCATCGGCCGGCAACCGGTTCCTATCTTCTGGTCGACGATCTCAACGCCACCTTCATCGTGCTCACCACCTTCGTCGGCTTCACCACCAGCGTATTCAGCGCAAGTTACATCGGCCACGAGCTCGAAACCGGGCGGCTGACGCCGCCTTTCTGCGCTTCTATCACGCCATGTATCAGGTGCTGATGTTTGCGATGAACCTCGCGCTCGTCGCCAATAATATCGGCCTGATGTGGGTGGCGATCGAGCTTGCGACGCTGACCACCGTGCTCATGGTCGGCCTCTACCGCACCCACGAGGCGCTGGAAGCGGCGTGGAAATATTTCATCCTCGGCAGCGTCGGCATAGCGCTGGCGCTGTTCGGCACCATTCTCGTCTACATGGCGGCGCGGCCGGTGGTCGGCGAAGGTCTCGACGCCATGGTCTGGACCGTGCTGGTCAAACACGCCGCCGCGTTCGATCCGTCTTTGCTGGATCTTGCTTTCGTCTTTCTGCTGCTCGGCTACGGCACCAAGGTAGGACTGGCGCCGCTTCATGCCTGGCTGCCGGACGCGCATGCCGAGGGCCCGACGCCGATCTCGGCGGTGCTGTCCGGCTTGCTGCTCAATGTCGCGCTCTACGCGCTACTGCGATTCAAGATGTTGCTGGCCGTAAATACCGCCGCGCTGGCGCCCGGCCCGCTGATGGTGACGCTCGGGCTGATCTCGCTGGTGTTCGCCGCCTTCATGCTCTACCGCCGCCGCGACATCAAACGCATGTTCGCCTACTCGTCGATCGAGCATATGGGCATCATCACCTTTGCCTTCGGCATGGGCGGGCCGCTCGCCAATTTCGCCGGCCTTCTGCACATGACCATGCACTCGCTCACCAAGTCGGCGATCTTCTTTGCCGTCGGCCATGTGGCGCAGGTCAAGGGCACGCAACGGATTGCCGACATCGGCGGGCTGACGGTGACGCATCCCGTGCTCGGCTGGGGGCTCGTGTTCGGCGTCGTCGCCATTGCCGGCTTGCCGCCGCTCGGCATCTTCATGAGCGAATTCCTGGTGGTGAGTTCGACCTTTGCCCGCGCGCCGGTGCTCGCGATCATTCTCGTCTTCGGCCTCTTGGTCGGACTGGCCGGACTGTTTCTGCGGCTCAACGGCATCGCCTTCGGCGAGCCGCGCGGCCCCGAAGGAAAGACGACGGCTTCATATGTGCCGATGTTCGCGCATCTGGCGATCGTGTTCGCCGCCGGCATCTACATTCCGCCGGCTTTAGTCACCTGGTTCCAGAACGTCGCGGGATTGTTGGGCTAAAGCCGATGCCATCGCTCCTCGACACCATCCCACAAAGCCGCCGTGTCGCCGGCCATCGGCCGTCGCCGCGCTTTACGGTGACGGCTGACGAATGGCGGCGGCTCGCAAGCGAACTCGCCGCCGGCCGCGCAACGCTATTAGGCCTGTGGGGCGATACTGATCCTGCGCCGCTCGTGCAC
Organism: uncultured Alphaproteobacteria bacterium; assembly: GCA_963806465.1. Classification (GTDB taxonomy): domain Bacteria; phylum Pseudomonadota; class Alphaproteobacteria; order Rhizobiales; family Xanthobacteraceae; genus BOG-931. The sequence continues at coordinate 21,577 of CAWDZD010000068.1, read as the reverse complement.
ATGGCGCTGCTCGAGGATTTCAAGCCACGACATCGCCGTCGTCAGCCTCGCCATCCCGGACCGAAAATTTCCCTCGGTCGGTGCGTTGCATCCGCCGGCGATCCGGCTCGAACGCGCCATTCACAGCCTCTATGGATTCGAGCCGGTCGGCGCGCTCGACACGCGGCCCTGGCTCGATCTCGGCTTCTGGGACGTGCAGCATCCGCTCGGCGCGTGCACGGCGGCACCGGCCGAACGTCCCCCCTACACCTTTTTGCCCGTCGAAGGCGAAGCGCTCCACCAAATTCCGGTCGGCCCGGTCCATGCCGGCATTATCGAGCCCGGCCACTTCCGCTTCACCTGCAGCGGCGAGACGGTGGTGCGCCTGGAGGAGCGGCTCGGCTACGTGCACAAAGGCATCGAGTCGCTAATGGCCGGCGCCACCATCGAGCGGGCGGCGCGGCTTGCCGCGCGCACGTCCGGCGACAGCACCGTCGCCTACGGCATCGCCTTTGCGCAGGCGATCGAGGCCGCGCTCGACGTCGAGGCGCCACCACGGGCGCGTTACCTGCGCGCGCTGATGGCGGAACTGGAGCGGCTGGCCAACCATTTCGGCGATATCGGCGCCATCTGCAACGACGCCTCGTTCTCGCTGATGCACGCGCATTGCGGCATCTTGCGCGAGCAGGTTTTGCGCACCGCCGCCACCTGTTTCGGCCATCGTCTGCTGATGGACCGGGTCGTGCCCGGCGGCGTCGCCGTCGATCTTGCGCCGGACGGCGCCGCTCGTATTCGCGAAATTCTGCAAATTATCCGCGCCCGGTTTCCGCGACTGGTCGAGCTTTATGACAACACCACCTCGCTCCAGGACCGCACCGCCGGCACCGGCTTCGTGCGGGCTGCATTGGCCCGGCAATTCGGCGTGGGTGGCTATGTCGGCCGCGGCAGCGGACGCGATTTCGATGCGCGGAAAACGCCAGGTTATGCGCCATACGACGAACTCGAATTTGCAGTTCCCGTGCTGACCGAAGGCGACGTCAACGCCCGGGTCTGGGTGCGCATTCGTGAAGTCGAGCAAAGTCTCGCGCTGATCGAGCAGATCGTCGCGCGGCTGCCGCAAGGGCCGATCGCCACACCGCTTCACGCGGAGAGCGGCGAGGGTTTGGGCATCGCCGAAGGTTTTCGCGGCGACGTGCTGGCGTGGGTACGGCTCGAGGGCGGCAAGATCGCGCGCTGCCATTTGCGCGACCCGTCATGGTTTCAGTGGCCGCTGCTGGAGGCGGCGATCGAAAACAACATCGTCGCCGACTTCCCGCTCTGCAACAAATCGTTCAACTGCTCGTATTCGGGGCATGATCTGTAATGCGAAGAACTCTGTTCGAGAGCCTCACGCATCAGCCGCTGACCGAAGCGCCGCCTTCGCCCGATGACGCCGCGCTCGCCGAACTGGCCGCCAGCGTGCAACGCGCGGCGCGCCAGCGGCTCGGCCGCAGCCTTTCGATCCGCGAAGTGGACGCCGGCTCCTGCAACGGCTGTGAGCTTGAAATCCACGCGCTCAACAATGCCTTTTACGATCTGGAACGCTTCGGCTTGCGTTTCGTGGCGTCGCCGCGGCATGCCGATGTGCTGCTCGTGACCGGCCCGGTGACAAAGAATATGCGCGAGGCGCTGGAGCGGACCTACAACGCCACACCGGAGCCGAAATGGGTAGTCGCCCTCGGCGACTGCGCCGTCGATGGCGAAATTTTCTCCGGCAGCTACGCGGTCGCCGGCGGCGTTTCGAACGTGGTGCCGGTTGATCTGCACATTCGCGGCTGTCCGCCGTCGCCGGTCGCAATCCTCAGGGGATTGCTCGCACTGCTCGAGCCGGCGAAAAAAGAAGCCGCTTCCGCGGCGGCGCGCTAGTGCTACGCCGTTTCCCGGACGCGGTGCAGCGCGATAGCGGTGCACCGCTGATCCGGGATCGCAACAAACTCAACGCTTGGAACGATCCCGGTTCTGCAGCGCATCACTATCGTGCTGCGCTGCGCCCGGGATACGCGCAGGTGCAGTCTGGCGATCCGCGCCGTCGCGGCGACAGGCCCTATTCGATCTTCTCGTCCGGATAGACGCCCCACAGGCGGTTCTGCTCGATCCAGCCGTCGAAGCCGTCGCCGGCGAGCCGGCACCAGCTGCCGTCGCACTGCTTAATCACGCCCAACACGCCGGACTGCAATTGCGCCGTCACCGGCGACTGCGCGTCAGGCTTGGCATGCAACGCGGCAAGATCGATCTTCGATTTGAGCTGCACCGCCGCCATGCGCTTGCCGGACAGCAGCGAGTGATAGACCCATCCTTCCGTGCCGTCGGAGTCGCGGATGCGCCGCCAGTTCTCGAATTCGGCGGTGATCTCGACCGGCCAGCCGACCCGCGTATAGATCCAGGCGACGTCGTGGTCCTTGTCCGGGCCGCCGCGGACATTGACCCGATCGGTCTTGAGGCTGACAAAGCGCGGCACCGGCAGCCCGCTGGTCACCTCGCTGCCGGCGTGCGCCGCAACGACGCCGAGCAAGAGCACGACGGCGAGCGACAGCATAGCGAAGGCCGCCACCGCGGCCCGGACCCCGACCATCAAGACGCTGCCACCCTGACGCACTGCCACAGCCACGGTCCTGGAAGCGACGGAACAGCACGCCGGGAGCCCGGCGCGCTTTGTGGGAACGAAAGCCATCTGCTAGAGAGAATTGATGAACCGCCGCCCCGATTTCAGTCTCGACCAGGGCGGTTAACGAGACCTAAACGGGCGGATGCGTCCAAGCGGCCGGCACAAGGCGGCCCAGAGCATGATCCGGAAAAAGCCTGCCCCGGACTTGATCCGCGGTGGCACCGGTTTTCCGAAAAGATCATGCTCCACTAAGGCGGGGCAATAATGGCATCGGGCAAAAAGCCGCTGGTGGTGGTCACCCGCAAGCTGCCGGACAGCGTCGAAACCCGCATGTGCGAATTGTTCGACACCCGGCTCAATCTCGACGACAAGCCGATGAGCCAGGCGGACCTCATCGAAGCCGCCAAGACCGCCGACGTGATCGTGCCGACGGTGACCGACCAGATCGACCGCTCGGTGCTGAGCCATTCCGGCGAGCAGCTCAAGCTGATCGCCAATTTCGGCAACGGCGTCGACAATATCGACGTCGCGACCGCGCTGCAGCGCGGCATCACCGTGACCAATACGCCGGGCGTCCTCACCGAGGACACCGCCGACATGACGATGGCGCTCATTCTCGCCGTGCCGCGGCGGCTAGCGGAAGGCTCCCAGGTACTGACCGGCGATCGCGACTGGACCGGCTGGAGCCCGACCTGGATGCTCGGCCATCGCATCTGGGGCAAAAGGCTCGGCATTGTCGGCATGGGCCGCATCGGCCAGGCGGTGGCGCGCCGCGCCAAGGCTTTCGGCCTGCAGATCCACTACCACAATCGCCGCCGCGTACCGCCGCGCATCGAGGAAGAGCTCAGCGCCACCTACTGGGAAAGCCTCGACCAGATGCTGGTGCGCATGGATATTATTTCGATCAATTGTCCGCACACGCCGGCGACCTATCACCTGTTGTCGGCGCGCCGCCTCAAGCTCATTCGTCCCGAGGCCTACATCGTCAACACCGCGCGCGGCGAAGTGATCGACGAGAACGCGCTGGCGCGGCTGATCGAGACCGATGAGATCGCCGGCGCGGGCCTCGACGTGTTCGAGCACGAGCCGGCGGTGTCGCCCAAGCTAGTCAAGCTTGCCAAAGCCGGCAAGGTCGTGCTGCTGCCGCATCTCGGTTCGGCCACCATCGAAGGCCGCGTCGACATGGGCGAGAAGGTCATCATCAACATCAAGACCTTCATGGACGGCCACCGCCCGCCCGACCGCGTGCTGCCGTCGATGTTGTGAGTGCCCTGTCGTCATGCGCGGGCTTGACCCGCGCATCCCGATGGTCGAGCGCGGCGCCTGCATAAGCGAGATGGCCGGGACATAGGCGAGCGAAGCGACGCCGTTCTTCGAACGGCTATGCCCAGCGATGACGATAGAAGGGTCATATGCGTCTAAGAGTCGATCACGCCGCCGATGCGATTTATCTTAATTTGACCGACCGGCCGATCAAAGACAGCGCCGAAGTCGCAGACGGCATCGTTGTCGACTACGACGATGAAGGTCGAATTGTTGGCATCGAAATTCTGGATGCATCGAGGCGCACCAACGATCCAGACGCCCTCAGACAATTCTGTTTCGAACTGCCTAAGGTCGGCTGAAAGTAATCGTCGGTATCTCCATCGCGGCCGAAGCCGTTAGGCGTCCGTGCCCGTGACCTGCCCTTGCGGCTCGTCGCTCAGCCAGCGATAGATCACGCCACCGAGGACACCACCGACCAGCGGCGCGACCCAGAACAGCCACAGCTGCGTGAGCGCCGCGCCGCCGACGATCAGCGCGGGTCCGGTAGAGCGCGCCGGATTGACCGACGTATTGGTGACCGGAATGCTCACGAGGTGGATGAGCGTCAGGCACAGCCCGATCGCCAGCGGCGCGAAGCCGGCCGGCGCCTTGCCGTGCGTCGAGCCCATGATGACGAACAGGAACAACATGGTCATCACGACCTCCGTCAGCGCGGCCGAAAGCAGATCGTAGTGGCCCGGCGAATGCTCCGCGTAGCCGTTGGTCGCAAATCCCTTGCCGAGATCGAAACCCGGAGCGCCCTTGGCGATGGCGTAGAGCAGTAAAGCAGCCACGATGGCGCCGATGACCTGGGCGATGATGTAGGGAATGACGTGTCCGGCCGGAAAGCGGCCGCCCGCCGTCAAGCCGACGGTTATCGCAGGGTTGAGATGGGCTCCAGAGATGTGGCCGATCGCGTAGGCCATCGTCACGACCGTGAGGCCAAAAGCCAGGGCGACACCGAGCAGGCCGATGCCGACTTGCGGGAAGCCGGCGGCGATGACCGCGCTTCCACATCCCCCGAACGTCAACCAGAAGGTACCGATCGCCTCGGCAATGTAGGCTCTGTAATTCATGGCGGCGTCTCCTCTCCCGGGCGGCAGCCGTGACCCGAACACGGCCTCACCAGCGCCCCAGGATTAAGGATTGCGGACCGGGACGGTTCCGCCATCCGCAAAATCGGTCGGATTGAGTGAAACGAAATCGGGGCCACAGCTGCCGGCCAATACCCGATTTCGCCAGCGCTCCATCCGGATCACATGCTTTGTCATGCCCGGGCTTGACCCGGGCATCCCGATCGTCGAGCACAGTGCCTGCATAAGCGAGATGGCCGGGACAGAGCCCGGCCATGACGGGAGGAAAGCGTGGCCGGTGCTATTTCTGAAGCCGCGACAGGCGCGCAATGCAAACTCACCACCGACGACTTCATGGTGCCGGGGCACGATCCCGGCATTGAGATTTTTGTCCGCAACAAAAGACCGGCCGACATGCGGGCGTTCAAGCCTGCGCGCACCGTGCTGTTCGTCCATGGCGCCACTTACCCGGCGCACACCACGTTCGATCTGCCGATCGAGGGCCGCTCGTGGATGGATCATATCGCCGCCCACGGCTACGACGTTTATCTGCTCGACCTGCGCGGCTATGGCAAATCCACGCGCCCGCCGGAGATGGCGCAGGACCCGAACGCCAATCCGCCGATCGTGCGCACCGCGACCGCGGTCAAGGACATTGCCGCCGTCGTCGATTTCATTCTCGAGCGGCGCGGCATTCCGCGGCTCGTCCTGCTCGGCTGGTCGTGGGGCACGTTCTCGACGCCGACTTACACCATCGCGCATCCGGGCAAGGTCGAACGGCTCGTGCTCTATGCGCCGATCTGGATCGGCCAGACCGGCCGGCTGGCGACCGCTGATTCCGGCCGCATGCCGGCGTATCGCACCGTCACGCGCGAGCAGGCGAGCGCCCGCTGGCTCAATGGCGTACCGCAAGAGCAGAAGGCCGCGCTCATTCCGCCCGGCGTGTTCGAGGACTGGGTCGCCGCCACCTGGGCCACCGATCCGCACGGCGCCAGACAAAATCCGCCGGTGATCCGCGCGCCCAACGGCGTCATGCAGGATGTGTCCGAAACCTTCTGGCTCGGCAAAGGCTATTACGATCCGGAGAAGATCACTGTGCCGGTGCTGATGGTGACGGCCGCATGGGATTCCGACGTGCCGCCGGCCATGGCGCGCACGCTGCTGCCGCGCCTCGTCAACACGCCCGAGAAGCGCCTGGTCGAGCTGCCACAGGGCACCCACAGCGTGATGATGGAAACGCACCGCTTCGCGCTGTCCGATGCGGTGCAGAAATTTTTAGATGAGGCAAAGTAGGGTGGGCTAAGGAGCGAAGCGACGTGCCCACGTACAACCTCGCGACCGGTCCGCGTGGGCTTCGCTTCGCTCAGCCCGCCCTACAAAACCGCAGTCAGCAAAATAATCCGCGCGCGTCATCGAACAGCACACAAACCGTCTACGGACCTAACAAAAAACGCTAAAGAGATTCCCGAGCAAAAACTCTAGTCTTGACCCTGGAACAATTCCTCGCGGCCACACCTAGGAGGGATGCCATGGCGCTCAAGGACATCATCGTCGCTACCCAAGCCGATCTGCGCGACAACGCCGATCATGCGATCGCGACTTTTGTCGCCGACTCGCAACAGGTCGAGGGTTTGCGGAGCGAGACTAAAATACGGCAGTTTGCACTGACCATCGACGAACCGCCGACGCTGGGCGGCACCGATGCCGGCCCGAACCCGGTCGAGCTGGTGCTCGCCGCGCTCGCCAGCTGCCAGGAGATCACTTACCGCGCCTATGCGACGGCGCTCGGCATTCCGCTTGAGAGCGTGTCGGTGAAGCTCGAAGGCGCGCTCGACCTGCGCGGCTTCTTCGCCGTCAAGGACGGCGTGCGTGCCGGCTTCAACGACGTGCGCGGCACGGTCAACCTGAAAAGCAGCGCGTCGACGGCCGATCTCGCCAAGTTGAAAGAAGTGGTCGACGCGCATTGCCCGGTGCTCGACATTCTGCGCGCGCCGGTCCCGGTCGACATCAAGCTGCAAACCGAGCGGTCGAGCCAAGCTGCCTGAACAGCCGCCTGAGCAGGCGCTCGTTTTCCGAGCGCCGGGCGAATCCGGGAGCGGCGTGAGCCCCGCCCCGGATTTCGCTTGTCTTAATCCGGGCGCGGCAACCGCGCGCCCATCGCCTGTGCGATCAAACAAAAATCCGCGGCGCTGATGACAAACAGCCCGAAGCGTAACTGATAACCCCAGTTCGGCTTGCCGGCCGTGAATTCCAATCGATCGAGCAACGGGCGGATCGGCGCCTCATCGGCCTTCGCCCAATCGACCTCGCGGCGATAGGGCATAAACCCTTTCCCCATGTCGAATCTGTTGGGCTCGCGTTCCTTCACGCTGCCGATGGCCGTGAAGGCTTGCAGCTTGTCCTTGCCGCCAAGCTTCACCGTCGGTGAATAATACACCACGCGGTCGCCGGGCTTGACGCGCTTCAATGACGCCGCCTTGCCGTGACTGACCTGCATGAAGCCTTCACTTCGGCCGCGCCGGACGTGCTCGGCCGACGCGACCGCGAGCCAACAGGCGCTCATTGAGCCCGCGCGCCTTCCTCGGGCGCCGGCGCGAACACGCGCAGACGATGGCCGTCGGGATCGAGCCCGACGAAGATCCGGCCGAAATCCATCTCGGTCGGCTCCTGTGCGATGCGCACGCCGCGTGCTTTCCAGGATGCGCAAGTCGCATCGACTGCCGCTCGATGGTCGACCGTGATGCCGATTTCAGAACCACCGCCGGCTGCCGAAGGCGCGGGCTCCACGCCATGCCGCGACCACAGCCCGAGCATCAGCCCGGTCTCGAGCGCGAACATCACGAAGGTCGGCGACGCTTCGACCGGCCCGCGCCCGAGCAAAGCGGTATAGAACTCCCCGCTCGCTTTCGGGCTATCGACGTAGAGGAGGACAAAGTTCGGCTGTGCCGTGTTTGATTGTGCTGTCATGGGACATCTCCGATCGCTTGATGGCGCGACCGTAATCCGCGGCACTGTCAGTTTCTGGCAGTAGCCATCCGTCATGCCCGGGCATAGCCGTTCGAAGAACGGCGTCGCTTTCGCTCGCCTATCGCCTGGGCATCCCGATCGCGTGGCACAGCGCCCGACTAAGCGGGATGGCCGGGACGAGCCCGGCCATGACGCGCCGGGTGCGGTCCTACGGCGGTGCCGGAATGTCTTCCGCCAGCCGCCACTCCTTCAATAGCGCCGCCCGACGGCGTGGATAGCGCGTCTCGGCGACGGCAAGGCTTGCGATCCGATCGGTGCGGAAATGGCGAAAATCCTTGCGCAGCTCGCACCAGGCGATCACCACATGCACCTTGTCGAAAAAGCCGAGCGCGAACGGCCAGATGGTGCGCTGCGACTGCGCGCCGTGTCCGTCGCGATAGCGGATCGACATCTTGCGCTCGCTGCGGATCGCTTTGCGGACGACGGCGAGATCGACGTCACCGGCACTGACCCGCGCGGCCGGCCCGGCCAGCAAGTTCGCCGCCTCGAGATTGTCGCGCAGCGCCGCCGGCAGCACCGCGGCGATTTTCGCGATCGCGTTGCGCGCCGCCGAGCCGAGCAGATCGTCGCCGCGATCGGCGACCCAGCGTGAGCCGAGCACCAAAGCCTCGATCTCGTCCTCGGAAAACATCAGCGGCGGCAGAATGAAGCCGGGGCGGAGCACATAACCGAGCCCCGGCTCGCCCTCGATGTCGGCGCCCTGCGCCTGCAACGTGGCGATGTCGCGGTAGAGCGTGCGCATGCTGACGTTGAGCTCTGCCGCCAGCGCCTTGCCGGTCACCGGCCGGCGATAACGCCGCAGCGTTTGCAGCAGACTGAACAGGCGTTCCGAGCGAGACATAGTGGAAATGTAGCAAACGCGGCAAACGTAGGGTGGGCTAAGGAGCGGAGCGCCGTGCCCACGCGCAGCGGTTCGGCCTGACGTTCCGCGTGGGCTGCTGCGCTCAGCCCACCCTACAATGGTCGCAATATTAGCGACGATCTCTTGACAATCGTCCTTGTTACAGTTACCTATAGTGACGAATCTCGCTCACGTGCCAGGACGCCAGCCGGTCACGCCGGCTGGCGGAGCGAGAGCGGTTCCCGCGGGCTTTAGGTTCGTCACCTTGGCTCCCGGGCGGCTTTGGGAAAACGTCCGGCCGGCACTATGACCGGTCTGCGGCCATGCCGCTGGACTGGGACAGGCGGGGGCGGGTAACGCCCGCTTCTTAGCCGCGTCCCAGGAAGAACGTTTCTGGAGCTGAGCGGTGGCGTTCGTTCGCTGCCGCAAGCGCCGTGGTGGGACGCCGACAGGCGAGCGCGCTGCGCTCAGCGCGCGACCGCATCCCGAAGGATGCGGACGGAAGGCTACGCGTCTATCGGCGTCTCGCCGTCCTGTTTTTATTTGGCCCAACGTGATCTGGAGGCAGCCGGAATCCACCGCCGGCGCCTCATGACGGGATCAGGTTCGGCTTCTTGCGCGTCGTATTGGCAAAACTCGGACGCACATGCGTCGCGAGAACGATTTTCTATTTCGTCATTGCCGGGCTTGACCCGGCAATCCATGCGGAGCGCCGACTCGCTGAGAGATTTGGCCCGATCGTTTGCGTAACCGCACCTCGGCATGGACCACCGGGTCAAGCCCGGTGGTGACGACAAAGAGAGCGGGGCGGGGCGAGTTGCATCCCCCCTCCCCGCTGCGCGGGGCGGGATGAAGTGCGGGTTGCGCCAGGCGCCGGCGGCGGCCACATGTTCCGATGGCGCCCGCGCTTCGATCGAGGCTCGCGGGCGTCGTTCTCGACCGGCCCCACGATAGCCTTTATGGCGCCGCAGGAGCGTGAATGTGACTGAGCATGATCCGGAAAATGCCTGCCCCGGACTTGATCCGGGGTGGAAGCCGGTTTTCCGAAAAGATCATGCTCCACTAAAGAATGATGCGGGGTTAGCGGCGGTGGAGGACGGCACCACACCATTGCGTCGGCGTGACCTGTTGGCGCTGATCGGCACGCTCGCCGGCAGCACGGCGATGTATCACGCCATGACCAGCCTCGGCTTTGCGTCGGACTCCGCTTACCAGGGCCCGATCCAGCTCTCTGGCGACGCCAAGGGCGCGTCCGTGATGATCCTCGGCGCCGGTCTCGCCGGCATGACCGCGGCGCTCGAGCTGCGCAAGGCCGGATACAAGGTTGCGGTGCTGGAATTCAATCAGCGGCCGGGCGGTCGCAACTGGACACTGCGCGGCGGCGACACTTATGTCGAGCTCGGCGGCCAGAAGCAGGTCTGCGAATTCGACGACGGACTTTATCTCAATCCCGGGCCGTGGCGGATTCCGTATCATCACCGCGCGCTGCTCGACTACTGCAAGCGCCTCAATGTCGCGATCGAGCCTTTCGTCCAGCTCAATCACAATGCCTTGCTGCATGCCTCCGGCTCGTTCGGCGGCGAGCCGCAGCGTATTCGCGCCATCAAGGCCGATTTCCAGGGACAGGTGTCCGAGTTGCTCGCCAAGGCCACCGCGCAGGGCCGGCTCGATGAAGAAGTCTCGACACAAGACAAGGAGATGCTGCTGCAGGCGCTCAAATCGTGGGGCGCGCTCGACAGCAATTATGCCTACAAGGCCAACCTGATTTCCGCCGATGTTCGCGGTTACGCCAAGGGTCCCGGCGGCGGCCTCGACGCAGCGCCGGTCGCCGGCGAGCCGATCGGCCTGTCTGAGATATTGAAATCGCGGCTGTGGCGATATCTGCAGACTTTCGCCTCGCATTCATTCCAGACCACGATGTTCCAGCCGGTCGGCGGCATGGACATGATCGGCAAGGCCTTCGCCAGGGAACTCGGCGACGTCATTCGCTACGACAGCAAGGTGATCCGGATTCAGCAGGGCAGCGACGGCGTCACTGTCAGCTATGTCAGCGCCACCAAACCCGAAGCCGTGCAAATGGCCAAAGCCGACTGGTGTGTCTGCACCATTCCGCTCTCGATCCTCAGTCAGATCCCGATCGATGTCGGGGCGCCGATGAAGGCGGCAATCGACGCGGTGCCCTATCTGTCGGCGGTCAAAATCGGCCTGCAATTCAAGCGCCGGTTCTGGGAGGAAGACGAGGCGATCTATGGCGGCATCAGCTATACCGACTTGCCGATCCGGCAGATCGCCTATCCGAATTACGGGCTCAATCGCGGCGGCCGCGGCGTCTTGTTGGGCGCCTACATTGTCGAGGGCGCGAACGCCTACGAATTCACCTCCATGACGCCGGCGGACAGAGTAGCGCGAGCCGTCGCGCTCGGCGCGCGCATCCATCCGCAATACCCGGCCGAGTTCGAAAACGGCGTTGCGGTCGCCTGGCATCGCGTGCCGTCGGCACTCGGCTGCGCCGGCTATTGGACCGAGGAAGCGCGCGCGCAGCATTACAACGATCTCTGCCAGATCGACGGCCGGATCGTACTCGCCGGCGAGCACGCGTCGTACATTCCGGTGTGGCAGGAGGGCGCGATCCTCTCATCGCTCAACGCCATCACGCGGCTGCACGAGCGTGTCGTCAAAACGTAGAGCCTCATAGAGCGATGTCAGCGAAGCGCGCCAACCCCATGCGGCATCTGCCACAGTCACCTGCCGGGCTGTTGGTCCCCGTCGTGGCGGCTATCGCTGTGTTGCTTGGCCTCGGCGCGCCGGCGGCGCTGGCGCAAAATCCGGCGCACGCTTCGTCTGCAGCCAATCTGAGCACCGGCTTCGCGTTTTCCGAAGCCGGCGGCGAAGAATTGTATGCCAACGTTTGCCAGGGCTGCCACATGCCGGACGGCAAGGGAGCGGTTGGTGCCGGCGCCTATCCGGCGCTCGCCGGCGACAAGGCGCTCGAAGCCGCCGGATATCCAGTCCTCATCGTCGTCCACGGCCAGCACGGCATGCCGCCGGTCGGCATGATGATGACCGACGATCAGGTTGCCGCAGTCGTGAACTATGTGCGGACGCACTTCGGCAACGACTACCGGGATGCGGTGACGGCCGCCGACGTCAAAGCCGTCCGCTGATGAAAATGTTGTTCCTGGAAATGCGGAGCAGATGATGAAAAATAGATCATTCCTAGTCCTGGGCGCCCTGCTTCTCGGCGTCGGCCCGGCCGGCGCAGAGGTGGTAAGACACCCGATCCCGAATTCTAACTTCCCGATTGCCCAGTCGGTCGAAGTCTCGGGCAACACCACGACCTACTATGTCAGCGGCCAGGTCCCGCCGCTCGTGAACAAAGACGCCGATCCGGCGAGCCCGCAAGCTTACGGCGACACCAAGACCCAGACGCTCGGCGTCCTCAACAAGATCAAGGGCATCCTCGAGGGGCTTGGGCTCGGCATGGGCGACGTGGTCAAGATGCAGGTATTCCTGGTCAACGACGCGCGGGCGCCGATGGACTTCAAGGCCTTCATGGAGGGCTACACCCAATTCTTCGGCGGCGATCAGCCGAACTTGCCGGCACGCGCCGTGGTCGGCGTCGCCGCTCTCGCCAATCCGGGATTTCTGGTCGAGATCGAAGTCGTCGCTGTCAAGAATGCTAAATGAAGCTTGTGCTAAACGCGCCTTGGCCATGCTTAGCGTCCGAGGTGCTTGCCGGAAAGCCGAAGTCGCTGCAGATTTGGAATTGATTTGAGAGGTGATGATGTTCAGCCGATCCGTACGTTTGCTCGTTCTCGCGCTCGGCCTGCTCGCCGGCGCCGCGCACGCCGAAACTCTGCCGCTGCCCGGCAATCTGACCGATCTCAATTCCGAGGAGGGCGAGCGGTACTTCAGCGAAAGCGGCGCGCTCGCGACTTTCTTCTCGATCGCCGACAATTTCGTCACCCAGAAGACGCAAGCCTATTGCGGCGTCGCCAGCATCGTCATGGTCCTCAACGCGGCCGGCGTGCCGGCGCCGACGACGCCGGAATATCAGCCCTACCACGTCTTTACCCAGGACAATCTGCTTGATGAGCGCACCGACGCGGTGCTGCCGCGTGAAGTTCTGGCGAGGCAGGGCATGACGCTCGACCAGCTTGGCGGGCTGCTTTTGCTTCATCCGCTGACCATCGAGGTTCACCACGCCGCCGACGGCAGTCTCGATGCTTTCCGCACCGCCGCGCGCGACCACCTCGCGGCCAGGAATCATTTCGTGGTCGTGAATTATTTGCGCAAAGCGCTCGGGCAGCAGACCGGAGGCCACATCTCGCCGCTTGCGGCCTACGACGCCAAGGAGGACCGCTTTCTGATTTTGGATGTGGCGCGCTACAAGTATCCGCCGGTCTGGGTCAAGGCATCCGATTTGTTCGACGCCATGAACACGACCGACGCGGCCAACGGCAACAAGACGCGCGGCTATGTCCTGGTTGCCAAGGCCGGCGGGCCCACGACCGGCGCGGCGCCGCCGACGCCGGTGCAGTAGGCCGGCGTGTTGCACACACTCAAAGCTGTCCGCGCCGACTGTTTGATCGATGAATAGGCGGCCTCTCCCAAAGCTGGCGTTCGCGCTGGTCGCCGTGCTGGCCTTGCCGCTATTGGCGCGCGGCGAAAGCCCGCGGATCGCGCCGACGCAGGCGGTCGTTGCTAGCAACGGCATGGTGGTGGCGCAGGAGGCGATCGCGGCGCGAGTGGGCGCCGAGATTTTGCAAAACGGCGGCAACGCCATCGACGCCGCGGTCGCGACAGGCTTCGCCATGGCCGTGACTTACCCGCGCGCCGGCAATATCGGCGGCGGCGGCTTCATGGTGATTTATCTTGCCAATGGCCAGGATACCACCATCGACTATCGCGAGACCGCGCCGGCGGCGATCAACGCCAAATCCTTCCTCGACGCTCAGGGCAATGCCGATCCGCAGAAATCGCGCGACTCCGCGCTCGCCATCGGCGTGCCGGGCACGGTCGCGGGCCTGGCGCTCGCCGCGCGGAAATACGGCTCCGGCAAATTCACGCTGGCCGATCTGATCAAGCCCGCGATCGCGCTGGCGCGCGACGGCATTGCGGTCGCCGACGACACCGCGGATTCGCTGCCGGTAGATCTGCCGCGCATCGTGCGCTGGCCGTCGTCGGCATCAATCTTCGCCAGGGCCGACGGCAGCGCGCTGGCGCCCGGCGATCGTCTCGTGCAAACCGATCTCGCCGCCACGCTCACTGCGATCGCGCAAAGCGGACCGCAAGCATTCTACAGCGGCGACATCGCGCAGAAGATCGCCGCGGCGGTGCAGGCTTCAGGCGGCGTCATGACCGCCGACGATCTCAAAAACTATCGCGCCATCGAACGCGCGCCGGTGCGCGGCACGTATCGCGGCTACGACATCGTCTCGATGCCGCCGCCGTCGTCCGGCGGCGTCGTGCTGATCGAGATGCTCAATATCCTGGAAGGCTACGATCTGGCGCGCGCGGACCAGACCCAGGCGCTGTTCCTGATCATCGAGGCGATGAAGCGCGCCTATGCGGACCGCGCCTATTTTCTCGGCGATCCGGACGCGGTGAAAGTACCGGTAGGGCGGCTGATCTCCAAGAGCTACGCCGCCGAGTGGCGCGCCACCATCGATCCGGCGCACGCCACCGCGGCGAAGGACATCCATCCCACCGCGATGCCGACGAAATCCGAAGGCCGCAATACCACGCACTTTTCGGTCGTCGACCGCTTCGGCAACGCCGTCGCCAACACCTACACGCTGAATTTCAGCTACGGCGTCGGCCTGGTCGCCGCCGGCACCGGCCTCCTGCTCAACAACGAGCTTGACGATTTCGCCGCCAAGCCGGATGCGCCGAACGCCTACGGCCTCCTCGGCTTCGAGGCCAACGCGCCCGGCCCAGGCAAACGACCATTGTCATCAATGACGCCGACCATCGTGCTCAAGGACGGTAAGCCGTTTTTGGTTACCGGATCGCCCGGCGGCAGCCGCATCATCAGCACGGTGCTGCAGGTGGTCGTCAACGTGATCGACCGCGGCATGGATATCGGCGCCGCGGTTTCGGCGCCGCGCCTGCACCATCAATGGATGCCTGATTTCGTGTACGCCGAGCCGGGATTTCCCGATGACGTCGTCGCGGCACTGGTGGCGCGCGGCGATACGGTGATGGTGCGCAAGTTTGTGAGCTCGGCCAACTCGATCCTGGTGACGCCGTCAGGCTTTGCCGGCGCCGCCGATCCGCGCACCCGCGGCGCGCTGGCGGCGGGCTATTGATGCTACGTGTAGCCGCCGTTGGCGCGCACGGTCTGGGCGTTGATCCAGCCGCCTTGCGGACCGGCGAGGAACGAGACCAGGTTGGCGATGTCGTCGGGTTTCGCCAAGCCGCTCCAGCGCGGCAAGCTTGGCGAGACGCTGGATTTGCTCTTCGTTCTTGCCTTCGAAAAACAGCTCCGTCGCGGTCGGACCAGGCGCCACCGCATTGACGGTGATGCCGCGCCCGCGCAACTCATGCGCCAGGATGCGGGTCAACACTTCGACTGCGGCCTTCGATGCGGCGTAGGGACCATAATTCGGAAAGTTCATGCCCAGTACGCTGGTCGACATCGTGATGATGCGGCCGCCGTCGGCGACGCGCTTGGCGGCCTGTTGCAGCACGTTGAACGTGCCGCGCACGTTGACGGCGAAAACCGCATCGAAGTCCTCGACGCGGCCCGAAGCTATCGGGAAGAGCTTCATGATGCCGGCGCTGTTCACCACGGCGCCGACAGCGCCGAAAGCCTTCTCGGCTTCGTCAAACAGACGCGCCATGTCGGCCGGATCGGCGACGTCGCCCTGCACGGCGACGGCACGGCCGCCATGGCCGGTAATTTCGTTGACGACCTCCGCCGCCTTGTCGCGGTTGCCGGCATAATTGACGACCGCGGCAAAGCCGTCGCGCGCCAGACGCAGCGCCACCGCGCGGCCGATGCCGCGCGACGCGCCGGTGACGATGGCGTTACGCGGCGGAAGACTGCTCATCTCACTTTCTCCTGTCTGCTAGCGGACACGCTGCTTCGGGCGGGAATTGACCGGTCGCTTGTTCGGCGCGCGCAGCGCCGATGCGGCGCAATCGCCGGGCTCGCCGCTGGCGACCCATTCGTCATAAAATTCGAGTTTGGCATCGATGAGCGTCTGGGCCTCTGTCCATCGCGCGATGTTTTCCTGCACGCGGGCGCGATGCGCGGCGAGGAGCGCGCGGCGCTGTTTCAAGGTGCTGCTGCCCTGTTTCACCAGTGCGGTGTATTCGCGCATCTGCGCGATCGACATGCCGGTGCAGCGCAGCCGGTCCATGAGATCGAGCCAGCCGACATGATGCTCGCTGTAGACCCGCCGGCCGCCATTGTCGCGGGCAACGCCCGGCATCAATCCTTGCGCTTCGTACCAGCGGATGGCGTGGACGCTGCGTCCGGTGCGGCTCGCGACATCACCGATATGCAGGCTGTGCGGCATCGTCGGTCCCTGTGCTTACGCCGCTTGCGGCGGGAGCAGCGCGGTCGCGACCAATTCCGTATCGAGATATTCGGTGAGCTCGGTAAGCCTGCCGTCGACCATCCGGCAGACCCAGCAATAGCTGTTGTTGTACGGCTTGCCGGCCTTGGTCGTGACCCTGCCGCGGCACTCGACGACGACGCAATCGCCTTCGGCGACGATGCGGTGCAATGCATTGGTATAGCGGTCGGCGAACTGCGCGAACACGGGCTGCAGCAGCTTCTTCTGCACCGTCTCCTTGCCGCGATAGGTCCCGGACCACGGCGTCGTGCCGGTGATGGTCCAGCGGAAATCCTCGGCCAGACATTCGATGAAACGGCGGCCATCGCCGACCGCCAGTCCGGCGAAAATATCCGCCATCAATTGCTTGTTCTCGGCCGCGCCCATGATGCTCTCCTTCACCGGGCACTGCGCCCGCGCATCGCCGCACTGACATGCTAGAGCACGCTCTAGGTCAAGAGCAAATTTCGACGCCCGAGGGAGGAATGCATGAACGGCAGCGATCCGGTCGCCAGGTTGCGGATCGGTTTGATCGGCTCCGGCTTCATCGCCAATTTTCATCTCCAGGCGCTGCTCAGCGTCCGCCACGTCGAGCGTCACCGGCATCTTTAGCCCGACGGCGGCGCATCGCGAGGCGCTGGCGGCTAAAGCCAACGCGCTCGAGCTTGGCCCGTGCCGCGCCTTCGCGTCGCTCGAAGCCATGCTGCTGTCCGGCGAGGTCGACGCGGTATGGATTGGCGTGCCGAACTTCGCGCGGCTCGACACCATGCGCGAAATCCATCGGCTGGTGACGGCGCGCTGGGCGAAGCTTATCGGCGTGGCTTGCGAAAAGCCGCTCGGCCGCACGCTCTCCGAAGCGCGCGAAATGCTCCGCCTCGCCGAAGACGCCAAGCTGCTGCACGGCTATCTGGAGAACCAGGTGTTCTCCAGCGCCGTTCAGCGCGGCAAGGACATCGTGTGGCGTCGCGCCGTGCCGGCGTGCGGCAGGCCCTATCTGGCGCGCGCGGCCGAGGAGCATAGCGGGCCGCACATGCCGTGGTTCTGGCAGGGCCGGCGCCAAGGCGGCGGCGTGCTCTCGGACATGACCTGTCATAGCGTCGAGGTCGGGCGCTTCCTGCTCACCAAGCCCGGCGCGCCGCGCAGCGATCTCAAGCTCGTCAGCGCCAGCGCCACGGTCGGCAATCTGAAATGGACGCGGCCGGCATATGTGAAACGGCTGAAAGAGATGATGGGCCCGGAAGTCGACTACGCATCGCGGCCGGCGGAAGATTTCGCCCGCGGCGCGCTGACTTTCGTCGACCCCGACGGCCACGAGGTCATGGTCGAGGCGACCAACTCCTGGGCCTATGTCGGCGCCGGCTTGCGCATCGTGATCGAGCTCCTTGGCCCCGAATATTCGATGGAATTCTCCTCACTCAATACCGGGCTGAAAGTCTCTTTGTCGCGCGACGTGACCGGCGGCCAGGGCGAGGACCTGGTCGAGAAGCAGAACGCCGAGCAGGGACTGATGCCGGTTGTCGAGAACGAAGCCGACATCTACGGCTATGTCGGCGAGAACCGCCACATGGTCGACGCGTTCCGCCATCGCCGCCAGCCGATCGAGACCTTTCACGACGGCGTTGCGGTCGCCGAAATGCTGATGGCGCTCTATCGCTCCGCCGAGATCGGCCAGGTCGTCGCCTTCCCGGCGCCGGAGCTGGAGAGCTATGTGCCGCGCGTGGCGCGACCGTAGCGCGGCGCAAGCTTGCGCTTACGAACCGATCGCCGCGGCTTGGCCACCGCAGCTGAGCGCTGCGACTACGTCGCCGCCGCGGACCATCGGGCGCGAATCATCGCGAATTCGGCGATGCGGGTCGCCAGCTACTTTGACAAAAAGTTCATGATCTCAGTGGCTTGAAGTAACTCGTTGACCGCGATGACTGTCGATAGGCATTTCATCCTAGCCTACGAGAGGGACGATGACCTATCACATGTGGCGGCTCAGCGAGGCCGGCCCAGACAACTTGGGCCTCGCCTGTACCGACGACGGGTTATTCCTTGGCGGGACGCCGCTGATTGAGCGACACGACAGCGGCCGCTTTGTTGTTCGCGACCGCGACGATGTCGATCGAGCGGCTGTTGCGGCGCGGCCATCGGTACATCGGGGAGGCCGATGGGCTGATGCCCGGGCTCGCGGCCGTAGCACGTGCGCTCAACGCCGGCGATCGATGTCTTGCGCGGATCGCGGCCGTGCATCTGAGGCTTCCCGACTTGCCCAATCCAGCGGCGCGCGACGCGATGGAGGCCGAGGATTCGCTGATCAAATACGCACGCGATGGAGGCAGTCTCGACTGGAATCCGGCGCTGCATCCGCGCACCGGCACGCCGCCCAATCCTGGCTGGTTCGCGCCGACCGGCAGCGAAAGTCACAACTCGCCGGGAGTGCGCGTTGCGGAGAACGACGACCCGACGCGGCGATCAGATGCGTCGTCCGATGCCGTCAAAAACTGGGTCCACCTACCGCCCGGCAAGTATGTCAACGACGAACTGGCCGATTTTGTCGAATGGATCGCGAACGCTAGGCCAGAAGACAAGAACAAGCCATTAGGGCGGAGATTAAACGTTATTACTACGACGTCGGCGATTTACACGGCGGGAACGCGCTCACTGCCGCTTTTGAGTTCGGGCCTTGCAGCCGGGCGTCTCTCTTGAAGATCGTAAGTTCATCGCCGAATGGGTCTCGCGCTACGCTCAGTACGATCCCGCGGTATTCGGTCAAGACACAGATCTCATCTACAGCGTGCTCGGTTTTTTGTCGCCGTGGCTGCTTGGCAGAGCACTGCCGAAGCTGCCGGCAATCCCACCCGAAATTGAGTTCGAGACGGCGCAACTTGCGCTATCAGCAGAGCAACGTGCTGCTATATGAAGGCTTTCCCCGACCACTCGCGGAAAGGTCATTGATAAGCTCTTACGCCGGGGCGATTTGCATGACCTATCTCGAACCATTGATGACTTTGTCGATAATGTTGCGATCAGCAATAAATCTATCGACTTAAATGCCGCCACCTACCAAAGGTCGCCCATTCTTTCGTCTAGGGTGAACCAGTATCTTGAAAAGCTGGAAAAATATGCCGGCACAGACTGGGGAGGTGACAAAATTCGCGAAATCCCAAATTGCCGGTCGTGTACTCCGCTTGATAATTCCTAAGGCTAGCATGACTGCGGTACAGCGCGAGGTGATCGAGGCCGCAACCAAAATCGCGAGGAGCAGAGGCCTTCGGCTCGTTGTCACGGAATTCTAATTCTAGGAGAGACCGATACTTTGTCACTTGTATTTAAGGAAGGGCAAGGTATTCATCCCGACCTTTGGTCGCGTTCCCGGAGGCCCGTATCGTGATATCGAGCCGGTAGCGGTCGTCGATGTTTCGAACGCAGATGGTTTGCGCCAGTCCTTCCGCGAGACAATCGCCCGAGGTAATCCGCCAGTCGGCCCATATCCGCGTCCCAATCCTCCCCCGGTCGTCGTCAAGCACGCCGGCGTGAAAAGCTGGGGAGCTTTACGCGCGCGGAGCGTCACCCTGGGTTATCGAAGAACGGGACGGCAAATACCAGATTGTCGGCCATCGGCGAGAGCCGAATAACTGGGCAGAAGATCCCGAGCAGACGGTAGATTTTCCAACCGGAACGACACTGGATCAGGTGATCGACCGTATGATCGCGATCCTGCAGGAAGCGGCGTGACATTAGGCCAGCGCTCGCTAACCCTCCCGCAGCCAAGCCGCCGCGCCGAGCAGACCGGGATAGGGCCGCACGATGACGTAGGTCGGAATCGCGGCGAGTAGCTGCGCATGCGGCCCTTGGCTTCGAAGCGGGCGCGGAATTCCGACTGCGCGAAGATCGCGCCGAGCTTCGGCACGATGCCGCCGGCAATATAGATGCCGCCGCGGGCACCGAGCGTCAGCGCCAGATTGCCGGCGACGGTGCCGAGCATGGCGCAGAATATCGTCGTTGCCTCGCGGGTGCGCGGATCGTCGTTCCAGGTTCGGGCGCTGGTGATCTGGTCGGGCATCTTGGAGCGCGGCCGGCGTGCCGGCAAGCTCGCACAGCGCGTTGTCGAGATTCACCAGACCTGGACCCGACAACAGCCGCTCGGCGGACACATGATCGTAACGCCTGCGCATCAAGTCGAGGATCGCGCTTTCCTGCGCCGTCATCGCCGCCATGGTGACGTGGCCGCCCTCGGCGGCGATGGTCACGGCGCCGCTACCCGACGAAGCCAGGCCGCCGACGCCGAGCCCAGTGCCAGGTCCGATGATCCCGACCGGCGCGCCCTCGACCGCAATGCCATGGCCGATCGGAATGCGATCGTCATCGCCGAGAAACGGAATCGCCGCTGCGTTGGCGGCGAAATCGTTGATGACGTGCAGCTGTTTGAGCCCGAGATGACGCCGCAGTTGCTCGACCGAAAACGTCCAAGCGCGATTGGTCAGCGTGATCTCATCGCCGGTAACGGGCGAAGCGACCGCCAGCACCGCCTCGGCCGGGCGCGTGGCCGGCGATTGCTCGGCGAGGTAGGCGGTGAGCGCGTCGGCGAGCGAGGGATAATCGTCCAGCGCGCAAACCCGCGCCGTCGCGGTCTTGCCGCCGGGAAACACCAGCGCAAAGCGCGCATTGGTGGCGCCGATGTCGCCGATCAGGCCGACACCGGCATCGCGCTTCTCCGCCAGCGTGTCCGGTGTGACGCGGTCCTCAATCGAACTCATGCGCGGCGGAGAGCCCTGTTGGTTTCGCGGCGATATGCGTTTTCACAGCCACGAAACTTTCACGGCTCGCGGACTGGAAGTTAATCCAGGAACGTGAAAGGAACCCCGGCGAGTTCCGCAACGATCAGGGCATGGACCAGTTCAAGCCGGCCACGCTCCGCAGCAGCGCGCGGCGATCCTTGACCACGCCGATGACGACGCCGAGCCGCTCGATATTGGCGACGACCTTGCCGTCGAGCGCGCGGTCGCAATTGTTGTTGGTCGGCGCGATGAAGAATTCCGCCTTGTGCGGATCACGCGTCAATTCGAGACGCACGTCGGCCTGCTTCTCGAACGGCAGCTTCTCGCCGCATACCGCGACCAGATAGCGATGCCGCGGCGGCGTCTTACCGGCCACGCCT
>CAWDZD010000067.1:0-174965 GCA_963806465.1 uncultured Alphaproteobacteria bacterium | reverse complement strand
TTGCTGGATGCGCTCGCGTGTCGCAGCGACGCTCATGCCAGGCTCGCCGGCGACGAACAGCGTGCGCACCGACGTGGTGCGCGGCTCGACGCCGAGCGCCTCTACGGTGCGGCCGAGATGCAGCGCATAGGACGGCGTGCACGAACAGAATGGTCGGCTGGTAGCGGATCACGATGTTGGCGCGGGCGCGTGCGTCCATGCCGCCGCCCGGCAGCGTCGGCAGTCCCATCTTGGCGAGCGCGTATTGCACGCCCCAGCCACACACATGCGGCCCGTAACCGGTGATCATGAAAACCGTATCGCCGTTGCGAAAGTCCATGGATTGCAGCGCGCGCGCGTTCGCCCAGGCCCACAGCTCGCGATCGATGTGCGAATAGCGGAAACACCCGCGGCGCGCCGGTAGTGCGGGAGGAGGAGAACATCATCCAGCCGCGCTCGGCCCAGATCGCTTCGCTCATTGCCGTGTAGGTGCCGTACGGCGGATGCGCGGCGGCGTCTTCCGCCATTTCGTGCTTGTCGACGACCGGCCACTTCGCGATGAGGTCGTCGACCGTGCGCAAGTCGCTCGGCAACAGGCCGAGGCGGTCGAAGCGGCGGCGATAGAACTCGCTGTTCTCGTAGACGAAGGGCGCGACCGCGGCGATCTTGTCGTCCTGGATCGCGCGCAACTCGTCGCGCGAAGCGGTGTCGAGGCGCGGCGACCAATATTCGGCCGAGCCGGGCGCGTCGCGGTCGTGGCAGTGGCGCTCGATCGTCTCCAGCCAGGCTTGCCGCGTCGCCGCCGCGCGATCCGCCACCCGACTATCGGCGCGGTTCATTGGGCTTTCTCCCTCTCGTAGCCATCATATTCAAGATGCGGATCGGACTGCTACAAGCATGTTCGTTCACCGGGGCCGCCGTCATGCATCGTCCGCCGTTTCGCGCCGACCACATCGGCAGCTTGTTGCGCCCACCTGCGCTGCGCCAGGCGTTTCGCGCCTTCGCCGCCGGCGACCTGGACGAGGCCGGTTTCATTGCCGTCCAGGATGCCGCGATCCGCGACGCCATCAGGCTGCAGCAGGAGGTTGGGCTCGGCGTGGTCAGCGACGGCGAGTTTCGCCGTGGCTCCTATTGGAGCCGGTTCGTCGAGCGCGCCGAAGGTCTTGGAGTAGCGCAGGCCCGCTTTACCTTTCACGATGAACGGGGCGCAGAGCTCGCCTTCACGGCGCCGCTCGTGACCGGCAAGCTCGCCTGGCGCGTCCCGATCGCGCTCGACGAGTTTACCTTCCTTCGCGACAACGCCACCGATCTCCCCAAAGTGACGTTGCCGGCGCCGTCGAGCATGCACTTCTGGCGCGGCGCCGAGTATGCGGTATCCGGCATCTATGCCGGCCCGCGCGATTTTTTCCGCGAGCTCGGCGCCATCTATCGCGCCGAGATCGCCGACCTCGCCGCCGCCGGCTGCCGCTACGTCCAGCTCGACGAGGTGGCGCTGGCGATGCTGTGCGATCCAGCGGTGCGGGCGCAGGTGTCTGCCGACCGCAACGATGCGAGCGAACTGGTCGCGCTTTACGTCGACGCCATCGCCGAGGCAGTCGCCGGCGCGCCGGCGGACATGGCGGTCGGGGTGCACATGTGCCGCGGCAACTTCAAGGGCAAATATCTGGCCGAAGGCGGCTACGACACGATCGCCAAGGCGCTGTTCAACGTCCAAGGCGTCACGCATTTTCTCCTGGAGTTCGACACCGCGCGTGCCGGCGATTTCGCGCCGCTGCGTCATGTTGCGGCAGACAAGGGCGTGGTGCTCGGGCTCATCAGCTCCAAGGTTGCCACGCTTGAAACGCTCGACGATCTAATCAAGCGTATCGACGAGGCCACCCGGTTCATCGACCGCGATCGTCTCGCCATCAGTCCGCAGTGCGGCTTTGCCAGCACGGTCGCCGGCAATCCGGTCGACGAAACCGCGCAGCGCGCCAAACTCACATTGTGCGTGAGCGCGGCCCGCGCGGCGTGGAGCTGAAGATTTTTCCAAAGACCGCCGACGGCTTTCACGCCAGCTCGCGCCCGGCGTCATAGTCATAAAGCCGCCCGGCCTGGAGCACCGTCTGGTCGCCGCCGAAGCGCTTGCGCCAAGCATAGCGCAGGTCGCGCTTGAGCCGCGCGAAGCGCGAGGTCAGATGATTGTCGCGGGCACGGGCGCGCGAGCCGAGCACAGCCTCCCGCACCCGCGGCTGGCGCAGCCGCTCGTAGGCTGCGAGCGCGCCGTCGAGGTCGTCGCCGCCGCGCGCGACGAAGCCCGCGAGCACGCAGCCGTCCTCGATCGCCATTGCCGCGCCCTGGCCCAGATAAGGCAGCATGGCGTGCGCAGAATCACCGAGCAGCGTCGCCCGCCCCTTGCTCCAGCGCTCCGGCGGATCGCGATCGTACAGCGCCCATTTGTACCAGCGCTCGCTCGCCGGAAACACGCGCGTCAGCGCCGGATTCCAGCGCGCGTAGGTCGTGATGACCTCATCGACGCTGCATTCGCGCGTCCACGATTCCTCGGTCCAGGCGTCGCTGTCGACGTGGGCGACGATGTTGAGCAGTTCGCCGCGGCGCACGCGATAATGCACGACATGGCCGTGCGGGCCCATCCACAAGGTGACGTCGTCGGTATTGATGTGGCGCGGCACGGCGTCGGCCGGCGCCATGCCGCGCCAGCAGATGCAGCCGGTGAAGCGTGGCGCGTCGGCGCCGAACAAGCTCTCGCGCACCTTGGAATGAATGCCGTCGGCGCCGACGACGATGTCGGCCTCGATTTCGCTGCCGTCGGCGAAGCGCGCCGCTGCGCCGCGCGCACGCGTCTCGACGCCGGTACAGCGCATGCCGAGCCGCACGTCGGAGGTCGCGAGCGCCCCGGCCAGCACGCCAAGCAGATCGGCGCGATGCGCGGTGACGCTCGGTGCGCCGAATTTTTCGCCATAGTCGCCCTGATAGGCGCGCGAGATTTCCCGGCCGTCGCGCCACGAGCGGATCACCGCGAACTCGGACGCACACGCGATGGCCTTGATCTTGTCCTCGAGCCCGAGCGCGCGCAGTGCCTTGACGGCGTTTGGCGCAAGGCCGATGCCAGCGCCGATCTCAGACAACTTCGGCGATTGCTCGCAGACGACGACTTCGGCGCGCAGACGCTCCAGCGCCAGCGCGGCGGCCAATCCGCCGATGCCGCCGCCGACAATGAGAATGCGCGGCGTCCGCGGCATCCGTTTGCTCCGTCAAATCCGCATACAAGTTTAAGGGAACGGTGCGCTCGGCCGCCGCATTGTGTCAATCGGATGGCATCGCTTATCAGGAATGTGCGATTGGGTACGCGCACCACCCCTCTTTCGTCATTGCCGGGCTTGACCCGGCAATCCATGCTGCGATTACGATTCGCGGCAGAAACGGCAAAGCCTCGCCGGGCGGATCGTCCGTATGGATACGCGGGTCAAGCCTGCGTATGACGAGGCCCAAATGCCCATGAACACGCGCACGATCATTATCGGCATCATCGTCGTCGTCATCGCCTTTGCCGGCGCGACGCTGGCTTTGAATCTGCTGTGGCCGTCGTCGCTGCAGGAGGGCCGGCCGCAGCTGGTGGCGGTGCCGCCCCTGCCGCCGCTCGCCGGCACTTCGACCGTGCTCGCGCCGGCCGCCATCGACATACCGGCGATCCGCGACGCGCTGGAGAAGGAGGCGCCGCGCAATCTGTCTGGTCACCCGCAAAATCCGGTGTCGCAATTGCTACAGGCCGCGGAGCTGAATTTCACCATCACCCGCGGGCCGCTCGCAGTATCCGGCCGGCCCGACGGGCTCGTCGTCACGACGCCACTGTCCGGTACGTTCCAGGCTCGCGGCACTCTCACCGGCGCTGCCAACGCGATCGGCGGCGCCATCGGCAGCCTGCTCGGCGGCAATATCGGGCAACAGGTGCAAGGCCTCACCGGCAAGACCTTCGACCAGCACGCCGACCTCCACGGCACGGTGACGGCGCTGGCGCGCCCGACCATCGCGCCGAACTGGCGGCTCCAACCGAACCTCACCGCGCAGGTCAATGTTGTCGACGTGGCGCTGCCAATCGCCGGCATCAAGCTTTCCGTCTCCAATGAAGTGAAGCCGGTGCTCGACGACATGGTGCGCCAACAGATCAATGGGCTGGAAGCGCGCCTGCGCAACGATCCGTTCATCGAGAACGCCGCGCGCAGCGAATGGGCCAAGCTGTGCCGCGCCATCTCGCTCGGCGGCGCGGGGCAAGGCGTGCCGGATCTCTGGCTCGAAATCCGCCCGGTGCGGGCCATCGCCGCGCAGCCGAAGATCGACGCCAACGCGGTGACACTGCTGGTCGGCGTGCAGGCGCAGACCCGCATCGTGCCGAACGAGACCAAGCCGGATTGTCCGTTCCCGGCACAGCTCGACATCGTGCCGCAGGCAGGCGAGGGCACGCTCGATATCGCCGTGCCGATCGACATTCCGTTCACCGAGGTGAGCCGCCTGATCGAGGCGCAGGTGAAGGGCAAGACCTATCCCGAAGACGGCTCCGGCGCCTTCGCCACCACGATCAAGCAAGCCGCCGTCGCCGCCTCCGGCGATCGCCTCCTGATCTCGCTCCTGGTCAACGTCAGGAAGCGCGGCTTCTTTGCGCTCGGCGCCGACGCCACCGTGCATGTCTGGGGCAAGCCGGTGCTCGATGCCGACGCGCAGATTTTGCGCTTCACCGACGTCGCCGTCGATGTGCAATCGGCGGCGGCGTTCGGGTTGCTCGGCGAGGCGGCCAAGGCCGCGGTGCCTTATCTGCAAAAGACGCTGGCCGAGCAGGCGGCGATCGATCTGAAACCCTTTGCCGAGGACGCCAAGAAGCACATGGCCGCGGCCGCGGCCGAATTCGCCGGCGGCAGCAACGGCGTCACCGCCAATGTCGCCGTCAACGAGCTGCGGCTCACCGGCATCGCCTTTGACGACAAGTCGCTGCGCGTCCTCGCCGACGCCAAGGGCAATGTCAGCGTCGCTATCTCGTCGCTGGCCTGGCGGTAGACTTTTCCGCCCCCGCACGGAGTGCGGGGAGGGGGACCACACGAAGTATGGTGGAGGCGGCGTGCGGCGGAGACGTATTTTGTCGCCCGCCCGCACAAAAATTAACCGTCATTCCGGATTGCCACGAAGGGGCAAGTCCGGAATCCATAACCACGGCTGGCGAATATGGATTCCGGGCTCGACCCTTCGGGTCGCCCCGGAATGACGGCAGGGAGGCGGGCGATGTCCGAGAGCAGCTGGACCCTCCATGCGCAGCTTGCCGCCGACACCACCGCGGTCGGCGAACTGGCGCTGTCGCGCGTGCTCGCAGTCAACGCCGCCGACTATCCGTGGTTGATCCTGGTGCCGCGGCGCGCCGGCGCCTCCGAGATCGCCGACCTCGGCGCCGACGCCTTTCCGCTGATGGCCGAGATCGCGCTGGTGTCGCTGATGCTCAAAGAAGTGACGCAATGCGACAAGATCAATGTCGCCGCGCTCGGCAACATGGTGCCGCAGCTGCATATCCACATCGTCGCCCGCTGCAAGACCGATCCGCTGTGGCCGAAGTCGGTGTTCGGCGCACAAGGGCCGCGCGCCGCCGACGCGCAAGCCTTTGCGCGCTTCGTCGCCACCATGCGCGAGAAGCTCGGCGCGGCGGAGGTGGGTTGAGCGCAGTCGCACCGATTGCTGCATAGCAGCATCACATTTTTGGCTGACGACTTGCGATCGCTTCGCGCCAATCCCACGTCGTCTGATTGGAGGGCGCGGAGGCGCCGTCCTTCTTGGCAAACACCGCGGCTCTCCGCACAGATAGTCATTCCCCTATATGAGGGTCCTCTATCATGTCAGTCACCTTCACGCTTAATGGCAAAGCGACCACGCTCGACGCCGATCCCGACATGCCGCTTTTGTGGGCAATCCGTGAGGTCGCCGGTCTTCACGGTACCAAGTATGGCTGCGGCATCGCGCAATGTGGCGCCTGCACCGTACACGTCGACGGTCAGGCGACGCGCTCGTGCATAACGCCGCTCTCCGCCGTCGAAGGCCAGCATATCACCACGATCGAAGGCATCACCAGCAAAGCGGGGAAAGCTGTGCAGACCGCGTGGGTCGCTTTGCAGGTTCCGCAGTGTGGCTATTGCCAGTCCGGCCAGATCATGTCGGCGACGGCGCTGCTGGAAAACAACCCAAAACCGAATGATACCGACATCAACGACGCCATGCGCGGCAACATCTGCCGCTGTGCGACCTATCCTCGAATTCGCGCCGCGATCCACGCGGCCGCGCACGCGATGGAGGGCTGAGCCATGGGTGAAGCATCTCTCTCTCGTGCGAGCCGACGCGGATTCTTAAAGACCGCGGCCGCAAGCGCCGCGGGTCT
This sequence comes from uncultured Alphaproteobacteria bacterium, assembly GCA_963806465.1. Lineage (GTDB taxonomy): Bacteria > Pseudomonadota > Alphaproteobacteria > Rhizobiales > Xanthobacteraceae > BOG-931. Next base: position 168,577 of record CAWDZD010000067.1, on the reverse strand, counting down.
CACCATCGGCTTTCATTGGTCCGGTCCCTTGAGCCGGGCGCTGGCCGACACCGTCGCAGGCACAAATAACGATTTCGCGCCGAATGCCTTCCTGCGGATCGCGCCGGACAACAGCGTCACGGTAATCGCCAAGCACCTGGAGATGGGCCAAGGCGCCTATACCGGCCTCGCGACTGTCGTCGCCGAAGAGCTCGACGCCGATTGGGCGCAAATCCGCGTCGAATCCGCGCCGGCCGACGCCAGCAAATACGCCAACCTCGTGTTCGGCACGATGCAAGGCACCGGTGGTAGCTCGGCCATGGCCAATTCCTGGATGCAGTTGCGCCACGCCGGCGCAACGGCGCGGGCTATGCTGGTGGCCGCCGCGGCCACGGAATGGAATGTGGCACCGGCGAGTCTTCACGGTCGAGCGCGGTCTTGTTCGTCATGCGCCCAGCAATCGCGAGGCGACGTTTGGCGCGCTCGCCGGCAAGGCGTCGAGCCTGCCGGTGCCAAATGACGTGCCGCTGAAGGAACCCAAGGACTTCAAGCTGATCGGTCAAAAATTGCCGCGCGTCGATGTTCCGCCTAAGACCAACGGCACGGCGCAATTCACCATCGACGTGACCTTCCCGGACATGCTGGTGGCGCTGCTGCAGCGTCCCCCGCTGTTCGGCGCGACGGTGAAATCGTTCGACGCATCTGCGACCAAGGCCGTTCCCGGCGTGGTCGAGGTGCTGCAAGTGCCGCGCGGCGTCGCGGTTGTCGCCAAGAGCTTCTGGGCGGCCAAGCTTGGTCGCGACGCGCTCAAGGTTGAGTGGGATGACAGCAAAGCGGAAAAGCGCAGCACCGCCGCAATCCTCGCCGAGTATCGGACGCTCGCCGAGCGGCCGGGCATGCCGGCGCGCAAGGACGGCGATGCCGCTGCGGCGCTCAAGGGTCCTGCCAAGGTTGTCACCGCGACCTACGAGTTCCCCTATCTGGCGCACGCTCCAATGGAGCCGCTCGATGCGGTGGTGAAACTCGACGCCAACGGGTGCGAGATCTGGTGCGGCGACCAGTTCCAGACGGTCGATCAGGCCAACGCGGCAGCAACCGCCGGCCTCAAGCCGGAGCAGGTCAAGATCCATACGCTCCTCGCCGGCGGCAGCTTCGGCCGGCGCGCCAACATGGGCTCCGACTACATTGTCGAGGCGGTCTCGATCGCCAAGGCGCTCGGCTCAAACGGCGTCCCGGTCAAGCTGCAATGGACCCGCGAAGACGACATTCGCGGCGGGCTCTATCGCCCAGTCTACGTCCACCGCTTGGAAGCCGCGCTGGACAAGGACAACCGCTTGGTCGGCTGGCAGCATCGTATTGTCGGCCAATCGATCATGGCCGGCACGGCGATGGCTCCGGTCATGGTCAAGAACGGCATCGACGGTACCTCCGTCGAAGGCGCGGCCAATCTGCCCTACGCCATTCCCAACATGTCGGTCGAGTTGAACACGACCGAGACCGGCGTGCCGGTGCTGTGGTGGCGCGTGGTCGGCAGTTCTCACACCGCCTACGCTACCGAAGCCTTTATCGACGAGATCGCGCACGCCGCCGGCAAGGATCCTCTCGCCTTGCGCCGGACGATGCTCGATCACCATCCGCGCCACAAGGCGGTGCTGGAACTCGCTGCGAGCGCGGCCGGCTGGGGCAGTCCTTTACCCAAAGGAAAAGGCCGCGGCATTGCCGTTGCCGAGGCGTTCGGCACCTATGTCGCACAGGTGGCCGAGGTGACGGTGGCGCCGGACGGCAAGATCAAGGTGGACCGTGTCGTCTGCGCGGTAGATTGCGGCACGCCGATCAATCCGGACGTGATCACCGCGCAGATGGAGGGCGGCGTCGGCTTTGGTCTGGGCGCGGTCCTCTACGGCGCCATTACGCTCAAGGATGGCCAGGTCGAACAGACGAATTTCGACGCCTATCAGGTGCTCCGCATTGACGAGATGCCGAAGGTCGAGGTGCATATTGTGTCGTCATCCGAGGCCCCGACCGGCGTCGGCGAACCCGGCGTCGCGCCAATTGGCCCCGCCGTCGCCAATGCCGTGTTCGCGGTGACCGCCAAACGGCTGCGTGTTCTTCCCTTCGCCGTCGGCGGTACGGCCTGAGGCGCGGCCTTGATGGCAAAGGTGGCGCCTAGCCTTTCTTCGTAGACGAGGTAACGGGCGCCGCCGACGCGCGAGCCTTTGCGCGTTTTGTCGCCACCATGCGCGAGAAGCTCGGCGCGGCGGAGCCGGGGTAGCTCGTAGCCCGGATTGAGTGAAACGAAATCCGGGGTGGGGCCTTGCCGCTGATCCCGGATTTCGCTGGCGCTCAATCCGGGCTACGCGCGCAATTGGCGGCCTATCAAACATCCCCGGTGTAACAGCCGCAGTGCCGCGTTCGATCGGGTCGAATCCATGGGGCGGACATCGGTATATGCAGGGATCGTTTAGCGGGTAACGCTAGATTATTCCCCATCCTGGGTTGCGGTTGGCTTATAATGCGCCGGCAAATCGCTCATCGACAGGGGAAGCCAATGAAAAACTTCGTCCTGTTTGTTGCAATCGTGTGCGGCGGAGCGAGTTTTGTATTTTACACGGCTGCCAGAGAAGCGCCGGACGGCTCGAATTGGGCCAGTCAAGTATGCAAGGCCGCAAGCTCGCTTTGCCATAGCCCGCAGCTCTTGGCGTTTACCGCGGCGGGATTGGGCGCACTGTGGCTCGTCGTGATGTTTGTGTCGGCGATCCGCGATTAGAGCATGATCCCAAAAAAGCCTGCCCCGGACTTGATCCGGGGCGGAAGCCGGTGTTCGGCAAGATCATGCGCCAATGCAGAGTTCCAGACCGTCATCCGATCTGACTGATCGGATCGCGGTCTGGATCACAGCAGTCGTGAGTCACGAGAGCTCGAGACAAACTCCAACCTTTTGGGGAGATTGCATCTTGGAATCTCCGAACGGCAGAGAGAACCGGCAATCGGCGCGCCGCCCGCTCGTCAACATGACGAAAATGCGGACCGCGCGCGACGCCCCGCTGCGTGATTGCCTGATTCTGGATATTTCCGACGACGGCGTGCGCCTCTATGTCGGCGGTCTGAACGTCCCCGACCAATTCGCGCTGCTGGTCGGCGAAGATGCGGTCACGGAGCGCACCTATCAGGTCATCTGGCGACGCGACCGCGAAATCGGCGCCAAGCTTGTCGGGCCGTCTCCGGCGTTGTCGCCTTTGTGAGAGCGGGCCGCGCCTAGAACAGCCGTCACAATGATCGTGACGGTACTTGACATTCGTCCCCGCCATAGTTACGTCCCCCATCATCTCGCTCACCTTAAGGGCGTCTGTCCGGCCGGCATGCCGTAGAGGCGGAGCGAGTGCGGTGCCCGCGCGCGGATGAATGCGATCCGCTCCCGGGCGGCCCTGGGGCACCGGTCGACCGGCACAAAGACCGGTCTGCGCGGAGCGCGCTTAACCGACGCTAGGATGTAAGCGGGCAAAACACCCGCAAGCTCGAGATGTTGGGAAACCCGGTTCTGGGGCTGAGCCATCGGGGTAAGAGCCGGTGGCGAGTGCCGCGGTGAAGCGCCGGAAGGCGGGCGCATCTGATCAGGATGCGCAGCCGCGCAAGCGGCAATTGGTAGGACAATGCGCCTTTCGGCGCTTCGCCTCCCTTTTGTTGCCGGGGGCGAATCTTTTTTGGAATGGCGTCGTGGTGGTGGGCATAGCTCGGGCGCGTGAGCGCGTCGCGAGAACGCTGTTCCTTAACCTCTCCCCGCCGCGCGGGGAGAGGTCGAGGGCGCGAAGCGCCCGAGGGTGAGGGGGCCTCTCCGCGATTCTGAGTGATGCGGTGACGCAAAGCGGCTACAGATTTGACCGCAAAGCGAGCTCTCCGACCCCAGCGGAGGAGCGCGTGGCGGCCGCGGCTTCGCGTTCGCACTGATTGGGGAACTCGTTGGGATTTCGGCTGGGGACCTGCATGATTCGGCTTGCCGCCGTCGCCATCGCCGCCGCGGCGCTCGCCGGCTGCGCCGGCAGCGCGCCGCCGCCAGAGCAGCCGAGCTTCTATCAAAGCATGGCGCAGCCCGACGTCACCGTCGACGCCGCCGCCGCGGCCTCGATGATTTCCGGCTATCGCGGCAACAACGGCCTCGACCCGGTCACCGTCGATCCCGAGCTGATGCGCTTTGCCAGCGAGCAGGCGCATGCCATGGCGGCGCACGACAAGATGGATCACGACGCCGCGCGGCCGTTCGCGGAGCGAATCAAGAGCGCCGGGCTGGGCGGCAGCGTCGCGGTGGAGAATATTTCCGCCGGCTATCATACGCTGGCCGAGGCGTTCTCCGGCTGGCGCGATTCGCCGCCGCATCGCGCCAATATGCTCAACCGCGGCGCCACGCGCATGGGCATCGCCGCCGTTTATGCGCCGAATTCGAAGTACAAGGTGTTCTGGGCTTTGGTGCTGGCCGGCCCGGCGCATCACGGCTAGCGGCGCTCAAGATTTGACTGGCTTCTTGTGGAGGATCGACGGAGTTGCCACGCGAAGTTCGCATTGGCATTACAGGCCTGTTGGCCATAGAAGCATAAGGCCAAGTAAGCCGGTTCGAAGGAACGGAAGTCATGCAGTACGCGGTCGTCATCGAGCAAGCGGAGAACTATTACTCCGCCTACGTACCCGACTTGCCGGGCTGCATCGCGACCGGAGCGACCGTTGCCGAAGTCGAAGCTGAAATTCGTCACGCGATTCGCTTTCACATTGACGGTCTCAAGGCCGACAGCTTGGTGGTGCCGGCAGCGACAAGTATCGCGGAGTATGTCGAGGCTTAAGGTGGAAAGCTCCCTGCCGCGCCAGGCCTATTCCGGCAGCCGCCTCGAGCGCGCCGCCGCCGTGCGCGGCGACAACGCCAAACTCGCGGCGCTGTTTAAGCATGCGCGCGCCGGCGTCTATGTCATCGGCGGCGAGTCGATCGTCCTCAAAGCCAACGGCGGCGCGCTCGATCCGCTGTTCTCGCCGGATGAGGCGCGCGCGCTCGGCACCGCGCGCGAGACGGTGTTTCTCGGGCTGCTCGATGACGCCCCGCGCTTCGGCGTCGGCCTCGACGCGGCGGCGATCGAGCCGCTCAAGACCCGCAACGATTTCAAGCTGATCGATCTGCGCACCATCGCGGTGCAGGGCGAGGTCGAGGCCGTGCACGTACCGCCGCTCGCCGAGGCCAAGGCGATCCTCGGCTGGCACGCACGCCATCGGTTTTGTCCCAATTGCGGCGCAGCCAACACGCTGACGCAAGCCGGCTGGCGGCGCGATTGTCCGGTCTGCAAGGCCGAGCATTTTCCGCGCACCGATCCGGTGGTGATCATGCTGCCGATCTCAGGCGAGCGCTGCGTGCTCGGCCGCTCGCCGCGCTTTCCGCAGACCATGTGGTCGTGTCTCGCCGGTTTCTGCGAGCCCGGCGAATCGATCGAAGAAGCGGTGCGGCGCGAAGTCGCCGAAGAAGTCGGAATCACCTGCGCGCGCGTGAAATATTTTGCCTCGCAGCCCTGGCCGTTTCCGTCGTCGCTGATGATCGGCTGCCACGCCGAAGCGGTGACCGATACGATCGTGATCGACAAGGACGAGATCGAGGAGGCGCGCTGGTTCGATCGCGCGGAGATCGAGCTGATGCTGACGCGGCAGCATCCCGAGCGCCTGACCACGCCGCCGCCGATCGCGATCGCGCATCACATCATCCGCGACTTTGTCGAGCACGGCCGCGACGTGTTGGTGGCGTGATGCCGGTCGGCAGCGCGAACGCGCCGCGCGTCCTGTGCACCGGCATCATCGTGCTCGACGAGGTGTTCCGCGTCGAAGAATTTCCGCGCTACGACGGCAAGGTCGAGGCGCACGAATTTTTCGTCGTCAACGGCGGCTGCGCGGCGAACGCCGCGGTGGCGGTGGCGCGGCTCGGCGGCCGGGCTCTGCTCGCCGGCCCGCTCGGCGGTCCGGCCGGCAAGGACGACAACGGCGATCGCGTCCTGGCGGCGCTGGCGCGCGAGCAGGTCGACACCACCGCCTGCCAGCGGGTCGACGGGCTGTCGACCGCGCTGTCGGCGATCTTCATCGACGCACGCGGCGATCGCACCATCGTCACTTATCGGGACAAGAGGATTGCCGCGGTGACGCCGCGCGATCCGCAGTTGCTTCCCGGCGTCGCCGATATCGTGCTCGCCGACAACCGGCTGCCGCAATTTGTGCGGCCGATCTGCGAGGCGGCGCGCGGGAAGAAACTCCGCGTCGTGCTGGACGCCGACAAGGCGACCGTCGAGGACGATCCGCTGTTCGGCATCGCCACGCATGTGATCTTCTCCGCCGAGTGTTTGGCGGCGAGCAGCGGGCAGACCGACCTCGCCGAAGGATTAAGGGTGATCGCCCGGCACACGGCCGCGTTCCTCGCCGTCAGCAATGGACCGGACGACATCGTTTATCTCGACGGCGGCGTGGTCCGGCGCGTCCCGGTATTTCAAGTTCGCGCCGTGGATACGCTCGGTGCCGGCGACGCGCTCCATGGCGGCTTCGCGCTGGCGTTGGCGGAGGGGCAAAGCGAGGCGGAGGCGCTGCGGTTTGGCGCCGCGGTCGCAAGCCTCAAATGCACGCGCATCGGCGGCTCCGGCGGTACGCCGACCCGGCCCGAGGTCGAGGCTTGGCTGGCGGGAAGCTAGCCCAAATTCCGCTCATTCCCGCGCAAGCGGGAATCCAGGGCTGGTGCGACGAACTGGGTCCCCGCTGCTGTTTTGCCCCCGACGTGATCGGGGGACGAGCGGGCCGTTCGCACCACATCACCCTTGCTTTGGAATATTTTTCTATGCTAACCGCTTGCTGGGAAGGGAAATTGAAAGAATATTTCTATGGACGCCATAGACCGCAAGATTTTGGCCGTTTTGCAGGAAGATGCCTCGCTCTCGGTCGCCGATATCGGCAACCGGGTCGGGCTGTCGTCTACCCCCTGCTGGAAGCGCATTCAGCGGCTCGAAGCCGACGGCGTCATCCTCAAGCGCGTGGCGCTAGTCGATCAGGACCGCATCGGGCTTGGCATCACCGTGTTCGTGTCGATCGAGACCGGCGACCACTCGCAGGAATGGCTGGACCGCTTCGCCAAGGTGGTCGGCGCCATGCCGGAAGTGATGGAGTTCTATCGCATGGCCGGCGACGTCGACTACATGCTGCGCGTCGTCGTCGCAGATATGTCTGGCTATGACGCCTTCTACAAGCGGCTGATCGCGGCGGTGCCGCTGAAGAACGTCACCTCGCGCTTCGCCATGGAGAAGATCAAGTCAACGACGTCGCTGCCGATTTCGTGACCGGCGCGACTCCGATACTCGTCATTGCGAGCGGAGCGAAGCAATCCAGATTTCAGTTGCGCGCTCGCGCCGCCCTCTCCTAGCAATGACGCGGGAGCGGCGGCGTTAATGCCCGGATTGCGTCGCGCCGGCGCCGGTGGCTTGGTTGTTGAGCGTGACGATTTCGCCGAGCGTCTTTTCGAAATATTCCGGCGCGTCACCGAGCGTCAGCCGGCGCGAGCACATCGGCGTGCAGCTATAGGTCTCGCGATCGGCGCCGCGATAGACCACCACGGTCCTGTCGCCTAGGCCGCTGACTTCGACGGCCTTCTCCATCAGCACCACGCCCTTTCGGTCGGTGACGATGAAGTTGGTGATGCCATAGCTCTTGCCGGTGATGACTGTGAGACCGCCCGGCTGTATGGAAAGATCGGCGATCAGCGGATTGCCGACAATGACGTTGGCGGCGCGATCCGGCAGCTGCATGAGCCTGGACTGATCGAGGACGACGACGATGGTTTCGGCTGCCGGCGGCATCGGCTGCGCCTGCGCCGCGATCGTCGTCGACAGCAAAGCTGCCGACAGCCAGTACAGCGGGCTCAACATCGCCCGGCCTCGCGCGCACAACGCCGCCATCGAGACACTCCGAAACGCTACGCGGAACTAAAGCTTGACGACCGAAGAGGCTTGCACTTCTTGCGCCTCCACTTGAGGGTAAATTGGTGAAAGAAATGCAAACTTGCCGCTGGTCCAGAGCATGATCGCGAAAAAGCCTGCCCTCGGGCTTGATCGGAGGGTGGAAGCCGGTTTTCGGAAAAGATCATGCTCCAACGCAAAATCCGGACCACGATCTAATACAATCTGATCGTATCGTGGTCTTATCTGACCGGAGCCGGCTGTTGCGGCGCCGGCGCTTTGCTTTTGAACGGATGCATCAGCTGGGCGCCGAAGCCGGTCGGAAAAGCCTCGGCGATGCCGTAGCGATCGGGCAACACGCCGGCCGGCATGTAGAATGTGCCGAATATCATATCGAGCACCGGAAAAGTCGCGGCAAAGTTCTTCTCGCCGCCGCGTTCGGCGGCGGTGTGATGCCAACGATGGAAAACCGGCGTGGCGATCACGTATTTGAACGGGCCGAGCGTCCAGTCGAGGTTGGCGTGCACGAAAGCCGAGTGCGCGATGTTGATCGGTCCGAGCACGAGGAAGATGTTGGGCGAGATGCCGGCCAGCAGCAGGACGACGTCAGCCAGCACCGAACCAAAGAACAGATTCACCGGATGAAAGCGCGCCGCCGAGATCCATTCCAGGTCTTCGGTGGAATGATGCACGGCGTGGTACTTCCACAGCTGACGGCCATGGAACAGCCGGTGCGTCCAATAGAGGATCAAATCCGAGCCGACCAGGAAGACGACCATCTGCGCCACCAGCGGCAAAGCCGCGAGCGGACCATGGCCGTCCTGATAAAACGCGATCAGGCCGTCGGCGGTGGTGATGCCGAACAAAACCGCGGCGCCGGCGATCAGCATGCCGATCCGCAAAAACCGGGTGATAACCGGAATGAACAGCCAGTAGCAGAGGTCGGTGATGAGGTCGGGCTTGCGCCACCATGGCCGGCCGGGATTGCAGGCCCAGAACCAGGTCAGCACCGTGAACACCAAAGCCAGCGCCAGCGAAATCGGCACGCCCTTGAGAAACGTCTTGCCAACATCGACGACGAACGCGAGCAATTCTTGAGACATGTCGTAACGCTTGCTGCGAGGCTTGGTTGCCGTTCGGCCTGGCTGTTGGTGTCAGGGGTCGGCGGTGGACGCCGCTCCAGGTATCGGCGATGTGCATTAATGGCCGATGAATCGAAACGTCAGCGCGGCCGGTTCCGCTTGATCGGCAGTTGCGACAAATTGCGGCCTCGCGGCTTACGCGATCGTAACATCTTGGCGGTAATGCTGCGGCGGTGAAGGCTTGAGTGCATGCCGCAAGCGCAAAGCCGGCATCTGTTTTTGAACGCGCCAACGCGCTGTTAACTACATTGCGGAACCGAATATTGCGTGCAGGTTTAGTCAATTGATTTAACCGCATCGCAAGTTCTCGTTGCTAGTTTTCGCGGCGATCCAAATGACCCAGCACAACGGCCATTGGGTCGAGCTCAGACAGTTGCGTGTGGACCTTAAGGAGCCATCTCATGAAGACCCTCGTTTCTCGTTTCGTGAAGGACGAGTCCGGCGCCACGGCTATCGAGTATGGCCTAATCGCCGCCGGCATCTCCGTCGCCATTATCGCGGTCGTCAACGGCCTCGGCACCAAGCTGCAGGGCACGTTCACCAGCATCTCCTCGCAGCTTAAGTAAGCGCGGTCGGATGCACGGTTACGAGAGGGCTCCGGTCGATCCCGGAGCCCTTTCTGCTTTTTTTGACGATGGGCTTGTTGCCGGCCGCCGCTAACGCGGTTTCAACCTGCGCGGCGTAGAGCGGATCGCAGAGTGCCTGTTCCTGGTGACGCCTGCCATGGTCCTGTTGACTGAAGCGATCAAGCTAACATTCTTTCCGGCGATGATGGCGTTCGCCGCGTCCAGCGATCTGCTGACAATGACGATCGCCAATCGCGTTTCGCTGATCCTGGTTGCTGGTTTCGCACTGCTTGCCGTTCTCACCGGGACCGGCGCCGACGATCTGTTGTGGCACGTCGCCGCCGCTGCCTCGGTACTGGTGGTGGTTTTTATTTTTTTCACCCGCGGCTGGATCGGCGGCGGCGACGCCAAACTCGCGGCCGCGACGGTATTGTGGCTGGGCTTCGCCCATCTTGTTGATTATCTGTTCTACGCCTCGATCCTCGGCGGGGCGCTGACGCTTTTGATCATCTATTTTCGCAAGGCGCCGCTGCCGGCGGTATTCGTCGGCCGGGCATGGGCCGAGCGGCTGCATCGCAGCGACTGCGGCGTGCCGTACGGGATCGCGCTCGCCGCCGCCGCCCTTATTGTCTATCCGCAGACCGAATGGATGACGGCGGTCGCGCGTTAGGACAGCGGGCTACGACCCTGGATCAGGGGACGGGCATCGCGGGATCAAGCTCCAAGCGGCTCATGGGGCCAAAAGCCACGGCGTAACGCGTAATTAACGCGATTTGGATACGCCTTATTAACCATGCCTTGACGTTTAGCTGATGAAATTCCGGCACGGTGGCCTGTCCGGCTGCCGCGTCACGGTTGGGAAGTTCTGGCCGGGTACTTGCCACGGGCTGTCGACGAAATTCTTGGCAAAGTTCTCGGCAAGGGTCTTGCGAAGTCGAAGTTCTTGGGAAGTCCAAGTTCTTGGGAAGTCCAAGTTGTTGGGAAGTTGAAGGGGAATGAAGCGCTCCCGCATCATTGTGTTGGTCATCGCGCTGGCGGCCGGCGGGATCGCCGCCATGCTGGCGAGCGGCAACCGCACGCCGGAAGCACCCAAGCCGCCGGAACCGCCGCCGCCGCTCGCCACGGTCGATGTTTTGGTCGCCAAGACCGATCTCGGCACCGGTCAGGTCGTCGCCGAAGGGGATGTCGGCTGGCAAACCTGGCCGGCGGCGTCCGCCACTGCGGGCTTCATCAGAAAGCCCGATCGACCCGACGCGATCAAAGACTTCATCGGCGCGATCGTGCGTACCCCGATCGCGACCGGCGAGCCGGTTCGCGACTCCAAAGTCGTGGCCGGCAAGGGCGGCGGCTTCTTGGCCGCCATTTTGCCGCATGGCATGCGCGCAATCGCGCTGGACGTATCGCCGGATTCCGGCGCCGGCGGTTTCATCCTGCCGAACGATCACGTCGACGTCGTACTGACACGGCGCGACCGGGCGGCGGAGAAGGTCACCGGCGTCGAGAGATACACGAGCGAAACCATTCTGAAAAACGTGCGAGTGCTCGCGGTCGATCAGGCGGTCGAGGAAAAGGAAGGCCAGAAAGTCGTGATCGGCAAGACCGCGACGATCGAGCTTGATCCGCTGCAAGTCGAAACGCTGACGCTGGCGCGGCAGATCGGCACGATCTCGCTGACCTTGCGCAGCCTGCTCGATTCACAATCGCCGACGCCCGAAAACGGCGCAGGCGGCGAGGACAAAGATTCGCACGGCCTCAATACCGTGCGTTACGGCGTCAGTACGCAGTCAACGGTGCACTGAGCCGCACAGAGGGATTTTTGATGGTAGCAGGGACACCGATCCGGGCGGCGGCTCTCGCGGCGCTGCCTTGCCTCGCCGCCGGCGCGCTCGCTTGCCTTGCGGCTTTCGGTTCGCCGCCGCGCGCTGCCAAGGCGGCGGAGATGCCGGCCGAGCCGCAGACCCAGACCATCGTCGTCGCCGCCAGCGACTACGGATCGCGCTCGGTGGCGCTGGGCGTCGGCAAGTCGGTCGTGATCGACTTCCCGCGCGACATCAAGGACGTTCTGGTCGCCAATCCGAAAATCGCCAATGCCGTAGTCCGCTCTTCGCGCCGCGCCTATGTCATCGGCAGCGAGATGGGACAGACCAATGTGTTCTTCTTCGACGCCGACGGCAAACAAATGGTTGGCCTCGACATCGCCGTCACGCGCAACCTCAACGGCATCCGCGCCGCGATCAAGCAGGTCCTGCCCAATTCTGATGTCCGCGTTGAAGGCATCGGCCCCGAGGGCGTGATCCTGTCGGGCACAGTGTCCAGCCAGGCCGAAGCGCAGCAGGCCTACGACATCGCGACGCGGCTCGTTAATGTCGGCTCAGCCGAGGCCGTCGGCATCGGCAGCAAGGTGGTCAACGCCATCGTGGTGCGCGGTCGCGACCAGATCATGCTGAAAGTGACGGTCGCCGAGGTCGAGCGCGACATCATCAAACAGCTGGGCATCAATCTTCAGGGGAGTTTCGGTTTCGGCAGCACCGTCGTCAACTTGAGCAACACCAATCCATTCACCGCGCTCGGCCAGTCGCTGAGCCAATCAACTATCGCGGCGTCGTTTAAATCGCTCACCGGAACATTGCAGGCCATGGAACAGGCCGGCGTGATCCACACCCTCGCCGAACCAAACCTCACCGCAATCTCCGGAGAAACCGCGACGTTCATGGCGGGCGGCGAATTTCCGATCCTGAACGGCTATTCCTGCACGCCGGTGTCGAGCACCCCCGGCGCGGCGACGACTTGTCAGCCGTCGATCGAATTCAAGAAGTTCGGCGTAAGTCTCTACTTCACGCCGGTTGTGCTCAGCGAAGGCCGCATCAGCCTCAAGGTCATGACCGAGGTGTCGGACATCTCGGCGCAGAATGCGCTGACCATCCCGATACCCGGCACCGCGCAAACGGTCAGCGTGCCGTCGATCCGCACGCGCCGCGCCGACACCACCGTCGAAATTCCTTCCGGCGGCTCGCTGGCCATGGCCGGCATGATTCAGAACGACACCAAGCACCAGGTCAACGGGCTCCCCGGGCTGATGGAGCTTCCCATTCTCGGCCCTTTGTTCAAGAGCAACGACTACATCAACCAGCAAACGGAACTGATGGTGCTGGTGACGCCGTACGTCGTGCGCCCGGTGGCGCGCAAGGACCTGTCACAGCCCGATGACGGCTTCGCCGATGCGAGTGATCCAGCGCAGGTGCTGCTTGGCCGCTTCAACCGCATCTACGGCGTCGGTGGGATGCCCGATCCACCCGACAACTATCGCGGCAAATACGGTTTCATTCTGGACTGACGAGCGGCGCGAGGAGACACGACAATGCAGATCGGCCCGACCACGATCGCCAGAAGCCGAGGCATCGCCGGGCTTGCCATGCGCGCCGCGATTGTCGGTGGCTGCGCGATGCTCGTTGGCGCGTGCAACACCGACCAGCAGGTGGTGGCCGGCGTCCCCGACGTTCCCTATGACTACCGCCAACGTCATCCGATAACGATGACTGAGACCAATCACACGCTGCAAATCTTCGTCGGCACCAGCCGCGGCGAGCTCAACGCCACGCAGCGTGCGGAAGTGGCGCAATTCGCGCACTCCTGGCGGCGCGACGCCACCGGCGGCGTCGCGATCGAGCTGCCGGTCGGCGCCAGCAACGAACGTGCGGCGGCAAATTCCGTGCGCACGATCCGTTCGATCCTGGCGGCCGCCAGCGTCCCGCCGGACGGTATCGTTGTGCGCGGCTATCCGGCACCTGGACCTCACATCGCACCCATCCGCGTGAGTTATCCGAGGATCGCCGCTCAAGCCGGTCCCTGCGGGCTTTGGCCGGCAGATATCGGCCCGAGTTACAACCGCGACCATTTCGAGAATCAGCCGTGGTGGAACCAAGGCTGCGCCACGCAGCGCAACCTTGCCGCAATGGTCGATAATCCGGCCGATCTCGTACAGCCGCGTGGCGAGACGCCGAGTTACGACATGCGCCGCACCACAGTCATGGAAAAATACCGGGCAGGCAGTCCGTCGGCCACGCAATACCCGGACCTCAATCAAGCCAAAATCAGCGGCCTCGGCAAATGATGCAACCGTATGAGTATAATGAAACCAGCTAGCGAAGCCGCTTGGCAAGACAGCGCTCCGACAGACGTCGCCGGCCGCGAAGAGCGCATCGCGCCGGCGCCGCGCGTCTCGGTGCAGGCGTTCTGCGAAACCGTCGAGACCGCCGCGGCCGTCCAGGCCGCGGGTGAGGATCGGCGCATGGCCAAAGCGCATATGCGCATCCAAATGGGTGGCCTGATTGCCGCTACCGAGGCCTATCAGAACTCGCCGACGCCGAATGTCATAATTCTTGAATCCGAAAGCCGCAGCGAAGAAATCCTCGCCGGCCTCGATCAGCTGGCGCCGGTTTGCGATGCGACGACCCGCGTCATCATCATCGGCCGCATGAACGACGTCGCGCTCTATCGCGAGCTGGTGCGGCGCGGCGTCAGCGATTATCTGATCGCGCCGGTCGGCGCCCTGCACGTCGTGCGCTCGGTGTGCGGCCTGTTCTCGGCGCCGGACGCCAAGCCGGTCGGGCGCATCATCGCCGTGGTCGGAGCCAAAGGCGGGGTCGGCGCGTCCACCATCGCGCACAATATCGCCTTTTCGATCGCTCGCGACCTGGTGCTCGACGCGGTGGTGACCGACCTCGACCTCGCCTTCGGCACCGCCGGCCTCGATTTCAATCAGGACCCGCCGCAGGGAATCGCCGAAGCAGTCTTCTCGCCTGACCGCATCGACCATGCCTTCATCGATCGGCTGCTTTCCAAGTGCACCGATCATCTAAGCCTGCTGGCGGCACCGGCGACGCTCGATCACGTCTACGATTTCGGCGCCGACGCCTTCGAAGCGATATTCGATTCCTTGCGCGCGACCGTGCCCTGCGTCGTGCTCGACGTGCCGCACCAGTGGAGCGGCTGGACCAAGCAAACGCTGGTTGGCGCCGACGACGTCTTGATCGTCGCGTCGCCCGACCTCGCCAATCTGCGTAACACCAAGAACCTGTACGATTTCCTGAAAGCCGCTCGGCCGAACGATCACCGCCCGCTCTATTGCCTCAACCAGATCGGCGTGCCCAAGCGGCCGGAGATCAAAGCCGCCGACTTCGCCAAGGCGTTGGAGGACGAGCCGGTCGCCGCGATCCCGTTCGAACCACAATTGTTCGGCGCGGCGGCGAACAACGGACAGATGATCGCTGAGATTTCCCCCAATCATCGTACCGCCGATCTGCTCCGGCAGCTGGCGCAGAAACTGACCGGCCGTCCCGAACCGAAGAAAAAGAGCTCAAGCCTGCTGTCGCCACTGTTCGAGAAGTTGCGGCAACGGCAATCGTAACGTGATCTGTTGGAGTTGCGTTGGTGTTTGGCAAGCGTTCCGCCCCCACTAGTCCTGCCGCCGCGGCCACCGCCGAACGGCCGCAGCAGGCGCCGCGTCCCGCGCCGCCACCGTCGGCTTTGCCGCAGGCCCCTTCGCCTGCGATGGTTTCTTGGCCAGCACCGGCGCCGGAAGCTTTGCCGCAAGGCGGACGCACGCCGTTTCCGTCGGCCGGTCTCGGCGCGCCGATCCTTGGCGCACCGGCGGCGGCCAAACGCAACGCCGCCGGCCCGGCTGGTCCGCCGCTGCAAGTGCCGACCGCGGTCGATGTCCGCCGCTCCGACACCTATTACGAAACCAAGGGTACAATTTTCGGCGCGCTGATCGAGGCCATCGATCTCGGCCAGCTCGCCAAGCTCGACGCCAATTCCGCGCGCGAAGAAATCCGCGATATCGTCAACGAGATCATCGCGATCAAGAATATCGTGATGTCGATCGCCGAGCAGGAGGACCTGCTCGACGATATTTGCAACGACGTGCTCGGTTACGGGCCGCTCGAGCCGCTATTGGCCCGCGATGAAATCGCCGACATCATGGTGAACGGCTCCGGCACGGTCTATATCGAAGTCGGCGGCAAGATTCAGAAGACCGCCATCCGCTTTCGCGACAATCAGCAGCTGCTCAACATCTGCCAGCGGATCGTCAGCCAGGTCGGCCGGCGCGTCGACGAGGCGTCGCCGATCTGCGACGCGCGCCTGCCCGACGGCTCGCGCGTCAATGCCATCGTGCCGCCGCTGGCGATCGACGGGCCCGCACTCACCATCCGCAAGTTCAGAAAGGACAAGCTGACGCTCGAGCAGCTGGTCCGCTATGGATCGATCTCGCCGGAAGGAGCCGAGATCCTCAAGGTGATCGGCCGTTGCCGCGCCAACGTGCTGATTTCCGGCGGCACCGGCTCCGGCAAGACGACGCTGCTGAACTGTTTGACGCGCTACATCGACAACGACGAGCGCATCGTCACCTGCGAGGACGCCGCCGAACTGCAATTGCAGCAGCCGCACGTGGTGCGGCTGGAAACGCGGCCGCCGAATCTCGAAGGCGAAGGTCAAATCACCATGCGCGACTTGGTGCGCAATTGTCTGCGTATGCGGCCGGAACGCATCATCGTCGGCGAAGTACGCGGACCGGAAGCCTTCGACCTGTTGCAGGCGATGAATACCGGCCATGACGGCTCGATGGGCACGTTGCACGCCAACATGCCGCGCGAAGCGCTGTCCCGTTTGGAATCGATGATCACCATGGGCGGGTATTCGCTGCCGTCGCGCACCATCCGCGAAATGATCGTCGGCTCCATCGACGTGGTCATCCAGGCGGCGCGTCTGCGCGACGGTTCGCGCCGCATCACGCACATCACCGAGGTGGTAGGCATGGAGGGCGAGGTCATCATCACCCAGGATATATTTCTTTACGAAATCGCCGGTGAGGACGCCAACGGCAATCTCGTCGGTCAGCACCACTCCACCGGCATCGGCCGGCCGAAGTTCTGGGAACGGGCGCGATATTACGGCGAGGAGGGACGGCTTGCCGCCGCGCTCGATGCCGCGGCGCCGGCCGATCTGATCGGCAGATAACGGCGGGCGCGACGATGAACGCATACATGATATTCATCATGGTCGCGATCGCGATCGGCGGCGTCGCGTGGGTTTTCATTTATCCGATCTTGTCCGGCGAACGAAAGACCGAACAACGGATGGCGAGCGTCGCGCGCGCCGAGCCGATACCGCAGCGCGCGGCCCGGTCGGTGCAGAAGTCACGGCGCGAACAGGTTGAAGGCACGCTCAAGCAGCTCGAAGCGCGGCAGCGAAGAGCCAGGCGCGTGCCGCTGTCGGTGCGGCTCACCCAGGCCGGCCTGAGCTGGTCGCCGCGCAATTTCATGGTGATTGCCGGCGCGCTGGGCATCGGCGTTTTCCTGATCGCGATGCTGACCGGCGTCGGCACGTTGGCTGCTCTCGGGCTTGCTTTCGCCGCCGGCGGCGGCTTGCCGTTCTGGGCGCTGGCGTTCTTGAAAAAGCGCCGGGAGGCGAAGTTTCTTGATGCTTTCCCCGACGCCGTCGACGTGATCGTTCGCGGCATCAAAGCCGGCTTGCCGCTGCTCGACAGTTTGAAGCTGATCGCGGGCGAGGCCCAAGAACCCGTGCGCAGCGAGTTCCGTTCCATCATCGACACGCAAACCATCGGCATCCCGATCGGGGAAGCTTGTCTCAAACTCTACGAGCGTATGCCGCTGCCGGAGGCGAACTTTTTCGGCATCGTCATCTCCATCCAGCAACGCGCGGGCGGCAATCTCTCCGAAGCGCTCGGTAACCTGTCGCGGGTGCTGCGCGACCGCAAGAAGATGAAAGCCAAGATCAAGGCGATGTCGATGGAAGCTAAGGCTTCGGCGACAATCATCGGCGCCTTGCCGATCGCGGTGATGACGCTGGTCTACATCACCAGCCCGCAATACATCTCGCTGTTGTGGACCGAGCCGCTCGGGCGTCTGATGCTGGCGGCGAGCTTGGTGTGGATGTCGGTCGGCATCTTCGTCATGCGCCGCATGATCAACTTCGATTTCTGAGGCGGGTCATGCTGCACGCCCTCGAGCAATATATCGACCCGCAATTTCTCACCATGCTGTTCGCGGCGATCGCGGCGGGCGCCACGGTGCTGACGCTGGCGATGCCGCTGCTGGCGCGCGACACGCTGTCGACGCGCATGAAAGCCGTGGCCTTCGAGCGCGAGAAGATCAGGCAGCGCGAACGCGAGCGAATGGCGCAGGGCAACAAAGTGTCGCTGCGGCAATCGCCCAAAGCCTACATGAACACCGTGGTGCGGAACTTCAATCTGTCGAAATGGGTCGGCCAGGAAACGGCGCGTACACTCCTGGTGCAGGCCGGTTATCGCGGCCACGCGCCGTATGTCACCTATCTCTTCTTCCGCATGGTGATGCCGATCGCCATGCTGCTGTTGTCGTTGTTTTACGTTTTCGTCGTCATCCACCTCGATCAACCGACCTTGATCAAGCTCGGCATCGGGATCGGGGCCGCCTATTTCGGCATGCTGAGTCCGAATTTGTACTTGAAGAACAAGATCACGCGCCGCCAGGCCTCGATCAAGCGGGCGTTTCCCGATGCGCTCGACCTGCTGCTGATCTGCATCGAATCCGGCATGTCGGTCGAGGCCGCGTTTCAAAAAGTCAGCGACGAGGTCGGCGCACAGTCGGTGGAGCTGGCCGAAGAGTTCACCTTGACGACCGCCGAA
Organism: uncultured Alphaproteobacteria bacterium; assembly: GCA_963806465.1. Taxonomy (GTDB): domain Bacteria; phylum Pseudomonadota; class Alphaproteobacteria; order Rhizobiales; family Xanthobacteraceae; genus BOG-931. The sequence continues at coordinate 150,252 of CAWDZD010000067.1, read as the reverse complement.
CTGTCGTATCTGCCGGATCGCCGCCAGGCTTACGACAACCTGGCGAAGCGGGTCGGACTGGAAGGCGTCAAAGCGACTTGTCTTGCCTTGCAGCAGGCGGAGCGCTACGGCACGCCGCTCGGCACGACCATGCGGGTGTTGGCACAGGAAAATCGCGACATGCGCATGTCGGAAGCCGAGAAGAGGGCGGCGGCCCTGCCGCCGAAGCTGACCGTGCCGATGATCCTGTTTTTCCTGCCGGTGCTGTTCATCGTCATTCTCGGCCCGGCCGCCATCAAGGTGATGGGCGTACAATAGCCCGTCCGAGATAAAGTAGCGTCGGACCGTCAGCTCGCGCCGGTGTCGGCGTGGGCGGCGTGGCTCGGCTCGCGCAGGTCTTTGCGATGCGCCAGCATCTGCCGCAGATAAGCGACATTGGCGGCGGCCTCGTCGGCCGGCAGGTCGGCGCGGGCAATGTTCTCGGCCTCGGCGAAGCGGCCTTGCAGGCCGACCACAAGCGCGAGGTTCTGCCGCACCCGCGGATCGACCGGCGGACGCGATGCGGCGCGGCGCAGCGTCGTCTCGGCCTCCGCCAGATTCTTGGACAGCGCGTAAGACAATCCGAGATTCGACAATACCGAAGGCTCGTCGGGAGCGATCTTCAGCGCAGTCAGGTAATAGCGCTGGGCCTCGGAATGACGGCCCATTTGGTCGAGCACCGCGCCTTGCGCGGAGAGAATGTGCCAGTCCGGCTGGTCGGGGGTATGGGCGCGGTCGAGCACTTGCAGCGCTTGGTCGTAATTGCCAGCGTCGGCCAGGGCGCGACCGTAAGCGCCGAGCACCGCCTTGTTGTGCGGGCTTTCGATCGAGGCCTTCTCCAGGATTGCGACGGCCTGAGCGCGCTGCCCGGTTTTGCGCAGCGCCTGCGCGTAACGCATTGCCGCGTCGACGTTCGACGGATCGGCGCGATATTGCTGGCCGAAGACCTCGACATCGTGACGTGGGTCCGCGGTCGATTGATCGGCCGCCGCGACCGGCACTGTGCCGGTCGCCTCGGCGGTTTGCATCGTCTGGCAACCGGTCGTCGCCGCCGCGATGACAATAAGGAGCGCAGCCGAGGCGAGAAGGCGCGAAGGGCGAAGGGGGTTGCTACCGGTCGAACGCATCTCGATCGCTGCCAAGATAAGCGCCCGGGCGCGCCGCCACAGGCTGGTCAGCAATAGACTGTTAACCCTAATGAGGCGTTAACGGCGAAGTCGCCAAAGGCGCCTCATCTGGGCGTTTCTCGGGGCGGGTAGACACTTTGCCACCGAGGTTAGACACTTATGTTCGCCTTTTGTTGCCTTTGAGCTTGGCCATGGCAGCTCTCGACAACTTGGCCTGATCGGCGGCGGCGGTATATCGCTCAATCTCCTTTAGGGTTCGATGCCCTGAAATGGCGGCGATCTCTTTGGCCGAGGATCCGCGCTCGGCCAGCCGGCGCATAATCGCTTTGCGCAGACCATGCGGCACGCAATGCGGCGGCAGGCCAGCAGCTTCAACCGCCTTCCGCATCAGTAGGGTGAGTGTCGCCCGTTTGATGGGCCGACCGTAGCTATCGCCGATGAGCGTGACGCCCTTGGCCGGCACCGCCTTTATTGCGGCGATAAGCTCGGAATGAATGGGGATGGAGAGTTCAGCGCCCGTCTTTTCTTGCACAACCCGAATCATTTCGCCGTTTACATCAGATCTGCGCATTTTCACAATGTCGCCTGATCGTTGGCCGGTGTAGAGCAACAGAGCAAACGCAAGCCGCTCGCGCGTTCCGAGCGACCAGCGACGTTCGTATTGCGAAAGCTCGTGCTCAGTCCATGTATGCCGAGTGCCGGTGCGGTAGGCCTTAAGTCCAAGGACCGGGTTATCAAGTCGCAATTCGACGTCGACGGCGTATTGCATCAAAAGACGCAGAACGGCGCGCGTGATGTTCGCCATCGCGGGCCTCTCCGCCCCGATTTCCTCGACTATTTTTCGTGCGTCGCTGCGGCGGGCATCCCGAACCAGGCGATGGCCGTGACGTTGAGCAATTCGATCGAGCACAAGCTTGTAAAGCTTCTGCGACGAGGGCTTAAGGTTGGCGTAACCGGCGGACCGGCAATAATCGGTGATCAGCCTCGCGAATGTACCAACTCCATTTCGGCCAGCTGGCAGGAGCGTCGTCTCGATCGCGGCGTGGTACGCCCGCATGAATTCCGGTGTCCCGGGCTCCCCTGTCAGCAAAATATCTTTCTGGCCGCGCCGGCGAACGTATCGCCGTATAGTCCCATGGCGATCGCGATAGATCTTGAGATGTTTAAGCCTGACCAACGCCATGAAGCCTCACCTCGGAGTCCATGCATCGTCGAATGAATTTTTTGGCGCTTGCTCATTATCGCCAGGCAATAAGTCGAACGCCAGATCGAGATGGGCATCTTGTCCATCCCCAGCGCTCATCCTGGCATCAGCGTCGAAGTACGCGCGGTCCTTCGGGGTCGATCATCGTAGATTCGTTCGGTCCGGTGGAAACGAGGAGAGCGAAGGAGGGACTATGAAGCTAAGGGAAGCAAAGATGGTGATATCGGATGGAAAATTATCGAAGCGCGTCAAACGGCTCGGCGCTTCAAATTTTGATAGCGTTGACGAGGCGGCGCGCCGTCAAGCCGACATGCTGCGTCGGCTTGAAGACGCTGGTCTCGGGATGCCTTCGTCGGCTTTCGTGATTGTCAGCCGGATCATTGCGGGCTTGTTCGTTGCTCGCCTGGCTGCTGGTTCAACATCCGCCGGCGCTGGCTCAACGACGTGTTGGCGGCGGAGAAGTTGTTTCGCGGCGTCGATGGCCCTTTGTGGCAGATTTGGCTGCGGCGAGATGCATGGCGGCAGCCCGTCGGCAAGCTGAACGCCATGAACATTGATGCCGTCAAGCAATTCATGCGTTCGCGCCTCAATACCGGCCGCGGGCAGAACGCCTTGATGGTCGGGATGTTTAAGGCGTCGAAAGAGCCTGATGCCGACGCTTGGATAGGTCACGTGCACGCCATCGCCGCTGGATTCGAAAAGAAGCATGAACTGCGGGGAGCGTTCAGGTCGTTGGACGATGAGGAGGGCGGTTATAGCTGGATTGAGGAAGTGCATGACTTGCCCGCCGTTTTGGTGGAAGTGTTGCGGCCGGACGTGCGCGTTTGGCAGTGGTCTCTTCCCGAAGCCGACGCTGAACGACCCGGCAAAAAATACCGGTCTGAGTTCTACCGGCGGCAATTTCGTCATCCGCCTAGCCAGCGTCTGATCCGCTATGGTTGTGATCAGTACTTTCATCGGCTGATAAAAAAACCTAAAAAGACGCAGCCAAAGATCTACAAGAAGCGGCCTAAGCCGGTGTGGTTAGACAAATACATGTACGGCAGCCATCACGATCGATGCAAATGTCGAATTTGCGCGGCGAGGCGCTAGGTGACGGCCCCAGCTTCGTGCGAAGCGCGGTCGCGTGCTTGCCACTATTGTTCCAGATCCGTGGGTAGTCCGTCGGCTGCTTTGTTTGTGCGAACCTTTCGATCTGGCGGGCGTTTTCAATGCATGCCTACCACCGCCGAAGCCGCCAAAAACACCGTCAGACAAGGTAAAAGGCACATCGCTGACCAGTGCCTACGGATCGAGCGTCTGCGCAAGCTCATCGCTAGACTTGAGCGTGACAGTCAGTTCCATCTGGTTCCCGACGCGGTTCGGCACCTTGCCCAAATGGAGCGCGCCCTTGCCCAGACCGAGGCCGACTTGCACAGTTCGCCGGTTGAGGCCGCCTTGCGCAATCCAATACGCTGTCGCGAGCTATACCAACTTAAAAGGCGTGTCGCTCAGGGCGTTCCAAAGGACACACCACGCATTAACCTCAAGCCCGTTTTCGCAATAAGCGCGGACCTCCGTGTTATCGAACAGGTAAGGGCTGCTGTACAGAAAGTGAGTATGCCTGCAGACGAAGGAGTTAAGACAATGGCTTCCTTAGAGGCGTTCAAGCGGGGCGACGAAGTTTTAAGCAAGTTTCCCAACGGCTCAATAATGACGGTGTTGGCTGTCGAGGGACTGAAGGTGCGCTGCGCAGACATCCACAATACACAATATTGGTTCGACACGATTATGCTCGAACGCTACCAGCACTCGCCAAGGACCGTGGAACCCTCAGTTGCTGAGCCTACGTGTAATTATGGACTAGAGCTCAAAGCCGCCTGACCGGCTTCCGTCACAACGATCAGCAGGTCTTGGACGTTGACCGGTTTTTCTTCGATGTAGCCCAAGCGGAGCAGGTGGTGATGAATCGCGCCTCGCCGTAGCCCGCTGATTATATGCTCCTCGGCGTAGTACCTCAGAAGACGCTCTTCACCGGATAGCTCGTGCATGTTTTTCTACCTGGGTGACCGACTGGCGGATTTCGAGCTTCTTTAGCCATAAACCTGTCGCCCAATTGTTACGTTTCGGGGATACACTTTTGCCAGGCGCAGCACCCGTGTTGCGTCTCCCAAAATGTCCCGAACACAAGATGCCGTCGTCGTACCCGGCTGGCGGCGCTTTTTGGAGCGATCAGGTGTCAGCGGCACACGAATTCTATGACTAGGCGGACGAGCATTTCGGCTGGGCCCGAACCGCGCGGACCGAGCGCGAGCGATCAATCTTTTTACAGATGGCAGCGGCTTGGCTTGAAGTCGCACACCAGTGGGAGGCTGCCAAAAACGGCTCGCATGCTGTACAGCGCGCACATTGCCTAGGCTCTTCTGTCCGGGCGGCGATTTCGTCGTCGCCCGCATGGCCAACCTAAGCAGAGCATAGGCACGATTTCACTCAAAACAATGTCGTACCGGGCCGTCGTTTCTTTTGACGCCTCGTTTGAAACGCCGAAGCCAAGCTCACATATTTACCGAGTGTTGGTCGTGCCGCGGCAGTGGTTCGAACTGTGGATTTTGCGTGCGTATCGAAAAATGCGTGCGGGTGCAGTGTCTACGGTGCGGGCACTTCGGTGTACTGACACCCGACGTTCTATCGCGCTTGGCGAAAGCACCGACCACTCCTGCAGTGAGACCCATCTTTGGATCGCCGGAAGCTAGATTTTTCCGGCTTGTGCAGTGTGTAACGGCCAAATCGTGCTCTTCGCAAAACGCCTTCATAAAAGCAACGCTGTCGAGCCGCAGCAGTTGCAGCGATCGAAGGTCACATTCGTCATTGCATTCATTGCGACTGCCAAAAAACACGCTAAAGTGCCATCCTTTGAGCTCCAGAGATTTTGACAATTTTAAAATGCTGACGTTTGTTAGGGCGTGGCTCGAACTTGGCCAGCACGACGGAACCGAGGCGCGTGATCTTCGCCGAAAACATATCTGGTCGGTGGGATGGGCAACTTGCCCATCCCCACCGACTAAGAACGAACGTCGAAGTAACAAGCTAATCCGACAATTCCGAAGGGCTCTTGGGCAAAATCAAAATATCTTCCCAACGACATGTACCACGCTTAATCGTCTTCAACGCGTAATCAGTGACTTTCGTCATGTCGGCCTCGATTGGCTTAAAATAAATCTCCCGGAGGGGAGTTTTAATGTAGGTATGACGTTTTCGCTCAACGTGCATCGAGATCGTTTCATTCTTAAACCTAGATTTTAACGGCATTCCCAAAATTGCATGCATGTGCAGACCATCGTTCACCCGTACTTCCGCCAAATTCTTCTTCTCGTGCTTGAAAACCGGATAATCAGGAGCAACCAGCATTTTCGGCCGCTTATGTAAACAATAAATCGAATTCGGCTTTCTGACGACGTGCGTAATCATCTTAGAATAAAAGCGAGATACACTGTCCTGCATCGTCTTTAATTTTGTCGCTGCCGTACCGGGAATGTGATTGAACATAAATGTCACCAAATAAACGTTCCAACCTTCATATCTAGCCTTATCCTCCATTTCTTTGCTCCACCATGCTGTAATCGCTTCGATCAGAGCAGTTTCGCTTGAATTCAGTGAAATCCGTTGAGCCATTTGGCAATTCCTCATGTTGATGTTGTGCAATGCGACCGTTCTGCGTGCTAAATTTTTGTTGCTCACTGCAAAGCGTTGCCAAATACAGAGCATCGGCCCCGTATTTAATTCAGCTAAAGTGAGCATCGAGACATTCGGAAAATAATTCGCCGCTAGGTCAAACGTTCACATTGTGCATTACTTTACAAAACGACGTTCCACCAAAAGAATTGAAAGAAACGCGCCAGGGAGGCATCCTGAGGTTTAAACTTCAATTGTTCAGAAAAGTGCCATGTTGGACACTGGGCTTCGGATTTCCAATTCGTAATATTTCGCCTCAAGCAAACTACGTTTTTGTAGGGCGATATATTCACGCAGCCTTCGCACGGATGCCCGTGAACGACGTTTGCGTTTTCGCCAGTTGGCTCGATTGCCGATCCTGGCAGTCGGGGGTGCGCAAGTTGCCCATTTTTGTCGATATCCGCGGATGGAATTATTCGCCTGGGGCGAACCGCGTTTTTATTCATTTCTCGAGATTATTCCGGCCAGCACGGGAATCGTGCAAAAAATGGATTTGCGTCCTTGGAGGAAAGTTCGCGAAGCAATTTTCTCGTTTCAAAGGGTGCGCAACTTGCCCACCCCCTATTTCGAAATCGAACATGACTGGTCGAATTTGTTCACTGGGCAGGGCGGCGCGCGAAACGTCGCAACTATGGTAAGAGCGAAAATCCTAGTGCTGCACAAATCATCGCCAGAGCGATCAAAAAAAGACTTTGCGAAGTATTGGCGGAATTTGATGTAGAATCGTCGAATCCATGCAATGTTCGGCCATTGATTCTGCTGCTTGGATTCAGTATAATGTTGCTTGGTCGTGCAGCATTCGGCGGCGGACCATCACTTCAGGCGAAATCCCAATTCCGCTGAAATTTATATCGACGACGCGCCACTAACTGCGGCCTGCACTTGAGTCGCAAATCTTGCCGATCCGGTTGAAGCTGTGTCACCCGAAAACCATTTACCGATCCTGTAAACGGAAGAGCGTCTTGCTCAATTGGCTCGTCGAGCCGTCACTTTAGATAACCACAGGTCGCAAGTTCCTAGGAGAAAGCCGGTTGAAAAACTGCGGGGTTGCCTTGCACGAGCGACCACACATTTCTCGCCAACGAAATAGCGGACCGGTGTTTTAGGTGTGACTGGGAGCGATGGCCGAGAATTCATTGCCCAGAATTGAATATTTCAGTGACCTGGATCTCTAAGTGGCGGGTGAGATGGGTGCTCGGGCCTTCAACTTTGCAAATATGTTTTTGTCTAAGGATTATCAAATCTATGCGCATGATCGGTGATCCTATCCGATGTTTGCTGATCAAGTGCAATAAGTCCATCTTGGGTAACATTCACACTGGCAATGTGGCCACCCACTGTAGCTGCATCTAAATAGATCCTCTCGGGCGACTAATTCGTCGCAAACATCCAAGCCTCGACATATGCGCCCTATCGGGCGCAGCGGTTAGTGATTGCACGATCGCGCCGATCAGAGAGACGGCGAAAAAGTGCATTTAGAACGGTTGGCGCATGACAAGACGATGCATGGACCAACCGCAAGTTACAGTCATCACAAGCAGCATCAGGAGTTGACAGGCAATGAGCAAGGCATCGAAGAAAAGGGGCGAGCGCGAGAATCGCATGCGGGCGGCTTGCAAAGAAAGCAAGAACCGTAACCGGTTACTCGCGAAGATATCACTGAGCTGTCTGACTCAATAAGTGCTGTTCTTGAGCAGGTAGAGACGTGCTGCAGGATTCTCTGTGACATCGCTCCGATTGTCGAAAATAAGCTGTTAATGGAGGCGCCAACTTCGCGGCAGGACTTTTATTCCCTTTTGTACAGCAGATTTTCGGCCCTAGAGGGAAGTGAACACGAAAAGCTATGGAACGCAGTTATGGTTGAATGCGATCGTGCAACAGATCTGCGAGGATTTGTGCGGGGTGGCCAAGCAGCGGTTCTAGAGCAATTCCTGACGTTTCTTCAAGTTGGAAGAGAGGCGAGGAGCGCGCCTGGAGTTTTAGAATACCCGCCGCTTACAGAGCGCCAGGAAGAAGCGCTCGTAGAGCTCATAGCGACGTGGCACAAAGAGACGGACTTGCAAAAGCAACTCGCTGCGGAAAATCAATTTCTCGATCGTTTTGTCGCGCTGTTGCGAATAGAAGCGTCGTTGGCGCGCTCGCTCGAAAAATAAGAAAACGTGACAGACAGATCGATTGTGGTGCTCGGAGATCTTGCCCCAACGCCATAGACCTGCTGCCGAGTTTCGCGAAGGAGTAATTTTTTGAAGGTAAGCTCCTCTGCCCATGTCCTCAAATCAATCGCCTTAGGCAGACAGGTGGCGGGGGACCCATTGTTCGCCTGACGTGCCGTTCGCCATGCTAATTTGAAGTAATCAAGTTCAAAGGTGCGAAGGGCCATCGAATGACCGCTAATTCACCGTTTTACGGAAATTCATCATTGATGTCACCAATGACACAAAGCTACGTCGACGCGATGATTCGTGAAGGCGATTCGTTTGACTACGAAAAGTGGTATGAACGAGCTTCAAAAGAAATAGCGGAAGCGAACCGTGTCGTTGCGGCCGGCGCTGCTGGCGACACGCATGTTTCCGATTGTCGCCGAACGACCACACAGCCGGATACATCGAAGCCGCCTGAGAACAATGGCAAGGCCGGCCTTGCACAAAACCAGAGGATTATGCGGCGCTCGCGGCAAGAGCCTGATGCTAACGCGTCTAGTTGTCCGCTAAAGCGACGGCTTGCGGAAGTCTGCGATGCGTTCGATGAATTCCAGGAAAGTCGAGATCGTGATGCCGTCTATGGTTATTTGAACGCTGTGTTTCGGACCGTCGTGGAGACAAAAGGACGTCGGGAGATCGAGCGACTTGTGCGTCGGGCTTTGAAATTCGCCGGCCTTCCATATCAAGAGGGTGTAGACCCATTTGCCGCAGTAATTCGGTGCACGTGTGAGCATAGGCTAGATGACAAGACGATCAGCAAATTTGCTCGAGCTCTGCGCTACGCGGCTCATCAAAATCGGCCACCACGGATGCTCAAGTCGTTCATAAAGGAGTTGGGCGGGATAAATGGTGCGGCAGATCGATACGCAAAGCGATTGGGGAGAGGGCAATGAATTATGTCCCGGAATGATCAGCGATTTTATCTCGTATATGGGCTGCGGCGCCTATTGAGGCGTCGAGCACGCCATCAAAGCGTTCAAATGCAAGATGTAAAGTATCGGTGTTGCAATCATCGTGATTGCGATGCGCATTTGAAATGCGCTTATTTCAGTCGATGGACTTGTTATGAGTATCAAGTTTCGTGGAGATTTTACTAACGTACAGAAATGTGTTTCACGGGTGAACGCTGGTAGCTGGCGTGACCTTGAGCACGGTTGCAGGCAATATCGTACGGACGACGGTGCCGTGTTTAATTGGTGGGAAAAGAGCGGAAAGATCACCTTTCAAGGGCATGGCAAGGCGGCGCTCGAATTCGAGCAGGCATTTATGGCAATTGCCTCAAACAAAGGGACGGGTCACGGGTGACAATGGAAAAAGTCTGCGGAAATTGCAGGGAGAAAATGAGAAGCTGCGGGGAATGATCGCAGACGTTCTTTTGGAAAACGCCCGCCTCAAGAAGCGTTCGTCGAGACGCCCGCTATAATTCGAGAGTGCAAGAGACGAAAGGCCGACGTTGGATCTGATAAGCTCGGCGGTTTGAGGCAGAAAAACAAAGAAGAATTGAAAGTAGATAATAGGGCTCATGGTAACTCTGCGGGAAGAGCTCCAATAACTCAGTCATAGTCTGGCTGGTCGCCGAATTGAAGAGGATCCACGAGGACCAATCGGCCGCCCGGTTTCAGTACTCGCGCACATTCGCGAAGGACTGCTCGACGAACCTTTGGCGGCAATTCGTGAAATGTGAAAATGCTTATCAGTGCGTCCTGACTGCCGTCTGCCACCGGTAAGCTCTCGGCATTTGCGACACTAAGGTGTAACCGCGACCTGCGCCGTAAATAGCTTCTTGCGTGTTTGACGTAAGCCTCGGACATGTCGATCCCGAGGGCGGGAAGCTTCGGCCAAACCTGTTTGAGCACATCGATAAATCGTCCGGTACCGCATCCGATGTCGATAACCCTCAGCTTCCGTTGGTCCCGTCCGACAAATATCTCATGCAGTTGTGGTAACGCCTATCGCCGGATGGCATTAGCCGAACCATTGAAAAGAACTTCGACCTGAGTGTCATACAGGTCACGGCAAATTCTTCCGTTAGCCAACCGCCGGACTGATAATGGAAATTCTGCAGGTAATAACGAGGTCGTTTCCCTCGCGTGGAGTCGTTCAGGACCTCGTCGTACGCGCCTTGTTCACGGCGCCGATGAATGTTAGGAAGATCGTCGAAAAACATTCGCGAGCGGCGGATTAACGCGGCGAGCGAGCCGTCGTGGTCGGCGGGAACGGGATAGATGCCCGCCTCTACATTGGCTAGATCCTGCAAGAACAGCTTCGCCATGTCGGCGTAGATGCGCTTTCGGTCCGGCACAACCGCATTGGTGTGCACGCGGCGTCTCGCCTTTGACTTTTCTCTTTGGCGCGCGGTAGCGGCGAGCTCGCGAAGCACAAGGCTGTGGCCGATATACCAAGCAACGCGTGGAAGCTGCCTGGCCCCATAGGCTGCTCGTGTGACGGCTTGAGCAAGTTGAGATGGCACGTCAGTATTCCCTCAAGATGTCGTTGGTTGAAAGGACCACGATTATGCATCGCGAAGCTTCTAAGTGAAACTATGTCGCTCGGATTTCTTTGCCAAAACCTGGCACCGCCTTGCCGCTCGCGCCACCGGCGGATGGCCAAATGTAAGTGTCCCGCATTTGCCGCAATGACAGTCGCCGGTTAAAGCAAAAGGATCGGAGTCTGCTATGTCGCGCATTGCGGACTTAACTGGGACACTCGACTTCTCACTTGGGCCAAAAGGCCACGTCGCGGCGCCGCGCTTGCGGAAAGGGCGATGGTCAGGTGGCTGGTAGACCGTAAAGACCTACAATCAACCTTCGCATCAGCCTGATGCGTTCGTCGTAGATCAATCCCTTGCGGTTGCACGTCGTCTAGTCGCCGGAAGCACACCGGGGATCGGCAAAATCAACCCCAGAGTTGTGCGGTCGCCAGCTTGGCGCCCTCGGCCAACGCACCGAGCTTTGCCCAGGCAAGCTGGGGATGGACGCGTCCGCCTAGCCCGCAATCCGTGCCGGCTATGACGTTCTCGCGGCCTACGATGCGGGCAAAGTGAACGATGCGATCCGCGACGACTTCTGGGTGTTCAACCAAGTTGGTCGCGTGACTGACCACGCCCGGCATGAGGAGCTTGCCGTCTGGAAGCTTAATGTCCTTCCAGACCTTCCACTCGTGCTCGTGACGGACGTTGCCGGCCTCGACCGAATAGGCCTGCGCTTTGACCTTGATCAACAGATCGGCAATGTCCCCAAGCGGCACGTCGCCGGTATGTGGACCGTGCCAGCTTCCCCAACAGATGTGAAAGCGAACGCGATCCTCTGGGATGCCCTTCAAAGTGTGGTTTACCGCTTCGACCTGGAATTCGGCCCATTTGCGGTATCCGGCCATGTCGCCTTTGAGCGAAAACCACCAATCGTAAAGATCGACCAAGGCCGGATCGTCGATTTGCAGGATGAAACCGGCATCGACGATAGCCTTGTATTCTTCGCGAATGGCCTCGGCCAACGCCCACGTGTATTCCTCGCTACTTTTGTAATATTCGTTCGGCAGAATTTGCAGGGTGGCCGGCGACACCGCCGTCATGAAAGCTTCTTCAATGCGCACGCCGCCGAGCGCAGCTTTTAGATTGTCGACGTCGCGTCGAATTGCCGCCTGGCCGGCATATTTGACCGGCCCAGTGCATGCGAGCCCGTACATGCGGGCGCTGCTGCTGCCGGCTTTGGCGCCTTGGCTCGTGGCGGCACTTTGCGCCGAGCTCGCTTCCTCGGCGTAGAATTCGGCAAATTCCCGGCGCTCTTTGCTGCCGAACGTCCAGGCCGCGCGTCCTTGCTTGGCGCGCTCCTCCCTTAGTTCGAAGCCCACGAGGCGGTCATACACGTAAGACCACCACGCGCCAAAATCGAGGGCGCGGCGCATCGCTTTGCCGAACTCGCCGTCGTTGACGATGTCGATGCCGCATTCGGCTTGCTTGCGAACAACCTCAGTTGTCGCCGATCTCAATCGCGGCTGCAACCTGCTGTCGTGTGCGTCATCCCGGTAAAGTTCGACCAAGTCACTTGGCCGCGGCAGGCTGCCAACATGGGTCGTGAGAATCCAACTCGTACTGCGCTTCACGTTCGTTGCCTCCTAGCGTCCGACTATTGGCGGTCAGCTCTGCAACCGATTAGCTCGAGAGCCGCGAACGGCGCTGAGTTCGCATTGCCCCCGACACGTTTGGCAGGAAAACCTAACACGCCGAGCCGCGCCCTGCGGTCAGTTTGCCGCGCCGGCCGTGAGCAGCTACGCCGGCGGAATTGCGCTTGCCGCCGTAGCCAGCATAGCGGATTGGCGAGGATCAGTCAGGATCGCAGCGCTGCGAGAATTCGATCTGGCTTATGTCGGTTCAAGGTGAAAGTCGGGAATTGGCCAATTAAGGCAGAAGAACTGCGTATCCGAGCGGTGCTTCCAACGCCGACAGACAAACAACGACGATGCCGATGGTGACAAAACGACTTTACGGCTTCGTTGGGGACGCATCGCGTGCTCCACTACAATGTCGGCGTGAGTATCGCTGGTGGGGACGCGCCAATTGACGAGATCACCGAGGATGCATTCGACCGCATTGCCACCGTCAACCTGCGTGGCGCCATTATGGCCTGTAAGCATGTCTTGCCGCTAATGCGCGCTCAACGCGCGGGCGTCATTATCACGATCTCGTCGGTTGCCGCCTGGGAAAGGTATCCAAACGTGGCTTACAAGGCGACTAAAGCCGGGATGATTGCCTTCACTCAGCAAGTTGCTATCCAGAATGCTGAATTCGGCGTGCGGGCGAATGTCATTCTGCCTGGATTGATCGACACCCCGATGGCAGTCGATACTCGCGCCCGCGCCAGCGGCAAAAGCCGGGCCGAGATCGCAGCGGCTCGTGACGCCCGCGTGCCGCTGCGCCACAAGATGGGCACCCCTTGGGACGTCGCAAACGCGGCGCTCTTTCTGGCGTCCGACGAGGCGAATTTCATTACTGGCGCTGCGTTGCCGGTCGATGGCGGCGCTCTCGTCCATATCAATTGATCCGCGTTCGATCGACGGTCGAAAGCGGATCGCACCAAATCATCGCCAGCTAGCGTGCCCGTATGCTCGAATTTGCCGCCGCTGCCGAAGTCCGGATTGCCTAATTAAACCCTGGACGATTTGTTTACAGACGTACTCGAACCAAGCCCAATCTGGCCAAGCCAGTCAGTTCAGGTCCATTTAGCTGAATATAGCTCGCTATTCCTCGCGCAATCCGATGAGCAGTTTCATTTGTTGGAGGCGCGTTAAGGCCGTCGCAACGTATTTCATGCTTCGAATTCGTGACCCTTTCGGATCGAAAAGGTTGGAATGCGTTGCAAAAATCAGGAGCAAACAATGTCCAACTGCGGTGCTGGGAATTGCAGCTGCGAATGCGGCGGTAATAAGGGCTGCGGATGCATTGCCATTAGCGACTCCCCCGATCAATGTGAATGTCATTGTTACGGAGCGGCGTTTGGTGGGGGCCTGACGCTCGGGTTAAACGCGTATGTTGACGTATCGATATCTGGGCTTCCCCTTCTTGACGCGGCTAGATTCCTCAATTCGGTTCACACCGGGCGCGTTCTGGTCCCAGCTGACATATTGACCAAATTGAACAAACGAGTTCGTTTGAAGGTCAAACGAAAGCGTTTCGCAGACGTTTTGGACCGTTTAGGTCTCGCGGCAACTCGTAATCCAAAGAAAAAGACAAAGCGGAAATGATCGGCTTGGCGAAAACGACGCAGGAATAGAGCTTTGAGGGCTTCGACAGGACCCGGCCCAGATTTCTGTACTACGGCCTGTGCTCTTTTTTCGATCCGATATGGCCCGCGGCGCGTTTGATGAGATCGATGAAAAAACTTGCAGCAGGAGATGGCGGAACGTCGGATCTGGTCACAAAAATGACCGCAGGCGCAGACAGTTCTTCCTTCACCCGGATCGCGGTCAAGACGCGATTGGCAAATGGCGACATTGTCCATTGCGCGGGGGCCATCATGGTCGGCTAATATTCTTCGGCCAACATGATAGTGATAACGCGCTCGGTAACTGATGGATCGCCCGGATCAGGTGAACGTGAGCTGAACCCGTTGTCGTAGTAGTCAATCTTGAAAAAGATGACTTGTCCGTCGGCTTCGAATGAGCCGAAGTCGTGCTCTTCGTACGGGTCATTGGCATGGCAGAAATCGTCATAGACAGTGATCGTTTTGACGATGCGTGCCACGGCTTCTGCACCGAGCGCAGCGACTCCGGTCGTGATCACCGCGCGCCCAGTGCTAAAGTCCTGCCGTAGACGATCGTTGAGATCCCGGATTACTTCGGTCTTTGTAGTCATTGTTTTCTCCTAAAAGGGAACGAGGTCGCGCTGCCTTCCGTCTTTTGGGCGGCTCGTGACAATCGTTTTGACGAAGTGTGGGGACTGTGGGCTGGCCTGCAGATTTGCCAGCACGGCCATCGAACAAGTGCAGGCCAGCGCACAATTTTGCTGATTTGCTGACTTTGGCCGACGTCTAAGGTCACGCGGCTTCTGGAGGGATCAGAACCAAGTTAAACCGCGCTCGCGTGATTGGTGCCAAGTTCTTTTTGTCGCGCCAGCGTAACTTCACTATGTCACCGGAAGTATCGATCGAAACTGCTTCCCAGTAATCCAGCCACGGTCCGTCACTCTGTGCCAACACGAGGTGACCGACATTGATCTCGGACCAACTCTTCGGAAGCATTTGCGGAGCGGCTGTAGTCTGAGTAGGCGAGGGCTTGTTCTGCGCGGCGATGGCAATTGGCTTCGGTAATTTTTCTGACTCGGGCGCAGGTCCGGCGCCGGGATAGAGTAGGCCAAGCCTGCCGCGGTGACGTACGATCCGGCGCTCACGCGGGTAATCGCGCCAACGCAACGTAAACATGTCGCCATTGGCTTCAATGACGATTGCCGCGTACCAGCCGTCCTCAGGACTTTCCTGTGCAACGACTAGATCGCCAATGCCGATCTTATCCCAACTCTCGGGGAGGTTTGGGCTAGATCCACTCGAAGCTGGCGATGGCGGGCGTGCAGTCGAAGCAGTTACTGTGGGTGTTGGCGCATGGCTTTTGCCATTTGAGGCCACTGCAAGCAGCTTGTCGTATAGGTCGCGTCGAATGAACGGCACGAAGGCGCGGCCTGTTGCGTGAACGCGGCCGACCGGCAGCCGTGCGGCGATCTCGGCGATTTTCGGATTATCGTTGGCAAGAACCTGCAATTGCAATTGGCTCGCGGCCTTGACGGCTAGACTGGCATGATCCTTTCGAAATCGTGCTGCTTTCGGTTTGCCGCGGTCGTCGATGCCGAACAGGATCACCGGCGCCGGGTATAGCGACGTCAGCGTTGAGGCATTGGCTTTGGTCATGATACTGGCTCCTTGGAATTAAAAAGGGACCCATCACGGGTCCCTGGGTATGCGGTCGCGCTCGCAATCAGCCGCCAATGCCGGCCAGACCGCGATCCACCGCGGCGGATGCAGCTTGCTTTGTCAAAAGCTGCACTATTATGCTAATACAACTTATGAGGGTAGTCAAGTAGTAGCTAAGCAGTTGAATTAACTAAGTTTTTCGACGAGTGCGAATTCAGAGCCATTCGATCGCATCGTGCAAACAGCTGGCAATGCGCGTTCTCGCAACGGACGCCATCGTCGATGCGATTGCCGTTGCATACGTCAAGGCCGCTCGCCGCGCAGTAGCGCCAAATGGCGTGCTGAACAAAGCGGGGGAATACGGGAGGGAATGTCGGATTGAACTCTCGCGCATCAATGCGCGTGGCAATCAGCCTGATGATGGAACCGCATCCGAGTTGCCCGTAGCACTTGTCGCCGTAAGAGTGCTCGGCGGCGAATTTCCGTAGGATGCCGGTTCGATGCAGAAAGTTATGAACCAGGGTGTCGACCGCGATCAGGCTGACGCCGACCTCAAACCAGCATGGCTTTCGCCGTCCGACCGCCATCAATAATGGCGACAAGGCAATCGCCAGCGTCTTGTCGGATACGCCATACACGTTGCGCAACGGTCCGACGATTGCCTCGCAAAGCTTGCTGAGCCGATCAGTTGAGCGCTCATCTACCGCCGTAAGCTGTTGCTCGATCCAGGCAACAAAATCGCCATCAGCAATGTCCCGCAAAAAAAAGAACAGGCTATACGCCATTTGATTGAGGTGGCCATTGCGCAGCGGAAGGCGGGTCAAGGGACAGGTATCGATGTGGCTCGGTTCCGAACACGACATCGCTCCTTTCCCAAAGCGGCAATCGTAGAAGCGCCAGTATCCGCCCAGCTTCGAGCATGACGGCGCTTGCGACAGCGCGTCGGCGATTTCCGACCAGTGGACATTGCCATGTTGCGCGATGTAATTGGCTGCGATCGCGTCGGAAATTCCCTGAAAGCTCAACGCTTCAGTTAGAAAGTCAAAAAGAACCGACGTGTCGTGATCTTTGATGGCCCGGACAATGTCTCGGTCAGACAGATCGGTACGTAAATCGTCTAGATACGAAGGCGAGCCGCTAAGACAGCAGACTGCATGAACGAGTTGAACCGCGTACGCTGAGCTGGAATTTGAAGACTGATCTTGCTTTTCAAGGCTCAAGATAATGTATCCCTCCAACAGATAAAGTGCTTTTGGCGACTTTCCATGCCCTGGCGCGATCGCACGTCAAATCAGCGAAACGAGCTTACCTTGTGCGTCGCTATTGCCGTCAGTGTATCGCTGCGTCGTCTGAATCGATTGATGACCTGCCAGCAGCTGCACGTCGCGCAACGAGCCATCCAAACAACAAAAAGTTGCTTGTGATCTAATAACGAATGCGATGCGGCTGCAACAGTTAGTTTTGCTCGGATTTTCAACGGATAAGGAAATGTCTATTTCCTTATCAGTTCACAGCGAGCTGGAGAAAGACCTAGGCAAATGAACCGTGTATCAAACACGAAGCGCCGAGTTGCGGCGACTCATGAAGAAGTGAGATTTTGATGAGTGAAGCGATAGCCGACGTCGGCGAAGTTCGTCGACCGGCTAGTAGGCGGTTTGCCACGGCGGCTTCGGCAAATCCAGCGGACATTAAAAAGAAGCCGCTGCACAACTGCAAGTCACACGACGCGCCTTACAAAAACTATGCCTGCCTCGATGCATATTTGGGCGACGGTTTTTTTCGAACGCCTGATCAACTATTATCGGCTCGAATGGGGCTACGAAGCGGCGCCGACCGACCCCAAAGCACCACCGGGACGCCGCGATGGTTGGCACGGGCTGCGGGCTGCCCATGACTACGTTGAAAACGGAGACTTTGGCGGCACACTCGACGTATCGACTTTATCGTCGTCCTTTCTGGCCTTTTTTGCTGTTTTCTTTGCTTTTTTGGCCGCCTTCCGAACTTCCTTTGTTTTCTTAGACATTCAATGCGCTCCTCCGACCGCGTTCATGGCAGCGTGAACCTTTGGACGTATGACTCAAAACTCAGGAACCAGGATTTTAGATGGTGTCCGATCCTGAATTTCCCTGGATATCAAGGTCGCCCCGCCCGGCTTTTTTGTTTCAGCATCAATGCTCTACGCAGTAAGCCACAATCCGATAGGTCGCTGAAGGCGATATGTTGGGACGGCTGCCACGACTGGGAGTTATCTGGTCGGCTCCAGCCACAGCGTCTGCCGCAGCCCGACATTTGGATTGGCTGGGGAAATCCAGAAACGAAGTCGTTGTCGCGACGCCTCCCGTCGATGTCCCGCTCACGACAAATGTGACGAGTACCAAAGTCCACATCGCCTACAGTCCATTCCAGGCAAGCACGCGGTATTGAGTCAGGCGGCCGAGTTGGAAAATAGGCCTGACTTGTGGGCAAAGTCTCAACTCTCTAGTTTTTCTTCTTCGCCGTGCGCGGCTTAGCCGCTCGCCGCGCGCGCTTTGGCCGGGTCTGACGTTTGGCTGAGCTGGAGGAGGTTGCGGAATTGGGTGAAGCTAAAGCTTGTTGCGGCGGATCGGTGGCCGGCAAAGCAACGACGCGCTGATCGCGGCCATTGTCCTCCCAGCGCTGGCCGCGGCTGACGGCGTGTTGTAGCGCGACCGAGAGCTGTTGGCATTTGAGCGCCGTTTCCCAGAACGACGCTAAGGCTGCGTTGTCGTCTGCACCGAACTGATGCTCGCTGCTATTGGCCTTGCTGCGATAAAGCTCGGACAGAAACGACATTTCCTCGCTGAGCCACCTGGCGTCAGACGGCCCAAGTAGTAGCGAGATTTCGCTAGGACCGCTACAGAATGCCAGCATGACGGTTTTCCTCCCAGTGGTTGTGGGCGGCGTAAACCCGGGTCACCATCTCTTATCACATTTGCCCGGGCGTCGCTCATTTGGCCGGCATTCGGAACCGGCCCCGCCGCAGCGTGCGTGCGCCTATGCCCTTGATAAGGCGGTTGACAGCGTCGGTGGTGAAGGGCCCTCCACGGGAGCTACGAAGTATTTCAAGCTCGTCGATTAGCGAAACGTTGAGTCAGGCCCACGGCTTCGGTACACAGCAGGCCCTCCCATCAATTCTACGCTGGTGTTTTTTGGCTCGGTGTGGTGCGGCTAGGCTACACCTGACAAGGGTCCATACTGAGCTTCCCTAGGCTGGGTCGATGATGGGCCGACGATCCGTTGAGAATTGAGCAGCAGGCCGCGCACGCTCCACCGAAGTAGGCGCACCAACCGTTAGGGCCCAGGTGTTCGCAGTTAGTCCCGCTAAGTCGGGCGAAAATGGGATACCGGCCTGGCTGGAAAGGTCACCGGGTGATCAACAGCAAAAAAAGCAGCGCACGCATGCTGTCGGCCCTTTCCTCGCCACCTTCTCGGCGGAGCATAGCCACCTATTCGGCCGGGGCCGAGACGGCGGAGTGCAGGGCGGGCGCCGATGATGGCGGGCATGCTCCGCACTGGCGCTGTAGGTGGGGCGGCTGTTATGAACGAGCATTCCTTACTTGCAGAGGATCAGAAATTTGTTGCACCGATTCGCTGCAGCGAGTGCGACGACAATGCGCGTTTGATTCGACGGACGCCTTATCCGTTCGAGGGTTTAGAAATCCGCACCTTTGAATGCTTAGCGTGCCGGCTTCAAACTAAACGAATAGTTGCGAGCGAAGAACACCCCACTTAGCTCAGCGTATTGGCAAACTTCCTTTCCTCGCGACCGTAGTGATGATCGCTTCTTGAGCATTAGGCCGCCGCGGGCGATTGCAGCAACCGGTCGAGATGCTGGTGCAGCTGCGCCAACTTATCTCTGCGCTTGCTGATCTGGTGGGTGATCTGGTCGGCGCCGTCCTCGGCTCGGAATGTGTCGCTTATGGCCGATATAAGTGATTGGTACTCCCGCCGTTCATGGACTGATCCGAGTTGGTCGTGATTGTCGCGCCATTCATGCTGGCGTTGATCGTAAACCCCGTCGGGCTCGGCGTGATCTGTGACGATCCGCCTGCGACGCGCAGCGGCAATTTTCATGGACAAAATGCCGACCGCCGTCAGCCCAAGCGCGAGAATAGGAAATATTATCATCGGCATCCCGGTGTTGTTGGTCGGCTTACCGCCCCGGGCAATTGTCTCTGCATCGACGGACACTTCATCCGTGGGGGCATCGGTCGGGATTGCCAGGGGGACTTGTGCATGAACCGCAGCAACCGCCGGCGGGGCATCTGGCCACGTCACGGGCGGGACAGACGCCGGCCCAGCCGCCTGAGCGCTAGTTTGCGACGACATGCTTGCTTGCAGAGCGGGTGCCTCTATCATAGACGGCGCGGTATTTCCTTCCTGTGCGTCTCGCTCGGCAAGTTTGTTCGCGGTCGCGGTAATCCCCTGCGCAGACGTTGGCTTGACGGCAAGTATTTTGACGTGCGGCGAGGGCGGAGCGCTATCGCCAGGGCTTAGTGACATCGGACCACCGTCGGTGGCAGGTATTGGCCCGGACGGAGCTGGTATCGAATGCAACGGTGTAACCTGAGCCAATCTAGCCGGCGCAGCGGCTTGTTGCACCGGCTGGGCGGGCGCACGTGTGTACCAGCACTTGCGTTGAGTTGCCCAATCCAATCGGTAGTACCAGTGGGTGCCCTGTGGTGCGGGAGAATTCGGTGCAGCAAGACAATCTTCCGCGCGTGCAGGCACCGTAGCGCCCACGCCTGACATGACAAGCGCAGCAACAAGACCAATCGTTCCGAACGATCTTGGGATTTCTCCTGACATGACCCCCTCGACGCCTACTGATCTCTCGAAAATATCCCTACAAAATTTGATCGCAATGCGTCGCAATTGTGGGCGTAGAGGGGATGGTTCCATGCCACTGCCGCAACGATGATGACCTATCAATCAGTTGCGTGTTGAGCACGGTCCGGCTCCAGTTCGCTCCGCAGTGGCTATCACTGGGAGATACACGGTCAAGCAGCACTTGATGAGTACCGGGAGAAGTTTGTTGATCGGTATGTCGAGAATTTCTCATTGCTGCGCTGCGGGGCTGGCACCCAGTCCGACAGTGTTCCGCTGGGGGGGAGTTGGTGGCCGAATGCGGGTATAGTTCCGCTGGCGTTCGGCAGCGGTTCGGTCGGGGGATTATATGGCGTCATGTTTTGTCGATAAGCGCGAGCGGCTATCGTCTCGGTACCCGAGTCTCATCATTGCCCTTTTAGCTGCTCTGACGCTGGCGGGTAATCTTGCCAACGCAGCGGGCGGCTACAACGAACGAGCGGCGGCGTCCTTTGAGGCCCGCACCGTCGGCGAGTCAATTCTGGCAATCGTCTCACTACAGAGCCAGAAGATCATTGTGTACGATGCCAATGGCTGGATCCTGCAAGCCCCGGTCTCCAGTGGTCAGGCTGGCCGCGAAACGCCGGCCGGTATCTTCAGCATCATTCAGAAGGACGCCGAGCACTACTCGAATCTCTATGACGATGCCTACATGCCCCACATGCAACGCCTCACTTGGTCAGGCATCGCTCTGCATGGCGGCCGGCTGCCGGGATATCCGGCGTCGCATGGCTGCGTCCGAATGCCTTATGACTTTGCCGAGCGCCTATTCGATGCGACCAAGCTAGGCATGCGCGTGATTGTAGCGCCAAACGACGTGGCTCCTGTTTCGATTGTCCATCCGGCTCTGTTTCAGCCCAAGCCAGATGCCGATGCTGCTGCTGTCGCCAGAGCCGCGGAGGCTGACGAGGCGGCCAGCAAAGCCGATCAGGCGAGACTAGCTGCCATTGCGGCGTTTCGAGAAGTCGCGCAAGCGATGGTGCCGGTGCGCACCAAAAGGAATCTCAAGCTCAGATCGGAGGCTCAGTTGGCCGCCGCGGAGCGTGCGATTGTTGCTGCAGAGTTGATCGAGGCGAAGGAACGGGCCGAAGAAGGTAAGGCGAAGGCAGCCGCAAAGGTCGCGGAGCTCGAGGTCCAATTGACCGCCGCGGAAGCTGAGCTGCAGCCAAAGCGCGATGCCTTGGCGGCTGCGCGCGAAGCAGCTGCCGCAGCCGAGACCGCGCGCGTCGAGGCGGCCGAGGCAGCGCGGAAAGCAGCGCGTGGCCTTGAGCCAGTATCAGTCTTTATTAGCCGCAAGACTCAACGCCTTTATGTCCGGCAGGCCTTTCAGCCCATACTGGAGATACCGCTTGCAATCCGAGATCCTGATCTTCCGATTGGTACCCATGTTTTCACCGCCCTGGGGAGCAACCCTAATGGGGATATGCAATGGAGCGTGGTCTCCCTGGTTGGTCGACATTCGGATGGCGGCCCATTAACGGATCCACCAAGCGCCAAAGAGGCGCTTGATCGCATAGCAATTCCCAAAGACACACTCGATCAGATCGCTGGAATGGTGTCTCCACGAACATCGCTCATCATCTCGGATGAAGGGCTAAGCTCCGAGACCGGCCGCGGCACTGAATTTGTGATCCTTATGAGCGGCGAGCCGCAAGGAGGCATCAAGCACCGACGGCACGTTCCACAATTTGAGTTCGGATATGATCGTCCTAGCCGGTGGTCGCCCTATTCGCGCTCGAATTTTGGAAGTCCGTTTTCTACGTGGTGAGGTCACAGAACTTTCGCGCTGGCTCCGTCTCGAAGGCCACTGAACAGACCTATTGGTGCGGTCCGCCAACATTCTGTCTCATCGGGTCAACCTGATGGTTCGGTTTAACATTGGATACCGTTCGACGCCGTGCCAATAGAAGCCGCGGATGTCGTCCAGCCATTCGAATGCCGGTCCGTCGGCACAGTGCAATCGGCCCATATTATCGGTGACAACCTTGCCGGGCAGCGCCGCGGCCCAGATACCTTGGACATTCCAAAGGGCGTCGCGATTGCGCTAATATCCGGCATCACTGACAGAGAACACGCCGATGAACCTACGGGCGGTTGGTGAATTTGCAGATGTTGCCGAAGGGCGGCAGAGAAAATCACGTTGTGGGATAGCTGGTTGCGGAGGGAACTCGCTGGAAGCGTTCGGGCGAGCGTTTGGCAAGCCGTCATCGTTATCGTTTTCGACGCTCGCAACTCCGCAACAACTATGTCTGAAATTGAGGGATGAACGGACGCAACGCGGACATCGCGTTTCGGTAGATGGGGTAATCGGCCGGCGAGCTTGTGGATAGCTGAAGATTTTGGGTGCTGCGCTTCAGGCTGATGGTGAACGAGGTCACCGTGGTTACGGGCCTCAAGCATCAGAAGGAGAAGCGCAGCATGGACCATTTTGCCGGACTGGACGTATCGGTCAAGGAGACCAGCGTCTGCATTGTGGATGACACGGGCAGGATCGTTCGGGAAGTGAAGGTTGCGAGCGAACCTGAAGCGTTGCTGACGGCACTGAAGAACCCCTCCTATCACTTCAAGCGAATTGGATTGGAAGCCGGGCCACTTTCGCAATGGCTGTTCAGCGCTCTGGCCGAAGCAGAGTTGCCGGTGGTCTGTGTTGAGACGCGGCACATGCGGGCGGTGCTGAAGGCACAGATCAACAAGACGGACCGCAACGATGCGCGCGGCATCGCGCAGATGATGCGGGTGGGGCTTTACCGCCCGGTGCATGTGAAGACGCTACGCAGCCAGAAACTGCGGATGATGCTGACCCATCGCAAGTTGCTTCAGTCGAAGGCCATCGCCATCGAGAACGATCTACGGGGTACTTTACGCAACTTCGGTCTCAAGGTCGGCATCGCCGGGAAGACGAAGTTCGAGGCCCGCATCAAAGACCTGGTCGAGAACCTTCCCGACCTGGCCGAGTTGGTCGAACCAATGCTCGTTGTCCGGCGGACGCTGCGCGAACAGATCGTCATCCTGCATCGCCGTTTACTGGCCATCGTCCGGGATGATGAGGTGTGCCGGCGCTTGATGACGACCCCCGGTGTCGGTCCGGTGGTGGCGCTGACCTATCGTGCCACCGTCGATGTGCCTGCTCGGTTCCGAAAATCCAAGTCAGTCGGCGCGGTATTTGGACTGACGTGTTCCAAGTATCAATCCGGCGAGATCGATTGGAGCGGCAGAATATCACGCTGCGGAGATGAGATGATGCGGACGATGCTCTACGAAGCGGCCCAGGTCATGCTGACCCGCACCAACAAGTGGTCGTGGCTCAAGGCCTGGGCGATGCAGATCGCCAGGCGCCGCGGCATGAAAAAGGCGATCGTGGCTCTGGCACGCCGCTTGGCCGTGATCCTGCACCGCATTTGGGTTGACGGCACCGAGTTCCGATGGACCAGGGAACAGGCCGTAGCAGCGTGAAAACCCTGCAGGATCACATCCGATAGGAGGAAACTCGAGCTCCACCCTGCGGTGGAATGATGTCCCTCGCGGGACGATGGATGAGGTGAGTTCGCCCAATCGCTTGGACCTGCCGTTCGTTACAGCAAGGCCGCTCGGTAGATTGTTCCGCCTCGTCTTCGACTCCCATGATGGAAGATGCTATGGGCGGCGGCGAGGATATTGCATCCATCGTTGCTGATGTGAACCGATGGAGCGCCCCATGCAGAAGTTGAACGACCTGAGTCGATCCCTCACCGCCCTGCAACCGGACGGCACGTTGATCGCAGTCATTGAGATGAGCCTGTCGAGCTGGCTCGTTGCCGGTATTGTGCCTGGCGTCGAGCGCCAGCCGGTTAAGAAGCTCGCGGTCGACGAGTGTGCATTGCTAAAGCTGCTGCATCGATGGCGGGAAGAAGCGGAGAAAGCGGGACGCAGGATCGAGCGCATTGTAGTCGCCTTCGAGGCCGGCCGTGACGGCTTCTGGTTGGCACGTTGGCTCAAGGCGCGCAGCGTCGACGCCTACGTCATTCACGCCGCGAGTGTGGCGGTGTCGCGCGAGCATCGGCGAGCAAAGACTGACCGTCTCGACTCCGAGCTGCTCAAACGCGCCTTTCTCGGCTGGCTGCGGGGCGAGCGTGATCACTGTAAGATGGTGGCGATCCCGACAGCCAAGGACGAAGATGCCAAGCGGCCCAACCGCGAGCGTGAGAGCCTCGTCGGAGAGCAAAATCGGATCATCAATCGAATGAAGGCGGCGTTGATCCGGCTCGGCATCCGCGGCTTCAATCCCAAGCTGAAAAAGGCCGCCGGGCGCCTCAAAGATTTGCGCACCCCTGAGGGCGAGCCGATCCCGCCGAACACGTTGGCTGAGCTACGTCGCGACATGGAGCGCCGGCGGCTGGTCAGTACTCAGATCCGGCAGATCGAGGAGGCACGCCTGGAGCGTCTCGAGCAGACGCCCAGCGATGGACCACATGCCATGGTGTGCTTGCTGGCGCGCGTGATCGGGGTCGGTACCGAGACGGCCGACATGCTGGTGCAGGAGGTGCTGTCGCGAAACATGCGCGACCGACGGGCCGTAGCGCGTTATGCCGGCCTCACTGGCTCGCCCGACGAGAGCGGGAGGAAATGCCGGGAGAAAGGGCTGGCCCGTTCGGGCAATGCTCGGGTTCGACGAGGCATGATTTAATTGGCGTGGCGGTTGCTCATGTTCCAGAAGAACAGCGCTTTGGCGCAGTGGTTTCGAGCCCGCACGGAGAACGCCCGCGGCACTCGCAAGACCATGATCGTGGCCTTGGCACGCAAGCTTCTGATCGCTCTGTGGCGGCTCGTTCGGGAGGGCGTTGTACCGGACGGCGTCGTTTTGCGTCCCGCACAATGAATGGAGGATGCTGAAAGTACCTCGACAGTTTCCGTCTTGTCGGTTTGCTTGTGACGGGCGCCGATGATGGTTCGAGGTGGCGGAATCCCGACATGGCCCTTGGCTTTCATGCCGATTGGAAGAATGGGTCCGCCGCTTCGGAGCTTCGCTGCCGATGCGCATGACTGCATCATGGTTCAGGTCCTTAGACCTACCGGATACAAGGTTGTGGCGCGATTTGAACCGCGCCCGAAGGCGGGCTCCCCTCTGATCGTCATTCCGACCGCACCAAGCGGTGCCATCGTGCTCGCACCCGTCAAGGTGCGGCCTGGCAAGGGCGGAGCATGCTGCGAGGTTGGGCAACCTTGACCGCTTTCGGCGCGCCGGCGTGATCGAAGCTCGGATCGAGACGAAGAAACGGCTTTCAGATCGAACAAGAAACTAACAAAGGACAAAACATGCGCGGCCCTACCTAAACCTCTTGACTAAAAAAGCCCCATACAAGGGCCTGGTGCCGATTCCGAAGAGAAGCACGAGCCCGTGAGCGACATCGACACTGCTGTGGTGGTGGTTGGTCTGAAAGCGCTTGACCCTGAATGGCCGATTAGAGAAGCGTTTAGACCCAAAGGCGACATTGCAGGGCCGCCCAGCACTCTAATGGACTACGGTGTGCTTAAAACGCCGCCAGCACGGGATTGCCACTTGGCAAGTCCTGTATTTTCGCTGTGATCCTTTATAGGGGAAGGTAAATGGCCGAACGTAGTCCGATTTTCAGCGCCAAAATTGATAATCAAAGGATTGGCTACATTGAGGACGCGGCAGCGTTCGATTTGTTGGGCAACAAGCGTTGTAACTACAACCCAAACACCGGCAATCTTCTCGAACTTGAGAGCGGAAGTACCATTGGCCATATTTCTTTGGCAGGCCATTTCGTCGGGGTGTCGTGGATTGCTGACGAGCTATTCCCGCAACCTGATGCTATCACACCCCCACTAACTCCGCCGGACGAGGCCACCTCAGACTCGGCGGAGCCGTCATTTCATTGGGCGATCGCGAAAGACCCCGGAGCATTATCAACGTCAACCAAAGCCGCTGAGGGCCAGACCGTACCAGCGACTTCACGCGACGAGCCGGTTATGGCCGTTGACCCTATTACGCTAACAGATTCGTCCCGTGAGACGACCGACACTCGATCTACTTCGTTAGCGCGTTCACTCGATGAGCCCGTTTCGGCGGACTTAACACCCCTAACCACGTGCTCCGACGAGCCGAGTGCGAGCGGCGCTGCGGCGTCGTTGACCACTTCACTCGACGAGCCGGTCGCCACTAACTCGGTTACGTTAGCGCCGTCATCCGATGTTGAAACACCGCTGTCAGGTGACACCGAACGAGCCTTGGAAATGATTCGAATGACCTTAGCGATGAAATTTACTGACACTAATGATCAAACAGCGACAGACATTGCGACACAAATGCGCGACCATATAGCACGCACGCGAAAGAAAGCTCCACGAGCCCGACTGACAATCCGTTATTCGATGCAGGGCTTCGACAGCTGGAACACGAGCGGTAATACGTCTACTAAATGACGAAGATGCCCGCTCTCGTCGAACCAAGCGGGGCTTCGCCTGCCGAGCGCAGGCGATGGGCTTGCTGGCGCTTTTAGGAGACGGGCGAGGAGCATATCAGAGGACCTCTGTCATGGCAGAAGATCTCTCCGATCTCGAAATAGCAGTCCTTTGCGATTTACTAGAGGGACATGGCGCGAATCTGAAATCGCACAAGAAGACTGTCTTCGAGCAGCTAATAGCCAAGAGACTCGTCGGGCCGGCCAAAAACGACCCTACAAAACTCCAACTCAGTGACGAGGCTCGCCACCTTCTCGAAGAGCGTGGCGTGGGAATAAGCGGTGGCTAGTGACTCTATGCGCGCCGGCCAGCTGAAGCGAACATTGCGCGGCGCTTTTCCGTTGGCTGCCGAATGAACCGCTCCTCAATTTCAGTATAAACTTTGTGGAGCCACTGTTCGGCGCGATCCGCCTTATCTCGGTAAAGCTCAACCTCAGCCTCCAACTCCGCGATCCGATCTTCGGCCGCGCGTAGCTGATGCGAAAGCTTCTGCGCCATGTCCAGCGCGTGCCTGCTGTTCTCCTCGGCCACGCCGGCGGCCTTGTGAAGCAATTTCAAGATGGTCTGCCCCGCCTTATCGAGTTGATCGGCGTCGTCAGAAACAGCGTTTTTGGGTGCAAAGGGCACCACAGAATCGAACTCGTAGTCAGCGCTGCCCGAGTGCACGTTCATTTTACGCCTCCACTTATGTACCTTAACTTGACAGCCTAACCGCGCTCATAGCGCTCTTTGTGGCCGGGCTCAGGGTTTTCCACCGAGGAGGCGCTTTTGGCTGGGACTGTGGCGTTTCGGCCACAAAAAACATATGCGCCGGACTTCCATAAGTGCGCTCAGGCGCTAAACCCGTCGCCCGGCTGGCGGGAGCTAGGATGGAACCGTGTCAGAAGCTGAGCGTTAAGGCTCACGCTGGGGACAAGTGCTGGGGAATAAACATGCGAACGTTTGTTGCTGGGACCACAACGATTGATGTGATTGCCCACATTGGGCCGGACAATCTTGAACTCGACCGATTGGTACTTAGCCGCTTTGAAGGATCAGAGCCGGTTGCAAATGCGGCTTTCAAATCATTGGTCGAGCGTTATGGCGGCAGACCTCTGGCCGAGTATGCCCTGGCGCCACGAGAGATTGATCTCAGCTAGAAGCGCCCAGCTGATCTCGGCATAGCCGCGACCAGCCCTCCGGGTTCGCGCGATAATGGCCTAATTGCCTAGACGCGACCGCAAACCAAGACATTTGTCGGATCCGACGTCAGTTTGCATCCTTACCCGCCCATTTTTTCAGGTAGGCCAAGATACGCGACTTCGTCGCTTGATCCTCCATCAAGCTGTTCAACGAGGCTTCGGCTTGAGTCGTATCGGCGTCGATGGCGTGAAGCTGTTCCACAATCCGACGCTGAAGTTCAATGCGGCCGTTACATTCCTTGAACTGCTCTTCGATGTAGGCAAATCCCCTACTGCTTGTTTGATGGCGCATAAGACAGAGTGAGCGCGGTTAGTGGGGCTCCGATTAGGCATCAATTGGGCATGTAGTAGTCGTTTGTTGGACTGATCGCCAAAATGGTGCGCGCCAGCATTGTTCCGCCGGTCGAGCTCTGCACCCAGCGTATTGGAAATGTCGTCGGCTTTGCATCACGATCTCTGTGTTTCGGCTGCAGCGATCGCCTTACATGGGCGGATATCCGAGTTCAGAGCTAGAGCAGAAGTATCACTCGAGACAGCGATGACGACTGGTGTTGAACCACACGGCCTCTTACCTTTGGCTTGGCCGCGACCCCAACGAAATTCGGCCGGGTCATTTTTTGCCCATGTCACCGTGGCGCAGTTTGACGACGCATCTGTGGGCTATGCGTCCGAATCGGCGGAGAATTAGTCGAATAAGCGGGAAGCCATGACCCATAGGCCACACAATCTGCTCACCGCGACTGGAGATTTGACGGACAGCTTTTCCGGCTTCGCCGTCGAGCACCTTGTTCTCGACCCATCGGCCTGGACATCCTCGACCGAGCTGCTCGAGGCGTATTACCTGTGGGGTCGGCGGAAGGAAATGCCAAAGGATGTTACGGGCGTGACCTTCTTCCGGCGACTCCGCGAGTGGGGCGGCGACCGCGTTAAAGGCCTCCGACGCGGCGCAACGGGCGCGCAAGTCAAGGGGTACACCGGAGTGCGCCTCAAGGCCTAAGACGCGCAGCAGACATGAACGCGCTGCTTGACCGCTCTCGGGGACGAGGGCGGTGGGCGGGGCCACGGCCTGCGCCCCGATGTCGCCTACTGGCCCGTTACGTCATTTCGCGGCGACGCAACAATTCGGTCGCTTTCGGAGCGAAGCGGATATTGAGCAGGATTCATAAGTACACACCTAATCTGGCGTTGATCGGCTTGGCTGGGGCTAATCGTTCTGAAAGGGCTGAAAGCCGCGCCATATGGAATTGATCAGGAGGCGCCGTCTCTGGCGGTGGCGCGCCTGCTGGCATCCGAAAACCGACGGGCGAGACGTTCAGCGTCGCAGACTCGCCTCGTGCGTTCTTCTACTCGCCACCTGGCGTGCCGCTTATTCTTCGGCCCAACGCGTTTCGTTCGTCGCACGCCGGCGCTCACCTGTCGGCGCCGCGCTATTGATCCGCAAGCATTCCTGATCGAGAGTCTCGGTGGTTTGAAGAGATCGCATAACTGAGCCACCAGGCTTGGATAGCCTCCGCGACCGAACTGAAGGCCGCTGTATCCCGCTAGTGAAACTCTTGGCTTCGACCTCGTGGCGCACGCGGTCGATACAAGCATTTTTAGTTAAATTGACCATGGGAGGCGCCGCCTCGCGTAAGCTTTCTGTGCTTAGCTTTGGACTCCCGGTGTAGGAGCAAATTGTGTTGGGCGGCGTCGTCGATCTGGCTGAGTGGCGCGGAGTACACAAGTGCGAGCAACGAGCGGTCAGTTCAGAAGAAGGCTGGCGGCTATACAGAGCGTTCCGCCGAATACCTGATGCAAAGCGTCGAGAAGAAATAATTGCGCTCGTAGAGAGATCCGCGCCGAAATCTCCTGATTGGCCATCTGTTGGATAGATATGCGTTGGACAGCGGATACAGGCCGCCCGGCAGGGGCGTAGCCCCCACCCTCACCCGTTGTCGTATTTCTGTTGGCGTCGTTGCGTCTCACGCGGCTATAGTGTTGTTAGTTTGGGTATTGCTGTTGTGGCTGTGAGGTCGTTCGCCGCTTCTCCTTCTCTCTGCAAATGATGGTCGTCTGGCCGGACGTGACAGCAGCACGACCTTCAGCTATTTATTGCCTTTCTTCCACTTCGCCCAATTGGTGCCGCTGCCGCGCTCGGCAGGATCGAACTTCTCGCCGCCAAATCTCTCCATGAACTTTTGCATGTCCACCACCTCCTTGAAGCAATAGACGTGAAACCACTGGCCGTCGTTGTATAGCGCATGGCCTCGTGAGCAGAGCGTCAGGTCTCGACAGAACTCGTGTAGCTCGTTGTAGCCGCCGCGCTCGCACATACGCGCCGGCAGCACGACTTGGTGCGGCCAGCTGTGATCAATTGCTGCCGACGACAGCTCGCCTTTGCGTCGCATGCACGAACCGCCGCTTAAACGTCGTTGCGTCTGCCAGCGTGCGAAAGCAGTAGCAAACCGCGCTCGTCGGCAAGTCGACGTACATGTCCCACTCAAAAGAGCGATCATCGAGCCACGCGAGCACCTCCATCGCGAGCTGGTCGAAAGACAGCTCAACTTGGTACGGGAAGTCTCGATTGATCTCGAAGATCACGCTCATTCCCTATGAGAACATATCGGGAACGGAAGTCAAGCCGCTAGGCCTAGTATGATTCGACTTCTGGCCACCAAGCCACGACATTTATTGAATGGCGTAGTGTAATTGTGAGTATGGACTAAAGCACGCTTCTAGGTCTCACAAAGGGCACAGCTGGATGGCCGAGCCGGAGGTGGAAGCTGCATGGCGTGCCGAGTTCGAGCGGGTTGGTGAGGACCGCGACCGCGGCAGTCTGAGCGCCGAAGCTGAGGGGCAGCCAGCATTTCGTTGGCTGGGCGACGAGGCCGAAGTGCAGCGGCTTCGTGAGGAAAGCACTCACCATTACCTTCGGTGGACCGTCTTAGCTCTTGCTGCTGCCGTGCTCGTCGGCCTAATCGCTTTCGGCCTGACCTTCTTGCACTAGCGACAGCTACGTATGGGCCGGGCATTTGCCAGTGTAGGCAAGCTGCTGACCGGCGACGATTTCGACCCACGTTGATTTGACGATTTGCGCGCGACAAACGCCACAGCCCTCAACTGACGTGCCAATCGCGTTAACGAATATCTGCTTTGCGGGGCGGAGTGGAAGTGGCGCAGACTTGCAGCCATGTCGCAGTTTGACCCTCAACGGTCGTTCGGTCAGCAACTGCTGAGTAGGTTATGCAGTTGGCACGGGTCCAATCCGCGGCCCCTAAGCCCTGTGGACATTCAGCGCAAGGTGAGGCGGAGCGCGGTCACTACCCGATCTGAAGCAATCATCGAGTAGACGCAACGTTCTTCACAGTTTTGGTGGAGGCCCGCTGGCGTAAGCCGGGTTCACGGCGACGTTGTGAAAGGACGCTATCCACCAGCCGTCCGCCCGCCGCACCAGAACCTGCTGCGGCCGGGCGTGTAACGCACCGTCGATCAACTGGACGCCCGAGGGGGCTTGCGGCGCGCCCGTCACCACCGCAAACGTTTCGACGATCGCAACGTCCGGCTTGACCAACGTGATGTGCTGGATCTGCTGATGGTTGGTGGTACCCTTGTATATCGTCGAGAAGATGCGCTCATGCTGGGCGAGAAATGGCGCTTTGCCGACTGAGAACATGCCAAAGATGTTGGTGAATACGATGTCGGGCAGCGCTCGAGCGGCAAACGCTTCGGCGCTGCCCCTATTCCACGCAGCATCTTGAGCAGCTACAAGGGCGGCGACATCGGAACGCGTTTCGTCGCTCACCGTAAGATTTTCGGCCATGGCCGGCTCCTTGATCGTGATCAGCAACAGGAAGACGATAAGCTTCAGCGAGTGATCGCATCGCACGTCCCTCCGCAAGGCTCGCTGAAGAATTGCCCAATTCTGTAGCGAGAACAATGCCCGCTGGTAGGTTCCCGCGCCGTAAAGCAACTCCGACGCAGTGGTCAGCCGCATCGCGTAGGCGACGCGGACAACGATGAGCGATTCATCACTGCTTGACGCCTGTCGCTCTCAGGGAATGGAGCCGGATACCCAATCGACGCCGGATGCTTTCCAGCTATTGGTTGAGGCCGAGCGGAGCGGGCTGGAGCGAGTAATCAAGTCAATCGGGTTCAAAGCAGATTGACAAAAGCTGCCTGCATTTATCGTTACTGATGGACCAAGCGGGCCTCACGCATTTCAATCGAGGCCGCCCATTGTGGCCTTGACGTTTCTCGCCAATGTCGGTTCATGGCCCGTTGCGACAGATATTGCAGCGCAAGCGGATGTCGGTGTTCAGGGTAATAGCGGACGTCGCTGCGGGGTGCTTCAAACGACGAAAATGACCCAAAGCTGCCAATCGGCGACGGACTTTGCCGTGGTGCACAACGGCCCTAAATGATGTAGTAGCGTAGGGTCGTCAGCCCATGGGAGGGGTCGGTGAGAGGGCGTCGCACTCCAACCCATAAACCACCGAAAACACAGCACAGCAGCACAACGAGGCCCAAGCGCAACAACGCGCCAACGGCCGCGCGACAAGCCAGTTCAACCCTTGCCGCCCTGAAACGGCAAGTCAGCGCTCTTACCCGCGAACTTGCGGAGGCGCGAGAACAGCAGACGGCAACCGCCAAGTTGCTCGAGGTCATCAGCTATTCGGCGTCCGATCTGCAGGCGGTGTTCGAGACCCTGGCCGAAATCACGGGTAGACTGAGCGGCGCCGACCGCGGATTCGTCTTCCGCTTTGATGGCGAAGTGCTGCAGATGGCGGCAGGCTTCAACGCTTCTCCGGGACAAAAGGACTTTGTGGCGCGAAATCCGATCCGTCCTGGCCGGCACAGTGCCACCGCGCGCGCCGCGCTCGAGCGCCGTCCAATCCACGTTCCGGATGTTTTGGCCGATCCGGAATACTCGTACGGGGCGAAGGATATCGAGCGGTTACGCACGGTTCTCGCAGTCCCTATCCTCAAAGCCGACATCTTATTGGGCGTCATCTTGATTTTTCGCCTCGGCGAGGTCAGGCCCTTCACGGATAAGCAGATCGCCTTGGTCAAGACCTTCGCCGACCAGGCGGCCACTGCAGTCGAGAACGTGCGATTGTTGACCGAGCTGCGCCAAAGCACCGATCAGCTCGGTCGCTCGGTCGGAGAGCTGCGCGCGCTCGGTGACGTGACCCGGGCGGTGAATTCGACGCTCGATCTCGAAACTGTCCTGGCCACCATCGTCACCAAAGCGACGCTGCTCTCCGGCACCGAGGCCGGCGCCATCTACGTGCTCGATGATGCCAGTCGCGAATTCCAACTGCGCGCGACCTACGGCATGAGCGAGGAACTGATCGGGGCGGTACGTAACATGCACTCGGAGATTTCCCAGGCCGTTGGCCTGCTCGCCGAGACGCACGAACCCAGCCAGCATCCGGATTTGCGGGATCTACCGCACAACCGGTCAACGACACCATCCTTCGCGCCGGCTACCGCGCACGCTTGTTGGTGCCGCTCATGCGTTCCCGAGAGGTAATCGGCGCGCTGGTGGTGCGCCGCAAGGCGCCCGGCGACTTCCCCGCGACCGTCATGGAGCTACTCAAGACGTTCGCGGCCCAGTCGGTTCTGGCCATCTACAAGGCACGGCTCTTCCACGAGATCGAGGAGAGGGGTCGCCAGCTCGAGCTGGCGAGCCAGCACAAGTCGCAATTCCTCGCCAACATGTCGCACGAGCTGCGTACGCCGCTCAATGCCATCATCGGTGTCACCGAGATGCTGCGCGAAGACGCCAGCTACCTCAAGCGGGAGGATGAAATTGAGCCGCTTGATCGCGTCCTGCGCGCCGCGCGACATCTCCTTGGATTAATCAATGACATTCTCGATCTGTCGAAGATCGAGGCTGGCAAGATGGAAATCCATATCGAGGAGTTTGCCATTGCTCATTTGATTGACGATAGCGTCAAAACCATCGAAACGCTCGCGGCCAAGAATAACAACCGGATGGTGGTCGATTGTCAGCCAGAAATCGGCATCATGTATGCCGACCAGACACGGGTCACGCAGGCGCTGCTCAACCTTTTGAGCAACGCCAACAAGTTCACCCAGCGCGGCACAGTCACGGTGGGCGCAGAGCGCCATCACGAAGCCGGACGCGATTGGATCACGATAGCAGTCAGCGACACCGGGAT
The DNA here is from genome assembly GCA_963806465.1 of uncultured Alphaproteobacteria bacterium. Taxonomy (GTDB): domain Bacteria; phylum Pseudomonadota; class Alphaproteobacteria; order Rhizobiales; family Xanthobacteraceae; genus BOG-931. Next base: position 115,903 of record CAWDZD010000067.1, on the reverse strand, counting down.
CGGCATGACGCCGGAGCAGCTGGGCAAGCTTTTCCGTGAGTTTTCGCAGGCGGATGCGTCGACGACGCGCAAATATGGCGGCACCGGCCTCGGTCTCGCCATCAGCCGCCGCTTCTGCCAGCTCATGGACGGCGATATCACGGTGCAAAGCGAGCTTGGCCGGGGCTCGACCTTCACGATCCGTCTGCCGGCATTCGCCGCCGGCGAGGCGCCGACTGCCGCCAAGCAAACTTCCCTGACCCCAAACGTCAAGATTGGGGCGAGCGATGCGCCGTTGATCCTGATCATCGATGATGACGCAACAGTGCGCGAGGTGGTTGGGCGCTTCCTCGAGCGCGAAGGATTTTCGGTCGCCAAGGCCGACGGCGGCAAAGAAGGACTGCGCCTGGCGCGGGAGCTCAATCCAGCCGCGGTGACGCTGGACGTCATGATGCCCGATATCGACGGCTGGACGGTACTCGCCGCGATCAAGGGCGATCCAGATTTGGCCGACCTGCCGGTCGTTCTGATGACCATCGTCGATGAGAAGAATCGCGGCTATGCGCTTGGCGCCACCGAATACCTGGTCAAGCCGGTTGGCCGGCAAAAGCTGATCGATGTGCTGCACGCGCTGTGTGGCTCCACTGGCCGTCCCCTTCTGATGGTGGATGACGACGACCTTGGACGCAGCCAGATGCGGGCGGCCCTTGAACAGCAGGGCTGGACGGTGACGGAAGCGAGCGATGGTCTCGACGCGCTGACGAAATTGAGCGAAGCCCGGCCTGACGTGATCGTCCTCGACTTGATGATGCCGGAGATGGACGGCTTCGAGTTCCTCGACGAGATGCGTCGCAAGGCCGAATGGCGCGACATCCCCGTCGTGGTCGTAACCGCCAAGGACCTCACCGATGCGGACCGCAGGCGTCTCAACGGCGGCGTCGAACGCATCATTCAGAAAACCGATCGTGATGACATGCTGCGCGAGATGCGCAGCGTGCTAGCGAAATGCGTGGAGCGGCCGCGCAGCGCATTACGCGTAGAGACTTAGATGAAAATTTTGTACGTCGAAGACAACGAAGACAATGTCTTCATGCTGAGGAGCCGGCTGACCCGCGCGGGCCATACCGTCGTCATCGCCAACGATGGTGCGCAAGGCGTCGCAATGGCATTAAGCGAGCGGCCCGACATCATCCTGATGGATTTGAGCCTTCCGGTGCTCGACGGCTGGCAGGCGACGCGTCAGATCAAGGCCGCCCCAGACACCAAGCACATTCCGGTCATCGCCCTTACCGCCAATGCGATGGCCGGTGACCAGGAAAAGGCCTTAGCCGCGGGCTGTGACGACTACGACACGAAACCCGTCGAGCTGCCGCGCCTCCTGGCGAAGATAAAATCCCTTGCGGAGAGGGCCGGATCGTGAGCGCTGACGGTCCGGCGCTGCTGGTCGTCGACGACAATGAGGACAATCGGTACACCCTCACCCGTCGGCTGACGCGCGAGGGCTATAGGAATCTGACAACCGCGACCAACGGGCGTGAAGCACTCGATCTTCTTCAATCGAAGGCGTTTGATCTCATTCTCCTCGACATCATGATGCCCGACATGAATGGGTATGAGGTCTTGGAGCGCATGAAGGCCGGCGCCGAATTGCGCAACATTCCGGTCATCATGATTTCGGCGCTCAGCGAGATCGAGAGCGTGATCCGCTGCATCGAACTCGGCGCTGAGGACTATCTGCCGAAGCCGTTCAATCCGACGTTGCTGCGCGCGCGTGTGGGCGCCAGCCTGGAAAAGAAGCGGCTGCGCGACGAGGTGAGGGCAAGCCTGGCACGATTGGAGCAGGAGATGGATGCGGCCCGCAAGCTGCAACTCGGCATGTTGCCGCTGGTTTTTCCGGCGTGCACGCCGGAGCAGCCGGTCGAGATCCATGCGTTGGTGGAGCCGGCGCGCGATGTGGGCGGCGATCTTTACGACTTCTTCCACGCTTCGGAACATCTGTTTTGCTTCCTCGTAGGCGATGTCTCTGGAAAAGGAGCCGCCGCCGCGATGTTCATGGCCCGCACGAGAAGTCTTGTCCGCATGGCCGTACAGCTTTGGTGGAGAACGAGCGGAAATCAGCTCGCTCCAGTGCGGATCATTGAGGCGGTCAATCATGAGCTTTGCCAAAACAATCGCGACCGCATGTTCGTGACGCTGTTCCTCGGCGTGCTGGACACCAAGACCGGCGTGATCACCTACGTCAATGCGGGTCACCTCGCCCCCTGCGTGCTGCGCGCTTCCGGCACCATCCAATTCGTCAGCGACAAACCGGCAATGCCGCTCGCCGTTCGCGCCGGCGCGGCGTACCGGGAGCGAACCGTGACTCTGCTGCCCGGCGATAGCGTTTTCCTCTTCAGCGACGGCGTGACCGAGGCGATGAACGTCACGGATGAGCTTTACGGCATCGACCGGCTGCAAGCCGATTTGCGCGCTGCGTCCGCGCTGATGCCGGAGCAGATAGTGCGCGCGATCAAGACCAAGATCGATGAGTTTATGGCAGAGGCGCCGCAGTCTGATGATGTGACGATGCTTGCGCTGCGCTGGCAGCCTGCACGGGCCCAGCTGCAAACGAGCCAAATCTAAGGAAGTCCGTCCGACGCTCCTAGCGAAACAGCCGATGCCCTTCCCGCGAACTACGCGCATCGTTATTCGCAACAACGTGGCGGATCTCGCTACATTGACTGCGGCGATGGAGCGTGTGGGCGCCGAGCACGGGATGCCGGAAAAGTCCCTGTTTCAGTTGCAGGTCGCGCTCGACGAGATGGTCAGTAACGTAATAAAGTACGCTTGGCCTGAGGGTGGTACCCACGACATCGAGATTCACATCGCGCCACGGGACGACCGTGTCGAAGTGGAGATCATCGACGATGGGCGGATGTACGACCCACGCGATGCGCCGCGCCGCGACAAGCCGCTGCCCGGCCAGAAACCGCAGCCAGGCGGGGTGGGAGTGCAAATGACCAGGCAACTCGTTGATCGAATTGACTACGCTAGAATTGGCAATCGCAACCACACGACGTTGACCAAACTCTGTGCTTTGGGTCCCCCGGCCTCGGGGAGGAAAGAAAAATGAATAAAACCGCACTCAGAATTGAAGACAGCCATGCCGGCCCGGTATGTGTTGTGTCGATCAGCGGCCGTATCGACAGCGGCAACGCCGCCCAACTCCTGGAGCGCCTCAACAAACTGATTTCGTCGGGAGAGAAGACAATTTTGCTGGATTTTAAGGAGGTGCTCTATCTCACGAGCGCGGCATTTCGGGTGCTCCTCGTCGCCACCGATGAGGCGGAACGCAATGCCGCACGCGTGGTGCTGTGCAGTCTTGTGGGCCAGGTGCGGGAGCTGTTCGAAATGGGCGGTCTGCTCGAAGCCTTTACGGTTCACGGCTCGCGCGAAGATGCGCTGGCCAAGCTTTGACGGCTTCAAACAATGTCGCGCCCGTCCGAAATGCTTTACTCGGTCGATGAAACGCCGCCGCGCACGGTACTCATTGTCGCAGGGCTGCAACAGGTAGCCCTGATTTCGAATTCGCTACTCTATCCCACAATCCTCGGTCGAGAAGTGCATCTGTCTCCGGACCAGCTGATCGATTTTATTTCGCTTTCGATGCTGGCTTTGGCCATAGGGACGCTGTTGCTGTGTGCAAAAAGCCGGTTTATCGGCTGCGGTTACCTGTGCCCCGCCGGCTACACACAAATCCACCTGATTCCTTCCCTTTCTGCATCGCAGATCGGAGGCTTGCCGCTGGTGTTTGGGATGACCGCTATCGCGGGCGTCTTGCAAGTTGCCATAGCGCCCGTGTTGCGCCGGCTCCGCTTTCTGTTCCCGCCCGAAATAGCGGGTCTGGTTATCGCTGTGGTCGGCCTCTCCATTGCGGTGCTCGGCGTGCGCTACAGCCTAGGCGGCGCCTCGAGCGACAGCATGCCTGCGTATCTTGTGATTTTCGCCGCTTCGCTGATGACCATGGTCGTCCTGAACGTTTGGACGAAAGGTTATTTACGAATGTTCTGCGTACTGTGTGGCATGGCGCTGGGTTACGGCGCCAGCGCCGCGCTGGGCATACTCGATTTTTCCGTTGCAGTCCCAAGCAAGGGACTGCCCCTACTGCGCTTCCCCAGCCTACACCCCATGCAATGGCGTTTCGACGCGAGCCTGTTGGCACCCTTCGTGATCGTCACCATCGCCGGAACGTTGAATCTGATCGCCAACATAACGTATGCGCAACGCATCAATGACGCGGACTGGGTGCGGCCCAATTTCACGTCCATGATCGGCGGGATGGTTGGCAACGGCGTCGCTTCGGTGATTTCCGCCGCGATTGGCGGCATGGGGGTCAACACCTACGGAATAAGCGTCGGATTGTCAGCGGCGACCGGAATCACTAGCCGCGCGCTCGGCTATATTATCGCCATCGCTTTCGCTGTGCTCTCGCTGATACCGGCGTCGGCCGCTCTAATCACCACCATTCCTCCTCCGGTTGTCGGCGCGGCGCTGTTCTTCACCGCCGCGTTCGTCTTCACGAGCGGCCTGCAGGCAATTACCGCGCGCCTGCTGGACTCCCGCAAGATCATCGTCATCGGCTTCTCGTTTGCAATGGCCACGCTCGCTAGCACCAGCCATGATTTGCTGGCGCGCGCTCCCGCCCTGCTTCATCCTATTCTAGATAATGGACTGGTCCTCGGCACAATATCCGCCGTGCTGCTGAACTTGCTTATGCGCATTGGCGTCCGACAGCGCGTTATAATCAAGCTCGATCCCGGCCACGTTAATCGCGATACGATCGAGCGGTTTCTGACCGAGCAGGGCGGGCGCTGGGGGGCGCGGCGTGACGTCATCAGCCGAGCCATCTTTGGTGTCGTGCAGGTGCTCGAGGTCGTCGGCGATGCGCCGGAGGGGACTGAGGTCGAGGCGATCTTCGATGAGTTCAACCTGGATGTGACCATAAGATACAAAGGCGCGCCGTTGATCATTCCCGAGCGGAGACCAACGCCGCGGGAGATCGTCGCCAGCGAAGACGGCGAGCGGCTCCTTGCCGGCTACCTGTTGCGCCAAAGCGCGGACCGGATCAGTTGCAAAGCATCTGGCAGCGCTGCCGAGGTTCAGCTCCACTACGATCATTGAACCAAATGCCGGTGACGCCTGATGGTAAGCATCGTGCCATCAGTCTCCCCGATTTTTGTGCAGTGCCTGATGTCGGCTTCTGGCCCAAAGCGTCGATTCGCTGCGTCGCAGTGATACGTCCGTAGTTGGGGTGAAGCAGACATGCCGACATCGCTCAAACGACGCGATTGACCCATATGCGACATTGGCGCCGCAATATCAGACGGCTATTTAACTGAGAACTCGGCTCCGCAACAGCTCGTGCTGTGACGTCGAAAGTGGTCAGACAAGATGCTGCTTTTGGGTGCCCAAATCGAAGACGACGAACCACACGGTCTTCTCAGCCGGAAAATCGCACTACGTCAGCAATTTCCGCGTGGGGAGCCTGGAGGTATGGCTTCCTTGCTGAGAGCGGCTGCGAGCCTAATCGCTCGGTTTCGAATCGTTGGATCGTAGTTGGGCTTCATACGAGGCACGCGCAAGGCGTCGTTCCATTGTTACTGCTTGCGCAAGTGCTTCGCTGGCCAATTTGATCAGTTCCTCAGCGTAAGACTGATGGCCGTCCTCGCGCATTTTTATTGCCAGCGCGAATAGTCGGGTAGCTCGGTTTCGCAATTGTTGTACGTCGTCGTTCGGCCGATATTCATCGCTCGTACTCACCGGGTTGACATCCTAAATTGCTTCGGAACGGAGCAGCAACTAACGAAAAATTTGCACATTGCTCCCTGGTAGGTCCGACATGCACCCATCCAGTAGTCACTATCTGGTCAGTCTAAAATATCCATCAGGTCGCAGTTACTCGGACTACAAGAAAGCCCCAGCGTGTTGCTGCCAAGCTATCCGCCGGGGCCCGGCATACCAGGGCCGCTATGGAACGCGGTCCTGGACGCCATCGTAAAATCTCAAAGCTAGTAGGCCGCCGGCGATTGTCGAATCCGACATTGCGAATACCGGAAGCGAGTTTGAGGCTTTTGCAGGGGATATCGCGACCGGGGGCCCCGTAGCCTGGAGACCGGTATCATGTGGAGCCATTGAGACTACCCCAATGGTGCACTAAGCTACGGGAGGCTAGTTAGACGTGACAGCAGTCATGTCCAAAATCTAGCGCCACATTCACGTCCAAATCGATGCTGATCGAGGCGGAAGGGTGACCTCCGTCGCAGTCGCCATAGCCGCACGAATGATCGCTGTGCTGGGATTGGCAATATGCTTCGTGGGGAGCGCAAGGTTGTGGCTGCGGACTTGAACAAGTCGGTTGGGGAGCACACGGTTGGGGAGCACAAGAATGCGTCATAATCATTCTCCTCAGTTGTGGAACGCTGCTGGCGTTCATGAGACACTAACGCCCGTGTAGGGCCAACCGAAACTGTCGGATCTGACAGCTGCCTGACGCTTTGCCCCGGAACCGAAGGTGTTGTACAGCGTTGGTGCTGGCCGCCCACCTCCGATGCAGAAACAATTGGACAGCAGTTTGGGCTCGCATGGCAGACACTGATCAGAACGCTTCACCAGCCCCCGATAACGGCGGGCAAGATTCAGGCGCCCAGGAAAACGACGTTCAGATTGCCGTCCCGGTAAATGGGGATGAGAGTGGCGCATCTCCGTCGTTTAGTGAGACCCTTTGGATCTTTGGCGAGACCTTGCCTGCAGGTCCAATCTCGCCGATTGATACCACCGGAGCTCATCAGCTGGGCGACGGCGGTGATCTTGCATTAGCGGCGATGGTAGCCGTCGAAGCTCCCGGCAATTTGGACCACGCCCTCGATCAGTTGACGACCGCGACCGATCTTTTCGATGTCCCAGTTCTGGATTTCAGTTCCTGAACAGCCTTCGCGGCCTGGAACGTTGTTGCTTTTCGGCTACTGTCAGACGTCGATCAGTTGATTTGCGATCGCTTTGGCAACGGCTTGGGTTGTCGTCACGCAGTCCAACTTTTCCCGCGCCGCATTCAAATGAAACCTTACTGTTCGCTCGCTGATCCCCAAAATGATACTGGCTTCCAGAGCAGTCTTGCCGGCAGCCGTCCATTTCAAACAGTCGAGTTCTCTAGCCGAGATAAGAATCTCTTGATCGGTATCGTAGCCATTCATCCTGAGCACATGCCCGTGAAAATAATTGGCGAGAATTCGACACTCACGCAGCAGCGCATCGTACCCCCCTGGCCGTTGCAGGGCTTCGACTGAATTAATTCCCAAAAAGGCAGTTTCGCCACCTCGCTTGTTGAGTGCTAAAACGATAGGGGGAGACCGCTTAAGTGTGCTATCAATGTCTCCGGATCCAAGCTTATTATCACCCTTCATTTCAAACTGAATCGCGGCATTGCTAGCAAATTGCTTCACACAGGCGTCGGTATAGACACAGTGCGTAAAATAACGCGCCCGGGCGTTCACCGAAATATTGATGCAGACGTAATTTATGCTCGCCAATCCGTACAGATCCTTAGCTACTCGAAAAAATGCCACGCCCTCTGCGCGCTCCGCGACCAGCGCGCACTGCGTCAGTAGGGCAGCATGGAGCGTCTCGAACATTGAAAGCCACCCAATATCCTCGCCATTTTTGAACTTCAACAATGCTTGTTAGTTCCAAAATGAGCCGAGAGGGCTTTAGAGTAGATCTCCTCACTTGATGTTTAGACATGAACACTCTCAAGCACACCGAGATAAGCGGCACTCATTAAACGCCTGACTTTCTTGGCAATTTTCATCTGGTAGCTATTTTTGAGTTTCTTTATCGGAACTTTCTGCGACTTTTCATGTTTATGGCATTGTTGCTGCCGAGACCAATTGTGTGGTGCTTCAATGGGCATTCAACAAATTGGCGGGGCTTTATCTCAGACGCGAAGTCTGACGGTTGCCGATGAACTAACCGAGCTTGCTGGTTCGCGAGCGCCGCCCAGAGCGCCCGAAAGGCAAAGAGGTCTCTGGAGCTTCCTTACTTGGTCGTTTGTTCTTGCGCCAATCGTGACTGCGGAGGCGTTCTTCGCAAAGAACGCGTCAGCACTGAGTAATTCTTCAGATGATCAAAGCAATTATGCAGCCGTGGTCGATAACGGGCCGGCACACGCGGCGGCCGACCCCAATCCAAGCGCTCTAGCAGGTGTCGTTGTAGATAACAGCCAAGAAGATGATTCAGATGCTTTGCCACTGAAAGGCGTTGCGCGGACTGTCTTGCACAGCGGGAATCCGTCCCACGATGGAAGCGCCGACCATTGGGTACTTCGGGACGCCGACGCAGGAAGCCCGCCCGCTGGAGGCGCGGGCGGGGGCGGTGGCGGAGGCGGAAGCGCCAGTGGAGCAAATGATGCGCTTGCTTCGGCCGATAGCGTTGCAAATTTTCAGGATGTCGATGCTCTTCCCAACGATAAGCAAGGCCTAATCGGACAAGGCCCGGCGGCGGGAGAAACTCCGGGCGGACTGTCCAATGGCGCAGCGGTCGAAAGCTCAGCCAGTGTTGGGCTTGTAGACATCTCGGTCGGAGCAGGAACTGTTCTAGCTTCCGCAACATCCGAGGTGATTTCATCTGACGCCACCTCAGTGCCGAAGATCCTATCGACGCCCATCAATTTGATTTCGACTGCTACGGGCGCTGTATCGGAGATCATATCGCCTGTGGGACTTGATGCCCCGCTAAACCTCAAGGATGTCCTCGGCTTCGATCTTCATGTTAATGGGGCTGGTGAGTTCGTTGCAAATGATCTCAGCACGGCATTGGATGTTAATCCCTCGCAGTTAGTGGCGGATGTCTCAACAGCGATCGGTCTTGCTACGGAAGACTTGCCGCAGCTCGACTTCGGAGCATCCAAAACTCTGGATAATTTGCTTGGCAACGGCTTGCCCGACTTTGGCCATCTGAGCGACCCGATATCCGACCTTAACAGCGTTTTTGCGAAAACCGGCCTTGGCAGCGACCTCGGCAGCGATGCCGGTGCGGCTCTTGAAAAGGTAAGTGCTTCCGCATTGTCAATTTCACATGAGAGTGGCTCGAGTACAAACCTACTAGACCTTGGATCTTCCAACGATGTGGACGGTTTGTCTGGTGGCAAAGGTTTGCTTGACGTTGGTCATCTGAGCGAGGTGATGCCCGAGCCTAGCAGCGCTGTTCCGACATCGGGCCTTAGCAAGGACCTTGGCAGCACTGCTGGCGCGACACTTGAAAAGGTAGGTGGTCCAGCTTTGTCTATTTCACAGGAGAGTGGCGCGAATACCGACCTCTCGACGGTCAGTATCGTATCTGATGCCCCTCATGTCGGTATTGTTGGAGAAGCAACTGACCTAACACCAGGGCACTCGGTCGACTTCCCTGCTCAACCGGCCCCTGAGGGCGATGTCCTTTTCAGCGGGACCAACTACACCGACTATCACGTAGCGTTGAACACCGGTGTTTCGTCGAGCGCGGTCAACGGCATTACTGCAACGACGACCACCGTGACGCACACGCACGATGCGGCGTCGGTCTCTCCGGTGGACTCACCAAACGCTAGACATGCCTCGGAGCCGCCAGCGCCGGAGCATCATGATGTGTCGCTGCCTCAGGTCTCTAATGTCGTTGACGAGTTAGGCGTACGCGGCCACAGCCACTAGCGCTTCGGTACAAGAGGAAGAATGTCTGACCCAATGGAGCTGACGAAGCACCCAATCGGCCAAGCATTCAATCGATGCGAGGGGTATGGACATGACAAGCGCTTGCGACCGGCAACGCGCCGGGGCTTTCTGCAGTGAACAGCGCGCCGAACGATTTCACAAGCAAGCACACACTGAGATCAGCCACGGTCACAGACGCTGCTTGGTCTCAATTGCAAAGAACCAACACCACTGACCTTCACAACCTACCGGGCGATCCATTAGCGGCGTGGCGGTCACGCGCGCGCCGCACATTGATAGCGGTCGCCGTGTTCTCGGTATTCGTCAATTTGATGATGCTGACGATGCCGCTTTATTTGTTTCAGCTTTCGGACCGCGTGTTGACCAGCCATAGTCTCGATACGCTGTTGATGCTGACCATCGTTGCGTTAGGCTTCATCGCAGTTCTGTCCATCCTCGACATCATTCGACGACAAGTTCTTGGTCGGTTGGCTACCAGCTTTGAGACAACACTTGGAGGTCCGGTTCTGGCCAGCATCGTCACCTCGGCGAAGATCGCCGACAGCGCGAACCTTCAGGCCCTCCGCAGTCTGCATCACGTTAAGGGCTTCATTTCAAGTCCTATCATGCTGCTCTTATTCGATATCCCGCTGGCGCCGATCTATTTCTCCGCCGTCTTTCTTATTCATCCGGCTCTTGGCTTTATCAGTCTCGTGTCCGGACTGGTTCTCATAACGATCGCGCTCGTCAATCAGAGAGCGACGTCAGGGCCGTTGGGAAACGCGAACCTACATACATCGAGGGCGGACGCTCAAGCGGAAGCGCTGTCACGCAATTCCCAAGTAATAAATGCGATGGGAATGCTCAATGAAAGCATTTTGCATTGGGGCCGTGACCAAGCGCGTGCGTTGAGATTTCAGAGCGGCGCGCTAGACCGAAATTTCTGGATCAGCGGTACATCAAAGTTCGCGCGGCTCGTGACCCAGATCCTTATACTCGGCGTCGGGGCGTATCTCGCCTTACACAGCAGTGTGACCGGCGGCATGATGATTGCCGCCTCTATCATCGCGGGCCGAGCGCTTCAGCCCTTTGAAGTCATGATTGAAGGCTGGCGTAATCTTATTCAAACGCGTTCTGCGTACTCGCGCGTCTGCGCCACGGTCGATGGTTTAAAGCATGAGCAGGCGCATTTGTTGTTGCCGAAGCCTGCTGGCCACCTATCGGTCGATCGCCTGTTGTATCTTCCGCCCGGATCTAAGGAGGCGGTCCTCAATGGTGTAGGCTTCGAGCTGCAACCCGGAGAGTCGTTGGCGATTGTGGGACCGTCGGGGTCCGGCAAATCCACACTCGCCCGTATTTTGGTGGGATGCCTTTATCCGACGGCGGGCAAAGTAAGGCTAGACGGCACCGAACTTCGGAATTGGGACCGCAGACAATTTGGCGAATTTACCGGCTATTTGCCACAGGAAGTCGAACTATTCCCTGGCACGATCAAGGATAACGTCTGCCGCATGCGCGCGGATCTGCCTGACGAAAAGATCTACGAGGCAGCAGTGCTCACAGACGTTCACAACATGATTACCCAGTTGCCGAACGGCTACGAAACAGTCTTGGAGCGCAGCGGTGCGCCGCTATCGGGAGGACAGAAGCAGAGAATTGCACTGGCAAGGGCGTTTTTCGCGGACCCGGCGCTAGTGGTTCTCGACGAGCCCAACTCAAACTTAGATTCTGCCGGCGAACAGGCGCTCACCGAAACGCTTTTGCGCGCCAAAGAGAAGCGAGTCACCGTCGTCGTCATTACGCAACGACCCGCTGTGTTGAATGCCATGGACAAATTGCTCGTCCTGCGAAATGGCCGAGTAGAAGCGTTTGGGCCGCCGAGCGAAGTTCTTGTCCGCTTGGTTCGTCCCTCCAACCCCCGCGCGCTTGCGCCTAGTAATGAAGACACTTCGACCTCGCAACCGCAAGTACGCGAAGGTGTCACAAGCAAAGAAGTAGCGCAATGATACAGGGCTGTCCCGCTATCCATACTTGGCATCAGGATGTTTATCATAGCGCCCGCGGACCTATCGCGCTTGGTGTCTTGATATTATTGATATGGGCATGCGGTTTCGGCGTATGGGCCACGGTCGCACCGTTGGCCAGCGCTGTTGTTGCATCGGGCTCCTTCGTTGCCACCGGGCAGAACAAGCAGGTGCAGCACCTGGAAGGTGGAATCATTCGGCAACTTCTCGTCAAGGAAGGCGATGTCGTTGAGGCCAATCAGCCTTTGCTGCGCCTTGACGATACCGCCGCACAATCCAGACTTCGACGTCTCGTAACGCGTCAATATCGGCTTTTAGCGACTGCGGCGCGGCTTCGCGCCGAGATCAATGCGTCGGACCGATTGCAGTTGCCATTAGCACTGGTTGCCGAAAAGGGCGATCCGGAGGTGCAGTCCATCGTTGAGGCGCAGGAAGCTGAACTGATAGCGCGGCGACAGAGGCTGGCTAATCAAGAGGAAGTGCTAAGGAAGGAGATCGCTGCGTTGAAGCAGAGTGTCCGCGGCTATGAAGCACAAATGAGCGCGAACCGAGAGAGATACGCACTTTTTGATGAGGAATTGAAGGCCAAAAGTCCTCTAATCGAACATCAACTGATAAGGAAATCCGAAATTCTCGCACTGCAACGTTCAGAAGTCGGTCTGGCAGGTGAACTCGGCGACCTGCTTGGACACAGCGGTGATGCAACGGAGCGGATTGCTCGAGCAGAACAGCAAATCGCGCAACTGCGATTGGCAGCAGTGGAAAAGGCGAGCGAGGACTTGCGGGGAACGGAAACTGAACTGGATGATTTGCGGGAGCAGATTTTGGCTGCCCGAGACGTTGTGCAGAGGACCGAAGTACGCGCGCCAGTACGCGGAATTGTGGTCAAACTCAACCAATACACGACCGGCGGCGTTGTTGCTCCTGGTGGAACCATCCTCGAGCTGCTTCCAGTCAACGACGAGTTGGTAATTGAAGCGCGGGTGAATCCCAACGAAATAACGCACGTCAGAGAAGGACAGAGTGCGCTCATTAGGCTCACAGCGCTCAATCAACGTTTGACGCCGATGATTGAAGGCAAAGTCATATACGTTTCGGCAGACACGGTCATCGATCAGGGAGTGCGGCGGACTGGCGAACAAGAGGCCGCAAGGCGAGACTCGTTCATCGTCCGAGTGCGTCTTGACGACCATGAACTGCGCCATAAGGTCGAGAATTTTCGTCCGACGCCGGGAATGCCCGCCGATATCTTCGTCGAAACCGGGCAGCGGACGTTCGTTACCTACCTGATGCGGCCAGTGGCGGATAGCTTTTCCCGTGCGTTTCGCGAGCATTAGACTTTTGGTTGGGTATTTCGAAAGCCGCAAATCAATGTCACTGGACGGGAGGTGGCGATCAAGGTGCCGAATGACGCTGCACTGGGTCATTTGGTCAGAGCAGCGCGCTCAGCCGGGGTAAGTACGCGCGGCACCGAAAGTGGCGCGCCCGTACGATCGTCGAACAATGAGTTTGGCCGCCCAAGTCCGCGCAACCACTAACCGATAAGCTTTGATGGTCGGAGGGTGATAAGACCCAACGAGGGCGGCACAGGCGCGTTCGTTAGGAGCGGCCCGACGGCTGAGCCATCATAAATTTGGCAAAGGTAGGCGAAACTTCCGTTATTGATGCTGTGGACGGCTCCTCCACCGGCACGTGAGTGCCATGGATGTGGGTGCTGTTAAAGCCCCCACGATTTGGAGGAGCCAAGTCATGCAAACGATCACGACAATCGGTCTCGACATTGCCAAGTCGGTATTTCAGGTCCACGGCGTTGATAACGATGGCAAAGTGGTCATCCGCCGTCAGCTGAAGCGTCGCTACGTCCTGGCGTTCTTTGAGAAGCTGCAGCCCTGCCTGGTCGGCATCGAGGCCTGTGCCTCGTCACACCATTGGTCACGCGAGCTGCAGGCACTTGGCCATACCGTGCGGTTGATGCCACCGGCCTACGTCAAGCCTTACGTCAAACGGCAGAAGAACGATGCGGCCGACGCAGAGGCCATCTGTGAGGCGGTCACAAGAACCAATATGCGGTTTGTGCCAGTCAAGACGCCCGAGCAACAAAGCGGGCTGATGCTCCATCGCACGCGCCATCTGTTCATCCGGCAGCAGACCTCGGTGATCAATGCGATCCGGGCTCACCTTGCCGAGTTTGGCGTCACCGCAGCGGTCGGGCGCAAAGGCATCGAGGAACTACTGCGGGTCATCGCCGATCCGAGCGACAAACGGGTGCCCGATGTTGTCCGCGCATGTCTTGCCGCACTGGGCAGCCAATTGCTCAGTCTCAAAAAGCAGATCTTGGATTTTGATCGAATGATTATGGCATGGCACCGCTCCAATCAAACGAGCAAGCGCCTTATTTGCATCCCAGGCGTCGGTCCGCTGCTAGCCACTGCCCTTGTCGCGAGCGTCGCCGATCCTAAAACCTTCCGATCGGGTCGCAACTTCTCGGCCTGGATCGGGCTGGTTCCCAAACAGCACTCGAGCGGGGGTCGGGATAGGCTCGGCAGTATCAGCAAACAGGGGGATCGCTATCTGCGCAGCCTGTTCGTGGCCGGCGCACTCGCCGTCATTCGCTATGCCAAGATCCACGGCACCAAGTATCGGCCCTGGGTCGCAGCGTTGCTGGCACGACGGCCGACCAAAGTCGCCGCCATCGCGCTTGCCAACAAGCTCGCCCGAATGGCCTGGGCAATGATGGCTAGGGGCGAGCGATATAATTATCCAGCCTCGCTGAGGGTCTGACGAGATCGCGCCGAGCACCATGGCGTGATGTGAAGGTTGGGAGGGCGAACAGCACGTAATGCAGAGCCGGTCGATCCGGCGATCAGGACAACCCACTTGGGCCATTGCATTCTCGAATGCGGGTTAGTGACCGGGACCTGATCCGCGGAGAGCATTATGGCCAGCGGTCATGTGAACCGCACTCAAAGGCCGAACACATGGCTGCACCGACCAAGCCTGCGACGTGAAGATTCTCCTTGCCAACTTGGAGCCGTCCACACATGGCCCAAAGCGTCGGTTCGCTGCGTCGCAGTCATACGTCCGGAGTCGGGGGTGAAGCAGACATGCCGACATCGCTCAATCGACGCGATTGACCCTGAACCGACGTGGGCGGGCCAATTTTGCTGCGATGCGAAGCACGGTTCTTTTCCGTAACAGACATAGCCGAGCCCGGCGCCGCAATAATTCCTGCGGGATGGTCGAGCCAAACAGCCCGAGTTCGCCCATCTCGCGGAACCGTACAATTAGCAGCATTAGCGAAAGCAAATAGCTATAGTCCGACTCTATCCCCAAGGCAGTTGAACTCATTTGCAACGTGGATGATTATCGTGTGAATTGCACCGGGAGCCGTTGCGGTCGCGCCGCTCCTGTAAAGAGTTGGTGTGTGATATGAAATCGAAATTATTGGGCCTGGTGCTCGTATGCGCGAGCATTTGCGCCGCGCTTGTATCGACCGCTAATGCGGCGACCTACACCTACACGGGACTGAACTTCAGTCCGTCTGACATAGCTGTAGAATGCAGCAGTCCTCCCTGCAATACTGTCGCATATACGACATCAGACAGTGTCACCGGCTATTTCACGGTACCGGAGCCCTTATCGCCGAGTACGGACTACGTCCCCCTGGTGCCGACGACTTATTCTTTTTCAGATGGCATTCAAACACTGACGCCATCTAATAGTGTTATAGAACTTTTCCGAATTTATACAGATGCGTCCGGTGGCTTCGAGAATTGGGTGATTATCATTACCGCTAACTCCTGTGATTCACTCGCAATGGGATTTTGCTTTATCTCGACTACCAAAGTTATGGGTGATGTGGGATCAACGTATTTACCCCCAGCTAATGGATCCACGTACGCTGACGCCCCACCCTCAGGGCGCTGGTGCCAAGCATCAAAAGCCTTCACTTTATGTAATAGCACATATCTCTGTTGTTTGGGGAAATCACCCGGTATGGTTTGCGCACATCCACCCAGGGCCACTTGCACGAAAGAATATCAAGCCTGCTTAACCAATTGTGGCGGCTAGCAAGTAAACATTTGGGTCTTCACACGTCCGCCAGGCAGCCTCCCAGCTCTGTCCCCGCTCGTTCATAATTGCACACTTGCATTTCGGTAGCGGCGTGCCCGGTCTCATCAATCCTGCAGATGTCCAACGTACCCATCGCCCGACGCACATCTCAATCGAGCGACGGCTAGAACCGCGAGATGCCGTCTCGATAAAGTCAGTGAGCGTCTTCTATGGCCGCGCGGTGAACCCAGACGGACTGAAGTGGTAGCCGAGAAAGTCCAAGCCGCGTTCGACTTTGCGATGAAGGTGTTTGTTTTGCTGTGGTGCGGGCGTCTGGTTTTGGCCCTTCTGGGACATTAAACGATGTCCAAGTTGAGTCCGTTATCAGGAGCACAGCGGACATCACATCAAGGCCGCTAGAAGTCCGAGTTAGACCCATTGCGGAAGTCGACGCCGGTTTGACCTGGGAAGGCCGTCCACCAAGTTCCGTATGTCGGGTGCGCGACACAGGCTAGCGCCGGTCCGACCTTCAAAAAGCGCGACCGGCGGGCTTTTGGTTCGCGTTTTAGGGTTTTACACTGAGGCCGCCTCACCTGCACCGCACCATGTGACGAATCGCGGCCGGGCTTCAATCCACTTGGACTGCCGCCTTAAGCCGCTTCAAGCCGCGATCGAACGGTACGCATGCGGCTGGAGAGATCCCCCTCGGCCAGGAGCCCGCGGTTGAGCAAGGTATGAACGAGTGCGAGCAGCTCGCTTTCTGGAGCAGGCACCTCGCCATAGACGGAATTTGCAAGCGCATCCTCAGCTCGGCGCCGGTCCAGGGTAGGGAGCGTGCCGTTGACTGAGAGACATTCGCACATTGCGATGAGACTGGTTTTCCACGGTGGGTCGGGATTGGTAACACCGTAGCGCGGCGCAATGACGTCCCACTCTTCGCCTTCGCGTCGTATCGCCTCAAGCAACGCGATCCGGCCAAGGTCCACCTCACTCGCGGCGCTCATTGGCGGCCCTCCAATGCTGTGGCGAACTTTGGACAGGGCGGCGGGCCTTGTGGATTGGGTGAACGTCTGCCGTTCTGCCCGGCCGCGGCAGCGCAACGCCGATCATGCAGTCCCGCGTCACGATCGCCGCGAGTTGCTGCTCCGTCCAATTCTCGGTGCCTTTGGGCCGCACCGGAAGCACCATGAAGCGGCACTTCTGGTTGGAGTCCTCGATCCTTATCTCCACCTCGGGCGGAAGCACCAATCCGAATTCGGCGAGCACCTCGCGCGGCCAGCGGACCAACCTGCGCCGGTAATTGGTCGAACGGTACCATTCGGGCGACATGCCGAGCATTGGGCGCGGATAGCACGAGCAGAGCGTGCAAACGATCACATGATGCAGCGTCGGTGTATCCTCGAGCACGCGAAAATTGGTGTAATCGCTCGGGGTGCCGAAGCCGGTCGGTTCGGCCCAGTCGACGCCGACCTCCTTGCTGACTTTGGTGCCGTCCTCCAGTAGACGGGCCTTGAAAGCGGGGTCCGTCCATGCCTTCGCCACCAGTCGCGAGCCCGCGGCTGGTCCGACGGACTCGGCCCATTCGGTGAACCTGCGGTGGTCCTCGGCGGTAAACAGGCCGTGTTCGATCGCGAGCTCCCGCACCGCGACCTCCAGAACCTCGTAGTCCGTTATTTCTTCCACCATCGGCGCCGCTTTATGTTCATGGCCGTCGCCGGTGTGCTTGTGTGTCGTGCTCATGGCGCGCTCCTGCCGCTTTCGATCCCGGTCAGCTTGTGACGGGCTCGAGCCAGTGATCCGGAGACTCGGTCTGCAACGTATCGTTCTCGAACGGATACTCTTCCCAGAGATCCTTCTGACGGAACCGGATAATGTAATATTGTTCGACTTGGCCGTCGTAGTTGAAGGCTTCATCCTCGGGGATGAGGTCTTTGTATGTGCAGGCGGCAATCGTGCCGGTGACGCCGCGCACGTAGTTCTGAGTGCGAGTGTAGAACATGTTCGGCATGTCCTTTACGCGGACGCGGTCGCCCACTTTGAAACGGCCGCGCGTATTGCCGTCGTTGTTTTTCGCAGCTTTATTTTGTTTCATAACGCGCCTTTACCTCCGCAATCTTCTCCAGCAGCTCGGTTAGCGAGATATGTTTTTTGTCGACCAGCATCCGGGCCGCGGACCAAATCCAGCGTCCGTAATAGGGCATGCCGAGATAGAGCGTGTAACCCAAATCGTTGTCGGCCCGGCGGCGCCGCTCTTCGGCGGTCCATACGCCTCTCCAGCCAAGCACCTCGCACGTCACATACGTATTGAGCTCCCACTGCTCCTCTTCCTTTTCCTCGTAACGGACCGGCATATCCCGCTGGCCGCCGACATCATGGGGCGGATGCATATAAGCGCGGAACAGGGGATCAGGATTCTCGTAGTTCCAGTTTTGCGGCAGATGAAGCGCCGGCTGGAAAGAGCCTATGATGTCGTATTGCTGACGAAGCTCGGGACGTGATGTCATTCTCATCCACCTCCTCCTCTCGGAAGACGGCCCTGGGCAGGCGCCGCCTCGCACTTCGCTAATCCCGCAAGCACGCAATATGGCGATGGCCTGAAATCATCATCCCCTGAGCCAGATTAACCTTCGCCTTATATGAGCTTGATCTTTTGGCCCAATATTTATTCGAGCGCCGGCGATCAGAACCGCGCGACGCATTCACCTATCCTCCCGCAAGGCGCTCGCGGCCGAGGTCGCGCAGTGGTCGCTTGATCCGTCCCGAATCTAACAGGCATCAGGTCCGAATTGGGTTACGAACGGTCTTCAAACGATGTCTGCGTGACGTCCGCTATCACCCCAACAGCGGCGCGAAAGCGGACATGGTCAAAAAGGGAAGTGACCGATCGCTGAGGTCGAGTCCCGCTTTCACTCCAACATGGGACATTCGGCGGCGCCAGTGGGAACGCCACCGCACCCATCCGTAAGAAGACCTTAGACTAGGCTGTGCATTGGGCCGGCTCGATTTTGCAGAGGGTCACGAGCGCCATTTTGGCTCTGTTCCGATGTGTTGGCGACAAGTCCACAATTCAACGTTATTCTAAGCATGTGCGATGTAGTCCATTCGTCCGCCATCTACGGTCAACATTTGTGCCGTGATCCAACCTGACTCGGGTAAGGCCAAGAAGGCTACAGCGTTAGCGATGTCCTCTGGTTCACCGATGCGACCTATCATTGCTTTTGCAGCAAATTGTTCTTCGGTCCCTTGCCAATCGCCAGCGCCGCGACCCTCTTGCGTCATGTCGGTTCGGACAAAGCCGGGAGCCACCGCATTCACAGTGATGTTGTGCGAGCCGAGCTCCATGGCGAACCGTTTGGTCAAAATCGCAACCTCGGCCTTGGTCGCCGCGTAGAACGCATTTCCTGGCAAGGCTGTGCCGATCGCGGCGATTGAGCTTATGTTGACTATTCTGCCGTAGCGTCGCGCGCGCATACCCCCAATCACTGCTCGGGTGGCATGGATCAATCCTTCAACATTGACCCGCCGCATGCGCGAAACCTGCTCAAGATCGTAAGTATCCAACGTGCCGCGCCACGACACACCCGCGTTATTCACCAGGATCGTCACGGGACCCAGTTCTTTTTCAATACGGGCGACCACCGCCTCGACCGCAGAGGGCTCCGCGACATCTGCCATCGCCGAAATGGCGCGACCGCCGTCAGCCACAATCTCACCTGCCAACCCATCCGCTGTGTCAGCATGTGTGGCATAGTTCACGCATTGCTGACGAATTTCACGTAACCCTCGGGCAGAATGCGTTCGCCGTTCCAAACGCCATCCTGGAGATAAAGGTTGCCGAGCCTAGCCCAGTCCCGGCCGCAACCTACCTCGTAGCCCTGTCCCAGAAAATTTCCGAATGGATCAGTTTCAATCCGCATGGTGCGGATACCAAGTTTGTCAAAAAGCGCCCGCTGCGGGAATGATAGATACCCTTCACCGCTCTTCTCGACTGCGAGTCGGATCAGATAGCTAATCAAAACTGGATCAGTGTTGCGGTAACGCCCGACGGTGTTGGGCGGCCATTGCTGCGGACGGGTGGCCGCATAATGATAGGAGTTGACCCCTCCCGTATAAAGATAGAGATGGTCCGGATAAGGACCAGACGGATCATAGTCGGGATCTTGGGGCGCTCTGATCCGAAGTCCGCTTGACATATGGAGAAGGTCCTCAATGCGGATTTTGGCGCGAGGGTCTCCTGGTGTTTGCCATTCGGGGATAGGGGCAGGTTGAGTGAGCTCATACGCGCCTCTGTTGACCAGGATGCCAAACAACGTGGCGGTAATGCTCTTGCCCATGGACCAGCCTTCGAGCGGGGTACGCACACCTATTCCGTCGCCATAGCGCTCTGCAATGAGGTGGCCCTTCCAGGTAACGACGAAGGCTGCCGTCAACGCCTCGGATGGTTCGAAAGCCGCGTCGACAGCCGCCTTGAGCTTTGCCGCATCGATCTCGCCCGGCAACCGGTCATTCGGCAGCACATCGCCCATGGGCCAAGGCACGGTATCGGCATCCGGCAATTTGCTTTTTACGACTACGGGCGTGAAATGGACCGAGGACTCACCTAACGGAAGCGTCACGCAGCCTTGGCTTCCAAGGTACGTGGCTATCCGAGTTACACCGTTCGGCAGCGTGACGTGAACCGCTTTGTTAGCGCGGTCGATTACAGGCATACCGAGTTTCGCTCGCACGGCATATGGAGCAGTGAAATACCCGACATTCTCAGCAGCAAAATCTGG
This sequence comes from uncultured Alphaproteobacteria bacterium, assembly GCA_963806465.1. Taxonomy (GTDB): domain Bacteria; phylum Pseudomonadota; class Alphaproteobacteria; order Rhizobiales; family Xanthobacteraceae; genus BOG-931. The sequence goes on along the minus strand of CAWDZD010000067.1, from coordinate 95,353 downwards.
CGCAAGACCCGTCATGAACACCGCCGTACACAGAACCTTGGCATAGCCGGCGGCGTGATGTGCTAACGGGTCACCGGGCGGCGGTACATAGGGCGTATCAAGTTCGAGCGACTTTGCGCGTGCGATGAGCTCATGGAGCTGGGTTTGCGGCGCCGCGGCCGTTGCGACAAAGGACAGAAGAAACATGCTGAGTAAACCCGATCTGATGCTTGCCTCCCTGGCTTTCCGATCGCACGATAACAGAACCAAAGACTGCGGCGCGGCCGCACGTGGCGTCTCCAGAGCTGACGGCTCTGCCCGTCGCAATTGTCGCACAAAGGGCATGGACTACTAACTGCCAACAACAAGCGCAAGGGCGGAAGGGTGCTCTTGGCCTTTTCAATTCCGAAACGCGTGACACATTTATTCCGCGTGTCCCAACTGCGGTTGCATCGTAGGGCAGGCCTTCCCACCTTTGTAAGGTGGCAATGGAGTGTCCAATGACAGAACCGGCAAGGCCGCGCGTTGTCGGGATCAACCATATCGCGCTAGAGGTCGGCGACATCGAGGAGGCATTGGCCTTTTACGGACGGATTTTCAAATTCGAGCTTCGCGGCAAGAGTGACGCGATGGCGTTCATCGATCTGGGCGATCAATTCATCGCCCTGCAGAAGGGGCGGATTCAGGGTGCAGATGCCGGCCGCCATTTCGGTCTCGTTGTCGATGATAAGGAAGCAGCCCGGCGCGCCCTCCACGCTGCCGGCGTATCCCCAATAGACGGCCATTTCCTTGACTTCCGCGATCCCTGGGGCAACCGCATCGAGATCGTCAGTTACGACAATATTCAATTCACCAAAGCGCCCAACGTGTTGCGGGGTATGGGTTTAACCGATCTAACTAAGAACGAGAGCGCAAAAAAGGAGTTGGCAAAAAAGGGCATGGCGCTTGAGCGGAATTGATAAGCCTAGCAGGTTTGACTGACCTGGGTCACTGTCCGCTTATCGTCGCGAGACAAACATCCCGTCCCACGCTCGCTGCTTGAGGGCGCTTCATGAGCGTCGCATACTTTGAGGAACAACGACGAGAAATGATTGCGGCGATCAGAGTGATCGCGCCGCACCTTGTCGCCGAGATTGGCAAGACCGCTTTGGATGATCGGGTCCTCGGAGCGATGGCCAAAGTGCCGCGGCATGAGTTCGTGCCGATCGAGGTCCAGCCGTACGCCTATCTGAACAGGCCGCTACCGATCGGTTTCGAGAAGACGATCTCGCAGCCGCTCATGGTTGCGGTGATGACGGACCTGCTCGAGCTCAAACCGGACGACGTGGTCCTCGAAATTGGCACCGGCATGGGCTATCAGTCCGCAGTGCTCGCCGAGCTGGCGGGTAGCGTGTACACCGTCGAAATCATCGACGAGCTCGCGCAACGGGCAGTGCAGCGGCTCAAACGAGAAGGCTACACCAACGTCGAAGTCCGCGTCGGGAACGGTTATTTCGGCTGGCCCGAGCACGCGCCGTTCCACAAGGTGATCGTTACGGCGGCGCCCGACCTCATTCCACCTCCGCTAATCAATCAGCTCAAAGCTGGCGGAAGGATGGTGATCCCAGTCGGACTGCCGACGCCCAGCAGCTTCTCGTCATCGACAAGGACGTGAACGGCAAGGTCAGGACGAAGGAAATTATGCAGGTATTGTTCTCATTGCTCGAGGGCCACGACGAGCCCACATTGCGCGCATCTTGACAACGAAGGTCGCTGGCATTTCCGGACGACAAGTTCCAGATCGCGCATCGCAAGTTGTGCTACAGGGAACCACGGGGAGTCCGACTAAATGCGTGCCAGTGACACGAGTTTGACATCACCTATTTCGCGCCAGAACGACGTTATCTGCCGTGCCGTCGCCCAGCGGGTTTGCGCATGGATTTTCCAGCATCGGCAATTGTCAGACTGCGATCGTCGCGGCAACCTCGCTTTGCTCAGGCATCAGATAACCGCGTCCCCAGACGGTCTCGATGTAATTCTTGCCTCCCGATGCGTTGGCAAGTTTCTTCCGTAGCTTGCAGATGAACACGTCGATGATCTTCATATCCGGCTCGTCCATGCCGCCATAGAGATGGCTCAAGAATATTTCCTTGTTAAGCGTGGTGCCCCTGCGCAGCGCCAACAGCTCCAGCATTTGGTATTCCTTGTCGGTCAAATATACGCGCGCGCCGTTGACGTCGACCATTTTGGTGTCGAGATTGATACATAGGTCATCGGTGCTGATGACTGATTGCGCGTGTCCTTTGGAACGACGCACCAGGGCCTGGATACGAGCGACCAATTCATCCTTATGGAAGGGCTTTGTCATGTAGTCATCGGCGCCGTAGCCGAGACCCTTGATCTTGTCCTCGATGGCGACGAGACCGGAGAGGATCAGGATCGGCGTCCTCACCTTCGAGACACGTAGCTTGCGCAATACGTCGAATCCCGACATGTCCGGTAGATTGAGATCAAATAGGATAATGTCGTAGTCGTAGATCTTGCCGAGATCGATGCCTTCCTCACCGAGGTCGGTGACGTAGACGTTGAAGCTCTCAGACTTCAGCATCAACTCGATCGATTGCGCCGTAGCGCTATCGTCTTCAATCAGCAATATGCGCATGCTGGTCCGCCTCCTCACCGTTCGAGGACAAAACACTAGCTCCGCGTACTGCTAATAAAGGTTGAATTCTTTTCGCCAAAAGGCTCGCTCCGGAGAGGAGCATCGGACCGCGCGTCAGGACCGACCCAGGCGTCAAGAGTGCCAGCCAACTTGGCCTTTTGGGCGTGTAAGTTGCGCGATGGCCGCATAAGCGCCGGCCTTTCCTGCCGGGCGTTTAAACAAGAGCGACCCGGTCAAGGAACCGTGTAGTTCGCAGCTGCCCTTCGCTCTGAAAGAAGCGTGGTTTTGACCCAGGCCCGCTTATTCATCCTAGTTACCCCTCGCTCATTCAACCTCGACGATCATCTCGACCTCCACCGCCGCGTTGCCGGGAAGCGCGGCCATGCCTACGGCGGAGCGTGCATGTTTGCCGATCGCCTCGCCAAAGACTTCAACCATCAAATCGGAAAATCCATTTATTACGCGCGGCTGGCCGCCAAAACCTTCAGCTGAGTTGACCATCCCGAGTACTTTGACAACACGTTTAACGCGATCAAGGCTGCCAAGCGCGCCCCGTACTTTCGCCAACATGATTAGTCCAACTTGCCGCGCTGTCTCGTAGCCCTCCTGCTCGGTGATGTCCTTGCCAACCTTGCCCTTGTACTTCCATTGAGCCCCAGCGGTATTTCCGGCAAGAAATACCAATTTTCCACTTTGCACAGAGTCTACATAGTTGGCTACTGGAGGAGGTACTGGCGGCAACGTGATATTATTTTCCTTAAGTCGCGCTTCGGCGCCGGTGGCACTCTGCGCTAGCACGCCGCCCGACGTAGCGGCTAAAGCCAGCATTCCGCAGACACACAGATTGACCAGGCTCTTTAGTGCCATTTCGCTCTCCTAATAGAGGTCAGCATTGTTGCCGAAGTAAACAGCATATTTCGGCGCGCGAACTGGTGACAAGGTGTCGGACAATGATGGCCAAGTCGGACCCCGCGCGGTGCGCGCGGGGATATAGCGTGGCGCTTGATAGCGGCCCACTGATGGTTGGTGAGTTCATAGTGCGTGATTCGAAGCTCCTAAGTTTGGGCGCTTGAATCACGGGCCTATGGTCGATCTCACACGGATGCATGTCGCTTGGTGCGGCCGAGCCTCAAAAAGTCCGCTTTCGGCGCGAAGCGGAAGTGGGACGGCAGGTAAGATCCGCTGACTCGGTCGAAAATGACCCAGAACGGACCTCGATCCCTATTTGGATCACCAGTGCTCGCATAAGACCGAACCTTATTTCTCTCGCAGACCTAGTTGAAAAGGTTGATGTTTAGGATGGGAGCGAGCAAAAATTGGATGCAGTTGAATTTCGGAATGAGCCGACGTAACGTTTTCACCCGCATTTTGAAATAATAGTGCGTGGTCGGCCGGGAAATCGTGCTGCAGCATTTTCTCGGGTGGCTGTGATGTTGACGTGCTTGATACGACGGCCCGTCGCGGAACAGTCAGCCGAAGTCACGCTTGGAGCGGGAAATGACAGACCCACAAGCGATCGATGCCGGATCAATCCTCGACGCTGCCCGAAATATTGCCCCGCAAATCGATGCGCTTCGATCCGAAATTGAGCTGGAACGGCGACTGCCGCCCTCCTTGGTCGAAGCAATGCGCTCGGCGCATCTGTTTGAACTCTGGGTTCCCCGGAAGTTTGGCGGCCTAGAACTTCATCCCGTCGATTTCGTGCGTGTCATTGAGGTGCTGTCGCGTGCAGATGGCTCGGTCGGTTGGTGCGCGACGATTGCTAACGTTTACGGCCTCGTGGCAGGAAGCCTTCCCGAAGCCGCTGCAGGCGAGATTTTCGGCAACCACGAAATCGTCGCCGGCACGATCAATCCGACTGGAACGGCGATCGCGGTCGACGACGGTTATCGTGTCACAGGACGCTGGGCGTACGGCAGCGGCATCGACCACAGCTCTTGGGTGCTGGCCAATTGCATCATCTTCGATGGCACCACACCGCGTCGCACCAGCAGTGGCGGACCGGACATGCGCTTCATGTTCTTTCCGCGGAACAACGTCGATATCATCGACACTTGGCATGTTGGCGGCATGCGAGGGACCGGCAGTCATGATTTCCGCGTCGATGATCTTTTTGTGCCAACGGACCGCAGCATCCCGGCTTTCATTTCTCTTGGCACGCAACCCGGGACGCTTTTCCGGACCCCGCTGATCAGTTTGTTCGTCGTTGCGCTTGCGGCAGTGACACTCGGGATCGCCCGCGCGGCGCTCGACGCGCTCTACGAGCTTGCCGGTGCCAAGACCCCGATGGGATCAACAGTGCTTCTGCGAGACAAGCCCGCAGCACAGTCCTCTGCCGCCCGCGCCGAGTTCACTAGTGCGGGCTGCCCGCGCATTTCTCTTCGACGCTATCGGCGAGCAATGGAACGAGGTCGCCGCCGGCAAACAACCATCGCTTCAAAAACGGGCGTCGATCCGGCTCGCCTGCACACATGCCGGCGAGGCGTGCGCGTCCGCCGTCGACCTTGCCTATCAGACGGCAGGGGGCAGTGCTCTTTACGACAGCAACCGTTTCGAGCGTTGCTTTCGTGATGTCCACGCCGCGATCCAACATATCGGACTGACCACGAACAACTACGAACTGGCCGGACGGGTGCTCTTTGGCCTTGATCCTGGGACGCCACGATTTTAGCCGACATCTCAGGTGCTCGTGACGCCTTAGTCGCACGATCCAAGTGGAAGCAAGTGCTAAATTTTGGGCTGCGCGATGTCGCCTTGTGGCCCAAAGCGGAAGTGCCGAACTGTCAAACGAATGTCTGATGTTGGGAGTGAAGCACACGTCAAAAATTAGAGCCGTCACTTCCCCTTGTGACCGAAGCAGACTTCACCGCATTCGCCAATTCTTACAGTCGTCCAAACAATGCCATCTCGATGGCTCCGATGTGCCGGATCATGGCTTGTGCCGCGCCTTCCGCATCACGGTTCTCCAGCGCCAAGACGACGTTCGCATGCTGCTCGCAATAGTCGAGCCGCCGATTTTCCGAGAAGGTCTTGCGCTTCAACTCAATCCAGGCATTGCGACTGCGAATGACTTGCAAGATCGCGTGAATGCTACCGAGTAGTTCGTTGCGGGTCGCGGCGAACAGCCGTTGATGAAATTGACTATCCCAGTGTTCGAACTCGTCCGTCTTGTGGGTTCGACTCGCGTGGTGATGGGCCTCCGCGATCGCCTGGAGGTCGGCGAGGCTGGCATTCCTCGCGGCAATCGCGGCCGCTTGCGGTTCAACGATCAAGCGCACCGCCATGAGGTCGGCGGGCGACACCCCGGTTACCCGTTGCAATATTCCGGCAAGCTCGCTCGTTCCGCCGTTGAGAAACGTTCCGCGGCCAACGTACCGCTCGATGGTGCCGTCGTTGGCGATCGCTTCGACCGCTCGCCGAAGAGTGTTTCTGGCCACACCATATTCCGCGGCAAGGTCGCGTTCAGCCGGAAGCCGGCCGGCCGCGGACCACTCACCGGCGGCGATGCGTTCGCGCAACGATCCTTCAATGTTGGCGGCGACGATTTTGGGCAAGGCTTCCCCCGATCACTGAACCGGTTGTGAGCCAATTATCGTGCCCTCGCGACGTGCTGCCAAGTCAAATTTTTACACTGTTATATTGAGGTTATATTGAGCTTGCTTTGATCGGCAAAAGCTCGATAATTTGCCCATCATAAGAAAAATTGGTTCAGATTGGGGAGCGAATGAAGGTAGCAACGGTATCTGTTGCCGGAGAGCGTCGCGTCGGCCAGATCACCGCGGACGGCGCATCGATCGCTCCGTTCGATCTGTCTGTTTCCGACGCCCAGACCGGTATTCTTGCTCTCATCCGGGGCAACGGCGCAGGTCTGCCGCCGAGACTATCGCCTATTCCGCTCGCACAAGTATCGCTCGAAGCTCCCATTCCCGAGCCGACGCGAAACATCTTCTGTGTCGGCAAGAATTTCTACGAACACGCTCACGAATTCGCCCGTAGCGGCTTCGATACCAGCAGTGCTAACGGCGCGGTGCCCGGCAACCCCATCATGTTCTCCAAAGTGCCGGAATCCGTGATCGCCTGCGGCCGTGCCGTGGTCATCGATCCGAAAGTCTCCCAGGCGGTCGACTACGAGGCGGAGCTCGCGGTCATCATCGGCAAGACGGGCCGTGGCATCGCCGCGAACAACGCCTTCGAGCATGTGTGGGGTTACACGATTATCAATGACGTGACCGCCCGCGACCTCCAAGCGCGCTACAGTCAATGGCTCATCGGCAAATCGCAGGACACGTTCTGCCCGATGGGGCCAATCGCCGTGACGCGCGACGAGATCGACATCGGCAATACGCCGATCAGATGCTCGGTCAATGGTGAGCTGCGTCAAAGCTCCAACACCGGTTTGTTGATCTTCGACATTCCCAAAATCATCGAGACACTGTCCGCCGGCATTACGCTGCAGCCGGGCGACGTGATCGCAACCGGCACCCCGGCGGGCGTCGGCATTGGCTTCGACCCGCCCAAGTATCTTAAAGGCGGCGACGTCGTGCGGATCGAAATTGGCGGCATCGGCGTCCTTGAAAATCGGATCGTGGAGCGCTCATCGTGACCTCCATCCATTTGGCGGGCATGACCGTTGACTCGAAAGGCGAGGGTCCTGCGATCGTCATGCTCCATGGACTAGGTGGCACGTCCAACAGCTTTCAGGCGATGATCGGTCCGCTGGCCGGTTTTCGCATCGTGCGGCCCGACTTGCCGGGAGCCGGACGATCACCGGCGCCGGCGCAAGAGATTACCGTCGAGTTTTTGATCGATGCCGTCAAAAACGCCACGATGCATCTCGGCGTCGGCCGCGCCCACGTCGTCGGTCATTCTTTCGGCACGCTCATTGCTCAGCATTTGGCGGCGCGTCATCCCGAGCGTGTCGCCAGCCTGACATTGTTTGGGCCGATCCTCGAGCCACAGGACGCGGCGCGCGAACGGCTGCGTGACCGCGCGGCGACCGCACGCAGGGAGGGTATGTGCGGGATAGCGGACCAATTGACTGGCACAGCTCTCTCAAGCGCAACGGCAAATGAGAACCCGGCAGTCGTCGCGTTCGTTCGCGAGAGTCATATGCGCCAAGACGCCGAAGGCTTCGCGCGCTCCTGTGAAGCGCTAGCGCAGGCGCAGAAAGCCGACCACCGGCTGATCGATTGTCCAACTCTGATCGTCACCGGCGATGAGGACGCCATTGGTCCGGCGAGCGTCGCTCAGGAACTGGCCGACAAGATCGGCAACGCCAAAACGGTTGTGCTGCACCGCTGCGGCCATTGGACGCCGATTGAAAAATCGAAGGAGTGCGGCAGACTCTTGTCGGACTTCGTACGTGGAATTCCGATCTGACGAAAGCGTGCGGCATCTGTCACGCCGCAAAAAGGAGGAACCACCATGGCCATTGAGACGAACGGCTGGAACGGCGGCAATGGGCCGATCCTTTTCACCAACGTGCGGGTGCTCGATGCGACCGGTGAATATCCCTACACCGGTGAAGTGCTGATCCAGGGCAACCGCATCAAGCAGGTTTCCCGCGGCTCCTCGCGCGTCGGGGCGAGCCCGATGCAGGGCGGCGGCGCGACCGTGATCGACGGCATGGGCGCGACGCTGATGCCGGGCCTGATCGACGCGCATCTGCATCTGTCCTGGAACAACGCGCCGGGCATCGATCCCATCCAGATGATGGAGCCCGAAGAGCACATGCTCGTCACCATGGAGATGGCGAAGATGGTGCTCGACGCCGGCTTTACCGCGGGGCGCGGCGCGGCGGCAGCCAAGCCGCGGCTCGACGTGGTCGCCAAACGCTTCATCAATGAAGGGCGCTTTCCCGGGCCGCGCTATTTGGCGGCGGGTCCGGAGATCACGACCGTCGGCGGCTTGGGCGATGCGGCGCCGTCGCACATTCCGCACGAGGGCCTCAACCTCGGCATCGTCGTTTCCGGCCCGGAGGAAGTGCGCCGCACCGTCCGTCAGCTCATCAAATACGGCGTCGACTCCATCAAGCTCAATCTCTCCGGCGAGGAGATCACCGGCATGGGCGCCGAAGAAACGCCGATGTCGGAAGAAGAAGTGGCGATGGCGGCGAAGGAGGCAAAGTGCCGTAACAAGGTCCTGGCCGCGCACGCCCGCTCGTCCGGCTCCGTCAAGCAGTGCGTCCGCCACGGCATCCAGAACATCTATCACGCCTCGTTCGCCGACGAGGAGGCGCTCGACATGCTGGAGGCGAACAAGGACAAGCATTTCGTCGCCCCCGGCATCGCCTGGCTGATCAACACCGCCCGGAATGCCGAGCCGTGGGGCATCAAGCCGGGCTCGAAGGTGGCGATGCTCTACGAGCGCGAGCTCGAAGTGTGCATCGAGACCATGAAGAAGATGCACCGGCGCGGTATCCGCGTTTGCATCGGCGGCGACTACGGCTTTGCCTGGACGCCACAGGGCACCAACGCCAAGGACATCCAGACCTTTGTCGACATGCTCGGCTTCACCCCGATGGAAGCGCTGCAGGCCGCGACCAAATATGGTGGCGAGATCATGGGCATGGCGAACGAGCTCGGGCTGGTGCGCGAAGGCTATCTGGCTGACCTGCTTCTGGTCGACGGCGATCCGGTCGCCGATGTCCGCATCCTGCAAGACAAGACCCGCATCCTCGCCATCATGAAGGACGGCAAGTTTCACAAGGCGCCGCGGATGAATCAGCAGCGCTTGCGTATGACGGCATGAGCGTCGTCGAGCAAACGGCGCCGGGATTGACCGGACGGCAGGCGTGGGCCTTGGTTTGGGCCCTCGCGGCCGCTTTGGTCGCCTGGCTGCTCTTCGCCGTCTGGCCGAGCTGGCTCGACGCCGTGCTCATTTCCAAGAAGGCGTTCATCAATTCCATTTTCAACGGCGTCACGCTGGCCGGGCTTTATTTCCTGGTTGCCAGCGGTTTCACTCTGGTCTTCGGACTGATGCGCAACGTCAATCTGGCGCATGGCTCGCTTTATCTGTTCGGCGCCTATATCGGCTACGAAGTATCGCAGCGGACCGGCATCTGGCTGCTTGGCGTCGGCGCCGGCTTTGTGGTGCTCGCCATTGTCGGCTTGCTGATGCAGGTCTTCATCTTTCGCCGCCTCGAAGGCGACGAGCTGCGGCAGACTTTGGTGACGCTCGGTATCTCGATCGTCGCCGCCGATCTGATGTTAGCGGTCTGGACCGGCATCACCTACCAGATCGGCGTGCCGGCTTGGCTCGACGGCGCCATCAAGCTTCCGATCGTCACGGCGATCCGCGGCAACGGCACCGCGGTGATGATGACCTATCCGCTGTACCGCTTGGTGGTGCTTGCGGTCGCCATCGTCATTGGCGTCGGGTTGTGGCTGATGATCACCCGCACCCGCATCGGCACCATGATCCGCGCCGGGGTTGACGATCGCGCCATGCTGTCGGCGTCGGGCGTCAATGTGCACGCGGTCTTCGCCATCGTGTTTGCGATTGGCGCCGGATTGGCCGGCTTCGCCGGCGTGGTGGGCGGGACTGCGCTGTCCGTCGCACCGGGCGAGGACGTGCGCTACCTGCTGGCGTCGCTGGTCGTCGTCATTGTCGGCGGCATGGGCTCAATCCCCGGCGCCGCCATCGGCGCGTTGCTGATTGGCCTGGCCGAGCAGATCGGCCTGGTTTATCTGCCGACCTACGGCATCGTTCTGACCTTCATTATCATGGTCGTGACGCTGGCGCTGCGGCCGCAGGGGATTCTCGGCAAGGCGCGGCCGTCCGTCGCCCCTATTCTCGCGCTCGACCAGCCCAACAAGGCCGTCGTCGTCCCCGCGCAGTTCGGCATCGCGCAGGGCATGCTTGCGGCGGGATTGCTACTCTATCCGCTCGTCGCCTCCGAGTTCTTCCTCACTCAGATCGGCGCTTATTCGCTGATCTGGGGCTTGCTGGCGCTGTCGATGATGCTGCTGGCCGGCTACGGCGGCATGGTCAGCCTGGCGCAGATCACCAGCGCCGGCATCGCCGCCTACACGGTCGCGATCTTCGGCAGCAACAACATTCATATTTATGGCTTCGGTTGGCCGTGGTGGGTGCTGGTGCCATTTGCGGTTCTGCTCGCGGCCATGACCTCGGCGGTCATCGGTGCGATTTCCGTGCGCACCGAGGGCATCTATACCATCATGATCACGCTCGCGATCGCCGCCGCGTTCTTCTACTTCGCGCAGCAGAATTACGCGCTGTTCAACGGGCATTCCGGCTATGCCGGCATTCCGGCCCCGCAGGTCGCCGACATTGATTGGCGCGCGCCGGTGCCATTTTATTATTTGTGCCTGTTTGTTGCGGCGGCTTGCTACGCGGCTGTGCTGTATTGCTCGCGCTCGACATTCGGCCTGGCGTTGCAGGCGATCCGCGACAATGGCCGGCGCATGCGCGCCGTCGGCTTCGACATTACCGCGCACAAGGTGGTCGCCTATTTCTACTCCGGCATCATCGCCGGCCTCGCCGGCGTGCTGCTGGTGTGGTTCAACGGCCGGGTCTCGCCCGGCACCGTCGATGTCGGACAGGCGATCGAGGTTTTGGTCATCGCCGTGATCGGCGGCTTGCGGCATCCGATCGGCCCGTTCGTCGGCGCCGTTTTTGTGATCCTGATTCAGACCTTCGCCATCGACATCGTCGGCGCCGAGCGTTTCAACACGCTCATCGGTCTCGTCTTTCTGGCGATCGTTTTCGTCTCGCCGGATGGTCTTCTGGGCTTGTGGGGAAGAATAAAGCCCCTGCTGGCGCAGGAGTCCCTGCGTTCCCGCCTACCGGGGGGAGCGGCACTTCGCGCGCAAACACAATCCACACAAGGGAGGATGGAATGACTCTACAACGAGCAATTCTCGGGCTGGGCCTCGCCGCGGGATTGACGATCCCATCGGTCGCGATGGCCGAAGACACGATCAAGATCGGCGTGCTCGCCACCTTCGAAGGCGCATTCGCCGTGCTCGGCGATGACAGCATGCGCGGCGCCCTGATGGCCGTCGACGATTTTGGCGGCAAGGTCGGCGGCAAGAAGATTGAGGTCATCAAAGGCTCCTCGGACGGCTCGCCGGACAGCGCAGTCCGCGCCGTGCGCAAGCTCGTCGAGCAGGACGGCGTGAAAGTGCTGGTCGGCCCCTTGTCCGGCGACGAAGGCCTAGCGGTCAAGGACTATGCCAAGACCAAGCCGGACGTGACCATCGTCAACGGCACGTCGGCGGCGCAGGACACGACCTTGCGCGATCCAGCGCCGAACTTCTTCCGCTTCTCCACTGACGGCGCGCAATGGATGGCGGGCCTTGGCGACTATGCCTACAACACCAAGGGCTACAAGAAAGTGGCATCGCTGGCCGAGGACTATTCGTTCCCCTTCACGCAGGTGTTCGGCTTCATGGCTCCGTTCTGCAAGGCCGGCGGCCATGTGGTGAAGAAATTCTGGGTGCCGATCGGCACCAAGGACTTCTCGTCGGTCATCGCCGCCATGCCCGACGGCATCGACGCGATCTATGTCGTGCTCGGCGGCTCCGACTCCGTCAACTTCCTGACCCAGTATCAGCAGGCCGGCGGACAGGCGCCGCTGGTCGGTGGCTCGGTCACCGTCGATCAGACGATCCTCGGCTCCAAGGGCAAGATCCACGACGTCGTTATCGGCACGCCGTCCGCCGGCCCGATCGCCGACAATAACGACGCGCCGGCGTGGAAGAAGTTTGTCGAGGCCTACAAGAAGCTGCCGAACGCGTTCCCGTCGCCGTCATTGTTCGCGCAAGGCTACTACATCAACGCGACGGCGCTGCTCACCGGCCTCCAGAAGGTCAATGCCGATGTGTCGGATGGCGGCGGCAAGTTGCGCGCGACGCTGGCAAGCCTGGTTCTTGAAACACCGACCGGAAAGGTCTCGCTGGACAAGAACCGCAATGCCATCGCCGACAACTTCTTGACGGAAGTCGCCAAGAACGCCGACGGCACGCTGTACAACAAGCTCATCAAGGTCATTCCGCAGGTGAACCAGACGCTGGGCATGCCCGAGGACGAATTCCTCAAGCTCGGCAAGGTCGGGCGGGACAATCCGAACTGCCCGTAGCAGGTCGGCATGCGAGACTGCCAATGACCGAAGTGTCCGTTGCCGCGCGTCTGCAAGAGTTCGGCGCACATGCGCTCGAGCTCGACAACGTGGCACGGCACTTCGGCGCGCTGGTGGCGCTCGCCGACATCAATATGAAGATCGCCGCCAGCGAACGGCGCGCGGTCATTGGCTCGAACGGCGCCGGCAAGACCACGCTGTTCAACACCATTACCGGCGACTTCATGCCGACCGCCGGACGCATCCGCTTTTTCAACGAGGATATCACGACGCTGCCGGTGCAGGAGCGCATCCGCCGCGGGCTGCGGCGGACCTATCAGATATCGCAGCTGTTCGGCGGCTTGAGCGTCCGCGCTTCCGTTTATCTCGCCTGCCGCGGCGTCTCCCGCGGGCGCTTCGCGCTGACGCGTCCGCGCGCCGACGATCGCACCATGATGCAGGCGGAATCCATCCTGCATGCGGTGCATCTGGAAACCATGCGCGATACGCTGGTGGCGACGCTGAGCCACGGTCAGCAGCGGCAGCTTGAAATTGCGCTGGCGCTCGCCGGCGCGCCGCGTTTCATTCTGTTCGACGAGCCGGCTGCCGGGCTTTCGCCGGCGGAGCGGCGCGACCTAGTCACCATCCTCAACGCGCTGCCGAAGCATATCGGCTACATCATCATTGAGCACGATCTCGACGTGGTGCTGCGCGTGACTGAGTACGTCACCATGCTGCACAACGGCCGGCTGTTCAAGCAGGGCACGCCGGAAGAAATCGAAGACGATCCGAAGGTGCAGGAAGTCTATCTCGGTGGGCGCCGTGGCTGAGCGCAGCGCCGAGCCCGCTCTCAAGATCGAGGACTTACACGTCTATTACGGCGAGAGCCACGCCATCCAGGGCGTGTCGATGACACTCGACCACGGCATTCTCGCCGTTGTCGGCCGCAACGGCATGGGCAAGAGCACGCTCTGCAATACCATCGCCGGGCTCAAGTCCGCGCGTTCCGGCAGCATCCGCGCCCTGGGCCGCGAAACCACGCGGCTTGAGCCGCATGTGATCCACCGCCATGGCGTCGGTTACGTGCCGCAGGGACGACGGGTGTGGGCGAGTCTTTCGGTCGACGAACACTTGCGCTTGGTCGCCTCCGGCGGTGCGGACGGGGCATGGACGGTCGACCGCGTCTATCAGACGTTTCCGCGCCTTTATGAGCGGCGTACAAGCGGCGGCTCGCAGCTATCCGGCGGCGAGCAGCAGATGCTGGCGATCGCGCGCGCGCTGTTGGGCAATCCGCGCCTCTTGATCATGGACGAGCCGACGGAAGGGCTGGCGCCGGTCATTGTCGAGCAGGTCGAGGCGATGATGGTGCAGCTCGCCAAAGAACGGGCAATGGCCATCCTGGTCATCGAGCAGAATATCGGCGTGGCGACCGGCGTCTCCGATCACGTCGCCATCATGGTCAACGGCCGCATCAACCGCATCATGGAAGCGCGCGCGCTCGCCGCCGATCGCGAGCTGCAGCAGCGGCTCCTTGGCGTTGGTCGCCAGGACGAGGAGGAAAATCTGCCGCCGCTGGAGAACGCGACCGGCGACAACGCGCAGGCGCTGATGGCCGCGGTATATCGGATCGAGCGCCGGGAGGGGGCTGGCGCCGCTTCGGCCGCCCCAACGGCCGCAACCAATCCGCCGCCGAGTGCGCTGTTGCCCGATCGATGGAAAATGTCGCCGACCACCTTGCGGGAATCGATTGTCGAAGCATCGCACGCGCAGCAGGATAATCGCAGTATCTTTGCCATTCCGTTCGCCGAGCGGATCGGTCGCACCGCTTTGGTGGCCGGAACGTTCGACACCAAAGGCCGCGAGCTTAAATTCATCCGCGACCGGCTCAAAGCTCTCGGTATTCCGACGCGCACGGTCGATCTTTCAACGTCCGGCAAACCCTCGACCGCGGACGTGACGCCGCTGCAAGTGGCGAGCATGCATCCCGGCGGCACGTCGGCGGTGTTTTCGTCCGATCGCGGCCAGTCGGTCACGGCCATGGCCGAAGCGTTCGCCCGCTGGGTCGCGCGCGAGCCGCGGATCGGCGGCATCATTTCAGCCGGCGGCTCCGGCGGCACGACGCTGGCGACGGCGGGCATGCGCGCCTTGCCGGTCGGCATCCCGAAAGTCATGGTTTCAACGGTCGCCGCTGGCGATGTGCGCGACTATGTCGGGGCCACCGACGTCGTGATGGTACATTCCGTCGCCGACGTGCAGGGGCTCAACTCGATCACCGAGCAGGTGCTCGGCAACGCCGCGCATGCGCTCGCCGGCATGGTCGCGCAGATGCCGACCCGTGAAGCCTACGAAGCCAAGCGCAAGCTGGCGCGGCCGGCGCTCGGCATCACCATGTTCGGCGTGACCACGCCGTGCGTGCAGGCGGTGACCAAACGGCTCGAAGCCGACTACGATTGTCTGGTCTTTCACGCCACCGGCACCGGCGGCCGGGCGATGGAATCGCTCGGCGATTCCGGGCTGCTCGCCGGCTTTTTGGATCTCACCACCACCGAGGTCGCCGACATGCTGGTCGGCGGCGTCTTGCCGGCCGACCGCGATCGCTTTGGCGCGCCGATCCGCACCGGCCTGCCGTATGTCGGCTCAGCCGGTGCTCTCGACATGGTTAATTTCGGGCCGCGCGACACGGTGCCGGCGCGGTGCCAAAGCCGCAAGCTCGTGGTGCACAATCCCAACGTCACACTGATGCGCACCACCCCGGACGAAAACCGCGCCGCCGGCGAGTGGATCGGTCAGCGGCTGAACCTCATGGAAGGGTCGGTGCGCTTCCTGCTGCCTGAAGGGGGCGTGTCGATGCTCGACAGGCCCGGCGCGCCGTTTCATGATCCTGAAGCCGACGCGGCGTTGTTCGAGGCGATCGAAAAAACGGTGCGGCCAACGAGCCGGCGCGTCGTCGAGCGCGTGCGCGCCAACATCAACGACCCGGTCTTCGTCGACGCGGTAATCGATGCCTTTAATGCCATAGCGCCGCCGCTGAGCAAGCGAGCCTAACTGCTGGAGGCTTAAGTACGATAATGCTCAAGTGTCGGCCCGGTGCAAAAACCGTATAGAATTGAGTAGCGTTCAATGCGGGCGGATGTGTGTGCCCGGCTGAATGAGCGGAGAGTGAGATGAGTGCGAACACTTTTGGGGAAGTGCTGCTGTGGCTGATCGGGGTGGCGATCGTCGTGGTCATCCTTGTCTACGTCCTGCGCTGGCTCTACCGCCGATCGACCAAGGAAACCGCGTTCGTGCGCACCGGCTTCCTGGGTGAAAAGGTCGTCGTCAATGGCGGCGCCTTTGTCATTCCAGTGCTGCACGAAATCACGCCGGTCAACATGAATGTCATGCGCATCGAGGTGGCGCGCCGCGAGAATGGCGCTCTCATCACTCGGAACCGCATGCGCGTCGACATTATTGCCGAGTTTTTCGTCCGCGTCGGCGCCTCGACAACGGCGGTTGCGGCTGCGGCGCAGGCCCTGGGCCGGCGGACGCTGCAAGAAGACGGCATCCGCAGCCTGCTCGAAGGCAAATTTGCCTCCTCGATGCGCATGGTGGCAGCGCAGATGACGCTCGAGGAAATGCACGAGCAACGTCGCGACTATGCCAATCAAGTGCGTGACCTCGCCGCCGAAGCGCTCGCCGCTAACGGCCTCGAACTGGAAAATGTCGCGATCGTCGACCTCGATCAGACCAGCCTGGAATTCTTCGATCCATCGAATGCCTTCGACGCCGAAGGCCTGACCCAGCTCACCGAGTTGATCGAGACGCGGCGCAAAATGCGCAACGAGATCGAGCAACGCACGCTGGTCGACATTCGCAGCCAGAATCTTGACGCGCAAAAGAAGGTTTTCGAGATCGATCGCGAGACCGAATATGCCCGCCTGGAGCAGGAGCGCGAGGTCGAATTCCGCCGCGCGGTGCAGCGGGCCGAGCTGACCAAGGAGCGCGCGCTCCGCGAGCAGGAGGCCGAGGAAGCGCAGCTATTGTCACGCCAGGCGGTCGAGAAAGCGCGGCTGGCGCAACAGCTCGCCATCACTCAGGAACGCATCAGGAGCGAAGAAGACACGCAGCGACGCGAAATCGCCCGCCGGCGCGCATTGGACGAGGCGGAGCTTAAGACCCGCGAGCAGACCGAGCGCGAGCAGATTAACCTCGAACTGCAATTGGAGACCGCGCGAATCGGGCGCGAGCGCGAACAGCGCGAGCATGAAATCACCCGCCAGAAGGCGCTCGAGATTTTGGAACTCGATCGCCAGATTGCGCTAGCCGAAAAAACCCTCGCGGTGATCAAGGCGGAGGCGGAAAAACGGCGCGCCGAGATCATTGAGAACCAGCTCACCGAAGCTGAGCGCATCGCCCAGGATCGCGCGTTGGATCAAATCCGCGTCGAGCGCGAACGGCATCTCGAGGGCCTGCAGATCGCTAAACGCCAAGCCTTCGAGGAAGCGGAAATAGCCGCAGCCGAAGAAGTCGAGCGGGCGCGCATTGCCACCGAGCGCGGTATCGAAGAGGCGCGGATCGCCAAGGATCGCGATGTGCGCACGCTTGCGACCGAGCGTGACAAGCTGGTGGAAATGGCTGAGATGGCCAAGGCGATCGAATTGGCCAAGAAGGGGACCGAGCGCTCTGCCGCGATCGCCGCCTCCGAGGCCGTACGCGTCAAGGTTATCCAGGCTGAGGAGCAGGCGATCACCGCGCGCGAGCGTGAGATCGCCGAGCGGCGCAAGCTCACGGAAATGATCGCCGCGCAACGCGAGGCCGAGCGCGAAGCGCTGCGCCTCACGGCGAAGGCCGAAGCAGAAATGCGCGCCGCGCGAAGTTTCGCGGAAGCGCAGAAGATCGCGGCCGAGGCCGCGGCCGAGGCGGAGAAGGTCCGTGCGCTCGCCGCCGCCGAGCGTTACGAAGTCGATGCCGAGGGCGCCCGTCAGCTCAACGAGGCCGAGAACATCTTGACCGAGGCGGCGCGCGCCGGCCGGCTGCGCGAAAAGCTTTTGGAACGCCTCGAAGGCATCGTGCGCGAAAGCGTCAAGCCGCTGGAGAAGATCGAAGGCATCAAAATTCTGCATATCGACGGCGGCAACGGCGGAAGTGCGACCCGCAATGTCACCGACGAAGTGATCGACTCGGCGCTGCGCTATCGGGTCCAGGCGCCGATGATCGATACGCTGATGAAGGAGATCGGCATCGAGGGCGGCAGCCTCGGCCGCATGACAGATGTGCTTCGCGATGCCAAGGACATTTCGGCGCTCACCCGCGACAAGAAGGGTACCAAGGAAAAGGCGCCGAAGCAGAGCGACGACGATCGCGACCGCTGATGGAATGTTTGACGTGCGTTGCTGGCGGAACGGCCGTGTTGCAATTCAGTTACTTCCGTTATTGGCCCATCGCGTGGAATTGCGGCGCTGCAATTCTTTGGTCGCAATTGGGGGCATAGCGGACATCGGGATGCGCTGGAGCCGGAAGGCTCGGTTGCGAAAGACCCACAACGGACGTGTGTCAGCGTTACTACTGTAGAACGCCAATCACGCGGCGCGCCAGTCGGCTCTGTTGAATGACGCGCCCCATCTAAACACCTGGCTCAGTCGGTTCGCCATACCAGTAGGGTCGAGTGTCTTACGGCCACACGGGGGACTTCAGTTCGTTAGATAGGACGTGGCCTCGGCAAGTTCGGGGCGCGCCGGACCGTCGGGTTTGCTTAGCGCCACAAGCTTCCGGTAGGCGTCGTGAGCGGTCGCGGAATTGCCCGTCTGTTTCGCGGCGCGGGCCTCGCCGAGAATGCTGCGGAAGCGATTGGGATCGGTGCTCAACATCGCCCGGTACTCGACCAGGGCCGCCGCCGGCTGGTTGAGTTCGAGCAACAGATCGGCCAATAGCTCGCGCGCCGGCAGCACCGACGACGGGGTGGCCGGGTGCTTGTCCATCGTGGCGTCCAGATCGGCCGCGGCCCGCACCAACGCGACGGCCTTTTTGTCGTCGCCTCGGACATGGGCGAGGATACCGGCGGCCGCCAAACGCTGGACCTCGACCTGATTGGCCCAATAGGTGTTGTCGCCCTTCAGCTTGTCTTCGAGCAATTGCAGCCGGCCGATCTCCGCCTCGGCGCCGGCGATGTTTCCGGTCCGCGCGTCACCCAGCGCGCGGGCATAGGCGATAATTGCTTCTGCCCAGGGAAAGCGCTCAAGCGGGAAACCGATCGCCGGCTCGCTCAGTTGGGCGGCGGCCGGCCAGTCGCGGCGCTCGAGCGCATAGCGCACCGGGATCGCCGCTACGGCGTAGGCCGTAGGCAGGTTCGGGGCGGCGCTCCGGCGAAAGCTGGTCAGCTCGTCGACGACCTCTTTTGCCTCGCGATCCTGAGCGGTCTGCAGGTAGGCGTACTCGAGATAATCCATGGTGTGGACGGTTTCGGTGTCAAAGCTTTCCGGCCCGAGTGTCTTTTGGACATAGGCCACCGCCGCGGCATAAGCGGCGCGGTTCGAGTTGATCGATTGCTGCCACATCCCGAGCCGAGTGAAGATGTGCGACGGCATGTGCAACGCATGCGGCACGTCAGGCGCGATCTTCGAGTAGCAGATCGCTGCGTCCAGGCCGGCCGCTGCAAATTGGGGCGAATTGTCGCTGTGGATCAGATAGTGGACGACGCCGGGGTGATTTGGCTGCTCGGTCCAAACCTTATTGAGGATCTCCGCCGCCTTGCGCTCATTGGCGTAGGTTTTGTCGGTAGGCAGCGCCGATGCGTTCAGAGCCAACCCGTAGAATACCGCGGCCTCGCGATCCTCGGGGTAGCGCAGGTAGACTTGTTCCATCGCCTTCTCGTAGGCGACAGCCCGGGCGTGATGATCAAGCTTGTCGCTGTCGCGATAGAAGGCCGCGATCGCAACGATGTAGTCCTTCTCACGTTCGGTCTTCGGTCCCGCGGCAACGGCCTTCTCTACCGCCTCAGCGCCTGCCTTCAACGCCGCCGGGCTGGGTGGATACCACAGTGGATACCAATGGCTCATCGCGATGCCCCAATACCCCATCGCGCAGCCGGGTTCGGCTTCGGTGACCGCGGTAAACCCCTTCAGGGCCTCCAGAATTGAGTACGAAATGGAGCTAATGCTATGGCAGGCAAGGGGAAACGGGTTGAAGCCATCGCTTACATGCGGACCTCGTCCGCCACCAACGTCGGGGAAGGCAAAGACAGCGAAGCGCGCCAGCGGAAGGCAATCGAGAGCTACGCCAAGTCAGCGGGCGTGGTCATCGTTGACTGGTTCTATGACGCGGCTGTGAGCGGTGCTGATCCCATTGAGACACGTCCGGGCTTCACGGCGGCGTTGGCGCGCATTGCAGGGAACGGCGCTCGCACCATCATCGTAGAAACGGCGAACCGCTTCGCTCGTGACCTCATGGTCCAGGAGGTTGGCTTTGCGATGCTCCGGGACCTGGGCGTCACGCTGATCGCAACCGACAGCCCGTCGTCGTTTCTTGACGATGGTCCCACGTCCAAGCTGATCCGCCAGATACTCGGCGCCGTGTCGGAGTTTGACAAAGCAATGACCGTTGCCAAGCTCAAGGGTGCGCGCGACCGCGTGCGTCGCCAGCGCGGCAAGTGTGAGGGCCGAAAGTCCTATGCAGAGCGTGAAGGAGGGACAGAGTTGGTGGCGATTGCGCGGCAATTGCGCACCAATCCAAACGGACGCTCACCCTCTCTCCGCACCATTGCAGCCGCTTTGGCGGCTCAGGGGTTCGTCACACCAAGCGGGCGGCACTACTCCGCGTCCGCTGTCGCTTCGATGCTCGCAGAGTAGCTGTGGGGCGCGACGCGTGGCCGGGGTCTCCCAGCGTTGAGCGACCTCCAGCCAAGCTGCCGCCATTTGCAGAAATATCCCTCGCTCGCGCTCCGTCCTGGCCGTTTCCGCCCAGGCGAAATGCTCGTCCGCGTAGTCGTAGAATTTCTCAGCCGATAACACGGTTTGTGCTGCCTAAACTTCTCGTTGGGAGGGCGTAACTTGGATGCTGCGCCACGCGTTTCTTGCCGTACAATCATGACCGCCACACGACAATACCACTGATTAAAGCTGTGCTTTGTTCGGTTTGCCTGAAAGACCCGTTTGGTTTCGGATAAGCAGCGACGAACAGTTTCATTTCACGGGCGTTGACGTGTCATGGACGACCCCGCTGTCGCCGCTAAGCAACTAGTCGATTTGGCTAGGAAGCACATTGAGGACCAGCAGAGCCGTCTTGTTCGGCAGCGCGAACTGATGGCTAAGTATGAACGGGACGACGATAAGGCGCGGCTATCAGAGGCGCGGCGCGTGCTTGAGAAGATGCAGAACCAGCTTGCCCAAATGACGGCAGCGCATGTGGCGGCTGAAGAACATTTGGCGAAGCTCACGGTGGATGAGGCGAGCGTCGAGAAGGTGGTGCGCGATACGCCGATGTAGCTTTGGCCTTATTTTCCACAAACGTTTTCCGCGAATTCGAACGCCCCTGCTGGAACGACTTAGTGCGCGAGCTATGTCCCAGGGTAGCTAACCAGTGTATGTTTCTGGCCGCTGCGCGACCTCCGCCGCACTTTGCTGTAAGGAATTGCATGGGACGAGCCGATGAACTGTATAATCGCATTAAGAACGCGGGTGCGGCGGAAGTCCACGCAATGATTGCCGCTCCGGTCGTAGAGGAACTATTCCTCGACTACAAACAATCATCCACACCATTACCCGGAGCAAAACTGAGCGACGACGATAGAAAGAACATGGCCAAAGCTATTGCGGGCTTCGGCAACTCTGAGGGTGGAGTGATTGTGTGGGGCGTTGATTGCCGGAAAACCGCACACGGGGACGTTCCGACACGGGCGGTCCCCATCACCCAACCCGTGGCGCTGAAGACTTTGTTTGATGGCGCTATTGGTGGCCTGACCCTGCCAGCGCACTCGGTCGTCGAGAACATAGCAGTGCTGGATAGTCCTCGTACCGATGGGTTCGTCATCATGCACGTGCCGCCTGGATTGCACGTTCCTTATCAAACCTTGTACCCAAAACAGGAATATTACATCCGAGCGGGATCGGGCTTTCAGCCGACGCCGCGCGGTGTCTTGGCCGGAATGTTTGGGCGAGTGCCGCAGCCGAACGTTGTGCCTCTAATCACGTTCCAAAACGCGCAAGCCGTCCAGAACGTGCCGCCCGCTATGCGTCTTAACTTCATGGTCACTTTCATTAACGAAGGTCGCGGCCTCGCCGAGGACATTTTTTGTACGGTCGATTACACCCTGCCGGTTGGGTGCAGCATTGGGATTTCCAAGCATGCCTATGAGCGGGCATGGTCAACTGTAAGAGACGGCAGGGCCTGCACCACCATCACCATCGGCAAAGATACCATACTGCCTCCTGGTGCTGAACTCCAGGTGATGACACTCACGCTGGATGTAAACGGAAAGGACAAAGGTGACCTATCGTTCACACTGTTCGTTGGTTCCAGAAACGGACCCGGTGCGGCGCAGACGATCGTATTCCCGAGCCAAGCCGTTGATGACGCTTACGCGCATTACGCACACTCCTACGTCAGCATCGGCGCGAGACAGGCTGCAGAACTTGGAATTGTGGAACAACTCAAAGCCTGCTTCTCCAGTTCGTTGACCTGAACAAGAGAACTACTACTTATCGGCGCGAGGGGGGACGTCGGAATGCGATGACGGTGAGGAACGTGCTCGTAAGGGCTTAGTCCATACCCGCTGTGCTGTGGTGTCGCGTGCGAGTTGGCGACCGCCCACGCGCTTCGCTGCTATCCCGGTATCATGGCGCAAACGCCACAAGCCGCCCGGTAAGCAACGCTTATCTATCGGCCGATAATCGGCCGTGATTAGCGACCCTTTCAGCGACTTCTATCCAGCCCCAAAGAACGGATCGCCCGGCATTGTGGTGCAAACGCACCTAGCCGGACATGATAGAAGTCGTCGGCCATGCAGGACATCTCAAAATCGCGCCTTCCATCCGATCGGACACTTGCGGAGCTTGGGCTTCTTTTTGGCCTGCTCAGCGTTGCCGGTGTGGGCGTGACGATGCTCTGGCCCGACTGGAAGGGCTTGGGTATTTTCTTCCTGGTCGTCGGAGCCGTCGGCTGCGTTACCGTCATCGCACTTATGGTTGTGCGGCTCATTCGCTCACAAAGGGTACGATCGAGCACCGTGTTAGCGTCCATCGGCACAATCATGATTGTGGCTGGAGCGCTCATCGGCCTTGTTGGCGCGTTTATGTCCGACAAGGAGAGTACGATACGCTCCAACGCCAAAGTATCAGCCCTTGATAACACCATTGCATTTGCGTGCGCTTGGAGCAGACCGCCCAGTCATTACCGCGAAGACAAAACTTTAGCGATTGCGGATTTTCAGGGTGTCCCGATCAGTGGCGTTGACTTCAATCGGCAGTCGGCCGGGCCGGCGCGTTTTATCCGCAGTTCCGAGCCGTTCCAATCGAGCGATCACTATTCAAACGTCTGGTACAGATGCGACATAACCAATCATGGTTCACAACCCATTCGAAATTTGCGGGCAAAATTCCCTGTCGCCTACAGCGCTGCTGTTCCCAGCGAAAACGGAACACGGAGCGGAGATATGATAGGAGCAGGCTTTGCACTGAGCCCGGATTTTGACTTAGCCCCCGGCGAAACTGACTATTTTTATTTTGCGAATGCCAGTGCGGCGTTTGTAACGGTGTTTCCACCTAATTCGGTCGTGTTGCAAACAATGGCGGACAATACGCCGCAAGTAGTGCGAGTTGTCACGTCATCTACGTGGCAAGTCGCCCTTATGCCGTCGCCAAAACCGTTAAATGCCGACACGGACAGGGCTCCGCAATAATGGCAGATTAAGTCTCCTCCAGTGCCACGCCGTCCAACTCCAACGCCGCAAGCACGGCCAAAAACCATGTCGCCGGAAACGTCCCTCGCGCCAGCTTATTGGTGACGGACGCCTCCAAGATTTTCGGCCGCTTCGAGCTAGTCTAAGGGGGCACGGCGAACCGGTATTTCAGCAGCGCCCAATTGCTACAGCCACTCGACCATTATAATGTGTTTGCGTTTCTGTACCTGCAGGCTGTACCTGTCGAGCTTGGTCGTCGTTTTCTAAGTTACTGAATATCTTTGAAAAATCTGGCCCGCGAAACTCTGGCTGGGGAACTAGGATTTGAACCTAGATTAACGCAGTCCGAGTCCGATATTTTTCCTCACACATCAACAAGATAAAGAACAGGAAATTGTCTAACCACCACCGGGATCCTTTGAGAATTCGGAACTTTGTCTAACGGTTCGTGCTCGAACTCGAACTCAACAAATCCAGCAATTGTGTGTAAACGCGGCGACATGTTTGCTTGCTGTTAGGTCCGGTTTATCGCCAGGCCGGAAGTCTGATCTCGAGATGCACCGCACACTCGGCGTTTGGCGATTGTCGTGTCTTGTTCGTGTCAGACGCCGGGCGAGCGGTTTCCTAACGATGGGGAAACGGCATCGACGGGTATTAGGCCGGTGAACTCTACGCCGATTTCATTACCGCGCCGCCAGATGATTCTACATTGCTTGGGAGACTGGCCAACTCTCGACAGATGTAAATTGAACTGTTCGGGGAGGTTATCAATATCACCAAAGGTGAAGTCTTGCGCGCTTTTCTGAGATATCGACTAGTTTGGCACCGTTCTAGGAGTGAGCTGTTATGCGATTCAATCCAAGCTGGTAAGTTCGCCGCTTCACGAGAAGTTTGTCGCATCTGGAACATGACGGGCCTTGTAAAAGTCCACGATCTAATTCACGCAATGAAGTCAGCAAATATGTTCAACGACTCTAAGAGAAAAGGTGCAAATCAATCAGTATTTTATATGCTTTGAGGTCAGCTGTGGACGCTGCACCAAAGCCAATGAAGTTTCGCGAGTTCCCCCAGGCGAAGCTTTCTCTTCCAGATCGAGATTTAGTCTCAATGGCAACGACTTTCGGAATGACAAGAATGCGGGCAGATCGATTATCACGTCTCATCGATTCAGTGTGGCGTGCGTCTTGGGCCAGAATTGTGCCGCGATCCAGCCTCAACCTGTTTAAGCGGATAGACACGCGGCGCTGGTCAAGTCGCCAGGAGGAGCGATGCGTCTAACTGATGAAATGAAGCAGATGGTCGAGCATCTGCGGCTTTGTTATGTCGCCACGGTTACACCCGATGGCAAACCGAATTTATCTCCGAAAGGAACGCTGAAAGTCTGGGACGACGAGACTCTCGTGTTTGCAGACATTGCCTCGCCAACGACGATAAGAAATCTGCGGATCAACCCTTCTATCGAAATTAACATCGTTGATCCTTTTATCCGTCGTGGCTACCGATTTAAAGGTCGCGGCGCCATATGCGAAAGTGGACCAGAATTTGACTTTGTCGCCGAAGATCTTTGGAGGCGTGAAGGACGTCAGTATCCGGTCAATGCGGTGGTGAAAGTAACGATCGAGAAAGCCTTGCCGGTCCTTTCTCCCGCCTACTTATTTAATGACAATATCGAAGAGGAAGCGATCCGGGCCGTTTGGCTGAGACGGTACGGCGTTATGGAACACGATGGTGGGCCATAGAAATAATTTTACTCAGAAGCAAGCATTTACTGCACGAGTGTGCCGTCTCGCCGCTGCGATGCTTAAGGTCGGAGGCGGTATTTGACAGGTGAGAAACCCAATGGAACGAGCTCTCTATTTTATTTGCCTGTTCGTCCCCCTGGCAATGGGAAGCACTCTTTTCGTGCCGCGCGCCTATGCGGAAGATAAATTGCTCGACGAGACGGTTGAATTCACGGGAACTGTATTGTTTTTGCAGAGCCACGTCCCTGCTCTTGTCATCGGCGTCGTGCGCGACGGGCAGACAGTAGTTTTTGGCTTTGGCGAAACCTCCGATCGATCCGGCAAGGCACCCGACCGGGGCACAATGCTTCGCATTGGCTCGCTGACCAAAGCCTTCACCGGACAGGTTCTAGCAAGCCTCGTGGCTGATGGTACGGTCAAGTTCTCTGATCGGCTGCAGGATCGCTTAGGCTGGAACGTAACGATTCCTAGCCGCGCTGGGCGTCAAATAAGATTGATAGATTTGGTGACTTACTCAGCCGGGCTTCCGAGAGAGGTCAGTCGTGAGCCGGGGCTGCCCGACAATCCGTTCTCAACGCTGACGCCGGAAGCATATCGCAACGCGTTGGCATCGGATCCACTGATCTTCCCGCCAGGTACGGGTGCACTCTATTCCAATTTCGGATTTGACGTGCTTTCTGCTGCTCTATCGCACGCCGCCGGCAAGCCGTACGATGCGTTGCTAAAAGAACGTGTTCTCGACCCAGCGGCGTTGACAGATACCGTCCTGTCGATGCGTCCCGAAGATGGCACTCGCCTCCTCCAGGGTCATGATTTCGATGGGAAGCCGCTGCCGAACGTGGCGACGCCGCTTATCGCGGGCGGTGCGAGCGGAATTTATTCGACACCTGATGACATTTTACGCTGGCTTTCATGGCACCTGGATCGTGCCAGGTCCAGTGACGCCGAGGTCCGCATCTTGGATCATGCGACTTATCTCCAGCGCGACGGTCTCAATCCGGTTTTCGGATTTGACGAATCTGGTCGAATGGACGCCATCAGTCTCGGTTGGATTGTAATGGAGCCGCACGACGATTCGCCCTTGATATTGCAAAAGGCCGGCGGCTTACAGGGCATATTCTCCTACACTGCCTTCGCGCCGACACGGGGAATTGGCGCCTTCGTAGCAATTAACAAGTTCGATTTCGCGGCCGCTGGGGAGATGGCGAAGGTGGTCAATCACATGATTGGAGAGCTAGCGCCGCGTTGATGTACGGCGCAGGGGAACGTGGGTCCACTTGGTGTGCTGGCATGAGAACCGGGACTTTTTCGATAAGAGCTACAGTCGGTGCCTTACTGGTGCTCATTTTCGTGTCTGTGTGTCCAGGTAACAGCCGAGACCAGGCACTAACGATCGACGGTCAAAAAATTCACATTGAAACCTTCGGGGAATCTGGACCCATCGTAGTTTTCGAAGCGGGTCTGGGCAATGATTCGTCCGCTTGGAGGCTGGTCGCAGGACCCGTGGCGGCGTTCGCGCGTGTGGTGCTCTACGATCGCGCCGGACTTGGGCAAAGCCTTCCGATGTTGACCAAGAGGTCAGCGGTAAGTGCAGAGGGGGTTGCTACTACGCTGCACCGACTGCTGATCGTCGCCCAACTCCCTCCGCCCTACATACTGGTGGGACACTCGCTTGGCGGACTGTACGTACAGATGTATGCTAGAAAATACCCTAATGAGGTATCGGGCGTTGTCTTACTCGACTCATCGAGCGCCGACGCACCGGGCGAATTGAAGACCCGCGCCCGGCTTACGCCGGATTCGCCGGCCGACCTTGAGGAAAAAGGCGTTGCCGAAAGCAATCAACAGGTCAAGGAGGCCGGCTCATTTCCGGATATTCCCCTTATCGTGATTGCAGCGACCGATCATGGTCCTTTTTTCAAGGATTGGGAGCCCACGTTAATGCGCTTGCAGCGGCAACTTGCTACGCTGTCGCCCCAAACAACTTTTATTGTCGCACAGGGTAGCGGCCATGACGTGCAGATTGATCGTCCCGACCTGGTCATTGATGCAATCAGGCTAATGGCCCGATCACGCCATTAAGTTCACAGGTCCGTCCGCGCGAGGATCGCTGATTATACTCACAGCCAAAGCTGACAATATCTTCAACCTTGGCGGGTCCGCGCTAAAAAATCGATCAGCAATGAACTGACCCGTCCGGGCTGTTCCTGTTGGATCCAATGCCCGGCGCCCTCGAGCAGAGTGCACCCGACCATTCTGGTGCAAACTCTCTCCTGCATAAGTTCAAGCGCACCCGGCTGCTGATAAACGCCCCAGTCGCTCTTGCCTGAAATGAACATCGACGGCACGTCGATAGTACGATCGCAAAACAGCTGAAGCTCGTTGTCGAAAGCGCCGCTGGTGCGAGACCGGTACCAATTTAGCCCACCTTGGAATCCATTGCGTCGATATTCGGCGGCATAGACGGCTAGCTCACGATCCGGCAGCCATTTGCAAGCCGCGATCTCATTGGCAGATGGCATCTCCTTGGCGACTGTAGTCGCCATATCGTCGGCTAGGTCCATGATGTAGTAAGTCGGCATCTTTGCTAGCTCAGCAGCACTCCACGAAGCGAGACGATGCGGGCGGTTTTGCTTCCAATCGGCACTCTTGTAGTGAAAATAGGCGCGGAGGAAATTATGGACCCCTTGTCGGCAGTGCCAAATTTGCGCATTCGCTGGTCGGGTCGAATAGTACGACTGATAATGTTTGCGCGGTCGCGCTAAGGCCGCTAGTGCCTCATGAATGTTAGGGCCCGCGGCTGGCGTTGGCTGTTTGTGGTCAGTGTCCAACTGCAGCTCCGGAGGCCCCGCAAAAGGCGCGCTCATGAGCACTAGGGAGCCAAATACATCGGGACGTACAAGCGCGCACCACGCAGCGACCGCTGCCCCGAAATCGTGCCCAACGACAGCTGCCGTGCGGCGATAGCCGAGGGCGAACGCAAGTCCCAATGTGTCGCGCACTGCGTTCAAGAGACGAAAGGGTCGAAGGTCCACATCATAATCAGCGCTCCAACCTGTCGTGCGGCCGTAGCCGCGCAGGTCTGGAGCGACAACATAAAAGCCCGCGGCGGCCAGGGACGGCATGAGTTTGCGCCAGGAATAGGCGATTTCCGGAAAGCCGTGCAGCATCAACACCAATGGGCGGTCCGGACGATCGAAACCGGATTCAAGGATGTGTACCCTGAGTCCGTTGATGCCATCAACGAACCGCGAGCGGGTGCCCGGCGGCAGTACGGCGATGTCTAGCGGTCCCATTAGGTTCAAGATGGATCAACGTCACCACGGACGCCTTCGCGAAGTTCATGAATTAGTTCAGTGGGCTAGCACGGTGATGTAGAGCTTCAGCAGCTTCAAAAAAAGTTCGCGCTTGGCGCGTGTATGCTTGGAATTGAAGGAAAGCTTCAGAAAGGTCCTGATGTCCATGCGCTTTCAGCAGGTCTTTTCCAAAAGCTTTGACTTCCGAATACATTTCCAAAGAACCAATTATCTCGCTTTTCACTGGTGCCGCGCATGCTAGCTCGGCCTTAAAAAACGGCGCGGGGAAATTTTTCTGAATGTAATTTGTGTATGAGGAAGCTGGTCGCGGCGGTGGCATCCAAACAGTTGCACTTACGACCCTGCACTTTCGCGGATGCCGTGGAGGTGGTTGCAACAGTGCTGAACTGGAAAACCTCGGTCCCATTTGAGCCACTTGGCGTCCACCTGAAGGATATGAGATCGTCTCCAAACTGTCGTTATTATTTGCGATTGCGTTTAGATGCCCCAATGCATGCAAAAGCCGATCCTTTACGTTATCCTCAGTGACCGCGATCAATGGGCAGTCGAGGCTGAGTGGCCGGATGGTACCCTTGAGCGCGTCAACACTTTCAAAGATCATTCCTCCGCAACTAATTGGATAAGCACCCAATCTGATGCGTGGTTGGAGGTGCGCAACTGCATCAGTGAAAAGCCAACAAATGCCGGGTACTGACCCTGCCGCTAAAATAGCCAGCGAGAAAAAAGCCAGCGGTCGTCCGGCGATAACCCCCGAGCGACTTTAACGGCGTTCGCATCCTTCAGTGTAGATTTAGCCAAGCATTGCTTCGCGAAGCACCCCCTCTCGGAGGCGCGTAGGGCTGCACTCACCACGCCGCGCCAAGTCAATGATGCGCCCTGCCATGACTTTCTTGGCGGAACTGTCGTCATCCAATTTCAGCGCCTCGCACACTTCATTGAATGCCGCCGACATGGCCTTGATCTGGTGTGGCTCGAAGACGCTGTCACGCAAACGCATACCGTCGGGCAAAAACGGAACGATCGAGCCCATTATAGACACCCCTTTTTCGTCGTCACCCAAAGGTAAACCGCACTTCGCGGCTGTAGTTCCGATTTCCGTGGAACTCTTGCGATAGATTTGCCTTCGTGTCGGAACGCGAGCGCGGTTCCCGATTTATCGCAATGCAATGGGAAGTCGGGGAACGGGGCGCCTGCGTTGATCTAGCCAACAAAGCCACCAACGATGATGACAGGAAACACCTCTTGGCTATGGCGGAGGCGTGGCTCGGCTTGATTGATCGCGCTCAGCGGCCGGGCGACGAACCCGATGCACGTTCGTTGCATCCCGCTCTTCGGGCAAAGCTTGGGAATGCGATGTAAGTTTCCAGCGCTTCACAAGGCGCGTTAGCGTCATAGCCAGCGCCCGAAGGTTTACTCGGTTTTTTTAAGTCGTGTGGCCCCTCTGAAATACTGGAAAGATCAGCGCCACTGCTAGGATCAGTGCCATGCGAATATCAGTGCTATAACTGGATTTTCGCAGAAGTCACCTCACGTTCCTTCGGCGCCGGTGTCAATCGGCGTCAAGCATGACCGGCGCGGCCCTTCTCGAAGATCTTTTGCCACGTTGAGCGAGAAACAGTGCCAAGTGGTGTCACGAACCGGCAGCGAGAAGTGTCAGTGAAATGGTGCCACTAGTTCGCCGCCGGGGCGGGACGGTTTCACACGTCCGGCTTTGGCACTGATCGACGCCGGCACTGTTTGACACAAACGCATTTGCGCGTGCGTCACTATTGACACAGTTCGCACGAAGGATCGTGCAAGAGTCACTCGCCGATTGTCCGCACCATGGACCATTCTCACGATTTCGATGCGGTCGAGATCGGCTCCAGCCGCGCGACGGCGCGGCACCGCAGTGTTGGCGGGATCATCCTCGCCGGTGAGCAGGATCACATTGCCCTGAGGCGCTTTCCCTTCGTTGCATGGCCAGTCCACAAGCACTGGGCGGCGGTGATATGGCGATGGCCTTCGGGCGCCGCGTGGGACTGCCGCGCAGCACAAACGCCGGAGGCGGGCCGGCTGGCAATGCTGCTTCCTCCGTGGTGATAAGCTGAAAGGCGCGGGCGGGCACGGGCGGCGATCTGCCGGCCAAACACGCGATGGTGGACAACATGTTGGGCCCGAATAATGTCTTCCCTCGTGGCTTTGCGATCTTGCGGCAAATCGTGGTCGTCCCGCTACGTCCCGCCGCCATCTCCAATCACCGAATAGGGGGCCCAGAACAGCGGCTGCGCATACGTGAAGACCGTGTGACCAGCCCCGTCGACAAAGCCCGGCCCATCGAGCAATGCCATCATTGCCTGCCGCAAGGCTTCAGCACGCGACAGAGCTGGATCTTCGCCGTGGCGGCGGAACAAGTCCGTGGTCAATTCGCGTGCCGACGCTGAATGTACCGACCAGTTTGTGACCAATAAAGCGCGTGTGCCGGCGTAGAAAAAGGCGCTGCCGAGCCCTGAGGCGGCTTCCGCACCCGCGCCAGCTCCTGCCGCGGTATTGCACGCCGAGAGCACTACCCAATCGGCATCGAGCTTGAGCGCGAGAATCTTTTCCATCGTCAGCAGGCCATTGCCTTTTACGCCTGCGATTTGCGGTGCGGTCAGCGCCAACGCCGGTTGGGTCAGTCCGTCGAGGTCGCCCGGCACAAGGCCGTGAGTCGCAAAAGCGACAATGCGAAAGCGGGTCAGATTGATGGTCTCAACATTCTGCTCGTTTGCGGCTTTGCCCAGATAGAGGGCCTTGTTCGGATCGACATCCAACGCCTTCGCCATTGCCGTTAGCTCCAGTCGGGTATCCGGAAGTCTGGGCAACATCGCCAGCTCCGCAGTATCGACCTCCTCGGTATGGGGAGAGGCGCGTCGCTTGAGGGTCGTCGTCTCGCCTCGCGGCGCGTCCGCCGCAACCACCTGCGCCGTGTCTGAAGGTTCCGGAGTCTCTGCTTCGGCCGCTTCCTGCTCGTTGAAGTAAGGATCGCCGAATCCGATCAGCTTCTCCCGCTTGGGCGAACCTGGCGGCAGGTGGCGCAAGGTGACCAGCGCCGACGCCGAGGGAATGACCGTGACCGCGTGCGTGCGGGCCAGCCACGGGACGTTGCGATAACTGGCGAACAAGGGCTTAGCTTGCAAATCGATCTGCGCCGGCGCGGTCGGCAACAGGCCGAGCGGCAGCTCGCCGAGGGCCCCATTGGTCAGAACGATCAGGCTCTTGGCCGGCCTCCAAGCCGCCTCGACCGGCTTGAGTAGCGCGCCGTAGAGTTCGTAGCCGAGCGCCACGTCAAACGGCGGAATCTCGCTTACGGTCGCGATCTGGGGTTCGAGCGCCTTGCGCAGCGTGTGCACCTTGGCCGCGAGGTCAGCCGCCCTGAGCGGCACGGCCGCGAACGTAACGGCGCCGTCTTTCGGCACCGCCCAGACGAAACTCGCATCTTCGCCAAAATAAAACGACAGCATCGCTTCGCCCGGCTTCAGCGCCGCCTTGATCTCATCGATCGAGGGTGGCTTTGGATTGACCAGCCCGGCGTAGGAAGGAAAGCGCTTATCGATCTCGGCGCGCGCGGCCTTACGGTCGGCACGCAGTTTCGCGAGCGCAGCATTAACGCCTTGTATCGTCTGCTCATCGCGCTGTCCCGACGGCTGCGTGAGCAGATCATTGAGTGCGCCGAGCTCGGCGGAAATCTTCTTGATGTCGTCCTGCTCGCTGCGAACGAGTTCGGCAAGGGCGGGATCTTTGGCGACTAGGCGCGCACTTGCATCTGCCAGCGCCTGCTGCACCGTGTGACCGCGAACAGCATCGGCAAGCGCAAACGTCTCGGTGGCCACATAACTTGATGCGCCATTGCTGCGCGCCAGTACCACGATATAGGACTCGACGAGGCGCTGGAGCCGTGCGTCGCGGGCGGCAACCGAAGTCACACCGTCATCGTCCTCGAGGTGCTCGCGTGCTGCCGCCAGTAGAACCGGCATCGCCACCTTAAACTCGCGAATGGCGTCAGCATCACGCCCGCCCCGGGCGTAGCCGACGGCAAGTGTCCCGTGCGCAACGGCCGTATCGAAGCTTTTTTCGCCGGTGCGTGCTGTTTGCCACTTAACCCATTGTTCTGCCGCGGCGATACCGGTGTCGACTCGGCCCGAAGCATAAAGAGCAGCGATGCGCGAATCGGTAAGCTGGTACATTTCGCGTTGTGCCGACGGCCATTGCGATATGGTTTTGTCCAGTTGCGCAAAGATGTCCGCTCCATCCTCAGCCTTGCGCTGGAGAATGAGGATGTTCCCGAGTTGTGAAAGAATGGTGGCAATTTCGGGCGCGTCGTCAGCAAGCCCGAGCGCCCTGTCCACGTCGAGAGCTGCGCGTGCCAGTTTTTCCGCCTCTGCGTACCGGCCTTGCTCCACCAGGATGCCTGCAAGTCCGACGATGAATGGGGGAGTCACCGGATTGTATTTTCCCTGCTGACCGAGAACTTCAAGCAAGGCAAACCGTGCATCGGCCTCAGCGTCACTGAGCCGGCCTTGTTTTGACTCCATTCGCGCAATCGAAAGACGGTGGGCATCCGCCTGCCGAAGGACAAGTTCACGGGTCACCGGAAGGGTGTATTTGATGATCCATTTGGGGAGATCACTCAGCGAGGCGCGCGTAAAGGCCTCTGCGCGCCGATACTCCGCTTCGGCTTCGGCATAATGGCCGCGGGCCTCAAGTATCAGAGCCCGCACCGAGTCCGCATTCGCTTCCCAACGATTGCCAAAATCGCTGTAAACTTGACGCCACAGTGGGTGCGGGCTGCCGCGCGCTTCACCAACGAGCGCTTCGACACGCTTGGCGTAAGTGTCGGCTTGATTGACGTCTCCCATGGAGATCAGAGTTGTGGCTATAGTATCCATCGCATCTATCGCCACGCCGCGTTGGTACGGTGGCTCACCCAAGCGCACGACGGCTTGAAACGCCGCGATGGCATTCTTTAGATCTCCTAAATCTCGGTACTGCAGGCCGACGAATAGATTAATTCGTCCTGCGAAACGGAAGTTCGCACTCCCTTTGCCGACCGCAAGAGCTTCCAATCCGTCCGCCAGCGCGTCCTTATTGCGGCCAAGCAGAGAACGATCGTGGCCGCGATCAAAGTAGAACTGTGCGAGCTTAGTTCCCGTCACGTTAGCCGGCGGCGTCGCGTCAGCCGCTGTCTTACGCGCGGCGATCTTCGCGTCATCCGGTTTTTCCTTGTCCAGAATTGCCGTAATGTCGGCGATGGTACGTGGCGGCGCTACGAAAGCAGTCTGAACAGGGCTTGCGTCGTTCGGCGCTACTGCCGTAACATCTTTCGGGGCCGGAGGCGGCGGAACACCGGCGGCTTGCCGTTGCTCCTCACGCAGCACGCATGCAAACACGATGGGCCTACCGACCGATTCTCTACATGCTTGAATGATATCCTCGCTGCCACGCCAGCCGCCCCTTGCACGCACGCAATCCACCATCGCCGGACGGGCAGCTTCCCTGCACTTCTCCACGATCTGCTCGTGGGTGGTGGCGAAAGCCGGATGGAATGATGTGATTAATGCGAGCGCCGTTGCGGACAAGAACGCCCTAAACCGGATTGTAGAGCGGTCGACCACGGAACCCCCAAAGCGACCCGGTGTCGGCGTGGCTATGGCAAGCAATTTATAACCAGCGGATGAAGCCAGCAAGAACTGTCGTGGCGTGGCGACCGTTTCCTACCACAGGGGAACATAGAGGCCTTTCGACATCGGAAGCCTCGTCGAATTCCGTAGCGCGGTCGACGCACTGCGCCGCGCCATCGAGGCATGGCCTACAATGGCCCTTCTGAAATTGACGCTAACCCATTGATGCCATTGAAGGTGGAAAGCGGCGACGAGGCGCAAATCACGTTTCAATGGAATTACGCCTGCCACGAGAACAGACCCTGCACATTTGTTTGTCGTGGAGCAGGAGGAGGAGGATCAGACCACGTAACTCGGTTGGATATCTATCTGGGAACGTTACCTCTCAACGGCGTTCAACAGGAACGGGCGGCCGCCATTTTCTATGACTTTTCCTCACGAGAGTTTCCTCACTCCTCCGGTTTCGCCATAAGCACAGGGATAAACTCGTTGTCCTGCCAAGTTAATGGAATGATTTTAAATCATTCTGGCCAGCCCGCGAAAAAATCCAAACCAGACTCGCTCGTAGATACGCCAATGAGCCGCTTGGGCCAGTAAAGAGTCTTCGACCGTCCAGGGCGGCGGCAAGCGGCGGGGCACGGTCACAAACCGTGCTCAACTATGGCGTCTTGGCCTCGCTGTGTGATCCGATATTGGACTGAGTTCGGTTCCACAACGAAACGCTTAGGGCGGCGGGAAGCGGCGTAAAGACATCACGGTCCGACAGCGGTTTCGGCCACCGCTTTTTCGGCCTCGTTAGTCTTACCAGAGAGAGCGTTTCAATCTGTACTCGATCTCGCGATTGAAAGCTTGCCCCTTGGACACGGCAACCTGCCAAATCTCTGAACGATATCGGCCACCAAAATAGAAAGCATCGAAGGCGAGAAGTAGGACCGATATCAAGGTCAAAAAAAGCAGGTGTCGCATACGCGATCTATCTACTTCAATTGCGATGAGACCGACGAAAACGTTGTGTTGAGTTTGGGGCCGATGCCGTAAACTGTGACGATGATCGCCACAGCGATTCCGCCCGCTATGATGCTATATTCGATAGCGGTCGCGCCGCGTTCTCCTCGGAGAAAGAGTTTGATCTGGCGGAGCATACGGGGACAGTAGCGCAAGTCGGCAAACTACCCGTTAACGCAGCTCGACCCGCAACGGGTAGCGGCTAAACTCGGAGCGCCCGGCGGGCGTCCAATGCCGGCCCATGAAGGTCCATGCACTTGCGGCAGGCGGTTACTGCGGGCCGCAGAAAGCGCCGACGCAACAAAAAGAACCCCGATCACCGCAAGACCGGGGTTCTTTGCCGTTTGCCAGCACGGGGACAGGTGCCGCTGTCCCACCTTAATGAAGTACGGCTGATTTGGTTAATGCGCGGTGAAGGTAGGCCGAGCAAGCCGGGCAGCTTGGCGATGTTGGCGGCGATTCGCGGCGCTTCAGCACTAATTCTGCAAAGCAAAGCCAGATCGGACGACATCGAGGAACTCGGCGCCGACCTCATGGCCGTGCCGCCAGACCACCTTGTATCTGCTTTCCCGCACCACACCATCACAGGACAAAAGCAGCACAAATTCATTCGGAGCGTCGAAACCGTCGAGGAAGAGCCGCACACCGCCGTCGGAGACATCGATTACGAGGCAGTCGCGCGGCGGAATTCCAGCTCCGATCTTGATCTTCGCTATACGGTAGAGGCGATGACGCGGCGAGCGGCGTCTCTCCTCATGTATTCGCGGGCGCAATAGTGGACGGCTCCAAGTTTTGGCCGCCTCAACACCCTCTCAGTGAAAATACATAGCCGAACAATAATTTTTGGTCACCTAAAGAACGCGCGAGAATTTTCCTTGCATTTGCCTGAAATCGGCGACCGCCGGTAACGGTCCCGAACGAGTCTCGCCCGACGAAGCGGACGCCGCCCATTTCTTGTCCTTCACGATGAAGCGCGCGTCCGTTTCTTCGATGGTCCAGGGCCGCGGGAAGCGGCGGGATGTCATGCTGAGTGCCCTGGGCTTGGCGGGGTCGCAGCGATTGCCGAAGATATCATTTCGTGAGACATGGGGCAGATGAGCAAGAAACCCATCCATCCCGGTGCTGATCTCGTCGGGATGTTCCTGGTTTTGGACACCACCGATCACGAACACTACCGCATCGGCCATATCGCGGCCGCAGTCGGCAATTGCTACCTTATTCAGTTCGATAAGCTCGAGGAGAAAGATCCGCTGCCACCGATGGAGTTATACACGCTCGATGAGCTCAGCCGGACCTGTGAGAATTGCGGGCAGAAGCTGGCCAACTTGTTCGAGACTCGCGCGGAAATGATGGGGTGGATCGCCTGGCTCAACGAGCCGGAGAAGCCGTCAGGACAATCCGGTAAGGTGGTGCATCTGAAAAAGCCGCATTGAGGGGCTTCGGCGTTTCAGGAGCTCCGGCAGCTTGGTGATGTTGGCGGCGATAACGCCGCGCCTGCATCATTCGCCCTGTCGCTGCTCGGGAAGAAAGCGTACATTCGCCCCCTCACCGGCAGCGGCTCCGCCCAGGCATGATCACTGACGACGCCGAACTTGAAGCCGCTCAGAAAGCGCAGACGGTCCTTATCACGCTGAGCCCATCGACGCCGAGCAGCGAAGCGGTCGTCTCCCAAATGCGCAACACCGCCCAACTCGCCGCGAAGGCCGCGGAGCATAACTTTTCGAGTGAGGCGGAGCTGAACAACGTCCGCGCCGAAGCGGGGCTCGCGCTGATCGGCGTGATCGGCGGCTTGGAGGACGGATCGCTGACCGAAGGCGCACTATACCGAGGTCGAGACGCCGTCCGTGCCTGGATAGGCAAGCTCGTCGCGCGCTGACGGCCACGCTTTGATTCTCACGGCTTGCGCAGCAGCCCCCGGCAGCTTGGCGATGTTGGCGGCGAAGCGCGCGCACGAGGGGAATTACGTTCTCAAGCTCCGCCAAAGTAAACATTTGACTCTCTTCTCGAGCCGGTCATCGAGCGCGTCAATCCAGGCTCTCCCGGACGTCCCGCTTTCTTCCGTAGTAAGGTTAGCCGAACCGGCCGGATCAGAAGTCTTAGTAAGTACCAAGAACTATCATTTAAGAAGTGATTGGCGTCACATAGCTCAGACGTGAGTGCTCTAAAGTACCAGGGCTTGACCCATGCACTCACTTAACAGCGCGGCTGTCTCAACAGCTTCGGTAGCTTTGCGGTATTCACAGCAATGCGTCGTGCTTCGTCGCCCCTTCTTGGGGGATTGCGTTTGGCACTAACTATTCATCTGAATAGATGGTGGGTGAAGTTGCTTTAGCGACGAGGCCGCCAACCGGGGCGGCCTCGCGCCGTCCTAATGGGGAAATCCCGGACGGGGGGCGCTCGAGAGGGGGCCCCTCGGGCAAATCGATTCGGTTACTGTTCGGAAGTAAATTGCTATCCCCCAACTGAGGGGGTCGAAACAAAGAACATTGCCGCTTGCTCGCCATCATCTGTCGCAACCGTCGCTCATCTGGTGGGATAGGGGGACGGCGGAGTGCGGAGCGAGCGCCGGGGATGGCAGGAACGTTCCGCACTCGCGCTGGCTTAACAGCGCGAGAGGGCAGCCCCGGCGTGTTGCTGCCTGCTATCCGCCGGGGCCCGTGTACCTGGCTGGGCAGCAGGGAGTTGGACAAGCTGCCTTTCCTGGCCACTCTGGCAAACGTTAGGCGGTTTATCGGGGTTCGAGGGCGGGTACCTGTCGAATCCGACAGTGGAGTTTGTTTGATTGAAAACAAGCGCGCCGACGCGCCTCCGGGATGACGATACGCGCCCGGGGCTTTGGGCACAACTCGTCTGCGGCTATCTACGCGCGGAACAAGCACCTAGTAACTGAGGTGTTTTCACGTAGGCCGGTGTTCTTTCGAAACGACACGACACCGTCGTGAGATTGTTGCCCGAGCAGCGTATCCACACGCAAAACCGAAAAGGTACACAACAAGTAGCCAAATTAGATCCGACATCGGGCCGCAAGCTTCAAAATTGCCCGTTAAGGAGAACCCCAAGCGCGATGAGGCAAAGGAGCGCGCGCTTGGGGCCCTGAGGCAGCATCGGGGGTCAGGATGCTTCTTTTAGCTGCCTCGGCACAGACCCAGCATAGATGGGCAGCCGGCTCCATCGCGACCGAGGATTAACGTTAGGGGTGGCACCTTAAGGTTTATTCCAGGTCGGACTCGCATCCCGGCTAGCGTTGCTATCAAAGCAATGCAGGGCTGGGTGTCAGTTTTTCTGACACGCGCGACTCAGACCGCGGGCGGGGCCGCACTTACGTCGTCAATGTCGTAGTGCGGTCCCTTTTTAAGGGCGATCTCAGATGGCATTGCGAACGATTATCGCTGGCACGCTCATCACAGTTGCTGGTCGGCAATTTTACTCACAGCTTGGGCTTTCACATACGTCTGATACTGGTAGATAGCTTATGTCGCGTGAATTGGACCTGAAAACGTTGGAGCTTTGCCGAGCGGATATTGAGCAGGTCGGCCGCGAATTATTAGAGAGAGAAAGACCGAAAGTAGCGCGAGAGCTGAGAGACCTTTGCCGCCTACTGCGTTCACGGGTGATCACATCGCACGAATTCAGCGACATTATTGAACCACTAGATCAAATCGCTGACGCGGCGACACTCATCGAGCAACAGCGCAAATCGAACGATGCGTGCCACGAATTGCGACTGGCGTTGCAAAGCTTGGCAATGACCTTAATCGACTATCGCGCCGGCGTTCGGTAGCGCTAGAGGATGTCTTTCACGGCCTAATTCGTATGCCAGACGGCGATAATCGCTGCGGCGTTTTTTTCGCCGTCGTTGCGCTCTAGCTCTTCCGCCGTGTCTTGCGGTCGTGGCGGTGGCGGCTATTCGCGAGCGGCGGCGCCGGCGGCCGCCCTAGCCGTTGACTCCCGCTGAGCATTCGGCCTGAATATCAGCAATGTCCATGCAGAGACTTAGTCCCGGCCACCCGTTTTGGCCGGGGCTTTCTTCGCTTCG
Source organism: uncultured Alphaproteobacteria bacterium (assembly GCA_963806465.1). Lineage (GTDB taxonomy): Bacteria > Pseudomonadota > Alphaproteobacteria > Rhizobiales > Xanthobacteraceae > BOG-931. The sequence goes on along the minus strand of CAWDZD010000067.1, from coordinate 56,043 downwards.
ACCTCTTAAGCCCGTTCATGCCGCTTCAAATATTTGCGAATAATCTCACGGCCCAGAGTAGCGTTGCCGATATTATGTTTGGCGGCCAACCGCTCCAGCCGTTCAAAATCAACCGGGTTTAGTGGGATTGTAACCGTTCGCATTGAGCTGCGAGTAAAAGTTACCGCGCGCTGCCTCCGCGCGTACGCTTGTTGATAACGCATGTATGTTTGCCCCTCTTCCCCGTCATAAAACTCGGCTGATCCGCTCCAGTTCCGATTGGGGCGGCAGCCAAATGTGACGAGGGCTGGGCTTTTTTGCGGAGGCGGCCCGCCCGCTTTGTGTATTATCACCGACGTGATTCTGTTTCCGTGCTCAAACGGAGAGGGTGTTGCTCCTGCACAATGTATTGTTTTTGGTCTTTCAATCATGAAATGCTGAGGGACAACGCGGTGGGAGACTTAGACCGGTTTTACAATCAAGGGCCCCGACTAACATCCTTTAAGACACGCGCAATGGAAGCGGCCCCTGCCATGGCTACGACGAGCTGTAGTCTGGCGTTGGACTTGGTCTATCAAGTGGCGGAGGTGATTAAGGAAATTGAGCATCGCGCGAGCACCACTGAGAGTGATCTCAAGTCAGAGCTAGAGCTCGCACAAAGACGAATTGAGGAATTGGAGATAGATCTGCAATCTGCTCAACTCGGCATCGGTGAAGCTCGTGTCAAGCTCAAAGAGTTCGGAAGAGGCGGCAAGAACGGAGAGATTGCATCTCGAAACCGCAGAAAGAAGGATTTGTGAACTTGAAATGCGAGTAAGAATTGCCGAGTCGGAAGCCAATGAACATTCGACCGCCGTAGCTCAGATCACGGAGGCGATCCGTACTCAAATCCTTGAAAGCCGAACACCCTCTAAAAAACTCAAACTATCAGTGTAACGCTTCCCAATTGCCGTCGCGCAAGGCAACGTCCAGGTCCTTGGTCATTGTATGAGCCGATAACGACAGGGCGACGGAAAGCAGCTCGGCAATCACGGCCAGGGCAAACCTTCCGAGCGGCCATAGCAGCAAAAACAATCTACCGCGCTCAATTAGTCGTCGACCCGTCCGATGTGGGATCAACCGTTTGGGAGTAGCGCTTTTCTACGCGACTGACGCCGTGCCTCAATTCTGAAAGTACATGTGCTTCGAGATTACTTGTTGAAAAAGAACTTTCGCATCAAGGAGGAGCGACCAGTTCGAGATATAGGACAAATCAGCGTCTTTCCTGCTCAATTCGCCGCTTGTGGGCGGACCTTCAAGGCTGACGAGACCCGGCCTTAAAGGCCCCTTCAAGGACGTAGCCGCCGTCTGATCATTAAGTTGTGGCGGAGGGAGAACGTAGGCGTGTGGTCCCACAATGGACATTTCGCCACGCAGAACGTTGATCAGCATTGGAAGCTGATCCAGGCCGGTGCGGATCAAAAAGTGCCCGCCGATAGTCACATCACCATGACTACGAGTTCGAAACCTGAGTACACGGACATGCTGATTGTTATAGCAATACACATGCTTGACGGAGAATATTGGTCCTTGAGATTCGAGCTTTATCGCCAGCGACGCTAGCAAAAGCAGAGGTGAAAAAAAGACTAGACCTATGGTCGAAGCGGCGATGTCAAACACGCGCTTTACGATGAGCTGCAGGTAGCGCGCAAAATTCGCTTTGGCAGATCGCATTTCGACGGTTGATGGCTCGCAGCATGGTTATGATTTGATCTAATTTGGGCGCGCAACGGCACGCAACAGCCAATCCCTCGAAGCTAATTAGTTTGTGCCGTCAACGATACCGGTTAAGGTTACGTCGTCGGGCACTGAACTCAAAACATAGGTCCGACAAAAGACTTCGCCGAGGCGAACAAATTAATAATATTGCGACGGCGTCCAGGTGCGATTTGACCGTTTGGTTTTCGCATCGAGGTATGCAGCAGCCACGCCACCGACGACATAGCCAAACTGGATAGCTGCCAGCGTCGCCAAGACGCCAAGGACAATCGTGTGAGCATCGAAATGGCTTGTGAAACCAGCCGCCACAGTGGCAAAGCAGGCGAGTAAAATCGCCGGTCCTAAAATAAACATCTTGCAGTGCGACCCAAGAAGGGCTCCAGCGGCTGCGCCAAGCACAATAGTAGCTAACATTGGGCGCCCCCTTTCTGAAAGGCGACTGCTGAGCAACCGCCGTTCAGCTCTTTGTCTTCCCCAGTACTGACCGTCATTAGGAAATGCGGCTAAAGAAAGTTGGCCGCGTTGCAGCATTAGTTCAGCCTACTGTCTTATTGTTGTTTGTTTGATCTCGATCGGTATTGTTTGGTCCTTTCAGTTGTTTGATAATGTATTGACCTGTGCAAAACGCATGCAAAACGTCATTGTGCATCGCACCATAACGAGCCTCGGCGATCGGTGCGCGCGTCCCGTGAGGAGACGGGATACCTTCAGAGGCGACGCTTGAGCCTAGACTCCCCGGGGTGTTGCAGTCCCGCCAGAAATCCCTGAACCGAAGTCGGCGACGGCTCTGTGGAGCGCACTGTGTGTGTGTTGGATGTTCTTGTGGCCCAGGTAGGTACCGGGAGCGCCGAGCCAGGGCCGTGGCGTGGTCCTTGGCCTCCCGACCAATTGCGCGGGGATAAGGCGCTTCGCCGATTCCTTCGGCGCGTCTGTCAGCCTTTGATAATCGGTGTTGGTTGGTAAGCATTGAACTTCCAGGCGACACGCTCGCGCACCCAACGCAAGATAGCGATTGTCAACGTGCACGATCTTGCGCCACCGAAACCTTGGCCATCATCCATCCGCTCGTGAGTGCGGGCCGGGACTTGGTGGCCTGAAATCGAATCACACTAGCCCTAGCGGCTTGACTGTCGTTCCCGATATGTTCTCATGGGGAATGAGCGTCATCTTCGAAATCAATCGAGACTTCCCGTACCAAGTGGAGCTGTCTTTTGACGAGCTCGCGATGGAAGTGCTCGCGTAGCTAGATGAGCGCTCCTTCGAATGGGACATGTACGTCGATCTACCGGCGAGCGCGGTCCGCTACTGTTTTCGCACGCTGGCAGACGCAACGGCATTCAGGCGGCGGTTCGGGCATGCGACGCAAAGGCGAACTGTCGGCGGCGTCAATTGATCACGGCTGGCCGCACCAGGTCGTGCTACCGGCGCGGCTCTGCGAGCGCGACGGGTACAGCGAGATACATGAATTCTGTCGGGACCTGACGCTCTGCTCGCGGGGCCATGCGCTGTATCACGACGGCCAATGGTTTCACGTCTATTGCTTTAAGCGGCCAGTGGACGCTCAAACGTTCATGGAGAGATTTGGCGGCGAGAAGTTCGATCCTGCCGAGCGTGGCCGCGGCGCCAATTGGGCGAGGTGGAAAAAAGGCCACTAGAATGCCGCAGACGTTATTTCGCCCGGTGTTCGACGGTGTAAAAAATTCGTCTCCTCCTGGTGACGACCCGTCACGTCTAGCCTAAATTCGCGCAGAGTTCCAACGAATGCCATCGGAGTCGACCATGGCAGAACGCATCGCGATCTGTAGCGCTAAACCGGACAACAAAATCCTCGGATACATTGAAGGCTGTGAAGCTTTCGATTTGTTAGGCAGACGCCGCGCCGATTACAATCCAAACACAGGACTTCTCTACGATCTACTCGATGGCGGTGTTGTTGGTTACGTGACCTTCGACAGCAAGTTCGCGGGTTTATCGAAGTCGTCCGATGAAATGTTTCCAAAAACACACAAGCTCACTCCTCCGCAAAGCCCAGGGGATTACGTGAATAATCTCAGCGTCGGTACGATGCGTGAGGCTGGCGAGCAACCGCTGGATGAGCGCACCGCGCGACCGCGCGCCGTTCCCGAAACGAAAAGCGCGTCACCGGACAAAGCGATTGAGCCTCCAATCGAAGTATCTTCAAGTTACACGTGCCAGGAGGCCACAGAGCAAAAGCTTTTCTCGAATTCTTCGAATTGGACTGTTGCAGCCGAGCTTGTTGGACACGATGGGGCCGAAACAGATGTTTCAGCCAGCGTTGATCAAATACCAAGCCGCGCTGCAGCTGAGCAGGAGCCTCATCTGGAGAGCTTTCAGCCGGGGGCCCAATCGGCATCGAGCGGCTCGGTTGTGAACGAGGTTTCTGGCCGACGTGCCGCTGAGCACGATTTTATAATTCGGGAAAATATCGAAACACCTATGTCAGTGCGGCTTCTGCAGCACGAGGAAACGCAGCCGAGGCAACCACGGTCACCAAGCCCGCCTTCGCCGGAACGCAATGAACCCGCGGAGAGAACGCCATCACCAATGGCTCATGCTGACAGTCCGGATGAGCGCGCTGAAAGCAAGCCACCCTCAAGTGATACCCACGTCCTTGGGGTGGTGGAGACCTTCATGCAACGTGTTGCTGACTACGTTAACTCAACCCACAACAATAACATCGAACCGCCAATTCCATCGCCATCCCAGCAGGATGAGGTCGCGAACTGGTATTCAAACTTTGATTCTCATCAGGAGATGCCAGGCGATGGTTACCCGTGTGCTCCCGGCGAGGGTTTCGTAGAACGTGAAGCTCAAAAGGATACCTTTAGCAGCACCAACCGAGGTTTGGTATCGTCTGAACGGGGCGAAGAAGGAACGACATTTTCTTCAAACTCCGATGACCGTGACGTCGGTCGGGAGGACCGGGGCACGAGTTTGGTAGAGGTTGAATCGGGTAACCAAACAAACGGTATCAACGAAACGCCACGCCCGACATTTTCCGAAAAGGGAGAACAAGAGGGAGTGGACCTCGATGTAAGATCTGACGACAACGCCCCCGGGGAGCGCGATCTCAGCGAGCCTTATCCAAAAGATCATGGAGCGATGGTAGAGTGGGGGGAATTTAAATCTAAACACGAACTGAGCAGCATCAAAGAAAGTTCCAGCACGTCAGTGTCGGGACGAGACCACGAAGCCAGAGCAAACCCAGAGTCAAAATCGGATGACCACAGCGACCGTCATGCGGCGCGCCTCGGGCCGTTTGGAGCGGGCAACAGTTTCGCACATGCTGTGTCTGGCGACGAACTCAACAACATCACCGAAACGCCGGGCGAGTTGTTGTCTAGCCAGGGCAAAGCTGAGGTGACGCACTTTTCCGAACCGCCCGGCGACAGCGCTCAAGAACGCTTTGAGAGTAGGTCGGACGCGAATAGCACAGGCGTCGTCGTATCAGCATACGTTCCTGAGCAATGCAACACTCAGGACAGCGATGCGGTCCCCGGTATCGAAGAAAAGCGGAGCCTGCCGTGGATTGAGCAGAACAAAGCCGAGCAGCCGCCGTTACCCGATCTTGATGACGATAGCCGTCGGAAAAGCACTGCGAGCGTGCAAGACTTGGAGTATCCGCCGTCTGCCCCGGGGGAAGCCGACATGCCTAAACACTTGCCCGTGGAGCAAAGTGCCCCCAATCTGGCTAAAGCCTTTTTCGAGGGCGATTTGGAACACGCGGTCGGAATGGTTCGCACTGAACTCGCGAAATCGGGTTACCGAGCAAATCCGAATCTGGAACGCGCCGTTGACATTTTCCGAAAAGAATTTGAGACGGAGCTTTACCGCACTGATCCAGGCAAGTCCGATCCGACGTGAAAAAATCTCGGCGAACTCACTCAACTATGCTATCAAATGCAGGACAGGCAGAATTGCTGCTCGGTAGAGCCGTTGATTCGTTGAAATCCTCCCACGAGTACGGGACTGCAAATGGCCGAAGGTCGTCCGATTCTCAGTGGCAAAAGTGATCACCAGAAGATCGGCTACATCGAAGGCACGGATGCATTCGATTCATTAGGCAACAAGCGGTGCAAGTACAACGCGAGCACCGGTAATCTTCTTGAACTAGACAGTGGAAGAACCATCGGGCACGTTTCTTTGGCGGGCTATTTCGTTGGATCATCGTGGATTGCTGAAGAACTATTCCCGCAACCTATTGCTCGGAATTTGCCAACAACGTCGCCCGACAAGCCGGGCGCGGCTGACTCTACTGGGTTGGTGATTTCACCCGATAACGCAATGACGGTTGAGCCTATTGCGCCAGCGATTTCGCCCGACGAGGCGGTCACGGCTGACCTGGTCGCGCCAGTAAGGTCATTCGATAAGGTAGTGACGGTTGAATTCACTGCCTTAGTGACTTCACCAGATACGCCGGTCACGACTGACTCGGTTGCGTTAGTAACCTCAATCGACGAGGCGGACGCGGCCGATGCCACAGCGCCAAATGCCTTTTTTAACGAGCCAACCGCCGCTGGACCCGCAGCGTCATTTAAAGCTTTTTCCCAGGAATCGACTTCGGTTGAGCCCGCAGCACCGTTGACAACATCGCTTGAAGACACGGCCGCGGCTAACTCTATTGTATCAGCAACTTCGCCCGATGAGTCTGCCGCGGCGGCCCCACCGCCTGAAACTCTCCTGTCAACTAATATGGAACAACAACTCGGTGAAATGATTCGAATGACGCTGGCCATGAAATCGGTCGAACCTAGGCGTCAAACGGTGAAAGACGTTGCTATGCGAATGCGCGAGCACTTGGTGAGCTTGCGAAGGCAACGTCCGCGGCCCGGGGTGATCAAAATGGCCGACTTTCGTGGGCAGAGGCAAAGCAGGCCGAATGATCTTAGGTCGTAGCGCTTGCATGCGCGGTCACTCGCGCCAGAGTCGGCGACAGCTCAGTGTACTAGACGTTGCGACGGCCTAGCCAACTCTGGAACGCCCGCGTGTCGTGGCCGGCGCTCGCCAAGGCGTAGTGGCTGTGCTGAGCTTGGCCAAAGACGTTCCCGATATTATGCAGAGATCGCCTTTAGTTTTTGTTTGCCAAGCTTGGTGCGATGCGCGTCGCGCGTCAGATTGCCTATCAATCGGCTTTCCAAATTTTGACCACCGATCCCCAAATCTCTCCTCGCGCTTAATTGAGTTTCAGTGGTGAGCGCGGCCGGCCGCCACGCTCAAGGGTAAGTCGCTTCCGTGGAGCGGCCCCGTTTCGGTACACTGGAGGCCTTCGGCTAACGCCGCGCTGTTGTGGCGTCAGGCTGTACCATCAAGCTGTACCATCATAACGAATTTACAAGCATTAAATGATGATAAATCAATATGTTGGCCAGTTGGTGGGCGCTGTAGGGATTGAACCTACGACCTCTCCCGTGTGAAGGGAAAAGTTCTCGAAAAAATGCTCGATCTTCAAGTGCTTACGAACAGGCTGATCGGCCGTTTACGGCAATTCTATGGGTTAGAAAGCACCCCAGGAGCACCCCAGTTTCTTCAGCCCGGCGGGTCACCGTTGTGGACAAATCAGAGCCGCTCCGACACTCGTTCGGGAAAAATCGCCCGAAGACCAAGGCTGGCACAGACTCGCGCCTTTACGAGTTATTATCATGCACAACACATACTTTTGGTTTTCGGGAGTCGAACCATGACCGATGATAGCCGATCAAAAGTGCGACGACGTTCAGACAAGGACCGCCGCAGTGGTGTCGACAATCGCAGTGAGGATGAAAAGAAATTAGTTGGGGAACGTAGATCAGGCGTTGACCGAAGATCGGGCAGCGACAGGCGCTCCGCGGACCATTCGCCGCGTCTCAACGGTCAACGAGACGTCTAGTCTAACCTGCAGCCAACCTTACTAAGCCCTTCGGCATCATCATGATGATGTCAGTTTGTTTGTTGGTAGTCGTTTCGAGAGGATCTGAGTACGAATCGCTTCTTCAATGCGAACTAGGGTGTTTGAATTGTCTTTGGCTTGGCCCTCGGCAGTTCTCGCTCGCATCTCAAGTTCACACATCCTCTTCTCGGCAGCCTCAAGACGCGATTGATCGAATCTCGAAGTCTCCTCATATTCATTAAGCCTGGCGCGAGCTTCGCCAATAAAGTGTTGGGCTGATTGCAGTTCGGCTTCCAAATCCTCAATTCGCTTTTCTGCAAGCTCCAACTTTTTAGACAACATATCCTCTTCGGCGCTTGCTCGGTCTTCAATGTGCTTGATAACTTCAACTGCTTGATAAACGAGATCCACGGCTGCGCTACCTCCTTTTGTAGCCGCCGTAGGAAAAGAGTTACGGAAACGAACGATTCCCCCGTCAGAATCGATTTCGTCCGTTGGCCGATAAGCACGCTCGGCGGGTCTATCGTAAAAGCGCTCTGGGTGCCCCATTGCCAGTCCCCCTCAGACCGAATGGTAGGAAGAAATTGCCTATTCGCAACATCGACATGATTGGTAAATGAAGCATTAACAATTCGCACGGACGGCACAAAATCGTTGTGGGGCGCTGTTTTCCAGCCCATCCCCATTGAGCCGAACGGCACTATGGCCCCTAATTAGACTGTCCGACTTGACTAACGTCACCCCCCGCGTCACGGCAATGCTTCGGGGCCGATAACCGCTTGGACCTTAAAGGGACCGTCCAGCCATTGACCCAACGCTCCCCTCCCGAGGTCCGCCTTGGGGTCATTAAGCGACATGTGCCGGTGTTCGTGTGATGTCCGTTCTTGTACTCGTGGCGGACGAGTTCGCGGCCCTGCCGACGTGAGTACAAATTCTCGCCGAGACTAAAATCAAGATGGGTTCAGGATTTTTGCAGCCGAATTTCGAAAAATGACGGCCTCTATGCACCTGATCCGACGTAGTTCAGATCACTGGTAAGGGTCAATAGGCATTTGCTCAATCTGGGATTTGTTGGGAGAGTTAGTAACCCGCCACGAGAGCATCATTTGTGATGCGCTGACGAGGTCATTTGGTAGGGCAATGGTATTCTTTCATGAGTGCAACGTAGGCCAAGAGGCTGGCGTTCTCATGGAGTTTGTCAGGGTTGTCTTTTAGGTATTTCTCGACGATTAATTCAGCTTGTTGACCTGATACACCCTCTTTAGGTGGGCAGTAATGCACTCCATCAGGTCTCTGCTGAGCAACGGTTCCGACGGATAGACCGTAGGCAAATCCAGTAATGAACATCGAGCATGCCAGTTTTTCGTGTTGGTTACTGCTTACGCACAAGTCCCGGAGCAAGGTTCCGTCGAACTCGTTTTCCGCATGGCTTTGAGTTGTTGCTAGAGCCACCATGGCAACGGCAGCGAAGACAGCGCGTTTCATGCCACACCCTCCCCAGTCTAGATCGCTAATCGAATGCCCCGTAAACACAAGGCTACATTGCGTCCCCGTTTCTTATTGGAGAGTGTCAGCTGAATGGCCCTCGATTTGATCCTCAGCAGTGAAGATCAGCTTGTAGGTCAGACAGTCCCAAATCTCCGCTTTGAATACCCCTATCGGACACTGAGCCATAACGAAACGGAGCCGATCCAATACGTCGTCTAATCTATCGCCGCCGTAGTTGATATATCGCGCTTTCCATTGTGATAGGTGTGAAGGATGTATCGGTTGAACGGCGGATAGGTGTGAAGGATGTATCGGTTGAACGGCGGGAGAATATCTGTCCCTTTGTCCGATCGGCTTACGTAGTTGGCTTCGTCATCAATGATCATGACTGGCCTCATTGGCCTTGATGGCGTCCATTCTTTTTTGTAGCCGCGCTTCCTCTTCCGTCGAAAGGTTTTGAAGCGGAACTGGCGGCACCCACGTCCGCCCTAGCGTCGGATGCGGCTCCCAGTATCCGTCACGCTCTTTGATCTTCTGTTGTCGTTTCCGCAACCAACCGCGAATGAATGTCCAATAAGCTAGGATGAGTAGGCCGGGGATCAGGAGCCAAGGCCAACTCGAAGACAAGAATGCTCCCCCAATCATATCTCCGAGCGTCATAGGTCAACGCCTCTCTAGCCGACTAATCGTCATATGGCTGACGTTGTAGGTTCTGGCTATTTCGGTCAACGTCTCCCCGTTGCGTTTCCTGTGCAAAGCTTCGTCCCGTTGGTACTTAGTCAGCTTGGGCTTTCGGCCGAACTTGATCCCCCTGCCTTTTGCCCGCTCCCTACCTTCGTGAGTGCGGGACATGATCAGGTGACGCTCAAACTCAGCTAGCCCGCCCAGGATCGTCACCATGAGCTTGCCGTGTGGAGTGGTCGTATCGGCCCACGGATCGCCTAAGGATTTGAAGCTAGCTCCCTTGTCGCTGATCGTTGCCAGCGTATTCAGCAGGTCCCTAGTGCTCCTAGCCATCCGAGTGCTGTCGCGTTTTATCGACAAGCACACAGGAGCAATCGATGTCAGCAATACCGTTCAGCACGTTCCGAGTTAGCGACAATGATCTAAATCGTGACCCTGCAATCAAAGACGCGTACGGCATGTTCTCCGAGAAGCACTTCGGCTTTAGCTGTGACGGAATTTAGGGAGGCCAGCAAAAAGCTTCACAGCTTGCTTGACGGGCGGGTCGGTCTCGCGCGCTTGAGAGCTTACCAGCTCAACATCGGCAGCAGGACTGAGGTTAGACACCAGAGCTAAAACGTCAAAGAAAACAAAGGAGCGTTTGTGGACGGGTAGACATTGTATCTTAATGATTCCAAAGGGTTTCCCGGTAATGAGGCGTTAACGCGCCGGCCGCCGCGGAAATCGCCGGATTTGGATGGATGGCGGTCAGTCGGCCGCGCCGGGACTTAAGCCGGCACTTTGTTGGCGAATTCGAACGTCTCGCCGACATAGCTCGAAATGTCGCCCTTCGGCCGTTCGCCGGCGATGGCCTGGCCCTCGACCATGTAATGCACCGCCTCGGCGATGTTGGTGGCATGGTCGCCGATGCGCTCGATGTTCTTGGCGCAAAACAAATGATGGATGCACATCGAAATGGTGCCGGGGTCCTCCATCGAATACGTGATCAATTCCCGGAACAGCGACACATAGAGCGCGTCGACTTCCTTGTCGGCCTTCCAGACCTGCAGCGCTTTGTTCGGGTTACGATCGACAAAGCTGTCGAGCACGGCGGCAAGCTGCGATACGACCAGCGCCGCCATGTGCTTGAGCCCGCGCATCAGCGCGCGCTGCGAATTGTCGCCGGAGACGGCGATGACTCGCTTGCCGATATTCTTGGCCAAGTCGCCGACGCGTTCCAGATCGTTGGCGATCCGCAACATCGCGACCAGCGCGCGCAGGTCGATGGCCATCGGCTGCCGCAGCGCGATCGTGGCGATGGCTTTTTCTTCAATCTGCCGCTGCAGCAAATCGACCGCCGCATCGGCGGCGATGACTTGGCGCGCCAGACCGATGTCGCGTCGCGTCAGCGCGTCGATGAAATCGGTCACTTGCTTCTGGGCGAAGCCGCCCATCTGCGCGACCATTTGCGTGAGCTTGATGAGGTCGGTATCGAAGACTCGGGCGGTGTGCTCGGAGACGTTCATGTTATTTCCGCAGGCGCTGGTAACTCGATCGGGGTGCGCACCGCTGAAGTTACGCAACAATCCCGGCCACAAACTAACCCAACGCCTTGATGATTCTACGATTCATGCGTGACGATCCGATGACATTCTTCAATTGGCCGTGAGAGAGACGAAGCAAACGCGCGTCATTCTCGTTGCTCACGGGCCCTTGTCATGCTGGTCACACCAAGCCGTCGTTAAAATCAAACAAATGATTCGCCATGCCATAGCTTTCGACGCTGTGAAGGCGGTCCTCGCAGGAAATTGGAAGAGAAACTGAATGCCGCCTGTGGTGGTTGATGCGATCGGGGCGACCGGTGCGCTGCTGACGACGATCTGTTGGGTGCCGCAGGCGGTCAAGATCATCCGCGACCGCGAGACGCGCGCCATCTCGCTCTCGGGTACGGCGCTGTGCACGCTCGGTGTGCTGCTATGGCTGCTTTACGGGCTCGCCATCGTCGACGGACCGCTGATCGGCTCGAGCATCGTGACTTTGGCGATGACGGCGACGATTCTGGTCCTGAAAATCCGTCACGGCTGACCGGCGAAGGCAAGCTCAGGTCAGCACGCGCAAAGGCTTGCCGTCGAGGAAGCCGCGGATATCGTCGACAATGCCGGCATAGAATGCGCGATAATTCTGTTCGGCGACGTAGCCGAGATGCGGCGTCAGCACGACATTGTCGAGCCCACGCAGTGGATGATCGACCGGCAGCGGCTCGATGTCGAACACGTCGAGGCCGGCGCCGGCTATGCGCTTGTCGCGCAAAGCCGCGATCAAGGCCGCTTCATCGACAATGGGGCCGCGCGAGGTGTTGACGAGGTAGGCGGTCGGCTTCATCAGACCCAATTCCTTGGCGCCGATCAGCCCGCGCGTGCGCGGTGACAATTGTACGTGGATCGACAGGAAATCCGCGCGCCGGAAAAGGTCGTCGCGGCCGACATGCTCGACGCCCGCCTGTTTGCAAGTCTCCGCCGTCAGGTTCTGGCTCCAGGCGATAACGTTCATTTTGAACGCCCGCCCGATCTCGGCCATCCGGCTGCCGAGCTTGCCCAGGCCGAGCAGCGCGAGCGTCAGGCCTTCGAGATCCAATCCGATCGTCGTCTGCCATGGCGCGCCGGCCTTGAGTCGGTCGTTCTCGTAGCCGATCCGGCGCGCGAGCTCGAGCATCAGTCCGGTGGCGATGGCGGCGGTGGCGTTGCCGAACGATGGCGTGCCGCAGACCACGACGCCGCGCGTCTTGGCGGCGTCAAGTTCGATCGAGGCGTTGCGCATGCCGGTGGTGATCAAAAGTTTCAGATCGGGTAGCGCCTCGATCACCGCGCGCGGGAAGGCGGTCCGCTCGCGCATCGCGCAGACGATGGTAAAGCCCTGCAATGCGGTGATGACTTCGTCAGGCGAGCCGAGATGCTCGTTGAAAACCTTGATCTCCAACTCGCCCGCGACTTTCGACCAGTCGGCCATGGCGAGCGCAACGTTCTGGTAGTCGTCGAGAATCGCGCAGCGGAGCGGCATGGTCCCTCATTCCGTCAATGCCGCAGAAGCGGCCGGCCGGAATCCATCATCCTTGCCGGAACGGCTCGCCGCAATGGCCGCGTTGGGGTTTCGGGACGAAGCGCCGGATTGGCGGATTTACGCCCGGAATAAAGACGAGTGACTAAGCGTGCGCCTTGACCAGCTTGGCCATCGCAGAGGCGCCGTCGATCCGAACCGGCACCGCCGACATCGTCATGCCGGTGCGTCTGGCGCGGCAGGCCGGTCCCGGCCCGCGCATATAGTAAAGCTCGGGCCGATAGGGGTTGACGGCGTCGCCAAAGGTCCGCTGCAATTCACGGACGGCCTTTGCGAAATTGTGCAACATGGCACGCTCCCCTTGAACCTTCTGGTTGGCCTGCAATGGCGCGGTTCCGGGGATATCTCCCTGTTCGCGCCACTTATTGGTCGGGCGAACGACGTCCGGGGTTCAAACGTCGGTTGGGAGCAATTTTCAGCGAAAAATCATTAAAAATTAGTGCGAAAAAGCTGTAGTTGCGCCTGGCGGCGCGGGCTGGCCCGGCGAAAATGCCCAGACGCTTTACGAAGCCTTACGGCGATCGCGCGAAGACTGATCGACCACGGAAGCGGGTTCGCGCTGTTCGATCAGCAAAGGCATGCCGCCCGCGGGACGCAGCGTCACGCGCGCCACCGGCCGGGGCTTTTGTCCGGCAACGGCGCGAAAACGGACAGCGCAAATCAATACCGCCAATATCACCGCCGCCTCGATGGTGGCGAAGCTTGCCCCGATGCATACGCGCGGGCCGCCGCCGAACGGCAGAAAGGCGTAACGCGAGCGCGCTTTGACCTTGTCCGGGGCAAAACGATCGGGATCGAATGCGTTCGGATTTTCCCACAGGCGCACATTGCGGTGCAGGGCAAACACCGGAATGTGGATGCGGGTGTGGGGACTGATCTGCATGCCGGCGAGTGTGACGGTGGCATTCGGCTGCCGTCCGATGCCCGGCGCCGGTGGGAACAGCCGCATCGCTTCGGAAATGACCTGGCGGCAAAAGCTCAGCCGATCAACATGCGCGGCAGTAATCGCGCCGCCTCCGGCAATGTCGGTGACCTCGTCAAAGACCCGCTGCTGGGCGGCTTGATCCTTGGCCAGGAGCCAGAGCGTCCAGGACAGAGCAACGGCGGTGGTTTCATGGCCGGCAGCGATGAAAGTCAGCAGATTATTCACGACTTCCGCGTCGCTCATGGTGCGGCCGGTTTCGGGGTCGCGCGCTGCCAGCAGCAAATCGAGCAGGTCCGGCTGCGGCGACGGCTTTGCCCGCCGCGCCGCGATCAGGCGGCGCATATCTCGGTGCAAGAAGTCGCGCGAGCGCATGGCGCTGCGCCGGTTGGGGAAGGGCATCCATTCGGGAACGGCAAACATGTCGTAGATCAGGTGCCAGGGAATGGTCTCGAAGTTTTCCGTCAGCGCCCGGCTATAGCGCTCGGCGTCAAGGCTCGCGGAGCCGCCCAGCATCGATTCCACAATAATGTCGAAGGTGGTGCGGGTGATCGCAGCGGCCGCGTCGACCGGGCTGTCCGGCTCCGCGGTACGCCAGCGCTCGATCTGGCGCTGCGCCATCGCGGCGAACACTGGAACGAACGAAAGTATGGTCTCGTGCCGGAAGATCGGCGCCACCGCGCGGCGCTGCCAGCGCCACTCGGCGCCGTCGGCGACAAAGATGGAATTGTCGCCGACCACGGGCCGAAACGACCGGCGGGTCGCCGGGTCGCGGCCGAAGGCATCGGCTTTCTCGACCAGAATTTCGCCGATCAGGTCGGGATCGCAGACTAGAAGCACATCCGAATAGCGCGTACGTACCCGCGTGAGCCCTTCCTCGTAGGCCGGGCGCGGAATCGTCTCGATATAATTGCGCCATAGCGTCGGCAGTCCGCGCAAACCGAGCGGCTGCGGCGGCGGTTGAAACGGAACGAAATCGGGATCGTGGAGCATTGAATTGACCTTGCCGCCGCTTGCCCTTTTCCTAACCGCTCGCTACATCATCGGCAAATTTCCAGACATCGGCGCCGGTGCGCCCAGTAATTGAAGGCAGGGCACTGAGAAGCCCGGAGCAAGAATGGCCCGTCAATTCATCTACCACATGCAGGAACTCTCCAAGGCCTACCCGGGCAACCGCAAGGTCTTGGAAAACATCCATTTGTCGTTCTATCCGGACGCCAAAATCGGCGTGCTCGGCGTCAATGGCTCCGGCAAGTCGACGCTGCTTCGCATCATGGCCGGCCTCGACAACGAATATTCCGGCGAAGCCTGGGCCGCGGAAGGCGCCCGCGTCGGCTATTTGCCGCAGGAGCCGCAGCTCGATCCGACCAAGTCGGTGCGCGAAAACGTCATGGAAGGCGTGGCGCCGCAGAAGGCTGTCCTCGACCGTTACAACGAACTGGCGATCAACTATTCCGACGAGACCGCCGACGAGATGACCAAGCTCCAGGACGAGATCGAATCCAAGGGGCTATGGGACCTCGATTCCAAGGTCGACCAGGCGATGGACGCGCTGCGCTGTCCGCCCGACGATGCCGAGGTGGCACAGCTGTCCGGCGGTGAGCGGCGCCGGGTCGCGCTCTGCCAGCTGTTGCTGGAGCAGCCGGAGCTCCTTCTGCTCGACGAGCCGACCAACCATCTCGATGCCGAGTCGGTGATGTGGCTCGAGGGCCATCTGCGCAATTATCCAGGCGCCATCCTGATCGTCACCCACGACCGTTACTTTCTCGACAATGTCACCGGCTGGATCCTCGAGCTCGATCGCGGTCGCGGCATTCCTTACGAGGGCAACTACTCCGCCTGGCTGGTGCAGAAGCAGAAGCGGCTGGAGCAGGAAGGCCGCGAGGAGGAAGCGCGGCAGCGTACGCTTGCGCGCGAGCAAGAATGGATCACGGCTTCGCCGCGGGCCCGGCAGGCAAAATCCAAGGCGCGCTACGAGCGCTACGAGGAACTGCTGAGAAAAGCCGGCGAAAAGCAGACCGAGACCGCGCAGATCGTCATTCCGGTCGCCGAGCGGCTGGGGCAGAATGTCATCGACTTCGAGAACCTGAAAAAGGGCTTCGGCGACAACCTTCTGATCGACGATCTCAGCTTCAAATTGCCGCCCGGCGGTATCGTCGGCGTGATCGGCGCGAACGGCGCCGGCAAGACGACGCTGTTTCGTATGATCACCGCGCAGGACAAGCCGGACAACGGCAGCATCAAGGTCGGCGATTCCGTGCACCTCGGCTATGTCGATCAATCGCGCGACACGCTCGACGGCACGAAGACGGTGTGGCAGGAGATTTCCGGCGGCCTCGATCAGCTCAAGCTCGGCAAGCGCGAGGTCAATTCGCGCGCCTATTGCGCGGCATTCAATTTCAAGGGCGCCGATCAGCAAAAGAAAGTCGGCCAGTTGTCCGGCGGCGAGCGCAATCGCGTGCATCTCGCCAAGATGCTCAAGTCCGGCGCCAACGTGCTGTTGCTCGACGAGCCGACCAACGATCTCGACGTCGATACGCTGCGGGCGCTGGAAGAGGCGCTCGAGGATTTCGCCGGCTGCGCCGTGATCATCAGCCATGACCGCTGGTTCCTCGACCGCATCGCCACGCACATCCTCGCCTTCGAGGGCGAGAGCCACGTCGAATGGTTCGAGGGCAATTTTCAGGACTACGAGCAGGACAAGATGCGGCGGTTGGGGATCAATTCCGTCATGCCGCAGCGGATCAAATATAAGAAATTCTCACGTTGATCGGCGCAAATTTCCTTTGTTTGCTGCAAATTGCCGGTAAGCGGGCCGTTTTTGCTGTTTTCCAGGCCCGCCGGCACGCCTTCCATTCGCGGTTCCCGATACCCATATATGTAAGGTCCGCTCGCGAATGAGCGCGAAAATTCATTTGAAGAGCGGCGTATCCCGCGGGCGGCGGCTCCGTGGCTTGTTGCGCCGAAAAGGAGCCGACATTGCCGACTAAATCTCAGGAAGCGCGATCGAACGAGGCTCGGACGCGTGCCGACGCAAGTTTCAGAAAAGAAGAGCGCGCCAAGGACAGCGCCAAGGCGATGATGGAGTATCTCGATAATAACCGCCAGGTGCGTGAACGCACCGAGCGGTTGCGCGCTCTCCGCCTGGCCAAGGAAGCGGCCGACAAGAAAGCGGCCGATAAGACAGCGGCTGATAAAGCGGCCGACAAGAAAGTGACGGCCGCCAACATCGCGGCCGTCGCCCGCAAGCGCTCCGCGGCAAAGGCCTAGTCGCGTGTCGAAGGAAGAACTCCTGCAATTCGATGGGCTGGTGCTCGAGATACTGCCCGACGCGCGCTATCGCGTGCAGCTCGACAATGGTCACGAGCTGATCGCCTATACCGCCGGCAAGATGAAGAAGAACCGGATCAAGACGCTGGCCGGCGACCGGGTGACGATCGAGGTTTCGCCTTACGACCTGGAAAAAGGACGCCTCGTCTTCCGCCACAAGGACGAACGCGCCAGTACGGTCGCGCGGCCGCAGCGCCCACAATTCCGGAGGCGGTGATACCGCTAGCAGCTACGTAGTTAAGATGTGTCGGATGGGTTGAGTAAAACGAAACCCATCAATCAATATTCCGCACTAGGTGCTGGGTTTTCGCGGTGCTCAACCCACCCTACGACGCAGGCTTCGCCAGCAGTCCGTTGAGCACCAGCTCGAGGTGGGCGTCGAAATAGGTTTTCAGGTCGAGCGGGTAGCGTTCGTCGAACATCATCATCCAGACGTCGACCAGCGCGATCGGTGCGATGATCACCAGCGGACATTCGGTTACCGCGGAACGGCGGATTTCGCCGCGGTCGACGCCGCGCTGGATCGCCTGCTTGAGCAGTTCCATGCAGGGGTGGTGGATTTCCTCGTAATAGCGATCGGCCAGCGCCGGGAACCGCGGCGCCTCGGCGATCAGCATGCGCGCCACTTCGCGGCGGCGCCGGTCTTCGACGATATTCTGATAGATGAAGCTGAACTGCGCCCGCAGCAGGTCGGCGGTCGAGCCTTCATGGCGCTCGAACATGTCGTGCACGGTGTCGAGCGTGACTTTCATCAGCTCGTGCACCATCGAAATGAACAAGTGTTCCTTGTTCTCGAAATAGACGTAGATCGTGCCCTTGGTGACGCCGGCGCGCTCGGCGATCTGATCGAGCGTGGTTTGGGCATAGCCGTTGCGGGAGAACTCGGCGAACGCCGCTTCGAGGATCTCGTGCGGCCGCTCCGCTTTGCGGCGGCGACGGGTTTCCGTGCGCGTGTCCACCACGTCGGTCATGCGACCAATCCCCCCATGCCAGCGCCAGTATAGTTATTGACTAACCGGATAGTAAATAATTAATGTCACCCCAATCAGGGGTGATCAAGTGCGGACGTCGGGGACCTATCCTCTGCGCTACGGCCTAGATGCCGGCGCGCGCCCAGCGGAATGCTCGCTTTTGCCCGGCTCTCGTCGGTTGAAAGTGGCTACGGTTTCGCGCCACGCCTGCCAGAGGCGTGAGGCCGTACCGACAATGCGTGAGACCCGCATCAGCTCAATATCGCAAATGTGCCAGCCGCCAGCGGCACACCGCCCGCTACTGGAGTGGAATAAATGATCAAGCGCATGGTGATCATGCTGTTGGCGGTCACCGTCGTGTTCGGCGGGATCTTCGGATTCCAGGCGTTCAAGGCGGTGATGATCAAGAAGTTCATTGCCGCGCTGAGCAATCCGCCGCAGACCATCTCCGCCACGACGGCCGCGACCAGCGAATGGCTGCCGAAAATCGAAGCGGTTGGCTCGCTACGCGCGGTTCGAGGCGCCGATTTGTCGCTGGAACTTTCAGGCGTGGTCGAGTCGATCTCGTTCAATTCGGGCGACGACGTCGCCGAAGGCGCGCCGCTTCTCAAGCTCCACACCGAGGACGATGTCGCGCGGCTGCAATCGCTGCAGGCGATGGCCGAGTTGGCCGAAATCACCCTTGATCGCGCGCAAAGGCTCCTCAAGACACAGGCGGCCGCCCAGGCAACGGTGGATTCCGACGCAGCCAACTTGAAGAACGCCAAGGCGCAAGTGGCGCAGCAGCAGGCGATTATCGACAAAAAGGCGTTGCGCGCGCCGTTTGCCGGCCACCTCGGCATCCGTGCCGTCGACATCGGGCAATATCTCAGCGCCGGCATGGTGATCGTCACGCTGCAGGCGCTCGATCCGATCTACGTCGACTTTTTCGTCCCCCAGCAGGCGATCGACCAGATCCAGCTGAAGCAACCGGTAACGGTGAAGATCGACGCCTATAAGGATCAGACCTTCACCGGCGAAATCCTGGCGATCAATCCGAAAGTCGATCTTGGCAATCGCAACGTGCAAATTCGCGCGACGCTGAAGAATCCGGATCACAAGCTGCTGCCGGGCATGTACGCTACCGTCGACATCGGCACTGGCGCGCCGAAAACCTACGTGACGCTGCCGCAGACGGCGATCACCTATAATCCCTACGGCGACACGGTCTATGTCGTCGAAACCAAGGGCAATGACGCTGACGGCAAGCCGCAACTCAGCGCGCGGCAGACCTTTGTCGCCCTCGGACCGACGCGCGGCGATCAAATAGCCATCCTTAGAGGCGTTGACGCCGGCGACACGGTCGTGACCGCCGGGCAGATCAAGCTGCACAACGGCACGGTGGTTCTGATCGACAATTCAGTGACGCCGACCGCCGAAGCCGCGCCCGTTCCGGTCGATCGCTAGCGAACCGCGCGATGAACTTCACCGACGTATTCATTCGGCGACCGGTTCTCGCCTCGGTCATCAGTCTGTTGATCCTGGTGCTCGGCGTGCGCGCCTATTACGCGCTGCCGGTGCTGCAATATCCGCGAACGCAGAATGCGGTCGTCACCGTCACCACGACCTATTACGGCGCCGATCCCGACGTGGTCGCCGGCTTCATCACCACGCCGCTCGAAATCGCCATCGAGCAGGCCTACGGCATCGACTATATGACGTCGACCAGCCAGAGCAACACGTCGACGATCACTGTTTATCTGCGGCTCAACTACGATGCCGACAAGGCACTGACCGAGATCAACACCAAGATCAACTCGGTCCTCAATCAGCTGCCGACCGGAACGCAGCAGCCGGTGTTGACGGTTAAGATCGGCCAGACTATCGACGCGATGTATCTCGGCTTCAACAGCGATGCGCTGGCGCCGAACCAGATCACCGACTATCTGACGCGCGTGGTGCAGCCCAAGCTGCAGACCGTTCCCGGCGTGCAGACGGCCGAATTGCTCGGGCAAAAGGTGTTCGCGCTGCGCGCCTGGCTCGATCCGCAGAAGCTTGCCGCCTTTGGCCTCACCGCGACCGACGTCACCCAGGCGCTGGCGGCCAACGATTACATTTCCGGGATCGGCACCACCAAAGGCCAGATGGTGCAGGTCAACCTCACCGCCTCGACCGGCCTGCATTCCGCCAGTGAGTTCCGCAATCTCGTCGTCAAGCAGACGAACGGCGCGGTGGTCCGCCTGCAGGACGTCGCCAACGTCACGCTCGGCGCCGAGGACTACGAAAGCGAGGTCGGCTTCGACGGTAAGCAAGCGGTCTATATCGGCGTCCAGGTGGCGCCGGCCGCCAATCTTCTGGAAGTCGTGCGTGGCGTGCGCAAGATCTGGCCAGACATCCAGTTGCAACTGCCGCGCGGCCTCAACGGCGAGATCGTCTACGATTCCACCGAGTTCGTGAATGCGGCGATCTACGAAGTCGTGCTCAGCCTGATCGAGGCGCTGGCGATCGTCACCCTCGTCGTGTTCATGTTCTTGGGTTCGGTGCGCTCGTCGCTGATTCCCACCGTCGCCATTCCGCTGTCGCTGGTCGGCACGCTGATTATCCTTCTGGCGCTGGGCTATTCGATCAATCTGTTGACGCTGTTGGCGCTGGTGCTCGCCATCGGTCTCGTCGTCGACGACGCGATCATCGTGGTAGAGAACGTCAATCGCCATCTGGAAGAGGGCGTGGCGCCGGTTCCAGCCGCCATTGCCGCGGCGCGCGAGCTTGGCTGGCCGATCATCGCCATGACGGTCGTACTCGGCGCCGTCTATGTACCGATCGGTTTCCAGAGCGGCCTGACCGGCGCGTTGTTTGCGGAATTCGCCTTCGCTTTGGTCGGCGCGGTGACGGTTTCCGGCGTCGTCGCGCTAACGCTCTCGCCTATGCTGTGCTCTCGCCTCCTCAAGGCGCACGATCCGCAGCGCCGCGGCTGGGAGGAGAAGCTCACCTATTTCATCGACCGCGGCTTCAATTGGCTGCAAGGCGCCTATGAGCGGCGGCTGCACAACAGTCTCAATTATCTGCCGGTCACCGTCGTATTCTCGCTGATCGTGCTGTCGAGCATCTACTTCTTGTTCATCACCGCCCACACCGAGCTGGCGCCGCAGGAGGATCAGGGCATCATCCTCTCGCTGTCGAATGCGGCGCCGAACGCCACGCTCAAGCAGCGCCAGCTCTATTCCCATGAGATCTACCGGATCTTCTTCGAGCATCCGGAAACCGATCACGTGTTCCAGATCGACGTGCCGGGCCAGTCGATTTCCGGCATGGCGCTGAAGCCGTGGGATCGGCGTGCTGCGCCGACCAATAAATTGCAACCGATCGTCCAGCAGGAATTGGCGAAGATCGCCGGCGTTCGCGTGGTCGCGTTCCAGCCGCCGCCGCTGCCCGGCAGCATCGGCCTGCCGGTTCAGTTCGTGATCGGCACCACCGAGCCGTTTGAGCGCCTGTACAACATCGCGCAGGATTTTCTGCGCGAGGCGCAGCAGAGCGGCATGTTCATCTTCTTGGATTGCGATCTCAAGATCGACAACCCGCAATCCAACATATCGATCGATCGCGACAAGACCGCGCAACTCGGCCTGAAGATGAGCGACGTCGGCGGCGCGCTCGCCGCGATGCTCGGCGGCGGCTACACCAACTATTTCAGCATGAGTGGCCGCTCCTACAAAGTCATCGCCCAGGTGCAGCAGCGGTTCCGTCTCAATGCGCGGCAATTGCTCGACTACCACATCCGCGCCGCCGACGGCTCGCTGGTGCCGTTGTCGACTATTGCCACGGTGTCGACCAACACGGTGCCGGAATCGCTCAATCACTTCCAGCAGCTCAACGGTGCGACCATCCAGGGCGTCGCCATGCCCGGCGTCTCTCAGGGCGACGCGCTGGGCTATCTGCAGGACCTGGCAGCCCGAAAGTTGCCGCGCGATTATTCGATCGATTATGGAGGCTTGAGCCGGCAATACGTGCAGGAGACGAGCGGTTTTGTCACCACGTTCGGTTTCGCGCTGATCATTATCTTTTTGGCCTTGGCGGCGCTGTTCGAAAGCTTCCGCGACCCGGTCATCATCCTGGTATCGGTGCCGATGTCGATCGCCGGCGCGCTGATCTTTGTCAGCCTCGGCATCAGCGGCGCGTCGCTCAATATCTACACCGAGGTGGGCTTGGTGACGCTGATGGGGCTGATATCCAAGCACGGCATTCTGATCGTGCAATTCGCCAACGACCTGCAGGCGACCGGCCGCACCAAGCGTGAGGCCATCGAACAAGCCGCCTCGATCCGGCTGCGTCCGATCCTGATGACGACGGCGGCGATGGTGCTCGGCGTCGTGCCGCTGATTACCGCCGGCGGCGCCGGCGCCGTGTCGCGCTTCCAGATGGGGTTGGTGATCGCCGCCGGGCTGTCGATCGGCACGCTGTTCACGCTGTTCGTTGTTCCGGCGGTCTATGTGCTGATCGGAGCTGAGCGTTCCAAAGCCGCAGCGCGCGGCGCGACGCCGCCGCATGCGGCGCCCGCGGAATGATTTGATAATGCCGAGCGAAGCGGACTGGCAGCAATGGATGACTGGAACGCGCGGCAATATCTGAAGTTCGAAGACGAGCGCACCCGCCCGCCGCGCGATCTGTTGGCGCAAGTGCCGCTGCAAAACCCGCGGCTGGTGGTCGATCTCGGCTGCGGGCCCGGCAATTCGACTGAACTTCTGGTCGAACGCTTCCTGCACGCCGAGGTGATCGGGCTCGACTCCTCGCCCGACATGCTGCGCAAAGCGCGCGAGCGCCTGCCGCAATGCGCCTTCCTCGAAGCCGATATCGCCTCGTGGCCAGGCGACCCGCGCGCCGATCTGTTGTTCGCCAATGCCTCGTTCCAATGGATTCCGGATCATCCGCAGGTGCTGCGACGGCTGCTCGAAGCTTTGCCATCAGGCGGGGTGCTCGCGGTACAGATGCCGGACAACACGCGCGAGCCGTCGCACGCGCTGCAGCGCGAAGTGGCAGCAAGCGGCCCTTGGGCTGACAATCCGGACGTCAAAGCGGCGGCGCGCGGCGATCTGCCCGCCCCGGAAATCTACTACGATCTGCTCAAGCCGATGTGTGCGCGGATCGATATCTGGCACACCATCTACAATCACGTGATGGCGGCGCCGCAGGCCATTGTCGAATGGTTCAAGGGCTCGGCGCTGCAGCCTTATCTGTCGCCGCTTGACGCAGCTTTGCGCGAAAAATTTCTTGCCGTTTATACGGAAAAAATCGCCGCCGCCTATAAGCCGCGGTTCGACGGCAAAGTGCTGCTGCGATTTCCGCGCCTGTTCATCGTCGCGGTGCGCTAGCCGGTAAAATCCGCACGGCGGCTTGACAGGGGATGCCCTGCCGTTAAACTTAACCTATCGGTAAAGTATTGCACGCGGCCTGAGCCGGGGAAGGGTGTAGACAGCCTTCCGGCGGCCGCTGGCCAAATCAAAACCAGATAGGGAGGTGAATATGCCAACAGTTGAACTGATCGGTCCCGCACCGTCGACCTATACGCGGGTCGCCCGCATGGTGTGCGAGGAAAAAGCCATTCCTTACGAGCTCAAGCAATCGCCGCCGCATTCGCCGGACGTCGACGCCATTCACCCGTTCGGCAAGGTGCCGGTGATGCGCCACGGCGATTTCGAGCTGTGCGAGTCGAAGGCGATCGCCACTTATCTCGATCTCAGTTTCCCGGGGCCGAAGCTCATTCCGACCGAGCCGCGCCAGGCCGCGCTCACCGAGCAATGGGTGTCGCTGGTCAACACCAGGATCGATGGCACGTTGGTGCGAACTTATCTCTTGAACTACATCTTTCCCAAAGGCGCCGACGGCAAGCCGGATCGCAAAGTGATCGACGGCGTGGTGCCGGCGGTCAAGAATGAGCTCGATCTATTGGACCGAACGGTCGCCAAGACCGGCTTTCTGGCCGGCGACAGCTTTACCCTCGCCGACATCAACGTGCTGCCAATATTGGCCTATCTGAGGAATTTTCCGGAATCCGGCGCGGCCATCGCCGCGGCGAAGTCGCTTTCGGCCTATTTTGATCGCCTCTCAGCGCGGCCGAGCTTCCAGAACACCATGCCGCCGCTGCCCCCGCGGCAGCAGGCGAAGGCCTCCTGACGGGTTGGCATTTCGTCGACCGCAGTGTGATTTTTGCCTGCGTCATGGCCGGACTTGTTCCGGCCATCCACGCCTTTCATAGTCGTCGCGAAAGACGCGGATGCCCTGCACGTGCGCAGGGCGTGACGGTGACAATGATGCCGAGCAGGATACCCGCATACAGTCTGATCGCGACAGCTTTGTTTCTCGCGCTCGCAGTGCGTGCCGATGCCGCTGATGCGGCGTTCCAGGCATGGCTGCAAACATTGTGGCCGGCGGCGCAGCAATATGGCGTGTCACGCGCCACTTTCGATTTGGCAACGCGCGATCTCGAGCCCGATTTGACTTTGCCCGATCTCGTGATCCCGGGGCGGCCGGAAAGGCCGCAGGCGGGACAGGCGGAATTCGTGCAGACGCCGGCGGATTACATCAAAGAGTCGGCGATCGAGCAACTCGCCGTTCAGGGCCGCAAGCTTTACGACCAATATCGGGCGCCGCTCGGCACCATCGAACGCCAGTTCGGCGTCGATCCGACCGTGGTGCTCGCGATCTTCGGCCGCGAGACCGACTACGGCCGCGCCAAGGATACGCGCGGCGCCATCCGTGTACTGGCGACCCAAGCTTATCTCGGCAAGCGCAAGGAGAAATTCCGTGAGGAATTTCTACTGGCGTTGAAAATCCTGCAGGACAGCGGAATGCGGCCGGCCGACATGAAAAGCTCGTGGGCCGGCGCCATGGGTCTCACCCAGTTTCTGCCGTCGGACTACCTGAAATACGCAGTCGATTTCGACGGCGACGGCCGCGCCGACATCTGGAATTCGGTGCCGGACGCGCTCGCATCAGCGGCGAAACAGCTGGCCGATAAGGGCTGGCAGCGCGGCCTGCACTGGGCCTATGAAGTGCATCCGCCGGCCAATGTCGATTGCACCATCGGCGTGCCGGAGAACACGCGGACGATCGGCGAGTGGCTCGATCGCGGTTACGTACCGGCCTATGGCCGCGTATTGTCGCCCGCCGAGCGCGCCGCCACCGCCTCATTGGTACAGCCGGCGAGCATCTATGGCCCTTCGTTTCTCGCGCCTACGAACTATTTTGCCATCAAGGAATACAATTTCTCCGATCTGTACGTGCTGTTCGTCGGCCATCTCAGCGATCGCATTCTCGAACCGCGAGCGTTCGAAACGCCGTGGGGCAAGGTGGCGCAGCTGCCAACCCGCGACCTCGACCGCATGCAGGAAATCCTCACCGCGCGCGGCTATTACCATGACAAGATCGACGGCAAGGCGGGCATGAAAACCCGCGCTGCGCTCGGCGATTATCAAAGGCGCAACGGGCTCAAAGTCGATTGCTGGCCGACCGCGGCTTTGCTCGCGCACATGGAAGCTGACAAAGGGAACTGAACGCCCGCGTGCGTTGACAGCCTTCGCCGGCAAAATCAAAATTCCCGACGCAATAAGGAGGACACGATATGGAAACGCTGCCAAAATTCGGCATCTCGCGGGCCGATA
The DNA here is from genome assembly GCA_963806465.1 of uncultured Alphaproteobacteria bacterium. GTDB lineage: Bacteria > Pseudomonadota > Alphaproteobacteria > Rhizobiales > Xanthobacteraceae > BOG-931. The sequence continues at coordinate 30,297 of CAWDZD010000067.1, read as the reverse complement.
TGATGAAACGCGTCGCGCGCTTCAAGGACCTCAAAGGCTCCGACGGCGGGCTTCCCGACAGCAAGGCGCCGCACTGCGAGCGGACCCTCTACAATGTCATCGGCTTTCAGCCGCCCGACGACGAAGGCGGCGCCGTCACGTCGCCGGTCGGCGACGACGCGTCGCGGCTATCCGCCATTCCGATCTCCGAAGGCTTCAATCTCGGCTATTGCCGCGCCAAGCCGGGCAAGGGCCCGATGATGCACAATCACGATACCAATGAGACGTTCATCCCGATGACCGGGATCTGGCGCTGCTCCTGGGAAAACGAGAAAGGCGAAGTCGAGTCGGTCGATCTCAATCCGCTCGACGTCATTTCGTTTCCGCCCGGCGCGATCCGGCGTTTCGAGAATGTCAAAGCCGCTGAATCCGGCGAGGATGCGATCTTGATGTTCGTCATCGGCGGTAACGGCCCGAAGGCCGAATTCACCGACAAGGCGATGCAAGAGCTCGAGCAGATCGGCGTCTGGCCGAAGCAGTGACGCGGAGCGTCATTCCGGGCTCCTCGCTAACGCTCGGCCCCGGAATGACGAATTGACTCAATCCTCCCCCGGCACGGCGACCGGCAACTTGTCGTCGTCCTCGGCGGAATAACCGAGCGCTCCTTTTATCCTTTTCTTGATCGACCCGGTGACGCCCCAATCGCTGTCGCGATGAGAGGCGTATTGCGCCCGCGCCCGCTCGGCGACGACTTCGCCGGGGATCGCCTCGGGCTGGCAGATGCGGCGGCCGCTTGAGCGGTGCATCAGATCCACGTGGATGTGATTGTAATGATAGACGTTGGCGCCGGGTGCCAGCACGGTGCTGAATTCATTGCAAGCCGCGAGCTGCACGTCGTGCAGAAAGCCTTGCTCCTCAGGTGAACCGCGCCAGCCATATTGCACCGTCACTCTGTGTCCATCCGCGAGCACGAATTCGGCGATGTCGAGGGCGTTGCCGAAGGCGTGCTCGGAAATATGCGCATACGGATTGCCATTCATGCCGCGGCATGAATAGGCCGAGATTTGCTTGATCTCGACTACCGGCACGCGAAACCATCGCTGCGCCGCCGGTTGCACCGCCGTCGTGATCCATTGGTCGAGCGCCGCGACGATTGGGCACGCAAGCGTCGCCGCCGGCTTCACTTCGACCGGGCCGATCGACGCGGTCACCGCGGGATTGCGCGGCCAGCCAAGCGGCACGTGCTCCTCTACTCCGGGCGGCGGCGTTGGCGCGCGCGGCGGGTAGGTGGGCGGCGGATAGTCCCGCGGCGGATAGGCCGCTGCCGGCGGCCCGCTCGATCGCGTGCCGGGTACACCGCCGTAAGGCTGTGGCGGCGCCGGCTCGAAGGCGGCGTCATCCTCGCCTGGGTCCGGCACGCCCGGAGGATAGAGCGACATCGGCCGGCCGCGCGCCGAAGCGGTTGCTTGCATCGGGCCAAGCTGAGCGGGTGGGGCCGGTGAGGGCCGGCTTGCCGCATTTTGCTGCGAGCCGTATTGCTGCGAGCCGTATTGCTGCGAGCCGTATTGCGGCGGCGGCAAAGCGCTGGATTGAACCACCGGCCAATGTTGCGGCGCGGTGTTCGACGGCAGCGAGCCGGGCGGCCGCACCGGCTCGTCGTCATAGCCGAGCGGCCCGCCGTCGCCGAGCGCCGAGACGCGGATGGGAAAATCCGCGCCGCACATGCCGGGCCCGCTTATCGCGGAGATGCGTACCCGCTCCGGGCTTTCTTTCACCGTGCCGGAATTGATGCAGGAGGCCTCGGCCTCGCGCCGCCAAGTCTCACGTTCGCCGCTATAAAAATTGTGACTGCAGCCGGCGAGCGCCGCCAATGCCGCAGCCGCAAGGGAGCCAAACAGCCACAACTGAACGCCACGCGACATGCGCGGAGAATGCGAGAATTTCCGTTAAGGACTCTTCAATGTTGTTGTTGCCGCGCGCGAGAAGGAACATGTTAACCATGATGCGACCTCACGGCGCTTGATCGGCGCCGTCTTTTGGTCGCACCGTGCGCGGTCGGAAGGTTGCAACAATGGAAGGCAAGGCCAGGATCATATTTCCCATTCTTGCGACGGCGGTCGTTGTGTTTGTTGCAAGCGCGGCAGTGACCTACATGAATATCGGCTTTCACGCCGGTTTCCTGCACCACTGGCTGTCGGCGTACATCGTCGGCTGGCCAGTGGCCGCCGTCGCTGCTTATTTGGCGTTCCCGCTGGTGCGCAGCGCCACGCTGCTGATCGTCGCGTTGATTGAAGGCGGCGCCTAATTCATTTCGCCCGTTTGTAGGCTCGCGCTTATCGCATAACGGTCATGTTGAGCCGGGTCGGCGGCTAAATGTTTTTTGTCCCGCCTGGAACCTTTTTGCCAAAACTAAAATGTCTGCAAATCTCATGATGTTGGCCGAGCGCCATTGAGGAGTGCCGCGCACCAAATACGCGGCACTGCAGCAAACCATTCGCTTCTGAGCGGCATGATTTTCTGTTAGACTTTCGATTACGCGCAACTGCGATGGAGGTACGACGCGTGGACGTTACGATGAAGCTCAATGTGCTGGCGATCTGCACCGCGTTTATTTTTGTCAGCGCGATCGTGCTGGGGGCTTTCTGAGTTTCTTCGAGCATGATGCAGAAAAATGACGGAGGGGTTTTTCGGCAAACGTTATGCTTGACACGCCAAGTCGTCCAATGATGGAAACATGGCCGCGGCATCGGACCAGCGGTCGCGAATAGAGCAACACCGGAGCGTTGCGCTCCGGTGTTTGCTTTTGCGGTTGCTGCAAAAGTCCCGCGTTCTAACTTGATGCGAATCACTGCCGCTTGCGTTATCCCTTTGCCAGGGGATACCCACTTCGGACATTCACTTGGGACGCGGCAATGGATGTACTCGCTTTTGCTTCACGCAAGGGAGGCTCGGGCAAAAGCACACTGGCGGCTCACCTTGCCGTCCATGTACACCGGCCGTCGCGGCCGTGTCTGCTGATTGACGACGATCCGCAGGGCTCGCTCACGCTTTGGAACGACTTGCGCGGCAACGATGCGCTGCCGATAAGAACGGTGAAACGCGGCGTCGCTCATGCGGTCAAGAAGGCCAAGCGGGACGATGTCGAATGGGTCTTCATCGACACGCCGCCGAACGTTTCGGCGAGTGTGATCGAGGCGATCGAAGCCGCGACGCTGGTCATCATTCCGTGCCGGCCCGGCCTGTTTGATCTCGACGCAGTTCAGGAAACTATCGGCTACGCGCGCGAAGCGCGCACGCCTTATGCGGTGGTTTTCAATGCCGCACCGCCCAGACGCGGGGACGTGGAGGCGCCGGCAGTTACCGCGGCGCGCGAATGCCTGGCGCGGCTGCACGTCCCCGTTTGGGGCGGCCAGATCAGCCACCGGGCGAATTACTCGCTGGCGCTGACCGAAGGCGAGGGCATGAAGGAATACGACGCCGAACTCTTATTCGACCGCCGAAATCGGCCGCCTGTGGCAAGCCATCGAGAAATCGGTGAAGGCCATCCACGGCGCGCGTGTCGGCGCCACCATGCATCGGGTCGCGGCCTAGCTGGTCGCCATTTGGCCTATTCGGCGGCGCTGCGCACCGCCGCCAGTGGGTCGTAATTGAGAATCGGCGCCAGCCATTTCTCCGCTTGCTCGAACGTCCAGGCCTTGCGCTTGGCATAGTCTTCGACCTGGTCGCGCTCGATCCGGCCGACGCCGAAATAGTAGCTTTCCGGATGGCTGAAATAAAAGCCGCAAACGGAAGCGCCCGGCCACATGGCAAAGCTTTCCGTCAGGCGGACGCCAATCTGCCGCTCGCCATCGAGCAGGCGGAACAGCGCCGCTTTCTCGCTGTGATCCGGCTGTGCCGGATAGCCCGGCGCCGGACGGATGCCGCGATATTTCTCGCCGATGAGGTCGCTGCTGCTTAAGCCCTCATCGGGGGAATAGGCCCAGAATTCCTTGCGCACGCGCTGATGCAGCCGTTCCGCCAGCGCTTCGGCCAGGCGATCGGCCAGCGCTTTGGCCATGATCGCCGAATAGTCGTCGTTTAAAGCCTTGAAGCGTTCGACCACGGCTTCCTCGCCGAGGCCTGTCGTAACGGCAAAGGCGCCAACATAATCGGCGAGCCCGCTGGCACGCGGCGCGATAAAATCGGCGAGCGCGACATTGGCACGGCCTTCGCGGCGCGGCAGCTGTTGGCGCAGCGTATGCAGCACCACGACCGGCATGGTGCGCGCCTCGTCGGCGAAGACGAGGATGTCGTCGCCCTCGCTGTTCGCCGGCCACAATCCGATCACGGCGCGCGCCTTAAACCAGCGCTCAGTGGTGATTTGCCGCAGCATATCCTGCGCATCGGCAAACAGGCCGCGCGCCGCTTCTCCGGTTTGCGGATCGTTGAGAATGGCGGGATATTTGCCGTTCAGCTCCCAGGTGGCGAAGAACGGCGTCCAATCGATGTAGTCGACGAGTTCGGCCAGCGGAATGTCGGCAAGCTGCTGCGTGCCCAAGGCCGGCGGCGCCGGCGGCCGGTAATCGCCTGACCAATTGAGGCGGAGCGCATTGGCGCGCGCGTCAGCAAGCGGGAGGCGGTGTTTGCCCTCCTCGCCGCGTGCGTGCGCGGCGGCAATGCGGGCATATTCGGCGCGCACTTCGTTGATCGTGCGCGCCCGGGTTTCCCGAGACAAGAGCGATGCGACGACGCCGACGGCGCGGCTCGCGTCATTGACATAGAGGGTCTGACCGCGCCGGTAATTCGGGTGGATCTTCACGGCGGTGTGCACCCGGCTCGTAGTGGCGCCGCCGATGAGTAGCGGTACGTCGAAGCCCTGCCGCTCCAACTCGGCGGCGACATGGCACATCTCATCGAGCGAAGGGGTGATAAGGCCTGACAGCCCGATGATGTCGGCCTGTTCGGCGATGGCAGCTTGAAGGATTTTTTCGGCCGGCACCATCACGCCAAGGTCGACGACGTCGTAGCTGTTGCAGGCGAGCACAACGCCGACAATGTTCTTGCCGATGTCGTGCACGTCGCCCTTGACGGTGGCGAGCACGATCTTGCCGTTCGACGACGCGTGCGTGCGGCCGTCCTTTTGCTGCTCCATGTAGGGAAGGAGATGGGCGACCGCCTGTTTCATCACCCGGGCGGATTTGACCACCTGCGGCAGGAACATCCGCCCGGAGCCGAACAGGTCGCCGACCAGGTTCATGCCGTCCATCAATGGACCTTCGATCACGGCGAGGGGGCGCGGGGCCTTGAGCCGCGCCTCCTCGACGTCGGCGGCGATGAAATCGGTGATGCCGTGCACCAGCGCATGGGTCAGTCGCTTCTCGACCGGCCATTCGCGCCATGACAAGTCGGCTTCTTTCTTTTCCTTGCCCTGGCCGCGGTGGCGCTGGGCGAGCGCCAGCAGACGCTCGGCGGCGTCGTTGCGGCGGTTGAGCACGACGTCTTCGCAAGCCTCGCGCAGCTCGGGATCGAGATCGTCATAGACGGCGATCTGGCCGGCATTGACGATACCCATATCCATGCCGGCGGCGATCGCGCGGGTGAGAAACACCGCATGCATGGCCTCGCGCACCAGCTCGTTGCCGCGGAACGAGAACGACAGGTTCGACACGCCGCCCGAGACGTGAGCGTGCGGCAGGTTGGCCCTGATCCAGCGGGCGGCTTCGATGAAGGCTAGCCCATAGCCGTTATGCTCCTCCATGCCGGTCGCCACGGCAAAGATGTTCGGATCGAAAATGATGTCCTGCGGCGGAAAGTCGACGCGATTGACCAGAATGTCATAGGCGCGCGTCGCAATCGCGGTCTTGCGTTCGAGCGTATCGGCCTGGCCGGTTTCGTCGAAGGCCATGACGACGACGGCGGCACCGTAACGGCGCACCAGCTTGGCTTGGCGGATAAAGGCGTCCTCGCCCTCTTTGAGCGAAATCGAATTGACCACGGCCTTGCCTTGGGCGCATTTCAGGCCAGCCTCGATCACCGAGAATTTCGATGAATCGATCATCACCGGCACGCGTGCGATATCGGGCTCGGCGGCGATGAGGTTGAGGAACGTGGTCATCGCGTTCTCGGAATCGAGCAGGCCTTCGTCCATGTTGATGTCGAGGATTTGCGCGCCGTTCTCCACCTGATCGCGGGCAACCGCGAGCGCCGCCGTATAGTCGCCGGCGGTGACCAGCTTGCGGAAACGCGCCGACCCGGTGACGTTGGTGCGTTCGCCGATATTGACGAACGGAATCGCCGGCGTCAGCGTAAACGCTTCTAGCCCGGACAGGCGCAGCCGCGGCGGCACGGCCGGAATTTGCCGCGGCGTCTTGCCGGCGACGGCGGCGGCGATGGCGCGGATGTGATCGGGCGTGGTGCCGCAGCAGCCGCCGACAATGTTGACAATGCCGGCGGCGGCGAATTCCGCCATCTGCGCCGCCATGGTCGCCGGGCCCTCGTCATAGTGCCCAAATTCGTTGGGCAATCCGGCATTGGGGTAGGCGCAGATCAGCGTGTTGGCGACGCGGGCCAATTCGGCAATGTGCGCGCGCATCTGCTTGGCGCCGAGCGCGCAGTTCAATCCGATCGACAATGGCGATGAATGCGCGACCGAATTCCAGAACGCTTCCGGCGTCTGTCCGGAGAGAAGGCGCCCGGAGCGGTCGGTGATGGTCCCGGAGATCATCACCGGCAGCTGGATGCCGCTTTCTTCCATCACTTCCTGACAGGCAAAGATCGCCGCCTTGGCGTTGAGCGTATCGAAGATGGTCTCGATGAGCAGGACATCGACGCCGCCATCGATCAATCCGCGCACCTGCTCGGCATAGGCGATGCGCAATTGGTCGAAGGTGACGGCGCGAAAGCTCGGGTTCAAGACATCGGGCGAGATCGAGGCGGTGCGGTTAGTTGGGCCGATGGCGCCGGCGACAAACCGCGGACGGCCGTCCTCGTCCTGCGCCACTTGTGCGGCCTTGCGTGCCAGCCGACCGCCTTCGAGATTGAGCTCGTATGCGATTTCCGCCATGCCGTAATCGGCCTGTGCGATGCGGGTCGACGAGAACGTATTGGTCGAAACGATGTCCGCGCCAGCGCGGAAATAAGCGAGATGGATGGCGCGCACCGAGTTGGGCCGGCTGAGATTGAGGAGATCGTTGTTGCCGCGCACCTCGCGGTTCCAGGCGTCGAAACGGGCGCCGCGATAGCCTCGTTCGTCGAGACCAAGCGCCTGGATCATCGTCCCCATGGCGCCGTCGAGCACCAGGATGCGCTCGAGAGCGAGAGCGCGCAGCGTCTTTTCTTTGTCGGATTGGATTGCCATGCGGTTACGCTCGTTGCGTCTCGGTTGGGGTGCGAGGTTCGGCGCGCTGCCGGTCGCCGGGACGTAGCCCCAGCAGATGGCAGACCGCGTAGGCCAGGTCGGCGCGGTTCATCGTGTAGAAGTGGAAATTGGTCACACCATGATCAACCAGATCGAGCACCTGCTCGGCGGCGACCGCGGCGGCGATCAGCTTGCGCGTTGCCGGATCGTCGTCGAGGCCGTCGAAGCGATGCGCCAGCCAATCGGGCACCGAGGCGCCGGTGCGGGCGGCGAAATTTTTGGTCTGCTTGAAATTCTGTACCGGCAGGATGCCGGGCACGATCGGAATGTCGATGCCGGCTTTGCGCACGCGGTCGAGGTAGCGGAAGTAAAGACTATTCTCGAAAAAGAACTGAGTGATAGCGCGGCTGGCGCCAGCGTCGACCTTGGCCTTGAGCATGTCAATGTCGGCTGCGACGTCGGCGCTGTCCGGGTGTTTTTCCGGATAGGCCGACACCGACACTTCGATATCGGCGATGCGCTTGATGCCGCCGACCAGATCGGCGGCATTGCGGTAGCCGCCCGGATGCGGGGCAAAGCGATCGCCGACGCCGCCGAGCGGATCGCCGCGCAAAGCCACGATGTGGCGTACGCCGGCTTGGGCGTAGGCGTCGATCACGGCGTCGACTTCGGCGCGGGTGGCGGCGACGCAGGTCAGGTGCGCGGCCGGCGTCATCATGGTCTCGGCGAGAATGCGCTTGACGGTGGCGTGGGTGCGCTCGCGGGTCGAGCCGCCGGCGCCGTAAGTGACCGAGACGAAATTCGGCTGCAAAGGCGCGAGCCGCGCGATCGCCTCCCACAACGTCTGCTCCATCTCGGCGGACTTCGGCGGAAAAAATTCGAATGAGACGCGGATATTCGGCGCCGTGTCGGTGCCGGTGAAGCGGCTGGTGCGGTCGTTGCTCATCAAGCGACCTCACGGGTTGCCGGCGCAGCGACGAGCATGCGTGGATCGCGCGCCAGCCAGAGTGAGACCGCGATCTTGCCTTCCGGTCCGGGCGGCATGGTCTCCTGGCGGACGATGTCGAGGCCGGCGGCTTCGAGCCATTGCGTCACCGTCTCGGTGGCGAAGCCGAGTTGGCGATGCGCGTGCTCGTCGCGCAGGAATTCGAGGTCGTGCGGCGCAAAGTCGATAACCAGGAGGCGTCCGCCCGGGCGGAGCACGCGCGCCGCCTCGCGGATCGCGCGGGCGCTGTCGTCGAGAAAGTGCAGCACTTGATGGACGATCACGACGTCGAACGAGTTGCGCGGCAGCGCCAGATCGTAGATGTCGCCGTATCGAACCGTGCAGTGCTTCAGTCCGGCGCGGTCGAGCCGCGCTCGCGCCAGCGCCAGCATGTCGAGCGACAGATCGAGGCCAAGGCCGCGCTCGATATCGTCGGCAAAAAGTTCGAGCATGCGCCCGGTGCCGGTGCCGAGATCAAGCAGCGAACGGATTGGCTGATCGCCGACCGCGGCGCGGATCGCTTGTTCGACGGCGGCGTCGGCGACGTGCAGGCGGCGGATGCGATCCCACTCGGCGGCATGACGGCGAAAATAGCTCTGTGCCGCCGCGGCGCGCGCCGCCCGCACAGCGGCGAGCCGTTCGCGGTCGCGGGCGATGATCGGATCGTTTGGATCGAGCCGGGCTATCAAAGCGCGGGCGATATCGGCGGCGCTGCCGGCCTCGCCGAGGCGAAAGAACGCCCACGAGCCTTCGCGATGGCGCTCGACCAGCCCGGCCTCCGCCAACAGTCGCAGATGCCGGGACAGCCGCGGTTGCGACTGGCGCAAAATGGCGGTCAGATCGGTAACGGTCAGTTCGGCTTCGCCAATCAGCATCAGGAGCCGCAGCCGCGTGGCTTCCGCCGCCGCCTTCAGCGTTGCAGTCAGGACCGGAAAGGCAAGCTGGGCCGAATCCATCTATTGGCTCTCGATCTTCGAGACTGACATAAGGATATCTTTATGCGGTTAAATTCGCAAGTTAACATGGGATGAATCCCACAAAGGGCGCACTTCAAAAACAGCGGAGCCAGCGGGAAACGCTGGCTGCCGCCGAAGGCCCATGCGAAAACTTGGCCAAATGACCGAAAACGACATCCGAAAGGCGCCTTCCGGCCTGCGTGAAGGCGAAATCGCGGTCGAACTGCCGGAGCGGTTCGATGCGGCGTTGTTTTATATCGGACGGATCCGCACGCCGTGGAGACGGCGCGAGGATTGCCCAAAGAATCCGCGGGAGACCGACGCCGTCTGCACAGTCGTGCTCGATCCGCGTTGGGGGCGGGGCCTCCAGGGCCTCGAAAGCGTCACCCATGTGGTCCTGCTCTACTGGATGGATCAGGCGCGGCGCGACCTCGTGCTGCAGGCGCCGCATCACTATTCGGAGCGCCGCGGCACGTTCGCGCTGCGCTCGCCGGTGCGGCCCAATCCGATCGCGGTCTCGGTGGCACGGCTCGTTGGTATCGAGGGCAATACGCTCTCGGTGATCGGGCTCGATTGCCTCGACGACACGCCGCTCCTCGACATCAAGCCTTATTTCGCTTCGACCGACTCGGTGCCGGACGCGTCGGTCGGTTGGCATGCCGGGACCAAACGCTGAGATGGCCAGCACTGGTCTCGTCGGGCATCGGTCCCTATTTATTGGTCTCAAACGAATTCGCTGCGGCACCGGGGCGTAGCCGCAATTCCTCATCAGGATCAGACATGAGCAAACTGCCGACTATTTTCATCCCGCATGGCGGTGGACCGTGTTTCTTCATGGATTGGGATCCGCCCGATACCTGGGAGCGGATGGCTAATCACCTCCGGGGTGTACCGGGCGACATCGGGTCGCCGGCGCCGAAAGCGCTAGTCGTCATTTCAGGTCACTGGGAGGAACCGGTCGTCACTATCCAGAATAATCCGGCGCCGCCGTTGCTCTACGATTATTACGGCTTTCCGCCGAGCACCTATGAGATCAAATTTCCCGCGCCCGGAGCGCCGGATGTTTCTACGCGCATCGCGGAGTTGCTCGGCGCAGCCGGTATCGCCTGGAAATATGACCATGAGCGAGGCTTCGATCATGGCGTCTTCATCCCGCTGAAAGTGGCGTTTCCGGAAGCCAACGTGCCGATCGTGCAGGTCTCGCTGCTGGCCAGCATGGACGCCGCCGAGCACATCCGGATCGGCCGGGCCTTGGCGCCGCTGCGCGACGAAGGCGTGCTGATCGTCGGCAGCGGCATGACCTATCACAACATGCGCACCTTGATGACGAGCATGCGCCGCGGCGGAGCCAACGGCCACGCGGACGAAGGCTCGCAGCGTTTTGACGATTGGCTCGAGGAGGTTCTGACCAAAGCAACGCCAAAGGTTCGCGCCACGGCGCTCGCGGCCTGGGACCGAGCGCCAGCCGCCCGCGCCGCCCATCCTCGCGAAGAGCACCTCCTGCCGCTTCATGTCGTGGTCGGCGCCGCCGTCGACGATCCCGGACGCCGGACGCTCAAAGACGTGGTGATGGGCGCCGTCGAGTTGGCGTTCCGCTTCGGCTGAGGTCAAAACAGCGGCGGCGCTTCGCCAAGCCGCAGCATGCCGAGGTAAATCGCGCCATCGGTAAAGCGCAGCGGCAGGACGATGGCCGGCTGATTGCCGATCGATGTCGGCTGGCCCATCTTCTTGAGATTGTCGATGACGGTCGCGTTGGCGGTCGCCCGAAGGGTCTCGCCCAATCCGGGGACCAGACGGTCAAGCCCGCCATTGCCGCCGGATAATTGGTCGAGGCCTTGGCCGATCATGCGGTCAATGCCGATGCGCGGAACTAGATGCTCGAGCCCGGCGATGGCGACCCGGATCAAACCATTGAGCTTGCCGTTCGTGCCGATGCTGAGCGTACCGTTGCCGACAATGATTGCATCGGCCTGCACGATATGCAGCGACTTGATGTCGATGCCGCCGCCTGCAGCTTGCATTTCACGAAAACGTTCCGCCCATGGTTTTGGCGACAAATCGCTGAAGCCGCGCACGATCGCATCGACCTCGGCCTCGGTCGGCTCGGCCAACAACGTGTTGAAGGTGGGGGCGGCCGCTTCCGAGAGGTGCAGCGTCATCTCGATCACCGGGTGATCTTGCGGCGAACCCGCGGTGATGCGGCCGCGCAAGTCGGCATGTTTGGCCTTGAACATCGTATCGCCGTTGATGCGATCGACGTGGGGGGCGCCGAGTTCGATGGAGACCTCGTCGGGGTTGGGCGGTACGCCGCTGACGATGATCCGCGCGCGGGTCCAGTTCGCGGTCAGGCTCGGCGATTGCCCGAGCGGTGCGAGCGTTAGCGGTCCGGTGAGATCGCCAATCAGGCGCGTTGGATTATAGACCTCGGCAACGAAATTAATCTCCTTGGCCGCAACGGCATAAGGGGGCGCGCTGTTCCTGATCTCGGCGGTGGCGTCGGCGCAGTTGGCGTGAATGCTGAGTGGAAATCCGCCGATCGATTGTGCGCCGCAAGCATAGACGCGGCCGGCCGCAGCTTCGCGCTCGACCCAGCCGACAAGCGCATGATCCGCCGTCGACGCAGAATAGTACCAGAGCCCGGTCCACAGCGCGGCGAGTACGATTAGTGCCGCGAATGCCGCCACGAACGGCCAGCGCCGGCGGCGCTGCGCTCCGATCGGATCGGGTCTCCGCGACCGCTGCTGCGGCGGCCGCATCATGCTGAGAGGGGATTCGCCCGGCATCGTTTCTCCTCGCCTGCCGAGTGCGGCGTTTCAAAGACCGCCTGTTTGGATACTAGAGTTTCGCCGCCATTGCAGCGCCACGTTTGGTGCTTTAAGCGCAAATGCAGGATGTCGGCGGGACAACCGGTCTCCGGCGCGATTGTGCCGGGGAAATGGCAGCTTTAATCGGGGCCCGATGCGGGTGAAGGACTTAGCCGACCAGCGCGACGACCAAGACCTCTGGGTCTTCGGCTACGGCTCGCTGATGTGGCGTCCCGGCTTTGACTTCGCCGAACGCGTGCCGGCCCGGATGATCGGCTTGCACCGGGCGCTCTGCGTCTATTCGTTCGTTCATCGCGGCACGCCGGAGCGGCCCGGCCTCGTGCTGGGGCTCGACCGCGGCGGCATGTGCCGCGGCATCGCCTTTCGGGTCGCTGCCGCGGCGCGCGACGAGACCATCGCCTATCTGCGCGCCCGCGAGCAGGTCACGACCGTATATCTGGAAACGTGGCGGCGCATCGAGCTCGAGGAACCGGCGCGGCGCCAGGTCCGGGCGCTGTGTTTTGTCGTCGATCGCAGCCACGTGCAATATGCCGGGCGGCTGACGCTTGCCGAATGCGTGCATCACGTGCGGCAGGGTCATGGCAGCTCGGGCGCCAATCGCGACTACGTGCTGGAGACGGTGCACGCGCTGGAGGCTTTGGGCTATCGCGAGTCCGAACTGCACCTGATCGCCGAGCGGCTCGGCTCAGGCATCGGTCATCAAGCAACGGGGATCAGGGAAGCAGCAAAGATTACGGTTCCTGATTCCTGATACCTGTTCCCTGATTCCGGCCCTCGGCGACCAGCCGCGCGGTCGCTTTCTCCAATACATTCTGCAAGCGCGCGAGAAATTCCCGGCGATCGAGCCCGGGAGGAATGGGATCGAGAACTTCGACCAATACCGTGCCCGGATAGCGGCGCACCGAGCGGCGCGGCATGAACAATCCCGAATTGAGCGCCACCGGCACGCACGGCAGCCCTAGCTCGGCATAGAGAAAGGCGACCCCGGGCAGATAACGCGGCTCTGCGTCCGGCGGCCGCCGTGTCCCCTCCGGAAAGATCACGATTTGCCGGCGCCGCGCGATCTCTTCGCGGGCCACCGCCACCATCCCGGCGAACGCCTTGGCGTGCGAGCCGCGGTCGACCGGTATCATCCGCGCCTTGGTCGCCAGCCAGCCGAACAGCGGCAGCGACATCAGTTCGCGCTTGAGCACGTAGGTCGGATCGGGCAGCAGCATGAACAGTGCGTACGTCTCCCACGACGACTGATGCTTGCAGGCGACGAGGTAGGCGCCGTCGGGAAGCTTGTCGCGTCCGCGCCATTCGACGGTGATGCCGCAGACGACGCGCAGAAACCACAAGGTCGAACTGGCATAACGGCGCAGAACGCCATGCAAATAGGAATAAGGCAGCAAGATCGTCGGCAGCGCCAAGATCATGCGCACGGTAATGTTGATATAGAACAGCGCGGTGAAAAGCAGCGAACGCGCAACGATTGCGAAGGACGACGGCAAGGGTTTCTCGGGTTTATTGGCTTTGGCTCGACCGGCCGGCGTCGGCAAGGCCGACGCTCTCATGCTCAGCGGCAACGCTGTCGAAGCGCATGCGCACGTGCGCGAAAAGGTATTTGAAATATTCCGACAGCACCAGCCGGGTGGTGGCGCTGTTCGACCACCACGGCTCGACCCGCAAGCGGTCTGAGACGACGGGGTAGGGCACCAGCGTAACTTCCGGCAATTGGTGGGCGATCTCGGCGAGCGCCCGAGGCATGTGGTAAGCGGAGGTGACGATCACCAGCGAATGAAAGCCGCGGTCGATGGCCCAGCGGCGGGTCTCCACCGCATTGCCGAGCGTATTGACCGCGGAATAATCGAGGTCGACGCAACATGCCAGTAGTCGCTCATAGCCCGGCGCCTGCCGCGCAATGTCGGTGGTGGTCGTTCCCGGATTGACCCCGGTGATCAGGAGGCGCTTGCCGCGACCAGCGGCAAGTAGCTCGAGCGCATCGGTCACTCGGGAGGTGCCACCGGTCAGGACCACGATGCCGTCGGTGTTGCGACCGAGTACCACTTCCTCGCTCGGCAGCAGCCAGAGGAACACCCCAAAGCCCAGCACCAGCGCAACGCCGCCGAGAACGATGAGCTTGGCGACAGCCGATCGAATACGCCGTCTTCTGACCTCGCCTCTAAGGCTGACCATCGCCGCGCGCGCCCCTCGCGCCAAATATCGTAGGTATTGTTCGACCGGTCCTTGGGTAGCTCCCCGCGAGCATTTTACGCGGCTTGATCACCGCGGCAACCGCGCGCGATTGCATCGTTTCAGTCGATCGTCTCCAGCGTGCGGTTGACGGTCCGCCGCGATGCAAAGGCCGTGACCAGGGCCATGAAGATGATTTGCAGCACGATCGCCAGATATCCAGCGACGCCGATGGAAAGATTGCCGAACAGGCCCGCGATCTGGTCGCCGCCAGCCGTTCCGGCGAGCCAGCTATTGGCCGCCTCGACGACGCCGAACATCAGGATCGCCGCCCCGCCGCCGAGCGCGCCTCCGCGAAACCCGAGCAGCAGGAAATGACGCTGGAATTGGCCGGCGACAAAGCTGTCGGTGGCGCCGACGTAATGAAGTACTTCGACGATCGGCCGATTGGTCGCCATGGTTCCGCGCGTGGCGAAGGTCACCGACAGCACCGTGACCGCCAAGACCAAGCCGAGCACGGCGATACAGCCGATCACCGCCGTGCCCGCCATGGTGCGCATGCGATCGATCCAGCGGCGGTGATCGTCGAGCGTCGATGTTGGGACCCGCGTGGCAAGCGCTTGGCGCAGCGACGTGAAATCTGGCCGGACGCCGGACGCGAGCTTGACCACGATCAGGCGTGGGATCGGTAGGTCGTCGAGGGCAAGGCCGGCGCCGAGCCAGGGCTCGACCAGCCGCGCGGATTCTTCCTTGGTGAAGGCCCGGACCTCGGCGATGCCGGGAGCGGCACGCGCGATCTCGGTGGCGGTGCGGACGTCGGCGTCGAGGTTGCGGCCGGGTGCCGGCCGAACCTGGATCGTCACTTCGCGGCCGACCTCCGACTGCCAATCGCTCGCCGCGCTCACCACCAGCATAGCGACGCCGGTAGTCAGCGACGCCAGGAACGTCATGATGGCGACGACGACGGTGAGCGAGCGTCCGGCGATCGAGTTTTTCGGCACGATCGGCGCCGCGGCGGGCAAAGTGCGAACGAGTGACGGCGCCGCATCGAACGCGTCCCAGGGCTCCGTCATGGTCTCGACTGGTTCAGTCATAGACATGCAAGCGTCCTTCGTGCAGGACCAGCCGGCGGGCGTCGTACTCGTCCATCAGCGCGATGTCGTGGGTGGCAATAACTACTGCGGTGCCGGATTTGTTGAGCTCGACGAACAGTCGCAGTAGGCGTTGCCCGAGATTGGGATCGACATTGCCGGTCGGTTCGTCGGCGAGTAGGAGTTGCGGGCGGGCGATTACAGCGCGGGCAATCGCGGCGCGCTGCTTTTCGCCGCCGGACAGCACCGGCGGCAAGGCGCCCATGCGTTCGCCGAGCCCGACCCATTGCAACAGTTCGACCACCTCGGCGCGGTAGTCGGACTCTTCCTTGCCGAGGACGCGCAGCGGCAGCGCTACATTCTCGTAGGTGCTCATATGGTCGAGCAGGCGGAAATCCTGGAAGACGATGCCGATCCGCCGCCGCAGATTGGCCCGGCCGTCCTTGCTCAGGGTTGCCGTGTCATGGTCGAACATGCTGATCAAGCCGCGGGTCGGTCGCAGCGACAGCAGCATCAGCCGCAACAACGAGGTTTTGCCGGCGCCAGACGGGCCGGTAAGAAACTGGAAAGAATGCCCGTTGATGCCGAAATTGAGGTCGCGCAGCACTTCGGGACCAAGCCCGTAGCGCAAGCCGACGTTTTCGAAGCGGATCACGCCGTCCCTCCGCAGACCTCCCGATCATAGGCGGCGGCCGCGGCCGATTCGCGGCCTTTCTGGGAACCTCATACCACGGCCGGAAGGGGGGCCGGGCATGGTTTCCAATTCGTTAACGGATCGGCTGCTAGGGTCCCCCCTGGGAACTTCAACGCGCGCCGTTGATTCGCCGATGCTCATTGTCTGCCCATCCTGCGCTACTTCCTACGACGTGGAGCTTCAAAGCCTGTCGCCGAACGGACGTCAGGTGCGCTGCGCGCGCTGCCGGACGGTCTGGCGCGCGGAGCCGAGCCATGCGGACAAGCTGGTTTTAGCGGCTGAGGCCATTGCACCCGGGGCCGATGACGGGGTTGGCGAAGCGGCGATGGCCGCCTCCGACGACGCGTTCGAAAACGCGGCCGGAGGCTCTTTGCCATCAGCCGCTTCGCCGGACGACACGTCACTGGCCCCCGATTCCGGCCGACATGATGTTGCGACGGCCTATCCTTCAGAAGGAGACGGATACGCGCCCGCGATCGATGCGCCGCCGATCGCCCCGCTCGATTTCGACAGAGGCCGGTTCGGCTTTGACCGCGACGGCGCTCATGCCGATGAACCGACGCGCGAGGTCGAGGATATCGAGAGCGTCGCCGCGAGGCGGCAGCCGCTGCGGAGCAGGGCGTTGTCGTTGCGTTGGCCGCTGTCGCTCGTCCAAACCGCCATTCTCGCGCTGGCTCTTGTCGACATCGTTCTCATCGGCTGGCGGAGCGACGTAGTGCGCGCGTTACCGCAGACGGCCTCCTTCTATTCCATGCTCAGACTGCCGGTGAACCTGCGCAATCTCACCTTCAATGACGTGGCGACCAGCATGGAGCAGCATGAGGGTGTGCCGATCCTCGTGGTCGAGGGCAACATCTACAACACCGCCCGCAAGATCGAGGACGTGCCGCGGCTCAAATTCATTGTGCGCAATGCCGCGCACCAGGAAATCTATGCCTGGACTGCGGTTCCCGCGCGCGCCACGCTCGGCCCGGGCGAGGGGCTCGGCTTCCGCACTCGCCTTGCCTCGCCGCCGGCAAGCGCGCACGATCTTGTTGTCCGCTTCCTCAATCGCCGCGACATCGTCGGCGGGAGCCGCTGATATCCGCCATGGCACGCATTCTCATCGCCGAGGACGAGGAGCCGTTACGCGCGCTGTGCGCGCGGGCACTGGCAATCGACGGACACGAGGTCGAGACCGCATCCGACGGCGGCGACGCGCTTGATCTGATCGTGCGCCAGGACGGCCGTTTCGATCTTCTACTCACCGACATTCGCATGCCGATCATGGACGGCATTGCGCTGGCGCTCACCGCCGCGCGCGATTATCCGATGCTGACTATCCTGCTCATGACCGGTTATGCCGATCAGCGCGAACGCGCCCACGGCCTCGATGCCATCATCCATGACGTCATCTCAAAGCCGTTCTCGGTCGCGACCTTGCGCGGCGCCGTGACCGAGGCGCTGACGGTGCGGGCGCGGAATTGAAGCGCGGCCTTTAGTTGTCGTCCGATGTCGCATAGGGCCGCGGCAACGGCTCGACCGGCAGATCCGGATGCGGTCGGCCGAAATCGGGCGCCGGCGAGTCTTGCCCGATCTGTACGATGCCGCGCCGGATGGCGCGCGTGCGGGTGAAATGGGCGAACAGTGCTTCGCCATCGCCGCGGCGGATTGCCCGCGTGAGCTGCGCCAGATCCTCATTGAAAGTGCCCAGCATTTCCAGCACTGCATCCTTGTTGGTGAGGAACACATCGCGCCACATGGTCGGATCGGAGGCGGCGATGCGCGTGAAATCGCGAAAGCCGCCGGCGGAGAATTTGAGCACCTCCGAGCGCGTTACTTCGGCCAGTTCATCGGCGGTGCCGACGATCGTGTAGGCGATCAGATGCGGCAGATGGCTGGTGATCGCGAGCACCAGGTCGTGATGCGCCGCCGGCATGGATTCGACATCGGCGCCCAAGGCGCGCCAGAACGCTGCGAGTTTCTCGACGGCGTCAGCGTCGGCATGCTCCGGCGGGGTGAGGATGCACCAGCGGCCGACGAATAGCGTCGCAAAGCCGGCATCCGGGCCGGAATTCTCGGTGCCGGCGACCGGATGCGCGGGAATGAAATGCACGCCGGCCGGCAAATGCGGCGTCATGTCGTGCAGCACCGCGCCCTTGACCGAGCCGACGTCGGAAACCGTGGCGCCGCGAAGAAGATGCGGACCGATCTCGGCCGCGACCTCGCCGCAGGCTCCGACCGGCACGCAGACAATGACAAGATCGGCGCCGGCGACCGCGGCGGCGTTGTTGTCCACCACCCGATCGGCGATGCCGAGCTCGGCGACGCGACGGCGCGTGGCGGGGGACCGCGCGGTCGCCACGATCTCGCGCACCACCGCCTGCGCACGCGCCGCGCGCGCGATCGACGAGCCGATCAGGCCAACG
Organism: uncultured Alphaproteobacteria bacterium; assembly: GCA_963806465.1. Taxonomy (GTDB): domain Bacteria; phylum Pseudomonadota; class Alphaproteobacteria; order Rhizobiales; family Xanthobacteraceae; genus BOG-931. Next base: position 11,848 of record CAWDZD010000067.1, on the reverse strand, counting down.
CCGATCAACGCCAGGCGATTGTAGAGCGGTGCGGACTTGGCCACTGCATCACGCCGGTTTGGCTAAAAATTCTTGCAGCGCAGCGACGACCAGGCGGTTGGCCTCTTCAGTGCCAACGGTCATGCGCAGCGCGCTGGGCAGCTTATATGTGCTGACCTGACGCAAGATGAGCCCGCGGGCGGTGAGAAAAGCGTCCGCGTCTTTGGCAGTCCGCCCTTTCGTCTCTGGAAAGTGGATCAGCAAGAAATTGGCAACGCTGGGCGTCACTTTCAGGCCGAGCTTTTCAATCTCCTGCGCCAGCCAGGCGAGCCAGCGCGAATTGTGCTCACGCGCGCGCTCCTGATGCTCGTGATCTTCGATCGCCGCAATACCGGCGGCGATCGCCGGCGTGTTGACGTTGAACGGCCCGCGGACGCGGTTGATGGCGGCGACCACATGCGCCGGACCGAACATCCAACCAAGCCGCAAGGCCGCGAGCCCGTGGATCTTGGAAAACGTCCGCGTCATGACGACGTTGTCGCTGGTGGCGACAAGCTCGATGCCGGATTCGTAGTCGTTGCGGCGGACATATTCGGCATACGCCGCATCGAGCACCAGCAGCACGTGCGGCGGCAGATTGCGATGCAGCCGCTTGACCTCATCGAACGAGATGTAGGTCCCGGTCGGATTGTTCGGGTTGGCGAGAAAGACGATTCTGGTCTTGTTCGTCACCGCCGCCAGAATCGCGTCAACGCTCGCGGTGTAATCCGTCTCCGGCGCCACGACCGGCTTCGCGCCGGTGCCGAGCGTAGCGATCGGATAGACCAGAAAGCCGTGCGTGGTGTGGATCGCCTCGTCGCCGTCGGTGAGATAAGCGCGCGCCAGCAAGTTCAAGAGATCGTCGGAGCCGGCGCCGCAGACGATGCGGTCCGGATCGAGGCCGAATACCCGGCCGATTGCTTGGCGCAAAGCTGCGGCCGAGCCGTCGGGGTAATCTTGCAGATGCGTCGCGACGCTCTTGTAGGCCTCGATCGCGTGCGGGCTTGGCCCGAGCGGCGTCTCGTTGGACGACAGCTTGAAAACTTTGGCGACGCCGGGCGCGCTGCTCTTGCCGGGCACATAGGCCTCGATGTCGAGCACGCCGGGCCGAGGCTTGGGAATAGCAGCGGTCATTTGTTTGGTCTTACTCTTGTCGCCACATTTACTGCGTCGGCCCCGCCAAGGGGCAGTTCACGATACCGCGGGCACCGTATAGCGGGTCGCGTGGCTGCCGACGAGGGCCCTCGAGCGGATTGACGCGCCGGTGCCGCGAAGCGCCTGCGCGACCGCTTCGATGCCGCCACGGGCAACCGAGACCAGCAACGCGGCGCCGTCGAAGGCCTGATCGGGCACGGCAATGGCGTCCGCAAGCTCGGCGATACTGTCGATGGATGTGGCGTTCCAACCCGACACCCGTACGCTCCAGACCTCGGTCTCGGTGACCATCGCGTCGGCGGCGACGCGCGAGATGACGAACACCGGCAGGCCGGCGGGATGGTCGGCCCGTTCGACGAATGGCAAGCGCGCGATGATTTTTGGCGCGCTATCGAATTCCAGCGTCGTCCACCACGGGCCAGCGCCGGCGATTGCAAACGCAGCTACCAAGCCGAGATCGCCAGTCGAGGCGGTCACCGCTTGCACGACGCTTGCCGCGCCAACATGCGGCACCAGGGGCACCGTGAAGCCGAAATGGAACCGGGCGGAATCGCGCATCAGCGCATCGCCGGCCGACAGGTCGGCGTGTGCCGCGAACGGGGTCTGCACGTAGGTGAAGGTGGAGATAATGACCCGCCAGATGCTCTCGACGGTATCGAGCGGCAGGCTGCCGTGATGACGCTGCACCAAGCGGCGCATCATGTCAGCCTCGCGCGCCGGACGGAAAGCGGAGCCGGATTCCTGGGTTTTTTTCACCGCGATCAGTCGCTCGATGATCTCGCCGCGCTCGATCAAGAGCGCGTGCATCGACGCATCGATGCGGTCGATTTCGCGGCGCAAATCGGCGAGCGAGACGTCCTGTTGGCGCGGCGGTTTGGACATGGGCACTGCCCCGGAAATGGGCCCGATTGATAGGTGCGCGTGGGCCGGAAAGCAAAGAAAAATCAAGGCGCAAGCAAAGAAAACATTGACTCCTTCAGGGAGCGGCCTATTTACGCCGCTTTGACCGCTGCACAAGTAGATTTGAGACGCCGCGATGGGTCTTCCGGGATTACGATGGCCGACTTAGGCGCCACGCTCGATCTTGCCGACCGCACGCGCGAAGCGGACCATCCGCATTCGCTGGTCGTGCGTTTTCCGGCCAGTAGCCCGCTGCGCCTGGATGCCGGCATCGACTTCAGTCCGCTGCAGATCGCCTATCAAACCTACGGCACCCTGAACGCCGAGCGCAGCAACGCCGTGCTGTTGTGCCACGCGCTGACCGGCGACCAGCATGCCGTCAACGATCATCCGGTGACCGGCAAGCCCGGCTGGTGGGAGACCATGGTGGGCCCCGGCAGGCCGATCGATACCGGGCGGTATTTCGTGATCTGCCCCAACGTCGTCGGCGGCTGCATGGGCTCCTCCGGGCCCGCCTCGACCAATTCGGCGACCGGCATGCCGTGGGGTCTCGATTTCCCGATCATCACCGTGCGCGACATGGTGCGGGCGCAGGCCATGCTGCTCGATTATCTGGGCATTGATTCTGTGTTCGCCGTGGCCGGCGGCTCGATGGGCGGCATGCAGGTGCTGCAATGGGCGGCGAGCTATCCGCAGCGGGTGTTCGCGGCGCTGCCGATCGCCGCATCCACCCGGCACTCGGCGCAGAACATCGCCTTTCATGAGGTCGGCCGCCAGGCGGTCATGGCCGACCCGGACTGGCGCGGCGGACGCTATTTCGCCGAGGGCATCAATCCGCGGCGCGGTCTCGCCGTGGCGCGAATGGGCGCGCACATTACTTATTTGTCCGATGCCGCGTTGCACCGAAAGTTCGGCCGCCGTTTTCAGGATCGCGACAACCCGACATTCTCGTTCGACGCCGACTTTCAGGTCGAGTCCTACCTGCGGCATCAGGGCATTACTTTCGTCGAGCGGTTCGACGCCAATTCCTATCTCTATCTGACGCGCGCCATGGATTATTTCGATCTCGCGGCCGACTATGACGGCGTGGTCGCCAATGCCTTCCGCGGTGCGCCGACGCGGTTTTGCGTGATCTCCTTCACCAGCGATTGGCTGTTCCCGACGCCGGAATCGCGCGCCATCGTGCACGCACTCAACGCCGCCGGCGCCCGCGTCTCATTTGCGGAAATCACCACTGACAAGGGGCACGACGCCTTTCTGCTCGACGAACCGGAATTGTTCACCATCGTGCGCGGTTTTCTCGAAGGCGCCGCGCGGGCGCGCGGACTAACGCCGGCGCGGAGATAGCTAACGATGCTCATGCGGCTCAAGCACGACCTCACCATGGCGGAAGCGGCGCGCGGGCCGGGCGGTTCGCGCGTCGACTTGCTGGTCGTTGCCGACATGGTCGAGCGCGGCGCGCGCGTGCTCGACGTCGGTTGCGGCGACGGTGAATTGCTGCGGCTCCTCGAGACGCGCGGTGTTGACGGCCGCGGCATCGAGCTGTCGCGCGAAGGCGTCAACGAGTGCGTCGCCAAAGGGCTTGCCGTCGTGCAAGGCGACGCCGACACCGATCTCGAAAATTATCCCCACGACGCGTTCGATTTCGTCATCCTGTCGCAGACGCTGCAAGCGACGCGGCAGCCGCGCGTCGTGCTCGAGCACATGCTACGGATCGGGCGGCATGCGATCGTGTCGTTTCCAAATTTCGGCCATTGGCGGATCCGCCGGCAGGTTGCGTTCGGCGGCCACATGCCGCGCACCGACAATTTGCCTTACGCCTGGTACGAAACGCCGAATATTCATTTTTGCAGCATCAAGGATTTCCGCCAGCTGTGTCAGGTGTCGGGCGCCAAGATGGAACAGGCGGTCGCGCTCAATGCCTGGGGCCGGCGCATGCGGTTGAAGATGCCGTGGTGGTTCTGGAATCTGTTCGGCGAGCAGGCGGTATTCTTGTTAAGCCGGCGGCGCTAGACTGAAAACCTGTCGCCGGTCGCCCGCGGATGCCGGTATATCACCATCCATGCATGCCCGCGCGGCGCGGGCCCGTAGCTCAATGGTCAGAGCTAGCGGCTCATAACCGCTTGGTTGGAGGTTCGAGTCCTCCCGGGCCCACCATATAATAAAATCAATGGCTTATGTGGATTACTGGCGACATTGGCGGCAGCAATTGGCGACAGATCGCGAATAGCGAAAAGCGTGGACCATTGCAGGCGATCCTTCTAGATACGGCACCACGCAATTTTGATTTAGCCCCGGTCCCGCGCACGGCGCCTATGCCTATGTGATCAACTGGGTTGATGGCACCGAGTTCCGCTGGACCAGGGACGTCGTTAGACATCGCTAGCTTGGTTATGCGTTAGCCATTATCGGCTTTTTGAAGCCGAAAATTGCGCTCGTTGACGTCGATAATCATCCCATAGTGCAATGGGCGCCCTTTGCCTTTCACTCTCGCGCATAAGCGCGCCAAGCCGGCGCTCGCCGATCGCGAAATTCAGCCGCGTTTGCTGCTTTAGCAGAATTTTCAACCTCCATTAAACGTTCTAGGCGACCTTCTCAGTTAGGTGACGAAACAGCGCCTTACGCGACTCGTCATCCATCTCAGTCTTGAATTTATGCCTGTCCTTGAGCGCCACCGCGCGTTGCGCCGCCGGGCGCGCGCTGATTTCGTCGACCAGCCGCTTCAGATTTCGGGAACTTCGCCCAAGCGGTTTGCCGAGCACGGTCGGATCAGGCGCGCCAAGCCCCACACATCCATATCGACGATTGTGTAAGTATCGCCCAGCATGTATTTCTGCTTGGCGAGCCGTGCGTCGAGAATGCCGAAGTGGCGCTGCGCCTCGAAGGCATAACGGTTAATCGCATATTCGATCTTGTCCGGCGCGAAATTGCGGAAATGCACCGACTGGCCGGAATATGGGCCGACACCGGTTGCCACGAACATCAGCCACGACAACAGCTCACCGCGCGCCTTGTCGCCCTTCGGCGGCAGAAAACTTCCCGGTCTTCTCGGCGAGGTAAAGCAAGATCGCGTTCGAGTCGAACACCGTTACGTCGCCGTCGACGATCGCTGGCAATTTGGCATTCGGATTGAAGGCGACGAATTCCGGTTTGTGTTGTTCTCCCTTGCGAGTGTCGACGGGAAGCGCCTCATACGGGATTCCAGCTTCTTCCAGAAAAAGTGCAACCTTGGTCGGATTGGGCGCGCCGCTGTAATAAAATTTCAGCATGTCAGATCCTTTTTTGTCACGCCGCCGTGGCGGATTAATACATGGCGAAAGTCTACGCTGACTTTCGGCCACTCAACCAAATAATAGTGCAGGCTGATCCGCAACCGCCACCCTGTCTGTTGACGAGCGTCGTATAGCCACGCTTCCATACCGGCGTATCGGCCGCCACTGTCGAGCCCTACGTCGCAGCGGCGACCACATTGTAAGCCGCCAGAGGACGCCGGATACCCTTAAGAGCGAACTCGCCGACCGGTCTCGACCTTCACGGCTTCTTCGACCGCCGATCAGGAATCGTGGGCTGATGAGAATTTAGCCCCGGCTTGGCTTCGTCGCAAAGCCGAGAGGCGACATTGGCTACGGTACCGATCGCAGCGTAGTCGAAGCGGCCCTCAAAGCCGATAGTGCCGAGCGTCGCAAAGCCGTGCGCGATGCCGATGCCGAAGCCAATGTCGTGCCCCAGCCGAGGCCACCGCTCCGTCAACGCTTCGATAGCGTCACGCATTTCCAGCGCCATCAGTACGGCTTGGAGTGCGGGGTTTTCTAGCGGGACGGGATCATTGAAGACCACCATCACGCCGTCGCCAGCGTAACGCTCAAGCGTCCCCGCTATATTTTATGATGATTTCGCCAATTGCCGCATGGTAATCGCGCATCATAACGTCTTCCGCGTCCGGCTCCGGCGACATCAGCGCCAGTTCGCTAACAAAGACGATTGACATCCTGGTGGTAGGCGCGACCAACGCTCGAGGGCTTTGCTGCCTGGTTTTTTCAACGGCCCGCACCTATCTCAGGCATCATCGCTCGCTCCCAATAAGCTATGCGCGTCGAAAAATCACTCGGCCAGACTCCTACCCAACGCTACCTTGCAACGCTTTGCGACCGGACGTTCCTGAACTCTGGTGCTATCCGAATCCATTCAAGGCAGGCGGCAAAGAGCTGTGCGATATGCTGGCCGTCTTTGAAGATCAGGTATTCCTGTTTTTCGACCGGGAGAGCCGCAGGTTTGATGCGGTGGAAAAGGACGTCCATCTCACCTGGGATCGTTGGAAACGAGAGGCGATCGACAAGCAGATCAGCACGGCAGCAGGCGCGAAGAACTACGTTCGGCGCTACCGCGACCACATATTTCTCGGCGCGAAGGGTACGATCCCGTTTCCGCTGACTATCCCGGCCGGCGAACTCCACATTCACAAGATCATCGTGGCGCACGGAGCTAAAGAAGCCTGTCTACGTTTCTCCAAGTCGAATGTGAGCGGCAGCCTCGGGATTGCCTACGGATCGGCAGGTCATGACCTTCCGTTGCCATTTCTGGTGTCACTCGACAAAGAGGACCCGGTTCATCTTCTCGATAGCCATAACTTGGCTATTGTGCTTGCAGAGCTGGATACAATTCATGATTTGAACGCCTACCTTGATGCAAAGGAGGCTGCGATCCGCGATTTGGATTTTCTCGCCTATTGTGGCGAAGAGGACCTGCTTGGTCACTACTTTTCAAACTACAACCCCGCGACCCGCGCCTACTTCATTGGCGTTCCAGATGGAAAGTATAACGGCCTGTTCATCGGCGAGGGCGAATGGCGCAGCTTCGTCGGGACGCCGCGTTATCGACGCCGAAAAAGGGACAATGCTATTTCTTATCTCTGGGATGATCTAATCCAGCGCACGTCCCAAAATGCACTCATGGGTGCGCTGATCGGCAACGGCAACATCTTTGAGGGCCGGAGCGCTATCCACGAGATGGCTAAAGAGCCGCGGGTGTCCCGGCGCGCGCTGTCCGAACTCATTAAGAGAGCCATTGAAAATTTCCCCGCAGACCGATCCGGCATCGTTCGTCAGGTCACGCGGCTGCCGTCGTTTTATGAGGACAAGGCTTACGTGTTCTTGCAGCTATGGCACCCAAACATCACCGATTACGACGGCAAGTATCGACCAGTGCGGCAGCACCTGCTCGAGGTGGCCTGCGGCACAGCTAAGAACAAATTTCCTGCACTTAAACAGATTATCGAGATTGCCATCGACGCTCCGAAAATGACTCGTGTCAATTCGGAGGATTTCATACTAATGAACTGTAGCGATTGGTCAGAGGAGCAACGCGCTCACTACGAAGGCGTAAATCGAGAGCTTTCGCTTCTTCGAAACGGATGCTCTCAAAGTGGGCCGCAGCCACGTGCAGGATTTCCCCACCGAGGCCGGTGTAATTCACTCATTGAAGATTGGCCGAAACGAACCGTGCCCGTGCGGCTCCAGCAAAAAGTACAAGCACTGTCACGGCCAAGGACAAGGATAAGGGTGAGTTGTAGCGGGGCATAGCCCCGAGTTTAGTGAGCTGCAAACCCCACGGCTGCAGGGATGCACCTCCCGTTTGAACTTGGCTACGCTCGCGTCGGATATTTGCAGCGGCTTCCGTCAGCACTCAAGATGACCGTTCCGACAGGGACGCACAGACTGACGTGGTCCGCTAGTTCGAACAGACAAGACGCGCACGGGACGCCAGTAGATAGACAAGCCGTCTTCCGCCGGGCACGTCAGCTGGAAATGGCGAAGGCCCTGCCACGCATATTTCAACCCGCTGGAGTGCTATTTGCAGCCCGAAGGTGTCATTGTCTTGCCAGGTGGGCAGGCGGGCTTTGCCGGAGGCGCTGGTTTAGGCGCTGCTGCAGCAGCTGCTGGTGGCCGCGGTGGTAGAGGTGCCGGCTTAATCGCTGCAGTAGTCGCGGGCGCCGGTGACGGCGGATTTGGTTTTGCAGCCGTAGGCGGCGGTGTGGCCTTTAAGGGCTTCGCTTCGGTGTTCAGCGGCTTAGGAGTTTCACCATTCAGCGTTGCCTGACCCTTGTTTTCCGGCGCCTTTTCTCGTGGCGTCTTGGGCTTTGCCTCGGCGTTCGGCGGCGAGGGGTTCCACCATTCAGCGTTGCCTGACCCTTGCTTTCCGGCCCCTTCTCTCGTGGCGTCTTAGCGCCGGAAGGGTTCGTGCCCAGTGTTGTAGCGCCGGCAGGCTTCGCACCCGGCTGCGTCGAGCTGGGCTTCACTTCCCTTGCCGCCACGACACCCTTACCGGTGAACTCACCCGGCTTGGCGGTCGCCGCAATAGCAGGCTGACCATGGTTTTGGGAGGCAAACAGAGCCTTGTTGGTGCTCGCCATCTGCCGGTGTTCGGTTTGCGCGGGGGTCGCCGCTACGTGCTTCTCATGCGCGGCGGCTTGCTCTTGAGGCGTTGGCTTGCGCGGTCGCACCGCCGGTACCGCCGTTGAAGCTGACCCTTGTTACATTCGTATCAACGATGACGGTCTTGTTGTAAACGTTGGTGATCGTAACACTGCCAAAATTATTGACCGTCTGATTGTAGGCAAACACACCATTGTTCCAATATCCGCCCTCGTAGCCGACGCCGCCATAGCCGTAGCCGTAATAGACGCCGCCGTAGAAGCCGATATGGGGGCCCCAGTATCCGTCGTTCCACACATAGGCCCGTCACTCCAGCCCCAATAGCCTGGCGTCCAGAGCAAGCCGACGTCGGGCGGCTGAACCCAAGTCCCCGGAACCCAGAAGTAACCGTTGTCCGGATCATAGGCCCAATAACCGGGCGACCACATGTAACCGGCTGCAGGAATTGGAGGCTGCTCGTAGACCGGTAGCTCCGGCGGAGCAATTGTAATGCTGATGATCTGCGCCTGAGAGGCCACGGGCAACGCCAGCGGGGCCAGCGCAAAGAAAAGCAGGATCGTGAAGCACAAGCGCCACATGTTCACCCACCTCGAGAGCATGTTGTGATGATGGGCACCCTCGACGCGGAATGCCGCGAGATTAAGGCGCTTCGCGACCATGCTAACGTCAGTTGGTGCTGGACCGGGTCACCGGCAATTTCGCCGGCGTGCCCGCGGTTTCAGATGCACGGACATTCGGCATTCGATAGGTGCCGAGAATCTTGTCCCAGAAGAAGTGAATTACGCCAAAATTGCTATTCGCGTGACGGTGATGAACAAAGTGCAATTCCTGCTGTCGTCTGAACCACGCAAATCTTTGAAGCCGCGATCCCTCTACGTGATATTCCCTGTTGAAAAAAATATGCGCGTAAAACGACGCCGCGCTCGCGATTACCGTCACCACAAAAAAATTTAGCGGCAACAAGAAATAAGCACACCCCCCGACTAGAAATACAGGAATGAGGAAGTAGGGCGTAATGTTGCCTTCGGCACCGAGGTACGTCCGAGAGACAAGATGATCGTCGGCATAATGGGTGTGATGAAAATTGATGTGGTTGCGAAACAACTTACCGCCAATTGGATGATGGCCGACCTTATAATGTAACAACGTCTGCCCAAATGACATAATCAAATGCGTAGCGACAGCCGTCATGAGAAATAGCGAAAGCTTCAGAATGAGCGGCAACACCGTCTGGAGCATGAGTGCTTCCTCTGGCTTATGGACCAATTTACACCGTAGCGCCGTTCCTGTCCGATCCAGGATTCCAATTCTTGCTACTGAGCCGGCGAGCCATGCGTCAAACCAGCCTTCTGCTTACCGCTATCTCATTGCCTCTGCGGCGAGCAGCTAGGGCTGTGGCATTTTAGTGGGGCAAAATCACATGCCGCCAAACCCAACTAACCTTATCCATCGGAAGGTCGAATTGACGGCCGGCCAACAAGCTTAAGGCTGGAGCCTGAGTTCTGGGATTACTTGCGGGAAATTGCCTTCGTGAAACAGGTGCCGATCAGCAGGCTCATCAGCGTCATTAACCAGCAAGAGGGGAAGCACGTACCATTAGCCTCAGCGCTTAGGATTTATGTGGCAGAGCATTATTGCGAGTTGGCATATCCATGCCGTAGTTGCCCGATGCGCGTCTTTTTTGGAGTTGGCCACGCTCGCGTCTAATCCAACCGAATTCTGGAAAGCCCGCGCTGCACGTAGACTGCCGGGTAGGTAACGCATTCACCTCGTTCAGAGTCTATCGCCCACGAACACCCTTCGCGCGCTCGCATCATCGGCGAGTGGTTTCAGACCGAGACGCGCTTTCTCGCCTGATGCCCGCCCAGCTTATTTTGAGGCAAAACCTGGGCAAGGCACTCATTGCGAATTGCCAACTCATTGATTCACACGGCTTTTGAGGCCCCAACTAATTTTTATTTTTTGTTGCTGCAAGTAATCACCGCAGTCAAAGTGGGGGAACATTATCAGGACCGTGTAATGGCCGAACGCATCACTGTGATCCCGACGAAGGCTTGTCACCCCCGCAACTGCAGAGGCAACGGGCGAGCGTACAAAAAGGCGCCACAAGACAGGGTTCCGGCGCTCTCGTCGGGCAGTTATTCATGCCGGTGAAAAAGAAGGAGAGGTGTCATGACGCATGCGGTGCTGGCGCACCACATAATCCCCGCCACATGGGATCCATTCGTTTGCAGCGTGATAGGTGGCGACGCCGGTGAAAGCCTGGACCACATTGTCGCCCGCAAAGAAGCCGAACGCTTAGCGGGGTCAGGCGAATTTTGGTGGGGTCTCAGCGCGCAGCTAGGGCCTAATGTAGAAGCGAAGGCACAAGAGAATGGTTATGTTGCCCGCGCTGTTCTCGGCCTCCAAGAACGACGGAATTCAAGGTGTTAGCCAAATTCGGATTTGGGATGAGTGGGAAAGTGTACTCGATCCCGAGCAAGACTGGAGCGCGTTCCCAGTCACGTAGTTGTAACGAGCGGGCATATTCCGAACCCAAAAGGCAAGCGGCAGCGCGCGCATTACGCCCTGGTTTGTCGTTCGGATGTGAAACTGACTTCTTCCGGAAGCCTGCTTAGGCTATTGCGATATCTCGCAGTGTCTAACGGCAGCAAAACACAAGCCGTTCAAGATTACAACATACGCGGAGCGTTCCTGCTTGAAAAAAACGCCGCCTTTGATAACCGCGGGAGCCCCGCACGCAACTTCCGTAGCGTGACCTTCGAGGCCACTCTTGTAGGACATTGCTACGTTAGGCTCAAAAACTTTCGGATTATAACTCCAGCCCAGTTGAATAGCCTTCGAAATTATCAGTCGGGCGATGATTGGCTAGGCTTAGTCAAACAGTTACGTCCATAACAATCACGGTCGCCTTTCCGCTTGGCCTTAGCGCGATGAAGCCCGGCGCATCGCCGCCAATGTCGCCAAGCTGCCGAGGCTGCTGCGCCGACGCGCGTGAATGCCTAGCGGTGTTGTGCCACGATGACTGGATTTTGCTCCCTCCAGCACCGCCGTCACCCGCGGCCGATTTTCGACAGGCTTCACCGACCCGGGCTAAAATGAAGCCCTCGATCCTGGCTCGACGGAGATCCGATAGGATTCGAGGGCCGAGACCCTATTTTTGTTCGACGCCCTCGACGCCGATGGCGTGGAAGTCGGCCAGCTTACGGACGTCGGCACGCGTCTCCCATGGCTCGATGTTAGCCTTCCGAGTCTTTGGCCATCGCCTCCTTGCTGGGATACTGGAAGATCAGGACACGATTGGCCACGCTATCCGCGTCCACGGCGATGGCCTTATTGTAGCC
>CAWDZD010000066.1:0-24494 GCA_963806465.1 uncultured Alphaproteobacteria bacterium | reverse complement strand
TCAATGCCAGGACGACGTGCACGCACGATGAAACAAGCGTTCCTAGCTCGCTGTCCTAGATCTTGTTCTTTATGTTTCCAGCCGTCGAGAATTAGTCGCGCCGCACATTTCGCTTCACGTGCCGCATTGCCATCCCTTCGCCTTGGGAGACGATCGGATCCCTTTCATTCAGACATTGCCAGACCTGCGAAAATTTTTCTGGCTCTTGCAGATTTGCCTCTTCGGCGAAACGACGGACGATGGCGCGGATTTTGGCAAGATGAACCGCGGCAGCTTGGCGACGGGCTACCAGGTTTTGTCTCCAGCAGCACGTTGATAAAAGAGCACCTTCAAAGGACTTTTTGCGAAACCAGCCGTCGAACACGTTAAAAATCGCCAGCAATCGAGCTTCTGGACTTCTCGTACGCCGGTTGACCTCGGACTCCAGCCAATCGCGCGTCCATACGGCCTCCCTTCGATCCAGGAACGCAATCGCCAGCTCAACTTTGTTGTTGAAATTGCTGTAAAGGCTGGCCTTTGCGCAACTTGACTTGGCAAGATCGTATCGATGCCAACTTGGTTGACGCCATTTTTGGAGAAAAGGTCATAGGCCGCGTCGATCAAACGTTCGCGAGGCTTGGCACTGATATCGGCTTTTCTGATTCTCAAACTGTGTTCCCGATGACAAGGGACCTAACCGACTAGTCCCCTTAATTATCTTCCGGTCCTTCGTACCATTCGCGGCATGAAAAACGCAAACGGAGGCCACCGCCTTAATCCGGAGTCGATTACCGATTTTACTTGACCGGCCACACGTTTGGCAGTCCGATATAGACAGACGGGTCTGTCTCGTCTAGCCCGCCTCGCATCACCGTGGAGCGGGAAACAAACGACGAAAATCGGGAGGAATTCATGGACTACAATCCAAGGACCGCCACGGGTATCCCCACGGAGCCAGTCGGTTCGATCCCGCGGCCATCAAACTGCACAGGCCTACGCGGACTACGACGCAAAGAAAATTTCGAAGGGGCAGTTGGAGGAGGAGCAAAATGCAGCGGTCGTCGATACCCTCAACGCTTCGAAGCCACCGGCTCGCCAATTATCACCGATGGTGAGCAGCGGGTCTCAAGCTTTGCTACCTATCCCATTGCCGACACACTCGCCGGCTCCGGGCTGGCACCACACCTTGCACCCGGAGGGCAATATTTTTGCCATCTTTGCCGACGGGCACAATCGGCAGCTACCCAAGGTCACCGGCGGACCGTTCCATTATAACTTCTATGCCGGCGAGCTGGTGAAAAAGGCCGTCAAAATGACCAACAGGCCGCTTCATCAGGCGGTGATTGCGCCGTCCATGATGTATCTCTTGTATCCACTCGAGGGCGATCTGCCGGGCTATTCACGCAGCAGTTTGAAAACGATATCGTCAATGAATGTGAGAAAGATTCCGCTCGTGCTTCGATGCCGGCGCCGCGCACGTCGTCATGGATTTCACCGAAGGGCGCCTAGCACCCCGCAACGATCCACGCAATCCTTGGACCCCGCGCAACCTCTTGCCGTACTTTATAGAGCTCGACAATCGCGTCTTCGATCGTTTCTCGGCCGAGGAACGCGAGAAAATCGGCGTTCACGTCTGTCCTGGCGGAGACGTCAATTCAGTTCACAGCGCCGATGTCCCGTATGAAGAGCTGCTGAAGCATCTGTTTAAGCTCAATGCCGGCTATTTCCAGCTACAGATGGCCGCGAGCGTGATCGGGAATCTGCCTACAAGCTGGTCGGCAAGTACCTGCGGGATGACGCCAAAGGGGTCGCGCAAATGGCGTACATCGGCTGCATCGTCACCCAGAGTCCGCGAGCTGAATCGGTGCAGGAAGTTTGCGATCAGTTGGTGGCTGCTGCCAAGTATATCGACAAACAGCGCATAGGCTCCACAGACGATTGCGGCTTCTCCCCCTTAGCATCGACAAGAAGCCCAATCACGGCAGCCCCGACTATGCGCGCGATATCGCTTTCCAAAAGATAGCAAACCGTGTTGCAGGAACGAAAATGGCAGCCGAAAAGCTTGGCGTACATTAGGGCGACAAGGCCGGGTGCCGCATGAAAATCGCGTCGATCACGCGATTTAACGAGAAAGCAAGAGCTATAACTTGCACTCTTAAGCGCTGCCACTCCTCCCCGCCAGCGGCGTAACTAGCCGGCGGCAATTCGGCGCACCTGCCGGAAATAGTTGCCGTCGGTCGGCCCGAAGTTTGGCGAGCGTGGCGGTGGCTCGCAGTTCCCAGAACTTCGCCTCCTGCTGCTGTGCGAGAGCGATGGCCTCTTTGAGGCACTGTTCTCTCAGTCGCGCGTTGTTTTGGTTGGATGAGCAACTCTCAGCCGTGAAGCGAAGCAACTCTGGTTCGTACCACCGCTCCCACGTGGTCGATGCAGCGAATGGGTCACCTAAATCCTTAGCGACATAACGCGGTCGAACCTTGGTGATCCGCGGCGCTAGCTTGTTCGCCGGCCCATTGCTCGTTCTATTGTGACTCGTCTTGTGGACTATATCGTGCTTTCTCTCTTAAATGTCAGGCCGGCGAGATCGAAGTATTTATCCGCTGGGGCGTGGGCGCTTTTTCTTCGATCTCGGCAAGGAGCGAAACGATCCGCCGGCTAACCCTGCGCTGTGCCGCTCGCATGGCCGGCCAGGACGATAGGACCATCCGCGACAGATAGCCTTGACTGACCCCTCGCGGTGCATGGCCTAGCATCAAGTGCGCGAGGGTGTCGTCGACGCCGCAGTCGGTCGCGATGGTCCGCCATGTATGGCGCAAGGCGTTAGCATAAAAGGGAAGGGCGTCCGAGTCGAAGCGAACAATATGGCCGCGCGGGCCTCGGGCCGGGAAAACAAACTCGTCCGGCTCGGTCACGCTGTCGCGCGCCATCTTGAGCACTCGCGCAATCGCCGCGGACATCGGCACCCTAATATCTGGACCGGCCTTCGCGTTGCGGATGATCGCCACACGCTCGCGCGGCAGCACATCGACCCACTTGAGCCGCGCAAGCTCCCCAGGGCGGAAGCCGCCGAGCAAATTCAGCAAGTGAAACGCGCGCCGACTGCCGTTCGGTATCGCACGCCATGCCTTGGCCCATGCCTTGAAGTCGCGGGTGGCGACTTCGCGCCTCTGCTCCATATTGAAATCAACGCCACTAGTCGGCAGTGCGAGCGGAAGCCCGCGATTAGTCCGCATGGCATAGCGATACACAGCGCGGATAACTCGCGCGCAATGGTTGGCGGCCCGGGTCCGACTTCAATGGTCAACTTGGCATGGAAGTCAGCTACGGCGTTCGGCACACCGCTCATTTCGGCGAGCGTCCAGCGGCCCCACTCAGGCAGCAAATGCTTTGCGCCTTTACCTTCTACAAGCTTGGCCCATGTGTCCGGCTTGCCTTTGTCGGCGGCCTTCTTCCGGAGATGTAAAACGAAGCGCTGGAAGGCTTCGGCAAATTTAGTCGCGTTCTTGCGGCCGGGCTCGACGCGCCCGGCGGAAACGCGGCCCGCGATCTTATCAGCTTCGCGGCCGGCGGCAGTGGCAGAGAGCGACGGCCAATGGCCTAACAGTTTGACGTTGTGGTGCGTTTGCCGCGCACCATGCGCTCGGCAAAGAAATAAAACGACACGTGGCGCTTGCCTATCCGTAGCAACAAATTCCTTCGGCCGGTGTCGCGATAGACGCTGCCAAAAGCCTTTGCTTTTTCGGAGAGCTCTACCAGCGCTCTTATGTGATCGTCGTCTTTGAGGAGCCCGTCCTTTGTAACCGGCATTCTTTCCCGTAAGTTTCCCGCAATGGGAGTGCAGGTTTTCGCTGTGTTCACGGTAGCAAAGGTCAGAAATCTAAGCAAACTCCGTGAAAATCAGCTTAACGGAATGCCTTCCAAGCTTATGACGAGGGTTCGATTCCCTTCACCCGCTCCAACACTTAGCCGATAATCCATAAAATCTTTCCATGTGATTTCCGGTAACCATCCCGGTCAATTCGCGTCCCTTAAAGGCGCGGACGCTCCCATATTGCGCAGGCGCATCAAGGTCCGGGCCGACGCTTCGCATCCCGCGGTGTCAATCGTCGACTGGATTGCCAAAGCGCCGCGTTGAGGTTAACCAATAGAGCATTCCCAGTGCGGTGCCGTGATCCACAGCAAAGATAGTGGAGCCGCATTCGTTCACGATGGGCGACACGATTTTATCAGTCACCAACTCGTTTACTTGGACTGGCTGAAGGGATTCGATTTTCGGGTAAATGTTGTAGTTGAATTCATGTTCCGCGCGCGCCAGCAGATATACGAATATCTGCTGTGCGGACGCGTACAGTGACCAACGCTCAAGCAGTTTGGCGAACATCTCCTTCTTTTCCATCGCGGCACGTAGTTCGCCTTGCCTGCCGCTCGCATCTAACTTCGCTTCGAGTCCCCTCGATGCCATCGTCTGAGCGCCGGTTGTAGAATTGTTTCAACGCTTGAATGGTTTCTTGTGTCTGCGCGTTGTCGGCGATCTCAGCTTCGAGCTTTCTTAGAAGCTGCTCGACCACGCCGCCGGAGCTTGCGGTGGATTTGTGTATATGAAGCTCAGTAATCTTGTCGCCGCCGACCACATCGCCTTGGGCTGAAGCCCGCCTTTGGTCGACTCCGAGGCTCATATCAGCGTCGCGGATTTGAGCCTGAAATTTTGTCCCGGCCGACCATATCTCCCCCCGCTCTTGCGCCAGACTGGTCCGTCACCGTCGCTCCGCCACTGGCCTTCACCTGCTTCCGCATGTAGCGGATTGTGAGCACGACCCGACAGTACCGCCACCGGCCAAGCCGGCGACGAAGCTCCAAATTTCTGATGCATAGTGCGCAAAGATTTCGCCCATCGCGATGTCCTCCGATGGTCGGGCTGACGAGGAGAATCTGGTATGCGGTAGCTGCGGAGACAAGCATAAGTTGCGGGGGGCGGCAACCATTGATTCCTTTGTGTTTCTTTGTCGCGCCCCTCGGGCATGAGCTTCGGGGGGCGTCGGCACCGGGAATCAGGCCGCCGAGCGATCAAATGCCAATGCCGAGCCGCTTCACAATGTCGGCGCTGATCTTGCGTTGGGTGGCTCGCATCGCGGGACCTGAATTTACGATCATCTGGACGAAATACTTTTGCGTCATTGCTTGAGACCTGAGCAGCTAACTCAAACAAAGACACTACCAGCCGTGTGGCCTACTTAGACGTGCGAACCAGCGCAAGCACTTGTCGGATATATTGAAGGTCGTCCGCATCGTCCTGTCGCATTCGGTTTTCGTAACCCTCAATGCCGCCGTTGACAGGGTCGATTGTGTGTTGTGCTGCAAACGCTTTGAACCGCGCTGTCTCTTTGACACAACGGACTTGCACCGCTAGTGCTGCCGTGTTGATGTCCACCTAATTGAGAGATTTGTCTTGAGCCTCTCGCGAAAAGCACTCGGTCTGTGCGTGAACCACTGCCTTTAGTTCGTCGCGAACGGAGCTTGAAATTTCAGGTGATGGCGGCTTAGACGCAGCGCAGGCCGTGAGCGTCAACGCGAGGATGCACGCGGCAACGATCCGCAAGGCGGAAGCCCTCCCGCCGCTACCGGGCAAATAGCGACTTGTGCCGATGGTACGGGCCTTTGATCTATCAAGCATTCCGTTAACAGAATTCTTGCAAGCTTATGACGAGGGTTCGATTCCCTTCACCCGCTCCAATCTTCGCGCCGGCGCGCTTCCGTTAGCTCGCAACACCGCACTCAGCGCACGTAGAGCCCGCGCAGGGTTTGCGGCTTGCCGTCGATCTGCCAGGTAATGTCGCGGATGCGCCACTCCTTCTTGACGGTGACGAGATCGAGGGAGACGACAGCCGGCTTGCCCTGATTGGAAAACTTGACGGTGGCGACGGCCTGGCCCGCGGCCTTATCGGTTATCGCGATGTCGAAGGCGGAGATTTCCCAGTCCTGAGCATTGACGAACGGGTCGAAATCGAGCGTGCCGACTTCATCGCGTTTGGCGGCGCGTTTGCGGTCCTTGATCATCAAGGTTGCCAGCGACGGCTCGAAATAGCGCCGGATCGCCGGATCGCTGTCGAGCGCACGGCCGGGGGAGTCTTTGCCCTTGTAGCCATTATAGATGTCGGTGACGAACGTGAGCGCGGAGGCGTCGGTTGCCAAAGCCGGCGTTGCGAAGACGATCAGGGCGCAGGCGGCGCCGAGTGTGAACGCGCGTCGTGTCAGCATGAATGTATTGGGCCTGTTGGGAAAGGGCGGGCGGGACAGCGTTCGTTAAAGCACGATTTTGTCGGAAAACCGGTTTCCGCCCTTGCGCCGAGTCCCGGGTGGGGCCGGCTGTTTCGGTTCATGATCTGATTGGCAATGGGGGCAAATTTCCGCAAGATTAGGTGGCCGCGTCCATCGGCTTCGCCGCCGAGGCCTTGCTTTGCGGATCGCCCGGAGGCATGTGAATTGCGGCGGGTGAAACGGCGCCTAGGAGTGTAGCTCAATGGCTAGAGCACCGGTCTCCAAAACCGGGGGTTGGGGGTTCGAAGTCCCTCCACTCCTGCCACCGCCAAAGGAACATCAAATAAAATCAGTCGGTTAGTAAAAGTGGGAGTTCTCAGTGGGAACTCTTTGTGTTCTGCGTCTGATCTATCGGCAAGATAAGTCGTTGCGGATTCGGCCAGCCGTTTCCGGTTCGCGGAGCGCGTATAGACTTCGGCTTGTGCCGGCGTCGTCCAATCAAAGATTGCCATAAGTTGGTGCGTGGTCGCTCCACGCTCTGCGGCGATCGTTGCTCCGGCTTTGCGCAGACCGTGTGCCCTGCATTGAGGCAATCCGGCTTCGTTGCAGCGGTCTGCAAACCAGTTTCCAAATCCTGCTACGGTGAACGGTTTGCCGAAGCTCGTGACAAGGAACGTTAGATCGCCTGTCGGGCTTCTCGCGATGATATCGGCAAGCACGGGCAGCACGGGCTTTTCTGATACCGCCTTGCGCTTGTAACTGGTCTTGCGCGGCACCATGCGCAGCCAGCCGTCTTTAACGTGCTGTCGGCCGAGTCCAACAACGTCACCACGGCGAACTCCAAGGTATAGCAACAGACTAAGCGCTAACCGCGCCTTAGTGCCGATCGGATGCCGTGCCTCGAATTGCCGGACTTCGTCAGGAGTCCAAGTATGGAAACCGTCCGTAGCGTACTTGATGCGTCGAATATCGCGGGCCGGGTTGATCGCCATCAAGCCATCTTCCACCGCCCAGCCGAACATCGCCGACAGATACTTGCGCCGATTATTGGCAGCGCCGGGAAGCTCCGCCTTGCGGTCCCGGAACATCTTGACGTGAGCCGACGAAAAGGCGGACAGCGGGCAGTCGCGCATAAGATCGGCAGCGCCGGGCTTGCGTGGTTCGCGCAAACAATCCTCGATAACATTGCGCCGGATACGTTGCGACTTGGGATCGAGGCGTTGGAATTCCGTGGATGCGAAATAGCGTGCCGCCAGCCAGCCTAGGGTGCCCGCTGGTGCGGCCGTGATAGTTTCGGGTCGTTCGGTAAAGCCGGGATCGAGCGCGGCTCGTGCCTCATTGTAAGCCTGCACAAAAGCATCCGTGCCAGGCCTCTCCCGTATCCTGATCTTGCGGCCGTGCCGTCGAACGTAATAGCGCATGACGCCATAGCGATCACGGTCGGGTCGCAGAAAGGGAAAATTGGCCTTCATGAGAGTCATGCCTCGACGTCGCTCCATTTGGACGCGGCGGCGGGGCAATCGTCAAGTTGTGCCAATGCAGGGGAGGGGACAAGATCGTCACCGTCACGCAAAAGCACAGTGCCATCCGGGCCGATGCCGCCGACGCGCAAGCCAACTCGCAGCGCGGCTTTCAGGTTTCGGCGGATTTGAGCTTCCGTATACGTAGCACGCTTAGTCACGCACACCCCCATTTGCCCGCAGCCGGTCATCGGCTGACTTACGGCGTGTAAAAAGAAGCCGCTTTAGCTGCGGTCTTTTAGCGCCGTTGGTAGGACATCTACTCTTATGGCGAGGATTCGATAGGGTCACAACGGACGCTCAACTGGCTCCCATCTATGCCCATTGTTTCGTAGCGTTCATTGGCGTTTTGGTGCCGTTCACGGCTGACGATCCGAGTCCAGTACGGTATTTGTTCTCGGTTGGCGGTCCGTTCCTTTAGTACCAATGGAAAATTGAACCAAAGCTGACCGGCAGGCGTACACATAGAAACAGCCGGAACAGTCAGGGCATGTGCCAGTCTTGCGTAGACATAGACGAACAGGTCGCGCGCCACCGCGAGTTATTGCGTTCGACGACTGACCCGGCCGAGATCGAACGCATCAATCGGTTGATCGCAAAGCTTTACGCGGACCGGGTGCGGCTGCACCAAAGCCCATAAGGGTCTCCCTTTCCCGCTGTTTTGGAAGCCCCGGCTGCATAGCCTTGGCGGGGGCTTTTTCTTTTGAGTTGGCGTGGAACTCCAAAAGGGAGACGGCATTAAATAGCCAAAAAATAGCTTTTGGAGGTGTTGTGTCATGGCGGCGACGGCTGACACCCATCGTCATTTCGCGGAAGAGTGTCTTCGTTGGGCGGAAGAAACAGACAACGAAGAACAGCGGCAAGCCTTCCTTGATATGGCAGTGGCATGGATGAGGCTTATCACGCACGGTCCTAACGGAGAGATTCAAGCCGCCTCAGTCGCGCCGAAAGGTGCGCCCTATCAGCCAAGCAACAATCCCGAGATCGGATAAGCCCTCAGTTGGCGGCCTCGTCATTTTAGGTGGGCTGAACGGCTGGCACCGATCCGGCCTTGGTTGACTGGTAGTGCGTAAGCTGCTGTTCGGCGAGGAACGTCACAACAACGATATTGGTAGGATCGGTATTCCTCCCGAGCTGGGTCGTCGTCGTGGCCGTTAACGCCATCGCCTCTTGTCGCGGCGTAACCGAAGTGACGTAGCAGCGCACACCGTCCGGGCTAACAACTTCACCCCAATTCCGTCTGGTGATCACCTCAGCTTGGATCACATGAGCGGGTCCGACGATCCCTCCGCGGAATGGACGCCAAGGCCGGGGTCGACCGGGTTTGAGTGCCCGTTTCGGCCCTTTATTTACAGGCTTTTTCGAGGGGCTAATCACGTCGTGGCTACCATACTGGCCTAGCCGCGTTGACCAGCCGGAATTGAAAATCAACGCCACCAAGCGACGCATCGCAGGTTCGCCAAGCTACCAGAGATGGCGCGGCGAGCGCAGCACCAAAACATGCGCCACAATAGCGGCCCTGGCGAGAGCGCGATCGTCACTTTTGCAATCTAATGTTGCTCTGGTGCCCCGCCTGCTCTTTGTTCGCGACAAAGTCATTGTACCGCGGGTGCTCGAAATCATGATGAATGTAAATCATATCGGGCCACCATGAATTTGAATGCATCTTTGCCACATGGTAGTTCTTAGAAATCTTCTTTGAACGGTGCATCTGATTGAATTCCTCAATCGCCAATCGTTCTCCAGTAAATTCGTTGCACAGCCACGTATCGTCGCCGATTATATCATCGAAGTACATAAACACCCGCGGCAGAAAGTACGCCGCTTCACCATCGAAAAGAGCTAGCGCGTCACGGGTCGATGAATAATAGTCGAGGTCATGCAGCATGCACCCGATCGGTGCCGGCTTGTACTTCTGCAAGAAAGTCATGCACGTTTCTCTGATATCACCGATCACAAGCTTGGCGCGTTTAAGTCGCCGCTCCAACATACCGCGATGCATTTCGTACAGGCCGGCCCGAAAATAGTGGGGCATATCTCGGTAATCGGCGGGCGGAGGCAAGCCGGATTCCCCGTCAAATCCGTACAGATCAATATTCACTGGGAAGAGCTTCATCACCTCATTGATGTGCATTTCAGCATTCAGCAGACCATTGCCGCCGCCGCAGCCAAACTCGATCACGCTGACGCTGGGGTAGTTCAGTAGACTTGCCAATCTCGCTGCTTGAAAAATGCAATAACCGTAGTGCGGGCGATCGACAGCCTCGTTGAAAAGTCGCTCTTCATATGAGAACAGAGACAACTGCTTAATAAATTTTCTCGCCAGCACCAACCTCAGAGGTGTTCGGTGCGTCAACGCTCTCAGTATAATGTTCCCATTCACGACAGCCCACACTTTCATCGCTCGAAGGGGCGGACACACCCAACTATAACTTAAATGCGTTGGCGTTTCGAGTTCCGTATTCTAAAAAAGTTGTGACAGCGAGGCTGTTGGTCCTTGCTGCCTAATAGCTTGCCAGCTAGCCTAAAACTTCGTCATTTGAATGGATGTTCGCATCAAATAAGAAGGGCGGCCGAAGCTGCCCTTCCAGTATCGCGAGAGCCAACCAGCCCTTTCCATTGTGGCTCATGATTCAGTGAGCATGTTTCAGCCGCGGGACCGCTTCGATCAAAATCTGCTTGAACGCGGTCCACAGCGGTAGAACCCGGTCATCCGGTGTCAGATGTCGGCAAACAGCGCCGTGACCCTGGTCCGGATCGCCGTCGAGGTCTAATGTGCTCAGTGGAGAAAATGCTTTGAATGTAACTCGCCGTCCCTCGTGACGTTCATCGATGCTCTCTCTCAGGCCGCGAGCGCGTGAGTTGTCCGCGCTTGGGGTTCTTGTTCAACTTCTTGTGCATTGCACAGTCGGCGAAAAAAAGTTCGACTTCTT
Source organism: uncultured Alphaproteobacteria bacterium (assembly GCA_963806465.1). Lineage (GTDB taxonomy): Bacteria > Pseudomonadota > Alphaproteobacteria > Rhizobiales > Xanthobacteraceae > BOG-931. The sequence goes on along the minus strand of CAWDZD010000066.1, from coordinate 13,810 downwards.
GCTGCCAGGCCAAACGTGTGCGTGCGTGATGATGTTGCGAAAGCCCATTTTTTGTGTGGTTTTAAGGCACGGCGAGCTGTGGCAAGTCGAAGCCGAATGGCCGGACGGCACGATCGAACCGATCGATAAATTCAAAGCTCATTACGAAGCGCTGCATTGGGTACGGACTCACTCTGCGGCGTGGATCGAGGAACGTATCCCGACGAGCCAGGTTGCGGCATACCAATGAGAGAAAAAGGGCGGCCCAAGCCGTCCTCCCGGTGTCGAGTCTCGACAAGTCTCCGGGTCCAAATTGGATTGTCGATCGTGAAAACGGTCCTGAATAATATCTGGACGCACATCGGCTACGAAGACGACGGTCGCTTGGTACACACGGACAAGCGAACCGGCATGCAATTCGTCAGCGTCAAGGCGTGGCCTAGTTTGGTGAGCGCGCGGCAGGCGTTGGATGCTGGGTTCAGCAAAATAGAATGGGAGAAATTGATGGAGCCGCCGCCCGTCGCTTAGAGGTCTTGAACGTGCTTCCAGTAGCCGCACGCGATCATAGCTGAAGGTCAGCGACGAAAGGGAAAATTGTTAGCCGAAGCGCGGCGCTAAGGGACGTGGGTCTTCGCCAGCGAGACAATACGCTCAATTTGATGCGCGCACTCGTGGCAGGCAAAGATGCGGATTTCCAAACCCTCGAGTCCGTGTGGAGACCGTCGAGTCAAATGCGCATTGCCGCCGCAGTTTTCACAGCGAAGCGGTTCAATAAATATCTGTTCCTCCACATGGAAGGAATGCTCGTTCATAACCGGCCCCACCTACAGCGCGAGTGCGGGGCATGCCCGCCATCCTCGGCGCTCGCCCCGCACTCCGCCGTCCCGCTCCCCCGACCAGGCGACCATGGTCCTGGCGGAAGATGGCAGGGAAAGGGCGACGTTTTCCACAACTACGGGAGGCCCCGGTGTTAAGCGGGGCCTTTTGCTTTTCGAGGCCCATCGTCGTCGTCGGGGTGCGGATCAGCGATCCAAGGCTCTGCCTCCTTAACCCAACGCTCCTTCGCTTCCGTAAGCCAGACGCGGCAGTCAGCGCAGCCGTAAGTCTGAAGCTCACATAGCCCTGCGGTAGCGGGCACAATTCGCGAAAGGCCCATTGGCTTTCCGCAACTTGGGCACAACGGCGGTAATATCGGGCGTTCCCGAGCCATTCTGGGCGCGTAACAGATAAACCCTCGATGGTACGATGATAGCGGTCACATCTTTCGCTCATCTTAATTTACAGAAATGCCCGGTGATTTTGCGCCGCAGCGCGGCCGGGCAATGTGACGACGTGCGCGGCGGCCCCGAGCAGTGACCACAAGCCGTTTTTCATGCCGCCTAGCTTTTTTGTTTGATGACGTCGAGCGTTGCGGGCGAAAGCGCTTTGATCGCTTCCGAGACTCCAACGGCAAGGTCATGGAATGACACCGGCGCGATGAATGCTGGCACGGTCTTGCGCCGACAGTTGGCCTACATCATCGCGATGAGGGTACTTCAGCAATTCGGGCGCGAGATGATGTGCGGTTTCGGCGAGATTTATCACGCCGTGATAGATTTCTTTCAATGTCATCTTTTAGCTCATTTGTGAAAGGAAACAAAATGGGGCGACGCGCGACTACTGCTAGAGACGCGCCGCCCCGGTCGCGCTTTCCCTACTGTGAGCGAACAGCGGCAGGAATCGCAGCGAACAAAAAGAGATGCGGGAACGCCCGGATTTTCATACCCGGCCAAAAGGCCAACGGGCAAGATTCCCGCAAAGCCGCTTCGAACGGCTGCCTACTAACAACAGTAGGTCGTCGTCGTTTCCTCTCGGCGACTAACCCGAGGTAACGACAATGCACACCCTCCTGGCGAAATCCAAAAGGGAAACCACTCGGGTGTGCCGATCAGCATCGCGTGAGGTTACCAACGCGACGCCAATTCTTGAAAAGGGGCGAGCCCGTGCCCACACACGGACACTCGCGGGCGCTTATATTTTGCCGAACATCAAGCGGGGGAGTCAGCGATAAGCGCAAGGCGCGCTAGGAAGTTCCAAAACCCAGCAACGCCGTCATGCTGCGCCATGCACGAACGCAGCAGGATTAGAATTCTTCTTCTTAAACCCGCCCAGTCACCAATCGGCCCATAAATCGCTTAGCGGCGACCCGGTCGTTAGAGTTTAAATTCGACGCGGCCAAAATCCGATCGATTTCTTGCTCCGTCTTCCACACCAATTCGTCGATGGGCACACTCACGCCCTTGTTGCGCAAGTTCGTTTGACAATAATCATATTCACGCTTGCCGGTGCCGATCGTATCTGTGCGAGTCGCCTGAATATTTTCCAGGACTTTGGCTTTCCGTTCGGCTGCTTGCTTCGCCTCAAGATCGTTGCCAAGCGCGGCGGAGAGGGTGGCGATTAGCTCACGTCTCTCCGCAGGCGTCATATGCTCGCTTGTCGCTTCGATTTTGGTAGCAAGCTCCTTGCGCTCTGCGGCGCTCATATTTGCAATTACGTTGGTAGACATTTCGGAATCTTTCTTTGAGTTAAGTGTGTGAAAATGTTGACCGTCAGGATCGCTGCACGTACAAGTGCCGTTTTCGCACAAGCAAGTTGCTAAAAATCCTGATGCTGCCGATTTGATGTAATCGAAGGCTTTGACTTTGGCGGGCATTAAATTCGCTCGTAACCGCCGAAGTCATCCTTCGTCGGCGCGGGACGTTGCAGAATGACGGGTTGCCGTGTCGGCTTAACCTCGCCGCCCGCTGGTTTCCCGTTGCTGATAGGCGCAGTCTGCGAAAATTTATCTGTTGGTGTAGTCATGATAAAACCTTTGATGTTGAAATCGGCTATACGAAAACTGCCAAAATTTTATATGGCAGGTTGGTTTCATATTTTTTTGCGTTTTGGAGATTCGGACACGCCACCCCCTTCCTAAAAAGGGACACCGTGTACCCCCTCGATTTGGCGCGCATACGAATTTTGAAAAATCTATGTCTCGTTCACGGCGCGCGGCCGAAGGAGAGGATTCCGCGTTTGGTTTTAGTAAGCATGCACGCCGGGGGTGGTCGCGTGGTCGACCCTTTGTTAGGTCGCGCCATCGTGACGGCCAGGCGACACAAAATCTAATTTTATAAATATGCTTTTGCACTGGTCGCTTTCCGGCTTAATTATGCGACCAGTCCAATGCGCGGGAGGCAGCAAATGGCAGCAAAGCGGACCGATCTACGGGTGGTGGAATCGAGCGAAATGCGACCAGTTGAATCGAAGGGTCGTAAGACGAACGAGGCTTACCGGGTCCGCGAGCACCTGACCGAAGCCGAAATGACCAAGCTTCTCGTCGCCCTCAAGCGCAACCGACGTGGTCATCGTGATTGGCTGATCGGGCTTATGATCTACAGGCACGGTCTGCGCGTATCAGAGGCGTGTGATTTGCGTTGGGACGATATTGACCTGACCAAGCGCACCATCATCGTGCGTAGGCTCAAGGGCAGTGCCGATAGCAGCCATTACCTGGAACGCGATGAACTGGCCGGTCTCAAGGTGCTACGACACCGGCAAGCCGCCAAATACATCAAGTCGGCCTATGCCTTCGTCAATGAGCGCGGCGAACCTTTCCGCCGCATGGGCATTGCGCGCATGATTGAACGCGCTGGCGTAGCCGCTGAACTGCCTTTCCCGATTCACGTTCACATGTTGAGGCATTCGACTGGACACGCACTGGCGGCCCGCGGGATGGATACCAGGAGGCTCCAGCACTACCTCGGCCATGCCTCAATCACCAACACGGTGCGGTATACGGCTATGAGCCCGGAGCCGTTCAAAGATATTTGGCGCTAACCCCAATCCTGATCCGGCCAGCGCTCTTGTAGCTCTCGCCTGATCCGCGCTTTGCGTTCCTCTGGCGTCTCTTGCCAGGACCATGCTGCAAACCTTGGGGCGGCCGTACGTCGCTTATTTGGTCTGTCCTGCGGTATGCACCCGCCATCACGCCAACGCTGCCACATAGCAAGCATACGATCGCGGGAAGCCTTTCTGATACGTTCAATAGCTTCAGGCGGGATCGGCCTTGTATGGTACGGCGTTGACATGCCGCCATGAAAATTTGCACCTCCCGTTGGCGAGCGCCCGACCACGGCAAATCAAACCGTTTGATCGAAGCGCGCCGCAACGCAAGGCGCTCCATTGTTTTCCGGACATAGGTGTGTATTCCCGCGCGTATAAGCCGGCTCGCGCGCTTTTTTTGGTGGGGCGGCCGCGCGGGCGGCTGGCTCATTTCCGCTTCGCCGCGAGGTATACGATTGCCCATACGAGCAAGGCGCACGTTAGGCAAAGCCAGACCGTAAGAGCGACATCCGGCATAACCTTGAGAATGACGCAAGACGGTCACCGGGTTTACTGGCGGAAACGACAGCCTTAAGCGTTGTGCCTAACGGATAGCGGCCGGCTATGCACAACTCCATCATGCATGCGCATAAGGACAGGCTCGCGGGCGCTTTTTTGGCCGGGGGATAATCCTGTTACGTACTTGCGCCGTTAGTTTGGGCTGTTAGCTTGGTATCTTGCCGTGGAAGGGAGGGGATGGTGTTATGCCGACACCCGCACAGCTTTCGAGGCAGGGATTAATTAAAGAAATCTATGTGAGCGCAGTCGGCTGGATTTGGGTAGCAGTAAGCCTGGCCGCTGTATACTTCCTGATCAAAGCAATATTTTTCGGCGGCGCGTGGTGGCCGTTCATCGCGAGCGCGGCAGGTGCGTGGCTTTTCTATAAAGTTTCGCTGTATTACCTGCTTGAGCACCAAGGCCTGCCTGCCGTCAAAGCGGCGGCCTACTTGGAATTAACGCCGGACTGATAAATCAATCAGTTCCTCTAACGCCGCTTGATTGGCGACAATGAATTCAATAGCCCGCCTTTGAGGTGTGGGCGGGCGCATAAACCCCTTATCGATGCAGATGATTTCTAACGCCTCAATTCTTTGTTCATGATCAGCAAGCTTGCTTGCGCGGTATTTGCTATGTCTGGCGTCACCCGGCTTCATGGTGCTACGTCTCTTTGTTTGGAATCGTTTCCGCCCGTCGCATATATCCAAGGTCCGGGCAAAACGGACCTTAGCTCCAGGCCCAGGTCAACGACACAAAAAGATACCATGATTTGCCTGATCATCACGGCGGCGATCATGGTCGTGGTTGGGGTCTGGTTGCTATCGGCGGGCCATTAGGCCATTCCGGAGCAAAGATGGGGGTAGAGCGCTTCACTCAGGACTGTTTGTTTTGGCGCGGCGATTTCTCTAATTGGGCTCCGAAGCGCCGATGGGATTCGAAGCCCATGGCGGCAGCGCCGAGAATAAAGGCACCCAGGACACCCCCGACGCACCACAGGATTGTCGTCATAGCTCCGAGGCTAAGCCCTCCGCCTCCCACCAGCTATCCCCCAATTGAGGGGGAACAATTACGGACACGCTCTTTTCTTGCTAAGAAACGGGAGCAGTCATGCCGATGTGTTTTACGTGATGATGTCTGCAACTGCTTCGCAGGCCTTGTCGTTGAACTCTTTCGATAGTATGACCAAGACATTGGTACCTCAAAATTTGTCGCTGAAAATGAAAGCCCGTCGAAGCGGGACTGAAAAATCTAAAATCTAAATGCGGGGCGCTACTAATTGAAAATTAGAAACGAGACCGGCCGCTAGTTCATCCGTAGTCGGCGCAGTCCCGCTTATCAGGCCGCCCTTTTGAGCGGCTGATTCTTCATTTCTTCGTTGCGCCTGCGGTGCTCCCAATATTCTTCCGGTGCAACGTCCGGTGCTGGCGGCTTACCTTGGGCGTGGCGTTTGGCAATAAGCTTGTTCAAATAGTCGAGATAGAAGCCACATGGACGCGGTGGCGGACTTCGGAATAGAAGCCACTTGGACGCGGTGGCGGACTTCGGAATCGTCGCCGTCTCATTTGGTACTCGTTACAGATCGTCTCTTACGCCGCACTATCGGCGGCTCGGGGTCCAAATATTTGAATATGTCCGAAGGTTTGATGATGACTTGTCCCCACGGGTCTGGCTCGACTACAAGCGGCCGCGCAATCCGGCGATTGGCGCGCTTGAGATAAGCGGCATACTCTCGATCGCGTCTGGCTTGCTCGGCATCGGTTATGGCTTCGCTCTTTTTGCTCTTGCGCATTTATCGCCACCGCCTCGACGCATCGAGCACGTTGGCGTGCGACTCCAACAACGAAGCCAGCGTCGAATTCCAAACCCCATGTTTTTGAGCGGCGTAAATCGCTTCGCTAACCGCGGTCTTGAAAATCTCGAAGGCCTCGGCCTGCGTGAGCTTCGGCTTGTCTTGTTTGTTCCAGAACAACATCACGCTGCCCTAACGTTAATCGCCTTGCTGCGTCCGCTCTTTTTGTCCGGCGCAACCTCAAATGTAACCTGATCGCCGACCTTGAGCTTCATGCCGAATTGTGCTGCCGAAGCGTGGACAAATAGATCGCCGTCCGGTGTATCTAAAAATCCGTAGCCTCTGGTTTCATCAAACCATTTGACCACGCCCGTATTACTTACCGTGCCATTCACGATTCAACACTCCAATGATTGATAAAACAGGCCGCGCTGGCGACTGTTGTTTTGAAACTTCGCGACGTCGCGAAAATCTTCGTTGACTTGCAGATGATGCTTATTCGCTACGCCGCCTCCGCCATTTCCAGGGCAGGCAATGACGTAGCAAGGCAGGCTGTCACAATAGCGCTGCCATTCGTCGTTCCAGTCGAAATGGTCGGCTCGCTCCGCTCTCTCTACCCAAGATATAGAGGTAGTATCTATTTCAGTACCGACGCAGTAGTCGCTATTTTGGGGGGTGGAGATTTTCCCGTTTCGGTCTCTATTTTGGGGGGCGGCTTCACCCCCTAAAATAGGTATTGGAAAAAATTTCACGACGTTACGCTTGGCTGACACTTTACGGGCTCTCGCAACCACGTTCCTGTCCTTGCTTTTGCGGGCTTTCGCCGCGGTTTCTTGGGCTTCCTCTATGGTCTTGATCTTGCGCCAATCATGGGTTGGCGGTTGCGCCCGACTGCCGCGCCAGTTCGCGAACGTGAGATAGAAAAGGTTCGGGCGACGATGCTCGGCGTTGCCGCCACGTCCATGTTCTGTAACCTTGATAAAGCCTAGCGCTTCGGCTTCACGTATCGCTGGCGCAATACCATTCCGGTAAATGCCATACTCTTCGAAATGCTCGAACGTCACCGGCAATTGGCCGTTATCGTTGCCGCCGTGGTGGGCAAGTTCAATCTCAATACGCGCAATCACCATATGCGCGGCTTGGGATAGCGCTCGATAGGCCGGGGATTCCAGCATCGCTATCGGATGTGCTGCGAATTGTTCGCTGATTTTGTTGTGGCGCTTCGGGTGAGCGCGAGTGTCGTGGTCTTTACCTGACATTTCTGCACACAGCGGTGCAGCGAATATAAATACGCATTTGCATCGTCCTTCGTTTGCCGGGAAACCGGCGCTGATGGTTATGTTTGCGGCTTTGCCGCTTGTTTGTTTGTTCCTTACGGTGGGAGAAAAGGGCTGGTGCCACATGAGCACCAGCCGAGTTTGAACCATCAGTAAGGAGGCACTTCACACCGTTTAACGGCCGGTGCGAGCCGTACTATCAGCGGGGCAATTACTCCCGCCGAATTCTTTGCTCAAAATAATCCGCGCAGATGATTTTGCGAGAGGCGAAGATGCACGCTAACCCTAAAATCTGTATCAACCACTAAATGTGGGGATAGCGGGGCCATGCCGCTCGCCCCGCTGCGGTGAGGTGCATTCTTGTGATCGCGTCTCCGTCATTTTCGACGCGCAGGAAGCCATCTTCGATCGCGGTGGATAAGGCTTCGATTAGCTCGATCACTTCCGAAACGGAGGTGCCAATATTTAATGCCGCCAGAAGCCGAACGTCGATCGTCATGACGTTGCACCGAAGTTGCTCGCTTCGCCACGGATCACTTGAACTATCTTGCTCACTTCCGTCGTTGCCGATCGACGCTGTGCGATTCCAGATTTAATCATGCGGATTGCAGCCGAAGCTAATGAGCGGCCTTCTTTCTTGGCGATATCAACGATTGCCGCTTCGATCCACGGCTCGAGCAGAAGCCGGATCGCTCGCTTTTTCGATGGCATGATTTGATACTCCAAATAATAACGTGACAACCGGCAGACAAAAAATGGCCATGAACTCGCGGAGAAGTCTTGGCCAAAGTTATTTGGTAACAGGAACGAGAGGCGCGTCGAAACAACACCTCTCATCCTTAGGGGTGTGACTCGATTTTTCATGCCAAAATGATTGGTTTTATATCACGAAATGCAGATTCTTCAATGATATCAATGTTCATGTACAAGGCGGAAATGTGTCAGGATTTTCGGCGTTTGCCTATTGAGGTGCGGACAAATCCGGTGGAAGGCGTCGGCGCATAGTCGGTGCTACGGTCTGGCGGTATGAATGCCGCGTTCTCGCGGGCGATACCAGCTAGCCAATCGGCGTGGTCCTTCTCCGGATTACGAAAGTTGTCCACTTCCCAGTCGCGATCCCGTTCGTGCATAGGATCGTGGAAGCTGTCGAGATTGGTTCGAAACTTCTCGTTTATCTTGTGAAACTTGCGAGCCTGACTCTGCTCTTTCTTCACGTTCTAGGTCTTGAATGGTGATGGTTGATTTCGGCAGCTTGGCCTCTTTAGCCCTCTCATCTCGTTCCAGCGCATCGCGCAGCTTTATCCAGTGCTGTCTTTGAACCTCCGCCGACTGCTTGTAGAAGGCTGCGCTGGCGCGCGGGTCATTCACTACCCACAATAGATTATCAAGTGTCTCGCGGTCGTGAACTTGCTGCTTCGTTTGGTGTGGAGGCGTTTCTCGGACGGCCTCCTTTATCTGGTCTGCCGACTCATGACCGCGCAACGCATCGGCAAGCTTTTGCTTCGATGGCGGCTTTACCTTCGGAAGCTTAGTGACCTCAACCTCAACATCAAGATCGCTAGCGACGTTATCGAGGAATGTTCTGATATCTTTGAGCGTTGCCGTATAGTTGTCGCCTAGCGGTTTGTCGCCGGTAATATCCTCGATCAGAACGTATCCATCGCGATCTTCGAAATCGCGTTCGAAGGAATATCCGAGCGCCTTGGCCTTGGCCTTCAACTGCTTGGCGACGTTGTCGAGAAATTCTTTGACCGCCTTTAGCGATGCCGTGTAATCATCATCGCCTAGCACCGTGTCACCAGTGATATCGTCAATGACGTTATATCCGGAACCGGGTTTGATACCGCGGCGGTATGTGTAACCAAGCTCGTTGGCTAGCTGGTCGAGCTTGGTCTGGTCTAGCGTGGCGGGGTTCATTGGTCGCCCCATACCAAGCGATCTTGGGCGGCGGACCAATCACCTTCTAGCGAACCGGACACGCCGGGTTTTTTGGACGGACCGCGACGGGTGCGTTTGCCTTCGGGGATTTTTCGGATTGGTCCGGTGTAGGCAGCGAGCGCCGCCTTCATCTCAGCAAGCGCTGCCTGCTGTTCTTCGGGAGTTTGGGCGTGGTCTTGAATCATTGTCATATCCTTGCAATAGCCGCCCGCGTTTGTGCGGGTGTCGTTTTTCTTTGGCGCTCCGGCATGACCCGGTGCGTAAATATTCGCGCCGGCTTAAATGAGCCGGTTCTGTTAGTTTGATTTTGGGTGTTGGCGCGCTAGATCAGCGATGCCAACATTAAGTTTATGATAGATCGATCGCTTGTTGGTCAATAAAATTCGCTTGACTTATGACAGTTATGGGAAATTTTCTTTAGGGCGCGCAGCGATCATGGTGCGGCTGATTTAGTCCCCACTACCGGCCAGCATCACCGTGACGATGATCCCAGCGATGCCGACCAATACGGCCGCGATCGCAGCAAGCAAAGTCCATAGTGTGTATTTCAGCGTCAGTTTCTCGCGATTGGTCCGCTCCCGTTCCGCCTTGCGGATTATTTCCTCTTGTTCGGCTACCCATTCCTTTGCATCGTTCTGCATCGCGGGATCGATCGGTAAGTAAAAGTTGTTGCCGACCGTGAGTTCTCGCCTGATGAAATCAAGGCCGATGCCTTCAAAGCGCTTCCTGTTCTTTTCTGAAATAGGCATCGGTGGTTTCCGTGGCGGATCAGTATTGCGGCCGGCGCGCGAACGTCGGCAGTTTAGCGATGTTGGCGGCGATGCGTCGGGCTTCGTCGCGCGTCAATAAGTTCGCGGCGGTGCGCCGGCCGGTGTCGGTTTCGAAGTACACATAAGCGAGCGCCATGCTGTTATTGTCGCGCACAATGAAACAGCTTTGGTTGTGCTCTTCGACATCCCAAGGTGGCGGGAAGTGTCGGGCTGGCATCGGCCTGTACGCGAACGAACCGTGAACAGGCTATATAACGGATCGAGCAAATGCAAACACGGATCGAGCAAATGCAAACCGTGACGGTGCTCTTGCCAAGGTTCCATGCGGCTCCATAAATGATCCGTAAGGCACGGTTCCCATGTCCACGGGCGACACCAACGATCCTCAGCATTGGCGCGACCGCGCGGCACAGATGCGTGCGCTGGCCGTCCAGATGGCTGGCTCCCAAGCAGCCATCCTGATGAACGATCTTGCGGCCGACTACGAAAAGCTAGCCGAGCGAGCGGAGATCAGGACCAAGGGGAAAAAGCCGCGATCGAATGGCAAGCCGCGCTAGGCCGCGTCGATTTCGCCAGGCCGATCGACTAAGGCGTAGGCTCTAAAGTCAGTCCCTTTTCGGCCTTCCGCTTTAGATATTGGCGAATGATCTGGCGGCACAATGTAGCGTTGCCAACATTGTATTCGGTCGCCAATCGCTCCAGCCGTTCAAAGTCAGGTATTTCTAGTGGGATTGTAACCGTGCGTGTTGCGCCAGCAAATGTTACCGCGCGCTGGCGGCGCGTGTACGCTCGTTGATAACGCATGTATGTGTAACCCCCCATTTCCCATTTCGGAAACTCGGCTGCAGCCAAATGTGACGAGGACGGGGCTTTTTGGCGGAGGCGGACTTTGCCGCCCTCTTTACATTGTCTCCCCGCAGGACATTCCGCCTGACGGTTTTTTGTGATGCCAGTCACAGCCTGGTTGAAGCGGCGCGCCGTAATTACCAACAGCCGGGCGGAACTTGTGTGAGGGAGCGCGTGCTATGAACGAGACAATCTCGCCGCCGAACCTGTTCTTCAAGAGGTTCCATGGACGGAAACGGCAGACTATCGTCGACCTGATCAGCGACAGCACAACTGGCCTAACCCGTAGCGAAGTCGCGGCTGCAATTGACAGTCCGACAAACTGCGTTTCGGTGATGATAAACCAGAGCAACAAGGAGTTGGCAGAGCAGGGCTGGAAGATCAACTCCACTGACCTTGAGCGGCAACCGGGGCGTCGCGGCGCGCCGGGCCGGCGCTATCGGCTCGTGCGCCTACCGTCCGCTATGTCGTACTAATAATACTGAGGCCGTCCCAATAGCTCCGGCAACTTCGCGATATTCGCCGCGATGCGTCGAGCTTCGTCGCGCGGATCGCTAGAAACTGGTCTCCCGACTACAAAGAACTAGGACGAGAACAAGCATTCCCGCGCAGATCGTTAGGATTTCCATCGAAGGCATGGGGCAAATCTCCACACGCGCGCAAAACAGGTTCCGGCTGCCCTTTAGGCGGCCCGCGCTCTAATTGTGATTTATGAAAGACGTTTACTGCGTATTGCGGCGACGACGAACTAGCCAATACACCCCGTAGCCAACTGCGATGAATGGCAGGCCGGCACCTGCCAGTGGGCCAGGCACGCCGTGAGCGCCACCGTCTTTCCAATTAGTTAGGCCCTTGCCGTCATGGACCCAGTTATCGGAAGAAAGCTGGGCGTTGTAGAAAACGTATCCAACAGGTGCGCCAAGAGCGGCCGTTAAAACCAAGGCTATCAGAAGCTTGAAAGTCATTTGCGTCCTTTCATCAGCTAGTTTTTTCCGACCCTAGGCGAAGTTTAGATGAACCTACTGGGCTGTCGAGCAGTGCGATTACCTAGGTATTTGCGTGTTAATTACCGTGCGCGCTCCGTCAGCTCGGCGATGCGATCTTCAATATCGGGTTTCGAATCAGTCATGCCGAAAGCTTAGCAGAAATGGCGGCGATCAGCGGGCGGGTGTCGATTTCGGTCTGGCCGTTCGACTGTATGGGCGCATAGCCCGTTTCGAGGTTCAAGCCCCATCCAAAAGCTCGAACCTGTGCTGTCGGTCACAATATGGACGCCGAAGCGAGAATAGTGTGCGAGGCTGTCCTCCAGATGGGAGCGAGCCATGAGAGCGACGAGCTGGCACGAATCATGCGTCCTTCGGGTAGTGGTAATCGGCGGGGCTACAGCTGCTGTCATGATAGCATTGCTGTTTGCCAAACCGTTTTACTCCGCCACGACTGCAACGGCACTTACCGCAACGGCACTTACCCGTGCTGACGTAAGCCAACCCGTTGCACACCAAGAGCCCGCAACTGAAACGGTATCTATTGTGGCCTCGCCCACCATCGAGGCTGATTCTCAATTCTTCTTCGGCACCGGTGACGGAAGCAATGGATATTACGCGGAACGACAAGAGCCCATGCTGGCCTTAGTGCGTTACGAGCGAATGCCGTAACCCGCGACTTAAACACAGTCTGATGTGGTACGGCTACGCATTTGAAGCGATCTACATCGTGCTCGGTACGGTGTTGTTCGTAACCGTCCTCGGCATACTGATCTATCAATGATCTGACGCCAGACGCGCGAGCGGGAGATCAGCGCGACGCGGGCCAACACACCTCCACGTCGGCGTAAGTGGAGCTGACCACGTTTTGAGTAATGACAAAGCGCGACCCCGGCTCACATGAGCTTGGCTCCGGCAGATGACCCCATAAGATACCGCCGACAATCGCACCGCCGACGATGGCAGGGATGGTCCAGCGCCAACGCTTAGGTGGATGCGACACAGCGCGGTAGCCGATGATGGAGTTGGTCATCTGAAATCCTTCGATTGGAATCAGCGTTGTTAGCGAGACTATTAGGATTTTAATCCGCATGCAAGCGCAACCTACTGCTAGCAGCGGGCGACAGGATCAGCGCGGCGCGCTGTCGATTTCAGCTGGGCCGTCGAGGGATCAGCGGGGCTGCGGGTCCGCGTCGTGGCCGATCGGCCCGATGCTTCACAGGTTCGCCCTGCATTTTCATTCTAGTGCCACCGCCGCATGCCGGGCACGGGCGACCGCTCAGTGACGGCATGTCGTTGCAGTGGCCGCAGCTAGGTTCGCGATCTTCAATATTGGGTTTCGAATCAGTCATGACGGAAGCCTAGCAGAACGGCAGGATTTAGCGCGGCGCGGCGGGTCGGCCCGTGGGTAACAGGGACAAAGCGGGGTTCTGGGCCGATTTCGTTCGTGTCATCGCCTAGAATCTGATGGCGTCGAAGCGAGCCGACTAGAAAAGGACATTGCCAGATGATGCGTTGCGGATGCTGCAATAGAATCGTTGCCACGTTTTGCACCGCCTGCATTTGCGCGGAGATCATCACCGGGGCGGTACGTCACGACGTGCGTCTATACATTAATCCGTAACATTAATCCGTAGCTTCACACACACGACCATTCAAAAGTCCCGCAGCCGCTTCGGCCCATGATGATGGTCGTTGCGGCTTCGACGACATCGACGGGCGGGCTTTCCAGTGGGACTCCTGCCATCGGCTTAATCAGCATTCAAAGGGTCTATTTCAACGGTCGATTGTGACCAATGCCTTGATATCTCTCAATCGTTATCGCCC
>CAWDZD010000065.1:0-28557 GCA_963806465.1 uncultured Alphaproteobacteria bacterium | reverse complement strand
CGTAAGGCCGGATGCCGGGTTCATGGCGCAATCAAGCACAAGCTGCGGGAAACGGCATTACCGAAGCGAGCAATTCGAAATGCTGGCGGTCAAACTTGAGCGATTGCGGGCGCCTATCCTAAGTGGAAAGATGGAGTGCATTCAGTGATTTCCAAAGAGAGGCGATTGTCGGCTAGCACATCTAAACAAGTGGTGCGTCAGCTCAACGATCGGCCACGTAAAGCCTTGGGAATTGAACCCCCAGCAGAAAGATTTAATGCAAGTGTTGCGTCGACCGGTTGAGACAACCCTCAATACCGGACATCGACCCGACATAGCTCGGTGCCCGCTAAGTGACACATGCAGATATCGCGCCTGGGCATAATGGTGGTCGGCGGCCTTTCGAAAGGTCTGTGCACGAACAGGTCTTTTTCATGCTTGTTCCCGGACTACGTCGAGCGCCTTTTTATCGGTGCGAAGTCCGAGGAAAACCGGATGGCGCATCTCGGCCTCACTCGTCCACTCGGTGAACTTCACCTCGCCCACGAGCTTGGGGTTAAGCCACGTCGTCGCGTTCTCGTCCTTCACTTTTTGGTCAAAAGGCTTCTTGTCTGTGCGTAGCGGCTGCATCTTTTCATAAATCGACTTCAGCGCCGCATGGTCGAAGCCGGTTCCGACATGCCCAGCATAGACCCAGCGCTTCTTCACTTTGTCACGCACCGCAAGCGCCAGCGAGCCAAAGTACTTGCGGGACCTGCGCGGCTCAGTGTAACCGACAATCACCACCTCCTGTTCATGCACCGCCTTGAACTTGAGCCACTCGCGCGTTCGCTTCCCCGAGTAGTAAAGCCCTGCAGCGCGTTTGGCGATCACACCCTCTTCGTGCGCGCGCTGCGCCTTGGCGAATTCCCGCTTGCCGAACTCAGCCACATGCTCGCTGTACCGCAGCAGCGATTCGCGTGGAAGCAGAGTTCTCAGTGTCTCCTTGCGCTCAAGCAGCGGCCTGTCACGGATATCTTTGCCCTCCACGAACAGCACGTCAAAAACGACATAGAGTAACTTGGCTTTCTTGTTGAGGGCGTTTTGCAGAAGCTGAAAGCGCGAGCGGCCTTGTATGTCGAGTGCACAGAGTTCGCCATCTAAAACGCAAGAGCCCTCGATCTTTCGAAGCGCTGGCACCAGCACCTGATACCGTTTGGTGACATCAATGCCATTGCGCGACCATAGCCTAACAGCATCGTTGCGCTTCTCAGTGAGAAGGCGGAAGCCGTCCCACTTGATTTCGAAAACCCAATTTTTGTCATTGAAGGGTTCGTCGACCAGCGTCGCCAGCATCGGTCGATATGCCGGGTTCATGCTTTTTCGCCTACTCTGGTAATTGTGTACACTTGCGGTCCCACACACATTGAGCACTACGCCTGCATGACTTTGGATCGTGCCGCCTCGGCAAAGACACCAATCGAAAAGTTGACGATCGTTGCGGCGCCCGGATTGTTCGTCATTTTATGGGCGTCTGGGTTCATCGGAGCAAAACTCGGACTGCCATACGCAGAACCGCTCACCTTCCTGTTTTTGCGAATGTTCGGCGCAGTACTTTTGCTGGGTGCGATCGCACTATACGGGCGCCCCAAATGGCCGGACCGCACGGGACTTTTGGACAGTTGCGCCATCGGCGTATTCATGCACGCCCTGTACCTTGGCGGCGTTTATGTCTCGATCGCAAATGGTCTTCCCGCCGCCTTATCGGCGCTTATAGTTGGACTCCAGCCCTTGCTAACCTCGACGGTAGCCAATCGCCTGCTCGGCGAAGAGGTGGTCGCACGGCAGTGGGCGGGTCTACTCCTCGGTATCGCGGGCATATATCTCGTCGTCCAAGACAGGGCGTCGACAGGCGGAGTTACGCCGCTAGCATGGATAGCGTCATTAGTGGCTCTGCTGAGCATCACGTTCGGTACAATTTATCAAAAGCGCTTCGGCGGTGGTATTGATTGGCGAGTAGGGATGCTCCTTCAATACGCTGCAGCAGGAGTTCTTTTCGCCCTAGGTGCAGTGGCGTTCGAAACGCGGATTGTATATTGGACGCCCCAATTTCTGTTCGCGCTCTCCTGGCTTATCCTCGTGCTCTCAATCGGCGCCATATGCCTGCTTTATTTCCTCATAAGCCGGTCGGCGGCCACGCGGGTAGTGAGCCTGTTTTATCTCACTCCGCCGGTAACGGCTATGATTGCATGGGCACTTTTCGATGAGCGACTGGCGCTGGGAGCGCTCATCGGCATGGTGTTTTGCGTAATCGGCGTCTTCCTGGTGAACTGGCAGACCACCGGCAGATAGGCTCGCGCGCTGCACAGATTGTGATGCCCGTGCGGCCGCCAGCTCGTCGGACTCTTCTTGCCCTCCACGGTCGGACCATACCGACGGGGCAAACTCGGTCATTCGACGATGTCGGCAATGAGACGGTCGCGGTCGGTCATGCGGCCTGCCGGCGAAGGAATGCGGGAATGCTCTGGTCTTCCGGCAGTGAGACCGGCGCAGCGGGTAATTCCGGCGCCGGTCGTGACCCCAGAAGAAGCCGTGCCGCGTCGCGCGCAGCTTGGCCGCCAAGAAATCTGTAGCCGCCGACAACATTCAGCGGCAACACTTGGCGCTGGAAAATGGCCTGAAGATGGACTGACTCTCGGCCATTCGCTTTGCATCTGATACGCTAAGAAAGGGGGGACAGAATGATAGACGATCTGCGAAAGCGCTCCGCGGCGGAAGTATTCGAAGACCACCTGCGCCTCGCTGGCGAGCATCGCTTTGAGGAGGACATCCAGCGGAACGTTTCGCCCGACATCGTTGTCCTCGAACGTCGAGGCATTTTCCGAGGCCACACAGGCGTTAGGGAGCTGGCGCGGCTGCTGGAGCGGGAACTGCCCGGAGCACCTTACGTCTATACGAACCGTCTGGTAGAGGGGCGCGTCGCCTTTCTGGAGTGGACGGCGCAAGCCGAGCATGCCCGCGTGAGCGACGGCGCTGACTCGTTTCTAATTGAGGATGGCTGGATCGTGGCCCAGACGATCCATTACACCGTGGATGAGCGGTGAGCCTCCAAGCGCACGAGATGGGCGAACGCTTTCTGCGCCGCTATCGCGTGTACTCATATATCCACCATGTCACCGCGGACTTCCGAGAAAAGCTCAGGTCACCGCTGCAATTTATCCAGCGTTATCGGCAGATCGCGCACGCGCTTGCCGGTTGCGTGATAGACCGCGTTAGCGATCGCCGCGGCGACGCCGACAATGCCTATCTCGCCGACGCCCTTGACGCCGAGCGGATTGACGATGTCGTCCGGCTCGTCGACGAAGATGACCTTGATGTCGTGCACGTCGGCATTCACCGGCACGTGGTACTCCGCGATGTTCGCGTTCATGACGCGGCCGAAAGCATGATCGACCAGGGTTTCCTCGTGCAAAGCCATGCCGATGCCCCACACCACGCCGCCCATAATCTGACTGTGCGCCGTCTTAGTGTTGAGGATGCGTCCGGCCGCGACAGCGCTAACGACGCGGGTGACGCGGATCACGCCAAGTTCTTCGTCCACCTTCACTTCGGCGAAGATCGCCGAATGCGTGTTGCGCGCGTGCGAATTATCGCTGTCGAACGTGTTGGTGCTTTCCCGTTCGATGCGATCGAGGCGGCCATAACGCATCGCGTCGGCGATCGACACCGATCGGCCCTTGTCCTTCTGGTCGACGATCTTGCCGTCGGAAAAGGCGACGTCAGCCGCCTTTGCGGCGGCAAGCGGGGAACCCGGCATCGTTTTGGCCACACGCAACAGCTCGTTCCGCACCTCGCCGGCGGTCTTGGAGATGGCATGCGATACCGATGCAGCGGTCCATGAGCCACCTTCGACCGGAGCCTGCGGTAGCGTCGAGTTGCCGAGCTTGACCGTGATGTTGTCGAGCGGCAGGCCGAGCAGATCGGCGGCGATCTGCGCCACGATCGTGTACGTGCCAGTGCCGATATCGGAGAAGGCGGATGCAATCTCCGCATGTCCATTGGCCGTCAGCACGATACGGACGGCGGACTCCATCTGCAGCGCTTCCCAGACACCGGTGGCCATGCCCCAGCCGACCAATTCGCTGCCGTCGCGCATCGAGCGCGGCCGAGGGTTGCGCTTGTCCCAGCCGAAGGCGGCTGCGCCTCGGCGGTAACATTCGCGCAGTTGCTTGCTGGTGTAGCGGGTATCCTCATGCTGATCGCGTTCCGAATAGCAGCGAAGCCGCAGCTCAACCGGGTCGAGCGTGAGCGCAACGGCGAGTTCGTCCATTGCGCATTCGAGCGCATAAACGCCGGTAGCGGCCCCCGGCGCTCGCATGTCGCAGGGCGTCGGCAAATCGAGGCGCACCAAGCGGTGCACATAATTGGCGTTCGGGCTTTTGTAGAGCAGACCGGACCATCCGGTGTCGTTGCGGGAGAAATCTTCGTAGCGCGAGGTCATCGTAATCGCTTCGTGCGTGACCGCGTCGAGCGTTCCGCCTGCCGTCGCGCCGAGCGCCAGCCGCTCGATGGTGGCCGGGCGGTTGCTGAGGCCGTACATCTGCTGGCGCGTCAGCACCAGCCGCACCGAACGCTGCAACGCACGGGCGGCGAGCACTGCCAACATCGCCTGATATTGCGGGCGCAGTCCCGATCCGAACGCGCCGCCGACAAACGGGGAGATCACCCGTAAGTCGTCGGCTTTTATATCGAATACGCCGCAGAGATAGCGTTGCACGTTCTGCACGCCTTGCGTCTTGTCGTAGACCGTGAGCTTGCCATCGTCGTCCCACAGCACGGTCGATGCGTACAATTCCATCGGATTGTGATGTTCGGTCGGGATGAAGTACTCCGCTTCGTGACGCACGGCGGCGGCCGCATAGGCTTTGCCGGCATTGCCGCGCGACTTCTCGGGCTTGTCAACGACAAAGGCCTTGTCGCGTTGCGCCTGCAGATCGGTGACGAAGTCGGCTTGCTTATACTTGACCCGGAGGAGGAGGCGGCAAAGCGCGCAATTTCCCATTCTTCGGCGAGCACCACCGCGATCGGCTGTCCGCTGAACTTGATCTTGTCATCGTACAGCGGACGGAACGGCGCCCCTTCATCGGGCGCCACGTCATCCTTGTACGCTGCGTTGGCGCGTGCCATCGACGGCCGATTTTCATGGGTCAGAACGTCGAGGACGCCTTCGACGCGCAGCGCATCGCTGACGTCGATACTCGTGATGCGGCCTTTGGCGATGGTCGAGGCGACGACGGCGCCGTAGGCCATGCCCTTGCTATTGAATTCGCCGGCATACTTTGCCGCGCCGGTGACCTTAGCATGGCCGTCGATGCGGGATGTGGGCGTGCCAATATAGGTCATGAGGTTCACCGGACCTTCTTGTCGGACTGCGATTGCGGCGTGCCGTGCGCCGCCTGCGTGAGCGCGCGAACAATGGCGCGCCGCGCCAGATCGATCTTGAAGGCATTGTGGGCGAACGCTTTGGCGTCGTAGAGAAGCTGCTCCGCGGCGTGGGTGAAAACGGCGCGGCCTGCGGTCTGACCGAGCAATGCCGCTTCCACGCTCACGTCGCGCCATGGCTTATGGGCAACGCCGCCAAGCGCAAGCCGCGCTTCTTTGATCTTATCGCCGTCGAGCTCGAGCGCCGCGGCGACCGAAACCAAAGCAAATGCATAAGACAGCCGGTCGCGGATTTTCAGATAGGTATAGCCCTTGGCGAAGCCTTTGGCCGGCAGCTCGACCGCAGTGACGATCTCGTCGGCGCCCAGATTCGTATCGCGCTGCGGCGTATCGCCCGGCAGGCGATGAAAATCCGCGAACGCAATCGTGCGTTCGCCTCGGGGGCCCGCCACCCGAACAGTGGCAGCCAATGCCGCAAGCGCCACGCACATATCGGATGGATGTGTTGCGATGCAGGATTGGCTGGTGCCGAGGATCGCGTGCATGCGATTGAGCCCGTCGAGGGCCGAGCAGCCGCTGCCCGGAACGCGCTTATTGCAAGGCGTCGCCGTGTCGTAGAAGTAATAGCAGCGGGTGCGCTGCAGCAGATTGCCGCCAGTCGAGGCCATGTTGCGCAGTTGCGCCGATGCGCCGGCGAGGATTGCACTCGCGAGCATCGGATAGCGTTGGGCGATCAGTGGGTGGTGGGCGAGGTCGGAGTTTGGCACGAGCGCGCCGATGCGCACGCCGCCGTCGGCCGTCGCTTCGACGGTGTTCAGCGGCAGACGCGAGATGTCGATCAGCCGCGACGGGCGTTCGACTTCCTCTTTCATCAAGTCGATCAGATTGGTGCCGCCGGCGACGAATTTCGCGCCCGGCTCGGCGGCGATCTGACGAACTGCGTCGGTGACGTCGGCGGCGCGCGAATACTGGAAATTGATCATGACCGCTCCATCACCTCTTGGATCGCCGCGACAATATTGGGATAGGCGCCACAGCGGCAGATGTTGCCGCTCATCAGTTCGCTGATCTCGTCCAGCGTCTTTGCCCCGCCTTCGGCGATCAGCCCCGCGGCGGAACAGATCTGCCCGGGCGTACAATATCCGCACTGGAAGGCGTCGTGATCGATGAATGCCTGCTGCAAGGGATGCAGCGTGCCGTCGCGCGCGAGGCCCTCGATCGTGGTCACCTTGGCGCCGTCCTTCATGACGGCGAGCGCCAGGCAGGAATTGATACGTCGCCCGTCGACCAGCACGGTGCAGGCGCCGCATTGGCCGTGATCGCAACCCTTCTTGGTGCCGGTCAGGTCGAGATGGTCGCGCAGTGCGTCAAGCAGCGTCGTCCACGGTGCGACCGTGAGTTGCCTCTCGACGCCGTTGACGATGAGAGCCACCGATATCTTCTTCGGCACTGGGATGACCTTCGTCATCGCTCGTGCCGCCCGCGCTTGTGCCATACGCACCTCCAGATGGTCGACGCACGCTATTGCACAGCGTCAATTTGCCTGCGCCGCGGAGGTTCCGCCCGGCTCCATTTACAGGCCGATCGCCAAAGGAGGGTAACTCAGCAACAAAGACTGCCCCGCGGCGCACTTCATGCAGTTGCCGCACCGTGGCCGCCTCCTTCATGCACGCGCTGGCCAACGGCGGATACGTTGAAGCCCCGCCTCGGCCACGGCCTGGGCACCTGAGATTGGTCCAGTGATGCGCGGCCCCAAATCCCGGAATGCAGAGCTGGGCACGGCTCCACGGCGGGAACGTCCGGCTCCGACATTCTGATCCACCCCCACGGAAGGGGTCCGATGAGGTATGTCTTTGACGGCCAGGAGGGCCGGACGACATTCAGCAGCTCAAAAAAGCGCTTTGGCGATTGCGTAGAGCACGACGGGGAACCCCGCAAAGCCCCCAAAGTGAGGAACGCCCTAGGCTAGCTCGTGGCGCTGGCGCGCGATTGCAAACTCGGTAGTCTGCTGAACAACGTCGTAATCGCGAACAAGATCAGCGCAAGACCGCCGTACAAATTCAATTCCGCCGATACCCAATAATTAGTCGCGCTCCCCCCACCGCTCAGCGAGCCAGTGCCAAGGCCGACAAACACAGCAATGAGCCCAATGGCGAGGGTCATTGCGCTAAAGGCGACACGGAGCCCCTTCTTGTCGAATCTGATGGCCATGATTGCGACTGCGCCAAGAAGAACAGCGCCCACGATATAGGCGAGCGATTGCCCTTGGTTCACATTGTAAACGTAGTAGTGAGTGCTACCCGACGTCGTGATATATTTGTAGTTAAGCTCGCCGAGCACTTCAGTGATCAGCATCCAGCCCAAGATAATTAGCGCGCCAGCCGCCTGCAGTTTGAATCGCTCCGGTGAATCCGGCTTGCCTTCGTAACGCCGCCACTGCGAGAAGTGCAGCAACAGCGCAAGCCACAGGACCGATGCCGCCCCGACGAAAATCGGCACGGTAACGGGGGAAAGGTTGTTGGCCGAGTACGTGGGTGACATCGTACCGATGATCGTGATCGTGCACACTGCCGCGACTACCGCGCAGAAGGCGATTAAGATCCGATAGACAATCGGCCGGTCTGGGCCCGACGCCGGAGCCGCCGTGCCGCTGCCGGCGGCTTGCGGGATTGCACTGACCTCGGCCGGGGCTGCCTCGGCGGGGACCGCCACTGCCGCGACCGCCAAGGGCGGCGGCCGTGTTGCGCTCGCCGGCGCAGATTGCGGTGCAGCAGCGCTGGCCGCCTGCCGGCTGCCGGCTTTGGGAGCATTGCGCAGGCGGACGGCAACGGCCTTGGCATGTCGGCTATTGGGCAACGCCGCGAGGAAGCCGCGCAAGACGATCGGCTCAGTAGTGTCCTGGACCAGCGTCCATGCGTCGTCCTCGACCAAGGCGGGCATTGCTTGCAGGCGCCGCAAGGCTTCTTCCGCGTAAATGCCTTGCGGATAGGCACGCAAAAACCGCAGCAGCGGCACAGGGTGAAGCTCGCCTCTCGCCGCGTCCCAAGCGTCGTTCTCCCGCGCCCGGTGGATTTCATCGAGCCGCCCCTTCGCTTGCGCCGTGAAGGCACTGCCGGGGAAGTCGCGAATAAATTGCTCGATGATCTCCGGCTGGTTCGTGTCGCTAATCGTGCCCCACTGCGCGGCCGCCCTGCTGTCCCGTTCCAGAACCGCGAGCTTTGTCTGCGCGCTTTCGGCAGTCGGTCCATCGGGAAAACGCTGCAGGTGATTCCTGACCAGAGCCGGGTCGGTTGTGTCCTTAATCTCCTCCCAGGACCTGCTCTCTTTCGCCGCCCGCTCGCTCTCGATATCGGTCAGAGCCTGCGAAATATGGTTGGCGATGCCGCTCATGTCGGCGCGCACGCGCTCTTGCGTCAGGCGAACGGCCTGGAAGCGCGCAAAGGGCTTCAGCGTGGTGGGGAGCTCGCTTGCCCGCGGCATATCGGTTTTGTTGATCAAGACCGGGATGACGAGCTTGTCGAGCTGGATCGCGGACTCGATTTCCAGCCGGATGAAATCTTCCGGATTATCGAGCCGTCGCTGGCCTTCATCGCTCGCCGCTGAGAGCCAGCCTCTGCCGACCATTACAAGCATGACGTCGCATTCGGCGACCTGCTGGTTGATGATCCGCACGAAATCCTTGCCGGGGCGAATGTCGCCCTCGACGTCCATGAAGATGCGCTCGCCTGTGAACTTCTGCTCCAGTTGGAAATACAGGGCGGTAGCCATTCCCGGCTCGTCGTCGCGCCGATAGCTGATGAAGATTTGTCGTCGCATCGTCCGCGCCCGCTTCCCGCCCCTTCAAAACGATAACCCATTCGCCGGTGGAGACCAACGACCCGCTCAGCGAACCCCTAAGCGATCGATCGGCCAGGAGGGCCAAGTCGGCGCAGCTGGATATGCTGGCCGCTGGCACGTCCTATAGCGACGTGCAGAAGGCAACCGGATGCAGCCGCGCCACGGTCGCCAAGGTGGCCAAGCGCGCCAAAGCCGCGTAGGAGCCCACATGTTCGCGTTTCGTTCCGGTAGGCGCCGTAAGACCGACAAAGGGCATCGGCTGACCCATGTTCTTATTTTGTTCACAGTCCCGCGATCAAGGAAACATCAACCACCCACACCAGTAGGTATATCACATGCACTGCGCTAACTTTCCCCGTCATTTGGGGCGTTTAATCAACCGCTGCCTGATCGCCCACCCCGAGGGCGCCGACACAATTGAATTGGCTCATTGGGCATACGGTGAGGTTCTGCCGCGGTATGCGCGCCACAACGTGCGCCGACATTGTCTTTCGTTTGGCATTCCACGTGTTGGCAAGCGCTCAAGGCGATTTGTTTGGGCGCTGCGCAAGCTCGACGATTAGGTCCAGCCCCAGCGGCTATTGCTTGCCGCCGTTCGCCAAGCCATCCCCGATGCAATGCCTGTCGCTATACGAAAAACCCCGCTGGATGGCGCGGCGAAAATGATCGTAAAATCAATGCTCGCTGGATTTGCTTTTGGCCATACCATAAATAATTGATAAAGGTATGGGCTGATGGTATAGTGCCCCTGTCAGAACGGAGGCACCCATGGCCAAACGAGCAGCAATCTACGTCCGTGTATCGACGGATAAGCAAACCGTGGAGAACCAGCTGCGGGAATTGCGCCAGATTGCCGAACGGCGGGGGTGGGAAGTCGTCAAAGAGTACCAAGACGCGGGCATTTCAGGCTCAAAAGGCCGTGACGGCCGTCCGGGCCTGGATGAAATGCTGAAAGATGCCCAAAGGCGCCGATTTGAAGTTGTCATGGCCTGGGCAATCGACCGGCTCGGCCGCTCGCTGATCGACTTATTGGGCACCATCCAGGCGCTAGAGGCTTGCGGCGTGGACCTGTATCTCGATCAGCAGGCAATCGACACCACGACGCCGGCTGGCAAGCTTATGTTTCAGGTTACCGGTGCCTTTGCTGAGTTTGAACGCAGCATGATCCGGCAACGTGTCCGCGCTGGCCTTAAACGGGCCGTAGAGAGAGGTGCGACGCTCGGCAGGCCGAAGATCGGCTCGGACGTGGAACGGCGTATCAAGAGCCAATTGCGGGCTGGTAAGGGCATTCTGAAAGTGGCACGCGAGCTAGGCCTTGGCACCAGCACGGTGCAGCGCATCGCCCGAGAAATGGGCCCTTTCGACGTGGCCGCATAAGGCGGCGAGGCTCACGTAAACGCCGTTAAAAAAGCGGTCGGTCATTGCTAGACGTATTGATTGTTAATTGCGATTGTCACACTAATAAGTAGCATATTGTGCCCACCTGAAGAACATAGTACGAATTGTGAACGAAGATTTCCCACAAAACCGAGTTTTGAGCCTTGCAACAAGAGGAACAGGGCAGAAGCGTTGCCCGCACGATTGCGGCGTTTAAGCGCCGAAATAAGCTTTGGACGGAGAAGGGCCGCCCCAGGCACTACTTGACGACTCCAATTGGCCGAATGGTCACAGGCGACGTATTCGGACCGCCGCTTGCCGCCTTCATCCGCGGCGACCTCGATCTGAAACCAGAGGTACCGCCGACTGCCAACCTTGGCCGGTTACTGTGCTCACTCGACTCCGAGCTATTGGCGGCCATCGCCTTAATGCCGCTACTCGACGGCTGGGCGCGCGGCTGGAACTGGGAAAAGCAATCCACGGGGACCGTATTCCTCGAAGTCGGCCGCGAGCTTGAGGCGCATCTCGATACTGAGCTTACCGAACGAGAGCGCGGTCTGGCCGGCGCATGGCTGGTCGATTGCGCGACCACCATGTCGTACTTCGACTACGATGCCGCCGGCTTCCCCATAGTTGCTCCTGACTGGGAGGATCGCGTCAGTGAATGTCGCGAGGTCCTGTTACGCCGCCACCCGATCCACCTGGCGCACGAGAAAGAGCCGCCACCTTGGACGACCTGGCGCCAGCGCTTCCCGGGTCGCATGCCAGCCACTTTTGTTCGCGATTGGCGACCGGAAACACGTCAGGCAATCGAGCAAGCTTTCAAGAACCCGAACTGGGAGCACCCGCGGGCGCTCAACGCTCTCCAGCGCATGCCCCTAGAGCTTGATCCAATGATCGTCGATTTGGTTGGCCGCTTCGCCATCAAGATCGAAGACGCTAAGGGTAAGCTGAAATGGAAACTCGTGAATGGCGAGGGCGATCAGGAGCTTTGGGTTGATCGCTGGACCAACTTCTATAATTTAGTACAGGCCGATTTAGATGAAGCGCATTATTGGCTCGGGCGACCCTTCTGGCTGACCTACAACACCGATAAGCGTGGCCGGATTTTTTCCCTTCAACACCTGCATTTCGGGCGCGAAGACCACGTGCGGGCGATGTTTCGTTTTCATAAGGGCGAGAAGTTAGGCCCAGACGGGCTTTATTGGCTCGCTGTTCACGTTGCCAATTGCGAAGGTACGGCGGACAAATTCACTTGGAACGAGCGCGTCGCCTGGGTCGAAGCGAATTATCCCCGGATTGAAAGCATCGGCACCGCGCGCGACCCCGGCGCTGTATTCGAGGACTGGCGAGACGCTGACAAGCCATTCGCTTTCGTTGCCGCCTGCCGTGAGTACGTGGCCGCGAAGGCCGATCCTGAGAATTTCACTACTCATCTGCCGGTAAGCTTCGATCACACATGCAGCGGCATTCAGCACTTAGCAATGATCATGCGTGACGAGAAGGCTGGCGCGCTGGTCAATGTGCTCGACGCTGATCGCCCACAAGACATCTACCTGGCCGTCGCACGGCAACTAAAGGACGCAATCGACGCCGCTAAGGGTGAATTCGCCGATTGGTGGAAAGCGGTGTTCGCCCAACTGAGCGAACGAGATCGTCGCAAGCTGCTCAAGCGGCCGGTAATGACTTACGCCTATGCCGCCGAAAAGAACTCCCGGCAACAGCAGATCGCCGAAGAATATTACAAGCTGCGTCGCAAGAACCGCTTTAAAAACAAAGTCCCGGAAGGTGCTTTTGGTTATCTGGCCAACGAGGCCGAGAAAGTAATCGAGGAGCTATTACCTGCCCCGGCGAAGTTCATGCGCTGGATGAAAGAGTTTGCCCGCTATCACGCCGAGCGCGGCGACGTTCTGACCTGGACGAACCCGACCGGCTTCCCCGTTAGAAACGCCTATCACGTCCCGCAGGAACCGAGGCGGGTCAGCTTACAGCGCGGGGGCGTTCGGATCAGGTTCAATCTCGCCGACGGCGCAACCAAAGAAATCAGCATGGAAAAGACGCTCCGGTCGGCCGCGGCGAACTTCGTTCACAGCATGGACGCCAGCCACCTGGTGCGGGTCGTCAACGCGGCTGCTGATCCGGTAGAAGGCATCAAGGACATCCTTGTGGTGCATGATAGCTTCGCTTGTCACGCTCCGCGCGCCGTTCGCCTAAACCAAATAATCCGCAGAGAGCTTGCCACGATGTATCAGGCCGGCACTGCGAGCACCAAAAGCTTAATTTCCGACGTGGTTCGGCACTACGACCCAATATCGAACTTGTGCGGAGCCAATCGCATCAAACAGATGCCAGCACCCCCGAACCTTATACCTCCGCCGCTCGGCGATCTCGATCCAATGGACGTTCAGAGCGCCGAATGGGCCTGCATTTAGGAGACTTACAATTCAATGCGACAACAACACTTCGACGCCCACCTTGTCGACGCAATCTTGCGTCTGGTTGGTGGCGTTTTCTTCACAACCTGCGACATCGCCGGGCCGCAAGCCGCAGCCGTGGCAGTAGAGCGTCTGCGTAGCTTCGGCGACGTTAACTCGGACAATCGGGATTGCTATGCGCTATGTCATGCTTTGGCCGACATGCAAGAAGATGCCCTTCACGCCAAAGATTATGATTTTAGGCAGTCAATGAAGGCCGCTAACTAGGTGAAGCAAGAATTGAGCTTCAAAACGCTCGGCACTCGCGCCGTGTCCAGAGTTTTTCGCACATTGATTGGGCTGAGCGGCGGCCGGCACTGGCTCAAGCGGTGATGGCACCTCTTATCTGCTGGCACTTTAGCGGCTCAATGTTCAGATAGCGTTTGCCCGACCAGGCGGTGCCAGCGATATGGGCGCAGCCTGGCGGCGGCAAGATTGAGTGCCGACTGCCCGAGCCCGCGGCTGGTGATCGGCGCCTTTGGCGATTGTAGGGGCGTTTACTGGTACGGGTTGGGCAATATATTTGGTGGCGCGAGGACCCACGACGGGTCTGGCGTGGCGAACGGCACTGCCTCATGGGGTATATTTGGTGGCGGGTCCGACGTAGCCGGAAGCAATCCATGGCCCCCTGGCAGGGTTACGTTTGTCAATTTCTCATAGGAAATCCTAAAGGACATGAAAAACTCATCGACATTTTTATAACGAGCCCGACAAGATACGTAGCCTGCTCTATTGAAACATTTCCCTTCAAGGTGATTGTCAATTACCCCGTTAATTGCTGCCTTCTTTACAGCATCTATGGGGTCTGGATGATCTGTATCTGAGGGCAATCCGTGATGAAATATTGCCTTCGGTTCAGCATCGACGTTCGGCCAGAACAGTTGATTGATTACAATGCTATTAGTGTCCTTATCATAGACTCCTCCAAACCAAATTGCATTATCTCTGTAGCCAAATGCAACGTGCCCTCGGTTGCCAGTGCCCTGCAATAAAGCCCCCTTGTCACATGAAATGGGTCTTCTTGTTTCAAACGCACCTCTTTTAACTGCGACATACGATTCTCTATTATTGCAGCGTCCAACTGCCTGGGTTAATTCCTGCAGATCTGAGGCGGATGTATTGTAGATGATGGCCGCCATCTGCTGAGGAAAGTCCGAGTTGTTTTTTGCAGCCGCGGACGTGGTCGGAAGCAATCCGTGGTCCCCCGGCAGGGTATAGTGCTGGCCGTCTTCCGTATTATACCAAAAGTCGATTTTAAAATTCTTAGCCAATTCTGGGGTGAGACATCGATGGTGTTTGGGGTCAGCGGCTGTCGCCCACTCGATCACGTCCTGATTATAACCTAGTTTGGTGAGATATTCGCCGATGAATGCGTTCCCAGAAGCAGACGGGGGCAACCCCATGGGACCAGATAGGTCCCACACGGGATTTTCTGAGGCTTGGTGGAAGCAAAGCAACGTAAACGGTGCACCTGGTCGGGGTTGATAAAGGAATTTACGGTCGATTTCTCCACCGATCCATATCAGGGCACATGACGACGTGCACTTGCCCATTACTCCTACGATCAGCTTCTTTACGTGAACGCGTAAGCCGATGTTGATGCCAGCCGAAAGGTCGCCGCCCGGGCCGGTGACAATAACCAGGGTTGCGGCCGGATCTACGTTTTCCGTGTAAGACTCGAAAGTAGCAACGTCATCCACCTTGATCTCACCGGATACCTGGATAACCGTCCAGCCCGGTACCGGACTCGGCCAGAGTGCAACGTCGGCCTTGGCCGGAATGGCGACCAGGAATAGCGCGATAAGAATGGCGACTAGCCTGGTCATGACTTGTCGAGCAGACTGTTTAGGTCTGCCGCAGCTCCTCTGCGCCCGCTCCGTCGCTGATGTAGCTCTTGAAGCACAAGTAACGCACGTTCATTGAGAGCAAATTGAATTGGGGTTAATTGGAGCGAACTAATTGGCGCCGGATGTTTGTGCACTCGGTCGGGCCGCCAGATCAAGTGATAATCCCCGTCATCGTACATCAATCCTTACAAACTGAAATGGACCTTAGCGGCAATCGCAAGGTTCTACAGCACCGATATTTCGATGATCCCGCGCCTCTGATTTCTCGGGGAGCGCACAACAAGCGTATCAAATGACCAGCACTACAGAATGGCTTACGGCCGTGATCTTAGCTGATCGCGCTCGCCCAACCACTCAGCACAACATCGTCCCCTGCTTCGTCTGCGGCTACACCTTCGTTTACAAGGGCCGCAGAGGCGATCTTAACGGGCGTTTCTGCTCGATGCGATGCCAGGACTGGTATGACGCCGGCAGTCCGGTGGCTGTCGCCGATAGCATCGAGTGCGGCATGAAGAGGGGCAGCAAGGGCTTCTACATCGACTGTGCTCACTGTCGGAAAGAGTTCGAAAGCCTTGGCTTGCGCTGTTGCTCAGCCGAATGCGAGCGCCAGCTTCGTGAGCGGCGGGACAATCTCGCCGTCATGGCAGAGGTTGGGATAGAGCCGGGCGCCAAGCGGGGGTGTGAAGCGCCGGGGTGCCAAGCCACGATCCCCAAATGGCGCAGGGGTCGGAAGGTCTCCAGCGCGACCCGGCACTGCTCGCCGAAATGCGCGAGAAAAGCCAAAAGGCCCTCTGGGAGCCCGGACGGGATTTTAGTCGCTGAAACGATCAAAAAGACCGCATAAAATCTAGCTTTCTTTTGGCGCCAAAATTGACAATAGCCCTCTTTGGAGGCTGTTTCGGGCGAGCGCGCCGGCATGCGTGAGGGCCACCCGCGCACTACCGTAGGTGCGCGAAGGCTCGATTTTCTCCGCCTGCGTCATATGTCAAGCGATTATTGAAAAGTACGGCGGATGACAACTCATCTCTAGCTTCGCAGAATTCTAATGAGCAAGAACGTGACCGCCGCCCCTCGCCCCTGCTGGATATGCGGCGATCCCGCCGACAGCCGGGAGCACAAGTTCAAGCAATCCGACGTGGCGCAATCGAGCGAGACCTGGGCGCCCGGCGATCAGCCGTACTATGTCGATGGCCAAGGTTGGCGCCGCATCCAGGGACCGGGCAGCGAACTGGTGAAATTCGAGAAGGTCCTTTGCTACGCTTGCAACACGACGCGCACCCAGCCTTTCGACCGGGCCTACGAGCGCTTCGCGGAATGGGTCAATAAAAAGGGCGAGTCCCTGATGGCCGAGACGCGAATCGATTTCACCGAGGTCTACGGCGCCGATTTTCAGAGCGAAACGGCAAACTTGGTGAGATACTTTGCAAAGCATCTCGGTTGCCGCATCGCCAGCGAAAGCCACGCGATGCCGCCGGGCTTAGTGGCCTCGCTGAAGGCGGCCGATGCGCGTCCGTTCGATGTGACTTTGGCGCGAAACTCCAAGATCGCCGGTTATCCGATGCGCGGTACGGGCGTCCTGCACAATTTCCCCACGCTCGGGCATTATTCGCCGACGACCGGCGAGGTCCACGGGCCTTTTATTTCCGGCATGACGGTCGGTTATCTCGATGTGATCTATCGCTTCGATTATCCCCAGCGCTATGCCTGGGAGGGCGATCCAATTCAACCAGCGCAACAGATCGTGCGGCTCGGCGAATACATTCCTGGAGCGCCGCATCCGTCCAGCGGAATGGTTCCCGGAAGCGAAGTTAGCCGGAGGATCACGATTGGCGGTGTCGACTACGAAATCCCCGTCCTTTCGCGCGAGCGTATTCAATATTTACTGTCGCTCGAACAGCCGACTTCCGAGATGCCGGACGTACAGAACAACCAGGCGAGGGTCAAAATCGCACACGCGATCCTTTCGCCATTCTATCCCGATGTAACCGAAGACTTTCTTGAAGAAACCTCACCCTCGCCGACACCGACAAGCTTTGGAGCATCGTGTTTCCGTCTCGTCCGCGCGCCCGCGGATCGGCGGTGGTTTGATTCGCTGGTTCCGACTTGTTGATAATTCCGCGTGCGGAAACGCGCGAACAAATAACGCGCAATTTTGTGCTTTGTCGAACACAGTGACGCCTAACACGCTTCACGGCGTGAGTGATCGTCTTTGATAGCTGCGCCATAACCCAATCTTCCATTGGCGTGAAGGAAATGGAAGGAGCTGAGAAGCCCACAGCTTCGCGGCGCGCCGCCGTAATTTCGCCAATAGGATTTTTGAATTCTTGTTCGATAACGACCGCACCTCGTCGGTGCACTTACAGTCACTAATGTTTCGCCAAATCCACTCTGCAGTAAGGAAATAGCATGGGCCTGAAAAAAGGCGACAGCCGCAAGCAAGCGAGGAAGCGCATTTGGTTGAACGAAAAGTTCATCGATGCGCTGCTTGAGGACTTCGAGAAGGAAGGTATCGGAGCAATCCGCATAATGCGGGTCGAGGAGCCCGCTCGCTACTGCGCGATGATTGCGAGCTTATTGCCTCGCGAGTTCGAGATTTCACACGATAACAAATTGAGCGAGCTACCGGACCATGAAATTGACAAGCTCATCGACCGCCTTAACAACGCTTTCGTTGAGCAAGTCGCAAGCTCTTCTGAGCGCGTTGAAAGAAGAGAAGACGAGGCGCTTAACTGAAGACAAGCTCGCCTACTTCAAGCCATACGCGAAACAATTAGCATTTTTCACGGCGGGCGCTTCCGTGAGGGAGCGTCTGCTGATGGCGGCCAATCAATCAGGCAAGACGCTCGCATCTGCCATTGAAGTCGCTTGTCACGCCAGCGGCCGATACCCCCCGTGGTGGCCAGGGCGTCGCTTCGCCAAGGCAACCGATGGGTGGGTCGCGGGCGAATCTAACGAGGTCGTCCGCGATTCTATTCAAAAACTCTTGCTCGGCAAAACCAGCGAGCATGGCACTGGGACCATTCCCAAGGACGCGATCGTCGATGTCATTACGGCCCGAGGCATTGCCGACCTTGTCGATATTATTCGCGTTGCTCATGCTTCCGGCGGCATATCGACTGTAACGCTGAAATCCTACTCCGCCGGTCGTGAGAAATTCCAGGGAAGCACATTGGATTACGTCGCGCTCGACGAGGAAGCACCCATTGAGATCTATTCGGAAGCACTGACGCGGACGAATGCCACTCGCGGCCTTGTATGGTCAACCTTCACGCCATTGCAGGGCGTGTCAGAAGTTGTCCGGCGCTTCATGTATGACAGGTCGTCCGACCGCGATCTCGTCATGATGACCCTCGATGATTGCGACCATTACGACGAGAAGCAAAAAGAGCAGATCGCCGAGAGCTACGGCGAGCATGAACGGGAAGCTCGGACTAAAGGGATTCCCACCATGGGCTCGGGGCGGATATTCCCGATAGCTCAAGACCGCATTGCCTGCGACCACCGGGACATACCCGCTCACTGGCCGCGCATCGGTGGCATGGACTTCGGCTGGACCCACAACTTCGCTGCTTGCGAACTGGCGTGGGATCGCGACCACGACATTGTTTATCTGATCCGTGCCTTTCGCCAGAAGGAGAGCACGCCGATCATGCACGCGGCCACTCTCAGGCACTGGGGTAACCTTCGCTGGGCGTGGCCGCGAGACGGCAGACGACAGACGCTCGAAGGTGCCGGCGTTCCGTTGATGGAACAGTACCGGGATCAAGGCCTAGACATGCTCTGGGAACATGCTCAGTTCGCGGATAAAGGTGTCAGCGTCGAGGCCGGGTTGATTGCATGGTTGGACAGAATGAAATCCGGCCGCTTCAAGGTGTTTCGCGAGCTGAATGACTTCTGGGAGGAGTTCAATCTTTATCATCGACGTGACGGCAAGGTGTTTGCTGAAAATGACGATCTGCTTTGCGCCGTTCGCTACGCGCTTATGATGCTCAGATTCGCGCGCACCGAAGCGTCGCGCAATAGCTTCAATCGCGCCGAGATTATCTATCCACCCGGTTACTTCCAAACAAGGCATGCCTGAGATTCATCGCCTAACCGTCCAGACGGCCAAGCCTGGCGGCACACGCTTCCCCTATGGCGCGGTCGAGATTGGCTACTGGTTTCAGGACGAGGATTATGTTTTCCTCTGCAACCAGAATGGCGTCCGCACCGGCGACAAACACGCGGTGCCCGACGGCGTTGATGCAAAAACTATCGCAACCTTGTTGCTGAAATCGACGAGGCGGAAGGCGCACCGAAGCCGGAGCCGGGTGATGGCGAGTGGGTGAGGAATAGATGACTATGATTTCTGCCCCTCATGGGCTCGGAAACCCACTGGTTGCTGCGTGGCTTGGCCCCGAAGCCCGTCAGGCGTCATTACAGCTTGGTAGTTGCTTGCAATCATCCCCATTACGGTCTGATCGAGTAGCGCCTTCTCGGCGACGCGAGAGCGAAATAGCTCTTCGCGTACATCTCGCGCGCGGCCATCATCCCGCACAAGAAATAGATGCCGGAAGCGGTTGCCCGGAGCAAGATTGTCGCTGAACACTTCTTCGGCCATTTTTCCCTCCCTTTCCTTTCCGCCCTTGTCAGGCACATTCTACACAGTGGATGTAGGAGATCGCACTACTGAAGACGCTCAACCAAATTTTTTCCGAGTGCTAACGTGTCTTCCCAAAGGGCCAAATCGGCTTGAAGAATTCGTGTTTTTTGCGCGATCGAAAGAATGTTAGTCTGACTGGGCGCAATGGCCCTAAGATCTATTCTAAGACCATCCAGCATATTGATGAACGTCGCCATACCTTTTGCGATATCGGGCTCCAAAAAGCCCAACTGGGCGATCACTGCTGGCTGTAAAACGTCTTGTGCGTCCTCAGCGCCGAGAATTGTCATCGCCGGCAGCGGGACGTCCTGCTGACCCTCCAGACCCTGCAGAACAGAGATATGTTGTTTATACCAAGAAACGTGATCGCGGATTTCCTCCATTCGCAAAATTCCAGATACATAAGCCCGCGCAATCGCACGGGCCAATTCTCTGGTGCGGCGCCGTTCCCATAAATGTGGAACCATCGAACCAGCAAGCCCAATCATGCCGCCGACCACGACGCTGATCAGATTGCTCGCGTCCAAATGCCTACTCCTGCAGTTTGAAACGATAGTCTGCGAGGTGCGCCCCCAGGCACATCCCACGCGCGCGCGAAGCCTGCGGGGCGCCAACGGCGAGCTTTGGGGCATGTCGTCGGCGCCCCGGTTACGGCGGGGAAGACTCTCTCCCACCGTCCCCGCGTATCTTACTCCACGGCCACGACTGAGTCAGTGTGGGCGGTATTTTTTAGGGCGGTGTTCTACGCGCTTGCGTCCGACCTTTGCCGAGAAGCGCACGACGCCCCAGCCGAAGATACCGACGATTAGGCCCACAATGATGAACGGAGCAATCTGGCCCAGGTGCATGTCCGATCTTAGCAGGGGTTATCGGCGACGTGCGGGAAAGTATGGCACCAAAAATAAAAGCCACGCGCGGTTTCCGGCTGGCTCGCCGTTACGATGATGCATCTCCGCGTCGGTACTGCGGTATCTTCGCAATATTGGTGGCGATCCGCCGCGCTTCGTCGCGGGTAAGTAGATTGGCCGCCGTGCGAAGTTAAGTAGGTCGGCGCCGCTGCTCGCGCCGGGCGCGCGACTCGCCTTTCTTGGCTTTTGCCTCTTCTCTCATTTTGCGCTCATGCGCCTCAAAGTGCGCCAGGCCGCTGAGATAGGTCCGGAGCGTTCCTTCAGCTTCAAGAGTGGGTTCCCCATTGGCCCGGGCCGTCGCCACCACCGCCATCTGCTCCGCCACAATACGTCTGGCGTTCCGCAGTTGCTCGGCAACTTTAACTAATTTCGATCGTTTCCTCGGCATGCGTCCCGCGCTGCCGTGAAAATTATAGTAGCCTGGGCGCTGCACGCATCGGGGGATGCTATGGGCAAAATCAAGGAATGCGTCGAGGACGTGAAGCGTATTGCTAACCGGTCGCAAGACTTCGATGAAGCGAAGCAATGTATCGAGCAGCTTTTTTCCCGAGCTAAGGCCAACATCGCGGGCACCGTGCGGTAGCGCAGCGGGTGCGAGATCAGCTTAACCAAGCTTATTACAACGTCCCTATCGATGCTCATTAGACAGGGTGCTCGACTGGCTAGATCACGAGCACATACCACGCATCCACGCGGATTAGGGCCGCCGCGCGCATTCTGACAGCTTAGGCCGCGCCGACTGCCATGCAGTAGCAAGCCCCGGCCAGCTTGGGGTCCGGCCGGGGCCAACTCCAGCCCGCTGGGGAGCTCAGCAGGAGCGTTCGTCGCGGGTACGCCAACGCCCCCGCTGGCGCAAGCTCGATATTCCAGCTCGAAGTGCAGCTATGTCAAAAGCCAAAAACACCTAGGTAAATAAAAACCCCAGCCAGAACGGGTCCGGCCGGGGCTAAGTTGATGTCATCCCGCGATGGCACGGATTAGAGCCCTCGCGTCGCTATTCAGGCCGAGTCGTCTGTGAGTGTCAAACCAAACCGGCCAGTGAGAATCAATAGTGCGGCCGTTTTAGTAACTCTCGCAGGTTGGCGATATTTGCCGCAATGCGTCGGGCCTCGTCGCGGGTCATGAGATTAGCAGCCGGCCGTGATCTTGCTCGTGGCAGAGTCCGCCTCTGCAAAAAAGCCTCGTCCTTGTCACATTTGACTGCTGCCCCAATCGGAACTGGAACGGATCAGCCGAGTTTCCGAAATGGGAAATGGGGGGTACACATACATGCGTTATCAACGAGCGTACACGCGCCGCCAGCGCGCGGTAACATTTGCTGGCGCAACACGCACGGTTACAATCCCACTAGAAATACCTGACTTTGAACGGCTGGAGCGATTGGCGACCGAATACAATGTTGGCAACGCTACATTGTGCCGCCAGATCATTCGCCAATATCTGAAGCGGAAGGCCGAAAAGGGACTGACTTTAGAGCCTACGCCTTAGCCGAACGGCGCGGCCCGAAATCGACAGTGCGCCGGTTCCTTCCTTCAGGTGCCTTTCGATTCGCACAATCGGCATTTCATCACCAAGAAATACAAAGCGTGCGTTTCAGTCGCCGAAATCTTGCTTTGATCCGGCTGCGCGACCAAATGGATGCACGATACAATCGAACGGCCCGGTTATCAGCACTTGCCTGAAATCCATCGTTTGACCATCCAAACCGCCAAGCCTGGCGGTACACGTTTCCCGCACGGGGTGGTCGAGATTGGCTATTGGTATCAGGACGGAGACTATGTTTTCCTCTGCGACCAAGATGGCGTCCGTACCGGCGACAAACGCAGGGTGCCCAAGGGTGTTGACGCAAAGACCATTGCTATCTTGTTGCTGAAATCGGCGGTCGGTCGGAAGTCGGACGGGTTTGACAGGAAGCTGATCTATCCTCGGCTTTCCTACTAATGCAGCACTGTTTCGCGCCGCCCTTTAGACGACAGCGGCCCGAGGCGTGGGAGTGACATGGCGAAGCGCTTTTTAAATATGTTTACGAATAGCGGCGTCGTTGGCGTCGATCAGTTTAAGCGCGGCGGCAACCCCGTCTCGCTCATTGACCGCGGACATATTTTCCGCGAACAGATTTTTGACATCGCGCACAATCTGCTTATTCACGTACTCAAGCCGCGCCGCCGCCGATTTGTCATCAACTTTGACGCGATCTGGGAAAATCGAGAATTCGACCGCCGTTTGGAGGGCGGCACAGAGTGCGGTGATTGCCATAGCGGCGGCCTCAGCGTTGAGGTTTGGCAAAACGTCCCCGTTCTCACCGTCAGCCATGACAACCTCCCATAAAATCAATGGTATCGGAACCCGTCCGGTACGTCACCCGTCGGCAAACGCCTGAACAAATCGCAGCCAGAAACCGATGAAGTTCGAGAATCAGCTATACGTCGCCCGTCTCTCTGATGGCGCGCGCAGACGCGTGACTTCCCCGTGATTGCCCCGGCCGCAAATGGTCGGGGCTTTTTTCAGGGCGGCCCGAACTCAGGGTGTTCTTCAAGGAATTTTTTGCGCGCAATGACATGCCGGCGCCGCGATATGTAGTCGCGGAGTCCGTAGCCGCAGCCGAAGGCTGCAACGAGCAAAACAAGCAAGGGTGCAATCTGTATAATCAATTGCACTGACGTAGCTCGCTACCGTGACGAGCCATATTATGTAGCAAGTAGCTAACAATCTGAAGTTAGACTTTAGGTTACGCGATGGAGTGCGGGGCGGGGCGCCGAGGGGTGACGGATGGAAGAGGAATAGATGAGGCCCGCGATCAGTTGGGGGTGTTTCATCTAGCAGGCCGTTGAAGAAGTCAGGCACCATCGCATGCGAAGCCTGTCTCGACGATACGCCAGCGAGCGGCAAAAGCCTTGGCGAAGGCGGGAAGCTTTGCCATCAACCATTTTCCGCGATGAGCTTCGGCAATCGCACCAGATTGTAGGCGGCGGCAGCGAAGGCGAAGGCCCACCCGACGCGGCCGCGACCGCGGAACTTCGTCTTCTCCTGCCTGGCCACCGTCTTGATCCAGCCGAACGCCTCTTCGATGCGCTTGCGGACGCGCTGACTGACGGCATAGCCGCCGTGCCGCGTCGTGCGTGCGTCGATCGCCGAACTTCGGCCGCTGGTGTTCTGCGCCACATGCGGTGTCACTGTCATCGAGCGCAGCTCATTGACGAAGTCTTCCGCGTCGTAGGCCTTGTCGGCACCGAGCGTGATCGCGCGCGGTCGGTCGGCGCGCGGTTCGATCATGGCGAGCGCCGCTACCCGCTCGGCATGGCCGTCAGCCGGCGTCAGGCAAGCATCAACCAGAAGGCCATGGCGGTTCTCCATCAAGCCATGGCCGATGAAGCAGAGCTTGGCTTCCTTGCCCGGCCCCTTGCGGTAGAGCCGTGCATCGGGATCCGTCGTCGAGACATGCGTCTCGTTCGACCGCTTCTTGCCGTGGAAATCGGCTTCGGTATTGCGCCCGCCACCGGCCGGCGGCTCGTCCGATCCGTCCCGTGGCTTAAAGCTCTTCAACGAAGCCCACGCTTCGATCAGCGTCCCGTCGACCGTGAAGTGCTCGGTGGATAGCAGCTTCTTCACCCGCGGCTGATCCAGAACCGCCGCCAGGAACCTTGCGGCGATATTCCCTTCGAGCAGCCGGTCACGGTTCTTTGAGAACACCGAATGGTCCCACACGGCAGCATCGACCCCAATTCCGACGAACCAGCGGAATAGCAGATCATACTCCAGCCGCTCCATCAGCTGCCGTTCCGACCGGATTGAATAGAACGCCTGCAACAGCATCGCTCGCAGCAGCTTCTCCGGCGGGATCGACGGCCGCCCGATCGGCGCATAAAGCGCGAAGAATTCGTGCTCCAGCGCGACCAGCGCCTCGTTCACAAGCCCTCTGATCGCTCTCAGCGGATGATCCGACCGAACCCGCTTCTCAAGGTCGACGTAGCTGAAAAGCTCGCCAGTCCGCTTATCCCCACCCCGCATCACCTAACCTCCAAATCGTTTCGGAGAAAGTAAATCACTCAATCAGCCAAACCGCGACCCACTTCTTCAACAGCCTGCTAGTCCCCGCTAGTCGCACTTGCCCTTCTGCACCCATTGCAGGGCTCCGGTATGATCCATTCCTATAATGGAAACTGGTGGCCCAACAGAATTGGGCGTAGCGCGATGTTGGATTTCCATCAAATAATTCACCCCGGCGATGACTCCTTTGGAATCCCAGAAATTCGGAGAACGATCGAGTTCTGGCTCGACGGCATCATGATCGCCGAAAGCCAACATAACGGGTCCGTTAATAGGACAATCTCCAGGACAAGCGTGGCGAATTATTTCAATGTTCTGCGGAAGATCGCTGTTTGGGAGGTTGAACTCCGTAGTCACAAAGTCATTTCTTTCGAAGAGTACACTCACGAGCACCCGATGATTTTTGAAGGCTCGCGCATATTGTTCCGGTTTATTGGTTTTAAATCGAGACAGGAACCCTTTCAGGTCACCGGTGACAGTGTTCTCGAATCTAGACGAAATTTCTTGCAACGTGCCGCCCGCCCCTATTGCGGTCTCCCCACTGATTCGCGCGTTAAATGGTCCTCCCCCTTCTTGAAAAATGCCTGCAAACGCCCACACGTGGTTATTGGTGATGTTAATCTTACAGGCGCTCCCATTTGGAAGCCCGTCATCGTCGGCGACTTGAGAGTCTGCGGCGACAAAGGCGAGATTTTCGTTTCGAAGCACAATGATAAGGGTATTTGCTTGCGCCTTAGAAAAAATAACCACACCCAACAGCAGGACGATTATGGCCCCGCACCGCATGGATATCCCCTTTGAGAAGTGATCTCATCGGCAATTTTCTGTTCCGGGCAATCGCGCGCGCGAAGTCTGGGAGGCGCCGACGGCGCGCATTGGGATTTTGTCATCGGCGCCCCCGGTTACGGCGGGGGAGGCTCTCTC
This sequence comes from uncultured Alphaproteobacteria bacterium, assembly GCA_963806465.1. Classification (GTDB taxonomy): domain Bacteria; phylum Pseudomonadota; class Alphaproteobacteria; order Rhizobiales; family Xanthobacteraceae; genus BOG-931. The sequence goes on along the minus strand of CAWDZD010000065.1, from coordinate 3,101 downwards.
CCAGCGTTCCCGCGTGATCTTATTCCACGGCCGCGGCTGAGTCATTGGCCAAGACTAAGAAGCAACCCCGGCAGCTTGACAATATTGGCCGCGATGCGACGCGCTTCGTCTGGTCATCAGATTGGCGGCCGTGCGCCGGCCTGGGTCTTCTTCGTAGTAGACATACGCGATCGCAAGGCCGTTCCCGTCCTTCACGACGAAGCATGCGTTGTTGTGGTCTTCGAGGGTCCAGGGTTGCGGAAAGCGGCGCGCCGTCATTTCATCAGGCATTCGACGCCTTCGAGCGCCAGCACCAAGCGAAGCGATACGCAGATTTCGAGCAGGTCCTTTTCGCCTTGTGCCGCCGCGGCCAGCTGACTTGAGACATGCCGCCCGACCAAGTCCCGCACATCGGCGAGGGTGGAGAGCTTCATGACGGTGGGGACGGTCAGGGGCCGCGGTAAAGGGCGCGACCAATCGGGACGGGACACGGCACAAATCCTACGCAAAGGCACTGATTTCCTAGCGTTTAGATAGGGTCAGCCCAATGCGGAGTCGAGTCACCGTCAGCCAATGAAAAGCCCCAGCCAGAACGGGTCCGGTCGGGGCTTTAAGTCACAAAGATAGAGAGCACGTCGCCCATTCAGGCCGAATGCTCAGCGGGAGTCAATTGTCCAAGGGCGGTGCAACGCGCCTCGTCGCGGGCATGTCGTCAGCCCCGCGCGGCTATGAGCGGCACGATCACATGGACGAAAAAAACGACCATTCCTGCAAACACCGCCAGCGCCATAGCTTCGTAAACGGTCGCGCGACTAACCGTTGTTACGCTTTTCATAGCTTTCCCCTCATCCAGACAGCGGTGCTGCGGATGCCATGAGCAGCCGAGCGGCGACCGGCACGAGACTTCCTTGTCGCTGCTCATAACCCGAAAGCTTGCAATCATTGCCACCGGATTTGCCACCGGAAGTCCGCCCGCCCAGGCGGCCCCCCTCGCCTCCTATTTAGTCGTGTCGCGTTCCTGGGCCAAGCGCAGCAAGTGTTTTTCGTGAACCGGAATATCGGAGGCGATCTGCTCAGCCAAACTTCGTATCCCCTCAATCTTTCGAATATTTGTCCGCTCCAGGTCGCATCCTGGTCTATCGCCGATTGCTGAAGAAGCGTGCTCTCGATCCTTTCGCCGAGCGTTTCCAGCCGGGTTATTACAGTTGAGATTTGTGCGCCATATCCGAACGGCGCTCGAATGGCGGAAGAACTCACAACGTCAAGTGCTCTCGCATGAACTTGTCGGAGCGCGGACGCAAAGCCTATTGATGGCGACCCTTGTGTCGTAGGCGGAAAATTGTTTGCAAGAATTTCCAAGGTAGGCTCTCGCCAATCGTAGGCGGTCAATGTCGGTGGCGTAATTGTTGAACTGTTCTTCAAGTGCCGCTCGCTTTGCGGCTCGGGCTTCCGCTAGAGCACGATCGCTACTTTCTATTGCCGCACTATATGCCAGCCAGCCGGCAAAAACGGCGCCTCCCGTCGCAATAAGTCCGGATGACAAGGTCTCGCGAGCGCTAAGCAAACAGCTAATTATTTTGGGAAATTGCCAAGCGCATTGATGGTCAACGGGCTCAACATTGGATATCAGCAAGATTACAACAATCGCAACGATGATTGTTGCGGCCACAATTCCGAGTTGGGTATTACGACGGCGCATAGTGGTAAGAGTTCAGGATTCAGACGGAATGCCCTCCGGGAGTCAACGAAAAGGCCGCCGAAACCGCCCCTCAAAAATTCCGCTACCCGGAGAGCGTCAACTTGTTTGTCGGCAATCGTTTTTCGAGGATTTGAGTGCGTATCGCTTCCTCAATCCGAGCTAAGGTGTGTGAATTGTTCTTGGCCAGAGCCTCGGCTGTTCTAGCCCGCATCTCAAGTTCACAAATCCTTTTTTCGGCTACTTCAAGGCGCGATCGATCAGTCCTCGAAATCTCCTCTAACTCCTTAAGCTTCAGTTGCATTTCGGTGAGGCGTCGCTCAGACGAGTGCAGATCTGCTTCCAGCTCCGCAATTCGCTTTTGTGCAAGCTCTAGGTTTTGACTTAAGGTCTTTTCCGTCTCGTTGGCCCGGTCTTCGATGCGACTAATCACTTCGGCTGCTTGATACACAAGTTCCAGAGCGCCGTGAGCCTTTGGAGGAACAGTAGCTGTCGCGCTGCCAAGACGAACTGCTTCTTCGTCGGCAAGCTCATTTTCATCTGATCCGGCGGAAGTTCGCTCGGCCAGCTGGCGGTAAAGGCGGTCCAAGTTTCCCATCGATCGGCCCTTGAGCCCCACGCCTAAAAGAAGCAACAACAACTTTGAACGGAGAACTGCGCATCGTTGTGGGACAAAAGACGAATCGCTATCAAATAATACAGGAAAAAGGAGATCGACGCCGCCTCGTATTACCGGTCAAGCGGAATGTCGCTCAGTTTTTGCTATGAGTTCTTTCGGTCATGACGCGCCTGTTGCTCCGCTGCGTTGTGGCAAGTGGCGGTCGGGTGCGGGAACACCCGGCCGCTGCGCTTATAGGACTCCCCGTTCGGGCTAAAAATCCACGCGCTTGGCTTTAGACCGCCGTTCGCTGGTGGCGTTTGAGCCCTTTTTCTTTTTTGCCGCACGCGGTTTAGCCGTGTGCCGCACGCGCCGAGTAGGGTCTTCGGCGGAGCCGGAGGAGATTGCTGTACTAGGAGAAGCCAACGCTCGATGCGACAGATTGATGTCTGGGGAAGTACCGACGGGTTGATCCGATGGAGGGCCGTCGTCTTCGCGGCGGTAGCCGCGACGGTCGGCCTGTTGTAGCGCTACCGACAACTGTTGGCATTTACCCGCCGTTTCCAAGAACGACGCTAAGGCCACGTTGTTGTCTTCGCCGAACTGGCGCTCGCTGCCCCCGGCTTTGCTGCGATAAAGCTCGGCCAGGAACGACATTTCTTCGCTGAGCCACCTGGCGTCGGACGGCCGAAGCACCAGCGAGATTTCACTCGGACTGGTACAGAAAGCTTGCATGATGGCTTCTCCCCAGGCCCCACGTTACCCCGATCGTTACCCCATCAGAACTGAACTTTTTCGTAAAGTTGAATAAATGCCTGATTTTATTGG
>CAWDZD010000064.1:0-35940 GCA_963806465.1 uncultured Alphaproteobacteria bacterium | reverse complement strand
CGGCGCTCGCGATCCAGCGGGCGCTCGCCGACCTCAACGCCAGAACGCCGGATGCCGGAGCGCCCGAGCTTGCCGCCCGCATCGGCCTCGAGAGCGGCTTTGTCGTCGTCGGCACGGCGAAGTGTTTCACGGCAAGCCGCCAAGCCTTAAGGCGCGGGTGCAGGCGGCGGCCGAACCGGGGACGGTGTGCTGGAGTGTGTCCGCGTGCGTGCAGCGGCAGACGAGCAGGGGGGTTGGCTCGTCGAGACAAGGGCGCGCATCGACCTCGAGGTGTGCTGGACCGGTGGGCGCTGCTGTCGCTGGTTCGAGCAAGCAGCGGCGGTCGGCGCGGCGGGGCGCGCGCCCGGACGCCGGCTGGTCGGCCGCGAGGACGAGCTTGCGCTGCTGACGCGCCGCTGGTCGCGCGCGCTCGAAGGCGAAGGCCAGTTCGTGCAGATCGTCGGCGAGCCCGGAATCGGGCAAGTCGCGTCTGATCGAGGAGTTCCGCGCAAAACTCGCCGGGTAGGGTAACACCTGGGTCGAGTGGACAGCCTATAAACTACTTCAGAATACGCCCCTGCACCCGCTCGCGGAATGGGGCAGGCTCGCTTTGGCGGCGCCGACGCGACCGACGAGGGCGTCTCGCCGACCTAGAGAACACTTTGAGGCTGATCCGCCTGACGCGGCCGATGCGCGCCCCTGCTGGCCGCTGGTCGACATCCGCTGAGGGAGGTTAGCCGGGCCAAATTCTGCCCGGGGAATTCGGCGTCGGCAACTGGCGGCGATAGACCTGGGTTTCGCGGGCGCGCGTTCGCAGCCGGTAGTGCTCGCCTTCGAGGATCTCCATTGGGCCGACCCGACTTCACTCGATCTCATGGCCCGGCTCGCCGAGCGCGGCGCGCAGTCTCCTTTGTTCGTCGTCGCCACCACGCGACCGGAATTCCGGCGCCCTGGGCGATGCGCTCGCACCACGGCGTCCTTTCGCTCGCGCCGCTCGACCGGGCGCAGGTGCGCCGTATGGTCGGTGAGATCGCGAGCCGGCATGCGCTCTCCGACGAGACGATCGATGGAGTGGGCGAGCGAACCGGCGGCGTCCCCAGTTCGTCGAGGAGGTGACGCAGCTCCTGCTGAGCGCAACGCGCAGGGCGGCGCACAGGCGATCCCGCCGACCTTGCAGCAATCGCTGGCCGCGCGGCTCGACCGGCTCGGCGAGGCGCGGGAGGCGGCGCAGATCGGGGCGGTGCTGGGGCGCGATTCTTACCGGCTGCTAAGCGAGGTGTCGTCAATCGCCACCGGATTCGACGAGCCGCGCCTGCAATCGGCGTTGATCGGCTCAGGGAAGCCGACCTCCTGTTCGTCGGACGGGGCCCCTCCGACCGCCGCCTCGTTTCAAGCATGCGCTGATACAGGACGCGGCTTACGAGAGCCTGCTCAAGAGCCGCCGCCAGGCGCTTCACCGCCGCGCCGCCGAGGCGTTGCGAGACGCGAACGCCGAGCCCGAAGCGATCGCCCATCATTTCACCGAGGCCGGGCTCGACGATCTTGCCATCGAATGGTGGGGCAAGGCGGGGGACCAGGCTTTGCGCCGCTCGGCCTTCCTGGAGGCGATCGCCCATCTCGGGAAGGCGATCGCCATGGCGGACAAGGCGGGCGAGACGTCGCGGCGTGCGCCAGGCCGCATGGCCGCCGTAAGTCAGTGGCTGACGCAATTGCACGCCGCCTATGGCAACGCGCTCATAGCGGCGCGAGGCCATGGGGCGCCGGAAACAATGCAGGCCTTCGCTAGAGCCCGGAAATCGGCTTCCGGGGACGAGGATGCGCCGGGGCGGTTGGCGGCAGATTACGGCTTATGGGTCGGCAGCTATGTGCGGGGCGATCTTCCGTCGATGCGAACGCACGCGGCGGCCTTCCTCGCTGGCGTTGCGGCGCGACCCGATTTGCCTGAGGCCGGTGTCGCGCATCGGGTCGTCGGGACCACTCACTGTTTCGCCGGAGAATACGCGGAAGCGCGCGATCATCTGGAGCGCGCGCTTACTCTGTTCCAACCCGGCCAGGACGATGATCTGGCCTTTCGCTTCGGGCAAGACGCCGGCGTCGCGGCAATGTGCTACCTGGCGATCGCGTCATGGCCGCTCGGACACGTCAGGCGCGCGGTATCCCTCGTTGACGGCGCGCACGAGCGGCTCGCGAGCGTGGCCCATATCGGCACGCACCCGTATGCGAAATTACACGCGGCGATGTTCGATTTGATGCGAGGCGACAGGGCGCGCGCCGCGCAGAACGGTTCTGAGACCGCCCGTCTCGCGCGTGAGCATGATCTGCCGTTGTGGCGAGCGTATGGGGCGTTTTTCGAAGGCTTGGCGACGGCTGAACTTGGCGCGCTTGGCGAGGGGCTCGCCGACATGCGCCGCGGCGTCGAGGCCTGCGCCAGCAGGACCTCCTGAATTTCGACGGGCTCTACAAGATCGCGCTGGCCGACGCCGAAACGCGGGCGGGCGATCGCGTTCGCGCCGTTGCGATCCTCGATGAAGCGCTGGCGACGGCCGATCGCCTCGGCTACCGCGCGTTCGAAGCGGAGCTCAACCGGACCCGCGGCGAAATCATGCTCGAGTGCGACCCCGCCAACCCCGCGCCGGCCGAAAAAGCTTTCCAGACGGCTATCGCAGTCGCGAAGCGGCAAGGCACCCGCAGTTTTGAACTGCGCGCGGCGCTCGCGCTCGCGAAACTCTACAAATCAACCGGCCGCCCAACAGACGCTCACGCCGTCCTCGCCCCCGCACTCGAAGGCTTTTCACCGACGCCAGAAATGCCGGAGATTGAAGAGGCGCAACGGCTCCTGGCTTCTGGCTCGTAGCGCGATCAGCAGCCAAGGGCGTGACTGGCTGAATGCAGAATCACGCCGGTCTGCAGATGGTTCACGAAAGGCTTCAATACGCTCGATCTGAAGGAGGCGAAGGCGCTGCTCGGCGAGCTGGCGTCATAAGGGTGCGCTCATGCGAGGGAGCAGGTGTAGAATGCTGACGACTTCTGCTTTTGGCCCAAAGCGTCGGTTCGCTGCATCGCTGTGACAGGTCCGTAGTTGGGGGTGAAGCAGACATGCCGACATCGCTCAAATGACGCGTTTGACCCGAAGACGACATTCGGCCTGATCGACGTCTGAGGCAGGTGGGGGTGCCATTTCTAACTCGCCGCGCGGTCGCAAAGTGCTACGCTTAGGACCTTGGACGACGTGTGTTCTGAGGGGCCCATGCGGCGGCGCGAATTTATCACCGTTCTTGGCGGCGCAGCGGTCGCGTGGCCGCGCGCCGTGCGCGCGCAGCAGGCCGACCGGATGCGTCGCGTCGGCGTGCTCGAGAGCCGGGCCGCCGACGACCGGGAAGGACAGGCTCGCCTTGCGGTCTTTGCGCAGGGGCTGCAAGAGTTGGGCTGGACCGACGGCCGCAACGTGCGGATCGACTACCGTTGGGCTGCGGGCGATGCCGGCCGCTATCGCACATACGCGGCCGAATTGGTGGCGCTCGCACCGGACGTCATTCTGGCCTCTGCCAGTACGAGCGTCGCAGCGTTGCAACAAACAACTCGTACCGTGACGATCGTGTTCGTGAATGTCATCGATCCGGTCGGGGCCGGCTTCGTCGCTAGCCTAGCGCGCCCAGGTGGCAACTCCACGGGGTTTACGCTGTTCGAATACAGCCTAAGCGGAAAATGGCTCGAACTGTTCAAAGAGATTGCGCCCAACCTGACGCGAATTGCCATCCTTCGCGATCCTGCCATAGCCGCCGGGATCGGCCAGTTTGCCGTGATCCAGGCCATGGCGCCGCCGTCCTTCGGAGTGGAGTTAAGCCCGATTGACGAGCGCGACGGCGGCGAGATCGAGCGGGACATCGCTGCGTTCGCACGCGCGCCGAACGGCGGCCTGATCGTGACGGCCAGTACGGGGGCAGTGACCTATCGCGAACTAATCATCATGCTTGCGGCTCGGCACCGGTTGCCTGCGGTCTACCCTTTCCGCTATTTCGTCACCAACGGCGGACTGGCTTCGTACGGGCCTGACACGACCGAACAATATCGGCGAGCGGCGGGCTATGTCGACCGCATCCTCAAAGGCGAGAAGGCGGCCAACCTGCCGGTGCAGGCACCTACCAAGTACGAACTGGCGATCAATCTCAAGACTGCGAAGGCGCTTGGTCTCACCGAGCCGCCGTCGTTGCTCGCGCGAGCCGATCAGGTGATCGAATAGAGAGATTGTTTGCTGGGGCACATGAGTCCGGAATTGGCCGATTCCGTTGAAAAACACGCCAGTTGAAAGGGCGGGAGTTCATTGATTTCAGTCCTGTGGAGTGGCAGGAACTGAGTCGATGACGAGACTTACAAAAAAATCTATGCCGAGTTCTTGGGAGACGCTTTCAACCAAGTTTGGAATATGAGTTCATCCGATTGCAGCCGTTAGCCAAAATGCGGGGGACGAGCGGCGCAGCAGACGCGCTGTGCTGCTTTCAGCGGATAAATTGCTGAGGCAATTGGAATATTGGCGAAGAGGGGAACTGAAAGAGCCCAATTATTGAAAACATCACGGAGATTGCAAAATGCTAGATGCTTACGGAACGATTACAGTCGGCGGCGACTACAAAGGAGATGTCAGCTCGTTGGTCAAATGTCTCAATAAATTTAAGTTTCACAGCGATTTCCACCCTGGCTCACGACAGTTCGTAGAACTTGCCGGTAGAGTGTGTGCTAACGAATTGCACGACGTTCCTTATCCTTACGCGTACCCCGATAGGATCATCCTTGAATTCAAGGACGGCCGCACCGTCTTCTTAGATGAAGCTTCTGATCAGCTCATGAACGAATGGAAAGGGGAAGGAGGGGATGCTTACGATACGGAAGACACTTGCTCTCCAGAGCTGCTTAACAGGATGATTTCACGCTGGCTGATCGAAGGGGCTATCGAGTTTGCAGCGTTTGTAGAGCAGCCTGGCGAGTTGAGCTTTTCCCGCCTCCTCGTTCGAAGCGACGGGTTTGTAGAGATTTATTGGCATAGCAACAGAAGCGAAGAATGTGGATTTTCGAAAACCTTCGTCCCACAGGGATCGCTCGTTTCGTAGCTTTGACGCCAATCATACCAAGGCCGGAAACGGAGAAACGTGGCTTTCGCGATATGACCTGTGGCCTGCACCCGGTTCCGCCGACACCGAGTTAGGTGTTTTGATGGAGCTGGAGGTGAATTATGGAGAGGCGGAAGTTTACGCGGGAGTTCACGCTGGAGGCTGTGCGCCTGATCAGAGATCATTCGGCTAGCGCCGGATCCGACGTTGCACTGTGCGCGTAGGCAATTGTAGCCGTTGCAGGTTTGCCTGCAATAAAACTTTAATAAGGAGTATTTAAGATGGCGATGCCAACTCAAAATGAAAAAGACCTTGTCAAGAGAAACTTAGATGAAGCTGTCGCAGCCTTAGTCGAGTTTGTCGTCGGTCAGAAGGTGTCTCGTTGGCCGTGTGACGAGGACTGCGTCTGTGGCGCGTTCTCGCTAGCAGAAGGCTTCGATGACAGGATCCGCGGCTTCATTGAACCTACCGTCGCTCTGATGAAGGATTTCGGCACTCTCACCGACGTGAAGGTGCCTGACGGGCCCTATGGTGTAGCCGTCTACCAAGCAGCGGGGAATTTAGCGGGAGCGGTGCGAGCTAGCCTGGCCATTTACAATCACAAAATGATCGACATTGACGAATACGAGGCCGAAATCGAGCGGCGCCGGCAGATCGGACTGACTATAGATCCTGCAATCGCTGAGACGATGTTTTGGTGGGCGGACATGAATGATCCCTATGACATCCTTGACGAGAGGCATCATGAGGGACAGAGCGGGCGCGAGTACTTTGCGCGCAATCCTGGCGGAGAGTGGGTACACTTCTCCGACTTGCCCGAAGCGACGGACAAAGCTCTCTGGGAGCGCGATAGGCGTAAGCTGGTGTTCCCCTACGGACTGCGGGCTACAGATCCTGTCATAAACAAGCCCACCTCAACATGATGATGCTGCGGCTAATTCTGTGCAACGCAATTCGCTAAACATATTTCCAAGCTACGCGCACGTCGTGTGATCGATTGGTTTGTCTATTACTGCGGGGCGAGAGTCCCCTAAACTCGCGATGCTGATATGTTTGCGCAGAGTAAGAAGTCAGTGGCGGTGCCCAGGCTGCTCGTATTGAAGGGAATCCGATCGGTCGGCAAATTTATGCGGTCGGTGGATAAGCATTTGATCGGTTAAGCCCCGGGGTAAGAGAATGAATGTGTTGCGAACGCCCACCGATCGACGCGCGCCAATCGCTCTGGAGACAGATATCCTCGTCGTGGGCGGTGGTGCCGCTGGCGTTGCTGCGGCGGTTACGGCGGCGCGCCAGGGACTCAGGGTCGTTCTGCTTGAGCGTTATGGCTTCTGCGGCGGCGGTGCAGTAGCTGGTCTGTCTGGCACTATATGCGGAATGTACGAAGCGTCTGATGATCCGAACGCGCGGCCGAATCAAATCGTGCATGGCTTCCTTGACGAGTTCGTCCAACACCTCAGCGACCGGGGAGGTCTGACGCCACCGGTCCGCTACGGCAAGACGTTCACGCGTGTTCACGACCCGCTGGTCTGGCGCGAGACTGCCGATCGCTTGTTGCGCGATGCAGGCGTTCAGGTATTGCTTCATACAGTCGTTACGGAAGCATTGGTCGAGGGTATGGGCGCGCGGCAAAGGACGCGGTGACCACCGAAAAGTCGTGTCAAAAACACGACTTTGAATCAGGTCGTTTTTGCAAGAAACCTGATCATATCTACGCGGCCGGGATGCGATACTCTGCAGCACTTGTCGAAATCTGTGTGACATCGCGGAGATTGATCTGGAACACTAAGATTGATCCTGGGGAGACGTACCAGCCAAATACCTTGCGAGGTGTATGGGAGATGAGTTAGCCATTGCAATCCTGTGATCCAATGGGGAGCCTATCAAATCGCGCTTTGCGCGATGTGAACGCTAGCGTTCACATCTTATAGCCTCAGCTATTGATCTTGGCTTATTGCTTGGTGTTTTGTCGGGTGTTCGGAGGACGCACTTTTGGCTATAACTGCCAAAGAGTGCGTTGCGGGTCCTGTCGTGACGTCCCGGAGTGCACGTTGATTTGAACAACCTTTGGTAAGGGAAGCGCGGTTCGGCGATCTGCTTTTCCGTTCAGTTTTAGCCAACGCCAACATTCCAGAGCCATCAACCGACTGTGGGATGTTCCCAGGTCGCAATTGTCAGCGTTGCCTGGATCGTGCCCAGATGTGCGAATGCCAGCATCTAAGCTTTTGGACCGAATAAGCTTGGGCTGCACCCTAACTGAAATCCGACGGCGTTGCGTGTCACGGCAGACGCAGCCTCGACAGGTTTGATGCGGGATGTAGTGGTCCCATCAAATTTATTTATGCGGTGCGGATTGCTAGCTCTGGAATGTTCACGAGGTTGTGAAATTCATTTCAAAATAAATTGGATAACCCACGTCAAAAACCGGTTTTCGGTCCGGAAGCGTTTTTTCTTTTCAAACAAATCGGGGGAAGAATTCCTGGCAAAACGTCACTTTCGCGGGATTCCGGGTTTGGGCGGGTTGAAAATCATGTCCAAACCGATGCCTTCAACTGGCAAAACCTGACAACCGTCCTTTCCGAGCAGACAGACGCGCTCGGTCTGACGCCCGAAAGCGTCACGATCGCCGCTCCAAAAGGCAGTAGCTCCCGACAATTTCGTAGGGGTTTTTTTTGGCTCTCCCGTTGGCTCCAAGAGTTCGCGATCTGAGCCTCTCTTCATCGAGAAGTACGATAACGGATTGCACATCCGACGCCCAGAATGTAGCGTAAGCTTCCTCCTATGTCTCGCCATGAGACCCCGGTCGCGATCTGTCGCGCCGGGTTCTTTTTGTTTGCTGTGTACGAATTGGCCGGGGCTGCACAACGGCAGTACCTCTATTCCGGGTAAGTGTATGAGGGCGAAAACGCCTTCGCTGAGGCCAATGGCTTTAAAATCAGCGCCGACGCTGCTACGATTGAATTGCGATGGCGGTACCAGCGGGAAAACACGGTCAAGAAACGCCCGCCAAACGGCATTCGCAACGGTTACCCAAAAACAGATGCCCGGGAGGAACACAGAATGCGAACGTCAGGCGGAGTTGCGCTCGCGGCCAGCCTTATGGCAGTCGCCGCGTTAGGCGGTCCGGCCCATGCAGCCGATAAGATCAAAATCGGAGTCTTTTCGACACTAGAGGGGACATACACCGCACTCGGCGAGGACGGGATGCGGGGCTTCGATCTCGCGTTGATGCAGCATCACAACAAAGCGGGTGGCAAGGAACTAGAAATCATCAGAGGCTCGTCGGATGCGAGTCCGGATTCGGCGCTGCGGGCTGCAAAGAAACTTGTTGAACAAGACAAGGTGGATATCCTGATCGCCCCGCTTTCAGGCGCGGAAGGCATTGCGTTACACGATTATGCGAAGACCCAGCCGCAAGTTACGTTCATCAACGGCTGCTCTGGTGCGTTGGAGACGACCTATGTCAACCCAGCGCCAAACTTCTTCCGCTTCAACATTGACGGCGCCCAGATGCAGAAGGGGCTCGGCGAATACATCTACAATGTCAAGCACTACAAGAAGATCGCGACAATCGGCGAGGACTATGCGTTCATCTACACGCAGGTGTTCGGCCTTGCGCTGGATTATTGCCCGGCCGGCGGTCAGATCACTAAGCGTCTCTGGGTGCCTCTCGGTACCAAGGACTTCGCCTCCTACATTCCGCAGCTGCTGTCGCTAGACGTTGACGCCATCTATCTCGGCCTCGGCGGTGCTGACGCGTTGAACTTCCTCAACCAATACGAGCAGGCTGGCGGCAACGCCAAGCTTATCGGCGGCTCGATCATGGTCGACCAGACGGTGCTGTCGTCGAAGGGCAAGGCGAAGGAGGTACTGCTGGGTACCGCCTCCGCAGGGCCCCAAGCCGACACCTGGGACGACCCGAGGTGGCAAGCGTTCGTAAAAGCCTACCAGCAGGCCCCGAACGAAGGTTATTTCAAAAATCGGTTCACCGGCCCTTCGCTTTGTGCAACCAATTATTACGACGAGACGGAAGCCGGGCTCCTTGCGCTCGACAAGGTCAACGGCGACCTCAGCGACGGCCAGAAGAAATACCGGGCAGCCTTGGCATCGCTTGTGCTCGACGCTCCGAATGGACAGATAAAGCTCGACGAGAACCGCCAAGCAATCGGAACGAGCTTCGTCACTGAGGCCGTCAAAGACAAGAACGGCGATTTGGTCAGTAAAGTCGTCCAGGTCGTGCCGAACGTAGACCAGAGGCTTGGTTTCTCGAAAGCCGTTTTCGACAGAATTGGGCTGCCCGGCCGTGAAGTGCCGGTCTGCAAGAAGAATTACGACTAGGGACGGCGAACGCGTAACCGAACGACGACGGCTCGGCCGCGGGGCCGAGCCGGTACGCGGCTGGACTGCTGCGTCCAGAATGACACGGATGACGAGGTGGATCGTTGTCTCGAATACGGGTCAAGAGCGCAACGATCGTCTCAATGGATCCTGCGCTCGGAATTATCGAGGCGGGCGACTTACTGATTGACGACGGCAAGATCGTCGCGGTAGGCCGCAACGTGGGAAGTTGGGCTGTTAAGGAAATCGACGGCCGAGGCATGATTGCCATGCCAGGCTTCATCAAGGGACATATTCACCTATGGCAGACGGCGCTGCGCGGAATTGCCGCGGATTGGACACTCGATCATTATTTCGGCGTACTGATCGGAAAAGTTGTCAACCTGTATACGCCGCAAGATGCATACATCGGTAATCTCGTCGGAGCGCTCGATCAGATTAATTCTGGCGTAACAACCCTTTTCGACTGGTGCCATATCGTCAACACGCCGGCCCACGCGGATGCGGCAGTGGATGCGCTTCGGGACGCGGGTATTCGGGCGATATTTGCGTACGGTACCCCGATGACCTTGTTTGGCACCAAGGAGCCTCATCCGGTCGACGCCAGGAGGATGCGCAGGAAACGACTATCCTCTAGTGACGCATTGGTAACGATGGCACTGGCCATACGTGGTACGGACTTCGCGCCGGGAACCGCCGAAGCGGACATTAGGTTCGCGCGTGATCTTGACTTATCGGCATCGTTCCACGTGGCGTGTGCGAAGCACGGACCACGTCCGCAATCGATGCAGAGCCTCGCTGAACAGCATTTGCTCGGTCCCGACATTAACCTGGTTCACGCGAATTTTCTGACACCTGATGAGTTCAGAGTTGTAGCTAACAATGGAGCGAGTGTGTCAATCACCCCAGAAATTGAAATGCAAATGGGGTTAGGGCTTCCGCCTACAGGGGCCGCATTCGCCGCCCGCGCAAACCTGAATATTGGAACTGATGTGGTCGCCGGTGTTAGCACGGACATGTTCACGCAAATGCGCTTCCTCATCCAAACGCAGCGAGCATTGGTGAACGAATCATTTCACAAGCGGGAAACGATGCCGGACCGCCTGACAATTACCGTTCAACAGGCGCTTGAACTTGCGACGATCAAGTCAGCTCAATGTATAGGGCTTGACCGACGGATCGGCTCGCTCACCCCCGGCAAGCAAGCCGACGTTGTACTTCTGCGAAAGAGTGACATCAACATGAGGGCTGCCGCAGATCCGATAGCGGCGATCGTGCTCCATGCCGGAGTTGCCAACGTAGACACCGTTATCATTAACGGCAACATCGTCAAACAAGATGGAAAACTTACACATCGCGAACTTGCACGACGCCTGACGGAACTTGACCGCTCGTCGGATCGGATCCGTGCTGGATTTAGTTCCGATGCGTCTGCTGCTTGATGATGCAGTTTGCCCACCACTGCCTTGAATAACCGAGAAGGCTTGGCTACAGCAGCAGCGGGGCAAGACTACTATTTTAGCGCCGTTCGCGAAGAAGCTCCGAAAAGCGGCGTGCCTCCCCAGCATGCGTTCCCGCTTCTCGGAACGCGGGTGGTTGATGCCCGTGCGCCGGCTCCTCTCTGGCGTTCGATTGTACCGATGGCGACCGTTCTGAAGGGCCATTTTTGGCCAGGTCCTCGAATGTTGCGGGCACGACATCCTGAATGAGCTGCGGGTCGGCGCAAGGTACATAAGTTTCCGGCAGCCCATACTCCCGACGCACAATATTGGCTCCCTGTGCGGCAGCGGCGCTCTTATAGAAAGCCACGAGGCGATTAGCGCCCTGACGACCAAATCCGCAGTCAGATGTAACGACAAGGTTCTCCACGTCTACGTATTTTAACGCGTTTCGGATATCGTCCGCCACCTCAGTAGGGGTTTCTGCATTGAGTGTCCGATGTGACACGACGCCCACAGCAAATTTTTTGCGCGTCTTGCCCTTCCAAGCGCCCAGAAGCTCGATTTCGGCAAAGCGGCGGTCCTTCATCTCGAGTGTCAACACGTCGCACTTCACGCGATCAAGATAAAACTCCAGCGCATTTGCATAAGAAGTTTTGTCAAACACCCTTTGCATCATCGGATTGCCCCAGCAGGTGTGTATCCAAATCTCAGCGCTTTCGAGACCCTCTAGCTCGTGATTGAGCGCTTCTGTCAAGAAGTCGAGCGTCTCAGTGGCCTCCGGATGGTAACAAGCAATAAAATGGATTGTAGGCTCTTCCACTTGAATGACGCTACAACCCGAGGCGACCAACTCTCTCAATTCTTTGTTGATCGCCGTCGCCATGTCCCAGATCATCTGCCGCTTGTCGTCGTCAATCCGATACTGGGACGTATGCGAATCGAGGAATAAGGCCATGACCTGGCCCGATACTGTTCCGAACTTAACGGGCTTGCGCGTGCGCGCCTGTGTCATGCGATAAAGTTTGGCGTATTCGAGCGGATTGCGTGGATTGTGTTCGATCTTGCCGGTCACGATCGGCCAGCGCCACGATGTGTAGATTTCGTTCAACAAAGTACCGGGCGGATACTTCAGAAGATCAGAACGGGTGCCCTGCGGCTGCAATTCGTCGTAAGCGAGACCGCGCCAGCGTTGCAGCGGGTAGTGATGCCACGATCTTCCTGCCAAATCCGCATCTAGGAAGTAATCGCCGCACGTTACTATGTCGAGTCCGGCTCGCTCCTGATCAGAAACCACAACGGCCAGGGCGTCGGAGAATTGCTCTCGGTAAACCGGATCAAGCATTGCGCTATCAAGAGGGCGCCCCCACAAGCTTTGGTCATACCACGCAGGTCGCGGCCAAGAACCTGTCGTGGTTGCGGCCAATGGTACGTCCTTTGTAGCGGTAAAGGCCATGAGTTACCCTCCCAGATAGCGGTCACCCACCAGATAGCGTGATCTTAGTCCTACTTCTTGGGGACGCGCAGCAGTTTTCGAGCTGCCTTTGTATGCGCAGCGCGCCAAGTCCCTGGTGATTGAGCTCCGCCACACGCTGATCCAGGGTTTGGGGCGTGGCTTGGCAAGCCAGGGAGGAGTCCAAGGATAGAACGGGGAAAGGTGCCGGATGGGCGTTGAAAATCGATAACGCGAACGCCCCCGATACGTCGTCCAGTGGCCCTTTCTCGGACCTCACGCGATGTCCGACCTGAGTCCGTAATGCGCATCAAAGCGGACGTCCGCCGCCCACCTCTGAATTTATGGGTTACGCCCCAATCTGGCGGCAGTAAAAAGCTGCCACGAGGCTCCGGCCCTTGGTGAAATTGGAAGTCGCTTCACTCAACACTGGGCACCCACATGGAAAAAATCATCACATCCGATCCCTCGACTGCCGTGACAATGTCAGCGACCTCCGACAGTCGGTTGATTTTCTCTTTGGCGGTGCAATCTTTGGGAATGGACATGATGAAGTAACGTAGCGTGGTAGTTTCGTCGGAGACGGCGCTCTTCTGGCGTGACTCTGTCAAATCCAATGCCTCGGCAAGGCACCTTATTTGTCGCTCGAGTCCGACGTGTTTTGTGACCTCCCTGAACGGTCGTAATCTCCTACGGGGCGATATTTGTAGCATTCATTTCTCTCCTTTGGTTTTGTTCAAGTTGGTGAAACCCAATAAACTCTTTGAGGCTGCGCCGAATGAGCTGGGAACGATTACAGTCAAGTTGACCGCAGATCGTGTTTATGGTGTCCAGCATTTGTCTCGGTAATCGAAACGCAGTTGTGCAGTCTGGTGAAATGTTCTGAAATGATTTCAATCATGTCTCCGTGCAGCAGTCTCAAATGAAATCCGCGAGGTCCGTTTCTGCCGGCTCCTGACGCCGCGCCACGTATTTCGGTGAAAGCTCGACGGACAGGTAACGCTGTCCGTTCGCGTCGGTGTTGCGCCAGCCCGCTAGACAACACTCCGTTTCGTCGGCATCAGTTTCCTTGAACTGTTTGACGATTACCTCCAGCGTGTGGCGCTGAAGTCGGGCGAGCGCGGCTTCGTCTTTTCAGTTTTTCGCAGAAATTCAAGTGATAGCCTGGCTGATTTTAGTTCATCAAATACCATTGCTTGAGTCCTTCTTTTTTTTGTTGTTTTATCTGTTTTTATTTATACCGGGGCGCAGTTCAACAAAGCTGGGTGGTACTGAGGCGAACAAAGGGACATTTCGTGGACGGGCGGCAAGTGCGGTGGTGCCCTCGGTCTGCCGATAAGAGCTGGCAGCGATGGGCGACGACTCCACCCGACCGTTTCTGACGATCCGCTACGTCGTCGAGGACGACACTTTCGCGGTCGTTGACACAGCGCAGCATGGCAAGGTCGTGCAGGGAGGCTTCAAAACCAGCGGCGACGCTCAACGATTTGCCGAGGTACGCAGCGCGTGGCGTTATCACGCCGATCAAGCCGCCGACTTGAAGGATTTGAGTGCGGGCGGAGACAAGAAAAGAGAAGTTCCATGCGTCCTAAAGGAAAATCCCAAATTGACCGCGCCATCGGCCAACGGCTGCGCGCCTATCGTCTCGCCGTCGGTATGAGCCAGACCGACGTGGGCGACCATTTAGGCGTGACGTTCCAGCAGATTCAGAAATACGAGAAAGGCGTCAATCGACTGTCCGGCTCACGCTTGGTCGCGGTGACGGAGCTCCTGCGTGTGAAACCCGAGCTATTGTTGGGCACCAACGGTAGCGGCCCATCGCAGGACGAGTTCGCGGCGTTGAGTGATCGTCACATCAACAAGATCGTGATCGCGCTCAATCAACTGTCGCGCCCGCAGCGGGAGGCGGTGGCCAAGTCGGTGTTATCGATGGTGCGTGCGCTCGGGGCGAAGGTGTGATTGGATCAGATTGGGCTCAGGTCCATTTAGGACACTCAAAGGGGTCCAATCTAGGTTTTGAGGGTCTTGGGCGCTTTGCGGCGGCGCCTCAATCAAATCGGATGATGAGCCCTAAAAAGTTCCGCGTCCAGGGCAAAGACACGCTGCGACCATGCGACAACAGTAGGACCCTTCATTGCACGATCAAGCAAGCGTCGGCTTCGACTGTCCATGGCGGCGGGCAGCCGCGGGGGCCGATCACTTCGGCTGACATGCGATGCCTTCGCGGTTTCAGGTTGTTTGGTCCCGCCAACGTGTGAAGTTATTCCACTTTTCCGACGTCGCTCAGAGTGAGCTAGCCGGTTCGTCTGAGCCTACAGAGGGTAACTTCCATTTCGGGCTCGGAGCGGGCAGCAGACGGACAACACACCGAGCTCGGTCCCACAGCTCGATATCGCCATCCTTGGCGGCTTGTGCTGCCTTTTTGATAGCCTCTTCCTCGTCGGCACATTCAATGTCTTGGCCAGCTATAAGACTAGTGTCTGATCCTACCGTATATATGCGATAGCTGGGCATTGTGGCTCCGACACTGGTCTCGACGCGCGCGGATAAGTCAGTGCGAATCGCCCTAGTGCGAGGGGAATGAAGCCGTCAACTGAGTGTGACTATTTGAACTGCACCACGGCTCTCTCGACACGCTGACATTTGGGACATTCAAAGGTCCGAAGGTCGTAGCCCGGCTTCTCCGGCTCAATGCGCGCCAGATACATTTGTGCCGTGCACGTTGGGCACGCTGGTCGCACGATAATCGGACTGTCTTCAGGCCTGTATTGGGTAAATGTCATTGGATGCTCCCCTGTTTGCAGGCGGGAGTACCGGAACTTTCAGCCACCGACGCCTGACCGAGATCGCTGTCGGTGATGTACCTCAATACGCTTTGTTCCCGTGTGGAACTGTGCAAAACGGCACACTTTCCCGTCTGTAGATAACAAAGTCTGCCATGCAATCCTTGTGAGCTATTTGATACAGATTCCCAAGGCGACCCGGCTCAAAGTAAACAAATGCCGGGCGCTTCCAAGCCCCCGCCCCCCAAGCGCCTGTGCGGTAAGACGTGCGTACGAGACCCCGGCGAGGCCTCGCTGGGGTCTTTTGCTTTTGTCTGCGGAGGATCCCGACCCCTTACCGTGACACCTAGCAAGCGGCCCCCAAATCACTGAGCCTCACGTCTCGGAAGGTTGTCATTTATGCACGGGGCCTCAAAAATCAGGAGGAGGTCATGCCCACTTGGCGAGCCGACTATTTCGACAAATCCGGACTGGCGCCGACGCGCTCGGTAATTCTTGAGGCGGAAAGTGAATCCGACGCGCTCGATGAAGTGCGCGCCAAAATGGGTTCAGCTTGTACTCGCGCAGAGCTGATCCGGATCGATTATAATTCGAGCACCACGCCTCATTAGCGTCCGCAAAAGCCATCTGGAACGAGGCTTTCTTCGTCGGCGATACATGGGTAGCTAACAACCGGATCGATTCTGTCGAACGTCGAGATGCTATGGTACAGCCAAGAAGTGGGTACTGATCATGACCATGCTCCGTCGAAGCGCGGCCGCGCGGCTCACCCTTTGAAAGACACCCCTTGGGGGCAAAGTGGACGTGACCTAGGTGTTTCGCCAAGTCAGTTCATGACCCAACAACGACGAATTAGCGAACATCCCAACCCGACGCCTTGTGCCTATAATGTATGGCTAACTTTGAGGCGGCGGGCGCCTCGACTACGCTCTCGCCGAGCCATCGTCCGCCTGAGATCGCCCATGAATGCGTCGACCGTCATGCGGGAGGTGAGCGCCTACAATACGGCGGCCGCGTCCGACAATAAGATCCATGACGATTCCGTCGCGCGCCGATTTGGCTTCCGGGGCGGTCTCGTTCCGGGGGTCGAGGTATACGCCTACATGGCCCACATGCCGGTGGCCCGCTGGGGCCGCGCATGGCTCGAGAGAGGTTGTGCCGACTGCCGTTTCTGGAAGCCGGTTTACGACGGGGCGCTAGCGCGCGTAACGGCGACTGAGGAAAGCGGCGCTTTGACCCTCGGTGTCGAGAGCGCCGACGAGCGCTGCGCGACCGGGCGCGCGAGCATCCCATCACAACCGCCCGCCTTACTCATCGCCGATGCGATCCCGCCGGCCGAGCCGCCGAGTGACCGTCTGCCGGCGAGCGAGGAGTCGCTTTCGCCCGGGCGCGCGCTCGGCATTGCGCCCTTTGCGGTCGATCGCGCGATGCTTCTCGACTATCTCGCCGAAGTTCGTGAAAGCGAACCGATGTATCGCGCCGAGGGACTGGTCCATCCCGGTCAAATCCTGCGGCTCGCCAATATGGCGCTGGTGCAGAACGTGATGCTGGGTCCGTGGATTCACGTCGGCAGCAAGGTCAACAATCTCGCCGCCGTCCACATCGGGCAACGCCTCACGCTGCGGTCGAAGATCACATCGAATGTGGTCTCGAAGGGACATTCGATTGTCGAATTCGATGCCGTCGTAGTTGCAGATGAACGCGATGTAGCGCAGATCACCCACACGGTGATCTGGCACCCACGGCAAGTCTCGGAACATTCACAGGCCATCTGAAGCCGCCGGTCAGCGCCAAGTCTTGCGGCGCGTCCAGCGCTGGCGCGGACCCGGCCAATTTCCGCATTCCTTCCAATAGGGGCCCGCGCCTATTCGATCACCTAGTGCTTCGCCAATCTGGAGATTACGGCTCGGCGACAAAGACCGGAATTTGACGTTTCGTGCGCGCCTGATATTCCGCGTATGGCGGGTATGCCGCCACGGCCAGTGTCCACAGACGAGCCCTTTCCGCCGCGTCCTTAACCTCACGCACGCGCATCGGGCGTACGATGGTCTCATCGCGAAGCTCGATATGCTGATCGGCGCGCAGGTTATGTACCCAGGCCGGATCTTTCGGCGCTCCTCCCCGCGACCCGACGAGAACATAGTTATCGCCTTCCTTGACGCGCATCAAAGGTGTCTTCCGAATTGCACCGTCTTATTGCCCCGGTGAGTCACGATGACGACAGGTAAGCCGGTGTCGCGCAGAGTGGTGCCTTTGGTGCCGCCACTGCTTTCATATAGTTCGACCTGTTCACGCACCCAGTCTCGAGGGCTGGGAACATACTTAGCCATAAGTCTCCTCCCTCCGATGTCGGCGACCTGCATTACCCGTCGCGCTGTCTAAAATCGAGAGCGGCGAACGCCATCCTGCCCACCGCGAGCAGCGTGATGAACTGTCGTCGCATTTGGGTTCTCGGCTTGAGCGTCCGGGGAGGGTCATGACCGACGGCGCGATCACGCTCGGAGGCCATGCTTCCCAAGAAGCTTTACGGTCGTCGCCTGCGTTCCCTTATCGCCGGATTCATCGACAAAGGTCACGCGCGAGCCCACGGTCAAGCGGGAAAAACCATCGTCGAGCACGCTGTTGCGATGGAAATAGATTTCTTCTCCGTCGCTGGCCTCGAGGAAGCCGAACTCGCCAGACGGATCGAGCCGCACGACCGTTCCAATCGGAGGGCCCTCGTGATGCTTCACCTCGCCTCGGGTGCGGCGAACCTGATCCTCGAGCTGTCTGCGCGCGTGCTCGAAAGCGTCACTGAGAGCGAAGGCCAGGTCGGAATGCCGCTTGTCCTTGGGCGGGGTACGCTCCACGTTCACCTCGCGGCCGTCGGGAAGCGCGAGACGGATGTGGACCTCATACAATCCGCCCTTGCGGTGATGCTGACCGGGCGCTTTGAGCACGACCCGGCATGCGGTTATGCGGCCCCAGAGCTTTTCAAGTTGCGCCACATGCGTCGCGATGGCGTCTTCGATGTCCGGGGTCCCGGCCATGCCTTGAAATTGGATTTCAGGCGGCGTCTGCATTTGCTGCTACCACTTGTTTGCCATAAGCGCCCCGGAACGACCGCGTCGAAATCATGCAGTCTCTACTTATCACCCAGCGGGCGCCGCGAAAAGGAAGAGTGTGCCTCCTCGGTTTCGCTGTTCGGCAATATCGAGATGGAAGAGTGGCAACATGGGTAAAATGGACCGATGAAAACGGGCACCATATACGCCAATCTCGACAATGCCATCACGCTGTTCTGAGATCACCAAGGCAAAGCAGACATTCAGCCGACATCGCCGAAGGACCGAATCTGACCTTAACCGGAAATTCCGCGACGATAGTAGAGTGCTCGCCTTTGGCTGGCCCAACCGACATTGACGAACCCGCTGTTTACGACTTTCACTAGATTGACTTAGATCAACGCCGGTCGATCAATTTTGCGTCTAGGCATGCCGGTTCGGGGGAGTGTTTGTAATGAGCGTGCATCGTTGGTCACGAAATGAGTAAAAACGTCTTAGAACAGGGGACCTCCCAGCCGACAGAGCTTGTCGGGCCTGATTTTATCAGTGGCGGGGGGGAAATGGGCGCGCTGATGCGAGCGCACGACTGGTCGTCCTCTTCCCTTGGACCGCCCTCAAACTGGTCTCAATCGCTTCGCACGGTTGTGCGGCTGATGCTTAACACCGGCCATCCGATGTACATCTTTTGGGGAGACGATGGTGCCTGCCTATACAACGACGCCTATCACCGATCGATTGGCCCAGAACGGCACCCAGGATCCCTGGGACGGCCCGCGCGCGAAGTCTGGCGCGAGGTATGGGACATCATCGGTCCGCAAATCGAACAGGTACAATCAGGCGGGGGAGCGACGTGGAATGAAGATCACCTGGTCCCGATCACGCGTTACGGTCGCCGCGAAGATGTCTATTGGACCTACGGCTACAGCCCGATCGACGATGATACAGCGCCGAGCGGAATTGGCGGCGTTCTGGTGATCTGTACCGAGACAACGCAAAAGGTCGTCGAAGAACAACGCCTCTCTGGAGAGATCGAACGGCTCTGGAGACATTCGCGGGATCTCCAGGTCGTCGTTGGGGCTGACGGGTATTTTCGCGCTGTGAGCCCAGCGTGGAGGGAAATTCTAGGCCACGAGCCCGACACGGTGGTCGGGCAAAGCTTTCTGAATTTCATCTGGCCCGAAGACGCCGAGATCACCAAGGCTGGGCTCGATACCGCTGCCACGAAGGGCGATCTCACCAACTTTGAGAACCGCTATCGGCACAAAGATGGCACGCCACGATGGATTTCATGGCGTACGTCGGTTGAGGGTGATCTCGTCTACGCTTATGGTCGCGATATCACCGCTGAGAAGAGGGCGCAAAGCGAATTGGCGCGCATCAAAGAACTCGCGCAAAGCGAGGCGCGTTATCGTTGGGCTTTGACGGCCGGCCAGCTGGTCCATTGGGAGACCGATTTGACAGCGGGCACGAGGACCTGGACCAAAGAAGCGATGGCGCTATTCGGTCTCTCGCTTATTGATAGCCGGGGGCGCTTCGGCGGCGACAAAGACGAATTCAAGCTGGCACTCCATCCCGACGATCGTCATTTGGCGGACGGATTTTACGAATTGGCTGATAAGCAGGATTGGTTTCCGGTTGAATATCGAATTCGTCGACCGGATGGAACGATCCGCTGGCTATCGGGAGGCGGCCAAGTCGTTGCGCGGAGCGCGGAAGGCAAAGCTCAACGCCTAGTCAATGTCGTGGCCGATGTGACCGATCGCAAGGTCGCAGAGGAGCATGTCAAATTCCTTATGGGCGAAATCACCCATCGCTCCAAAAACTTGCTCTCGGTTGTACAGGCGATCGCCTCCCAGACGGGGCGCACTGTGGACACGTTCGTAGAATTCCAAGAGCGATTTACGCAAAGGCTGCAGGGACTAGCTGCATCTCACGACTTACTCGTGCTGCAGGATTGGCAAGGGGCCTCGCTGACGGACTTGGTGCGCGATCAACTCGCTCCATTCACGGAACCTGGAAGTGAGCGCATTACTGTGTCGGGTCCTGATATCATGCTAAGACCAGAGGCCGCGGAAGCAATTGGACTGGCGCTGCACGAACTGGCGACCAACGCGGTGAAATATGGCGCGTTATCAGTTCCGGGCGGCCATGTTACGATTTCTTGGGCGTTTGAAGATCACGGCACGGAGCCGCGCCAGCTCCTAGTAAGCTGGGCTGAACGCGGCGGCCCACCCGTGACGCCGCCATCGCGCACGGGCTTCGGCCACATCGTGTTCGAGCGCCTCGTCACGAAATCGCTTAACGGAAAAGTTGCCCTAGATTTCGCACCTGAGGGCCTGAGCTGGAAACTGTCGATACCGACAACCAATATTGTGACAGAACCTGTTATCGCCCGGAGTCGGTCGGGGATCAGAGCGTTGGATGGCTGACAAATCCCACAAACTGAAGCCTGGGCTTCTTATCGGCGTCGGCCACGATCAGACTAGCATCCGGCGTCAGGCTCACGGGGTGTAGTCTGGCATAGCTGTGCAGACCGAAAAGGCGTGTCAGTGACACGCATTTGAAATCAGCTCATTTTGGCAAGTAAAATGATCATCTCCAAGCGGTTAGGTGCAATGCATCTGCAGCTATGAGGTTTCGGCTGAGAGTATGCCCAAGGCTGGGTGACATCGAGAGATTAACTGAGAACAGCAACGTCGTTCCTGGGGAGACGTATCAGCCAAACACCTGGTGGAGGTGTGTGGGACGGTGGGCTAGTTCGGCTACGCAATTCTTGCAATCAAAAAGGAACTTATCCAATCGCGCTTTGCGCGATGTGAGCGATACGCTCACATCTTAATGCGTCAGATATTTGATTCAGCTTGTAGCATGTTGCCAAGTCGCTCTTATCGATGGTTCGCACGTTCGGGGCAAAGGTGTAACTTGATCAGAACAGGATTGTAGCCGAACGCTTTCTTTGCGAGGAACCCCTGGACGGGCAGACACGTTATTTGCGCAAATCAATGCAGGATTGGGAGACGACGGGATGTCAAATCATGGCAATAAATCCATCGTTCTAGCGATGGTGATGGCTGCTTCCGTTTGGACCGTTGCAGCGAAAGAAGCAGTAGCCGCTGACGTTTTCACACTGAAATCATCGACCTTCGAGGACGGCAAGATGATGCCAAAGAAGGTCGCCAATAGCGCAGCCAACTCCAAAGACAATCCGAACTGCGTCGGCGATAACGTGTCGCCAGAATTTTCATGGAGCAATGTGCCGGAAGGGACCAAGAGCTTCGTAATACTCATGACCGATCCGGAGGGTCGCGGCGGCGCTGGTGTTGTTCACTGGGTTGCCTATGGCATCCCCAGCTCGGTTACGGGTTTTGCCGAAGGCGAGGTGAGCAAGCTGTCGGATAGGTATGTCGGTGGGAAGAACATGCGGGGGGTGGGCTTCTATTCCGGACCATGTACGCCGCCAAATACGATGCCACATCTTACACGTTCGTCCTTATCGCCACGGATTTTGATCCCAAAGAACTTCCGCCTGGACTGACCCGCGAGGAGGTCGTTGCAAAGATAGCGCCAGATAATGGTCCGCCCGTGCACGCGAGGGGTGACGCTGGGCTAGTGGGACTGTTCGTCAATCCGTGGCGGCAGTAACGAAAGCGGCGTCCGACCTGATCTTCCGATTCTGGTATATTGCGTCAACGGCTAGATTTCATTGGCAACGAGGCAGCGGCTGCCTTGTGCAGTTCTAGGATGTTCCCGAGCTCGCCCGGGTTTTCGCGACCAAACCCACAGACCGCCGCGATACCGAAGTCCTTTAGGTACTCCTTAGCAAGACCAATGCGCCGTTTAGCGCCTTCAAGACCATCCTGCGGATGAATCAATCCGAGGAACACGCGCGTGTCGCCGACGTGCAGATCGCGTAACGGCGCGAGAAAAGCGTCGTCGGGGTCTGGTGCGACCGGCATGTGCACATAGTCGACGCGGCGCTTGATGCGCTTTACAGCTTCGTTCGACAAGCGCACGCACAGTTGCAAATTCGGCATCTCCGTCATCGGCCAGCCGCCCCAGGTGCCGTAGCACCAGTGAAGCCCCAGCGGCACAGCCTCGGGGATCCCTGAGGCGAGATCGACCAAGTCAGTCATGTAGCGTTCGAACTTCTCATCGAGTGTGCTCTGCGGCCACCAGGGGAAATACTGTTCATCGCCGATGCTCAGGTCGACAACCTCCCACGCTAGATCGAGCTGAATCGCCAAATCGTCCGCTGGTATCACTTTGAGCATCTTCGAGATTTCGGCCTTCATCGCCTTCGCGTAGGCCGCGTGAACCATTGGCCAGGTTGTCACGTCGTCGAAGTAAACGTTGGTCCCGCTATCGGTGGCGACCAGCGAAACTTGGAAGCGCGGCCCCTTGGCGATCACGCCTTCGTCGCGCAGGCGACAAAAGGTGGCGTAAGAATCCCGAGCCGCAGCGGCATAGCCGAGTTCGCCGAAATCAAGGCGCTTAACGCCGTCGTTTACGCGAAAGGTCCAATGGTATTCCGGGGCGGCGCCCGGCCGCGTTTTCTTGTCTCCGATTGGCTTTTCTTCGTTGCTGATGACGGTCGGCGATGGGCGACGGGACTCTGCGAGGTCATGGTGCTTAGAGTAAGTGTCTGTTGCAAGGAACATGCACCACATCTTGCGCGGACCGACCTCCCCGTCGGGCATTGCTATGACGTCGTCGCCAAGCTTCGATCCGACTGCTCGAAGCCCTTCCTCCACGGTCTCGAATGGCAGGCTGCCGACTAGCATGATGTCGCCTCGTACACGCGGATCACTCTGATTTCGCTTGGAAGCGCCTGAGCGCCTTGGAGCCGTTCGCCGCTTCGCAGCCGACTGCCTTTTCGCACTTGGACGGTGTTTCGTGGCGGTGCGCCGCTTGGCTGTCGTCCGCCGTTTCGCAGCGGTACGGCGCTTTAATGGAACCCGCTTTTTCCGAGACGAACGCGATGCCGCCGCACGTTTCTTGCGCTTCGCCATGTGGTTGCCTCCTGCCTGAAACCGTACTCTATCAAAGAAAATTCGCTCGCAAAGGAGGACACATTCCGCACGAACCGGGATATCAAAGTCGTGTCACTGGCACGAGTTTCCGCCACCACCCGGACCTTGTCGTCTGCGGCCCAGCCGCAAAAAGTCCGCTTTCTGCGCGAAGCGGAAGTCAGACGGGATGCAAAACCGGCCAACTCGGTCGAAAATGACCCAAAGCGGACTCTTGACGCCGTGTTGCACCCATTTGTTGACTTGCGCGAGTGTGAAATCGGGCACGTCGGGTGGGCACCCCATCATCGGCAAGACCTTGGACGCGACATCGAGCCACGTGCTGGTTCAGGTCGACGGCGCATGGCGCTCCGCGTGGCACGCGGCACGTTAAGTTTCAGATCGAGGAATGCCGCCCGAAGCAGGACTTATTGCTTGTTCGAGAAAACCTCGAAGAGCGACTGCTTCGGGTACGGCAACGAGTCGGTGGGTTCGGGATTGCCGGGAGGCGCCGCGGCGGCGGTCGCGGCCGGCGGCGGCGTGTTGTTGGGCGGTTGGACCAGCGGCGGGGAGTAAGGCTGACCGGAAGGCGTGTAGCTACTCGGCGGATGCGGGACGTATTGGGGTGGACCTTGGGTAGCGACTTGAGTTGCGCCTTGGGTCTGACCTTGAGCTGGGGTTTGCGTCGAGCCGCGGAATGCGTCGATAAGCGACTGCTTCGGATAGGGTAGCGAGTTCGGAATAATCCTGCTGCGCGGGAGGCGGCGCTGCCGCGGCGGTTGCTGCCGGCGTAGCGTAGGCCGGCTGAGCCAGCGGCGCATAAGCCTGTTGCCCGGGCGGCGGCGTGTAAGCCGGCTGACCAGTCGCAGTCGCCGGATAGTTTGGCGGCGGTGGCACGGCGGCTGTCTGATTGGCCGAGGAGGACCAAGGCGGTGACAACGAACAGCCGGCGGCAATCGGCAAGATGGCCAGAACCGCGATCAAATTGAGACGCCAGTGAACGACGCCACCGTCCCAGGCGCGATCGTCGCGCCGTCGGCCGAATCCTACGCGACCGGATAACCCCTGCGTCCCCATGGCGCAGTTATGGCAACCGCATCGTGTCGATCTCAAGGCCACGGCCGCGCCGATTCATTGCCAATCGATTCAGACCGTCTGGAATCCCGATGGCTGGCAGGTAAAATCCGTCCGCTGGCTCCGGGCCGTCGCCTTCTACGCGTCTGCGCACGTCGGCTTCACAATGACGCGGGAGGAGCGCATGGCAGGCAGAGTACACACCCCGCTTTTGACAAGGAAAACCGTCGGCCCCGGCTACTTCGCCGCGTTCGTCCTTGATCCGGATGGCAACACCGTTGAGGCGGCGTGGCGAAGTCCATGAAGTCCACGCGGCTTGTGTCGAGCTCAGGTCGCTGCGGGATCGCTACGTTTGACGACCCGACGCGTCTGCTCTTGGGGCACCTCGCCGGCCTTGCACGATGTCTGACACTACCCAACGCGGGTATTGGCGATCTCCCGCATTGGGCAAAAGAAAAAGGCCCCGCGGGTGACCGCGAGGCCAAGAGGGACAAGCACTGTTGTAGCTTAGTTCTTAGCAACGAGCGGCTTCGGAGCCTCAGGTCCCCAGATCTTGAAACCTAGGCGTGACCACACCGCGACACCGCACGCTGCAACATCCCGGCAGTACACATCATCGGTAACCCAAGCTTGCAAGCTGACTAGTCCGAAATCGTAGCCAATCAAACCGCCAACACGAATTCTGTTCTCACGACCACATTGGTCGCCAGGATTGAGAGCAGCCATAGTGGCACAGGTGAACCCACTACCGGGTTGGTCGGCGGTCGTCTGCGTTACGATAGATGCGACCGGACCAATTTCCCATTTGCCGATCTTATATAGAGCGGTCAAATCTACGTAGAGTTCTTGGCCGTTAAGATAACCATTGCCAGCCGCGTTCTGAAGGAAACAGCAAGTTCCTCTCGAAGCGGTGTTGAAGAAGTAAGCAAAGTTGGCGGAGAGGACCCAGTTATTGGCAATGTAGGAGATGGCCCAGGTGGGTTCAAAGCTCCAATAGTCGGGGTTGAAGGTGGCCTGATAGCGTGAGCCGTCTGGGGCTTCAAAGGCAAAGCCGGCGGCGAAGAACCAACCCTGGCCTAGATTCCACGACAGCGACCCGCCCCAGGTCGTATTGGCGATCGTCGGCGAGGTGATACCAACAAAGGGCGGATTTCCGTTCGCGAGCAGCCCGTTGAAGTTGGCACCGGGGACAGGGATACCGGGTCCGTCCACACTCGCCGTATAGAAAGCCTGAACCGCGTTTAGGGTTAGGTTGGCGCCGAACACGTTATAGCCGGTTGCCCACACAATCGGGACAATCCCGATGAATATCGACTCGACCCGACTCGAGTTCGGCGTTCCAAGGGGCTGATTTACCCCGTTATTGTTAAGGCCTTGATTTCCGACGTTGTTGCCGTTTTGCCCGCCGGGCGCGCCGTACAAACTTTCAAAGCCAGAGTAAACCCCGGGCGGCGGTGCGGCGCCGAGCGGTAGACCGATTGAGCCGCCGGTCAAGTTGTTGGTGAAAGTTCCGATCTCGATGGCGAAGCTCTTGCTAGCCGCGCCGCCCATAACAAGCGCCGCAGCCACGCTTCCTAACACCAGGCTTCTCACTCGGGTCATTTGCCCCTCCCGTGCTCTGTTCCTAAGAACTCTCCCTTCGATTTCCAGACAGCGTTTGTATCGATGATGAGACTACCAACTCGTCGCAGCGTCGTACCATCAAAAAAAGAATGCAATGGCTTTGGTGCTGCAAGTCCGAAGGATGGTCACTTTTGTTGCATCAGTTGCGAAAATATCACGCAGTTCCATAAGCGAGCACCTTGGCCGGCGCGGCGATTGAAAAAGCAATTTGGTGAAATCAATCACTTAGTGACCCAACGCCCGCAGCAAACCGGATCATGTTTGTACCGGCAGGCCGCTCAAATTCTGACCACGGACGCACTCCCCCGTCTGATTTTGACCTCCGACCACCGATTAGTCCGGAAGAGCAACGCCGCGCACTGCAACTGGAGCAAAGATCGAAAAAAGTGACACGCAGGAAAATCTCAAAGGGAGCCAAATCTGCCGACCTACAGTCATCGAGGCCGTGGAAATCGAACTGGTCCTCAACCTCAAGACCACGAAGGCTTGCGATCAAACGGCATGGTCAAACGGAAACGGCCGCGCATCGAATGGCCCCATCACCGCACATGCTGCTCGTACCGCAAACACGGTTCCCGCCCAGGAATGCAGCCGCAGCTACAAATATTTGGATTGCAGATCGATACTTGTTTCGACGCCAAGGCGATCAAAGTTGGACTTCAGCCACTCGTCGGCGCGTTCACGACCGATCTTGCGAAGATGCTGTAGGAAATCCCAGTCGCCGTTAAGCTTGCTGGAATTTGATATGGCGCGGATGACATCCTCGCCGTCGATTGAATGAATGAGCACTCGCTTACCCCCGACTATCTGGCCGTCGTCAATGAGCTTGGTAACAAAGGCGATGACCCGCATTTCTCGCATGACAGATGAATTGAATGTGACCTCCTGCATGCGACTGAGAATAGCGTGGGATTTGGTCGGGTTTTCCAGCCGCTCGGTCGGCGTCAGGTGAACCAGAATGATGTCGCACGCCTGGCATCCGTAGATCACGGGAAACAGCGCGGGGTTCCCCATAAAGCCGCCGTCCCAATAATATTCGCCGTCGATCTCGACGGCATGCATCATGAGCCGCTGGCACGACGACGCGACCACATGATCCGAGCGAAGTTCCTCGGAGCTAAAGATTTTTGCTTTGCCACTGCGCACGTTGGTCGCGCAGAGAAACAGTTTCACCGCCGATTGTCGGCGCAAAAGTTCGAAGTCAATAATTTCTTCGAGGAGATTCTTGAACGGATTGTAGTTCAACGGATTGAGTTGATAGGGCGAGAAAACTTGACTGAGAGTATCGACAAACACGTAGCCCGGCGAATGATCGAGACCGAAATTTCCGTACATCTTGTCGAGCAGGGAAGGATGAAAGATGCTGATGGATGCCATTTCGGACAATCGTCGCCAATAGCGATCGAGTGATCCCTTTGCCCCTTCGCGTCCGCCAACTGCCAAGCCGTACGCGAGAACGACGGCATTGACGGCGCCGGCGCTTGTCGCGCTGATCCCATCGAGGGCTAACCGCTCCTCCTCAAGCAGGCGGTCAAGCACGCCCCAGGTGAAGGCACCATGGCCACCGACCCCTTGGAGCGCCAGATTGACCAGCTTTTGGCCGGCGACCGGGGGGCCGGCTTGGATATCGCTTGGGTTGGCATGCGCGGTCATGGTCGCCTCCACTACGCGCTCGGGCCGATTGCACGCCAAACATACCCCATGCCACTGCCAAGAAGCCCTTAGCCACGCCGGCGGCATTTTCGAAAATATGAAGACGCTTTGCGACGGCGCAAACTTGCCGATACAGCGGCCGAAAAGTTCGATCTGGTGATCAACCTCAAGACCGGCCAGGCGCTTAGCCTCTCCGCGCCGCCAATGCCGCTCGGACCTCGACGAAGTCATCGAATAAGGGAACGGTTTGCTGCACTGCTGATGTCGCCTCCTGGCCCAAAGCGTCGGTTCGCTGCGTCGCAGTCACACGTCCGGAGTCGGGGGTAAAGCCGACATGCCGACATCGCTCAAACGACGCGAATGACCCATCAGCGACATTGGCTGTGCGACTTCGATCCAACGCAGCAGCATGGGAAGCGTCCAATTAAACGCGCGCCTCGCTCACGCATAAGTTCGACCACGCCGAACCTTTCAGGCCAACAAGACTGGATCGGCTCTGGCCAGACGCCAACAAGTTCTTTCTCCTGGATAGACGATCGCCACCGCCACTGCTTAGCCCGGCGCCCGAGTGCGCCCTCACCATAGCCGCCTTCGTTCGAGATCGAGGCCACGCGCCTCGTCGTGCCAGCGCGGCGGCGGCGCTGGCGTTGCCGCTGCGAACACCAACGCGGCGGCGAAGAGGAGGGCAATGATAATCAAGAAGAGGCCGATATGAGTATGATCGAGTGTCAAATTGTCCTTGGTGGGGTACAATCAAGGGATGAAACGATGGTTTGATCAGGCCCCGAACTTAATGCTGATGGCGATCGCGCTTTCAATCTTAGCTGCGCCCGCGATGGCCGAAAGCGATTCTAAAAACGAACGAGCCGAAGATGCGTGTGTCACTGCGACGATGAGCGATTATCGCAAAGCAAACAATGCGCTTGTGCAACAGACCGGGACAGTCATGTCCGTTGAGACGACGATTGCGCAGCGGCGGCTCCAGGAAGAGTACTGCCTACGGTTCGTGCGATGCGGCCTCGATGACCCGAACAGTGCTATATTCCGAGTTCAATTCGACAGCTGCCTGAAGGATGAAGCGCTTGAGAAATACGAGGCGATACCGGGGGATACTGATTGAGCCAATACGCCGCCCCGCACGATGAAAAGCTCATGGGATTGGCGCCTTTTTTATCGCTAGTAGGAGATTGGACGTATTTCTTCGCCATTGATAGCCCACGCCAAAATCAATCCCTTTTCTGTCACGTCCTCGAAATAGCCGAGCGAGCGACGCCTGATATCGATTTCGAAAGAGCGGTATCGGCCCGACGTAATTACCGAATGGTTGAAGTTCCCATTTCAAAGGGTCGAAATATGAAATCGGTATTCCGCTATCGTCCTGCAGAACCAATGTGCTTTGTTTCAAAATAAAATAGCGCAGATCGGCATATCGATCACGATGAAAGAGATAAGATGCGCTCTTGATAAAGGCATTGGTTTGACCAAGTTTTCCGCAGAATTTGAGCAGCCCGCTCTTGCGCAAACCATCATTAGAAACATCTCCGCTAAAATAATAAAGGGTCTGCCGAGAATGGTTCCTGTCGGAAAACACAATTCTTATGCCTCGCGCGCCCTCTTGCGACGCTTCTCCAATTTCTCCGCTTTTGCCTTCTGCGTCCGCTTGTTTGACGTTGCCCTCTGGGTCGAGGACAATCGTCTCGGCCTCGCTGATAGTTTTACCAGCGCGCGCCAAGAATACATAAAGGAGCGGTAAGGTGCCGAAGACGGGCCCTGCGCTCAATTGCCTTCGCATGTCATTGGTTTGAAAAAAGCTAAGACTTAGTATGGAGCTCAACGACCGTTCTGTGTTATGGAGCGTGTACTCCAGCGCTTTCGGATTGAGCTCTTCTATCCTCGGTATTTCGCCTGCAGGCTCTAAGCCACTCAAAACGTAAGTTGTCGCATCTGCGAAGAAAGCGTTTGCGTACAAAAAGTCTGGGCCACTGAAAAAATACAGCAACGCCCGGTCCGTTTGCGAAATCTCCTTGATCGCGAAAACACGGATTTTACTCAGCGAGGCGCGGTCCTTCAGCTCGAAGAGCGTGTCAAAGCGAGCAGCGTGCGTTTGCCAAACCGCACTCTTCGTCAATGTGTCAAGGGGAGAACTAGGCGAAGGGCGCAATCCGGCGAGGAAGCGCGCGGTGTCATCGGGGGTAGCGCGTTCTGTCGCCTGTACTGCTGGATAGCAAATTATTGAGAGTACAGCTGCAAGAACCCAGGCCACTGGCTTGGTCATGCAAATTCTCAAAAAGCTAAGACAAACAGATGCTCCAGCACCCGATGCTCTTCCAAATGTGGTCCTATTAGGGCCTCATAGCGCGGGAATTGCCGTTCTAAATTCGGTGGAGAGTGGATGTTCGCTCACCCTGTTGCGAGCGGTGGCTACTACACGAATCGCGTGACCTTCGTTGCGAGGTGTGGACTTCCGCTTGTGACCCAAAGCGTCGGTTCGCTGCGTCGCAGTCATCCGTCCGGAGTTGGGGGTGGAGCAGACATGCCGACATCGCTCAAACGACGCGATTGACCCAACTGCGACATCGGTGATTGCTCGACCTGCCCTGTGCTTGAACAGGCAAAGTATAATAGTTTAAGAGCTCATGCTGCGGCTTTATCATAACAGTCCTACTGTGATCGCTTGCGAGAGCGATTGGGCGAGCGCCAGGCAAACGTCAGCGAACTACGGGCGCGTTTAACTGCGCGCCTAGCGACGTCGGCTGAACTATCGACCGCGCTGGGCTGTCTGCTGCGCAGACAACCAAGGGGATGTTCAAGTCATGCGGACTATCGGGCTCACAGCTCTTGTCGCCTTCGGTTTAGTAACACCGGCGATCGCTGCGGCTACTGTCCCTGAGGAATATCAAGGCGTTTGGGCAGCAGCCCGAGACTGCAAGGAGAAATTTCAAAATGTTCTTTCGAACGTCGTAAATCGCGAATTTGCCGCTTGCCGCGTAATGCAGATCTTAAGCTCCGGTCATCCTGAATCGCACGTGAATACCATGTACCTCAATTGCGAGGGTTCGCAGAGCCGCGAGATCTGGCATGACGAAAATATCGAGGGCACGGATTATCTTGTGATAATTCAATTTGAACAAGGGGCGGAAGCGGGACGGCCATCGATTGACATGTATAAGCGGTGCCCCGAGATACCACTTAGCGAAATACCGCTTAGCGACATTCCTGGGAATCCGGCTGCAGATACGGCTTCTGAAGAAAAAATCGCACCGACATCGCGCGGCGCTGAAATGGCGCGCCAGCCCCAATTTCCGCATGCGCGAGCAAACCGCGTCCGGAAATATGGCCCCCGATAAGGCGTCACTACAAACCGTAGCCGCAAAAAGCGGAGAGGTAGATTTGGCTTCGTCATTTCACAGTGACGGTAATGACGCCCGACATGATGGGCGGATGGAACGGAAGATGCGACCAGTCCCCCACCACTAGCTGAAGTGTGTGTTTACCCGGAGGCAATTCAATAAGCGCCTCAGTTTGTCCGGCACCGAAATGAAGATGTGTCTTGTCCTGCGGGATCGGCTCATTCGCGTCCAATGGTTCATTCGCATCGATCAGCAGATGGTGGTGACCGGTATTTGGCGTTTCAACGCCGGCTGGCGCAACACCCATGCCAGAGAGACCAAACTGCACCCTAAAAGGATTGGTGACGGTGTCACCGTCCTTCGGGCTAATGATATAGACAGAGGCATTCGGCGGGGCAGCGGTCTCTCCCCATGCGGTGGCAAGACCGGCGATTGTCAAGACGATAAAAAGCTGGGTCCAACTAAGAATTGAAAAAGGCATAACACCGGTCCTCCCTGCCTGTGGCGCACCTCGTCCGCCCGGCGGAGTGCGATGCTTGCGAGACCGTTAGCATGGGAAGAGTTCGCAGTATTTAATCACATGCTAGAGACGCCAATTGTCCGCGATTTGCCACTTGTCATCACGGCCGAGCAGACGCATTCTCCGGCATGAAGACGCAGATCGTCGCTGCAGGTAGGTTCTCTGGATTTGCCAATGAGCGACGCCGATCGGACGCGCGGTCAAATTCACCCGATACGCGGCGGCAAAGATAATTCTTCACCGCCCGATGCACCCGTGCGACGGCTTGCGGCAATCCTCGCGGCTGATATCTCTGGGTATAGCCGCCTCATGGAACGTGATGAGGAAGGAACTTACGCGCGCGTGATGCGGCAGCGGCGCGAAGTGATTGAACCGACTGTCGCGGAGCATCACGGCAAGATTATCAGCTATGCAGGCGACGGCGTTTTAGCGATGTTCGATAGCCCTGTCGAAGCCGTCCGTTGCGCCATCGTGATCCAACAAAGCATGGTTGGACGTAACGCATCTCTGCCCCGAGAACATTGGATTTTGTACCGCATAGGTGTCCATCTCGGCGACGTTATTGTTGAGCCCTCGGGCGTTTATGGTGATGGCGTTAACATCGCGGCGCGTCTTGAGGGTATTGCGAGTCCCGGAGACGTCTACGTCTCAGGCGGCGTGTATGAGCAGATCAAGAATAAACTGGTATGTGCCTACCAATCGCTGGGCGATCGCCAAGTCAAGAACATCACCGATCCGGTGAGTGTCTATCGCGTCTTACCGGATCCTGCAGCACTAAGCCAGGTAAGAAGTAAGCGTTGGCCGGTGGCGCTGTTTGCTGGGTTGATTGTGAGCGTGATTGCCATTCTTGGCGGGTGGTACCTCTTGCTCCTGCAAAGGCAGATTGCCAATCAAGCCCCTACACTTGCAGGGACGCAGCAGCCAGACTTAAGTGCCAACATGCCGCAACCCTTACCTGCTCCAGCGCCGGCAGAGACGCCTAAAGAAAGCTCGTCAGTACCTGCACCCGCACAGCCACCGCGAGAGACGCCAAAAGAAAGCTCAACGTCAACGCCAGCGGTAGCCCCGCAACTGACACCCGAAATGGTGTCGATCCCAGGTGGGGCATTCGCAATGGGGAGTGAGGATGACCCTTCGGAAAAGCCGATCCACCGCGTCACGATCAAACCCTTTGCGATCAGCAAATTCCCCATCACAGTCCGTGAGTGGAATGCATGCGTTGCGGCAAAAAGCTGTACTTATGTGCCTTCGGGCAAGGATGATGCTCCGGTTGCAAATCTAAGCTGGGCTGATGCACAACAATTTGTGGAGTGGCTCTCCAAGGCAACGCATAAACCGTTTCGACTTCCGAGCGAGGCCGAATGGGAATATGCGGCTCGTGCCGGAAGTAGAACTAAATTTTGGTGGGGCGACCAGCTTCAGGCGGACATGACCAACTGTAAGGGATGCAATCAGCCCTATGACGCCTCGCAACCGCTGAAGGTCGGTAGTTTCAAGCCGAACCCGTTCGGCCTCTATGATATGGGCGGGGGTATCCATCAATGGGTAACCGATTGCTGGCATAAGAATTATCAGGGCGCGCCTTCGGATGGTTCGGCGTGGCTGGATACCGACTGTCTTTCGCACGTCATCCGCTCCGGATCCTGGAAAAACGATTCCAGTTATGTCCGACCCTCCAGCCGTGATCACTATGACACAAGCGTACGCTATCCTACGCACGGCTTACGTGTTGCACATTCCTTGTAGATGGAGGGGAGATCTATGAAGAATACGCGGGCAATCTTGGCTGCTGCCATGCTAGCCGGGCTGCCGGTTGCCGCGTATTCTCAGGGAACTCCAGCGCCCGCTGACGCCTTTCTTTATATTATTTGGCCCCCTGATGGTACGACGGTCAAAGGTCCATTCTGGTGCCGGTTTGGTCTCCGCAACATGGGTGTTACCCAGGCGGGCAGTAATGCTCCAAACAGCGGCCACCATCATCTGCTGATCGACGTAAACGAACCCTTGGAGCCAAACGAGCCGATCCCACAGGACAAAACACATCTCCACTTTGGCGCGGGGCAGACTGAGGCACGTATTGAATTGCCGCCGGGCAGGCACACACTTCAGCTAGTGCTCGGCGATGCCAAGCATTATCCATTCAACCCACCTGTCATCTCGAAAAAGATCACCATCACGGTGAAATGAATGACGCGCCGCGATCGTAGTTGTGAGTACACGGCCTAGCTGCCCGGTTCCTTTCAAATGCTTAGGGAGGTTCAGCATGCCGCTATACATGTACCAGGGGGCCTATACATCTCAATCTTGGGCCGCTCAGGTAAAGAACCCTCAAAATCGTGTCGAAACCATTGGCCGCCAGGCCTGCGAAGCCGTCGGAGGAAAACTTGTCGGCGCGTGGTATTGCTTCGGCGATTTCGATTTCCTTCTCGTCGCGGATGTCCCGAACAACGAAAGTATGACGGCCATCTCGTTAGCTGTGGCTGCAGGGGGCGCCATCAAAAGCAGTCGAACAACTCCACTAATGACGGGCGCACAGGCCGTGGAGGCCATGAGGAAGGTAGCTGATGTTGCGAGCGTTTACCGACCGGCTAGGTAAACATCCCGGCTTGAGGCCTAATCGCCACTAGTGCTGTCAATACGCTGGTTCCGATGCCGTTGGCGCATTCGGCCAATCCAACCGACGAGTAGAGCGTTTAGCCCCGAAACGTTTGAATATCGTGGAGCAGAGCCGTAAAGCTGTCCCTCGCTGTCGGAGCGCGTCTGATGATCAGATCCATCACATCCTCCGCGCGCTCACGATCGAAGGCCAACATGCCGTCATACATTCCGCGGACCATCTCGTCAGCTAACGTGTCGTCGTCCTTTACCGCGGCCTTCCAAAGGCGAAAAAGCATGTCGCCTCTGAGGCTCGGATGCTTGTAGGGCGCGTCGCTTATGTTCACGATATTCATTACTACCTCCATTCCTCATTAGGCCCTATCCCATTTTGGTAATGGAACATGTGACGTACGGCACTATCCGGTGTTTGTGTCGTGGTTGATCGCGGCTGGGCGACCCGCGGCATTGCGGACTTGCTGCCGGCCAAAGGCGCGATGCTGGCGAAAAACCCGATTGTTAGGCACCGGCAGGCAGCGCTGAGAAACTTCCAACACGAGTAACCCCGTCATGGTCAAATGAGAACTTGTGGTTCCGTCTTGCGGCACAAAATCCACGTTTTCATCGACGTGTCGTAGAAAAGGCCGTGGCGGCCGCCGCGGCGCATTCGCCATTTTCTGAATGTCGCCTTGTGGCCCATTGCGTCGGTTCATGCGGTGCAGCGATATGTCCGGAGTTGGATGAGAAGCGGAAGTGCGTTGCGGAGCACTTCACAATGAGGCGGCTACCGCTGAAATAGCTCCGGCAGCTTGGCGATGTTGGCGTCCGGATACGTCTCACAGCGTATGCGGCGGCCCGCCCAACAGTTTGAGCTTAGCTGCCAGTGCCGCGATGCGCAGATCCGCCTCGGCACGTGTGAGGTTGGGCTTAAATGCGTCTAGCTCGTAAGCGGCTTGCGCCAACCGCTTGAGCGTCGCAGCCTGCTCGACTGTCATCGGCTGGAGGTCGTCCGGTGGGCGTTGCATGGCTGCATAATATCCGGTTGCACGCTCAATTCACTGGCCGCAAATGCGGCGCACTTCATCGCGCCCCGACCGCTGTTCAGTCTGTGTCCATCTAAAATCGGGCTATCGGGGACGAGGGCCTGTGCTGACAAGGAGGTACGATGCGGAAAGCCTTATTGGCCGTTGGTTTCATTGTCGCGGCGGTAGTTGGTTCGGGCTTCGATTTGGCGCGGGCGGAGGATTGCCCAAATAATCCCAACGCGCTGGGAACGAGCCGCGTGCTCACCGTCGATCCCGGTCAATATCCTCGGGTCGGAGCTATGGATCAGGCCGCGGCGCTGCCGCTTTCCAACAAGGAGGTCGTGCTTACCTTCGATGACGGACCAGTACCGCGCTACTCCAATCAAATTCTCGACATTCTGGCCGCTCAATGCATCAGGGCCTCATTTTTCCTGGTCGGAGAAATGCTCGTGAGCATCCGTCGACGGTCCGCCGAATTTTCGCGGAAGGTCATACCATAGGCACCCACAGCGAAGATCACCCTCCGCGCTTCGGCAAATTGCCGCGTTCACTGGTTGAGTGGGAAATTGATAAAGGCATTCTCGATGTCGAGACTGCGCTGGGCGATCCCAATCAGGTTGCGCCGTTTTTTCGCGTCCCGGGATTGGCTCGCTCGGACGTCATCGAAAGCGAGCTTGCGGCTCGTGTACTCGTCGAATTTGGCTCCGACACGGTCGCCGATGACTGGCACCACAGTATCTCAGCGAGCAGGATCATCGCACTGGCAGTGAGCCGGCTTGAGGCCCGCGGCAAAGGTATTTTGTTGCTTCACGACATTCATCCCGCGACGGTGGCCGCCTTGCCCGGTCTACTAAAGGATTTGAAGCAACACGGTTTTCGTATCGTCCATGTCGTGCCACCCTCCCTGAATCAGTTCTGACGGGCCGGTCGCTGTCCGTTGCGTGACAAAATGCGAG
>CAWDZD010000063.1:0-321628 GCA_963806465.1 uncultured Alphaproteobacteria bacterium | reverse complement strand
GTGTTCGATAGCGGACGTCCAATCGGCGGAATACCTCCTCCCGACAGCGGCTCACTCATGGTCGCGCAGACCGTCGTCTCAGTCGGGCCGTAGGCATTGATCATGCGCCGGCCGACCGACCACCGCTCAACCAGATCGGCCGGACAGGCTTCGCCGGCAACGATCAGCGTCCCCAACGGCAGGTCGGCCGGCAAATCGGCCAGCACGACAGGGGGCAACGTGGCGTGCGTGACGCCATGCGTGCGGATAAGATCGGCCAATCTTTGGCCACCACTCTCATCCGTTCTCAGGACGAGGCGCGCTCCCGCGGCCAGGACCGTGGCAATTTCCCAAATCGCTGCATCGAAACCCAGTGAAGCAAATTGCAACACCGCGGCTTCGCGCGAGATGGCAAAGCGATCGATCTGGGCCGCGGCAAGATTGGGAATGCCGGCGTGGCTGACGGCAACGCCTTTAGGGATACCGGTCGATCCTGAGGTGTAGATGACGTAGGCGGTGTTGTGCGGCGTGATGGTGTTGGGCGGCGCACTTGCCGGTTGCCGCGCGATCGCGGGCCAATCCGTATCAAGCTCAACGATCCGCAGCCCGTAAGCCGGCAATTCGTCAACGAGCGCTGATTGCGTCAGCAGCACTGGCGCCCGGGAATCCTCCAGCATGAAGGCCAGACGTTCCGGTGGATAGCCGGGATCGAGCGGCAGATAGGCGCCGCCGGCCTTGAGGATGCCGAGCAGACCCACAACCATCTGCAGCGAACGCTCGACGCACAGCCCGACCACGACCTCTGGCCCGACGCCGAGGCCGCGCAGATGATGGGCCAATCGGTTGGCGCGCTCTTCAAGCTGCCGATAGGTCAGCTGCTGTTCCTCGAACACCACCGCAACCGCTTCGGGGGTTCGCACCGTCTGCGCCGCAAACAGCTCCGCCACCGTCGCAGACGCAACCGGCTGCACCGTGTCGTTCCAGTCCCGCAGGATGGTCTGCCGCTCGGCAGCGCCGAGTATGTCGAGCCGCCCAATGGCCCGATCGGGCTCCGTAACCGCCGCCTCCAGCAGCCGCAGCAGACGCTGACCCAGCGCCTCGATGCTCGCCCGATCAAACAAGTCAGGACGATAGTCCAGCCGGAGGCGGAGTTGTTCGCCCGGCATTGCACCAAGGCTCAGAGGGTAATGCGAGACGTCGTGTCCGGCGATCGGTGTGACACGAAGTCCGTTGCCAGCATTCGCCAACGCGGCTTGGTCAACCGGATAGTTCTCGAACACCACCAGCGTGTCGAACAGTTCGCCCAAGCCGGCCAGGTTCTGGATCTCCGCCAGGCCAAGATGCTGGTGCGCCATCAGCCGCGACTGACTGTCCTGAAGCACCGACAACAACGCCGCCAGCGGCCGCTCCGGCGCTAGCTTCACCCGCAACGGCAGCGTGTTGATGAACAGTCCGACCATGCTCTCGATGCCGGCAATCTCCGGCGCCCGGCCCGCTACCGTCACCCCGAACACCACGTCGTCGCGGCCGGTCAGCCGGCCAAGCAGGATCGCCCAGACGCCTTGGATGTAGGTGTTGAGCGTCAGACCATGTGCGCGGGCCTGACGCGCGAGCTCATCGCTGAGCGCACGGCTTACTGGCAGCATGATCTGCTTGGGAATGACTGCCGCCGCATTCGGATCGCGCGGTGCGATCAGCGTCGGCGCATCAAGTCCAGCCAGCGTTGCACTCCAAGCCGCTACCGCGGCAGCATGATCCTGATCCGCAAGCCACGCCAGATAATCCCGGTACGGCGTCACTCGCGGCAACGACCCGCCATCGCCGCGCTGCGCATACAGTGTCAGCAGTTCGCGTATCAGGACCGACACCGACCAGCCGTCCATCAGGATGTGATGATGTGTGAACAGCAGCCGATAGTGATCCTCGCCGAGCCTGATCAGCGTGAAGCGAAGCAGCGGCGCGGTCGCAACATCGAACCGCTCGGCGCAATCCTCATCAAGGATCTGCTGCAGACGCTGCGCGCGCGACGCGTCGTCCAGCACCGACAGATCGATGCTGCGCCACGGCACCCGCGCAACCGGAACAATAATCTGCACCGGCCGGCTCAGATGCTCATGCTGGAACGCCGCCCGCAGGCTGGCATGCCGCTGCACCAGCGCATCCGCCGCCGCCTGCAAGACAGCGCTCTGCAGCGGCCCCTCAATGACGATTGCAATTTGCATCGTGTAAATGTCGGGGCCCTGCGCATCGAACAGCGCATGGAACAGCAGCCCCTCCTGCAGCGGCGACAGCGGCAGCACGTCGTCAATCTGCGGATAGCTACCTTCCAGCCGCTCGATCTCGGCCGCCGACAGCGCTACCAGCGGCAGATCAGGCGCGGCGCTCTTCTTTGGCTCCGCCACCGCCTTGGCGACAGCCGCAAGAGCCTCGACTGTGCGATGCTGGAACACCGCCCGCGGCGTGATCTCAAGACCGGCCTTGCGCGCCCGGCTCACCAGCTGGATCGACATGATGCTGTCGCCGCCGAGCGCAAAAAAGTTGTCGTCGATGCCGACACGCTCGACGCCAAGCACCTCGGCATAGAGCCCGCACAGAACCTCCTCCTGCGGCGTGCGCGGCGCCCGAACCACCTTCGGCGTCAAATCCGGCGCCGGCAGCGCCCGACGGTCAAGCTTGCCGTTCGCCGTCAGCGGCAGCGATCCCATCACCACAATCGCAGACGGCACCATGTAGTCCGGCAGGCTCGCCGTAAGCTGACCGCGCAGCGCCGCCGTATCGAGCTCGCGGTCCGCCGCCGCAACCACATAGCCAACCAGGCGCTTCTGACCGGGTGTGTCCTCCCGCGCCAGCACCACCGCCTGCGCGACACCGGGATGCCGAACCAAAGCCGCTTCGATCTCGCCGGGCTCAATGCGGAAGCCCCGCACCTTCACCTGCTGGTCGGCGCGACCGAAAAACTCCAGCACACCGTCAGAGCGCCAGCGCGCCAGGTCGCCGGTGCGGTACATCCGGCTGCCGAAGGCC
This sequence comes from uncultured Alphaproteobacteria bacterium, assembly GCA_963806465.1. GTDB lineage: Bacteria > Pseudomonadota > Alphaproteobacteria > Rhizobiales > Xanthobacteraceae > BOG-931. Next base: position 318,625 of record CAWDZD010000063.1, on the reverse strand, counting down.
CCAAACGGATTGGCAACAAACCGCTCCGCCGTCAGTTCAGCACGATGCAAATAACCCCGCGCCAGACCCGCGCCCGCGATGTAAAGCTCCCCCACTACCCCGACCGGGACAGGCTCCAAGCCCCCGTCCAACACATAAACCTGCGTGTTCGATAGCGGACGTCCAATCGGCAGCAAGTCTGACAGCGCGCTGGTGTCGGACACCGTAAATGTCGCACTGAATGTCGTCGCCTCGGTCGGACCGTAGCCGTTGATCACGACGCAGCCGGGCAGCGTTTCAATCACCCGGCGCACATGCGGAACCGAGACGATATCGCCACCCGCCAGAAGTTGCCGCACCCCGGCAAGGGCCATAACGTCTTCATCGACCACCTGCTGAAACAGCGTGGCCGTCAGCCACAGCACACTGACCCGCTGCTGCTCGATCACGCGTCTCAATCGCGGCAGATCGATCGCGCCGTCCGCATAGACCGCAAGCGTGGCGCCGTTGAGCAACGCGCCCCAGATCTCAAAAGTCGACGCATCAAAGGCCAGTGGTGCCAGCTGCAAGACGACATCGTCCGCCGTCAGTGTGACATAGTTCGTCTCGCGCACCAGCCGCACGATATTGCGGTGATCGACAACGACCCCTTTTGGGGTACCGGTCGATCCGGAGGTATAGATGACGTAGGCGGTGTTGTGCGGCGTGATGGTGTTGGGCGGCGCACTTGCCGGTTGCCGCGCGATCGCGGGCCAATCCGTATCAAGCTCAACGATCCGCAGCCCGTAAGCCGGCAATTCGTCAACGAGCGCTGATTGCGTCAGCAGCACTGGCGCCCGGGAATCCTCCAGCATGAAGGCCAGACGTTCCGGTGGATAGCCGGGATCGAGCGGCAGATAGGCGCCGCCGGCCTTGAGGATGCCGAGCAGACCCACAACCATCTGCAGCGAACGCTCGACGCACAGCCCGACCACGACCTCTGGCCCGACGCCGAGGCCGCGCAGATGATGGGCCAATCGGTTGGCGCGCTCTTCAAGCTGCCGATAGGTCAGCTGCTGTTCCTCGAACACCACCGCAACCGCTTCGGGGGTTCGCACCGTCTGCGCCGCAAACAGCTCCGCCACCGTCGCAGACGCAATCGGCTGCACCGTGTCGTTCCAGTCCCGCAGGATGGTCTGCCGCTCGGCAGCGCCGAGTATGTCGAGCCGCCCAATGGCCCGATCGGGCTCCGTAACCGCCGCCTCCAGCAGCCGCAGCAGACGCTGACCCAGCGCCTCGATGCTCGCCCGATCAAACAAGTCAGGACGATAGTCCAGCCGCGGCACCAGTTGCTGTCCGGGAACGACCCCAATGGTCAGAGGATAGTGCGAAGCATCATGCACACCGACATGCGCAACTTGAAGCCCGTTGCTGGCATTCGCCAAGGCAGCCTGGTCGACCGGATAGTTCTCAAACACCACCAGCGTGTCGAACAGTTCGCCCAAGCCGGCCAGGTTCTGGATCTCCGCCAAGCCAAGATGCTGGTGCGCCATCAGCCGCGACTGACTGTCCTGAAGCGCCGACAACAACGCCGCCAGCGGCCGCTCCGGCGCTAGCTTCACCCGCAACGGCAGCGTGTTGATGAACAGTCCGACCATGCTCTCGATGCCGGCAATCTCCGGCGCCCGGCCCGCTACCGTCACCCCGAACACCACGTCGTCGCGGCCGGTCAGCCGGCCAAGCAGGATCGCCCAGAGGCCCTGGATGTACGTATTGACCGTCAGGCTCCGTGCCCGCGCCTGCTGCATCAGCGCTGCCGTCAGGCTCGCATCGACCGTCAGCATGATCTGCTCGGGCAGCGCCGGCGCGCCGCCTCGCTCGGGCCCCGCCAGCAGCGTTGCCTCCTCAAGGCCAGCCAGCGTTGCGCTCCAAGCCGCTACCGCGGCAGCATGATCCTGATCCGCAAGCCACGCCAGATAATCCCGGTACGGCGTCACTCGCGGCAACGACCCGCCATCGCCGCGCTGCGCATACAGTGTCAGCAGTTCGCGTATCAGGACCGACACCGACCAGCCGTCCATCAGGATGTGATGATGTGTGAACAGCAGCCGATAGCCGATCCGCGCCGAGCCGGATCAGCGTGAAGCGAAGCAGCGGCGCGGTCGCAACATCGAACCGCTCGGCGCAATCCTCATCAAGGATCTGCTGCAGACGCTGCGCGCGCGACGCGTCGTCCAGCACCGACAGATCGATGCTGCGCCACGGCACCCGCGCAACCGGCACAATAATCTGCACCGGCCGGCTCAGATTCTCGTGCTGGAACGCCGCCCGCAGGCTGGCATGCCGCTGCAACAAGGCGTCCGCCGCCGCCCGCAACACATCGCTCTGCAGCGGCCCCTCAAGGTCGAGCATCATTTGCATCGTGTAAATGTCGGGGCCCTGCGCATCGAACAGCGCATGGAACAGCAGCCCCTCCTGCAGCGGCGACAGCGGCAGCACGTCGTCAATCTGCGGATAGCTACCTTCCAGCCGCTCGATCTCGGCCGCCGACAGCGCTACCAGCGGCAGATCAGGCGCGGCGCTCTTCTTTGGCTCCGCCACCGCCTTGGCGACAGCCGCAAGAGCCTCGACTGTGCGATGCTGGAACACCGCCCGCGGCGTGATCTCAAGACCGGCCTTGCGCGCCCGGCTCACCAGCTGGATCGACATGATGCTGTCGCCGCCGAGCGCAAAAAAGTTGTCGTCGATGCCGACACGCTCGACGCCAAGCACCTCGGCATAGAGCCCGCACAGAACCTCCTCCTGCGGCGTGCGCGGCGCCCGAACCACCTTCGGCGTCAAATCCGGCGCCGGCAGCGCCCGACGGTCAAGCTTGCCGTTCGCCGTCAGCGGCAGCGATCCCATCACCACAATCGCAGACGGCACCATGTAGTCCGGCAGGCTCGCCGTAAGCTGACCGCGCAGCGCCGCCGTATCGAGCTCGCGGTCCGCCGCCGCAACCACATAGCCAACCAGGCGCTTCTGACCGGGTGTGTCCTCCCGCGCCAGCACCACCGCCTGCGCGACACCGGGATGCCGAACCAAAGCCGCTTCGATCTCGCCGGGCTCAATGCGGAAGCCCCGCACCTTCACCTGCTGGTCGGCGCGACCGAAAAACTCCAGCACACCGTCAGAGCGCCAGCGCGCCAGGTCGCCGGTGCGGTACATCCGGCTGCCGAAGGCCCCAAACGGATTGGCAACAAACCGCTCCGCCGTCAGTTCAGCACGATGCAAATAACCCCGCGCCAGACCCGCGCCCGCGATGTAAAGCTCCCCCACTACCCCGACCGGGACAGGCTCCAAGCCCCCGTCCAACACATAAACCTGCGTGTTCGATAGCGGACGTCCAATCGGCGGAATACCTCCTCCCGACAGCGGCTCACTCATGGTCGCGCAGACCGTCGTCTCAGTCGGGCCGTAGGCATTGATCATGCGCCGGCCGACCGACCACCGCTCAACCAGATCGGCCGGACAGGCTTCGCCGGCAACGATCAGCGTCCCCAACGGCAGGTCGGCCGGCAAATCGGCCAGCACGACAGGGGGCAACGTGGCGTGCGTGACGCCATGCGTGCGGATAAGATCGGCCAATCTTTGGCCACCACTCTCATCCGTTCTCAGGACGAGGCGCGCTCCCGCGGTGAGGACCGTGGCAATTTCGGAGACCGCTGCATCGAAACCCAGTGAAGCAAATTGCAACACCGCGGCTTCGCGCGAGATGGCAAAGCGATCGATCTGGGCCGCGGCAAGATTGGGAATGCCGGCGTGGCTGACGGCAACGCCTTTAGGGATACCGGTCGATCCTGAGGTGTAGATGACGTAGGCGGTGTTGTGCGGCGTGATGGTGTTGGGCGGCGCACTTGCCGGTTGCCGCGCGATCGCGGGCCAATCGGCATCCAGATCAACGATCGAGCTGCGATGCGCTGTGAGGCGTTGGCGCAACGCCCGATTGCGTCAGCAGCACTGGCGCCCGGGAATCCTCCAGCATGAAGGCCAGACGTTCCGGTGGATAGCCGGGATCGAGCGGCAGATAGGCGCCGCCGGCCTTGAGGATGCCGAGCAGACCCACAACCATCTGCAGCGAACGCTCGACGCACAGCCCGACCACGACCTCTGGCCCGACGCCGAGGCCGCGCAGATGATGGGCCAATCGGTTGGCGCGCTCTTCAAGCTGCCGATAGGTCAGCTGCTGTTCCTCGAACACCACCGCAACCGCTTCGGGGGTTCGCACCGCCTGCGCCGCAAACAGCTCCGCCACCGTCGCAGACGCAATCGGCTGCACCGTGTCGTTCCAGTCCCGCAGCATGGTCTGCCGCTCGGCAGCGCCGAGTATGTCGAGCCGCCCGATGGCCCGATCGGGCTCCGTAACCGCCATCTCCAGAACCCGCAAGAATCTTTGCTGCAACTCCTCCAAGTCGGCGGCCGTGAAAAGCTCCGAGTTACCGTCGAAGTCGATGCGAAGCGTCCCGCCATCAGCTCGGTCGTAAACCACAATCGAAAGTTCGTCGACCGGCCCAAGTGAGAGATTGTAGGCAGTGGCGCGATTGCCGGCAAAGCGGAAACCGTAGTTGAACCGCATCACGTTGACACCCACGCCGTAAAACGCGGGGCTGTCCATTCCCAGTTCTTTTCGCAGATCAATGAATTGGTAATGCTGATGGTCCAGGCCGCGCCGAATCAGCCGCGACGCCTGACCGATGATCTCCGCAACAGTCATGCCTGCCTGAACAGCAAGCCGCACCGGCATTACATTTGAGACCACACCCGGAATCATGCGCGTGACATCGGTGCGAGCCGCGACGGCAAGTCCAAAAACCAAATCGTCTGCACCGGTGACACGATGCAGGAGAATCGCTGTGACCGAACTGATCAAATCAGACAGCCGTAGGCCGGCGCGTTGCGTCAGCGCGCGGATTTCGTCGGCGGTTGTTTTTGGTAGTACTAACGTTCTGCGAATAAAGCCGTTGCCGACCTGCGACGCGCGCCCCTTGAAGCGAGCCGCGCCGGTTGCGCCGGCCAGATAGTCCATCCAGAAACGCCGATCGCGCTCAAATCCTTCGGACGACCGGTAGGAAGCGTTCTCCTCGAGCAGAGAGTGAAGAGAACCCAACGAGCCTTGATCGATGGCACGTCCGTCACTTAACTGGGAGTAGATTTGGGCGAGGCGATGCGCGACAAGCCACATCCCATATCCATCCATGATGATGTGATGGTAGCGCGCATACCAGAAGAACCGGTTATCCGAAGCCTTGAACAAGGCGAAGCCGAATAACCGTCCACGGGTGAGATCAACCGGCCGAGCCAGATCAGATCGCATCCACGCTTCGGCAGCAGCACGCGGATCAGCCTCGGCGCAAACGTCAACAAACGGGAGCGACCAAGAAAACGAAGCGTCGAGGACCTGCGTAGGACCCTCTGGTATGATCTGGACGTGCAGCGACTGAGCTTCGCTGACGACCTGACGCAATGACCGCTCGAACAACCCGACGTCGATCGGCCCATCAATTTCGATGTACTCGCCGATGTTGTAGAATGAATTGCCAGGATCCAGCTGCTGCGCCCGCCAAACCCCTAGCTGCGCAGCCGATAAAGGAAACGTCCTATCGTCTTCGACGACGTCACCAGATCTGCAATCTAGGAGCGACACTGGCGAGGTCATCCCATTACGATTGCGATCGCCTCGACGTCGCGTGATCTATAACAGACACCAATAAGTGACGAGAATATCAGCCCCAGTCGGCATTCGATCAATCGTCTGGGCGCTTGTCAAGAGAGAGAGCCGATGGTGGGCGGTCGTCGTCCCAAATGCTTCGGCGACACGCTTCGACAATGCTCGACGCGAGTGGGGATAATATGGCTTACCTCCGACATCTTCGTTCAGAAGATGAACATTCGTTTAGGAGACAACAGTGACCGAGACCCGCCGCGGTGCTTACCTCAAGTCGGACGTCAAGATGGAACTACTGACCGGTCGCTGGTTTGCCTGGCCGCACTTAGTTGCTCCCGTCCAACACGCGATGAATATTGCATTTCGTCACGTGCCCTTAATGCAGTCTTTTGTCGCCAATCCACAGGTGCATATTGCCGCAGCGAGTGATGCCGCCTTGCTGGGTGGGCCGTTCCTGGATTTGCCGGCAAGCGCGGTGCCCGAGGTCAAAGCATTGCTTCAGGCGACGACGACGCAGTTCGCCGAACTGATCAAGTTTGCGCGCGACTTCAAGGCGTTTGACCAAAGTCTCCAGGACGGCGCCGACGGATTTTGCCTGTCGGGGTTCTACGATCGGCTGCCGGAATCGCTCGCGGGCGTCACTGAACTCTCCTACGATCTGAACAACAACCCCACGCTGAGAATCATTGAAGAAATTGTCTACAACTATCACCTCGACAATTGGTCCGCGCAAGAAATTTGCCTTTCTCAAACGATGGACGCTAAGCGCAAATTCTTCATGACCACACCTCGCGTAACGGCGCCTGGCAACGTCTTCGCCAAAATCGACTTCTTGGCACCGTCGCTGGATGTCATTTCGTCGATGCGAACTCAAGAAGGCTCAGTGGAGGAAATATCCGAGGCTCTCGACATTGACGTTTCGCAAAAGGACGTCTTCGATAATTTCTTTACGACCGAGGCGCCGGACAGGAACAATCCGCACTATACAGGCAGCGATATCCGAGTCAGATATTTTGGTCATGCCTGCGTTCTGCTGCAAAGTGCACGCACGTCAATATTGATCGACCCGACGGTCACGTGGGATCGCGATGCGAGCGATGGCCGGTTTACCTTCACGGATCTTCCGGACGTCATCGACTATGCCGTTATCTCGCACTGTCACCAAGACCACTTCTCGCCCGAGCTGTTGGTCCAACTAAGACACCGCATTCGCAGGATCGTGGTTCCGCGAAATAACGGCGGCAACATCGCCGATCCATCGATGAAATTGATTTTGCAGCGCCTGGGGTACAACAACATAGACGTCGTCGACGCGTTCGACACCATAAATTTCGAGGAAGGAGAGATCATCAGCTTGCCATTCTCCGGCGAGCATGCCGATCTCAATATTCACAGCAAACACACGATCTTCGTCACCTTAAAGGGCCGGCGCTTCTTTTTTTTGATCGATTCGGATGCAATAGACCCGGGCTTGTACAAACTGGTCACGAAAATAGTTGGCAGACCGGACGCCATGTTCATCGGCATGGAATGCTTCGGCGCGCCGTTAAGCTGGCTTTATGGACCGCTGCTGACAAAACCTGTCAGCCGCCGCAACGACGAATCGAGACGTCTATCGGCATCGAACTCCGAACGGGCTTGGAGGCTGGTGAAGGATCTTGGCTGCTCCAAAGCGTTCATTTACGCCATGGGTCAGGAGCCCTGGCTCAGATACCTCATGGGCCTCGAATACCAACCGGATGCCATCCAGTTGCAGCAGGCGCGCAACTTCGTGGAGCGATGTGTCGAGGCAGGTGTCGAAATCGAGCACTTAAATATCAGCCGCGAGATTTCTTACTAGGCTGTGCCCCGATCGGCCGTCGGATCAAATTCTTGGCAGGGCTTTTTCGGCACACACTCCAGCAAACGTCACGACTGCTCGACGAAGTGCCCTTCATCCATATGCAATCTGCGGGCCGGATACCTGACCTCGCTTAGATACCGCTCGTCGTGCGTTATCGCCACAATCGTTACCCCGGCCCGATTCAATGCCGGCAGCAGTTCCTGGTAAAATCGACTGCGAAATTCCGGATCCTGATCGGAGGTCCATTCATCCAACAACAGGATCGGGCGCTTTTCCAGCAACGCCACGATGAGCGCCAGGCGCTTGCGTTGCCCCCCTGACAGATCGATGGTTTGAAACTCTCCCTCGGAAAGATGCGTTTTGGCACTGAGGCGGAAATGGGTCAGCAAGCGCTCCACTTCAGCCGGATCCGGGTCAGAAATTCCGTAGAGTTTCAGAAAAAGATGGTAGTCGGCAAAAATCGCCGTGATCAAAGCGCGATAGTTCTCCCGTGTGCCGTCGTCAACTCTCCTCCGATCCAGCGTGATCTCCCCTAAGTCGGGTACGTAAAGGCCAGCGAGTACTTTGAGAAAGGTCGACTTGCCCGAGCCGTTGCCACCGGTGATGAACACAAGATCCCCTGATCGCAAGCTGAAATCCACCGGGCCGACCTGAAAGGTCGTTTCGGACGTCTTGTCGGTGTAGCGGAAGATCACGTTTCTCATCTCGATCGTGTCAAAGCGCTTTGCCGTCTCGGCGGCACTCTGATCAGGTGACTGGGCGGTTGCCAGCAGATCACTTTCGAGCTGATCGATCCTGTCGGCGGCCGCGTTTGCCGACGACAGCATGGGTACCGACTGCACCAAGCCGAAGGACGCTCCGACAACGAACAAAAGGGCCAATATTGCCTTGGCGATGCCGCTATCAGCCGAACCGGCGATCACGGGTGCAATAAACACCACAGACCCGAGCAAGAGGTACATGACGATTTGCGAAAAGATAAGCCGCTTGAAGTTCTCGGAGTCCGTCTTGATTTTGACATAAGCGGCGTGGCTCGACACATCCATGATGTCCTCGAACAGCTGGTCGCTCCGCGCCTTGTTGAGACGCACCTCCTTAAATCCATCCAAAACGTCGGTCAGACGATCAAACAGCCTATTCGTCCATTCGGCAGCTTCCCGCTGCCCGGACGCGAGCTGCCGACCCTTATAGTGGAATATCGCTGCCGCCACGGCGACAATGATCGCACTCAGCGCGAACGCGATGGGCGACAAATAGGCGACGTAGAGACCGACGAAAACAACAAGAACAACGCTCTGGACGGAAAAGACCAGTACGTTGCTTGCCTGCGTGAGCACGGCTGTGTCTGCGGTAATCGCCGCAACGATTCTGGCGCGCCCTATCCTATCAATCGGCACGAGCTCCGAGTGCCGGACGCCATCCAGAAGGCGCACCCGCAGTTTGTGCACGATCGATTCGATTTCGACCGTCGCCGTAATGAGAATGTAGTTTTGCGTTCTTATGAAAATCAGCAGAGCCACTAAAAAAAGTCCGGCTGCCCACAGGCTGGGTTTTTCCTCGCTGCTCGCAGCTTGCGCTCCGGCATTGATGGCCGCCAGGAGCGCCGCGTTGCTAATGCCTCCGAGCGCGGACATGAATATCAATCGGGTCAGCGAGCCGTGCATCTCACGGCGCACGAGTTGGATGAAAGTCATAGACCTGTTGCCATCCTTTGGCGCCGCCGAACATTGTCAGCCATGCGGTCGCGGCGAAAACGCGCGGCCGTAGTTTCAGGTGTCAGCAGCAAACGTATTGCGCAATAGTCCAGCGCGGATAGCGATAGCACGCGTTCAACGCTTTTTGCAGTCTCAAGCCGATCTGCCGCAATCTCTTCGGATGAACGACGGTCGGCCCGTCCCGGCCGGGGTCGAGGACGGTGCGGCAGTGTGCCGATCAATCCGCTAATTGACCTAATGGGGAAAGACGATAACCTCACCGTGACCTCAAAAGCCGCCACGCCATGTCGTTTCCAGCAGAGAATTAAATTTCAATCGCGAGTCCGTTTATGACGCACGCAAGCACTCATTGTTGGCACAACGGTGAAATTCGAGATCGAGAAGAAGGAGCGCCCTCGGTGGCCAGCATCTCTTTCCACCTCGGGACTGGTGTATTTGACGGGATGATGGCCTACTGGAATCGCGACCACTACTACCTGCATCGTGCAGAAGATCATCTGATTCGGTTTCGTCAAGGAGCGGCTTGCATGGAGCTCGTCGTCCCTTGGTCAGTCGAAGAGCTATTGGCCGGTATTGTCGATCTCTTGAAACACGAACCGGAGGGCACGCAATATATCCGTCCGATTGCATTCAGGGGCGGTCCGGAATTGTGGATCACCGGTTCGGAAGGGCGTCCGGTCGACGTCAGCATATTCACCGTCCGCACCGAGGCGCACCGCGATCTCGACGATCCGATCAGTTGCGAAATCTCCCCGATAGAACGGATATCGAGCCGCTCTATTCCGGGTCACATCAAGGTCAGCGGAGCCTACGTCAACAGCTTCTATGCTCGCAAGGCCGCGGAAAAATCCGGCCACAGTGACGGACTAATGTTTGACCGCGACGGTCATCTCGCCGAGGCGTCGGCAGCCAACGTATTTCTGATCATGAACGATCGGCTGATTACCCCGCGAGTGAAACCCGACGTCTTCCCCGGTATTACGCGTCGCGTTTTGCTGGAGATCGCCCGCGACAGCGGAATCGACGTGCAACAAAAGGAGCTGCGGCGGGAAGACCTTGCCGGCATCGACGGCGCATTGCTTTGCTCCACTCTGATGGAAATCCGAGGGATTTCAAGGCTCGGCAATCGCCCGCTGCCGACCATCGAACTGCCGCTTTACCGGACGCTCGTAAACTCCTTCCGCACTCTTACGCATCAGTAAGATTGCTGGAGACTACAGGGTCCGGATCGCAGCGGCACATTGTTCTGACGGCGGCCTTCCGCTGTGCCGCGTCAAACTGCGGGAGGTTGTCGTGGCGGGCTTCGCATCATCGTTCTCCACGATTTGGCGCTTAGTTATTCCGTATTTTCGTTCAGACGATCGTCGCAAAGCTTGGGTCTTGCTTGTCGCAGTGATCGCGATGGAGCTTGGCGTCGTTTGCGTAACCGTTCTCCTCAACCGTTGGTACAACGGCTTTTACAATGCGTTGCAGGACCGCAACTGGGAGATTTTCGTCATTCAGGCCGGCTATTTTTGCGGCATCGCCGTCAGCGCGACGCTGCTGAATGCCTACAAGGTCTATCTGAATCAATGGCTGGAAATCCGCTGGCGCCGCTGGCTGACGAAAATATATCTGCGCCGTTGGCTGCACAGTGCAACGCATTATCGGATGCAACTCACACAACCTACGACCGACAATCCGGACCAGCGGATCGCCGAAGATATAAAGTTATTTGTCGAGCAAACCCTGACCATCGGCCTTGGAGTGCTCAACTCGATCGTTTCATTTGGCTCGTTCACCGCCATCCTCTGGGGCCTTTCAGAAGGGGCGCCTCTGCATTTGGCGGGGACTACTTTCGCAATACCAGGCTATTTGGTATGGGCAGCGATCGTTTATGCCGTTGCCGGTACCGCGATCAGCCATTGGATCGGAAAGCCTCTCGCGCCCCTCAACTTTGCCCAACAACGCTACGAGGCCGATTTCCGATTCAACCTCGTGCGCGTCCGCGAGAACTCTGAGCAGATTGCGCTTTTGGGCGGCGAAACCGTTGAGACCGATCGCCTGAATGCACGCTTCGACAGCGTGGTGACCAATTGGCACCGCATCATGTCGCGGCAGAAGCGACTGGCTTTCTTCACCGCAGGTTACTCGCAAGCGGCGATCATATTTCCATTCATCGTTCTTAGTCCGGCATACTTTAGCGGCGCTATGCAACTCGGCGGCCTCGTTCAGACGGCGGCCGCGTTCGGTGCCGTGCAAGTCGCGTTGTCATTCTTCGTCAACATCTATCCAACCTTTGCGCAGTGGCTCGCCGTCATCGCCCGGCTGAATGGCTTTGAACAATCTGTCGAGGTGGCGAGTGCGGCCACAGCCGCTGCCGCCCCATCGCGTGTGGATGTCGTTTGGCACCCCGCGACGTCTGAACTGGCCGTAACGGGACTCGCGGTTCAGCTACCGGCAGGCACACCTCTGATTGCTGCGGAAGACCTGGTCATAAAAACGGGCGAGCGCACTTTGATTACCGGGCCTTCCGGATCTGGAAAGTCCACATTCTTTCGAGCAGTAGCCGGTATCTGGCCGTTCGGTACCGGCACGGTCACCGTGCCACGCGGCGCCAAGTGCATGGTACTGCCACAGCGGCCGTACTTTTTCTTAGGCTCTCTCGAGGAGGCAGTCGCCTATCCGTCCGACCGCGGCACCTTCGAATTGGCTTACATCGCCGAGGTGCTGACAGCCGTTAGATTGCCGGCGCTCGCGGTGAGGCTTTCCGACGAAGCTCATTGGAACCAGATATTATCCCTGGGCGAGCAGCAGCGTCTGAGCATTGCTCGCGCCATACTTCACGCGCCTGACTATCTCTTTCTCGATGAGGCGACATCCTCGCTCGATAAATCGTCTGAGGCCATGCTCTATTCAACGCTGCTGCAATATCTTCCGAACGTGACGATCATTTCGATCGGCCACCGCTCGACATTGGCGGCTTTTCACAATAGGCGGCTGGTGGTTCATCCGGAGTTTGATGGACATCGTATTCGCGATACCGAATCCGAAAACACGGACAAGCAATCGATGGAGCCGCATGACCAACGATAAACGATCCAAAGCTCTTTCGTAGCTGGTTTCGCCTTTCACTGTTTCTTGCTGCGTCATCGCACTGCAGAGCGCCCAAAGGCTTCTTGCTAAGGCGAGACTAATGGCATACACATTCAAAGAAAGCTGCGACCAGGTAGAGAGCGACGATGTCTTCTCCAATTTGCGAAGATTCGAAGGTGGAAGATTCGAAGGTGGAAGATTCGAAGGTGGAAGATTCGAAGGTGAGCGTTCGGCTTGGGGCTTGGGAAGCACCGGCTTTCACAGAAACGAAGATCGCGGCCGCAACACATCCGACTAATGGCAGCGAATGCGCGCCACAGGCCTTATACCCGAAATCGGTAGAACCGCCGCCTTCGCCGGCCGCACCCGCAACGAAGTTTGGTTTTTCCCTGGAGTGGGCATTCCCACTATCCAGCCGCGTCGAAAAGTAAACGGCTTCAATGCCGCTTGTCGGGCGAGTCGGGCTCAGTGGGCTTGGATTGGCCGTGTTACCGATTGGCCACTTCTATCCAGTTCAAAAAACGAGCGGCGGCGACGCCTCGCGCAAAAGCATAATGATATTCTTCCTCGATGTTTGACCGGTGCCAAGCGCCGGAGGGCCAAGTGCGGATTGCGCGCTCAAGCCGGGCAAGATCGAGACACCGCTGTGCCAGCCGGCTCTGGGAAAGCTGAGCGAGTTCCGCTTCAAACTGGTGGCGCCGGCGGTCAAGTTTCTTGTACCAGTCGGCCGACTGAAGGCCGCGCCTGCGATTGCACACGATCGCCTCCGGAAGCAGCCCCCACATGGATCGGCGGATGAGTGATCGGTCGATATCTTCGACAAGATATTGCTCGGGTGGAATGCCGAAGCAAAACGAGATTACATCGATGTCGGCCGTAGGGTCGCGGGATTCCACACCGGTAACGGCCTTCTCGGCGGCAAGCCAGTCGCCGATATAATCGATGGATGTGAGCGCCTTGGCCCGTTGACCAGGCCGCGATCTGTAGAGAAAATCGTGGCCCAGCCGTTGCGCCCGCGCCTCCACGTCCATTTCGACTGCGAAATCGGCGCGGATCGCGGAGTGATGAGCCCAGGGCGCAACGCTTCGCCGCTGCGAGAGCCATCGCGCCATCCGGTCCGGCAGTACTGGCTCGACGATAAGCTTGTGAAAAGCGGACCATCGGGAATAAGGCGAGCGTCGATAGAAAAGCCGCCATTGCCAAAATACCGTGAGGAGTCGTCCGGCTAACAGGTGACCGGCCGTCTGCGGCCAACCGTCCCAGCTTATCGTTACATTTCCGAAGAAGCCGCCGAGCAGCACACGCCGCCCTTGCGACCGTGCACTGCGCTGAATTGCCAGTATCCAGCCAAGCGCCGTCGGATTGCGCACGGGGCCCTCCAGCGCCACGAAGAACTTCTCCAACTCGGCGAAATCGTCGCAAGCATCGTTGCGGATATACGTTACGTCGATGTTGCCCGGCCAAGCTTCGTATTGCTTCGACATAGGGCGTTTCATCGGCATAGCAACTTTCCGTGACGGCACCGTCGAAGTCCGCGCGGGGAACCTGGGTAAAGGCGGCAAGTCTTTTGTTTTTCTCACCCAGCGCGCGTGCCGCAAGGATTGAAACCGACGACGAATCGAGCCCGCCGCTGAGATGACTGCCAATTCCGTGCGCGCTGCGCATCTGCCGCCGCACCGATCGATCGAGGCATTCACGCAAAGCATCGGCGTAGGCTTGGTCGGACGACAGCCAAATCGATTTGATCGCCGCGAGCGACCAATAGCGATGAAGCTGCATCGCCCCCTCGCTGGTCACCTTCGCGACATGCGCTGGAGGGACGCGAAAAATATGCTGGTAGTAAGTCGCCGAGTGGTCGGCGTGGTTGAGCACCAGGAAATCAGCAAATTTCTGTTCGTTCAATATGCGCGGCACGTCCGGCAGGGCAAACAAGCCCTTCGGCATCGTGGCGAAGGCAAAAAATTGGCGGTTTTTGTACCACGTCACGACATTGAGCCCGAGGTGATCGCGGGCCAAGGTCAGGCATTGGCGGCGAGGATCCCAGATCGCGACCGCGAACGGACCTCGTAGCCTCACCCAAATTTCATCACCTACCTTTTCCCAAGCTGCCAACAAGATCCGTGAATCCGGCCAGGTCAAAGCGTCATGCGGCGTCACTCCGGCTGCCGTAAGGATATCGTCACGATTATCCAGACGCAGATCAGCGGTTATGATCGCCCCGCTCAAACCGCGAAGCGGCTGGTCGTCGAAATAATCTTCCGGCGTTATGCCCATCAGCACGTGGACAAGGCCGACATGATCTGCAACGGCGACCGCCGATCGGTCGGGCCCGTGCGCGCGAAGCGCGTTGGCGACGCGCTCTAGATCGCGACGCGCGACTTTCTTTCCGTCAAAACGCAATTGCCCGGCAATACCGCTCATGCAAAGCGCCTAAGACATACAAATCTCGTCAACACACTAAGTTAGTCGGACGAAACGCGAGACGTCGGCACCGCCGGCGATGACGTCTTGCCCGACCTCGATCCATGCATGTGTCAACAACGCACCTTGATTGTCAGCGACCCCAAGACAAAGACGGCTTGCAAAACCGCGGCGCCGAAGCATCGCGTGCACCGCGAGTGCGCGCGGGAGGTAAACCGCCTCCATTCGTGATTTCCTTGCCATCGTTTCAACCGCCCACGCCGTCCAATGGGCTTCGTCGGTTGCAAATCGTCTGACGCGGCGGAGCGGCCGATTTGCCCAGGCAAAAATCTTTGCCGAAGGGACCACACGCACCGCCAATCGAGCGAGGATCAGCGTGAGCATCGCCTCACGCAAATACGCACGGCGCATTGTCTTCGGCTTCATGGTACGACAGATAAATCGATGACCCGCAACAGGCGGCGCTCCACCAGCTTGTCGAGGAACACCGTCACATCGCGGGTGACGATTTCGGTATCAACCTCATGGCTTTGTGCGAGCACCTCAATGATTTCGCCGAACTCGACGCGGCTGCTGGAACAAATTCCAAATCTCCATGCCCGCCCGGTTCAATTTGAAGTATGAACCAGCGCGGACGCTCAGCAGAATGGCGGTCTGCTCAACGGTCGTCGAAATAGGTTCGCAATCCCGCGCCAGGATCGTATCGGCCGTCACCGAGCGGGCCTTAGGGCCCCGCCGGAAACTCGCGTTAGTCTGGCCACATTCGCATCGAGACACTCGGAAATATATGCGACATAGTGTTGCGTCTTGATTTTACCGGACAAAAGCAGAGGAGGTAAACAACGTGTGCCGTCTCGACCGCAAAAAGGGCCCGAAGAGCTTGCGGTGCCACGAACCGACGATCTGCTCATTGTACAGCCGCTTGGCAGCGGCGCCCGGTCTATGATAATTATGTAACTTGGATGGTGCCGACGTTTGGGGCGCGAATGGCTTTACGCTTCAGCCGACATGACTTGGCCGACGTGACCCGGATTTTCCGATACAACTGACGCGAAAGGATTTTGAAATGGCAAAGCAGCCGAGTGCGCCAGAGCCAAGTACGCCGGAGACGGAGACTGGTTCAAAATCGACATCGTCGGTGCCCGCGACGTTGCCGCCGGAGCGTCGCCAAGAGATGGCCAACAAACTGGTTGACCGGTTCGCCATTTGGGCGGGAGCGGCCGGGGTCCTTCCGATACCTTTGGTTGACCTCATCGCGGTCGGCGGACTTCAACTCCAGATGTTGCGCCGTCTTTCACAAATTTATGACGTGCCGTTCTCCGCGAACCGCGGCAAGTCCCTGATCGCCAGCCTCGCGGGCGCGCTCATTCCGACCACCAGCGGTATCGGTGCCGCCAGCTTGTTGAAGGCGGTCCCGGTGCTGGGCACGGCCCTGGCCTCGTTCGTGATGCCGGTTCTCTCCGCCGGCGCGACCTACGGCATTGGCAAGGTCTTCATCCACCATTTCGAGTCGGGTGGCACTCTGCTCGATTTTAACCCGCCGGACTATCGTGAGTTTCTTAAACGTCACAAAGAAGCGTGGGAGAAACGGTCGACAAGTTCTGATGCATCTTCCCCCAGCCGCCCTAACGCTACGTCCGGTGCCGCACCAGCGAACTCCTGACGAAACAGACAGGTGGCGCGGACCAACCAAGCAAGACCGCGCCTTCCCTTCCAAACTGACCGCCATGAGCGGAGGGACCATACCGGATGATCGAGGCGATCATCTACATCTCCATATGCGTCCTGACGGGCCTCTGCGGCAGTCGACGTCGATTGGGCTTTTTCGGCACGTTTTTGGTTGCGCTCATCACCACTCCGCTCGTCGTGCTCCCTGTGCTGTTTTTAACCGGCTCATCATCTCGTGTCGAAGCGCGCCAGCTTGAAGAGAAGCATGGGGTCGAGACGCGACGAGCGCCATCTTGACGGACCGGACTTGCACACCCGTCAGCTATGCACCCGTGAAGGCCGCTTTCTCGCGCAACGACCGACGGAGAACGGCCGGTGATTAAATATCCGTGGTCGCGCAGCAGTCCACCGCGAGAGCCGAAGCGCGGATTCAGCGCCTTCATCAGCCGCCATCTGGCTGGCGCCTCGGTGGCGCTGATGGTGGTGCTGCTGCTTTTCTTTGTCCTCTACCCTTACATGCTGATTACGGTGCCAAGCGGCGAGGTCGGCGTGCTTTGGAAGCGATTTAGCGGGCCCGGTATCGGATGCTGGTGCATCCTCCCGCGAGGTACCGTCCTCAATCCCTTGGAACTAAGGGACGAAGGTCTTCACGTAATTTGGCCGTGGGACAAGCTTTTTCTTTATGACCTACGACTGCAGACTACTACTGAAAAAGGTACTGCTATTTCCTCCGACGGCGTAAGCGTGACTGCCGAGATCAATATACGATATCAACTCAACCATCAGTCCGTCGCCGTTCTCCACAAATTCATAGGGCCGGGATATCTGAAATCGCTTGTAGTTCCCGAAATCGGGAGCCAAGTGCGGCAAATCGTTTCCACGTACCGAGCGCAAGACGTTTATATTTCACGCGACGAAATTCAGAATAGGTTGCGAGCGGCAACGCAAAATAGTCTTGGTGAACACCTAAATGCCTTATATCAACCCGAGGCCAGCGAACAGGACAACCCGGAAAGGTATAAGGACGACCTAGCGCGCTCGATCAAAATTCTAGATACGCTTATTCTCAGTATCGAGCTGCCACCCTCAATTGTTTCGGCCATCAATCGGCAGACTGAACAGTACTATCAAATACGGGAATACAAATATCGCGCTGAACGCGAAACAGAGGAGTCGAAGCGCAAGCTGATCGAGGCGAACGGTATAGCAGCGTTCCAGCGGACTGTCAGTCAGGGCATCTCCAAATCCTACCTCCGTTGGCGTGGAATCGAAGCCACGCTAGCGCTTGCACAGTCTTCGAATTCGAAGATCGTTATCATCGGGAACGGAAAGGACGGACTACCGATAATTCTCGGCAATGTCGACAGTTCTCAATCGTCAACCGCCGGACCGAAAGCGGGCGATGGTCCCGCTCCATCGTCGGGAACCTCACCTACAACTCCCTCCTCATCGAGAGAAACACCAGCGGCCGAAACTCCCTCCGCTGGCCCCTCGTCAACACCCGAAACGCCCCCGCCGGGTTCCTCACCAACAAAGCCTGGAGGAGCATCTCCGACTGCGGCGCCGAGCTCATCCAGATCTGACTTGTTCGCTCCCGACAAAACCTCAGCCGAGAAGCCAAGGTCAGGGTCGGATTCGTCCGACATTGCGGCTATTCTCTCCCGTCTTTACGACGCCTTACGCGCAGCCGGATCCGCTATGGTTTCCAGAGAGGAACTCAGGTCCGAAATAACGCCCCGACTACATAGTCCCTGAGCAGCACCGTCCCATTTTAAATCCAAGCCGCGCGCAGATTTGTTGCGTCTCACAAAACAATCCGCGTCCCCTATAGAGCAGCCATCACGTCGCCTGCGCCGCGAAGAAACGCCAACGCCAGGAGATATTCAGATACGCCGAATCTAAGCTCCACGACTCGACCGTTGCACACAACGGCCCGCTGATCGGTCAAGCTGACCTCTACATCGTGATGATCGAGAAACAATTGATCAAGCGGATACACCGCTTTGTAGACGGCCTCCTTGGCAGCGAATAGCAATCGTCCTTGGCACGGATCTTCATCGAGTTTTGCGCGCTCTCTTGGGGTCGTAACCATCTCCAGCACCTCGGACGGCAATGATTCGGCCGGCTCGATATCTATTCCAAGCGCGCAAAAGTCGCGGCGCATCGCGACCGCTGCGACCGCCATCGTGGAATCGTGGCTCATCGAGCCGACGACGCCCTGCGGCCAAATCGGCGCTCCAGATTTCGCTTTCCGAAGCGGGTGATTGGGAAAGCCTGCTTGCGCCAAGAGTTGGCGGGCGACGGTCCGCGCCGCACCGCTTGCGCGTTTCACCCTTGCCACGCTCGCAACAAACGCGTTCGCTTCCTCGGGCATCAACGCATATTCGTCTCCGATCGAGATTGCCCGACATCCGATCGTGATGCCCGGCACACGGGGAGCGTCGATTGCCATCTGCAGAGCCGGATCGAGAGCGTCGCTAATCGTCATCACACGGAGTGGAGGGCGGCACGCAGTATACTCCTTTAAAGATACAAACAATTGCGCAACTTGCAAAACTTTCGTACGGTAAGACGCCTTGCCCAGGGTCGCAATTGGCCAGCTCCTGACGATGAGTCGACACGTTCGCTTCCAAATTGCTTTCTCCGCGAAATTCGCGTCTTCGCGCTAGCGCCAGCTCAGGACTTACAAAGTGACTGAAACGACGACGTCTGATCGCCCTAGCCCGATGACCGGTCGGTTGGCCCATTTCTGGATCAAATCGCGAATTTGGCGCCGCCCGGTCCTCGGCGCGGCGCTCATTTTAGCTCTCGCAATTGCATGCTATACACTTGGGCGGCATTCGGCTGGCCATGAGGTTGATGAATACAAGAACCGAAATGCGCAGCTCGAAAGCGAGATCGGACAACTCCGCGGGGCTAATACGAAGAAGGAAGCGCAGATCGCCGATCTGCAAGCCCAAGTCGACGCTGCTCAAAAGAAGGTGGCCGCGTTAGCGCCTCCCTTGGAGAACACTTTTAACATCAATAGCAATACGTCTCTGCTTCTTGCCGACGGTCGTTTGACTGTTGGACTGGTCGGCACTCCGAGGAATGACGGCGTTAGCCTCAACATCAACAACAATCAGCACATCGCGGCCGCCGGCGACGTCATTGATGTCTCGCCCAATTCGTCGACGAACTGTCGGATCGAGGTTGTTTCATTTAATATCCTCGAGTCGCTGGCGACCGTCAGTGCAACGTGTGTGGCCGCGAAGCATTAGAAACAATTCTAAAATTTGCCACCAGCACCAGCGCAAATCCCGCCGGCCGATGCTGAAGTCTTCTTGCAAATCGCAAAAGGACTAGGACGTGAACTCATAAATTTGACGCCGCTCGCTGGCGCGCCGATTTCGGCCTCGGAGCTTACAAGCAGACCTCATTCCTCGCTGGTCAAAGTGCGGTGGGATCATAACTTGTGATACGCAAGCATCTCAAGGCAGCTTCGACAGCGCAGCCCGAACGAGATTTGGCCAATTCTTTTGTGCCGCCGTGAGCTTCTGCTCCTGCTCAAGTTTTTCCACGATCGAGAGTGCCTCAGTGAGCAGAACTCGCGCGTGCGATGGATCGGCCACTGCGCTCACCTTGTAGAGGCTGACGACCAGATCGATCTGCACCTGCGCGTTGTCTTGGTGCTGCGTCGCCAGCTCGCGGCGGATGTCGAGACTTTCCTGGTAGGCGGCGAGCGCCCCCGCCTGATCGCCCCCCAGCAGCTTCACGTTGCCAAGCTTTGTCAGGCTCATCGCCACGTCGCGCTGCGCCTGCGCGTTGCCTTGGTCCTGCGCCGCGAGCTTGCGGGCGATGTCGAGGCTCTCCTGGTAGGCGGCGAGCGCCCCCGCCCGATCGCCCTCCTTCAGCTTCACGTCGCCTAGCTTGTTGAGGCTCACCGACAAGTCCCGCTGCGCCTGCGCGTTGCCTTGGTCCTGCGCCGCAAGCTTGCGGCGGATGACGAGGCTCTCCTGGTAGGCGGCGAGCGCCCCGGCCCGATCGCCCTCCTGCAGCTTCACGTCGCCGAGCCTGTCGAGGCTCACTGCCACATCGCGCTGCACCTGCGCGTTGCCTTGGTCCTGCGCCGCGAGCTTGCGAGCGATGTCGAGGCTCTCCTGGTAGGCCGCGAGCGCCCCCGCCTGATCGCCCTCCTGCAGCTTCACGTTGCCGACCCTGTCGAGGCTCACCGACACGTCGCGCTGCGCCTGTCCGTTGCCTTGGTCCTGCGCCGCGAGCTTGCGGGCGATGTCGAGGCTCTCCTGGTAGGCGGCGAGCGCCCCCGCCCGATCGCCCCCCTGCAGCTCCACGTCGCCGAGCTTCTCGAGGCCGATCGACACGTCGCGTTGCGCCTGCGTGTTGTCTTGGTCCTGCGCCGCAAGCTTGCGGGCGATGTCGAGGCTCTCCTGGTAGGCGGCGAGCGCCCCCGCCTGATCGCCCCCCTGCAGCTTTACGTTGCCGAGCTTTGTCAGGCTCACCGCCACGTCGCGCTGCGCCTGCGCGTTGCCTTGGTCCTGCGCCGCGAGCTTCCGGACGATGTCGAGGCTCTCCTGGTAGGCGGCGAGCGCCCCTGCCCGATCGCCCCCCCGCAGCTTCACGTTGCCGATCTTGTTCAGGCTCACCGCCACGTCACGCTGCGCATTCGCGTTGCCTTGGTGCTGCGCCGCGAGCTTGCGGACGATGTCGAGGCTCTCCTGGTAGGCGGCGAGCGCCCCCGCCCGATCGCCCCCCTGAAGCTTCACGTCGCCGAGCTTCTCGAGGCCTATCGCCAGGTCGCGCTGAGCCTGCGCGTTGGTTTGGTCCTGCGCCGCAAGCTTGCGGAGAATGTCGAGGCCTTGCGTAGCCGCCGCTGTTGCATCCAGGAGGTCGCCAGCTGCAACGTAGGTGGTGGCAAAATTGTTGAACATTGCGGCGCGGCTGCGCAGCAGTTGCGGGTCATCGGGTGCAGTCCGGATAAGCTGGTCGATCGTCTTTTGCACGGTGTCCAGAATCTTGCGGATGGTGTTGACCCTCATGCCGACGACCCCGCTCAGGCCCTGCGCGATATTGAAGATGAGCCCGTCCACCGTCTGCTTGGCGGCGGTGAAGTTGCGATCCGCGCGCTCGGTTTCCTGCACGGCTCGAACGCGAGCCACCTCGGCCGCCGCCCGCTGATCGAAGGCGACCTTGGCCGCAATGCCGGCCCCGATGGCCACCAACAGGAACACCGCCGCCACACCCCAGCCGATCATCTGCGCGCGATTGGCGCGCTTGCGTGAGGCCCGCACATAGGCGCGGACTTCTGGCGCGAACTCGTCGCCGTACTTGCCGACAATGCTTTCAGCTTCGGCGAGCGGCAGGCCGCGAGCCAGGAGCAACTCGCCTCGCCGCCTGCCCGCTTCCCATTTGCGGCGGCTTTCCTCCAACTCTGCCCGGATGCGATAGAAGTCCGCGCTTTCGGCAACGACAGTGCGCGCTCGACCCCAATCCTCCAGCACCCGCTGATGGGCGAGCCGTACCTGCGCATCGGCTTCGATGCCGCTCGTTGTCAGCAGCCGCGCAGTCACCAGTGCGTCGACCAGTTTGCGCGCAATATCGTTGGGCGCGGCCTGCGCCAGCTGCACGGCGCGGACGGTCAGCGCACCCTTTCCGGTCCCGTCCTGGTCCTGCGCGGGCACGGCGAGCTGGCGCAGCAGTCGCGGCAGCCGCGCCTTCTCGGCCTCGCCGAGCGGTGCAAGCGCCGTCTCGCCGGCTTCGTTGACGATGCCTTTGAGGCCGCCGAGATTTTCGTAAACCTGCAGTGGCAGCCGTGTCTCGTCACCAACTTTCTCGCGCCCCTCGAATACGCGGCTCAACGCAAGTTGCACAAGCGGCAGCATGTCGGGTCGGTCGGCGTCGCGCAACAGCCGCGCATCGAGGCGTTCACCGGTCGCGGCTTCTGCCTCGAAAACCAGACCGGCCGCTGCGGCCGGGGCGCGCACGATCTCGGCAAGCTCGACCGGCCCGGGGGGAGCGACGTCATAGGTTGCGCCCAACTCCTTGAGCTTCTTCAGACCAGGCTGGTCGAGCATACGCGCGTAAAAATCGGCGCGCAGCGTCGCGCCGACCCAGACCCGGCCCGTCTCCACCAGAACGGCAATGAATTCGATGAAGCCGGTGCGTTCGGCCTCGCTCACTGAAGCGGCGAACAGCTCATCGAGCTGGTCGATCAGCAGAACCAGATCGCAGCTAACCTCCCGGTTATAGCGCTCGCGGTCGTGCTCGCTCGCGGCAACGCGAGAGAGCGCATTGACGATCGGTTTGACGGCGGCGGCATCCGCATGGCGCAGAACAGAAGCGAACTCCGCAGGTGTGCGCGAATCCCCCTGCCCAATCTCGGGCAAGGCAGCACCGCGTCCCTCTTCCTCCTTTGGCAGACCAATCTCGTCCTGCATCAGTGCCGCGGCCAGCGCCATGAACGGTCCTGCGGGGCTGTCGCCCGGCCGCATCACCGCGATCCGCCAAACATCGACATCCTTGATGACGCCCGGCGTCGTCAGCCGCGGGACCAGACCGGCGCGAGCCAGGGAGGATTTTCCCGATCCGCTCGCACCAACGACCAAGAGATAGGGTGAGCCACGGCTTGCAGCCTCCCGCCACAGATCCACGGCGCGGGTCGTGTCGTGGCCGCGACCGAAGAACACTGGCGCGTGCTTGGCGCCGAACGCCGCGAGACCGCGGAACGGCGAGCCCTTGACCTCGATCGGCCAGCGCACCACGCGCCCGCCTGCTGCCTTGTCGGCAATCCATTTGCGCAACAGTTTTTCCAGTTGCGCCTCGAAATCGTCCTCCGAACTGTAAGGATTAAACCCCGCCTTGAAGTGCCCGCGCTCGGTCAGGAACCATTCCTGAAAAAAACCCTTGAGTATCTGCCAGTCGTGCTCGACCATCGCTCTGTTCGGGTCTTCGACCGCGACGGAGGGCGACGAGCCAGCGAAGCGGAAGACGAAGATGTCAGGAAGCTCGCCGCCCTTCTAGCGCTTCTCGATCGCTGTGAGAATCTCGTAGGCAGTACCGCTCGGAAACGGCTGGTTGCTCGGAAGTTTCTCGTTGAAGTCGGGAGGTAGTTCGGTTCCCAACCGCCACTTCAAGATGCCGATCACGAGGTCGCAGTCTGTCGAGCGGGGAATTTGGGCCTGAAAGGTGCTGTAGGCCTGGTAGAATTCAGTCTCCCAGCGGATGGCTTCGAGCCGCGCTACACCGGCGAATTCGCCATTGAGGCGGCTCACCACATTCTCCACGCGCCGACGCTCGACCATCACGTCGCCGGGCGAGGACACGAACAGCCTGAAGGCCTGCATGAGACCCCGCCGGCTCGTTCATGACGCGCAGCCGCCGGTCTGGCAACCCTGAAAATCTGCTTTTATCTCCGACAACAGTCAATGGAGGGCCGAAGGTTGTTTGATTTCGGCCAGACCTAAGCAACAAGTTATTGGCCCATTCGTCACTGGAATGCGAGACCCGCTCTGGGTCCATTTGCGTTGGTTCTGGCGATCAGCCTTAGATTGCTAGCGGGCAACCAACGAAGCAAAAAGCCGGTCTTAAGCGCATAGAAAATCTATCATAATCTTGTTTACCGCCTCGGGCGCTTCGCGGGTCGGGAAGTGACCGACGCCCGGAATGACGTGTCGCGCGTAGCATCTAGTTAGATGCCTCAGTGCGCAGGCGTATTGCCCAGATATTGGGACAGTGCGGCCGTGGTGCGTTTCCACGCATCATCCGCGTCGTCGGCGCGATGTGTTGTACCTTTGATAAAGTTATGTTCGGCGGTTGGGTAAATCACGAGATCCATCGATTTCCCGAGTTCTTTAGCAGTGGCGGCCATCGCTTGAATGGTCG
Organism: uncultured Alphaproteobacteria bacterium; assembly: GCA_963806465.1. Classification (GTDB taxonomy): domain Bacteria; phylum Pseudomonadota; class Alphaproteobacteria; order Rhizobiales; family Xanthobacteraceae; genus BOG-931. The sequence goes on along the minus strand of CAWDZD010000063.1, from coordinate 294,363 downwards.
CCAACAGGCAGCAATCCTTGTAGCTGTCCTTGGCTCCCGCAAAGGCGAGAAGCGGCACCTGGAATTTCCCGACGAAGGTCTTCATGTCGGTTACCTTCGCGATGAATGACGTCGCCGGATATTATGTGATGACGCCTGCAACCGCATCGGGTTGGCGCTCTGCATAGGTTAGTGCGCCTCCGCCACCGAGTGAAAAGCCAATCACAGCGATCTTGCCGGGCAGAGCGTTGGATGAACTTTGCGCCTTCGCGATCGCCTTAGCCAGTCGATCGCCGCCCTGCATGTCTGACGACAAGATCTGATGTCCATCGATCAGAACCACGTAGTAGCCAAGTTTTGCGACGCTTTCTGCATAGTCTTTGTATGGGTTGGTTCCGTCTTCCCCGGATAGCACAAAAACCACCCGCCCAGTGCCGGAAGGCGGGGGCAAGTCGATCTCTTCCGGCCCCTCTCCCTTGCCCGCTGCACCGTCGGCGCCCAAAAGCTTGGCCACGCATTCTCGCGCCTGCGCCATGATGGACTCTCGGCAAGCTGGAATATATTTGTAAGCGCTTCCGCCATTCTGCACGACTTTCGCACGCACGCACGATCGCACGATCGGTACAAACTTGTCGTGGCACTGCGCCCTCGCTTGCTCTGTCGTGATCGCGTTGGCATTGCCGACACAAGCCCCGACGGCTAAGACGATCCACAAAACAATTAACCAGCTTCTCTTTGTCGACCTAAAAATCATTACTCATCTCCGAATCTTTCGCGCAGTGGATCGTACCTGGCACTTTTTCCTGCGAGGATGCCAAAGTAGTGGAGCAAAACACAGCTCTTGCCTGTCATCAATCTCTCGCACGGGCCGAGCTGCATGCCATCGCGTTTGCCGCGCGCTCGTCCAATCGCTCTCGCAAGCGATCCCGCGTTAACTATGTGATGGTCGATTCCTCGCGCACGCGAGGGCGGCGCCTCTGCCAGCGGATTCGATCGGCGGCGCCGGCGCGCAGCTATCGGGGCGGAGCTATCGGGTCGGCCGCGGCACGACCCGATCGAAACCGCTGGCCGAGGGTCCGCGTTAACTTTGTGATGGTCGATTCCTCGCGCACGCGAGGGCGGCGCCTCTGCCAGCGGATTCGATCGGCGGCGCCGGCGCGCAGCTATCGGGGCGGAGCTATCGGGTCGGCCGCGGCACGACCCGATCGAAACCGCTGGCCGAGGTTACTGTGGCGTGTGTGCGCTCTGGCATTTCCGGCTGGGTGATGGCCCATCCTCTGCGGGCGCCGAAGGCGCGCGGCCAATGAAGGAAAACAAGGCGACTGCTAATCAATCGCCCTGTCTCAAGCTTTACGAAAAGTCTGATTCCAAAGGGACGTCTACGCGTCAGCAATTGGATTGTGCAAAAACTCTATGATGATGCAGTCAAGGAAACCGTCGAACTCTGATTTCTGGCGGTTTTTTAACATGTAGTTGATCCAGCCCGCGTTCGCACCGTCGCGGACAAGAATGCGGCCACTACCCCACTCGACCTTAGCCCAGCAGTTGCGGATTAGCCTTTCAAGGGCGACAGCATCGCAGTGCGAGGGCAATTCAATTGCACAATGAATATGCCATCGACCGGACGTACCCCGCTCCCATGAACGTAACGCGCGGGCGTGGACCTCGCCTCTTTCAAGTACCGGTAATACACGAAGACGTTTGCCGTGGCGACGAAATGCAGCTCGGTACACTGCTCTGTTGAGTAGGCTCATGAAGTGCCGAAAGGCTTGTCGGCACCGATAGTCGTCGATCTTTACACAAGCACCGCTGTCGGGCTGGCGAGTTTGCTTCAGGGTTAGGGTGACGTCGCAAAAGGCACCCCAGCTGCTCGTATCAAAGAAGTGCGACTTTGCGGAGGCAAACGGATCAGACCTAACAGCCACATTGTTGTGAAATGCCGGGTCATACGTCGGAGCGGGCGGTACCGGGAACGTGAAGCTCCTGGTGATCGTGGTAGCGGAGAAATGGGTCAACGGCCTGGTGCTGCCCGCTGTGTCGAGAGAAACTTTCGGTCGCGTGCTTTGGTTCCGGCAGCGACTAGCGGCGTAAACTGAAATCGACAACCCGCTACACGGGATTCATGCCAAGTCGGGCGGCTGATTGCTGCGGCAGAGCGGCGCCGACGATTTTTTGGACGGAAAAAATAAGTAGCGCGGCCGCGTTCATGCCATCATTTAGTTCAGCGGCTGGTCGGCCGCCTTCCAGGAGGCGATTCCGCCGCGATACCAATAAACCCTACCATAGCCCATATTGATCGCTCGGAGAGCCGCATTATAGGGCGCCCAGTCCTTGACGTCGGCGCCGAAGAAAACGAGCGGAACGTCAAAATTGCTGCCGGTCAGCTTCGACAGCGCTGACCAAAGAGACGTAAGCGCCGCCTCGTCCATGGTGCCCTCGCCCGCGGCCGGCAGCCTACTAGCGCCTGGGATGGTCTTGGAATGAGCATTATTTCCGACGTCGACCAGGAAAATTGCAGAGCCCAGGGTTTTGCCCGCGATTGCTTCCCATAGCTGCGCCGTCGTCAACACTTTCCCCTCGGGCACCGTGGTCGGCGTTGGCCCAGTGAGCTTTTGCACCGGCGCGTCTGGTGGTGACACCCCGAATGACGTGGTTTCCTCGGCATACGTTCCGGTCGGGCGCGGTCCAAGGCCTTTCGCCGTCTCGGCGATGGTTTTTTGGGCCTCACGCCTGATCCGAGCTGCCTCTGCTTCCGCAGCCTCCTTCGCTGCCAAGGCCTCGTTTGCCGTCGCTTCCATCTTCTTCGCGGCCGCTTCCGCCTTTTCGGCCATTACCTTTTCATCTTCGGCGAGCTTTGCTTCTTCTTCGGCGAGCTTTGTCGCGGCCTCTGCTCGCGCGAGCGCATCTTGAAGCTTGTTCGTCTGATCTTGCAGCCGGCTGTTCTGTATAAAGGCATAGACCGAGAAGCCGGACAGCAAGACGCCCAGCGCCGCGGCGAAGGCGGCAGCCAGCATAATTCTGCGGCGACGCCGCTCGTGCTCGGCGCGCTGTATGGCAGTAAGACGCTCCTGCTCCGCGCGCTTGGCTGCTTCGATCCGCTCCTGCTCCGCGCGCTCGCTCGCTTCGAGCAGGCGCATCGCCGAGTCGAAGTCGCCGCCATAGCGCTTGGCCCATTCGGCATTCGGTTTCATCTCCTCCTTCCAGGCGACGAGCGCTGACAGCTCGCGCCCTTGCAGGAGGTCACCGTCGGCCAGTCGGTCCCGCAGCCGGCGCCAATACTGCGCAGCACGCGCTTCCTTCTCCAGCCAACCCGATAATTTGTCCCACTGCCGGATCAAACTCTCGTGGCTGATGTCGACAATGGTATCGTTGTCGAGCGGCTGGGGCTTCACAAGCTCCAGTTCCGGGGCGAGAAAATTGACGCCGGCCGTGCGGAATGAATCAACCACCTTGCGAACCGCTTGCTCGTTGCCATCGGCTAGCATGACCAACTCCCCGAAGGGGCGCGGCCGCCGCACCGCCTCCGCGACGGTGGCACCGGAGACAAGCCCGCGAAACACCGCCTCGACCACGCTTTCCGGCACCGCCAACTCCTTAAGCAGCTGATTGGCATGCTCGTTGAGCGCGCCGCGCAACCCCCCGATCGCCTCATAATCGGCGAGCCGGAGCACGATTGGCCGGCCCTCGGCGGCGCCGCCGCGGCGGGCACGCGCACGCAGCCACATGCGATTGAGCGTGTATTGCAGCAGCGGAAGCTGGTCTGCACGGCGCGCCTGCTTGTCGAGCTCGTCTGCCCCCCCCGTATCGTCCCAAGAAGCGAAGCTTGCGAGATCGTTGAGAAGCCGATTGACCAGCGGAGGGTCGGTTCTGATGCCGCAAACCTCTGCCGGGCCGACGATCGCTGCGCGGCATTGCTCGCGGGTAAGGCGAGGGATCAGCACCATGCCGCGGCTGATTGCTTCCGCTAGGCCATCAAGGAACGCGCAGGCGCCGAGATACTCCGAGCGCATTGTAACGGTTACGTAGATCGGGAACTCGGCGCTGTGCGCGCTCTCGAGTAACAATTCGACCAGCGCCTGCGTCTCCTCGCGCTTGGCGTAGTCCTGGTATCGAAACAACTCCTCGAATTGATCGGCGAGCAGTAACAGATTGGTTCCTTCGCCGAGATTGCCGTCGCGGCACCACTCGATCACGGCCCGCGGTCCGCGCGCCAAAAAGCCGCGTAAAAGGTCGCGCTCGGTTGCCGTGGCATGGACATCGCCGGCAAGCAGGGCGCCGGCGAGGTTGCGAAGCGGTTCACTGCCGGGACGGAAATCGGCGACCTGCCAGTTCGATCCTGCTTTTGCCATGAGCCCGAGCTCTAGCGAATCAAGCAGTCCGGTTTTTACCACGGAGGACTTGCCCGTTCCCGACGAGCCGAGCACCGCTAGGAAACGCGTTGCCGCTAGCCGGTCGACCATCGTGCTGACCAAGTCTTCGCGGCCGAAGAAAAGATCGCTCTCGTCATGGCGGAAGGAGCGCAAGCCGGGATAGGGCGCCCGCAGGCCAGCACGCAAATCTTCGCGCACCACCGCTTGGCTCGTAACGGAAGCCGGCTGGCCTAACAGCGGAGCTAGCTCGTTCACACGCCGAACTCCTTAACGATCTCGCCGATGCGTTCCGGCGCGGTCCCATCCTGCCAATCGACCACGTTGAAACCGGATACACCGACATCCGCCTTGGGCGGCGGCGGCCCGCGGACGATAGTTTTCACCCGCAGCGGCTCTTCACGCTTGACTCTCGAGTTTAATGATGCGCCGAGTCTGGGCGCGCACCCAGGCGAGGGACGCTCGTCCGTACAGCAGTAGGAGGCCCTTGCAGTCGATCAGGTTGGCGGCGAGATCTTCTTCGATCTCCTTGGCGGATGCTGTGCTGTCATCCATGGGCATGACTGCGTAGCAGGCTTGGTCATTGAAGGCCTTGAAAAGGTTCTGCGCAAAATCCCGGTCACTGCGATCCGCATTGATGAAGATGAAGTCGCGCTTGGCCGATTTAGGTTCCGGCCTTGGCTTGAGTCGAGTGATCCCTGCGCGTATTTCCCTCATGAACTCCTGTAGGCCCATCACCCGCACGTCCGGACTTTGCAACAATTGCCGATCCCAATTGACCGGTGGAAGCTTCTCCGGGACGATGTCGGGGTGCCGCCACTGCAGGATTGGGATTCCGCGCCGCCACGCGGCATCGTACTGGAATTGGGCATAGCTCTTCGCCGGCGCACCCTCGGCCCGAAGATCCTCCGGCTTCAGCGAGCGAACGCGGCCAAGGAGTTGGACGAACAGGTCGGCCCTCTGCAGGTCGGCACCGACGGCATTGGCAAACTTCGATCCGCTTTCCGGGTATTCACCGTCGGGCACGACCCTGATGCCATAATCCTCCAGGTACGACGCGACCTTCTGGCGTTCGTCATAGACGTCGTCGGTGACTTGTGCGAGCAGCACGGTCGTTCGCGGCTCCGTCGTGATCGAAACCTGTCGGGGTGGTTGCGGAACGTCATCGGAGCTGTTGGGCGCGGCTGGGAGCTGCTCTCGGCCGCGAATTTCGCGCAACAATAGCACCAGATGTTGAGCCAATTGCTGCAGACGCTCGTTGTACAGCTGGGGTTGGGAGGCTGGCGTGAGGGGGAAGTCGGTGCCGGTTTCCTTGTCGCTCGTATAGAATCTTGTACGTTTCAGATTCTCGAACTCGGGTGGGAGGCTGTTCGCGTCTACAGGGAGGACCTCGATTGTGACGAGGCAATTCGGGCCGCTCGTGTCCTTGGCCGCTTCGTAGAACGCCTTGAGCTCTTGGCGCGTCCACTCCCTCTCGACATAGCTCGGCGAGCAAACAGCAAGAAAAATCGCGGATGCTCGGGCGACCGCTAGAAGCTTTTTGAGTTCGTCATTGGCGTGAAGGTCTGCTTGGTCGAAAAAGATCGCCACGCTCTTGCCGAGGCGACGGTTCAGCGCGGTTTCCAAGTCTTTTCGAAAGTGACTGACCCAGCGCACGTCCTGCGCATCAGGATCGTTGTCGACACTGGCGTAGCTGATGAAAATGTCGTTGGCAAAGCCCGTCAGCAAGGGCATGGGAGAACCGCGGTTCGGCCCGGAGGGTACTGTTGCACGAGCAACTCCACGTTACGACGGGGGGCTATGATTGGCAATGGCTGAACCCTGCGTGCACCAGAGTACGCGCGATATTCGGCAGCAGCGCGCAGGGTTGCCACCAGGAGAAAAACGAGCTTAAATCACGCTGGATTGTGGCATCGAAAGGTCCGCTGTGGGGGTCCGTCTCGCTTTAGTTATTGGTACGGTCGCGTTATTTTGGGTGAACGCATCGACGGCGCAAACGAAAACGGAGGCGCCGGCTCCGCCGCCCGCTGCCGCACCTCAGGTTTTCACTGAGTTCGCGCCTGACGATCTGGCTTCAATAATCCGCGATGGCGGGTATCGCGCTGAACTCATTCACGAGAACGATCATTATCGCATCCGGACCGGAATGGGCGGCTATACTTGCAACGCTTACCTATACTGCAACACCGGTGGCAAGTGTACCTCGCTCGATTGGGGCCTCAATTTTAATCCGGCGTCGGTCTATACGCTCACGCTGGCCAACAAGTTTAACAGGGAGTATCGCTACGCGAAAGCTTACCTCGCGGCTAGCGGTACTTTCACTCTCGAATACTCGGTCGATTTCGCCGGCGGGGTGACGCGGGAGACGGTTTTGCAGAGCGCACAGCGGTTCGACAATTTGGCCTCCGGCCTGGACTCTTGGGTCAAGAAATCGCAATGAGCTTGGGCTCGCATCTTTGCCACGCAATTGGAATCTCCGCTTTCCACGACGTCTCGGAAGGTGTGCCCAAGCAGACGGCGGTCTAAATGACGGTCCGAAATCTTGAAGGCGTGCATCTTTGGGAAGTCCGGCATACACTCTGAGCATCTGCTGAAAGGAGCCGCGCCCGTGAACAAGCGACGTGCCGTCTGCAGCTGCGGGAAGCCTCAGATCACGATTGAGGGCCAACCATCGCGCGTCGCTATTTGCCACTGCTTGGAGTGCCAGCGACGCACTGGGGCGGCGATCAGCAACCAGGCGAGCTTTCGGCTTGAGCAGGTTTCCTTTGCCGGTAAGACTACGGCGTTTACACGGACGGCCGAAAGCGGCAACGTGCTGACCTTCCACTTTTGTCCGACGTGCGGCTCCACGGTCTTCTGGGAGAACGAAGACTTTCCTGGGCACGTTACTGTTGCCATTGGCAACTTCGCCGACCCAACCTTCCCAGCGCCGACAATCGCGGTGTGGGAGGAATCTCGCCACCCGTGGGTCGCATTACCGCCCGACGCCCCACCAAAACGTGCCACGAAACAGGGATAGATGTGCTGCGCGGCGCGGGGCGGCGCGGATGCTTATACGTCAGCGGCCGCGTCGGTTCACGCGGCCCCGCGCGATGATGAAGCGATTGCCGTGTTAGCCAGCAGTTGGCCAATCAGGTGAAGCCGGCACAGATCTTTCCACAGCGCAATGATTTCAGTTTAGGATCGGCCATTTGGTGAAAGACCGTCGGCAAAATTGCTCACTGATGTCGCGTATGGGTCATTCACGACCGGAGCGGGGAAGCAGCGGGTTCGTCCATGTCCGCTACGTTCTGAAAGCGGAAGCAGAATCAGGATATTGGGATTTGGCGCGACGGACTCTGCCGATTGATGGTGCCGTCTAGCACATGAATTCAAGCTCCCAAACTGGCGCCTCGGAATCATGGGCTACGAACTCACCGACAACGAATGGGCCGGCATCAAGCCGTTCTTACCGGACAAGTAGCCTCGATCAGCACCGGGCGCTCGGCGATACCATCCAGGAATTTCGCGACCTGACCCTTAAGCTCGCAACAAATTTATCAGCCATCTTGAAGTGATGGGCCTCGGTGGGAGCGTAGGCGTTTTTCACGTCGCGGTTTCGCAAGGCCCTTGCTTCGATGTCTTTCATTGCGCTCCCCCGATCACTGGCAGCGATTCGTAGTAAGCGCGGATCGAGGCCATATCGACGAGCACCCGGCGCCCCGCCTTGCGGGCTTTCAGGATGCGGTCCACGATCAGGCGGTCCACGGTGCGGCGATGGACAGAGAGGAAGCGGGCGGCCTCCTCAGGCGAGGCAGAGAGGGCGTTTGGATCGAGCGGCCGGATGGCCTTGACGGCAGTCATGGGATAGCTCCCGCGCGGCACCGTGGTGCCGACAATTTGCGGAAGCTCCCGCGTTTTCGAATGTGAATGCTTATCGGCCAAAGGCTAGGCGGCCGAGCAGTGACATAGACGATAGTCTTAAACTACGCAACACTGGAAATGACAAAATCCATTGTGTGGTGCCAGTGTGGTGCGCGAAGAAATTCAACAACGATTTCAAAGCATTAATGCCGGGGCTTGTCCCGGCCATCCCCGTCTTTTCCTGTGCTGTCGGCGAAGACGTGGATGCCCGGCATAAAGCCGGGCATGACGGGTTCGGAGCTATCGTCAGGCGTTATTCGCCGGCATCGATGATGGCGATGCAGGGGCCGCCGCCTTGCGGTCCCTGATGCATGGCGTCGACCGAGACGAACACCGCCGGGTCGCCGATTGCCATCGCGGCGACGCCGCCGACCGCCGCCTTGGCGTGGCGGTGCCACGGCACGTCGGAATCGTCGAGCATGATCTGGCGCCGGCCGCGCAGCTTGCCCGTGCGGTCGGCCTCGCATTTCATGAAGCAATTGACCACGCGGCCCTTGAGGTCTTCGGCGCGCGGCCGCTCCGGCAATTCCAGCCCGGCATTGCGGATGGATTCGTAGATGCCGTCGATGTCGAGCGCGTCCTTCATCACCGCGTGGCCGATCCGATAGCGGCCGCCGGCGCCGGCCTTGTTGCCGAGCAGTACGATCTGCGCCTGGGTCAGCTCGACGCCCGAGGAGCACGAGGCGACCGACGAATAGAGATCAAGATTGCGGCAGATTTCTTCGTCCTTGGGCATTTTGATTTCGCCCAAGCCCACGGCGATGCCGAGCCCGGTGGTGCCGTTCGACACGCCCATGGAATCGTGCACCTCGCAGGCGACCGCTTTGCCGCGCGCATGCGCATCGAGCACCGAGTCGACAGTCAGGAGCGGCGTCTTGGTCTGGACATAGTGCACGTCGGCCGGATCGTCGATGCCGGCGTCGCGCATCGCCGCGCGCACGCTGTCGGCGACCTTCTCCACCATCGCCGGCCGGCCGATATCCTCCGGGAAGATCTCGGCGCTCATCGCCGTGCCGATGACGAGCCGCGATTTGTTGGCTGGTCCGGTCTTGCCGTTGCGTGCAAAAACCGTGGCGTGGGGCGTGATCACGCCGTCGCAACCGCCGGACCAGACCATCGGGATTTTCGCGATCTCAGCCTCCGAGCGGCTGCCGAGCTTTTTGAGCACGGCGCGAAACGCCTGGTCGGCGAGGATGCGGGTGAAATCGTTGACACCGCCATTGCCTTCGGTCTTGCCGATCACGGCGATGACGTCGTCGGCCTTGAATTGGCCGTCGCGGATGCAAGCCTCGACGCCCGAGGCGTCCTGCACGTTCTTCAATTCGACTTTGGCAACTTCAATAGCCATTACGATTAATCCTCGCTCGGACAGACGATCTGGGCTGCGGGAAGTTAGCGTGGAGAATGGGAAGTTTCACTCGGCGGCCCGCCTTGGCAACTCCCTCTCCCCGCGTGCGGGGAGAGGGTCGGGGTGAGGGGCGTAGCCGTGGACGCTGCGGCAAAGATTATGTCCCAAACGCCTTCGATATTCTCCAAGACTTCATTGTTCCAGAAATGGAGGACGCGATAGCGGCGCTCTGTCAGCCATTGATCGCGTACGGCGTCGCCCCGGTTTTCGGCGTGCTGGCTGCCGTCGACTTCGATAATGAGTCGTTTCTCCCTACAAACAAAATCGACGATATACGGCCCGATGGGTTTTTGACGCACGAATTTAAATCCACCGAGCGATCGCGAACGCAGGAAGCCCCAAAGCTTCCGTTCAGCTTGAGTGGAATCTCTCCGCAATCGCCTGGCCAACCGCGTCTTCGTCACCTTTGCGCCGCGCATGCGTCGAGGCCCCCTCACCCCAACCCTCTCCCCGCGCGCGGGAAGAGGGAGCAGCCCGCCGCGAGACCGGGCCATGTCCCCGTGCCCGCAAATTCCGGTCGCTTTCAACCCGAACGCACCCACGGCTTGACCTCGCCGCGGATCATCTTCTCGAAGCCGGTGCCGCGGTCGATCATCGGCGGCGCGCTTGTGCGCGCGGCCTTGAGCTTCGCGCGCAGCGCCGCCGTTGCCGCCTCGTCGATGGCGTACTCGTCTTTGCCGGCGATCGCCGTGAGCACGACGCCGTAATCGTCGCGCGCCGCAGCGAGCGAAACTTTGCCTTCGAGCACGTCGCGCTGCACCAAGTCCGGCTCGCGCTCGAGCGGATCGCCCCAGCCGCCGCCGCCGGTCGTGACCACGCGCACGATCTGCCCGGCCAGTACCGGCTCGCCGTCGACGAGGCCGCCCAAATCGTGTGCCGCACCCTCGGCATCGACAGTGACGCAGAATGGCATGCCGGCCTTGCCGCCATTGACGCCATAGCAGCCGAGCCGCACGCGGTCGGCGGTGACGATGGTGCGGCAATCGACCAGCGCGCGATAGTGCTTGTCGTAGCCGAGCCCGCCGCGGCGCTTGCCGGCGCCGCCGGAATCGGTACGCAGCGCGAGCTTCTCGACGACGAGCGGAAACCGCGTCTCGGTGAATTCGGCCGGCTGATTGCGCGAGTCGGGCACGATGTGAATCGCATCGCTGCCGTCGGCGTAATAGCGGCCGCCGGAGCCGCCGCCCAACACTTCGCGGGAGAGGAATGTCCGGCCGCTGTGGTCGGCGCCATAGAAGCCGGTGTAGCGAATGGTCTCCTGATCGGCCGGCATGTGCCCTTTCGCCGCCTGCGCGACCACGCCGGCGAGGAGGCCGATGCAGCGCAGCAGCACGAACGAGCGCGCATTGGTCGCCGCCGGCCATTCCGGCGTGATCAGCGTGCCTTTCGGCGGAAAGATCACGTCGAACACTTCGCAGACGCCTTCATTGACGTGAATCTCGGCGGCCCGCTCGGGCGTGTCGGCAAGATTGCGCAGGATCGGTGCGATCCATTTGATCAGAAAGGCGCCGCCGGCATAATCGGCCGGCCAGTTGATCGGCCCGGTCGATTGCGGATCGGTGCCGGTGAAATCCAGCGTGATGCGGTCGCCTTTTTTGATCAGCTTGAGCGCGAGCTTGTGCAGCTTCGGATCGGTGACGCCGTCGTGCTCGACATAGTCTTCCAAGCGGTATTCGCCGTCGGCGATTTTCGGCAAGAGCTCGCGGCGGAAGGTGTCGCGGCAAGTGTCGAGGATCGCCTGGAAGCAGGCTTCAACCGTGTCGCGGCCGAAGCGCGCGAACAATTCCGCCATGCGGCGCGCGCCCATCAGGCAGGCCTGCACCTCGCTGTCGAGATCGGCGGCAAGCGTTTCCGGCACCCGCGTATTGCGCTTGATGATGGTGAACACCGCGTCGTTGCGGACGCCGGCGCCGTAGAACTTTATTGGCGGGACCGCGAGGCCTTCCTCGAACACCGTCGTTGCCGTGCCGGGCATCGAGCCCGGCACGCGCCCGCCGATGTCATCGTGATGGCCGAAGGCCTGGATGTAGGCGACGACTTCGCCGTCGTGAAACACCGGCACCGTGCTGCACAGATCGGGCAGGTGGCCGATCGAGCCTTCGGTCAGGTAGGTGTCGTTCATTAGGAACACGTCGCCCGGCTGCATAGTTGCCGGCGGAAAATCGCGGACCACGGCGTTCGGCATAGCCGAATAGGAGCGGCCGGTCAGCTTGCGGCAATAGCGGTCGAACAGGCCGACGCGATAATCGTGCGCCTCGCGGATCATCGGCGAGCGCGCGGTGCGCTCGATGGCATATTCGATTTCCGCCTCGATGGAATTGAGCGTGCCTTCGACGATTTGCAGGACGATGGGATCGACCTCGCGCCGCGGCAAATCCGGCGCCGTCGGCCACGGCCATTCCTTGGCATGCACATTCATCATCAGTTGCGCTCCGGGAGAACTCGCCCGAACGTGAAGTTTCAAAGTTATATCGGTGGCCCACGATCTTGGCTACGTTCCGTCACCCTGAGGTGCCAGTTTAGCGAGGCCCGCGCTACGCGCGGGCACCTCAGGATGACGGTCAGCGAAAAGGAGGTCACGATGGCTCTGCCAAATTCAATAGCGGAACGGGCGCGGCAAGGCGCCAAAGTGCGGCGCGAGGTGCTGGGCGCCGCCTATGTCGATGCCGGCAAGCAGCAGGCGAACGCATTCACCCAGCACTTTATCGATTTCACGCAGACCCAGTGCTGGGGTTACGCGTGGCTGCGCGAGGGCCTGTCGCACAAGACCCGAAGCATGCTCAATGTCTGCATGCTGGCGGCCTTGGCGCGCTGGCACGAATTCGAGGTGCATGTCCGCGGCGCGCTCAACAACGGCGTCACGGCCGATGAGATCGCCGAAATTCTGCTGCACACCGCCGTCTATGCCGGCATTCCGATCGCGTCCGAGGGCTTCCGGCGCGCCGACGCGATCATCGCCAAAGTGGCGGCCGAAAAAGCCTAAGCGCGCGGCGCAGCGTCTTAAAGACGACTTAAGTTTCTGACTATTTTGACACTTGCCACGTGCGAACTGCGAGCTTAGCACCGCGTTATCGGTCCGTATCATCGCCCGAAGGAGGCCTTTGTCATGTTGCATGCGAAGCAGGCTTCGAAGCGAAAGCGTCGGAGCAAAGCGGTCCCCGTGCTGGGGGCCGCTGGATTATTGTCGCTGGCCGGCGGCGCTGTATCCACGCAAGCGGCTGGCCCGGCAGCGGATATCCCGGCGCGGCATATCGAGCCGAGTCACGAACTCACGCTCAGTGAGGAAGAAGTCTCCGACGTCAGCCTGGCGACGTTCTACGTGTTTGACAAGGAGACTACGGTCTCCCCCGGCGTCCAGCTCGTGCGCGGCGGCGGTTGCGGTTGCGGCGGCGGTCGTGGCTGTGGTTGCGGCGGCGGCGGCTGCCGGTGCGGCGGCGGCGGCTGCCGGTGTGGCGGCGGCTGCGGCTGCTTCCGGGCTTGCGTCGGCTGTGGCGGCTGTGGCGGCTGCGGCGGTTGCGGCTGTTGCTTGTCGTGGGGCGCTTGCGCGCTTTGCTAGATTAAAAGGCCACCGCCAATCTCTAAGGAGCCGCGCGGCGAAGACCGCCAAGCGGCTCTTTTTATGCCGACATTGCGATCGGCCGGCATGCCGATCATCAGCTAAATCATTGGGTTAAGCGTGCGGCGCCGTCGCCGGCGACCTCGCGCCGCGGCGGATTTGCCATGATTCAGCCAAAGCTTTCGCACTATTGTCGGTCGCTTCAGGACGGGGGATTCCATTGTTCCAGGCGCGCCGGTTTGCTGCGGCCGCGACAGCAGCGTTGCTGGTCGCGGCTGCATTCTTTGCCTTCCCATGGTCCGTAAGGCAGGCGCAGGCCAAAGGCGCCTGCGACGAGCTTGATGTCGCGGTCCTGCCTTCGCCGCTCGCGCCGTGGAAGGGCGCGCCGCTCCGCGTCATTGTCGCCACCGAGAAGCCGCTCGACGGCGAGCTGGTGCTGATCGCGCCCGACGGCAGGGTGGCGGCCAAATCGAGCGAGCGGCGCGGCGGACCGCCGTATTTCTGGTTCGCCGAGGTCAACACGCCGGCGGCGGGGACTTGGCAGGCGAAGCTGTCGGGCGCGCCGGCCGAGTGCGCCAGCCAACAAATCGCCGTGCGCGACGACGAGCCGCCGCGGGCGCGCGGCGCCGAGGGCAGCGTTTGGCCGATCCGCAACAGCTGGAATCGCGCGACCGAGAACCTCTATTCCGCCTGGATCGAGAAGCTGTTCGACGCCCCGCTCGACGCGGCGCCGTCATGGAATGCGCTGCACGAAGTGTTGCGCGATCGCTCGCGCAACATGCTGTTCGATCACTTGGGTCTGCGCGAAGACGAAATCAACATGATCGTTCGCCCGGACTGCGCCGATCTGCCGTACTTTTTGCGCGCCTATTTCGCCTTCAAGATGGGCTTGCCGTACGGCTATTCGAAATGCTCGCGCGGCGGCGGCCACGCGCCGAAGTGCGTGGCGTGGCTGAGCATTGCGCACTCCGAAGCCGCGGCAGCGCCGAGCAACCCGGGCGCCGATACCACGGCGACCGCTTCGACCAGCCAGAGCGCCGAGCCGCCGAAGCGGCTTGGGCTCGCGCAGTCGTTCGGCCGTTACCTGCCGATCCTCGCCGATGCCGTGCATTCCGGCTCGGCGCGAACGGCGCTCGACGACAACAATACCGACTATTATCCGGTGCCGCTGACGCAGGAGACGCTGCGGCCGGGCGTGGTTTATGCCGATCCCTACGGTCACGTTCTGATGCTGGTGCGGCGCCTGCCGCAGACCGCGGAGGCCGCCGGCGTATTCTTCGCGGTCGATGGCCAGCCCGACGGCACGGTCGCGCGCAAGCGTTTCTGGCGCGGCAATTTCCTGTTCGCGCAGGATCCCAAGCTCGGCGGCCCGGGCTTCAAGCGCTTCCGGCCGATCGTCGCCGCCAAGAGCGGCGGCTTGCGGCGGCTGACCAACGACGAAATCGCCAAGGATCCGCAGTACGGCGATTTCTCGCTCGAGCAGTCGCAGCTTTCGGTCGAAGCTTTCTATGACCGCATGGATGACGTGATGTCGCCGGCGCCGCTCGATCCGATGCGCGCCATGAAAGAGGCGATCACCTCGCTCGAAGAGCAGGTCAAGGCGCGGGTGACGTCGGTCGAGAACGGGCGCAAGTATCAGAATAGCGGGCGCGCCGACGTCGACATGCCGGCCGGCCCGTCGATCTTCGAGACCACCGGCGCGTGGGAGGATTTCGCCACGCCGTCGCGCGACCTGCGTCTGTTGATCGCCATCGACGTGGTGCGCACCTACCCCGAGCGCGTCGCGCGGCGGCCCGACCGCTACGCCATGCCTGCGGGCAAGAGCGTCGCCGACGTCAAGGCCGAGCTCGAGCGCCTGCTGGCGGCGGAGCTGCCGGCGCGCAAGTTCTCCTACTTGCGCAGCGACGGCTCGTCGTGGACGCTGTCGCTCCAGGACGTGATCGACCGCTCGACGGCGCTGGAAATGGCGTACAACCTCAATGACTGCGTCGAGCTGCGCTGGGGCGCGCCGGAGAAGAGCGACGAGGCGTCGACCTGCAAGCGGCACGCCTCGTCGACGCAACGCGGCAAAATGACCGAGTACCGCGCCTGGTTCCACGACCGGCGCCGGCCGGCGCCGCGGGTTTAGCGGGTGATGCTTAGACTGAGTCGCTGCATGCGATCCGTCATACTGAGGTGCGCGCCGAAAGGCGCGCCTCGAAGGATGGACGGCCCGGGCCGTCGCCCCGACCGAAATCGCTTTATTCGATTTCGGCATTTTAAGTACCAAGTCGGCAAAAGCCGACTCGGCTGGGCCGCTTCGCGGCCACCTCAGGGTGACGGGCAACATTAAGCACGAACCACTTCTTGTCGGGCTGGCACTTACCCTTTTTGCTGCGCTTTGATCTCGTTGAATTTGGACCGCGCCCGCTCGAATTTTTCGTTGAACAGCCACATGGCGTCGAGAATTTCGCGCATCGTCGCTGATGTCTTCGCCCGGTCGGCCTGGCCAAAGGCGAACATGCTGTTGTTGCGCAGGTATCCCATGATCGTTGGGTCGGAGATCGTGTAGTTGGCCAGGTTGGCCGAGGCGAGCGCGGATTTGGTCGGCCCCGGAATGATCTGGATGAGTTCGAACAGCTTCATTTGATCGATCGGATCGGGCAGCGCCTGCACGATCGCCGGCAGCCGCGGAAACAGATCGGCTTGGGCGTTCATCAGGCCGTCGCGCACCGCGGTCCAGTGATTGAAGCGATGATCGCGGCTGCCGACGCGCGCTTCTTCCGCGGCGTCGCGGGCGATGAGTGCGGGATCGAAGGCCGCGATCGATTTTTTGATCGCCGCCCATTTGGTCCGGCCGTGCTGATCCTCGGAAACGCCGCTCTGCCAGCTTCCCTTGTATTTGTTCGAGCGCGCATTCCCAATGTTCTGATGGCCATTGGTTTCGGCAAAGAAGATGCCCAGGCCGAGGCGGCCTGCTGCGTCGACATTGTCAGCATCGAGGCCCTTGGCCCGGGCAATGGCGCTCGCCAGGGTGACAACGTCACGAAATGGTGTGCCGGAGTTCTGCGCGTCGCCGGGCGGCGCCTGCATGACGTTGAACAGGCTCAGATACTCATCGATCAGCGGCTCATTGTCGGCGTCGAAATACGCCGGCGGAATGCCAAACTTGTTGGGCCGCCCGATCTTGGACGGCAGCGCGTCGGTGAGGTCCTTGTAGGCGCTCATCATGTGGTTGCGGGCGAGATAGAGCGCCTGTCCGGGCACGTTCGGCAGCTTCTCTTTGGCATCGATCTGCGCGCGCCGCTCGCTCAAGATCGACTTAAAGTCGCTAAGTGTGGCGTCGTACTGATCGAGCGCGGCCGATTGCGATTTGGTCAGTGCGGTCGGCCGGGCCGCGGCGGGCGAAATCAAAGTCATCATGCTGATCACATCGACGTCTGCAAACAGCGGCATGAACAACAGCCCGAACGCAAACGCCGCCGCGCACCTGCTAGCGCGCTTTGCGAACGCTGCCGCTAGAGCGACGCCCATGGCGCTGCCACCCCCGCCGTCAATTCCGGGCTTCGGCACTCTCGCCGGCGGCGCGGATGATCAGAATGCCGTGCGGATCGACGGTCAATTCCTGGCCGGGAAACACCACGCTGGTCGAGCCGAATTCCTCAACGATCGCCGGTCCGGTAAGCTTGAAGCCCGCCGGCAGCGAGCCGCGCGAGAAAACCGGCGTGTCGCGGAATTGACCGTCGAAATAGACCGGCCGGCTGGTGGGTTGCGGCTGCGCGCCGGATGGGTCGAGCGCCGGAATGCTCGGCCGGTCGATCATGCCAAAGGCCGACACGCAGAAATTCACCACTTCGACTTTCTGCTGACCGGCATAATTGTAGCCGAAGGTCTTGCGATGCGCGGCGTGGAATGCGTCGGTGAGGCCGGCGACGAAGTGCGCGTCGATCTTTCCTGCCGGCGCCGGCACGCGCACCTCCATCGACTGCCCGGCATAGCGCACGTCGGCTTCGCGGATCAGTGCGATCTTGCCCGGCGGAATGCCGTCCTTTTCCAGCGTCGCCGTGCCTTCCGCTTCGAGCGAGGCGTAGATGGCAGCGACCGCCGCGAGATCGACCGTCTCCTCGTGCATCACCTTGGTGACCATGTGGTCGGTGCGCCAATCGACCGCCAGGAGGCCGAAGGCCGACAGATTGCCGGGATTCGGCGGCACGATGGTGGTCTTCATGCCCATCAATTCCATCACCGCCGCCGACTGCGCCGGCCCCGAGCCGCCGAACGACAGTAGCGCGAAGGCGCCGGGATCGATGCCGCGCTGAATGGTCATCTGCCGGATGGCGTTGGCCTGATCCCAGTTGGCAATCTCGATGATGCCGTCGGCGAGTTGCTCGGGGCTCAGATTGCCCGGGAGCCGCGCCGCCAGCGCCTGCAAGCCGCTGCGCGCCCGCGCGACGTCGAGCTTGATGCCGCCGCCGATCAGCGCCGGTGGCAGCCGGCCGAGCACCAGATTGGCGTCGGTGATGGTCGGCTCGTCGCCGCCGTTCGGGTAGCACATCGGTCCGGGCACGGCGCCGGCGCTGCGCGGCCCGACGCGCAATTTTCCCTCGCGCGAGATGAAGGCGATCGAGCCGCCGCCGGTGCCGATGGTCTTGATGTCGAGCATCGGAATGCGCACCGGGAAGCGGCCGACGCGGCCGCCATTGGTGATTTTCGGCTTGGCGCTTTCGATCAAACAAAGATCGGTCGAGGTGCCGCCGGCATCGAGCGTGACCAGATCCGGAAAGCCGGCAATCTCGGCGATCACCGCGCTGCCGAGCGCGCCGGCGGCGGGGCCTGACAGCGCCGTGGTGATTGGCTTGCGCATCACCTGGTCGGGGCTGGCGACGCCGCCGGACGACTGCATCACCAGGAACGGCTTTTTGTTCAGCTGCGGCCCGAGCTCGTCGCGGATGCGGTCGAGATAAGCGCTCATGTGCGGCTTGATGAAGGCGTCGACCAAGGTCGTCACCGCGCGCTCGTATTCGCGGTATTCCGGCAGCACGTCGCAGGATAGCGACAGCGTGCAGTCCGCGTATTCCTCGCGCACGATCGCGGCGGCGCGGCGCTCGTGTGCCGGGTTGGCGTAGGAATGAATGAGACAAATGCCGACCGCGTTGATGCCGGCGTCGCGGAAGAAGCGAGCGGCGGCGCGCACGGAGTCCTCGTCCAGCGGGCGCAGCTCCTCGCCGCGGAAATTCAGTCGGCCGCCGACCTCGCGCACGTAGCGCAGCGGCACGATCCGCTCGGGCTTCACCCAGAAATACGAATTGCCGTAGCCTTCCGGCACCGCTTGCCGGGCGATTTCGAGAATATGGCGGAAGCCGTCGGTGACGATCAGGCCGAGGCCCGCGATCTCGCCCTGCAGCAGCGCATTGGTCGCGACCGTGGTGCCGTGCGCCAGTACCGCCAGATCGTCGACGCCGGCGCCCCATTGGCCGAGGATGGCATGAACGCCGCGCACCAAAGCCACCGCCGGATTCGACGGCGTCGACGACACCTTGGTGACGCGCATTGCGCCGGATTTGTCGTCGACGCAGACGATGTCAGTGAAGGTGCCGCCGGTATCGATGCCGATCCGCAGGTTTGGATTGGAGGTCATGTTCATTTCTTCAGCTCGAACACGATGTCCTGCGCGCCCTTCCACAAACACAGCTTGCCGAGCGCGGTCAGATTTTCGCGGCCCTTGGTGATGGTCAAAAAATGATTGCCGGCGAGCTGACCGACCTTCGAGGCGAATGACACCGCGCCGTAGGCCAGCAGAATTTCGGTCTCGCTGATGCCGCCGGGATAAAGGATGATGTCGCCCGGCGCCGGATAGCTGGTGTGGTTCTCGTAAGCTAAGCCGAAATCGAATTCGCCGAGCGGGATCCAGCAACCTTCGCCGCTCCAGCGCACATGGATGATCTGCTGCCGGTACGGCAGCATGCCGAGGAATCTGGCGCTGGTATTCGGCGCCAAAGCTTCGGTCTGCGCTTCGAACTCGTACGGTCCGGCCTTGATGCGAAGCGTGGTCATGGGTTTTCGATCCTGCCGAGAAACGTTTGTAGGGTGGGCTGAGCGAAGCGAAGCCCACGCGGAGCGATGCCGAAGTTCATGACGTGGGCACGACGCTTCGCGTCTTAGCCCACCCTACGTGTACATCGCGGCCCTTGATGCGAAGCGTGGTCATGGGGTTTCGATCCTGTCGAGGAAAGCTGCAAGCACCCGCGCGGCAATGTCGATGTCGGCAGGCGAGGCGAATTCGTCCGGGTTGTGGCTGACGCCGCCGCGACAGCGCACGAACAGCATGGCGAACGGCATGATCTTGTCGAACGCCATAGCGTCATGGCCGGCGCCGCTCGGCATCCGCTTCGGCGTCTCGCCGCACGCAAGCGCTGCCGCCGCCAATTGATCCGACAGCCGCTCGTCGCAATGCGCCGCCGGCGCCTGATGGCCGGGCGTATAGCGCTGCATCACGCCACGGCGCTGCGCGATCGCCGCGATCGTATCCTTGATGTCGGCGACGGCGTTGGTGCGCTCGTCGTCGGAGGGGCTACGGATATCCAAGGTAAAGCGGACGCGTCCCGGGATGGTGTTGGGCGCCGATCGCGGCACTTCGAGCTTGCCGACCGTCGCCACGAGGTTGGGGCGTGTTCGCGCCCGCTCCTCGACCGCGAGCAGCATTTCGGCCGCCGCCGCGAGCGCATCATGGCGCATCGACATCGGCACCGTGCCGGCATGCCCGGCGATGCCCTCGACGTCGACGGAGCCGCGCGTAACGCCGTCGATCGCGGTGACGACGCCGAGCGGCAGGCCCTCCTTTTCCAGGACCGGGCCCTGTTCGATGTGCACTTCGATATAGCCGACGCACCGGTCCGCCGGACGTTTCTCGTCCGCGAGCCGCGACAAATCGCAGCCGAACGCGGTCAGCGCCTCGCGCCGCGAGATGGCGTCTTCGTCGAGCTCAGCGAGCGCGCTGTCGTCGAAGGTGCCGGCCAGCGCCCGTGAGCCGGACAGCGTCGAAGCAAAACGCAAGCCCTCTTCGTCGCCGAAAGCGACGACTTCGATGGCGAACGGAAAGCGCTTGCCGGATTTGAATGCGGCCTTCACCACCTCGATCGCGGTGACGACGCCGAGTGGTCCGTCGAACCGGCCGGCATTGCGGACGCTGTCGATGTGCGAGCCGATCAGCAGCGTTTTTCCGCCGCCATCGCGCGCCTCATAACGGCCGACGACGCTCGCCAGCGGATCGACCCGCACCGACATGCCGGCGTCGCGCATCCAATAGGCGACCAGGTCGGTGGCGCGGCGGTGCGCCGGCCCGAGATAAAGCCGGGTGAGGCGGCCCGGCTCGTCGCTGAGCGCTGCCAGCTCGACGAGCCGGTTGGCGATCGTCTCGCCGAATGCCAGTTGGTCCGCCACTTGCGCCAGCATGATTCCTCAAAGCCCCAAGTCAAAGCCGCAAGTCTTAACCCCAAGTCTTGACCCCAGGTCTTAATGGAGACATCGCCACGCTTGTCAATTGCGGGCGGGCGGCCTCACGGCGTGGCAACAGACTGGGCGGCGCAGGCTTGAAGGCCGGGCCGCGCCTCTGCCATGCTGCGGCTGCCCGGGCTTTTTGCACGCGAGAGCCGCATGCCGTCTCAATCCCCGACCGACTATCCGCGCGATCTCGCCGGCTATGGCCGCAACACCCCCAATCCGCGCTGGCCGGGCGGGGCCCGCGTCGCCCTGCAATTCGTGGTGAATTTCGAGGAGGGCGGCGAGAACTCGATCCTGTATGGCGATCCGGCCTCGGAGGCGTTCCTCTCCGACGTGCTCGGCGCGCAGCCCTGGCGCGGCCAGCGCCATATGAACGTGGAATTGATGTTCGAATACGGCTCCCGCGCCGGGTTCTGGCGGCTGTGGCGGATTTTCACCGCGCGCAATCTTGCGGTGACCGTGTTCGGCATCGCGGGCGCGCTATACCGCAATCCGCAAGTGGTCACCGCCATGCGCGAGGCCGGCTGGGAGATCGCCTCCCATGGCTTGAAATGGATCGACTACAAGGATTTCACCCGCGACGACGAAGCCGCGCACATGCGCGAGGCGATCAGGCTGCACATCGAGGCGACCGGCGAACGGCCGTTCGGCTGGTATACCGGACGGACGTCGGCGCACACGCTCGGTCTCGTTCTGGCCGAGGGCGGCTTTCTCTATTCGTCGGATTCCTATGCCGACGACTTGCCGTATTGGGTGCGCGGACCCAACAAGATACCGCACCTGATCATTCCCTATACGCTCGATGCCAACGACATGCGCTTCATCAATGCGCAAGGCTTCGAGAACGGCGACGCATTCTTTGGCTATCTGCGCGACAGCTTCGATGTGCTGTATCGCGAAGGCGAAACGGCGCCGAAGATGATGTCGGTCGGCTTGCATTGCCGGCTGGCCGGGCGGCCCGGCCGCGCCTCAGGCCTGATCCGCTTTCTCGATTATGTCGCGGGCTTCGACAAAGTGTGGATCGCGACCCGCCTCGACATCGCGCATCATTGGTATCGCGAGCACCATCATCTCGGGCCCCACGCTCCCGGGGTAGCGGAAGACTTGAAGTCGTCGGCATGAATCCGGTTTCGCTCGATAGCCTCAACGCCGCCGACCGCAAGGCCTTTACCGCCGCCATCGCCGACGTGATGGAGCTTGCGCCCTGGGTCGCCGATGAGGCTTTTGCCAAGCGCCCGTTCGCAAGCCTGGCGGCGCTCTATCAGGCCATGACGGATGCGGTGAAGAACGCCGGCGACGAACGCCAGCGCGCGCTGATCAACGGCCATCCCGATCTTGCCGGCAAGGCGGCGCGCGCAGGCAAGCTGACGGCCGACTCCACCGCCGAACAGGCCGCCGCCGGCCTCGACCAACTGAGCGAGCAGGAATTCGCTGATTTCCACCGCCTCAACGATGCCTACCGCGCCAAGTTCGGCATGCCGTTCATCGTCTGCGTGCGCCGTCACGGCAAGGCATCGATCCTGCGCGAGTTCGAGCGGCGCCTGAACAACGATGCCGCGGCGGAGCGAAACACCGCGCTCACGGAAATCTTTCGCATTGCCGCGTTGCGGCTCGATCAGCGCGTCACCGCGCCGGATCGCTTGAAGGTGCACGGCCACTTGTCGACCCACGTGCTCGATACCCATGGCGGCCATCCGGCGGCAGGCGTCTCCATTGAGCTTTGCGAGATCGGGGCAGGCGGCACGCGCACGCTCAAACGCGCTGCGACCAACGCCGACGGCCGTACCGATCAGCCGCTGATGTCCGGCATGCCGATTCCGATCGCGACCTATGAATTGCGCTTCGCCGTCAGCGATTATTTTGCGCAGCAACGCGCGCCGATGGCCGATCCGCCATTCCTCGGCGTCGTGCCGATCCGGTTTGCGGTGGCCGAGCCGGAAGGCCGCTATCACGTGCCGCTGTCGGTGACGCCGTGGGCGTATTCGACCTATCGGGGGAGCTAGCAGCGACCTTTCATCGTAAACCGTCATCCTGAGGTGCGCGCCGGTAGGCGCGCCTCGAAGGATACGGCCGAGGCGCCCGGGCCGTCGCCCTTCGAGGACTCGCCGCTGTCGCGCCGAGCACCTCAGGGTGACGGATAACGAAACCTGCAATAGTGTTGCCGCGCCGCCGGCTAAAAAACCCGGCGCCTGACCAGGG
Organism: uncultured Alphaproteobacteria bacterium; assembly: GCA_963806465.1. Taxonomy (GTDB): domain Bacteria; phylum Pseudomonadota; class Alphaproteobacteria; order Rhizobiales; family Xanthobacteraceae; genus BOG-931. Next base: position 271,472 of record CAWDZD010000063.1, on the reverse strand, counting down.
AGGTTTGCCGGTGGCTACCACACGTCCGCTGTCCGAAATTCTGCCGAAAGAAATGACCGAGCTGAAGGTGCGGCCAATCTTCACGCTGCTCCTGGAAGTGCAGCCGGCGATCAATGTCGGCAAGACGCCCGGCGTCGATCGCCGCGTCGGCGTCATCACCGGCGGCCGGTTCGAAGGCGAGCGGCTGCGCGGCACTTTGCTGCCGGGCGGCAGCGACTGGCAATCGGTTCGCCACGGCGACGGCGCCTGGATGCTCAACGTGCGCATCGTGCTCAAGACCGACGACGACGCCATCATCGGCATGCCCTACACCGGCATCCGCCACGGACCGAAAGACGTGCTCGATCGCATCGCCCGCGGCGAGGTGGTCAAGGCGACCGACTATTATCTGCGCATCGCCGGATCATTCGAGACTACATCGGAGAAATACGCCTGGCTCAATAACATCATCTGCCTCGGCGTCGGCCACCGGCTGCCCGAGGGGCCGATCTATCAGGTCTTTGAGATGCTGTAAGGCGGCGGGCCCGGTGTTGGGCGAACGCCCGTCATTGCGCGCGACTGTGCGGCGGATTAGCGAAGCATAATCCGCCTGTTGTTTTTTATGGACGGCGGGTTACGCCCTCGGCTAACCCGCCCTACAATCGGGGCAACGCCGAAAAGGGGAGGCGCGTCATGTCCGGCTACTGGCAACACTTCGATCTCAGCAACGGCGTCAACATCCTGCGCCTGATCTGCGGGCTGTTCTTCATTCCACACATCGTCGGCAAATTCACCGAGCCGGCGACGTTGAACTTCTTCAAGGCCGCCAAGTTCAATCCGCCGGCGACCTGGATGTACATTGCCGGCACGATTGAAACCTTGCTGACCATCGCCCTGGTGTTCGCCATTTACACGCCCTATGTCGCCGTCGTCGCCGCCCTCCATCTGTTCGTCGCCGGCGCCGCGACCTGGAAGGTGACCAAGAAGTGGATCTGGGTGATCGGCGGCATCGAATATTGCGTGTTCTGGATGCTGGCGTGCGTCGCGCTCGCCGTGCTGACCTGGCCCGCGGGCGTATGGCCGAAAACGTAGGGCGGATTAGCGAAGCGTAATCCGCCGCTAGAGCATGATCCCGAAAAGTGGACCCCGGTTTTCGGTAAAGATCATGCTCCAATGAAACATCTAGACCGTGATCTGATTCAACCTAATCGGATTATGGTCTAGGCGGGACAAATCGGCGGGTTACGCCTTGCGGCTAACCCGCCCTACGGGCTGGAAGGAGTTTGTGAGTATGATCAAGGCGGGCATTGTCGGACTTGGCTGGTGGGGCAAGACGCTGGTCGAGTTGGGCGAGAACAGCGATGTCATTCAATTCGTCGCCGGCACGACTCGCACCGTCACGCCCGAAGTCGAGGCCTTCGCCAAACAAAAAGGCCTGCGCCTGACCGAAAGCTATGACGGGCTCCTCGGCCATGCCGGCGTTGACGCCGTGGTGCTGGCGACGCCGCATTCGATGCACGCAACCCAGGTCATGGCCGCGGCCGCCGCCAAGAAGCACATCTATTGCGAGAAGCCGTTCACGCTGACCAAACGCGAGGCGGAGGACGCCGTTGCCGCCGTGCGCAAGGCCGGCGTGACGCTCGCGGTCGGCTATAACCGCCGCTTCCATCCGGAAATGACCAAGCTGCGCGACATGATCCGCTCCGGCGAGCTCGGCACCATTCTGCATGTCGAAGCGACCATGACCTTTCCCAACGTGCTGTTCATCAACCCGGCGCACTGGCGCGCCGATAAGAGCGAGACGCCGCTCGGCGGACTGATGCCGATGGGCGTGCATGCCATCGACGGCATGATCGATCTGTGCGGCCCGATCGACCACGCTTTCGCGCAGGCCTTCCATCGCGCCGCGCCGATCGAGGCCGATGACACCACCTCCATCCTGCTGCGCATGAAGGAGGGCATGTCGGGCTATCTCGGCACCATGACGACGACCGGCCCCGGCTTCAGCTTCCAGGTGTTCGGCTCCAAAGGCTGGCTGCGGCTTGAAGGTCTCACGCACGTCGCCGGCGCTTCATCCGAAGAGCGGCGCACCCGGCTGTTCGGCACCTGCAAATTCCAGCCGGTCAAGGGCGAAGCCAAGGTGTGGGAGGCGGCGAGCCTCGACGTCAGCCGCGCCGCGCTCGAAGCTTTCGCTAAGGCCGCCGCCGGCGGGCCGCCCTATCCGGTGACGCTGGATCAGGCGATCCAGGGCGTCGCCGCCACCGAAGCGATCATCCGCTCCGCCGGCTCAGGCAAGGTGGAGCAGGTGGCGTGAGGGGCAGCCGATCACAATGACATCAGCGGCCCGTCCGGCATTCTCCGCCTCGTCACCACCGGGCTTGACCCGGTGGTCCATGCTGAAGTGCGACTCACCATGGATTGCCGGATCAAGTCCGGCAATGACGAATTGTAGGGCGCGCGAATAAAATAAAAGAACACGGGAAGACAAAACATGGATCTCGGCAACGGTCTCGGCCATCTGACCTACTCGACCTTGGTGCATCCCGCCGACGACTGGGAGCAGCTTTATCATTCGCTCGTCACCTATCTGCCGAAAGTGAAGGCGCGGATCGCCGGCAATCAATCGTTCGGCGTCTGCATCCGGCTGTCGGCGAATTCGGCGGCAACGCTGGCCGCCAGCGCGGCCGAGCGCGACAAGCTGAAAAAGTTTCTCGGCGACAACGACATGTACATCTATACCGCCAACGCCTTTGTCTACGGCCACTTCAAGGGTAACGCGGTCAAGGAGCAGGTCTACGAGCCGGACTGGCGCGGCGAGGAGCGCACCCAATACACCATCAACGTCGCCAACATTCTGGCCGACGTCTGCCCCCCGGGCGTCGCGCCGTCGATTCAGAGTTCGCCGCTCGGCTTCAAGCCGCGGGTCACCGGCGGCGATGTGGTCGACGCCTATACCGACCACGTGCTGCGCGTCGTTGCGCACCTGGTCGCGCTGGAATCGAAGACCGGACGCACCGTGCGGCTCGCGCTTGAGCCGGAGCCGTTCTGCTTCCTCGAAACCACCGACGAGACGGTGGAGTATTTCAACAAGCATCTCTATTCCGGCGCAGCGGCGGAAAAGCTCGCCAAGCTCGCGCGGCTGCCGATCGCCGAGGCGAACGAGGCGCTGCGCCGGCATCTCGGCATCGTCTACGACATCTGCCATCAGGCCGTCGAATACGAGAACATCACCGAGTCGCTGCAGAAGCTGGTCGACGGCGGCGTGCCGATCTTCAAGCTGCAGGAGGCCGCCGCCTTGTATGTCCCGGAAGTGACGCAAGGCGCCGTCGATACGCTCAAGCGCTATGCCAAGACCATCTATCTCACGCAGACCATGGAAAAGCGTAACGGCAAGATCAACCGCTACCTCAATGTCGACGATGCCATCGCCGCTTTCGAGAAGGATCCGGGCGGGCCACGCGAATGGCGGACCCACATTCACGTGCCGGTGTTCCTCGACGATCTCGGGCAATTCCGCACCACGCGTTTCGCCATCGAAGACGCGCTGCGCTTCCACAAGCAGAAGCCGCTGTCGCGCCATCTCGAGGTCGAGACCTACACCTGGGACATGCTGCCCGACTCGCTGAAGACCGGCGACATCGTCGACTATGTCTGCCGCGAGCTCGACTGGGTGCGCGGGCAGTTGGTGTAGGGTTTATCCGTCATCCTGAGGTGGCCGCGCTAGCGGCCCTCGAAGGATGAATCGGCCGAGGCGCTCGGGCCGCGCTCTTTATTTCTCGTCACCACCGGGCTTGACCCGGTGGTCCATGTTGAAGTGCGGTTCAGCATGGATTGCCGGATCAAGTCCGGCAATGACGCATGGTGATGGGATGCAGCTAGGAGAAGCGCAATGAAAGTCGGATTTATCGGCCTGGGCCGCATGGGCGAGGTGATGGCGCGCCGTCTCTTGGACGCCGGGCACGAGGTCGCGGTCTATAACCGCACGCCCGCCAAGCTCAAGCCGCTGACCGATGCCGGCGCCAAGGCGGTCGATTCGATCAAGGCTGCGGCGACGTTCGGCGACGCGGTTTTCACCATGGTGTCCGACGATGCCGCGGCGCTGGAAGTCGTCGGCCAGCCCGGCGGTCTGAAAGAGTCGTTGCCGAAAGGCGGCGTGCACATCTGCGCCGGCACTCACAGCGTCGCCGGGATCCAGAAGCTCAAGACCATTCACGCCGCGGCCGGGCAAGTCCTAATCGCGTCGCCGATGCTCGGCCGGCCGGAAGTGGTCGCCGCCGGCAGTGCCGGCATCGTGGTCGGCGGCGCACCGGACAAGGTCGCGCAGCTTCGGCCGCTGTTCACCGCGATCGCACCGCGGGTGATCGACGCCGGCGCCGAGCCGGAAGCCGCTGCCGTCATCAAGATCGCCAACAATTTCGTGCTCGGCTGCGCCATCGAGGCGCTCGGCGAGGGGATTTCGCTGGTGCGCAAATACGGCGTGGCGCCCGACGTGTTTTATCGTGTGCTGACCGACGGCCTGTTCAATTGCTGGGCCTACAAGACCTACGGCAAGTTCATTGTCGACGAGCGCTATCTCCCGGCCGGCCAGCGCGCCGTGAACGGACTGAAAGACGCTAATCTCGCGCTCGCCGCCGGCGAAGCCGCCGGCGTGCCGTTACCGAGCGGCAATGTCTGGCGCGATCGTCTGGTCGGCGCCGTCGCCCACGGCGAAGGCGAGCACGACTGGGCGGTGATGGCGAAGGACCAGGCGAGGGCGAGCGGGCTGACGTGACATCCGCCGCCGCGAGCGAAGCGGGGGAGGGGCAACCAGGCAAAGGCACGAATGCTCGCATTGTCGGAAAAGTGGGCGCCAATACTGCGCTCCCAGCCTGAAACGGGGATGGGATATCAAATTGCTTCAGTGTTCTTGATGGACGGACGACGATTCGATCACGTTACGATCATTGGCGGATACATCACGAAAGTTGGCGCCTCGTCCGCGATACCATTCAACGAGGCTGAAATTGAGCGCATAGTTGTCGATCACGGCGAGTGATCGGCTCTCGCCAGGGGGCTGGCTTAAACGTGACCTTGCCAAACTCGGCGTTTCCGACGGTCCCGGTTCTGCGGCGCATCACTTCGTGCTGCGCCGCGCCCGGGACACGAAGGCTTCTTACGCAAACGCCGCCTTGAAATCCTCGACGAATTTTTTGACCGTGATCGGCTCGCGCCCGACGATCTCGCGAATCGGGCTCACATTTTCGTGCGAGAACGCGCCGTCTTCGACGCCTTTGGTCACCGTCAGCATATGCGTGACCAGCCAATCGGGCAGGCCGCGCGCGCGGACCGCCGCTTCGTTCTGTTCGAGCGTCACCGGCACATAGCTGACCTTTTTGCCTAGCACCTGCGAGAAGGCTTCGGCGAACTGGGGGAAGGTGGTGAGCTTGCCGGTGAACTCGTAGGTCTTGCCGGCATGCGGCGCCGGATTCATGAGAATGCGGGCGCCGACTGCGCCGGTGTCGCGCACGTCGATGAAAGCGATGCCCTGATCGGGCGCCGCGACGCCGACGAGCTTGCCGTCTTTGATGGACGCGGCCATGCCGAGCATGTTTTGCATGAACAGGCCCGGCTTGAGGATCGTCCAGCCGATACCGCTGTCGCGCAGGCGCTGTTCGATCGCGACGTGGCCGCGGCCGACGACCGACGGCGAGTCCGGCGACACGATCGCGCGTCCGCCGCTGACCCGCACCAGATGTTTGGCGCCGCCGTTTCGCGCGGCGTCGAGCACGTTGTTCTGCTGCTCGACCATTCCCGGATTGTGACCGGTGACGACGAACACGGCGTCGACACCGGTCAGCGCCTGGTCCAGCGCCGCCCGGTCGGTCAGTTCGGCAACTGCTACTTTGGCGTCGGCGCCCAATGCCTCGCGCGCTTTGTCCGCATTGCGAACAACGCACACCGGGTTTTGGCCGAGCGCCTTGAGCTCCTTGACTACTGCGCGTCCGGTGTTCCCGGTCGCGCCCACCACTGCAATCGTCATTGTTGTTTCCTGCCCACTGGTTGGTTGCTGCTGCGCCTGCCCCTTATAGCTTTTCTTTCATCTTGAAAATCCCCGTTTGCGCAGTGAGCGCCATACGCTAATTGTCTTTTGTGCAGCCGTTTTCAGTGCATATCATTCTCATGCCGTGCAGAAAATCGAGGAACGCCCGATGAAATATAACCGCCCGCAAGCGACCGCCTCCTGGGGCACGATGGCCAAGGACTGGGAGAAGGGCATCGACTACGATCGCCTGCACAAGGAGCGCTTACAGCGCGCGCGCGAGGCGATCCGCCATGCCGGCTTGGGCGCGGTGCTGGCCTTCAACTTCGACAATATCCGCTACATCACCGGCACTCATATCGGCGAATGGGCGCGCGACAAGTTCATGCGCTATGCGCTGTGCCCGGTGGTCGGCGAGCCTTTGCTGTGGGATCCGGCGCCGCCGGCCAAGCGCATCTCCTCGCCGTGGATCGCCGACAATGTCGCAGCTCCGATCTCCACCATGCAGGGCGGCCTGCCGCCGCAACTCAACATCCAGGGCGACTTCGCCAGGCAGATCAAAAAAGTGCTGATGAAGCTCGGCATCGACAAGGAGCCGATCGGCATCGACATTATGGAATTGCCGATGCTGCGCGCGCTGGAGAAGGAAGGCATCGAGGTGGTCGACGGCCAGCAGGCGATGCTCGACGCCCGCGAGGTCAAGACCGCCGACGAGATTGAGCTTCTGAAAATGGCCTGCTCGATGGTCGACGCCACCTATGTCGATATCGCCCGCGCCATCCGTCCCGGCACCCGCGAGAACGAACTGGTCGCCATCGCCCACGACCGGCTCTACCGCATGGGCTCCGAGCGCGTCGAATGCGTCAACTCGGTGTCGGGCCAGCGCGGCCGGCCGCACTCGCACACTTTCTCCGACCGCATCATCCAGCCGGGCGACATGGTGTTCCTCGACATCATGCATGCGTTCAACGGCTACCGCACCTGCTACTACCGCACCTTCATCTGCGGCGAGCCGAACAAGCATCAGATCGACGCCTACGAGACCGCCTCGAAATGGATCTCCGCCTCGATCGACCTGATCCGCCCCGGCATCACGCCGGACCAGGTGGCGCAGGTGTGGCCGGACGCGCAGGAATTCGGCTACCGCGACGAAGCCGAAGCGTTCCTGCTGCAATACGGCCACGGCGTCGGGCTGTCGCTGTGGGAGCGGCCGATCATCTCGAAGCGCTATACCGGCCAGAACACGCCGCTCAAGGAAGGCATGGTGTTCGCGCTCGAGACCTGGAAAGGCGCCGAGGACGGCTCCGGCGCCGCGCGCATCGAGGAAGAGGTCGTCGTCACCAAAGACGGCTGCCAGATCATCACCAACTTCCCGTCCGACCGGCTGATCTCCTGCGGCCTGCCCGGCTGCGAAGTTTTTTAGTTCCCGTCACCCTGAGGCGCTCGGCGCAAAGCGCCGAGCCTCGAAGGGCGACGGCCCAGCGTCCTCCATTCGTCATTGCCGGGCTTGACCCGGCAATCCATGCGGCAGCGCCGCGCGCTGGCGCGCTCCGTTTGCGTTCGCTGGATCTCAGCATGGACCCGCGGGTCAAGCCCGCGGGTGACGGCAAAAACGGACGTCCCTTTATTGCGGACGGCCCTTGACAACCGTCCCCGGTATGGTTACGTCTGGTGACGAATTCGCTCACGTACCAGGACGCCAGCCGGTCACGCCGGCTGGCGGAGCGGGAGCGGTTCCTGCGGGTGCAGGTTCGTCACCTGCGCCCTCGGGCGGCTTCGGGAAGACGTCCGGCCGGCACTATGACCGGTCTGCGGCCATGCCGCTGGACTGGGACAGGCGGGGGCGGGTAACGCCCGTCTCTTAGCCGCGTCCCAGGAAGAACGTTTCTGGAGCTGAGCGGTGGCGTTCGTTCGCTGCCGCAAGTGCCGTGGTGGGACGCCGACAGGCGAGCGGCCCCCGCTGGGGTCGCGACCGCATCCCGAAGGATGCGGACGGAAGGCTACGCGTCTATCGGCGTCTCGCCGTCCTGTTTTTATTTGGCCCAACGTGATCTGGAGGCAGCCGCAATCCACCATCGGCGCCGCATGACGAGATCAGGTTCGGCTTCTTGCGCGTCGTACCGGCGAAACTCGGACGCACCTGCGTCGCGAGAACGCGGTCGCTTGTTCCTCTTCCACCTCTCCCCGCCGCGCGGGGAGAGGTCGAGGGAGCGAAGCGACCGAGGGTGAGGGGGCCTCTCCGCGATTCTGAGCGGAGCGGTTAGCGCAAAGGCGCTGCAAATTTGGCCGCGGATTTCAGCCCAGCGGAGAGGCCCCCTCACCCCGACCCTCTCCCCGCATGCGGGGAGAGGGAGCAGATCCGGCGGTCGCTTCCACCCCCCGGCTTCGCGGGGCGGGATGAAAGCGCCGGCGCCGTTTTCGGCATATATGTATTAGGCGAGATTATCGGCCGACCTCGCCGCGGAGCCAGACTTGCCCCACACACCCGTCACCATCCTCACCGGCTTCCTCGGCAGCGGCAAGACGACGCTGCTCAATCGCGCGCTGCGCGATCCGACCATGGCCAACACCGCGGTGGTGATCAACGAGTTCGGCGAGGTCGGCCTCGATCACATGCTGGCGGCGCAGAGCGACGACAACATCATGGTGCTGGAAAACGGCTGCCTGTGCTGCACCGTGTTCGGCGATCTCGTCACCACGCTCAACAATCTTTATCACGCCCGCGAGGCGAACGAGATTCCGCGCTTCGATCACGTCGTCATCGAGACGTCGGGGCTGGCCGACCCGTCGCCGCTGATCCAGGCGTTCCTGTCCGATCCGACGCTGGCCGGGCTCTATCGCATCGGCGCCGTGGTCGCGACGGTCGATGCGGTGAATGGCCCGGGCACGCTCGACAACCACATCGAGTCGGTGCGCCAGGTGGCGCTGGCCGATCACATCCTCATCACCAAGCTCGATCTCGTCGATGCTGCGCGCGTGAAAGAAGTCGAAGCTTCGCTGACCGCGCGGCTGCTCCGCCTCAATCCGGCAGCAAAAATTTCGCGGATCGACGATCTCCCCTACCCTGTCCCTCCCCCGCAAGCGGGGGAGGGTAGGGAGGGGGTCGGCGCACTCTTACGCGCCGAGGGCCTCGATCCGGGCGACGCCAAAGCCGACGCGCGCGCCTGGCTCAATGCCGCCGCCTACGAACAGGCCGACGCGCATCATCATCATGACCACGATCATGATCACGACGATCACGATCATCATCACTTGCATGACCGCGACATCGCCTCGTTCTGCTTCATCCGCGAGGCGCCGATCGCGCGCGAGGCGCTCCGCCTCCTGCTCGACGCCCTGCAGCAGAATCTCGGGCCCAATCTTTTGCGCGTGAAAGGCATCGTCAATGTCGCCGAAGAGCCGGATCGCCCGGCGGTGATCCAGGGCGCGCAGCACCTTCTGCACAATCTTTCCTGGCTCGAGCGCTGGCCGGATGCCGACCGGCGCAGCAAGATCGTCTTCATCACCCAGGGCTTCGACCGCGCCGAGGTCGAGGATATGATCGCGCTGCTCGACCGGGTGGCGACGCGCACCGCCGCGGCGCGATCGCGCGCGCAAAGCGCCGGTTGAAGCATGATTTCGGCTTCGGCCCATGTAGGACGCTTATTCATTCGTCATGGCCGGACTTGTTCCGGCCATCCACGTCTTTAATTCCACGCCGCACAAAGACGTGGATGCCCGCGACAAGCGCGGGCATGACGACGAAAAGGGGGCGAAATGCCGGAAGCAGCATACGATTACATCGTTGTCGGCGCGGGTTCGGCCGGATCGGTGCTGGCCAACCGCTTGTCGGCCAGACCGGAGATCAAGGTCCTGCTGCTCGAGGCCGGCGGCTCCGACAAGTCGCTTTATGTGCGCATGCCAGCCGGCATCGCCAGCCTCGCGGGCCCGCGTTTCAACTGGGGCTACGAGACAGCGCCGCAGGCGGCGATGAAAGGCCGGCGCATGTATTGGCCGCGTGGCCGCCTCATTGGCGGCTCGAGCTCGGTCAACGCCATGGTCTATATGCGCGGCCAGCCCGCCGACTACGACCATTGGCGCCAGCTCGGCAATGCCGGCTGGAGCTATGCCGACGTGCTGCCGTGGTTCAAGAAGGCCGAGCGCAACGAGCGCCTGCACGACGAATTCCACGGCAGTGACGGGCCGCTCAATGTCGCCGAGCGGCCGTACACCAATCCGCTGAGCCACGCCTTCGTCGAGGCGGGACAGCAGGCCGGCCTGCCGTTCAATCCGGATTTCAACGGTGCCACGCAGCGCGGCGTCGGGCTGTTCCAGGTGACGCAGAAGAACGGCCGGCGCTGGAGCGCGGCGTCGGCTTATCTGCATCCGGCGGCGGCGCGCGAGAACCTCACTGTCGTCACCAAGGCGCAGGCGACCCGCGTGCTGATCGAGAAAGGCCGCGCCGTCGGCGTCGAATATGCCCGCCGCCGTAAGCGACGTACGGCGCGTGCGACCCGCGAGGTCGTGCTGGCCGGCGGCGCCATCAACTCGCCGCAGCTTCTGTTGCTTTCCGGCATCGGCCCGGCCGCCGAGCTGCGTACGCTCGGCGTGCGCGTCGCGCTCGATCTGCCCGGCGTCGGCAAGAATTTGCAGGACCATCTCAACGTCAACATCGTGCGGCGGGCCAAGCGCGGCTCGACGCTCGACGGCAAGAGCCGCGGTCTGGCACCGATCGGCGTCGCGCTGGAATTTCTGCTTTATGGCACCGGCCCCGGCACCAGCAATGTCGCCGAGGCGGGAGCGTTCGCGATGAGCGGTCTCGGCGCGGCGACGCCCGACATCCAGTATCATTTCATTCCGGCGCAGGTGGTCGATCACGCCCGCACCATCATGGACGGCGACGGCGTCACCCTGCATTCCTGCTGCCTGCGGCCGCAGAGCCGCGGCGAAATCCGTCTGGCTTCGAGCGACCCGCTAGCGCCGCCGATCATGGATCCGAATTATCTTGCCGCCGGCTACGATCTGAAGATTCTGATCGACGGCTTGCGCAAGGGGCGCGAGATTCTGGCAGCGCCGGCCTTCAAGCCGTGGCTCCAAGAGGAGCGGATACCGGGCGCCGCCGTGCAATCGGACGCCGAGCTTGAAGACTTCATCCGCGCCAGCGCCGAGACCGAGTATCACCCGGTCGGCACCTGCAAGATGGGCAGCGATGCGATGGCGGTGGTCGACGAGGCGCTCCGCGTGCGCGGTGTCGAGCGGCTCCGCGTCATCGACGCCTCGATCATGCCGACGGTGGTCAGCGGCAACACCAATGCGCCGGTGATCATGATCGCCGAGAAGGCCGCCGACATGATGCTGGCGGCAGTTGCTTGAGACCGAGCTTCATTTGACAACAAAGAAGGTCTGTCGCCATTATCGTTTTGTCTGCCTTTGCCGACGTCAACAGCCGGGAAACTCAAAGGAGAAGCTGATGACCGCACGAAGCTTAGGGCAACATACGCGCGCGGCGCGCGCGATGATGGTCGGTGTCGCGTTGCGCTCTGGGGGGCCGCGTCGGCGTTCGCCGCCGAGCCGATCAAGATCGGCCAGATCGCGGCGCTGTCCGGTGCGTCCGCCCAATCCGGCGAGGCGATCACGCGGGGGCTGGCGCTGGCGATCGACGAGATCAACGCCAAAGGCGGGCTGCTCGGCGGGCGCATGCTGGAACTGGTGCAGCGCGACGATGAATCGACCCCGCCCAAGGGATTGATCGCCGCCCGCGAGCTGATGTCCGAAAATGTTGCGGCGATCTTCGGCGGCATCGATACGCCGGTCTCGCTGGCGATGGTGCCGCTGCTCAACAAGGAAAAGCGCATCTACATGGGCGTGTGGGCTGCCGGCACCGGCATCACCCGCAACGGCGCCGATCCGAACTACGCCTTCCGCGTATCGGCGGTCGACGTGCTAGTCGACGTCAAGCTCCTTAAATTCGCCAATCAGAAATTCGGCGCCAAGAAAGCCGGCCTGATGCTGATCAACAACCCTTGGGGCCAGGGCAACGAGAAGGGCCTGCAGGCGGCCAGCAAGGCCGATCCGACCGTCGAGATCGCCGGCGTCGAGAAATTCGAGAATGCCGACGTCGACATGGTGCCGCAGCTCACGCGCCTCAAAGACGCCGGCGCCGACAGCATCATCCTGGTGGTCAATGCGCCGCCCGGCGCGCAGGTGATGAAATCGCGCGAGCGCATGGGCTGGATGGTGCCGGTGATTTCGCACTGGGGCATTTCCGGCGGACGCTTTCCGGAACTCGCCGGCCCGACCGCCGGCGATGCCGACTTCGTGCAGACCTACAGCTTCTTCGGCAAGCAGGGCCCGGTCGGGGCGCGGGTGCTGGCGGCGCTGCAGAAGAAATACCCGCAGATCAAAGGACCGGAAGATATCTTCGCGCCGGTCGGCACCGCCAATGCCTACGACGCCATGCACATTCTTGCGCTCGGCATCGCGCAAGCCGGCTCGACCGACGCGGATGCCATCCGCGCCGCCTTGGAAGATCTGAAAACGCCGTATGAGGGTCTGATCAAGACCTACAAGCCGGCGTTCAGCCACGACAATCACGACGCGCTCGGCCCCGACGATTACATCATGGTGCACTACGAGGGCGACAAGATCGTTCCGGTGAACTGAGCGGACGTGATCGTCATTGCGAGGCAACAGGGCGTTCACGCCCGTCTTTGACGGGCTATGGCGACGAAGCAATCCACTTTTCCCTCGCGCAACTTGCCGCCCGCCAACCCAAGTTGCGCGCGAGCGGGTTGGAGGGCGGCGCGAGCGCGCAACTGGAAAATGGATTGCTTCGCTTTGCTCGCAATGACGCTTGAGTTCACCGCATGCTGATTGCCACCGCGATCATTTCCGGGCTCGGCCTCGGCAGCATGTACGGGCTTCTGGCGTTGGGCTTCCACGTCACCCACGCGGTGTCGCGGACCGTCAATTTCGCCCAGGGCTCAACCATGATGCTGGGCGCGGTCTTGTGCTTCACGTTCTGGGTGACGCTCAAATGGCCGCTGCCGGTCGCGGTGGTCGTCGGGCTGGCGGGATGCGCGTTGTGGGGCGTCATCGTCGAGCGCGTCGCGGTGCGGCCTTTCGTAGCGCGCGGCTCGAACTCCTGGCTGATCGCCACCGTCGCGCTCGGCATCGTGCTCGACAATGTGGTGCTGTTCACCTTCGGCAAGGATCCGCGCGGCATGCCGCCCGGCATCCTGACCACCGGCGCTATCAGCATCGCCGGCGTGCGCGTTCAATACCTGCAGGCGCTGATCCCGGTGATCGGCCTGTTGCTGGCGGCGGGTTTGCAGATTTTGTTCGCCAACTCGCGCCACGGCAAAGCGTTGCTCGCGGTGGTGCAGAACCGCGACGCCGCGCGGCTGATGGGCATACGCGTTGAGCGCGTCATCGAATTTGCCTTCGCGCTGTCGGGATTGCTCGCCGGCGTCGCCGGCATTCTGGTGGCGCCGCTGTTCACCATCTCCTCGACCATGGGCACGCTGTTCGGCATCAAAGCCTTCGCCGTCGCCATCCTGGGCGGTATCGAAAGCGCCTGGGGCGTAGTGCTGGCCGGCCTGATCTACGGCGTTGCCGAGGCACTGATCACCGCCTTGCTCGGCTCGACCTACACGCAGATCGTCACTTTCGCGCTGGTCATCCTCGCGCTGGCGTTGCGGCCGAACGGCCTGTTCGGCCGCGCCCAGTTGAGGAAAGTATGAGCTTTAAGCGCGGCGCCGCGGCCACAATCGTCCTTGCGGCCGTGTGCTTCCTGATCGTCCGCGGCAACAACTATCAGGTCTTCATCATCGTCACGGTCGGCCTGACCGCGATCGTCGGCATTGGGCTCAACGTACTGCTCGGGCTCAACGGCCAGATATCGCTCGGCCATGTCGCGTTCTACGCGATCGGCGCCTATGCGGTCGGCATTCTCACGACCGATTACGATTGGTCATTCTGGCCGGCACTCGTCGTCGCCGGTATCGTCGCCGGATTGGCCGGCGTGCTGCTCGCGATCCCGGCGCTCCGCGTGCGCGGACCTTATCTCGCCATGGTGACCATCGCCTTCGGCTTCGTCGTCGAGCAGGGCGCGGCGGAATGGCAGGGTCTGACCGGCGGCTGGAACGGCTTGTCCGGCATTCCCGGCCCGAGCGTGCTCGGCCATGACATCGGCGAACGCGGCATCGCGTTCTTGACGCTCGCGCTCACCGTGCTGGCCACCGCCGCGTTCGCGCGCCTGAGCGGCAGCGTCTGGGGCAACGCCATGCGCGCGGTGCGCGATTCCGAAATCCGCCAGCGTCTCGATCGGTCTCGATCCGACGCTGATTCGCACCACCGCCTTCGGCATCTCGGCGGTCGCTGCCGGCGTCGCCGGCGGCGTCTACGCCTCGATCAGCAATTTCATCAGTCCGGAATCGTTTCCGTTCTTCCAGTCGATTCTGTTCCTGCTGGTCGTGATGCTCGGCGGCGCCGACCGCGTGCTCGGCCCGCTGGTCGGCGCTTTGGTCGTCGTGCTGCTGCCGGAGCTGCTGGCAACGCTCGGCCAATACCGGCTGCTGTTTGTCGGCGTCCTGATGCTTCTGGTGCTGCGGCTGGCGCCGACCGGCCTGGTCGGCCTGATCGCCCGCGCGTTGCCGAAGGCGGACCGCGCGACAGTCGCGAAAGCACGCCGCGATATCGGCCGCATTCTTGGCTCGGGCGCGAGCGGCCAGTCGATCGCGGTGCGCGATCTGGCGGTGAGTTTCGGCGGCGTGCACGCCGTCAGAAATCTCAGCTTCGATGCGCGCCCGGGCGCGATCACCAGCATCATCGGCCCGAACGGCGCCGGCAAGAGCACCGCGCTCAACGCCATCTGCGGCTTCTATCGACCCGATGCCGGAACCGTCACTCTCGGACACCGCGTCGTCTCAACGCTGCGCGCTTATCAAATTCCCCGCGCCGGTATCGCGCGCACTTATCAGACCAGCCAATTGTTCGAGACCATGTCGGTCTTGGACAATGTCCTGATCGCGCTCAAGCGTGGCAGGCTTGGCGCTTTGTCTTTCTTCGGCGGCAAACACGATGCCGACGGCGCCGAGGTCGCCGAAAGCCTGCTCGCCTTTGTCGGCTATGCCGGCGCGCTCGAACGGCCGGCGGCCGCGTTGCCGCATGTCGACAAGCGGCTGGTCGAAATCGCCCGCGCGCTCGCCATCCGCCCGAGCGTGCTCGCGCTCGACGAGCCGGCGGCCGGCTTGAACGCGCAAGACAGTACCGCGATCGGCGCCTTGCTGCGCAAGCTCGCCGCCGCCGGCATGACCGTGATCCTGGTCGAGCACGACATGGATCTGGTGATGGGCGTTTCCAATCGCGTCATCGTGCTCGATGCCGGCGCCAAGATCGCCGAAGGCACACCCGCTCAAGTCGCCGCCGATCCGGCGGTGCGCGAAGCCTATCTCGGCACCGGTGAGCACGCCGACCGCGCCCGCGAGCGCCCGCTTGCGCCGCAACAGGCGCCGTTGCTGACAGTGCGCAGACTTTCGGCCGGCTACGGCGCGGCAACCATCGTCCGCGATGCCGATCTCGAAGTCGCCAAGGGCGAATTGGTCGCTGTGCTTGGCGCCAACGGCGCCGGCAAGACCACGCTGATGCGCGCGCTCTGCGGCCTGATCCGGCCGGTCGAGGGCGACGTGAGCTTTCTCGGCAAACACATCGACAAGCTTTCGGGCGATCGCATCGCCCGCGCCGGCCTGGTTCTGGTGCCGGAAGGCCGCCAGGTGTTTCCGGAGCTTTCCGTGACCGACAATCTGCGGCTCGGCGCCTACGCCCGCACGTCAGCCGACGAGTCGAGCAGGATCGAAAGCTTGCTTTCGCGCTTTGCCGCTTTGAAGGCGCGGCGGCATCAGCGTGCCGGACTTCTGTCCGGCGGCGAACAGCAGATGCTGGCGATTGCGCGCGGCCTGATGGCACAGCCGCAGGTGCTGATGCTCGACGAGCCGTCGCTCGGGCTCGCGCCAAAGCTTCTGGAAAATCTCTACGACCTCGTCGGAGAGTTGCGCGAGGAGGGAACCACAATCCTGCTGGTCGACCAGATGGCGGCGCTGGCGCTGTCAGTCGCCGATCGCGCCTACGTGTTACAGTCTGGCGCTATCACCCACTCGGGCACGGCGCGCGAGGTCGCGCGGGACCCGGCGTTGGTGAAGGCCTATCTCGGCGAGCACGGCACGGTATTGTGAGCGCCTGATCGAAGGCGAGGGGACGATGGATCTCATTCTGCGGAACGCCCGCCCAATAGGCGCCGAACAGCAATTGACCGACATCGGCATTGCCGATGGCCGCATCGCCGCGATGGCGCCGCGTCTCGCCGCCGAGGGTGAAACTATTGATCTCGGCGGTCGTCTGGTATCTCCCGGTTTTGTCGAGACCCATATTCATCTCGACAAATCTTGCATCCTCGACCGCGTCAAATCCGACAAGGGCGATCTCGACGAAGCGATCGCCGAAGCCGCCAAGGCCAAGGCCGGCTTCACGCCCGAGGATGTCCACGCCCGCGCGACGCGCACGCTGGAGAAGGCGATCCTGCAGGGCACGACGCATATGCGCACGCATCTGGAAGTCGATCCCGGAGTCGGCTTGCGCAGCCTCGAAGGCGTGCTACCGCTGATCAAGGAATATGCCTGGGCGATCGATCTTCAGATCTGCGTGTTCCCGCAGGAAGGCCTCCTCAACAATCCCGGCACCGACGAACTGATGGTCGAAGCGCTCGATCGCGGTTGCCGCGTGGTCGGCGGCGCGCCCTATACCGACTCCAATCCGGCAGGCCAGATCGACCGCATTTTCGAGCTGGCGCGCGAATACGATCTCGACGTCGATATGCACCTCGATTTCGGCCCGACTGCCGACGGCATGGACCTCGATTATGTCTGCAAGCGCACGCAGGAATTTCAGTATGGCGGCCGCGTCGCCATCGGCCACGTCACCAAGGCGGCGAGCCTGGCGATGCCGCAATTCGAAGCCATGGCGAAGCGGCTTGCCGATGCCGGCGTCGCGCTCACCGTGCTGCCGTCGACCGATCTTTTCCTGATGGGCCGCGCCCACAAGCACGATCACAATGTCACGCGCGGCGTCGTGCCGGCGCACAAGCTTTTACACCACGGCGTCAATTGCTCGCTGTCGAGCAACAACATTCTCAACCCATTCACGCCGTTCGGCGATTGCTCGCAGATGCGCATGGCCAACCTCTATGCCAACATTTGCCAAGTCGGAAAGCAGGCCGACATGCGCGAGTGTTTCAACATGGTGACGCGGCGGCCGGCGGCGATGATGCGGCTTTCGGACTACGGCCTCGCAGTCGGCAAATCCGCCGACCTGGTCGTGCTCGATTGCGAAAGCCCGGAAATGGCGGTCGCCGAGCTGACGCCCGTGCTCTACGCCTACAAGCGCGGCCGCAAGACGGTGTCGCGTGCGCCTGCGACGCTGCACCGGCCGCAATGATCCCAAACGATCCGTATGGCGCCTTCTGCCGCCACACCCACGTTGCGTTGGATGGCGCGCCCGCAGGTCCGCTTCACGGCCTGACCTTCGCGGTCAAGGATGTCTACGACATTGCCGGCCATCGCACCGGCAATGGCAATCCGGTCTGGCTCGAGACGCATCCGCCGGCGGCGCGCACCGCTTCCGCCGTCGAGCGCCTGCTCGCCGCCGGCGCGACGATGGTCGGAAAAACCCAGACCGACGAATTGGCCTACAGCCTCAACGGTGAGAATGTGCATTACGGCACGCCGACCAATCCGCGCGCGGCGGGCCGCATTCCCGGCGGCTCTTCGAGCGGCTCGGCCGTCGCAGTTGCCGGCGGCCTGGTTGATTTTGCCCTCGGCACCGATTGCGGCGGCTCAGTGCGGCTGCCGGCGAGTTATTGCGGCATCTATGGCATCCGCACCTCGCACGGCTTCGTGCCGATCGACGGTGTCGCCGACCTGGCGGCAAGCTTCGACACGGTCGGTTGGTTCGCCCGCGACGCGGCCATGATGCGCCGCGTCGGTGACGCGATGCTGCCAGCGGCGCCGGCTTTCGCGCCGAAGCGCCTCCTGATCGCGACGGACGCCTTCGCGTTCGCCGGCGACGACATCGCGGCTGCGCTGGCTGCTGCCGTGACGTGGCTGAAATCCGCGTTCCCGGATCATCGCAAGGTTAAGGTCTATACCGGCGATCCATCCGCCTGGTCGGGAATTTTCCGCATCCTGCAGGGCGACGAAATCCGCCGCCGGCACAGTGCCTGGATCGACGCCTATCATCCGACCTTCGGTCCCGGCATCGCCGAGCGTTTCCGCTGGACGCGCACCATCGATCCCGCCGAAGTCGAGCGCATGCGGCCGCAGCGCGAAGCCGTGGCTTCGCACCTGGACGCGCTTCTTGGCGACGATGCGTTATTATGCCTGCCGACGGCGCCGGGCATCGCGCCAAAGCTGGCAACGCCGGCCGCTGAGCTTGAAGCATTTCGGGCACGGGCGTTCGCGCTGCTCTCGATCGCCGGTCTCGCCCGCCTGCCGCAGCTATCGTTGCCGCTTGGCACCATGGCGGATTGTCCGCTGGGACTTTCTTTGATCGCGCCGCGCGGCCGCGACCGCGGCTTGCTTGCCTGGGCGGCGGAAAGGTTTTCCTGAAGCCACTATCGACTCATGCCTCGCGCATGGGGCCTTCAGCTGGTCACGCGAATCGGCAGCCGCCGGATGAAATCGCCGTGCGGCTGCCCGTCACGGGCGACGTCGCCGATGACCTCGATCCGCTCGAAACGTTCGACCAGAAGCCGCAGCGTTTCCTCGAGTTCGACCAGCGCGACCGGCCGGCCAAGGCAAAGATGACGGCCGGAGCCGAAATTCAGGATCGGCCGCGGCCGCTCACGCGTGATCCGGAATTCGCGCGGCGCTTCGAATACCGTGGGGTCGTGATTGCCGGCGATGATCGAGGCGAACAACCAGGTTCCCTTGGCTAGGGCGACGCCAGCGAATTCATGATCGTCGCGGGCGATTCTCGGATCGGACCAGTTGTTCGGACGCATGCGCGCGCACTCCTGAACGGCGTCGGGCACGGCGCCGGGACTGTTGCGGAGCGCATCCCATTGCTGCGGATGCTCGGCGAACGCCATGACCGCGTGCGACAGGCTGGCGTTGGTGTTGTCGGTGCTGGCCGCCAGGATCGTGAACAAGATCTCGACGATTTCGTCGGTCGTCGTTTCGCCGCGCCGTTCCGCTTCGAGCAACTGAGACAAAGCGTCATCGCCGACGTCCTTGCGTTTTCGCTCGATGTGGCGGCGGACATACTCGATAAGGGTAAGCGTGCCGTTCTCGATCTCGTCGCGGTACGCGGGATCGGCGCGAAATGCCTTGATCATGGCGTCGGAGCAGGCGGCGACAATCGACTTGTCGCTCGAGGGCGCGCCGATCAGGTAACAGAAGAATGCCGACGGCACATGCGGCGCCACATCTGCAGCAAAATCAAATTCGTCGCTACCCAGGCCGTCGAGCAATTCCTCGACGATCTGGCGGGCCACTTGGCGAGCCCGTTCGATCGCCGCTGGACTGAAGAGAGGCGCAAGCAGCCGCCGTTGACGGCGATGCTCCTCGTCCTCCAGCGCCGCCGTATTGCGCGCGAAGAAATGGTATGCGGTACTTTCGGGTGCGATCCCGCCCATTACGAGCAGTTCCTCGAACCCGACCGGAAACCGCTCATCGCGGAGGAGCTCCCATGACAGGTCGTAACTCAGGCATTCCAATCCGCGCGGGCTGCGGGCCATCGCTCGGCCGGCGCCGAGCGCGGCTATCGTTCCGAGCGGATCCTTTGCGTATTCGGGAGAGAAGACGTTAAGAAATGGCAGCGATTCGTACGCGACAGTGGCCGACGCTATCATGGCACCCACCCCTATTCATTTCAGCGCAACTAGAGTCATTCTTCTGTGATCAGAGTGCGACTCTAGTTAAATGAGTTAGGGTTTGCAATAAGCAGGCAGCGATGGCTCGAGCTTCTCGACTGACACGCCGCGACGAATATGCCCAAGCAACCCGGCAAGCGATCCTGGATGCGGCGCGCAAACTCTTTGCCGAACGCGGTTATTTCGCCACCAAGGTCGACGATATCGCCGCATTGGCGCGTGTCGCGCCGGCAACGGTTTATGCCGTGTCGGGCGGCAAGCAGGGCTTATTGAACACGCTTATCGACATCTGGAGCTTGGACCCGATCGTCAAAGCGAGCCTCGACCGTGTGGAGAAGCTCGACGATCCGGCGAAGACTCTGCGTTTCGTCGCCGCCGTCGTCCGGCAGATGCGTGAGGAGTTCGGCGACATCATGCGGGTCTTACTCAATACCGCGCCGCACGACCCCGCCGTCGCCAAAAGCCTGGCCGCAGGTACCGCTCGATACCGCGCCGCCTTTCAACAGCTCGTGAAGCGCCTGCAAAAGCTCAACGCGCTGCGCGAGGGAATGGACCCGGCTACCGCGCTCGACGTGCTGTGGTTTTATCTCGGCTACTCGGGGCTATTCGTGCTGCACGACGACAATGACTGGTCCTATGATCGCGCCGAACAATGGCTCTACGAAGAATGCTGCCGCGCGCTGCTTCGCCATCCGCCCAAAACTGCGCCGAGCAAAAAATAGAACGACGCCAGCGTCATAAGCTGCGGGCGATCAAAAGCTTCATGATCTCATTGGTGCCGGCATAGATGCGCATCACCCGCGCGTCGCGATAAAGCCGGGAAATCGGATATTCGTCCATGTAGCCGTAGCCGCCGAACAATTGCAGGCAGCGGTCGACGATCGTGCCAACCAGATCGGTGTGCCAGTATTTCGCCATCGAGGCGGTGACGGTGTCGAGTTCGCCCTTGACGTGACGCTCGATGCAGTGATCGAGAAACACCTTGGCGATGGTGGCTTCGCTCTTGCACTCGGCCAGCACGAATTGGGTGTTCTGAAAGTCGATGATCTTGTGGCCGAACGCCTGGCGCTGCTTGACATAGTCGATGGTCAGCGCCAGCGCGCGCTCCATCATGGCGGCGGCGTGGGTTGCCACGATCAGCCGCTCCTGCGGCAAGTCCTGCATCAACTGGTAGAAGCCCTGTCCTTCCTCGATGCCGAGCAGGCCTTCTGCCGGCAGCGCCACGTCCTCGAAGAACAGTTCCGAGGTATCGGCGGAATCCATGCCGAGTTTTTTCAGCTTGCGGCCGCGGCGGAAGCCTGCCGCGTCGGCAGTCTCGACTACCATCAGCGAGATGCCCTTGGCGCCCTGTTTCGGATCGGTCTTGGCGACGACGATGATCAGATCAGCGTGCTGGCCGTTGGTGATGAAGGTTTTCGAGCCGTTGAGCACATAGCCGTTGCCCGCGCGTTTCGCGGTAGTGCGTACGCCTTGCAGATCGGAGCCGGTGCCGGGCTCGCTCATGGCGATGGCGCCGACGAGCTCGCCGGTCGCGAGCTTCAGCAGCCAGCGCCGCTTCTGTTCCTCGGTGCCGTAGCGCAGAATGTACGGCGCGACGATGCCGGAATGCAGCGACGCGCCGAAGGTGTCGAAGCCGGCCAGCGAATATTCGCGGTCGATCACCGCTTCATGCGCAAACGTGCCGCCGCCGCCGCCATATTCCTCCGGCATCGAAGCGCACAGCAGCCCCGCCGCGCCGGCCTTGGTCCACACCTCGCGCGGATAGAAATGGTCCTCGTGCCATTGCTCGAGATGTGGCGCGAACTCGGCGGCGATGAAGCGCCGCGCCTGATCTTCCAGCAGGACGACGTCTTCGGTCATCCAGGCCGGGCGCGGCAGATTGAGAATGTCGCTCATTCGCTTCTATCGCCATATCGTCAGGGTCGGCAAATTATGACAATGCCGCCTGGCGTTGGCAAATGACCGCAACGCTTCGCGGCGTTGCAGCCCGATCCTGCGTATAGTTGAGCCGCGATCCGATTTTCGGGTTTTGGTCCAAGGGTGCAAAGCGATGTCCGACGATGAACAGCTCCTCGATGAGAGCGAGATAAAATTCTTCCTTTCCAGCTTGGCGTTCGTTCGCGAATTTTCCATTACTGCGGTTTCGCTCAAGCCGGGCTCCGTAACGGTCGAACTGCCGTTCGACGAAAGATTTTCCGGACCACCGAACGTCTTTCCGGCGTCGATGGTAGGAACCGCCGGCGACGTCGCCGCGGTCGCATCCTGCCTCTCCCTGATGCCGAAGGGTTGGGCGCTGGCGACGATTGATTTCACGATCAAAATGACCGGCGTCGCCAGGGGCGAGAAATTGCGGGCCAAAGGACGGGTGCTGCAGAACGGCCGGACCAACTCGGTTGGCGCTGCCGACGTTTATAGCGTGTCGGGCGGCGAAGAGGTGCTATGCGGGACTGTGCTGGCGACGACGCGAAATTTCATGATCAAAAGCTAAGTCACGTCGAAATCATTTTCTTCTCGATGCCGACGCCGGCCGCGACCGCACGCTCGTATTCGAGCGGCACGGTCGCCGAATCCTGGAGCGCGATGCCGGTCGAGTCAAACAGCGTGACTTCGTCGTCGGCACGCCGGCCCGGCTTCTTGCCGGCAATCACCTCGCCGATCTCGCCGGCAATATCGGTTTCGCGGATCAGACCTTTCGCCAGCGGAACGTTGATCTCGCCGTCAGTCCGGCATTGGCGGATGTCGTCGACAAAAATCCGCGCCCGTTGCAGGATGCGCGGATCGAGCTCCTGGTCGCCGCCCTTGTCGGCGCCGAGCGCGGCGATGTGCGTGCCGGGCGCGATCCATTCGTCCTTGACCAGCGGCGCCCGCGCCGGCGTCACGGTGACGACGACGTCGGCGCCGCGCACCACCTCCTCGAGATTGCGCGAGGCGTGGATCGGAAAGCGCGGATATTTTGGGCCTTCCGATTTGACGAATTCGTCCAGCGTCGCTTGCGAGCGGCTCCAGACCCGCACTTCGTCCCAGGCAAACACCGTGTCGCAGGTCGCCAGCGTGCCTTCGGCCATGTGGCCGGCGCCGACGATCGCGAGCTTCCTGGAATTCTTACGCGCCAGCCATTTCGCCGAGACCGCGGCGGCAGCGCCAGTGCGCATGACCGTGTGATAGGAGCCGTCGCAGATCGCCAGCGGAAACCCGGTTTCAGGATGCGTATAGATCAAAATCGAAAACACCGTTGGCAGATCGAACTTCTCGCGGTTGCGCTCGCGGATCGACACCCATTTGCACGCCGCCGCCTCCGGCTCCTCGATGTAGGACGGCATCGCTTCCCATTCGCCGGGATATTTGTCGAGCACGATGTGGCCCTTGGGATCCATGTAATAGCGGCCCTCGCCATGCATGCGATAGGCCTGTTCGACGCAGCTTACATATTCCGCCGGCTTCACCAGCCCCATCATATCGGTGCGGCTGAGGATCAACGTCTTGCGGCTTCGCCAACTTTCCATTGTCGTCCCCCTTCAACGCCCGGCGCGCGAGGAGAATACGCCGCCGCGCGCCGTCGCCCAAGCCGTCGCGAGGGGCCGGGAACGCCAGCTGCGGTTGGTGCGTGCGAAGAGATTCGCGCGTCTCTAATCATCAGGCCGGCTGCAGGTCGCCCATGCAAAGCTTATAAGCAAGCTCGCGGCGTCTCCTGGAAATCCTTCCCCAATTCGACCACCTTGATGTGGCTAGCGTCCGTTGTTTTCGGCGCAGCAAGGATAGCACGAGCAAGGACAGGTCATGCGCGCTGACTTTGGCAGCCAGGCTTATTTTCGCAATCCGTCAGCGGAGATCGAGAAGCTGAGATCGGCCAGTCCGGTGGTCGAGATTCGGTTTCCGATGGTCGGCAAGGTCTGGACGACGACAACGCAGGACTTGGCCGATCGAGTCCTCAAGGACAGCGAAACGTTCACGATTCGCAGCGGCATGGGCGGTGTTGCCGGATTGCAATGGTGGATGCCCCGCATCGTGCGGACGCTGGCCAATCATATGCTGTCGAAGGACGAGCCAGATCACCGGCGGTTGCGCGATATCGTCGACGAAGCGTTTCGCCGCCGCGCTGTCGTCGACATGGAGCCGCGCATCCTCGCGCTCGCCGATAAACTTGCGGGCGAGCTGTTCGCGCAAGGCAGCCCCGCCGATCTGGTCGACCGCTATGCGCGGACGTTGCCGCTCTCGGTGATTTGCGAGTTGCTCGGCCTGCCGCTGGCCGACCGAGCGAAATTCTCCGCCTGGGCGAGCGGTTTTACGCGCCTCACCGGCGTCATCGGCCTCATGATGCTGATACCCAACATCTTTGCGATGCGGCGTTACCTGGAACAGCACATGGAGGAAGTCAGAAAGAATGGCGGCAAAGGTCTGATCGCCGAGCTGGTGCGCTTTGAAAAGGAAGGCGGACGAATCAGCCGCGACGAATTGGTGTCGATGGTCTTTCTGTTGTTGTTCGCCGGCCACGAAACAACCACCCACCTGATCGCCGGCTCGGTCTACGAGCTTCTGAAAAATCCCGGTCTGCGCGACTGGCTGGAAGAAGACTGGAGCCGGGCAAATCTGGCCGTGGAAGAATTCCTGCGGTTCGTCTCGCCGGTGCAGTTCACCAAGCCGCGCTTTGTCCGCAAGGACGTCGAGCTTGGCGGTGTCCGGCTGAAGGTGGGGGAGATGATCATGCCGATGCTGGCGGCCGCAAACCTCGATCCGCAGGCAAATCCGCATGCGGAGAAACTCGATCTGGCGCGCAAGCCGAACCGGCATCTCGCTTTCGGCACCGGCATTCATTTTTGCCTCGGCCATCAGCTGGCGCGCATCGAAGGCGCGTGCGCGCTCAAGGCGTTGTTCACGCGCTGGCCGAAATTGGAGCTGGCGGTGGACGAATCCGAAATCAAATGGCGCCAGCGGCCGGGCCTGCGGGCCATCGAACATCTGCCGGTCGCGACGCGGACGGAGCAGCGCCAGGGCTAAAAGTTGAAATGCCGGATCGGCAGGCCCAAGGACGCGCGACCGACCGGCGCCCAGAAGTTCTCATAAAGCGCCGACGGATGCACGCGATACATTTGTGCATCACGGAAGTACCGTTCCATGCGGCTGCCTTTGCGCGTGACCGACGTGCCAGCGGTCTTGAACAGAAGTTCGACCGCATCGCAGGCCATGCGGCCGGCCTGCTGCATCATGGCCCACAGCCGCAGGTTCTCCTCCGCCGTGATCAATGTGCCGGCGGCCTCCCAGCGCTGGCACATTTCCATGTAAACCTCGGCGCCGCGGATCAGGAGATTCTCGGCCGCATCGGTGAGAATGATCGCCTGCCCGAGCGCGCGCTGATAGTCCTCATGCTCGGCGCGGGGGATGATCGGCGGAAACGTGGTCTTTTTGCTGCGGATGGTGTCGCGATATTCGTCGAGCGCGGCCTTGGCGGCGCCGATCGCCGGCGTGATCAGCGACATGTGATAGGGACCGGCGACGCGCCCAAGGTACATCGGATTGCCGTGCACGCGCGTGCCCGGCGTGCCGTGGCGCATGTCTTCCGCCCGGGTGAAAAGGCCCTGCATCGGGACGGCATGATGCGCCGGGACGAAGGCATCCTCGACCTCGACGCTGTTCGAGCCGCTGGCGCGCATGCCCAGCGTTTGATCGCCGCCCCAGTCGTCGAGGATACGCAGCTTGTCGCGCGGCACCACCACACAGAAAATTTCCGGCGGCCCGTCCGCGGCCGGCAGCCGCGCCCCGCAAACCAGATGCGTCGCATACGGTATGCCGGAGCAAAAATCCCACACCCCGCTCAGCCGGAAACCGCCATCGACGGGCGTGAGCACGCCGTTTGGTGGCACGCGGTGCGGCGCCGCGAAGTGGCCCTCGGATCCGAACAAATCGCGCTGTGCCTGTTCCGGCCAATGCGAGGCGATGAGAAAGGTGTGGGACGCGCACAGCGCCAGGCACCAGCCGGCCGATGGGTGTCCGTGCGAGATTTCGAGCATGGCCTTGTAGAAAGTCGGGACATCGAACTCGTAGCCGCCGAACATGCGGGGCTGCAGCGTTCGATAAAGGCCCGCTCTCAGGAACGCCTGGTGCAGCTCCTCGGAATAGCAGCCGCGCTCGTCATTTTCCGCCTGCTGCCGCCGCAGTAGCGGTTTGAGCGCAGCGGCGCGCGCGATCAACTCCTCGGGCGTAAGGTCGGGCTCCGGAACGGTCAGGAGAGTCGGCCCGACCCGTCGTTTCGCAATTGATGCTTCCATGGATTTTTGTCGCTGGGGCGGTTGGTTAGCTGCGCAAACAGATCGGCGCCCCGATCAGGATAACATCGCGCGCGCCTATGTGTATCGAGTTGCATGTGTTGACAACGCAAAATTAGGTGGCATGCGGCCGTTAGCGCAAGCGCGAGCTCATTCAACGCTGTGGACGTAGTCCCGCAACGCCGAAGAAATGCGCGCGATGACAGGATGCCAGTCGCGCGTTGCATCTTGCCGAAACAGCCGGGCCGTCGGGTACCACGGACTGTCGTCGCGATCGAGCAGCCATCGCCAACAGGTATTGTAGCGATTGATCAGCCACAGCGGCTTGCCAAGCGCACCGGCGAGATGCGCCACGGCGGTATCGACGGCGACGACCAGATCCAAGTTCTCGATGAGCGCGGCGGTGTCGGAAAAATCATGGAAGTCCGCGGACCAGTCGGTGATGCGGGGGCTTAACGCGCTGCCGCGCAATTGCGCCTGCGCATCGTCGCCTTTTTGCAGGCTGTAGAATGCGCAGCGGCGCACCTCCAAGAGCGGCGCCAGCTGGTCGAATTGGAGACTGCGCTGACGGTCGATCCGATTGGCGCCCGGCAAACTTTTGCGCGGGTCGCCCGCCCACACCAGACCGACTCTCGGTCGCTGGTGTTTGCCAAGTTCGAGTTTATCAAGCCGGTCGCGCCAGGCGCCCGTCTTATGTTCGGGCGCGGTGAGATAAGGCGTCCGCGACGGGATGGTTTCGAGCCGGGTGCCGAATGCAAGCGGCAGGCTGAGCAGCGGGCAGTGCAGATCGAAGTCCGGCAGCGCCGCGCCGCGTGGCACGATCTGTACTCTGCCGCCGAGGCTCTTCATCAGTTCGTACAGCGGCTTCTGCACCTCGACAACGACATGCGCGCCGCGCTCGACGACCTGCGGCACATAGCGGCAGAACTGGATGGTGTCGCCGAAGCCCTGCTCGGCGTGGAGCAGAATGGTCTCGCCGGCCAAATCATCGGCGCCGGTCCAAAGCGGTTGCGCGAACCGCCGCTTGACCGCGCGCAGCTGCCTGGTTTCCCATCGCCATTCGTGTTCTTGCCAGCCGCGGGCAAAATCACCGCGCAACAGGCGGCACACGGCCGCGTTGAAATGGCCGTCGGCGAAATCCGGCCGCAGCGTCAGCGCCCGGTCATAGCTCGTCAGCGCCTCATCGAATCGCCGCAACTCCTGGAGAACATTGCCGCGGTTCGAATGGGCCTCGGCAAAATCCGGCGCTAGCGCCAGCGCGCGGTCAAAGCTCGTCAGCGCGTCATCGAACCGCCGCAGCTCCTGCAAGCTATTGCCGCGGTTGGAGAGCGCCTCGGCAAAGTCCGGCTGCAGCGCCAGCGCGCCGTCGTGGCTTGCCAGCGCTTCTTCATATCGTGCCAGGTCATGCAGTGCGACGCCGCGGTTGGTGAGCGCGTCCAAATGGTCCGGACAAACGTGCAGCGCGAGCTCGTAGCCTGCGAGTGCGTCGTCGTATCGCTTCAACGCGTTGAGAGCCACGCCGCGATTGACCAGCGCCTCGACGTTGTCCGGCTCCAGCGCGATGGCGCGATCCAGGCTTGCGAGCGCCTCTTCATCGCGATCGAGCGCGTGGAGAACTGCGCCGCGGTTGGTCAACGCCTCGACGTAGTCCGGCCGCAGCGCCAGCGCGGCATCCACGCTCGCCAGCGCCTCCTCATCGCGTTTGAGGGCGTAAAGCGCGTTGCCACGGTTATAGTGCGCTTCGGCATAGTTTGGCCGCAGCGCGAGCGCACGAGCAAATGCCGATACCGCTTCCGTGAACCGATCTAACGCGTGAAGCGCGTTGCCGCGGTTGACGTGCGCGTCGGCAAGATCAGGCCGCAGCTCCAGGGCGCGGTCGCAGCTCGAAAGCGCTTCATCGTACCGCTGCAGCCCCGTCAACGCCGTGCCGCGATTTGTCAGCGCCTCCGCATAATCCGGCCGGATGGCGAGCGCCCGGTCGTAGCTCGCGAGCGCCTCGTCGAAGCGCCGCAATTGTTGAAACGCATTGCCGCGATTGCTCAACGCCAGAATATGTCCCGGCTCGACCTTGAGGGCTATGTCGATTTGCCGAATAGCGGCCTCGGCGTCGCCGCGCTGCAGGAAAATGACGCCGAGCAAATGCAGGCTGTCGAAATGCCGCGGCTGCGCTGCGAGAATTTGCCGATAGATTTTTTCCGCATCGGTCAATCGACCGGCCTGATGCAGCGCCAGAGCCTGCGCAAATACCTCGGCCACCGTCGCGGCGTTGGGCACCTGCCGCGCGGAGAAGAAGTCGCTCGCCTTTTGGCCCATGATTGCCGTCTCGATGACTCCAGCACCGTTGGTGTCAACGCGCGACAACTGCCCGACGGTTTTCGAGCGATTGATTTGGGAATGCGAATCGCTTTCGCGCTTGGCGAATCAACTGCAGGCTACGATGTTATCGCCGTTAATTGAAATTCAGCCAACAGACAACCTCTTACCCGACTCGCGGCGAAGTACGATGAGGCGATCGCGCTGGCGCGCGTGTAAAAGCTGACTTATGCTACCGGCCGGGGAGTCCGCGGATAGCCGAATTTGGTGTCGGGCAAAACCTACGAGTTTAGCTATAGCTCTTGAACGGCTGGCCGCTTGATCGGTGAGATTGTCATGATGCGATTGGCTTGGCTTTTGGGTGCGCTCTTGTTGGCCGGCGTCGTTACGCCGAGCGCCTTGGCCAAGGGTCCAATCGGCATAATCCGTATAGGGGATTGGAAAGGCGGCGCTTTCACGAATGACCAAACGGGAACGTTTGCAAATTGTGTCGCGGTTAACGAATACCGCAACGGCACCGCCCTGATCATCACGCAATACGTCAGTAGCGCTTGGTTCATCGCCTTTGTCAACGATACTTGGAACGCGACGAAGGACGAGACGCTTTCGGTGGCACTCACGTTCGACGGCCGCGGCCAAGCGCGCCTATTTGCTAGGGTTGGCACGCCGCACTCGGTCTTCGCCGTTCTGCCAAACGCCGTTCTCCAAAGTCTTCGAAAATCGCAATTGATGGCTGCTCAGATTTATGGCCAAACGACCCAATTCCCACTTGGTGAGATCAATCACGTAATTGCAACAATCAGCAACTGCGTTACGAAAGCCAAAGTTTCCGGTGTTGCTGCGACTGACGATTTTTCAACGCCGGCCCCCGCGCAACCGTACTCGGGCGTTAAGCAGGGTGCGGATGCGTCGCCAGCTGGCAAGCCCGCCCAGTTTGTCCGCCAGACTGGTACGGGGTTCGTCATCAGCTCAAGCGGCCATATCGTCACCAACAATCACGTCATTGACGGCTGCGTCGGGGACATCCATGGGAGCCTCACTGGAGAAAGTGATGTTGTCCTCAGGGTCGTTGCCACGGACGAGCTCAACGACCTTGCGCTAGTGAAGGCGGCAAAGAGCTTCAATGAAGTGGCGCGAATTCGAGCCGCGGCAATTCATTCCGGAGATACAGTAATTGCCATCGGCTATCCGTTTTATGGACTGCTCACGTCGGACTTCACGGTGACGACTGGGATTGTCAGCTCCCTGAGTGGGCTTCTCAACGACACCCGTTATTTGCAGATCAGCGCCGCAGTGCAATCAGGCAACAGCGGCGGTCCGCTCCTCGATACTTCAGGAAATGTGGTGGGCGTAGTAGCCGCGAAGTTGAACGCCCTAAAAGTTGCCAGGGCCACCGGCGATCTGCCCGAGAACATCAATTTTGCAATCAAGACCGGCGTTCTACGAGATTTCTTGGACAATAGCGCGGTGAGCTATCAAACCGCCGACTCGGTACAGGAACGGAAAACTGCCGATATTGCTGCGAAGGCCCGAGGTTATACGATGCTTATTTCTTGCTCTGCCAAGGAGCGAGAGAAAAAGTAGCTCGCGGCGCCGATCGTTCGGGCACTTCGCGGCAGGGCATGAAAACGCTTTATTCGACAATGATCAGCCAAGCTGTGGCGCGCCCGGAGAGATTCGAACTCCCGACCCCCAGATTCGTAGTCTGGTGCTCTATCCAGCTGAGCTACGGGCGCTTGACATCGCCTGGAATAATAGCACCGTCCGCCGGTGCTGCCTGCGGCGCGCGGCATAGCTATAGCCTAAAGCCCCCATTGGCAAGCGTAGCGCTGGCCGGCGATTTTGGCGACAACGCCCGCGCCTCCCATATGATATGAACAGCGGCTATAGCGCAGGAATGCGGAGCAGAACGTGTGGCGGCCACCGCAACGGCTTAGATATACGGCTTCGGCCGGACGGATACCGTCAGCGGCGGAAGCGGCGGCGTCGCGGCTGTTTTCGCCCGTCGATATCGGTCCGGTATCGCTCCTGCAGCGGACCTGGGTTCCAGCCATGGTGCCGTGGCGGGCGACCGAGGAGGGCTACGTCACCGAAGACGTCATCGGCTGGTACGAGCGCTTCGCCAGGGGGATGCCGGGCGCGATCGTGGTCGAGGCGACCGGCATTCGCGACGTGCCGAGCGGACCGCTGCTTCGTATCGGCCATGACCGCTTCTTGCCGGGCCTTACCCGCCTGGTCGAGGCGGTGCGGCGGGCGAGTGAGGGCCGCACGCGTCTGCTCATCCAGCTGATCGATTTTCTGGCCATCCGCCGCCGTCCCGAGCCGAAGAAATTCTTCGAGCGCTTTCTTGCCATCACCGATCGCCATCGCGCCGCGTTGCCGGATTTGTCCGACGCCGACATTCGCGCCCGCTTGGGCGCCATGGGCGATGACGAGCTTTCGGCTGTGCTGACGGCCGATGAGCTTGAGGCGCTGCAATCCGGCTACCGCGAGCGCATCACCGACATGCAGCTCCCGCATATTCGCGAACTGCCGCAAGTGCTGCCCGGCTTGTTTGCTGACGCGGCGTTGCGCGCCGAGCAGGCCGGCTTCGACGGCGTCGAGCTGCACTACGCGCACGCTTATACGATGGCGTCTTTCCTTTCGCGCACCAATACGCGCGACGACGGCTATGGCGGATCGCGCGAGAATCGAGTGCGGCTGCCGCTGGAAGTGTTTGCCGAAGTGCGCCGCCGCGTCGGCAATGGGCTATCTGTCGGCTGCCGTTTCCTCGCCGACGAATGCATCGCCGGTGGCAGCGATGTCAGTGACGCGGCGTATTTCGCCGCCGCCTTCGCCGGCGCCGGCATGGATTTTCTCTCGACCTCGCGCGGCGGCAAGTTCGACGACGCCAAGCAACCGGCGGTCGGTGCTGCCGCCTATCCCTATACCGGGCAAAGCGGCTACGAGTGCATGCCGCAATATATTTCCGACGAACGCGGGCCGTTCGGCCGCAACGCCGAGCCGACGGCGGCCGTACGCAAGGCGGTGCGCGACGCCGGCAGTGCCGTGCCGGTCGTCTGCACCGGCGGCATCCACAATTTCGAAATGGCGGAAGACTATCTGGCGCGCGGCGTTTGCGACATCGTCGGCGCGGCGCGCCAGTCGCTGGCCGACCCGGACTGGTTTCGCAAGACACTCCTGGGATTCGGGGCCGATGTGCGGGTGTGCGAATACACCAATTACTGCGAAGGACTCGACCAGAAGCACAAGCCGGTCACCTGCCAGCTTTGGGACAAGCTGCCGTCGAACGGCGCCGATCGGCGCACGCCCGACGGCAAGCGCCGACTGACGGCGCCGGCCTGGCAGCCGCCGAGCCGATAATCCTTTTACCAGCCGGTAACTCCTTTAACGGTCGGTGCCTCGTCTGACTTCGATGTCAGAAATCCCCGAGAATTGGGGGCTTAGCGGTCCCTTGCTCAGCCGCCTTTGTGACATTTCAACAACAAAAGGCGAATCCCTGATTCCACGGGCAAATCCTGAATTTACATCCATTGAACTGTGCTTTATTCAAAATTAGCTTGTCTGCTTGGGATTGGGGGCGATCTCAGTGACATACGCGTGGGTGGATTGTGACTACTACACGGTGCGGAACCGCTACGACCGTATCGCGAAGTATATTCCGCTGTTCGATCGGGTGCTTTTTCTGCCGCGGGATTCGCGCAGAAACGCAGTCGCTCGTCTTGACCTGAGGCCGGGCGACAACGTGCTCGATGTCGGCTGCGGCACCGGCCGAAGCCTTCGTTATTTGCGCCAAGCGGTGGGTTCGACCGGACGCGTTTACGGCGTCGATATTTCCCGGGGCATGTTGCGGCAGGCGCGAAAAGGGCGCGCCGCCAACCGCTGGGACAATGTTGAACTGTCCGAGTGCGATGCGGCCGAATTCACTGCGCCGACGCCGCTGAACGGCGTGCTGTTCAGCCTGTCGTACAACACCATGCCGCATCATCGCGCCGTGCTGCGCAACGCATGGGATCAACTCCTGCCCGGCGGCCGCCTCGTCATCATGGATGCGAAGGTGCCCCCGGGACTGAGCGGCGAACTGGTTTTGCCGTTCAGCTTGTGGCTGATGAAACACACGATGCTCGGCAATCCGCTGATTCATCCGTGGGAAGAGCTGGCCGCTCTGACCGACGACATCGAAATGACCCAGCGCCTGTTCCAATCATACTACATCTGTTGCGGCGTGAAGCCGGTGAGCGCGTCGAGCGAGGCAGCCAACAGCGACGACAGCGACGCTGCTGCCTATCGGATCGCCGCCGAATAGTCTCGGCCGCAAAGCCAAAAAGCCCGCGGCTGCGAGCCTTCCCGTCAAAGCGTGCGCGCGGCCTCCACCATGTTTTCCATTTTGGCTCGCAGTACTGCGACGTCGCGTGACGGGTGGCGTCCGAAGCCGCAGGACGGTGAGACCCAAAGACGCTCTTCGCCGACGACGCGTGCCCAATCGGCGATGCGCTCGCGGATTTTCTTCGCCGATTCGATCCAATAGCTGCCTTCGTCGACGATGCCGGCCGCGAGCTGCATGCTTTTCGGCATTCTCTTGAACGATTCGCGTTCGATCCATTGGAAGAAGTATTTGACCTCGAATGCGGCGACGTCGACGACGCCGTCGAGGCGCTCCAGAATGTCGACCCAAGGCGCGCAGTGCAGCGCATGCGAAATCGGCCGTCCGCGGAGATTGCCGTTGCAAAAATGCAGCGACCTCGTTGCTTTGACGCCTTCGAAGCACGGCGCGATCAAATCGGCCGCTTCCTGCGCTGTCATCATTCCCATATTGACTTCGCCGCCGAAGATCGGAGCATCGAGCTGCACATTCGGGCAGCCTTCATCGGCCATGCCGCGCAGCTCCTGATTGACGATTTTCGTGATCGCCGGCATCTGCGCCTTAAGGGCGTCGAGCTGATCGCGGCCGGCTACGACCACCTCGTAGGGGGCAACAATCGCGGCCTTGCGCACGCCACCGGGCAGTTTCTTCTCCCGCTGAAAAGCTTCCAGGTAGCCGAGACCATTCGGCGCGCTGATCTTGCCGACGATCTTGGCGTGGGTCATGTCGTCATAGTCGAAGACGTCGTCGGCTTGCGGCTTGTCGACTTCGAGCCCGGTCAGGCACTTGTGCATATGCAGAATGAAGTTGTCAGTGTTGTATTCACCACCGGTCCATTCATCGAGACCGAGATCGCGCTGCTCGGCGATGGCTTTGGCGGCCGCCCGGTTGAGGACGGCCTCGCCCTCCGCAGGCGATAGTTTGCCGGCATGATAGCGCGCCAAATCCTGCTCCATTTCGGGATGAAGCCACCACGATCCGACGACAGTCGTGCGAACGGCCATTTCCAGTCCTCCCATTGCTGTTCTGTGAGCGTGCTCGTCACGCGAGCATGTCCGTCCCCGGCCTTGATGGCCGGGGACAATTGTCGCGGAAAGATTTCAGGCGCCGCGAAAATCCAGGCCCCGCGTCAAGTCGGAGTCCCGCCCTGTCTTCACGCCCAGCTGGTCTTCGCCCTGACCGCCACATAGTCGGAATCGGGATAACCGACGCCCCCGACCGCGTGAAACCAACCATCCCGCCACTGGCCTACGGTGTAGAGCCGGTTGAGCAATTGATTGCGCATCTCGAACTCACCCAGCAGGGTCTTGTAGGTGTGGCTCTTGATCTGCGCGGCGATCGCCTCGCGATCCATCGAGCCCGCGCCCTCGATCGCCTGGGTGAGCAACTGGTTGTTGGCGTAGTATAGAGGGCTGCCGTTAAAGTCGGCATCCACGCCGGTCACCGCCTTGTGCAGCTTGTAGAAGGCGCGCATGTCGGCATTGTCGGGCACGCCGCCCCAGCCGAGCACGTTCTCAGCCGCAGCGCCGAATTTTCCGGCGTAGCCCGGGAAGGCGCAGCCGATGCCGTTGAAGTACACTTTCACATTGAAGTTTTCGATCTTGGCCTGCTCGGTCAAGCCGAACGTGTCCGGCGGATAGGACCAGGCGATGAAAGCGTCAGGCTCGGTCGCCTTCGCGCCCTTGATGACCGGCGTATAGTCCTGCGTGCCCAGCGGGTATGATTTGTTATAGACGATTTCGAAGCCGGCCGCCGGGAACTGCGTCTTGCTGATGTTGGAGATTTCGATGCCGTACTCGTCGGCGATATTGACCATGGCGACTTTGTTGCCGATCTGGCCGGCATCCCGGAACTTCTTGAGGATGTCGATCACCGTCGTGCTGTAGTGGGTCAGCGTGCCGTTGCCGAAAAACAGCAGCGGATATTTCTTCACCAGTTGCGGCCCCAGCTCGGTGACGCAGGCGACCGGAATCTGCGGATAGCCGAGCTTGGCAAACGTCGGCACTGCGGCGACGTTAAAGCCGGTGCCGTACAGTCCGGCGATCCAATCGACCTTGTCGACCGCGGCGAGACGTTCGATCGCCTTGATCGCTTCGGCCGGCTGGGTGTGGTCGTCGTATTCGATCAGCTCGACCTTGTGCTGACCGTCCTTGAGCTTGAGGCCGCCCGCCTCGTTGACTTGGTGCGCCCAAAGCCGCCACGGCGGGAAATGCGTAACCGCCGCGCCAGGGGCGAGCGGGCCGGTTTTGGCGCCGACTACGCCAACTTTGACGGCGGTCAGCTCCGCACGCGCTGTGCGTGCGAATGGTGCGGCCAGCGCCGTGGCGCCAGCATATTTCAGCAAGTCGCGTCGTCGCATGTGAACCTCCCTTAGGTTTTGATTTTTTGCCGGGGCGAGCCCGGTATTTTTTTGATTTTTGCCGTGGTACGCGTCATGCGAGCATCGACCGGAATGCGTGCAGCCGCGCAGACGCAAACAAAATATCCCAATCCGTGAACTCGCGCACTGAGCTTTCGCCGTCGTGCCGGCATGGGCCGCGAGCTTCCGCAAACCCAGGCCGTAAACGTGGGCGCAGCCGGTGGGCACCGGCCGCCGGCAGGGTCCGGCATTACGCCGCCAACAGCCGCTTCACTTCGGGCCAGCTCTGGGTGCCGAACGTCTTGAGGTCGCTGGTGAGATCCGGCGGGCAGATGTCGAGCAGCGACGGCTTGAAGCTTGGCCGCGATTTCATCCGCTCGAACCAATCGGTCAGCAACGGCCGGCTGCCGATCCACATTTCCGACATGCCCAGCATGTCGAGCCGGTTGACGTAAGGCGCCATGGCGATGTCGGCGAGCGATAACGTATCGCCGGCGAGCCAGCGCTGCGCCGCGAGCGTATCTTCCATCTTTTGCAGATAACTGTCGTAGAGGCGGAAGGTCCGCTCGACGCGCGGCGCCGCCATGCCCTGGCGCACGATTTCTTTCTTGCGCGCATGCCAGTCGGTCGTCACCGAGATCGGCGGCGTGCTCTCGAGAAATGCGTTGAGCTTTTCCGGCGGCAGGCGTCCGATGATGTAACGGTGGCAGGAGGCGAAGGTGAGCTCGGCGCAAGCCGGATGCAGATATTCGTCGACCGCCTTGGTCCATAGCCGCATCGCCGCGCGCTGCGCGGGATCGGCGGGCTTGAGCGGCGGATTCGGGAAGGCGTCGTCGAGATATTCGCAGATCACGCTCGATTCGATGATGACCTTGCGGTCGTGGACGAGCGTGGGCACCACGGCCTTGGGATTGAGCTTCATGTAAGCCGGGTCGAACTGATCGCCGCGTAGAATGTCGACGTAGATTCCATCCCAGGGCAGCGATTTTTCCGCCAGTACGAGGCGGACCTTGGCGGCGCAAACCGACGATCCGTGATGATAAAGCGTGATCATTGCGGTATTCCTCCCGGCGTTTATTTTGTACACGGCGGCCCGTACACGACGCGGCGAAGCTCGGGCCGGTCGCGGAACAGCCGCTGCTCCCAGGGCGGCTCGCCAGCATACTGCTCGGCGAGATATTTGAGCAGCATCCGCACTTTCGCCGGCAGGCGCGGCGAGCTCCGGTAGAACGCATTGAGGATGGCGGCTTCGACGCGAAAATCCTCGAACACCGGGGATAGCGCGCCGCTTCGCAGTTCCTCGACGATCGAATAGATCGGCAGGATGGCGACGCAATCGCCGTTCAACGCCGCTTCGCGGATCATCCAGATGCTGTTCGACAACACGACTGGCCGGATCGGCGGAATCCGCACCGGTCCGCTGGGCCCGGCGAAGGTAATGTCGGCGATCGGCAGAATGTAGTTGTTGTGCGCGCAGCGATGCGCGCCGAGTTCGTCGGGATGACTCGGCCGGCCGTGGCGCTTGAAATAATCCGGCGCCGCCACCAGGAGCCGCCGCAGCGGCACGATCGGTTGGCGCACGATGCCTTCGCCGCCGACGTCGCTCGGCTGAATGCAGATATCGTAGCCTTCCTGGATCGGATCGTAGACGCGGTCATTGTGGTGAAGCTCGACGATCAAATCGGGATGCTGTTGCTGAAAATGGCAGACATCGCGGCAGAGCTGATGAGCCAGGAACGAGGCGATGCAGCTCACCCGCAGCGTGCCGGTGAGCCCGACGGTGAGCGAGCGAACGGCCGATTGCGCCTCGTCCAATTCGGCGACGATCCGCACGCAGCGTTCGAAGTAGCTTGCTCCGGCGTCAGTGAGTGTCAGCCGGCGGGTCGAGCGGATCAACAGCTGCGCCTTGAGCCGCTCTTCGAGCTCTTTCACCCGTTTGGTGATCACGGATTTGGACACGCCAAGCCCGCGGGCGGCGGCGACAAAGCTGCCGCCCTCGACGACGCGGACGAACATCCGAATTCCGGCCAATTCGTCCATGGTTGATTGTGCGCGTTTTGAGAACGATCTATTTCCAGATTAGCCGATTATCAAATATTTCGGCCTGATCTACTATCAACGGACTTAATCAAAAGCAAAATCTAATTGGGAGGATCGGGTGCCAAGCCGCGATTGCGCAGCGCCCTCTGGCGCAGAAATTGCCGCATCCGTCTCCGCCACACTGGAGGCCGGCGCGTGATCGTGACCCCAACCAACAACAGCGTCACCGCGCTCGAAGGTCTGCACCTGTTTCACGCCGACATTTCGAACTGTTCGATGCGCGTGCGCATGGTTCTGGCGGAGAAGGAATTGCCGTGGACCAGCCATCATCTCGACCTGCGCAAGAAAGAGACGGTGACGCCCGAATATTTCGGCATTCATCCGAAGGGGCTGGTGCCGACCTTGGTCCACAACGGCGTCGTGCATATCGAGTCGAACGAGATCATCGAATATCTCGATGAGACTTACCCCGATCCGCCGCTGCAGCCGGAATCGGAAACAGAGCTTGATGAGATGCGTCAGTGGTTGCGCACCGCAACCGAAATCCACGTGCCGGCGGTGAAGACGCTGATTTATACGCGCAAGATCGGCAAAGTCCTGCACAAGAACGAAGCTGAAGACGCCAAATATCGTTCGTTGCAGCGCGATCCGGAGCTGCTTGCCTTCCACGGCCGCGCTACGACCGGCGTAGGCTTGCCGAAGGAGCAGGTCGACAAAGCCGAACAAACGTTGCTCGGCTTATTCGACAAGGCCGAGGACGAGCTGTCGCAGCATCAATGGCTGGTCGGCGACCAGTTCTCGCTCGCCGATATTTCCTGGGCGCCGCTGCATTTCACGCTGTCAGGCGTCGATTTTCCCTTCGATCGCTACCCGTACGTCAGCGCGTGGGCAGACGCCATCCGCGATCGCCCGAGCTTCCAGGAAGGCGTACTGCGCTGGTGCGCGAAATTCTAACAACACGCTCTTTGGGGGGATCATGTCCACTCTCGCGGGAAAAGTGGCGTTGGTGACCGGATCGTCGCAGGGCATCGGGGCGGCGCTGGCGCTCGCGCTCGCGGCCGCAGGCGGCAAGGTTGTCGTCTCGGACATTGCCGATTGCAACGACACCGCCCGGCAGATCATGGATCAAGGCGGTAAGGCGATCGCAGTGTTGGCAGACGTGACCAGCAACAGATCGCTGGCCGAGCTCGTCGCTACCGCCGAGACGGCGCTCGGCCCGATCGATGTCCTGATCAACAATGCCGGCGTGTTCGGCACGCTCGAGCTCAAGCCGCTGTCGCAAATCACCGAAGACGAATGGGATCTGGTGTTTCGGGTCAATGCCCGCGGTGTGTTCCAGGCTACCAAGGCGGTGCTTGGCAGCATGAAGCGGGCCGGCGGCGGCTCGATCATCAATATCTGCTCGGGGACCATCCTGCGCGGCGCGCCGATGTTGCTGCACTATGTGAGCTCGAAAGGCGCGGTATTCGCCATGACCCGCTCGATGGCAACGGAGCTTGCCGCCGACAACATCCGGGTGAATTCGATCATCGCCGGATTTACCGCCAGCAAAAGCGTGCTCAATCACCCGACGATGATGGAAAAGATCCGGCCGCACACGCTCAACGCCCGCATGATCAAGCGTGACATGACACCGGACGATCTTTGCGGCACGGCCGTGTTCCTCGCCTCCGACGCCAGCGCCTTCATCACCGGCCAGGCCGTAAACGTGGACGGCGGCGCTGTCACCTACTAGGCCTGCTTTAAGTTTGCAGGCGCGTGAACAGCCGCACCGCATTGCCGCGCTGGATCGCGGCAAGCTCGTCGGCCGGAAAGTCCAGTTTCTGCAACGCGCCGGTCATCTTTACGGTCGACAGGAACGGCTCGTCGGAGCCGTAGAGCAGCTGCGAATTCGGCATCAGCTTACGCAGGCCGGCGATGCCGGCCGGATTAAAGCCGATGCTCGCCAGCTCGTAATATTGCCGGGTCAGCTCGTATTCCGGCCCCTTCGGCATTTTGATCGCCCGCTCCTCGGGCTTCATTTGCGCGGCTGCGCCGTAAAGCCGCTGCACGATCGGCAGCAGCATGCCGCCGCCGTGCGAGAAGATAAACCGCGTATCCGCATAGCGGGCGAAGCCGCCGCTGAACAGGAGGCTGGTGATGGTCCGCGTCGAGTCCATCGGAAACTCGATAGTCGGCGGGCTTATGCCCGGCATCGGGTTGCCGCAACACGACATGGTCGGATGGACGAACACCACGGCCTTGCGGCGATTGATCTCCTCGAACACCGGCGTGAATGCCGGATCGCCAAGCAGCTTGCCGGCGTAGCTGGTCAATAGCCCGATGCCGTCGAGCTTGAGCACGTCGAGCGCGTACTCGATCTCCTTGAGGCTGCCGTCGGTGTCCGGCAGCGGAATGGCGGCGAACATGCCGAAGCGACCGGGAAAGTCGCGGATCATTTGTGCGCCGAATTCGTTGCACGTGCGTGCCCGCCCTCGCGCAGCATCGCCGTCTTCAAACCAGACGCCGGGGCTGGTCATCGAATTGATGGCGGTCGCGACGCCGGCCTGGTCCATATTGTCGACGGCGCTGCGCGGCGACCAGCTTTGGACTTTGGATGCGAACGCGCCGATCGACTTTGAAATCTGCTCGAAATTGTCGGCAAGGTACCGTGGCGGATAGATGTGATGATGCACATCGACAGTGCGAAGTGCGGCGCTTGGGGTTTCGGCTCTGGCTATGGCTGGCGAGAGCACCGCCGCGGCGCCCACCGCAGCAGCGCCGGTGAGGAAAGCCCGCCGCGAGTGGCAGGCGCAGGCCGAAGCGTTGCCGAGGGTTTGGCCGTGATAGCGAAGGCCCAAGCGCGAGATCATGGCGTCCTCCTATCGATGAACGAGTGGCGCCGCGGGTTGAGGTTGTCGCGAGCGCCGGTGAGATCCGAACAGGCTAGCAACGAATAACGACGATGAGAATGCGGCGCCGATGTTGGGAAGGAACACGGTCAGCTTGATTAAACCACGATGACCCACTTCGATTGAGCGGCGTGGCGAGACCAAAACAGCAAAAGCACGTCGCCGTCCTAATGTGGATCAACCGCTCAAGCCTTACTTATCAGGCTTTTTCACGTCGACATTGATGTTAAAGAGTTTCCATTCGCCTTCCGACACGATGAAGGCGAGGTCGTAGTTCACGCGGCTCGGGGTCGTGTCGAAGTAGCCTTTCAGCGTGAGGCGTCCGTTGTCGCCGACCTTCGGCTCCTCGACCGAGATCGGCGCCTTGGCCGCGATCGAGTCGAGATCGATGTGCTGGTCGCGGAACCCCTTGAACACCTCGGCGAGCTTCTCGGTCGAGACCTGGTCGCGGAACGGCTTCGAGAGCTTGGCGTGCAAGACCTCGTAATTGCTGGTGAGGTTGGCGTCATTGAAGGTCAATAGCGACGTCTTGATCAGGATTTCCTGCATTGTCGCGTTCGGAACGTTCTGCGCCGACGCCGACGCGCCGAACAGCGCGAGCATCAGGACCGCTACCGCGATCCGCACGGCAACCGCAATGTGCTTCATCGAATCACCCCTCAGGTATCCGGCGTCGGCGGATAGCGCATCGCCATGCGCTATTTCAACCGGGGTTCAGCAGAATTCACCCTGAAATTTGAGCCGCGTGGTACCGATTTTTAGCGCTGCCACGGCGTCGGAGCGGCCATGCGCTCATCCGATCCACAGCAGCACGAGCGCCAGCGCAGCCGGAACTGCCTGAATCAGAATAATTCGCGCGCTGACCGAGTAGCCGCCATAGAGCCCGGCGACGACGACGCACAGCAGGAAGAATACCTTGATCTGAAATCCGGTGCCGGCGACCGGATGAGTTAGTCCCCAGATGAGTCCGGCGGCGAGAAAGCCATTGTACAAGCCTTGATTGGCCGCAAGCACGGCGGAATCGTCCGCCTTCTGCTGGCTCTGCCGAAACGTCTTGAGACCAAGCGGTTTGGTCCACAGAAACATTTCAAGCACCAGGAAGTAAATATGCAAAGCGGCGACAATGCCGATCAGAATGTTTGCGGTAATGATCATAACAGTCCCTGGTGCACCTATGATGCCGCGCTCAGTGCATCGTCCTTGGCGAGCTGACGCATCGCCTTCAGTGTCGCCCGCACCGCCATCAGATAGCCGTCCTCCATCTGGCTGGCGAAATCCTTTTCCTCGGCGCTGCCGGCGGCGATGCCGTCGATCGACAGGGTGAGGTAAATTTCAGCGCCAGATCGCCGTCGCCGTCCTCGATAATCTCATTGAGGATGGTGCCGAGCACGCGCCCGGACGTCCGTTCGAATTTGACCGTGCGTTCGGGATCGAACGTCACCACCTCGGTGATGGTATCGCCCTTATCGACGATTTCGCGAACGATGCCGTCGCTCCGCCGTTCCAGTACCTTGCAGCTGGAAATGACCGGAACGAAGGGCAGCGGATTCTCCGCCTTCATCACCAGCCCGCGCCAGACCAGGCTGCGCGGCAGCGGCGGTTGGCGCGGATCGTCGTTCACTTTGATGGTTCTCGATGCGTTGACCATGGGAGCATCCCTCGTAGGATCAGTTTGTAGAACTTCTCGATCGTTCCCGCATAGCGCTGTGCTCATGCGGGCGACGAATTATCCTTACCAGCTAGCGACCTTAAAGGGCTTGAATTCCACCCGGGCGCCCTGACCGAACAGCGTCCGCTCATAGTGCGGATCGAGGCCGGGAATGCCGGCGCGATCGCCGGCGCGCTGGCGGTCGTCCTTGAGATCGCCGAACAGCGTGAACAGTCCGCCGCCGATCTTGATACTGTCGACCTTCACGACCGGCCCGCGCTCGCCGGGCGGCGCGCCGACCGCGTCGCGCACCGCCACGGCCTCGCCGTCGACCATCCAGGAAACCCGGTCGCGGGCGCGGTCGTAGCGGATCGCGCAATGATGCCACTCGCCTTGTTTGGTCGGCAGGTCGATCG
This sequence comes from uncultured Alphaproteobacteria bacterium, assembly GCA_963806465.1. GTDB lineage: Bacteria > Pseudomonadota > Alphaproteobacteria > Rhizobiales > Xanthobacteraceae > BOG-931. The sequence continues at coordinate 229,281 of CAWDZD010000063.1, read as the reverse complement.
GAATCAGTTCGGTGAATGCCGTATAGGGATTGGCGTCACTGATGCCGAACGGCAGTCGCTCGTAGAGCGGGACGATCCGACTGCCGCTGACGAAGAAGTCGAACACCATCCAGGTCTTCAGATCGATGGTGTTGAGCGCGCCGCAGCCGAGCCGCACGTCGCCGGCATCGACGCCGTAAGGATTATTGCCGGTGCCGAACGTCGTGACTCGCATGTCGGTTGATACGCTGATTATTCCGCGTTCGCCCGGAGCAAATTCCGCGGTCGAATAGATCAGCGCCTTGACGTTGTCATGGCCGTCCTTGCGGCCGAGCGTGAAGCGCCGCGTCTCGACCGCCAGCGTTCCGTCCGGACCGCCGCCGCAGGTGACGACCGTCGCCGGATCCCAAAGGCCGGGTATCGGCAGATGCCGGTACCATTTGTCGCCCGGCCAGGAGCCCGGCGTCGCGAAGTCGTCGTAGATCGTTGCGTGTTCTTCGTCCGCCCCGGCGTTCATGGCTGCCTCGCGTTAACCGGCGGGCAACTTAGCCGGAATTGGCTGCCCGCTAAATCGCTATCGCCGTTCAAGGTCAGGTAACCCTCGGTCGCTAGGGTCACCAAGAATTACTTCCGGTGGCATGTGACGACGATTGAACTGGCGGCAAAAGGTGCGGCTGCGCGGCGAACCGACGGACTCGCGCGCCTGACGCGTGTCCTCTGCGTCTTGTTTTTCTTTTCCGGCTTTCCGGCGTTGATCTACCAACTCTCCTGGCAGCGCGCGCTTTTCCGCATCTTCGGAGTCAACATCGAATCGGTGACGATTGTGGTCACCGCCTTCATGCTCGGCCTAGGTCTCGGCAGTCTCGCCGGCGGCTTTCTGTCGAAGCGGCGCGATATTCCGTTGTTGCCGCTGCTTGCGGCGATCGAATTCGCGACCGCGGCCTTTGGCGTTGTCTCGTTGCGAATTTTCGACGGCGTCGGTGCTCTGGTCGTTGGCCTGCCCCTGGCGGAGACGGCTGCCGCAAGTCTTCTGGTTGTCCTCATTCCGACCTTGCTGATGGGCGCGACGCTTCCCGTTTTGGTGGGACATCTGGTTCGACGCTCGGGCCAAGTCGGAAGCGCTCTCGGTCTGCTCTACTATGTCAACACGCTCGGCGCCGGCGCTGCCTGCCTTGTTTGTGCCGTGCTGCTTTTCCCGTTCGTTGGCATGCAGGGCTCGGTCTACGTCGCGGTCGGCATCAATGCGGCGGTGGCAACTGGCGCCCTCATCATTTATTGGCGAGAACACGGCTCAGCGATCGGCAAGACGCCGGCTGCCTTGGTCGCGCCAGGGCCATCCGCAACGCAGCAGCCGGTGCTGGCGTTAAGTCCGGTGCTGGTGCTCGCGGCCGCCGGCGGGTTTGTCTCGCTTTCGTACGAAATATTTTTCCTGCACACCGTCTCCTACGCGACCGGTTCGAGCGCGACCGCCTTCGCGACGACATTCGGAGCCTTCCTTATCGGACTCGCTTCGGGTTCCCGACGAGCTGGCCGCAATTGCGCGGCCGTGTCGGGAGGACGCGCACTGCGGCGCGCGACCGCCGATCTGATGTGGGCGAGCCTGATCGGCGTCTGCTTCCTGCCGCTGCTCGCCTCGCTGGCTTGGCTCGACCGCGGCATCATCGGCGTGGCGTTTGTGCTGGTCTATCTGTTCGCCCGTTTCTGGGGTTCGCTTCTGCCGCATCTCGCCGAGTTCGGCATCGCCGCCGACGATCGCGCCGGCATGCGGACGGCGTTGCTGTATCTGGCCAACATTCTCGGTTCGGCAGCGGGCTCGATCCTCACCGGTTTTGTTTTGGCCGATCATCTCGGCATTGTCGGGATGGCGGCGGCGCTGACGGTTGCAAGTCTCGCGTGTGCCCTGGCGCTCAACGGCATGTTGCCATCGCCGCACACGCAGAAAATGCTGCAGGCGAGCATGGCCGCGGGGCTTGCCGTTCTGACTTTGGTCGCGATCCCGTACTGGCCGATCAACGTACTTGAGGAGCTGCAATGGAAGGGCGCGGCCGACGCCAAGCCCCTCGTCCATATCGTCGAGAATCGCAGCGGCATCATCTCTGTGACGGCCGACGGCATGGTCCTCGGCAACGGCATGTATGACGGCCGCTTCAATACCGATCTCAAGCATGACACCAACGGCATCGTGCGGCCTTATGCGCTCAGTTTGTTCCACGTGGCGCCGCGTGACGTGCTGCTGATCGGTCTGTCTTCTGGCTCTTGGGCGCAGGTCATCGCCAACAATCCGGAGGTCGCGTCGCTCACTGTCGTTGAGATCAATCCCGGCTATCTCACGCTCATCGGCCATGAGCCGCAAGTCGCTTCGCTTTTGAGCAACCCCAAGGTTTCGATCGTTATCGACGATGGCCGCCGTTGGCTGCGCGCCAATCCCGGCCGGCGCTTCGATGCCGTCGTGTCCAACACCACGTTCCACTTTCGCGCCAACGCGACGAACCTTCTGACCGCCGAGTTCGTTGATCTTGTTAAAGGCCACCTCAAAGATGGCGGCGTCTTTTTCTACAACACCACCGATTCCGCTCGCGTCCAGCGCACCGGCTGCCTCGGCTTCACCGAAGGGGCGCGCTTCTACAATCATCTCGTCGTGTCGGAAAAGCCGATCCGCTGGGATTTCACCGGATGGCGCCGCACGCTTGAGGCCTACCGAACCGACGGCCGGCCGGTGTTCGACGTTTCACGCAGCCAAGACCGCGCGCAACTCGACCTGCTTATGGGCCTGGAAGCAAGCTTAACCAGCCGTGATGCGCTGCGGCCGATCGAGCTTTGCCGCGATATTCTCGCCCGAACGGCCGGCAAGGCGCCGGTCACCGACGACAATGTGGGTAGCGAGTGGCGCTACTCTCTTGGGCTGGAATAATCGCGCCAAGGCGCGGCAATGCTCAGCCTTGCGCCCGCGCACCGCGACGGGCGCTCAACTCCACCGCGCGGTCGGGAATGGTGAGGCGCAGCGTTGCGCCGATCGTGCCCTCGACCAGGCGGATTTCGCCGCCATGGGCGCGCACCAGCTCGGCGGCGATGGCGAGCCCGAGGCCGGTGCCGCCGCTGCGGGTCGAGCCCTGGAACGCCTCGAACAGATGCGCCTGCGCTTTGTCGGAAAAGCCGGGCCCGGTGTCGGACACTTCGATCACGACGACGGCGCCCTCGCGGCGGCCGGTCATGCGAATCTGGTCGCGGCCCGGGTCGCGCGCGGCGCGGCTTTCCAACGCCTGCACGGCGTTGCGCGCCAGATTGAGCAGGATGCGGAACATTTGATCATAGTCGGCCTCGACCACGAGCCCGCGCTCGACCGCGCCGATCCAGCGGATCGGCGTCTCGGGACCGAGTTCCGAGCGTCTCCTGCACCTCATCGACCAGCGGCTCGAGCGGGATCGGCTTTCGCTCCGGCGGCGGCTCCTGCAGGCGGCCGTAGGACAGTGTCGATTGGCAGTAGGCGATGGCGCGCTCGAGCGCGTGCATCAATTTGGGCGCAAAGCGCTGCACGTTCGGATCGGGCAGCGTCAGCAGACGATCGGAGAATAGCTGCGCCGAGCCGAGCAGGTTGCGCAGATCGTGGTTGATTTTGGAGACGGCGAGGCCGAGCGCCGCCAGCCGGTTCTTTTGCTGCAAGGTCGACGCCAGCTCCGCCTGCATCGTCGCCAGCTCACGCTCGGCGATGCCAATCTCATCGGCCCGGCCGGACGGCACGATGATGCGCTCGGGATTCTCCGGGTCAGCGCGGAACGCCATCATATTGGCGGTGACCCGCCGCATCGGCCGCACAAACAGATAGTTCAAGGTCAGATAAACCAGAACCCCGGTGATGCCGGAGATGAGCAACGAGATCAGCAACAGATCCACCGAATAACGCAGCATCGCTCGGCGCAGCGGCGGCTCATCCAGGATGATCTCGATGTAATCGCCGCCCATCGGCGCCGGGCCAACGACGCGCATGACGTCCTTCTTGTGGGTCAGCATCGCCTTGAAAGCGTCGACGATGGCATCGAAGGCGTAGACATTGCGCATGTCGAAGTCGTCGGCGATCGGCGGCGGCGCGTCGCCGACCGCGAGCAGACGCCGCTGCGTGCCGCGCTTCATGGCGACCGCGCGGGCGCCGATGCTGTCAAGAATTTGCTTGGCCAGGCTTTCAGGCACCATGCCGTTCGGCGACGCGTCGAGCACCAGCGCGGCCGTGTAGGCGCTGGCCAGCCGGTCATTGAGCCACATCAAGCGGTAGAGCGCGATCGACGGCACATAGATCAGCACTTCCGCGATCATCACGAACAGGATCGTGAAGACGAGCAGCTTCCCAGAAAGCCCAAGCCGCGGTGCGCGAGCCGGTTTCGGCCGCGCAGTTGACTCATCGCTCATTGGCAAAATCTCGCCGCCTAAAAACGACGCAGCATCCCTATGATGCGACGCGTCTTCGGTTCCGTCAAACCTTCGGAAAGATCGGAAATTGCGGCACTTTTCCCACTCGATTTCGGTTACAGGCAGTGCGCGAGAGCCGCCGCCGGCTTTAACCCAAGTGCCCGGAGCACATCACGCTGGCGTGCCTGCCGCCGAAAGCCGGCGCGGGAGTTGTGGTCCTGTCACACATTTTCCATATCGCGGCGTGGTGCAAGTGAGCCGCAAGGTCCGGGCAACGTCGCATTGACGAGCCGGGAGGGGTCCCGTATAAGCCGCGCCAAATCGCCCGCCCGCGCTGAAATTTGTGTTTGACCGAGAAGCTGCAAACGCATGCGGGTCTTGCGTGCAGCGGAGAAAATCCCGTGAAACGAACCTACCAGCCGAGCAAATTGGTGCGCAAGCGCCGGCACGGTTTTCGGGCGCGCATGGCGACCACAGGCGGCCGCAAGGTGGTCGCAGCGCGGCGCACGCGCGGGCGCAAGCGTCTCAGTGCGTGAGCGGGAAAGCCTGCCTGTCGTCGTCGAGCGGCTCAGACGCCGCAGCGATTTTCGAGCCGCGGCCGACGGCACTCGCGCTGCCGGTCGCTGGTTCGTGCTGCAGGCGCGGCGGCGCGCCGAGGATGGGGCGATCCGCGTCGGCTTCACGGTGTCGCGGCAAGTCGGCAATGCGGTGGAGCGCAACCGCGTGCGGCGGCGCTTGCGGGAGATTGTGAGGCTGTCTACGGCCACCGGGACCGGGCGATTGCGCCCCGGCCACGACTACGTGCTGATCGGCCGGCGGGCGGCGCTCGCCGCCCCGTTCGGCGAGATGATGCAGGAACTCGATGCGGCGCTCAGCCGGCTTGATAGCCGCGGTGGCAAGGGAAGCGGGAAGGGAACTGGTAGCGCGCACCGCGACCCCCTACATGAGGCGGGTTCGGCGTCGGGCCCGCAGCAATCGCGCCCTAACCGCAGAAAGCCGTCGACCTCGTCCGCACCCCGGCCGCAAGAGCGCTGAATGATCGAGCACAAGAACACCATCCTCGCCATCGTGCTGTCGCTCATCGTCGTGGTCGGCTGGCAGTTCTTGGTCGGCTATCCGCAGATGGAAAAGCAGCGCCACGAGGCCGAGCTCAAGCAGCAGCAAACGCAGGCCCAGCCGCAAGGCCAGCCGGGTGTCGGGCAGCCGGGCGGGACGGCTGCGGGGCCGCCGTCGCAAGCCGGCGCTCCTTCGGTGCCGGGTGGTCCCGCCGCCGCCCAGCCGGCGGCGAATACGCGTGAGGCGGTGATCGCCGCGGCGCCGCACGTCGCCATCGACACGCCGCGGGTCAAAGGCAGCATTGGTCTCAAAGGCGCGCGCATCGACAATCTCACGCTCGAGCAATATCGCGAGACCGTCGATCCCAATTCGCCGCCGATCGTGCTGTTCTCGCCGTCCGGCGCGCCGGACGCTTACTACGCCGAGTTCGGCTTCGTGGCGGCGGCCGGCACGACCGAGAAGATGCCCGTGCCGGATACGGTGTGGACGCAGGAGGGCACTGGCGCGCTCGGCGTCGGCCATCCGGTGACGCTGACTTACGACAACGGCGGCGGGCTGATCTTCCGCCGCACCATCGCGGTCGACGACTATTATCTGTTCACCCTCAAGGACGAAGTGCAGAACAAAGGCAGCGCCCCGGTCGCGCTGTTTCCTTACGCGCTGATCTCCCGTCACGGCACGCCGAAGACGCAAGGCTACTACATCCTGCACGAAGGCCTGATCGGCGTGATGGGCGATCAAGGCGAGCAAACCGAAACCTACAAATCGATCGCCGAGAAGAAAGAAGCCCACTGGGACGTCGTTAACGCCTGGCTCGGCATCACCGACAAATACTGGGCGGCGGCGCTATTGCCGGACATCGACGCCAAGGTGCACGCGCGGTTCTCCGCCAGCGACGCCAACGGCCAGAAGACCTATCAGACCGATTACCTGCTCGATCAGCAGACCGTCGCGCCGGGCGCGACCACCTCCGTCAATGCGCGCTTGTTCGCCGGCGCCAAGGAAGTGTCGGTGGTTGGTATTCACTTCCCGTTCGCCGCCCAAGGCGGTTACAACGAAACGCTCCATCTCAATAAATTCGATCTGCTGATCGATTGGGGCTATTTCTATTTCCTCACCAAACCGATGTTTCTGGCGCTCGACTTCTTCTTCCATCTGGTCGGCAATTTCGGCATCGCCATTTTGATCGTCACGGTGCTGGTCAAGCTGCTGTTCTTCCCGCTCGCCAACAAATCCTATGCCTCGATGGCGAAGATGAAGGCGGTGCAGCCGGAAATGACCATGATCCGCGAGCGCTATGCCGACGACAAGATGAAGCAGCAGCAGGCGATGATGGAGCTCTACAAGAAGGAGAAGATCAATCCGATCGCCGGTTGCCTGCCGATCGCGATTCAGATCCCGGTATTCTTCTCGCTCTACAAGGTGCTGTTCATCACTTTGGAAATGCGCCATGCGCCGTTCTATGGCTGGATTCAGGACCTGTCGGCGCAAGACCCGACCAATATCTTCACCCTGTTCGGCCTGATCCCGTTCGATCCGACGGTGCTGCCGCTGGTCGGCAGCTACATGCATCTCGGCATTTGGCCGCTGATCATGGGCGTCACCATGTGGGTGCAGATGAAGCTCAATCCGCCGCCGCCGGATCCGACGCAGCAGATGATCTTCAACTGGATGCCGCTGATCTTCACCTTCATGCTGGGAAGTTTTCCGGCTGGGCTGGTGATCTATTGGGCCTGGAACAACACGCTCTCGGTGCTGCAGCAGAGCGTGATCATGCACAGGAACGGCGCCAAGATCGAGCTGTTTGGCAACCTCAAGCGCACCTTCGTCAAGCCGAAGCCGAACCAGCCGGCGGAATGAACGGCGCCTTGCGCGAGCCGCGGCTCAGCGCGCGACCCGCACCAGCGCCTTGCCGAAATTCTTTCCCTGCAGCAGGCCCATGAAGGCGGCCGGCGCATTCTCGAAGCCGTCGGTTATATCCTCGCGATAGCGGATGCGGCCATCGGCGATCCCGGCGGAGACGGTTTTCAGAAAATCGGCATAGTGCCCGGCGACAAATTCGGTGTTGATGAAGCCGCGCAGCGTGATGCTCTTGGTCAGGATTTCCCGCATGGTCGCCGGCAGCAGATTTGGTCCCGGGGCTTGGCCGGCGGCGCTATATTGTGAGATCAGCCCGCAGACCGGCACGCGCGCGTAGGTATTGAGCAGCGGCAACACCGCCTGCCACACCGCGCCGCCCACATTCTCGAAATAGACGTCGATGCCTTTTGAGCACTCCGCCGCAAGCTTCGCCGGAAGATCAGGCGCGCAATGATCGACGCAGGCATCGAACCACAACTCGTCGACGACGTAGCGGCATTTGTCGGCGCCGCCGGCAATACCGACGGCGCGAGCGCCGACTGCTTTGGCGAGTTGCCCGACCAGCGAGCCAACCGGTCCACTCGCCGCCGAAACGACAACCGTCTCGCCGGCCTTTGGTTTGCCGAGGACGTAGAGGCCTGAATAGGCCGTGAATCCCGGCATGCCGAGCACACCCAAGCCGGTGGTGATCGGCGCAAGCTTCGGATCGAGCTTGCGCGGAGCCGGTCCTTCCCAGGCGGCATGCGTGCGCCAGCCGGCATGGGCGAGCACAATGTCGCCGGGGGCGTAGCCTTGCCGGTCGGACGCCACCACCTCGCACACGCTTTCGCCGGTCATCACCTCGCCGATGCCGACCGAGCGGGCATAGGATTTCCGATCGTCCATGCGGCCGCGCATGTAGGGGTCGAGCGATAGATAAAGCACGCGCAGCAACAGGCCGCCGGGCGGCAGCGACGGCATCGGCACCTCTTCCAGACGAAAGTTCTCGGCCGTCGGCGGCCCGTTGGGCCGGGACGCCAAAACAATCTGCCTCACCGCCGGCTCGCTCATGGTTCCCTCTCTTGCAGGTACGACAGGTCATCTTACCGCAGCGAGCGGGCGGTTGACATGAAGCACGGAGGGGAACTACGCCGCGCGGACGCGGCTGAAGAAGGTCGCGACCTTGGTTTCCAGGTCGTTGGCGCGCGCCGACAGGCGGTCGGTCCAGCTGCTGATGTCGCCGACCGCGGTCACGCCGCGGGTAACGGCTTCATCGACCGAATTGATCTCGACGGACGCACGCGCGGTATGCCCGGCGGCATTGTGAATGCTCTCGGCGATGCCGCGGGTCGTCATGCTCTGCTGCTGCACCGCGGACGCGATGCTGGTCGACACCGTGGTCAATTTGCCGATTGTGCGCGCAATCGCGGAGATCTCTTCGACCGAGCGTTTGGTCGCTTCCTGGATCGCGGCCACCTGCTGCGAGATGTCGCCGGTGGCACGCGAGGTCTGATTGGCGAGCGTCTTGACCTCGGCGGCGACCACGGCAAAGCCCTTGCCGGCTTCGCCGGCCCGCGCTGCCTCGATCGTGGCGTTGAGCGCCAACAGATTGGTCTGCGCGGCAATCGCGGAAATGGTGCCAACCACGGAGCCGATGCGCTCGGCGGCGTCGTTCAGCGAGCCGATGACGCTTTGGGTTCGCTCGGTGTCGGCGACCGCCGATTGCGCCATGCCGAGGCCGTTGGTCGCCTGCTGGCCGATCTCCTGAATCGAACCGGACAGTTCCTCGGTCGCCGTGACGGTGGCGTCCATCCGTCGGGCGGTTTCGGTCGACGCCGATGAGGCCGAGGCCATGCGGCTCAACGTGTCTTCGGCGACCTCGCGCAGCGTCGACCCGGTCTTGGCCAGCGACGCTGACGCTTCCTTGATCGCCTCGATGATTTCGCCGATGGCGCCGTCGAAATCGCCGATCGCGGCGTCGATCTCGCCGCGCCGCGCGTGCGCCGCCTTTTCCGCCGCCTGCCGGTGCAACGTCATGGCGTTGGCGACGTCAAAGCTGACGACTTGCGAAACCACCTTGCTGCGCTCGGCAAGCTTGGTTGGCGAAAAACGGTGCTTGCGCGCCAGCGCATCGAGCGCCGCCCGCTGGACGAAATTGCCGGACGAACTGCGGATGCGCGCGTCGAGCCCAATCGCGGCTTCGCGCTCTACCGTATGCCGGCACGATTCGGCGTAGCGGTGGTCGAGGTTGCCGCCCAGCAGCGCTTTGAAGTGAGCCGTCTCGAGACTGACAACGGACTCACGGTGGCGCGCGACAGTCGGTCCAACCGACGTGTGACGGATGATGCCGTCGACGACCTCGTCGATCGCCCGCGCGATCGTGGGCGCAATGATCGGCCACATCGCGGCAAGTACGGACCGAACCCGGTCGTCGATCTGGTAGAACGAACGTCGGGTTTCGAAGTCCGGAACAGAGTCGGTTGGCGCCATCGGCTGCTGACGAAATCCCGGTGCAGCCGGCATGTTGGCCGACAATGGTTGCTTGAGTGTGAACCCATTAGGCAAGTGGCAGAAGTAAAAAACGGGAGGCTGAAGGCCTCCCGCTGTTTGCAGTGCGTTGATCGTTCTGTTGCGGCGTTCAGCTCTTGCCGCCGACAACTTCGACCGAGACATGGGCGAGGCCGTCCATGCCAAGTGCACGTGCGCCCGCCGGCGTCAGATCGATGATGCGCCCGGGGACAAACGGCCCGCGATCATTGATGCGCACGACGACCGAGCGGCCGGTCTGATGGTCGGTGACCCGCACGCGCGTCCCGAACGGCAGAGTACGATGCGCGGCCGTCAAACCCGATGCGCTCGCATATTCGCCGTTGGCAGTGCGTTCCCCAGAATAAACCGAAGCAATTCCTTCTTGGGCCGATGCAGTCATCGGTAAAACGGCAGTCGACGCTAGTATAATGCAAGCAAACGCAAGCTTCGTCAGGCTATTTGAAGCCATGATCTTCCTTTTGAGTTGTTGTAGGGGATGGTGAATTGGTTCAGTCAAATTTGAACCGAATGGTCTGGTGCCCAGATATTGTGGAAATTGTGCGGCGCACCGCTCGCGAATTGTTCCATCACGAGTCGACTATCGGGAACTTTTCTGGGAAATACTTGGTGATGACCAACGAAGCGCGCGTTTTTGCCTGGAATTACAGGCGAATACGGCGCCAAAACCCAATGGCCGGGGCGTTTGCCCGGCCATCGAAGTTCCATCCCCGCCCGCGTTGACGAGTCTAATTTCTTGCCGAAAGGTTAACCCGAGCCCGGCCGCAAGCCAGGTTCCGGTGTCCGTTTCAGCGAATCATGCGCCGCCTATTCGGCGGCGATCGCCGTCGGCAACACGTGATTCCTGAATTGGTCGCGCAGCACGGTCTTCTGGATCTTGCCGGTCGCCGTATGCGGTATCGCGCTGACGAACACGACATCGTCTGGCATCCACCATTTGGCGATCTTGCCCTCCAGATAGCCCAGGATTTCCTCCTTGGTCGCCGATTGCCCTTCCTTGAGCACAACGACCAGGAGCGGCCGCTCATCCCATTTGGGATGGTGCACACCGATCACCGCAGCCTCCGCGACTTTCGGGTACCCGACCGCGAGGTTTTCCAGGTCGATCGAGGAAATCCACTCGCCGCCGGACTTGATCACATCCTTGGACCGGTCGGTGATCTGCATATAGCCGTAACGGTCGAGGGTGCCGACGTCGCCGGTGTCGAAGAAGCCGTTGTCGTCGGTGACCTCGTGGTCTTCCTTGTAATAGGCGCGAGCAACGGCAAAGCCGCGCACCTTGATCCGCCCGAAGGTCTTGCCGTCCCAGGGCACGGGCTTGTCGGCATCGTCGGTGATTTTCATCTCGACGCCGAACGGCGTGTAGCCCTGCTTCTGCTTGATGTCCAACAGCGCGTCGCCTTTGAGGTCCGCCAGTTGCGGCTTGATCGAACCGACGGTGCCGAGCGGGCTCATCTCGGTCATGCCCCAGGCGTGGAAGACCTGAACGCCGTAATCCTCCTCGAAGGTCTTGATCATGGCGCGCGGGCAGGCCGAGCCGCCGATCACCACGCGTTCGAGATAGGGCAGCGTGCCGCCGGTCTTTTCCAGGTGTTGTAGCAGCAACAGCCACACCGTCGGCACGGCGCCGGTGCAGGTGACCTTGTACTCATTGAGCAGCTCATAGACCGAGGTGCCGTCGAGCTTCGCGCCGGGCAAGACCAAAGTCGCACCGGTCATCGGCGAGGAGAAAGCGAGCCCCCAGCTGTTGGCGTGGAACATCGGCACGATCGGCATCACGGTATCGCGCGAGGACAGGCCGAACGCGTCGGGCTGCAACGAGAGCATCGTATGCAGCACGTTGGAGCGGTGCGAATAGACCACGCCCTTGGGATTGCCGGTCGTGCCGGAGGTGTAACACATGCCGGCGGCGGTATTTTCGTCGAAGTCCTTCCAGGCGAAATCGCCATCGGCTTCGGCCAGCCATTCTTCGTAGGGAACCGCGTTGCGCAGCGGCGTCGCCGGCATGTGCGCGGCATCGGTGAATACGATGTAGCGCTCGATGGTCGGCAGTTTGTAGGCGATCTTCTCAAGGAGCGGCAAAAAGGTGAGATCGGTCATCATCACGCGATCCTCCGCGTGATTGATGATCCAGGCGATCTGCTCGGGGAACAGCCGCGGATTGATGGTGTGATAGATCGCGCCGATGCCGAGGATGCCGTACCAGCTCTCCAGATGCCGCCACGTGTTCCAGGCCAGCGTCGCCACGCGATCGCCGAGCTTGATGCCGTCACGATCGAGCCGCTGCGCCACACGCATAGCGCGAGCGCGGATTTCGGCGTAGTTGGTCTGATGGATGGGCCCTTCGATCGAACGGGTGATCACGGCGCGCCCGCCATGATTGGTGGCGGCATGGTCGATGATGCGGTGGCACAGGAGCGGCCAGTCCTGCATAAGCCCAAGCATGGGGTTCCTCCTGAATTGATCTTGCCTTTTGTTCTTGACCTCTTTGTCCCGCAACCAATGGCTGCAGGCAAGTGCTCAATGTAGCCGGATGACGTTCCGATGAAAATGCTTCAATTTGGGCGACGGCTGGAAACCTAGCCGACGCTCTTGTGCGCAAGCGTGCGGGGCGCTTACAAACGCATTCTTCGTCTGTCTAGCGCTTCAACTGCTGGCGGGGAGGATTGCCGTTGCGCGTTGCGCCGGGAGTCTATTGTGTGAAGGCTCTCGTCCTCGTCGCCATGCTGCTCTGCGGTATGCAGTTCGCAGTTGCGCAAGGCGCGACCTCGCCGCCGCCAAAATCGGCCAAAGCCCGGCGCGTCGTACCGCTCCAGCTCGTTCCGCCACATCCACCGCGAACGCCGCCGCGTGCCGCCGCGCCGACCGCGGTTCCGGAACAGTTTTCGCCTTCGCAGGAAGCTTACGCTTCTTTCCCCGACCGGGCTGGCGCCACGATAGCCAGCGGCCCGGCAACGCCGTCGGCCTGCCAGATACGGCTGGCGAAACTGGCGGGCTTCAAGGCGCTCCCAATGCTGGTCGGGGCCGGCGAATGCGGCGCCGTCGACGCGGTCGTCCTGGACAGCATCATCCTGGCGGACAAGACCAAAGTCGCGGTGTCGCCGCCGGCGACGCTGCGCTGCTCGATGGCGGAGGCGGTCGCCATCTGGCTGCGCGAGGATGTGGCGCCCGCTGCGCTCAAGCTTGGAGCGCCGCTCCGCGGCCTCGACAATTTTGATTCCTACGAATGCCGCACGCGCAATCGGGTGCCCGGCGCCACGCTCAGCGAGCATGGCCACGCCAACGCGATCGACGTGCGTGCATTCAAGCTCGCCAACGGCAAAGCGATCGGGCTGACCGATGTAAATGTCGCCAAGGACTGGCGCGACGGCATCCGCGCCAGCGCCTGCGACCGTTTTTCCACGGTGCTAGGTCCGGGCTCCGACGGCCATCACGAGGAGCATATCCACGTCGATCTTGCCGAGCGGCATGGTGGCTACAAAATGTGCGAATGGGACGTGCGCGAGCCGGTCGTGCAGGCCGTCAAAGCCGAGCCGCAGGCGGACAAGGTGACCCCGCTTTCCGACCCGGTGCCGCTGCCGCGGCCGCGTCCCATAGCCGCCAACGCCACCGCCGACATACGAACCCGCTCCGGCAAGACGCGCGCGCAGTGAGCGCGGCGACGGGCCGGTTCGCTTTCTTTGGTCGTCTTGGAAAGGGTCGCGCTTGGACTACTTGCCGATCATCACGTCGGAGGCCTTGATCACGGCCCAGGCGTCGTCGCCCTTTTTCAGTCCGAGATCGGTCACGGCCTCGTTGGTGATCGCTGCCGTAACAGTGACGCCATGACCGAGGTCAACACGGACATGCGAGGTGGTGGCGCCCTTGGTGACGTCGAGGATTTTGCCTTTGAGTTGATTGCGCGCGCTCAATTTCATGGTTGCTCTCTCTTGCCAAGCAAGCGTCTAGGTTATTCCCGCCCCTATATAACGCACGACCCCGGCATCAACCAGTGCGCACCCGCCTGATCGGGATGCCGGCCAGTGGCTTGGATTATGGCCGGTGATTGATCATGGTGACCCGCCAGCCGGCGGCCTGCTTACCTTGATAATGGTCGAGGCGGGTCAGCGAGCAATTGTCGATCATGAAGGCAAAGCCGCCACGCGGCGGCAGGCCGAGCGCAATCGCAATCGCGGCGCGGATGGTTCCGCCATGGGCGACCGCGACAATGTCGCGGCCCTGATGCCGCTGCGTCGCGCGCGCAATCGCTGCGCCGACCCGCTCCATCAGATCGACAAAGCTCTCGCCGTTGGGCGCCCGCTCGTCGGCGGTCGCGTACCAGAACGAGTCGGGCTCCTGGCGCCGGTTCATCAGGAAGGTGTGGCGATCGAGACCCTGCCAGTCGCCCAGATGCTGTTCGGCAAGGTCCCTGTCTTGCACTAGCTCCGGCGCCGTGAAATCGCCAGCGGCGGCGATAGCGTTCGCGGTCTGATGCGTACGCGCCAGATGGCTGGTGAGCCAAACCGCATTGCGCGGCAGCAATTCCGCGAGACTGGAAAAGACGCGCACATCGCTGCAATCACATGGCAGGTCGCTTTGCCCGTATATGCGGCCGTCGTCGACTAGCACCGGCGCGTGCCGGATCCACCACCAGCGGGTACGCACGAAGCCGTCTTTGGCCGCCTTGCTGGCGACGATATGATCGAGCGTGGTGATGTCCGACAAAGCCTGCTCCTTGCCGCGATAGCCGCACGTTGATTAGAGGCGGCGATGTTGCGGTTCAAGCGCAATTGCGCGGCCCGCGGTTGGCGGATGCGGACATCACAGCCACAATAGGGCTGCAAATAACCGCCAAAGCAGCGCCCGAGACGGCCGAACGGGGTCACGGCCAGAGGACCTTCATGCCAGCGCTCAGCAATCTTGCCGTCCGTGACGTCGAGACGTTGGTGCATCCCTATGTCAACCTCGCGCGCCTGCGTGAGACCGGACCGCTGGTCATCGAGCGCGGTCGCGGTGTCTATGTCTACGATTCGACTGGTAAGGCTTATATCGAGGGCATGGCCGGGTTGTGGTGCACGGCACTCGGCTACGGCAACGAAGAATTGGTCGAGGCGGCCGCCGCGCAGATGCGCAAGCTGTCGTTCGCGCATCTCTTCACCGGCCGAAGCCATGATCCGGCGATCGAGCTTGCCGAGAAGCTCAAGGAGATTGCGCCGGTACCGATCTCGAAAGTGTTCTTCTGCGCTTCCGGATCGGAAGCCAACGACACCCAGGTCAAGCTCGTCTGGTATCTCAACAACGCCCGCGGCAAACCGCGCAAGAAGAAGTTTATCAGCCGCGTGAAGGCTTATCACGGCGTCACCGTCGCCGCCGCCTCGCTGACCGGGCTTGCGGGCAACCACAGCGATTTCGACGTTCCCTTGCCGGGCTTTCTGCATGCCGGTTGTCCGCACCATTACCGCTTCGCCAAGGATGGCGAGACCGAGGAAGAGTTCGCCTCGCGGCTCGCCGATGAGCTCGAAGCGCTGATCGTGCGGCAAGACCCGGAAACGGTTGCGGCATTCATTGCCGAGCCGGTCATGGGCGCCGGCGGTGTCATCGTGCCGCCGAAGACCTACTTCCAGAAAGTCATGGCGGTGTGCGCCAAGCACGACGTGTTCGTGATCAGCGACGAAGTGATTTGCGGGTTCGGACGGCTCGGCACGCTGTTCGGCTGCGAGAAGCTCGGCTTCAAGCCGCAAGCGATCTCCGTCGCCAAGGCGCTGTCGTCGGCATATCTGCCGATCGGCGCGGTGATGATTCCGGAACTGATGTACGAGGCGCTCTTGGCCGAGAGCAACAAGCTCGGCGCGTTCGGCCATGGCTTCACCTATGGCGGCCATCCGGTTTCGGCGGCGGTCGCGGTCAAGGCCATCGAGATTTACGGCCGCGACTGCATCATCGCCAAGGCGGCCCGGCGCGCGCCCCTGTTCCAGGCGCGGCTCAAGCTCCTCGGCGACCATCCGCTGGTCGGTGAAGCGCGCGGCCTCGGGCTGATCGGCGGCATCGAGCTCGTTGCCGACAAAGCCACCAAGCGCGCATTTAATCCGCGGCACGGCGTCGCCGCACAGGCCGTCCGTTCCGCCGAACAGGAAGGTTTGATCGTGCGCTCAGTGATCGGCGACGTTTTGACGCTGTCGCCGCCACTGGTGATCAAAGCTCCGGAAATCGAGGAGCTGTTCAATCGGCTGACCCGCGCGCTCGACAAGACGCTCGATTGGGTGACGCGCGAGGGCCTCACACAAGCGTGATGCGATGAGCGCGCTAACCGTTAATCCATCCCGCGCTTGCGCCGCGCGGTGAATGGTCCATGTCATGATCGCACACGAGGTCGGCGCGCCATGAGCGAAATTGCAGCGAACGATGCGGAGGATGGGGGCGGGGCGCCGGTCGGCAAAGCTGTTCTGACGAGGCGCGCTGTGCTTGCCGGCGGCGCCGGGCTGATCGGCGTTTCCGCAGCCGCGACCAGCGCCTACGCCGCCGTGGTCGAGCCGCAGGGGCTGGTGGTGACGCGCTACGCGCCCACGCCACGCAACTGGCCGGCGGGCCGCAGGCTTTCCATCACGGTGATCGCCGACCTGCATGCCGGCGGCCCCGATATGCAGCTGCCGCACGTGCAGCGCATCGTTGATACCGCGATCGCGCTCAAATCCGACCTCGTCGTCCTGCTCGGAGACTACATTGCGCGCTATCGCTTCGCGATCCAGCGCGTTCCCGAACCGGTCTGGGCGGGGGAACTGGCGCGCATCCCCGCTCCGCTCGGGGTCTGGGCGATCCTTGGCAACCACGATTGGTGGTACGACCTTGCCGGCGTGCGCCGCGCACTCGCGGACGTGCGTATTGCGGTACTGGAAAACCAGGCCGTGATGCTTGGCGCCGAAGGCGAGCGGTTTTGGCTCGCTGGCATCGGCGATCAGCTCGCGTATCGTCTCGGTCCCGGCCGTTTCCGCGGCGTCGATGATTTGCCCGGCACGCTGGCGCAAGTCACGACCGACGATCCGGTCATTCTGCTTGCGCACGAGCCGGATATTTTTCCACGCGTGCCGTCGCGCGTCGCCTTGACCTTTGCCGGCCACACCCATGGTGGACAAATTCGGGTGCCGTTGGTCTGGCGGGCTTTCGTGCCCTCAAAATACGGCGCTCGTTATGCGTATGGCCATGTGGTGGAGGACGATCGGCATCTGATCGTATCGGGCGGGCTTGGCACCAGCATTATTCCGGCTCGCCTCGGCGTGCCGCCGGAAATCGTCCAGGTCGTGCTCGGCGCCTGAATGGCGCGGCATCTAGAAGCGTTTGACGTCGAACGAGCGCTCCGCCGGGAACAAACAAAAATGGTGCCGAAGCGCTTCGGCACCATTGTTAAGTCAGCCCACGCCTCAAGACACGAACGGTCAGTTCGCGCTCGCCCCCCAGGCACTGGCCACACGGGCGCCGAACGGTCCGTCGTTTTGATGCGGCGCCAGCACGATCACCAGCGTGCCGACCTTGACGTGATTGTAGAGATCGATGACGTCCTCGTTGGTCATGCGGATGCACCCGGACGAGACGGCGCTGCCGATATATTCCGGCTGATTGGTGCCGTGGATGCGATAGAGCGTGTCTCGGTTCCCGGAAAACAGGTACATGCCACGGGCGCCCATTGGATTGTGCGGGCCGCCGGTCACGTATTCGGGCAGCGGTCCGAGCCGCTGCTGCTCGCTCGGCGTCGGGTGCCATGCTGGCCACTCTTCCATGCGGCCGACTTTGGCGATGCCGCTCCAAGCCTGCGCCTGTTCGCCGACGGCGATGCCGTAACGGATCGCCTTGCCCTTCGCCAGGACGTAATAGAGGTACTTGTTGTCGCTATCGATGACGATCGAGCCCGGCGCTTCCTTGCGGTGATAATCGACCGTGTGGCGCTGGTAGGTCTCGGAAACTGCCGACTGATTGTACGGCAGGTTGGACATCAAATCCTTGTCGCGCTGTTTCCAGCCCGACTCACCGGTGAGGTCCAACGTCCCGCTGTCGGCCATATCCTGGACGCAACCGCCCAGCGCAACAGCGGCAATAAAGACAAAAGCTAGCGCACGCATGGCCATGAGCTCCACCACTCTCCGCCCGTCCCAGCCTTGGAATCTGCCCCGGATTTCTTACCGAAATCATTCTGCCCATTCCAGCGATCAACGGGCTGTACAGCAAAGTTGGCGGGAAGTGTTGCAGGAATGTCGCACTCGTTAACCCGGGCTTTACCAGGTTTCGCTTCAGCTAATGAACTCGAAGAGATGACGGCAAATGGCCATGCGGACGGACGATTTGTCGCCCATTTCCGCCGCACTCAAAGCCTAGCACCGCGCCGTCGCTCAAACGACGAGGGAACGAGGGGAACCAGAATGCAAGACGTCACTGTCAAATCGGCGAAAAAGACCGCCAATCAGCGCAAGCCTCGCAAGTCTGCCGACGAGCAGATCGCGCTGCATCTTCGATATCGGCAAATCGGGATCTCGGCTGTCGCCGCCGCGGCGCGCTATCAAGGCGGCGCTAAAAATACCAGCTATTCGCCCGCGACCGTAAAAATGGACGAGCGCGGCGCCGCAGTAGCCTGATCGACGCTGGTTCGCGGTAGAAAAAATCCGGCCTGTGACAAAAGGGGACCGGTTGGTCCCCTTTTTCGTTTCAAGACGCCGCGAGGCTGGAGCGACTAGTGGCTCGCCTTCATGCGTTGCGTTGCTTCGGCCGTGAACCACACCTCGACCGCGGCCAGCAGAACGACAAAGGTGCCGATGACCGCATCGATGGTCATCGCCTCGCTGTCCTGGAAACCAAGCACCCAGGGCGATACGATCAAGGCAAGCCCGGCGGCGAGCGTGAGCCATTCCTCCCACATCGCGAAGGCGGCGAGTGCGGCGATCGATGACACCGCGATGAAAATCCCGATAATTGAGGCGGTTTGGCAGGCCGCACCGGCCGGGAGGCTGAATAGCCACGGCGAAAAGAACAAGACCATGCCGAGCATCAAGTTCGCCACGTCGCAGAGCTTGGCGCTCGACCACTCGTCCATGACTGCCTCCGTGCGGCCGGGACATTGGCTGCCCGGCTGGCGATATTACGCCCGTTTGATTACGCCTATTTGGCTTGGCCGCTGACCGACCGCGGCTATGGAGCAACGACGGAAAGCGCCTGGGGTTCCGCGTGAGCGCGCACAATGATTCACCTGCAGCCGACATTGAGAATGGGCGGCTGTTGTTTGCCGGCGAATGGGAGTTTGTTTCGGCGGCAGGCTCAATCGAACTCATTGCCGCCGGCGCGCGGGCTCGAGGTCGCGTTCGCCGGCCGCTCCAATGTCGGGAAATCGAGCCTGATCAATGCGCTGACCGGCCGCAAAGCGCTGGCGCGGACATCGAATACGCCGGGCCGCACCCAGGAGCTGATCTTTTTCGGCGGTTCACGCCGGCTCGTCCTGGTCGACCTGCCGGGCTACGGCTATGCCGCCGCCGCCAAGAGCAAGATCACCGCATGGACGCGCCTCATCCACGATTATCTGCGCGGCCGCGCCGCGCTCGGCCGGGTCTACGTCCTGATCGATGCCCGCCATGGGCTCAAGACTGCGGACGACGCGATCCTTGATGCGCTCGGCAAGGCCGCGGTCAGCCACCAGATCGTGCTGACGAAATGCGACCAGGTCAGCGAAGCCGAACTCGCCGGTCGTGTCGAAGCGACCGCGGCGGCGCTGCGGAAGAGGCCGGCGGCTTTCCCTGCGCTTATCGCCACGTCGGCCCGGACCGGGGCCGGGATCCCGCAACTGCGCGCCGCAATTGCGCGCCTCCTGGCCGAACGCGCCCGCTAGGCTCATTGTCGTTGCCGCGCCGCGCCGCTACATAGACCGCGCCGCCGACCAGGCCGCCGACCGGGAAGATGCGTGCAATGAGCCAGAGCGACAGCGTAAGCCCAGAGGTGCAGGCCCGCATCCTTTCGGAAGCTCTGCCGTATATGCAGCGCTATGACGAGGAGGTCGTGGTCGTCAAATACGGCGGCCACGCCATGGGCGCCGAGCATCTGGCGCGCGAATTCGCCCGCGACATTGTGTTGTTGGAGCAGACCGCGATCAATCCGATCGTGGTGCATGGCGGCGGTCCGCAGATCGAGGCGATGCTCAAGAAGCTCGGCGTGCAATCGCACTACGAGGCGGGTCTGCGCATCACCGACGACAAGACGCTGGAAGTCGTCGAGATGGTGCTGGCCGGCCTGATCAACAAACAAATGGTCGGCTACATCAACGCCGCCGGCGGCAAGGCGGTCGGGCTGTGCGGCAAGGACGGCAACATGGTGGTGGCGCGCAAGCTGACCCGGACCGTGGTCGATCCGGATTCGCACATCGAGCGCATGGTCGATCTCGGCTTCGTCGGCGAGCCGGACAAGGTCGACGTCACCGTGCTGATGCAGATTCTCGGCCGCGAGCTGATCCCGGTGCTGGCGCCGGTTTGCGCCGCGGCCAATGGCGGCACGTATAACGTCAACGCCGATACCTTCGCCGGCGCTATCGCCGGAGCGCTCAAGGCCAAGCGCCTTTTGCTCCTGACTGATGTGCCGGGCGTGCTCGACAAATCGAAGCACCTGATCAAGCAGCTTTCCGCTGACGATGCGCGCCGCCTGATCGCCGACGGCACCATTTCCGGCGGCATGATTCCCAAGGTCGAAACCTGCATCGATGCGCTCGAGCGTGGCGTCGAAGGCGTCGTCATCCTCGACGGCAAGGTGCCGCACGCAGTCCTGCTCGAGCTGTTCACCGAGCTCGGCGCCGGCACGCTCATTCACAATTAGGTGCTAGTGCCTGCGGCCGGCCGCGCCGTGCCAGGCGGCGGCCGATATCGTCGCCGAGCGCGACAACGCTGGTTCCGAACCAGCGTGACGCGGTCACGGCGAAGTCATTGATCGGGCAAAAAGCGATCGCGGCAACGATGGCGATCGGCAAGAGCGCGGCGCCGAGAATCCATCGCTGCATCTGCGCGGCCAAACCGAACGACGCCAGAAGGTCGAGGCCGCGCGGCGCCAGCACATAGATCACCGCGGCCTGCACCAGATACAGCGGGAACGATATCCAGCCGAGGAAGCCGCTCAGACGGCTCTCGAAGAAGCGGCGCACTGGCTCGCAAAAAATGGCGCCGGCGGTCAGGCAGCTCGCGCCGCCGACATACACCGCTCCGAACCAGCCGTGTGGCAGCAAGATCAGCAACAGTCCAACGATGCACAGCATCGCTCCAGTCCGGTTCGCCGTGGTTGCCGGCCCGACCAGCGGAAACAGATCGGCGATCAGGATGCCGGCGACGAACATCGCGAAGTAAGTCTGCAAGGCGGCGAGCACGACGAACAACACGCCGAGCATCACCGTGCGAAGCCGCGAAGGCCGCAACGCGGCGACCACCGCAAACACCATGAACGAGCCGAAGAATTCGTAGGTCATGGTCCAGAGCGGAGGGTCATAGGTCTCGGCGTCCGAATAGGCGACGAACACGTTCCACAGCGAGAAGCTCATCAGCCGTTCAATGGTCGGGGTGAAGGCCAGAAACTGATCGAGCGGTGCAGGGCGCTGCGCCGCCGGCGGTATCAGGCCGAGGACCAGCAGCACGTAAGTGATAGCGCAAATCGCGAATATCGGCAGCGCCAGCCGCAGATATCGCCCGGCGGCGATCCGGCCCAAGGCACCGCCGTTGCCGGTTTCGAGATAGCGGATCGACAGCGAAAACCCGGAGATCACAAAGAACACGCTCACCGCCAGCGTGCCGTTGAGGAAGAACACCTTGGCCCACAAGGCGCGGTCGGCCATGAACGCATTGGCCGGCAGGCCATCGATAAAGACGTGATGCAGCAGCACGACGACCGCGGCCCAGCCGCGCAGGCCGTCGAGAACGCGCAACCGCGTCGCGCCGCGTTCGATCGTCGCCGGTGGAGCGTGCATGGCGGCGATGGTGGCCGAACGTCGTTAAGGCGGCGCCAACCGAAATGGTTAATGCCGCATTGGAAGTGCCGCGCCAGCGCACAACGCCGCCTTTACCAATCGCCGGCTAACTATCGCGTGGTCGCGGACGTCCGGAGGCGCGCTTGGATTTCTCGCCAGGCATCTCGTATTTTTTGGGCCAGCTCGGCAAAGCGTTCTTTGAGCCGGGTTCGCACGTCTCGCTGTTCTCGCTCATTGGCGCATTGTTCATCGCGCTCGTTGTCGTTGCCGCGCGACGCCTTCGCAAAGGTCGCCGCATCCGCGTCAAAGCGTTGCTGCGCGCGCTGTTCCCTAAGCGCATCGTGATGAGCAAGTCGAGCCTGGCGGACCTCGGCTACTTCTACTTCAACCTGTTCATGTTCGGCATCATCTTCGGCTGGGCGTTGTTGTCCTACGAGATGGTGAGCCACGGCGTTGCCGAGCTATTGACGGCGGCGTTCGGCCCGCGTCAGCCGGCCGCGCTGCCGACGCTGGTATCGCGGACGGTCATCACCGTCATGCTGTTCCTGGCCTACGAGCTCGGCTACTGGCTCAATCACTATCTGGCGCACCGCATCCCGTTCCTGTGGGAATTCCACAAGGTGCATCATTCGGCGACCGTGCTCACGCCGCTGACCAATTTCCGCGTGCATCCCGTTTATATGTGCATCTTCCTCAACATCCTCGCCGTTTTCATCGGCACGGCCAACGGCGTCGGCGACTTTGCTTTCGGCCAGACTACGCATCAATACGTGTTGTCCGAGAACAATATTATCCTGGTGTTCTTCATCTATTTCTATGTGCATCTGCAGCACACCCAGCTCTGGATCTCGTTCACCGGATGGCTCGGTCATCTGTTCATGAGCCCGGCGCACCATCAAATTCATCACTCGCGCGATCCGGCTCACTTCAACAAGAATCTCGGCAGCTGTCTGGCGTTGTGGGATTGGATGTTCGGCACGCTTTACGTCCCGGCGGCAGAGCCCGAGAAGCTCGAATTCGGCGTCGAGCCGGATCGTCCGCACGCGCACACGATCAGGGGCGAGCTGTTCGCGCCGTTCGGCCGCGCCGCGCTGGTGCTCAATAGGCTGATCGAGCGGCGGCCGCCGGCAGCTCCGTTGTCGGCGCCGGAGCGGAACCAGGCTTAGCCGCTTCCCGTTTGCGGGTTGCGGCGCGCGCCGCTTGGACGTATGCCAACGGGCCCACGGGTCCACGCAAGTCTTCCTCTCCTTGGCCTTCCGTTCCGTTTTTTCCCTGGCACCCGGAGTCGCCGCGGCCGTCGTCCTTGGCGTCTCCGACGTGCTGGTGAAAATCATAGTCGCGGCCCGCGTCGACGTTCTGACCATGCTGTCGTTTCGCAGCGTGATCGGCATCGTGTTCATGACGGCTTGGCTGCGGTTCGGTCCGAAGCCTTCGATTGATGCGCGCGGGCGCTGGATATCGCTCGGCATCGGCGTGCTGTTCACGGTTCTGATCTATTGCCTTTTCAAGGCGATCGAGCTGAATGACGTGCCGACCGCCATTCTGACCTATTTCGCTTATCCGCTGCTGACCGGGCTTGGCGCCGCCGCCACCGGTGTGGAGCGATTGAGCTGGCAGGGCGTGGCTTGCGCGCTGACCGCCTTCGGCGGGCTCGCGATCATGATCGGCGCGCATCCGGCCGGCCTGGCGCTCGGCGGCATCGCCTATGCGCTCGCCGCCGCCTCGTGCCGGACCGGCGTCTTGATCGTGACGCGCGCTTATCTGGTCGGCGCCGACGCCCGGTTGACGACGTGGTATTCGGTGATCGCGCAGACCGTGATCTTCGTAGCGTTGTCGAGTGTGACGCGGACCTGGCATCCGCCGCAGACCGACGTCGGTTGGGCCGCACTGGTCGGTATGAGTCTCGCGACCACGGCCGGCATCGTGTTCATCTTTGTTTCGACCATGCGGGTCGGTCCATTTCGCACCGCGCTGATCATGAACCTCGAACCGCTGATCGCGATGCTTGGCAGCGCGCTGGTGCTCGGCGACTTGATCACGCCGCTGCAGGCGCTGGGCAGCGGCATCATGCTGGCGGCGCTGGTCGCCTTTCAATTGTGGAGATGACGGGGGAGCAGCCGCGCTGGGCGGTGCATGCGATAGAATCGGGACACTAGGTCACACTAAAGGTCACAAACTCGGCTAACTTGACGCCAACGGTGAGCTGCTCCGCAACGTCCATGTCCGTACAAACCGGTGAGAGAGCGGACCATGCACGGGTTCCAGAATTCTTCGTTCGATCCGCAAACGCTGATCATTCTCGAGACCGCCTTCGACGAGGCGTGGCTGACGCTGAAATCGTTCGGCAACGCGACGGTGCGGCCGGACGAACTGGCGCGCGCGGTGTTGCGGCTGGCGATGGAAGGTGAGCGCGATCCGGTGCGGCTGCACGATGGCGCCCTCAAGGGCCTGCTTCCCGCGGCGTCGTGGCGCGAGGCGGGTGGAGCGGGCGGCTGAGGCAACGATTCAGCGGCGCAACAATTCAGGAATGCGGGAGCAGCATGGCGACGCCCGCGATCACGGCGGCGGCGAGCGTGCCGATGAGCACGGCCTGGACGAACGGAATGGACTTGCGTAACACGCGTCGCATCGATTGCTCCCGCCCGCCGGTCGTTAAGAATGATTCGGCGAGCAGCCGGGCTTCCTCGCGAGCAAGTGTGGCAACAACGAGTTCCTCGAGAATGAACCAATCGCTGGCCGCTCGTTTCCAATTCCGCTCGTCGCCGCGGAAGCCGAAAGCGAACTCCTCTGGCCGCGCCGGCTGCCGGATTTCCGCCGCCGTGGAAACGAGCGGGCGATGACGCACGCACTGCCCGTTCGCGGCTTCGGTGCGGTCGAGACCTGGGTGTTCGATCTCGACAACACGCTCTATCCGCATCATCTCAATCTTTGGCAACAGGTCGATGTCCGCATCCGCGATTACATCGCCGGCTTTCTCAAGGTTACGCACGACGAAGCGTTCCGCCTGCAAAAGGATCTGTACCGGCGCTACGGCACAAGTTTACGCGGCCTGATGGAGGAGCACGGCGTCGATCCGGACGAATTCCTCGACGTCGTCCATCAAATCGATCATTCGCCGTTGACGCCGAACCCGGCGCTGGGCGCGGCGATAGCAAGCCTGCCGGGCCGCAAGCTCATCCTCACCAACGGCACGCGGGCGCATGCCGAGGCGGTGATGCGCCGGCTCGAAATCGAGCAGCATTTCGAAGATGTTTTCGATATTGCCGCCGCCGAGCTCGAGCCCAAGCCCCGCGCGATCGTGTACGACCGGTTCCTCGCCCGCCACGACGTCGACCCCGCGAAGGCCGCGATCTTTGAAGACCTGGCGCGCAATCTCGAAGTGCCGCATGCGCGCGGTATGACCACGGTGCTGGTCGTGCCGGAAGGCACGCGCGAAGTGTTTCGCGAAGAATGGGAGCTCGCCGGACGCGACGAGCCGCACGTCGACCATGTCACCGACGACCTGACCGGTTTCCTGCGCGGCATCGCCGACGCTCGCGGTGTCGTTCAGAAATAGCCGGCCAGCCCGCCGATATGCCAGGTGACCGGAATAAGAACCGCAATGGTCACGGCCGAGTCGCGCCGTAGCAAATGCGCTTGATTGTCACCGCGCAGCGTGCCCAGACCGCCGTAGACGATCGCGTAGATCAAAATCCAGAACGCCAGTTTGTACCAGGCCAGCCAATAAAAGATGCCGGCGAGCACGCCAATACCCATCGTGATCATCGCGTATCCTTCGATCGCCTTGTTCCCAATGGCTCCATGCAAGAAAGGTTCCAAATTTGTCGGCGGCCCGCTTAGAGTCGCAATCCGCAATGCCAAGCGTTTCTGGCTCGGTTGGGTTCGCCAGTGCGCCGACAGGCGATGCTGGCGGGCGGCAGCGCCCGCAGGGAAAGATGCGGCGGGCTGATGTTATATTTGCGCGTCTACTCGGCGGCGTGGCGTTGTGGGCTGACGTGAGCGTGGCGTCGCCGCCAGACAAGCAACGTTAGCGTGGGCGACGGCGCTTGACATCGCGCAAGCGCGCCCCGACAAACCGCGCAAGCAGGGGACCCGTTCATGCCGGCCGCCGATCTCGCCCAAAGCGCCAGCCACACGCTCGCCGAGACCATCGACGCGGCGTTCGAGCGGCGCGAACAGATCGGCCCCACCGCCAAGGGCGCGGTGCGTGAAGCGGTCGACGAAGCGCTCGACCTTTTGGACCGCGGTGCCGCGCGCGTGGCGGAGAAGGCGGCGGATGGCGCCTGGCGCGTCAATCAGTGGCTGAAGAAGGCGGTGCTGCTGTCGTTCCGGCTGAACGACATGACCATCATTCCCGGCGGGCCGGGCCGCGCGGCTTGGTGGGACAAGGTCCCCTCCAAGTTCGACAATTGGGACGACGCGCGCTTTCGCGCTGCCGGTTTTCGCGCCGTGCCGGGCTGCGTGGTGCGGCACTCGGCATACATCGCCCCGGGCGTGGTGTTGATGCCCTGCTTTGTCAATCTCGGCGCCTATGTCGATAAAGGCACCATGATCGACACCTGGGCGACGGTCGGCTCGTGCGCGCAGATCGGCAAGAATTGTCACATCTCCGGCGGCGCCGGCATCGGCGGCGTGCTCGAGCCGTTGCAGGCCGGTCCGGTGATCGTCGAAGACAATTGCTTTATCGGGGCACGTTCGGAGGTGGCCGAGGGCGTGATCGTGCGCGAAGGCGCTGTCCTGGCGATGGGCGTCTTCATCGGCGCTTCGACCAAGATCGTCGACCGCAACAGCGGCGAGATATTTCTGGGAGAGGTGCCGTCCTACGCCGTGGTCGTGCCGGGCAGCATGCCCGGCGCGCCGCGCGGCAACGGTGAAGCGACCCCGAGTCTCGCCTGCGCGGTGATCGTCAAGCGCGTCGACGAAAAAACCCGCGCCAAGACCAGCATCAACGAATTGCTGCGCGATTGAGTTGGCTCGTACCCATGGATTGGGCCTATCTCCTCAACGGCTTTCATGGCCGCATCGGCCGACAGACGTTCTGGATCGCGTTCGGGGCAGTCTATATCGCCAATTTTCTGGCGTGCTTGGCTGCCGATCAGATTCAAGGCGAACGACTAAGCGCCATCGTCGACCTCGCTTTCACCTATCCGGAATTCGCCATCGCCATCAAGCGCGCCCACGACCGCGACTTGCCGGTTTGGCTGTTGATCATCTTCTTCACGGTGAACGCCGTGGTCGACCTGTTCAGCGTTCTGGGGTGGTCCGTTGACGTCGACCAGTCCAATTGGCTCGCGCTCGGTATTTTGATTCCGTTCTGGGTGTTCGGCATCGCTTTGCTGATCGAACTCGGTTTTCGGCGGGGCACGGTCGGACCCAATCAACATGGGCCCGATCCGCTGGCGACACGTTGACCGGCCGGCGATCCTCCGCGGAGATCGATTGGTTTGCTGCCGATCAGCATTTCTAAGTCCGTGCCGTGATGAAGTGGATACCTTTTTTCGGCGATTTTGACGGGCGTATTAGCCGCAGGACATTTTGGCTGACGGGGATTGTTGTTTTCATCATCCAGATTCTGATTGCCGTCGCCGCGGCGGTGGCGGCGGAGGCGATTGCGAACGAAGCCGCCGGCGATATGGCCATGGACATCGTCTTGTTCGTCTTCCTCTATCCGCAATTCGTCATCTCCGTGAAACGGGGTCATGACCGCAATGTCTCCACCTGGGTGATCGGCGTAGCCTACATCCTGCTGGCGCTGTTTGATGTGCTTCGCTTCGCTGGTTGGTTGCGGACACATCCGAATCAAAACACGTTGTCGACGGCGAATCTGATTTCATTCGCGTTCATCGTGATCGTCGGAGTCGTCAGCCTGGCTCTGCTGATCGAACTCGGCTTTCGCCGCGGCACGCCCGGCCCGAATCGCTACGGGCCCGACCCGCTCGCTAAAGCCTGACGGCGCAGGCTAGATTATCGACAATGACCGCCGATCCCGTCGCCATCGCCCGCGATCTCATTCGTTGCCGCTCCGTGACGCCGGAGGAGGGCGGGGCGCTCGCCTATTTGCAGGGCACATTGGCGAAGGCGGGTTTTGCCGTCTATCGGCCGACATTTACCGAGCCCGGCACGGAGCCGGTCGAGAACCTTTATGCCCGCATCGGCACCGAGCAGCCGAATTTGATGTTCGCCGGCCATACCGACGTGGTGCCGCCGGGCGATGAAAATGCGTGGCGGCATCCGCCGTTTGCCGGCGAGGTTGCGGGCGACAAGCTTTACGGGCGCGGCGCGGTCGACATGAAGGGCGGCATTGCCTGCTTCGTGGCGGCTGCGCTCGATCACCTGGCAGCCAACGGCGGCCGGCCGAAACGCGGCTCGCTGTCGCTCCTCGTCACCGGCGACGAGGAGAGCGTCGCGGTGAATGGCACGATCAAGCTCCTAAAATGGGCCGCCGAGCGCGGCGAGACGTTCGACCACTGCATCCTCGGCGAGCCGAGCAATGTCGAGGCCATCGGTGACACCATCAAGGCCGGGCGCCGCGGCTCGCTTAACGGCACGCTGATCGTGACCGGCCGCCAGGGCCACGTCGCCTATCCTGATCGCGCCGACAATCCGATCCGCAGGCTCGTGACCTTGGTCACCGCTTTGCAGGCGCCGCTCGACAGTGGCAGCCAACACTTCGATCCTTCGCATCTGGAATTCACCTCGGTTGACGTCGGCAACCCGACCGTCAATCTCATTCCCGGCGAAGCGCGTGCGCGTTTCAACATCCGCTACAACGACTGCCACAGCCGGGCCGAGCTGAAGGCCTTGATCGAGCGGCGTGCGCAAGCCGCCGCAGCCGACCGCGTGCAGTTTTCCCTCGACTGGCAGCCGTCGAACGCCGATGTATTCGTGACCAAGCCGGGACCGTTCACCGATCTGGCGGCCGCCGCCATCGCCGAAATCACCGGCCGCACGCCGAAGCTCTCGACCTCCGGCGGCACGTCCGACGCCCGCTTCATCAAGGATTATTGCCCGGTGCTGGAATTCGGCCTGGTCGGCCAGACCATGCACCAGGTCGACGAATGCGCCCCGGTCGGCGATCTCGTCATGCTGACGAAAATCTACCGGCGGATCATCGACAAGTATTTTGGGTAGCCGTCATTCCGGGGCCGGCCGGAGAGGCATGAACTCTGCCTCGTCATGCCCGGCCTTGTGCCGGGCATCCACGGCTTTTTGCGTGCGCGAAAGACGTGGATGGCCGGGACAGGCCCGGCCATGACGTTGATTAATTCGGCGTCGAGAACAGGCACGTCAAATCTGCGTATCGTACAGGTCGTCCCACTCCGGATTTACACTGTGGATAAGGCGCACTTTCCATGCGCGGGGCCAATGCTTGATCGTCTTCTCGCGTTGGATCGCATAGCGGATGTCATCGTGGTGCTCGCAATAAACGGACGATTTGTTTTAAACCGTACCGCTTTGTAAATCCGCCAACCAGCCCTTGATGATGTTCGAAAGCACGCCGCGGCAAATTGCTCGTGACACCGACATACAAAATGCCGTTGCGCCCATTTGTCATAAAGTAGACCCATCCTCCCGGCGTTGATCGATTAGGCAAGGAGTGGATGACCGGGACAAGCCCGGCATGACGCCTGATCAATACTCCACCCTCACCAGATAAAGCCCCAGCGGCGGGGCGACTTGGCCGCAGGCGGTGCGGTCGCGGGCCGCGAGCGTCGCCGCAAGATCGTCGGCGCTCCATTTACCTTCGCCGACATGAATGAGCGAGCCGACCATCGAGCGCACCTGATTGTGCAGAAACGAGCGCGCCATAGCGGTGATGCGTACTTCGTCGCCGTCGCGTGTGACGTCGAGCCGGTCGAGCGTCTTCACCGGCGACTTCGCCTGGCATTCGGTGGAACGGAAGGTGGTGAAATCGTGCCGGCCGACGAGCTTCTGCGCCGCCGCGTGCATCGCGGCCACGTCGAGCGGACGGGGCACGCGCCAGGCGCGCTGTTGGTCGAGCGCGAGATCGGCGCGGCGGTTGACGACCCGGTAGAGATAATGCCGCCGCGTCGCGGAGAACCGCGCATCGAAATCGTCGGCAACGCGCTCGGCCGTGAGCACCGCGACCGGGTGCGGGCGTAAATGGGCGTTGAGCGCGTCACGCACCGTGTCTGGCTCCCAATCCTTGCCGAGATCGACGTGGGCGACCTGGCCGAGCGCGTGCACGCCGGCATCGGTCCGCCCGGCGCCGGAAACCGCGGTCCGCTCGCCGGTGAAAGCGAACGCCGCGTCGGCGACGACGCCCTGCACCGAGGTGCCATTGTCCTGCACCTGCCAACCGACAAACGGCGTGCCGTCATACTCGATGGTGAGCTTGTAGCGCGGCATGATCGCCTTTACCGCAGCACGGTGCCGGCCACGATTGGCGTGCCGCGCAAGAACTCGTCCGGCCGCATCGGCTGGCGTCCGGCGCGCTGCAGCTCCACCAGCCGCACGGCGCCGTCGCCGCACGCCACGGTCAGTTGGTCGTCGAGCACCTGGCCGGGCGTGCCGCCGCCGGCGCCTTTGGTCGTGCGCAACACCTTGATACGGCCGATATCGCCAAGCTCGAACCAGGCGCCCGGGAACGGCGACAGCCCGCGGCAATGGTCGTGGACTTTGTGCCACGATAGCGTCCAGTCGATGCGGGTCTCGGTCTTGTCGATTTTGTTGGCGTAGGTCACGCCGGCTTCGGGCTGCGGCGTCAATTGCAGCGTGCCGCGTTCCAGCGCGGCGAGCGCCACCACCATCAGCTTGGAGCCGCGCTGGGCTAATAGGTCGTGCAATTTGCCGGCAGTCTCGTCGGCGCCGATCGCGACGCGGTCCGCCATGGCGATCGGGCCGGTATCGAGCCCTTCCTCCATCTTCATCACCATGACCCCGGTCTCAGGGTCGCCGGCCATGATGGCGCGATTGATCGGGGCCGCGCCGCGCCAGCGCGGCAGCAGCGAAGCGTGCAGGTTGAAACAGCCGAGTGGATAAGCCTCCAGGATCGGCTTCGGCAGGATCAATCCATAGGCGACGACGACGGCGGCGTCGGCGCTGTGCGCGCGCATCAGTTGAGCCGCGTCAGCGGTCCGCAGCGTCTTCGGCGTCACAACCGGAAATCCGAACCGCGACGCTTCGCGCGCGATCGGACTAGGGCGCAGTTCCATGCCGCGGCCGGCGGGCTGCGGCGCGCGCGTGTAGACCGCCGCGATGTCGTGGCCGGCGCCGACAAGCTCGAGCAGCGTCGGTACGGCGAAATCCGGCGTACCCATGAACACCAGGCGAAGCGGCAATCACGCCTCCGCCTGCTTCTTCGCTGGTTTATCCGTCTTCGCTGTCTTGGCCGCCTTGGTGAATTTCTTGATGACCCGGTCGCGTTTGAGCTTGGAGATGTAGTCAATGAACAGCACGCCGTTGGTGTGATCGATCTCGTGCTGCAGGCAGGTCGCGAACAGGCCGTCGGCTTCGATCTCGTGCGTTTTGCCCTCGAGGTCGAGATATTTCACCTTCACCCGGAGCGGCCGCTCGACCTCCTCGTAATATTCCGGGATCGACAGGCAGCCTTCCTCGTGGGTCGAAGTCTCGTTCGACGCCCACGTGACCTCCGGATTGATGAAGACGCGCGGCTCCTGCGCCTCATCCCTTTTCGACAGGTCCATGACCACGACGCGCTTGGGCTCTCCGACCTGGATGGCCGCGAGCCCGATGCCGGGCGCGTCGTACATGGTCTCGAACATATCGTCGGCGAGTGCCCGGATGCCGGCGTCAATGCGTTTGACCGGCTCGGACACCAGCCGCAACCTTTTGTCCGGAATTTTCAGTATGTCCCGCAAAGCCATAGCTCACCAACCATGTCCGCGATGTAAGCGGTGCATAAAGTGGGGTCAATTGTGCGCGCTGTGTTGCGGAAATTACCGCATCTGCGCTAGATATGTTCTTCATTTGTTCTTAACAACTCTTGATGCTAGTTGGGCGTCTCGTGCGGCGAATCACGTAAGACGAAGCGCATGACCCAAAGCTTCTCCATTAAAGGCTTATCGATCGACGGCTTGCCGATAACCGACCCCTCGGTCATCGCTCTGATCGCCGTTGGGATCGCCTGCATCGCGCTTGCCGCTATCGCGATCGTGCTTTGGCGCTCCCGCCGGGCCGCGCCGGCCGAAGATCCGCTGATGGCGGAGCTGACGCGGGCGCAGGCCGACGCCGCAGCGCGGCTTGAGGCGATGATCGGCATGCTCGCCAAGGGTCAGTCGCAGCTCGCGCACAGCGTCAATGAGCGCCTCGATTCGGTCTCGCATCGCCTCGGCGATTCGCTGGAAAAGACCAAGCAAAGCACCGCCGAAAATCTGCAAAAGCTCGGCGAGCGGCTTGCGGTCATCGATCGGGCGCAGAAGAACATCACCGATCTTGCCACCCAGGTGACGTCGCTGCAGGGCGTGCTCGCCAACAAGCAATCGCGCGGCGCCTTCGGCCAATGGCGGATGGAGACGATCATCCAGGACGGCCTGCCGAAAGGCGCCTATGCGTTTCAGCCGACGCTGCCGAACAAGACCCGTCCCGACTGCTGCGTGTTCCTGCCCGATCAGCGCCCGCTGGTGATCGACGCCAAATTTCCGCTCGAAGGCGTCACCGCCTATCGCGACGCCAAATCGGACGAGGAGCGCAAGGCGGCGGCGCAGCGCCTGCGCACCGACGTCAGCAAGCACGTCGCCGACATCGCGCAGAAATATCTGATCCCCGGCGAGACGCAGGACATGGCGTTTCTGTTCGTGCCGTCGGAATCGATCTATGCCGAGCTGCACGACGGTTTCGACGATCTGGTGCAAAGGGCTTACCGGGCGCGCGTCGTGGTGGTGTCGCCGTCGATCCTCATGCTCGCCATCCAGGTGGTGCAGCAAATCCAGCGCGATGCGCGCATGCGCGAAGCCGCCGACCAGATCCGCGACGAAGTGGCGCGGCTGGTGAAGGACGTCGGCCTGCTCGGCGAGCGCGTACGCAGGCTGCAGAGCCATTTCAATCAGTCGAACGAGGATATCCGGCAGGCCATCATCTCAATCGACAAGATCGAAGCGCACGGCGAGCGCATTCAACAGGTCGAGCTCAGCGCGGAACTGGCGGCGAAACCCGCGTCGGCCAATTCGAATGTCATCGCAACCGGCGTTCGCAGGTTAGAGGCCGGGGAGTGATCTCCCTCACCCCTTGTGCGGGAGCGTTTGTTCGCGCCATCAACGCTTGATGACCAGCACCGAGTCTCCCGCCCGCCGATCCATTGCCGACTCGCTTGCGGTCTATCTGCAGCGGCGCGTGCTGATCGTCCTCCTGCTCGGCTTCTCCAGCGGCTTACCCCTTGTCCTGACCGGCGCGACCTTGCAGGCGTGGCTGAAAGTCAGCGGCATCGACGTCAAAACCATTGGCCTCGTGACCGCCGTGGCCGTCCCCTACAATTTCAAATTCCTTTGGGCGCCGCTGGTCGATGCCCTCGATGTGCCGGTTCTCGGAAAGCTTTTGGGGCGCCGCCGCGGCTGGCTGCTGCTGGCGCAAATCTGGCTGATGGCCGCGATCCTTTTCCTCGGTTCGTGCGACCCGACCGTCTCCGTGCTTACAGTCGTCGTTGGCGCGGTCATCGTCGCCACGGCTTCGGCCACCCAGGACATCGTCGTCGATGCCTTCCGGGTCGAAAGCCTGCCGGAAGACGAGCAGGCGGCCGGCATGGCCTCCTATGTCGCGGCCTATCGCGTCGGCGCTCTGGTGTCCGGCGCCGGCGCGCTATTCCTGGTCACGGCCTTCCAGTCGACACTCGGGCAACACGCCGCCTGGACGGCCTGCTACGCCGTCATGGCGGTGCTGATCCTTGTCGGCGTCACGGCGACCCTGCTGGCGACCGAGCCCGTAGGCTCCGCCACGGCGGAAGCCGACCATGCGCTTCCCGAGCACCGCAATGCGTTGGCGCGCGCATTCCGGTCGGCGCTCGACAGCTTCCGCGATTTTCTCTCCCGCGAACTGGCGTTCGTCGTGCTGGTGTTCGTGGTGCTGTTCAAGCTCGCCGATGCGCTCGCTTTCGCGTTGTTGACGACATTCGTGCTCGATCTGGGCTTTACGCTCACTCAACTTGCGACCATCCGTAACGGCGTTGGCTTCATCGCCGCGCTCCTTGGCGGATTTGCCGGCGGCCTGATCGCACGCGCCGTGCCGCTGTCCGCGAGCCTGTGGATCGGCGGCGTGCTGCAGACGATCATGATCCTCGCCTTTTCCTGGCAGGCGGTGGTCGGCCAGAGCCTGCCATTGCTGACGCTCACCACGACCATCGAGTTCTTTACCGACGCGCTCGGGACCGTGATCTTCGTCGCCTACCTCTCAGCGCTTTGTCGTAATCCCCTCTATACCGCGACGCAATTTGCGCTTTTGACCGCGCTCGCCGCGCTTGGGCGCACCGTCTTCTCGCTCGGTTCGGGCTATCTGCAGCACGGCGTCGGCTGGCCTGCTTATTTCGTCATCTGCGCACTGATCGGGCTGCCGGCGCTGGGCGTGCTGGCCTGGCTGCAGAAGCGCCATCATTTCGACGGATTGGTGCCGGGGAAAAGGTGAGTTGGCTTGCGAGAACTTGAGGCTTGACCGGACTGACCTCAGCCGGCACAGCCGGACGGCTTTGGCCGGGCTGGCGGCGGCCCGATCGTCGCATGTCATGCCGATGCCATCGGGAGGCGGCACAAAAGACCCGCAAAAAAGTCTTTTTGTAAGGATCGGATAGCTATACTGGCTGTTCCATCTTGTCGGACCCCTCAAACTCGGCTGTGTTCCCCTCCCGCCATGGACATGATTCTGGTCAAGATTTTCGCGACTGCGCTGGCGCTCAGCGAAGTGACGACGCAGCCGCAGGCGGTGAAGACCCATTTCGATCCGGTGCAAGACCGCGCCGAGGTGGTGCAGGTTCTGCGCGACGGCTGCGCCCATATGCGCCAAGCCTTCGATATCGAATCGATCAACCTCGACGACCTGATCTCAACCGCCTTGAACGATCCAAAAATGGTCGCCGGCGATATCAAGGCCTTTCACGGCATCAATTTCGCCGACCTCAACACCGCCTACCATCAGTTCTGCAAGAACGAGAATGTCGCCAGTCCGGTGGTCGACCTCGGCCAAGTGATCGAGTTCTATAACAACGCCGCTGCCGATTTGCCCGACGCAACGCGGCTCAAGGGCCGGAAGCTCCCGAGCATGAGCGTGGTCCTCGACGGCAAGGGCGGCAATTTCGCCAATGTGTTCGAGCCGCGCAACCGGCGGGTCTGGATCCCGCTCGCCACCATCCCGGACTCGGTGCAGAAAGCGTTCGTCGCCGCCGAAGACCGGCGCTTTTTTGACCATCACGGCGTCGACGAGCGCGGTATCATCCGCGCTTTCATCGGCAATTTCGCCAATCCGGGCCACCCGCAGGGCGGCTCGACCATCACTCAGCAGGTGGTGAAGAACCTTCTGGTCGGCGACGACGTGACCTACGAGCGCAAGATCCGCGAGATGATCGTCGCGTCGCGCGTCGAAAACACGCTCAGCAAGCAGGAAATTCTCGAACTCTATCTCAATTCCGCCTATCTCGGCCGCGGCTCCTGGGGCGTCGAGATGGCGGCGCGCAGCTATTTCGGCAAGCCGGCGAAAAACCTCACGCTGGCCGAAGGCGCCATGCTCGCAGGCCTCCTCAAGGGCCCGAGCTTTTTCAATCCGGATCGGCATCCGGAACGCGCCAAGGAACGCCTCGCTTATGTGCTCGGCCGTATGCAGGAAGACGGCGTCATCTCCGCCGAAGACAAGGATCGCGCGCTGGCGGCACCCCCGAAGCTCGTCGCTTTCGTCCAGAAGCGACGCGACAGCGGTTTGCACTTTGTTGATTTCCTCGGCCGGGAGGCGAAGTCGGATGGTGTCGTGAGCCTGACCGCCGAGCCGTATATGGTGCACTCGACCATCAACGCGACGTTGCAACGCGAGGCGGAAACGGCACTCCAGGAGGGTCTCGCGCGCTACGAGGCCAGTTCCGGCCGCGCGCAGTTCCGCGGACCCGAAGCTAATATCGGCGACGCCATCCAGAAGCTGCTTTTGAGCAAGCAGAGCGTCGCGGCCGGTGCGCCCGGCGCGCTACCGGCCTGGCAACAGGCGCTGCAAGAGTTGCGCATGCCGTTGTCCGACGTGCATTGGGAGCCGGCCGTCATCCTCGACCGGGGCGGCAAGCGCGGTGACGGTTTGGTCCGGGTCGGGCTGCGGGATGGCCGCGTGCTGCCGCTGAACCTGGCGAACTGGCAAGCCAGGCGCAACTTGGGTCTCCACGACGTGATCTATGTCCATGTCACGGAAACCAAGGCGGTCGCCAAGCCCAGAACCGCTCCCGGGGCGGCCGGTGCAGTTGCTGCCGCGCCGGTTGCCGTCGGCGGTCGCGTTGAATTGCGCATCCGGCCGACAGTGCAAGGCGCGGCCTTGGTGCTGGAGAACAAGACCGGCCGCATTTTGGCGATGGCCGGAAGCTTCTCGTACGCCTTGAGCCAGCTCAATCGCACCTCACAGACGCAGCGCCAGCCCGGTTCGGCGATGAAGCCGCTGACCTATTTGACGGCGCTGCAGGCGGGATTGCAGCCTAACACGCTGGTGCCCGACGATCCGATAACGCTGGCGCCGGTCGGCTCAGGCGGAGCTGGCAACACCATTATCTCCCGTGAGATCGGCGGCGCCGCCGCCTTGCACCCGGAATATTTCTGGTCGCCGCGCAATGCCGACGGCGGCATCGGCGGCCTGTTCACAATGCGGCGCGGGCTGGAGAATTCGGTGAACGTTGTGACCGCGCATCTGCTCGACGGCGGCATCAGCGCCGACCCGGAGAAAAGCCTCGACGAAGTCTGTGCCACCGCCGTTGCGGCAAAAATCTATAACGATTGCGTCCGCTACTATCCGTTCGTGCTCGGCGCACAGCCCGTGCGCATGATCGATCTCGCCGGGTTCTATGCCGCGGTCGCCAATGAAGGCGCGCTGCCTCACCCGCACGCCATCGATTCGATCGAGCTGGACGGGCAGGCGGTGTTCAAGTACCCGGATACGCCGCTGCCTTTCGTCGGCGCCGCTGACCGCACGTCGTTTTATCAGCTCAAGACCATGCTGCAGGGTGTCGTCGCGCGCGGCACCGCGCGCGCGATCGGTGGGTTGTCGCCTTACGTCGCCGGCAAGACCGGAACGACCGAAGATGCCGTCGACGGCTGGTTCGTCGGTTTCACCAACGATGTCACGATCGCGGTGTGGGTCGGCTATGACAATGGCGACGGCAAGCGCCGCTCGCTGGGCACGACTGCGACCGGAGCCCGCGTGGCGTTGCCGATCTTCGAGCCGATCTTGCAAACCATTTGGGCCGAAGGGATCGCGCCGAAGGCGCCGCTCAACGGACCGTCGCCGGAAGCTAAGCTCCATATGGTCGATCTGCCGATCGACTATCTGAGCGGCAACCGCATCACCGGCGGGCAAAGAGGCGGCCAGACCGTGAGCCTGTTTGGCGACCAAACTAACGTCCAGCCCACCGGACAAACTTTCATCGAGCACTTCCGGGTCGAGCCTGACGGCAAGGTCAACGACACACAAAACCAGCTGGTTTCGCGCGGCGACGCCGAGGCGGCGCGCAGCCCCGAGCCGGTCGAGGCACAAAGTTGGGGTTCGTGGGGTTGGGGAGGCCATGGCCCCGGATCGTCGTATTATACCGGGGATGGCTACCAAGGGGATCGACGACAGCCGGTGGCACGTGGCTTGTTCGCACCGTGGGACCGCGGCGGTTTTTGGGGCGGTCGGCCCAACTGAAGCTTCGCGCATGTCCCGAAAAAGTGGGCACCGGTTTTTCCGATAAGGACATGCGCAAAATCATAGTATCTGGAAGTGCATCCCGATACTCCCAAAATCGAGATGCACTCCAGACGACGGAAAGATACCGCCATGTGGAAACGGCATAGCCGTTCGAAGAACGGCGTCGCTTCTCTGGCCAATGCGATCGCGCTGGTCGCCTTGTTGGGGGCGTTGTCGGCCGCGAGCGCGGAAGACTATCGCATCGAGGAGGCGGGCTCGCCGCCGAATTTCGACGTCGCGCGGCTCAAGCCGGGCATGATCGCGTTCAGCGATGGAGCCGACAGCGCCGCTGCGGTGGCAAACCTGATCGCCTTCGCCGACTGGACCCAAACACTACCGGCGCAGAAGAAATTTCTGTCGCTTTATCCCGCCTACGCCGAACCGACGATCACTAAGGCGGCAAGTGCCGATGCGCCGGCGGGCCCGGTGCTGGAAAAGCTCAACGTCTACGTGGCGCAGGCGCGCTTCGTGCTCGAACGGCCGCCGGGCACATTCAACCTCGCGCGCTACGTGACGCTGCCATTCCTGGAAAAGATCGATCCGGCGATCAAGCACAAGCTCATCGCCGCCGGCGACGTCACGCTCCCCGAGCCGCAGGGTACCGGCAACGCTAATCCGGACCGCAAATGGTGCACCGGCCGTACGGCGCTGATCTGCATCGAGTCGACCTATAAGCTCGAGGGCAAGATTCCGCTTGGTGTCATGCTGGTCAACAAGCTGCGCGACACCGTCAAAAAAGTCCCCGACCACATCGATTTCGAAGGCGAACTGTCGGCGCTCGCGCCGGCCGATATCGATCAGGCCGGCCTAAAAGAGCTGACCGTCCTCGACACACCGGTTGTCGGCGTGCTCGAGCAGAATATTTTCTATGTCAACCAGATCATGAAGTTCGGCAAGCTGCTCGCCGTGTTTCAAAATCATCCTACCGACGCCAACAAGACCGTCGTCACCGCCTACATGGTGCTGGCGATCGACGAAAGCGTGCTCGATAAGAAGAAGGATTTCGAGAAAGTGCCGGTGCTGCGCAACCTCGTGCCGGCGCAGGTGCTGATGGGGCAATCGTCGTTCAATTCCGGCGATTCGATCAGCGCCGGGCTGCCGAAATACGCGCGCAATGAAGTCCGGACAATCGCCAATCTTTTGGCGGCTGATAAACCGTAACTCCGCTCGTCCCCGCATCGGCGAGGGGCTTTAGTTCTTTAAATGGCTCCACTGGATTCCCGCCTTTGGCGGGAATGAGCGGTTTGGATTATTATTCTCGCATGCCGGCAAGCTGGGAATTCTGGATTTACCGTGGCTGGACAAAATACAATGATTTCAATGTCTTATAATGCCTATATTCCCGTGTGAATATTTTTGCTAATGTTTACCCATGGGCAGTATCACGAGATTTGCGCCCGACGAGCGTGGCAAGCCAAGCGACGCGAAGTTTCCGGGATGGCAAAGGCAGCTGAGGTAATTAGGGAGCTACTGGTTGACAGGAAATCAGCGAACGACTTCTGTCAGCCGAATGATTTCGTTTGGTGCGACGATAAAGGACAGGTAATCGGAGACTTTCGAGAGGGATTCAACAACCTACTAAAGGCTGCCAATGCTGAACTTGATTCAGACAGAAAGAAACACACCGTCTATTGCCTTCGCCATTTTTACATCACAGAGAAATTGAGGGACGGGATTCCGATTTACTGCTTCCAATACGGGAACTAGCGTCTCTATGATCGAGAAATACTATTCAGACGCGCGACCGTCGGATTTCATGGATATGCCTCCTTTATAGCCTCCGCGATAATTTTGCTTGTCTTTGTCTTGTCGAGTAATGAACGGTAGCGTTCGGTTGGCGCACCATCAGGGTTGATAAATCCGAGTCCTTTAAATAGCGGGATCAAAGCCAAATGGTTGGAGGATTTAAATCCAAGATCCCTCAAAAATTCTCTGTTGAATTTTTTAGGTGCCTGCCCATCGGTAATCGCCTTGAACAAACTCGGAAATTGGGCGTGGACCTGTGTAGGTTGATTCAATAACGACATCGTCTTTCTCGCGCAGGACCAAGAATCGGAACGGGAAACAGTATCAAAAAGCAACTTTGATTTGCATCACCGTCTTAAAAGGAAACGAGACGGGTTACAACTTAGTTTTGGCGCTATAACCGTATGATTGTGCGGGGATATTACAAAGGACGATTATCGAAGCGGTGATCGCTCCGTTTTCGCGCCTGGCAAATGGCGCATCAACGTGCGCATGTTGGCGAGCGTCGTAAGCGTCATGACCTTTGGGAAAGCGAACCGCGGCACAAGTGACCTTTGGCTTAATTTAGCCAGGATCAACAACCCTGGCTTTTATGTTGCAAGAATAAGGCAAATGGGAAGGTCAAGAGGCAGTTCATTTCATTTCCAGCCGATGGTCAGGAGCACGGCGTTGATCCTTACAGCGTGAAGGATTTAAAACGGGTGGAAAAACTGATCCACCCGTCTTTCACGCTTCAAGAATGTGGAGTTGTCTTAGGCGAACTCCAACTCATCCACGTTGCGCTTTCGTGTGATTGGCGAACGGTTGATTTGGTAGACATTCAGCGATTTGCCGTCAGCCGCCATCAGGAAATCGACGTTCTCGACGTTCTTCAAGGACGGCGAGTGCTTCTTCAGTGCCTCGCGCATCTTTGCCTTGGCATTCTTCGAGGCGTCTTTTGCCTCCGTATATCGTGCCGACGCCTCTGTCCACGTCTTGAACTCCTTGAGGCTGGTCAATTTGGAAATCGGAATAACGCCGATTGACTTCATACGCTTATTATCTTCGTCTGCCATTGGAAACTCCTGTTGGGGTTGGTGTGTAACGAGCATTGTTAGGTCAGTTTCCAGTCGAGAAGCCAAGCCACCAACTGAAGGTTCTTTGCCCTCGCGACCTGCTGTGAATGTTTTGTAGAAAAAATGGAAATCGTGTCGGCATAACCACTCGAGAACTCGATTGTTCTTGGTCATTTGTGAATGTCTTGCGAATTTAGAATATCTAGCGATAACAGGTACTTAGATGGATCAATGGGAATTCTGGATCGACCGCGGTGGCACCTTCACCGACGTGATCGGCCGGCGGCCTGACGGCGCGCTCGTCACCCGCAAATTACTGTCGGAAAATCCGGAAGCCTATGCCGACGCGGCAGTGGCCGGCATGCGCCGGTTGCTTGGGCTGGCGCCAGGCGAGCCTATTCCTGAGGCGCGCATCGGCGCGGTCAAAATGGGCACCACGGTCGCGACCAACGCGCTGCTAGAGCGCAAGGGCGAGCGCACGCTTCTGCTCATCACCAAAGGTTTCCGTGACGCGCTGCGTATCGGCTATCAGGCGCGGCCGAAAATTTTTGCCAAACATATCATCAAGCCGGACATGCTTTATGAGCGCGTCGCCGAGGTCGACGAGCGCGTGCGCGCCGACGGCAATGTCGAGCGCGCGCTCGACGTCGATGCGGTGCGCGCCGAGCTTGTGCGCGCCAAGCACGACGGCATCCACGCCGTCGCCATCGTGCTGATGCACGCTTACCGCTACGGCGAGCACGAGCGGCAGGTCGCCGCGCTCGCCCGCGACTTGGGGTTCACGCAGGTCTCGGCCAGCCACGAAGTCTCGCCGCTGATCAAGCTGGTGGGCCGCGGCGACACCACCGTGGTCGACGCTTATCTATCGCCGATCCTGCGCCGCTATGTGGAGCAGGTGGCAGGGGAGCTTATTCCCTCCCCCCTTGTGGGGGAGGGTAGGGTGGGGGGTCGGGAGGTCGGACGGGTACGTGGACGGGAGCAAGTGCGCCAGTCTTTGCACAGAACTGGCCCTCCGACCCCCACCCCTGGCCCCTCCCCACAAGGGGGAGGGGAAACCAAGCTCATGTTCATGATGTCGTCCGGCGGGCTGACGGCGGCGGAATTATTCCGCGGCAAGGACGCAATCCTGTCCGGCCCGGCGGGCGGCGTCGTCGGCATGGCAGAGACCGGCCGGCAAGCCGGCTTCGATCGGCTGATCGGCTTCGACATGGGCGGCACCTCGACCGACGTGTCGCATTTTGCCGGCGAATACGAGCGCACCTTCGAGACCGAAGTCGCGGGCGTGCGCATGCGCGCGCCGATGATGCTGATCAACACCGTCGCTGCCGGCGGTGGCTCGATCCTGCATTATGATGGCGCGCGGTTTCGCGTCGGACCGGATTCGGCCGGCGCCAATCCCGGCCCGAAGTGTTATCGGCGTGGCGGGCCGCTGGCTGTCACCGACGCCAATGTGATGGTCGGGAAGCTTCTGCCCGATTTCTTCCCCAAGATATTCGGGCCGCGGCAGAATGAGCCGCTCGACGCTCAATCGGTCCGCGCCGCGTTCGCGGCGCTGGCGAAACAGATCGGCGACGGACGCAAGCCCGAACAGGTCGCCGACGGCTTCATCAAGATTGCCGTCGAGAACATGGCGAACGCGATCAAGAAAATCTCGGTGCAGCGCGGTTACGACGTTACGCGCTACACGCTCAATTGTTTCGGTGGCGCTGGCGGCCAGCACGCTTGCCTCGTTGCCGACGCGCTCGGCATGACCAGCGTGCTGATCCATCCATTCTCGTCGCTGTTATCGGCCTATGGCATGGGGCTTGCCGACATCCGCAGCGTCCGCCAGCAGGCGATCGAGGAGCCGTTCGGGGAGGATGCGCGCGGGACCCTCGAGAAAGTAGCGCGAAAACTTTCCAAGGCGGCGAATCAGGAAGTTGAGGCGCAGGGTGTGGTGCCTGACAAGATCAAGGTTCACGTGCGCGCCCACATCCGTTACGCCGGGACGGACACGGCGCTGTTTGTCGACGCGGATGGTCTAAAGCTAGCCAAGATAAAAGCCACCTTCGAGCGGGCGCACAAAGCGCGCTTCGGCTTTATCGACCGCAAAAAATCGTTGGTGCTCGAGGCGGCGTCCGTCGAAGCCGTGGGCGGCGGCGCGCGCTTCAAAGAACCCATGCACAAGATAAAACGCACGAAGCTGCCGTCGCCGGCGCGCCGCGAGCGCTTCTTCTCCGGCGGTAAATGGCGGCGCGCACTCGTCTATCTGCGCGAAACGCTGGCGCCGGGACACAAGGTGAAAGGCCCGGCGATCATCGTCGAGCCGCATCAGACCGTGGTGGTCGAGCATGGTTGGCAAGCCGAACTGGCCGCCAAGAATCACCTGGTGTTGCGGCGGATCAAAAAACTGACGCGGCCGCGGGCGATTGGCACCCGCGCCGATCCGGTGATGCTTGAGGTGTTCAACAATCTGTTCATGTCGATTGCCGAGCAGATGGGCGTGGCCCTGCAGAACACCGCCTACTCGGTGAATATCAAGGAAAGGCTCGATTTTTCCTGCGCGTTGTTCGACGGCGACGGCTCGCTGGTCGCCAACGCGCCGCATATGCCGGTGCATCTCGGTTCGATGGATCGTGCCGTCGAAACCATCATCCGCGAGAACCGGGGAAAAATCCGCCCGGGTGACGTCTATGCGATCAACGCACCGTATAACGGCGGCACGCATCTGCCTGACATCACCGTCTGCACGCCAGTATTCGACGGCAGCAAAATCCTGTTCTGGGTCGCTTCGCGCGGCCACCACGCCGATGTCGGCGGCATCTCGCCCGGCTCGATGTCGCCGAACGCCACGACCATCACGCAGGAAGGCGTCTACATCGACAATTTCAAGCTCGTCGACCGCGGCCGTTTCCGCGAGAAGGAGCTTGCTGCGTTGCTGACCGGCGGGCCCTATCCGGCGCGCAATCCGGTGCAGAACATCAACGATCTCAAGGCACAGATCGCCGCCAACGAGAAAGGTGTGCACGAATTGCGCAGGATGGTGCGCCATTTCACGCTGCCGGTGGTGCGCGCCTATATGGGGCACGTGCAGGACAATGCCG
Organism: uncultured Alphaproteobacteria bacterium; assembly: GCA_963806465.1. Lineage (GTDB taxonomy): Bacteria > Pseudomonadota > Alphaproteobacteria > Rhizobiales > Xanthobacteraceae > BOG-931. The sequence continues at coordinate 185,755 of CAWDZD010000063.1, read as the reverse complement.
CCGAGAGCGTGCGCCGCCTGATCGACCGTCTGCTCGACTCGACATTCGCGGTCGAGATGGATCAGGGCACCGTGATCAAGGTGCGCATCGCGGTCGACAAGAAGAAGCGCGAAGCCACGGTCGACTTCACCGGCACCAGCGCGCAGCAACCGAACAATTTCAACGCGCCGGAGCCGGTGACCCGCGCCGCGGTGCTTTATGTCTTCCGCGTCATGGTCGACGACGACATCCCGATGAATGCCGGCTGCCTGCGGCCGATCCGCATCATCATTCCCAAAAAGTCGCTGCTGTCGCCGGAATTTCCCGCCGCCGTGGTGGCCGGAAATGTCGAGACCTCGCAGGAGGTGACCAATTGTCTGTTCGGCGCGCTCGGCGCCATGGCGGCGGCGCAGGGCACCATGAACAATCTCAATTTCGGCAACGCCCGCTACCAGTATTACGAGACGATTTGTTCCGGCTCGCCGGCCGGGCCGGGCTTTCCCGGCACCGATGCCGTCCACACCCACATGACCAACACGCGGCTCACCGATCCGGAAGTACTGGAGTTTCGCTATCCGGTGCTGCTCGAGGACTTTCACATCCGCAAAGATTCCGGCGGACGCGGCCAATGGAAAGCCGGCGACGGCATCCGTCGTACCATCCGCTTTCTCGAGAAAATGGAATGCACCATCCTGTCCGGCCACCGCCGGGTGCGGCCGTTCGGGCTCGCGGGCGGCGAGGACGGTCAAGTCGGCGAGAACCGCGTGCGGCGCAAGGACGGGCGGATCGAAAAGCTCGCCGGCTGCGACGCCACAATGCTTGATGCCGGCGAGGCGATCATTATTCAGACGCCGACGGCAGGCGGGTATGGGAAGCTGCTGGTTGTTCGGTTAGTCAATTAGTTCTCTTTTTGGCAGTTGCGAGGTTGCATAAAATCGATTATTCAATTTAAGAGTTTTAACTCGGATGGGAAAAAATGCCATGACGACCGGCAAGCAGCCTCCCAAAAGCTCCCACGAGAAGCACCAGTCAGAAAAAGCGTCGCAGACCGAAACACAAGGGAAGTCAAACGACGGTGCCAAGAGCCCGGGTGCAAAAAAGGGACGCTTTCCTAAGGGCTTTCAGCTCGATCCCGGCCGCACCTCAGGAATAGCGGGGTACGCAGCGCCAGACCCCGACGAGCGTAGGCCAGCGCCTGGCAAAGGGGTCAAAGGCCTCAAGTCGAAAGACTAGTTGCATACGCCGGTAGGACTGCGGATTTATGGCGGGCAGTGCGAATCCGACGCCAGACCAGTATGAGACTAACGTAGCGCAAGCCGTCGAGTATTTGCGCGGCAATGTGAAGTGGACGCTCATTGCCTTCGGCGCGATCGGGACGACTCTGCTGGCAGGATCACAACTATCAAATATTGGAAGGTTTGAAGCTAACGAACCTCGGCTTTGGGTTGGGTTGGTTTGCGCGCTGGCCGCGCTCCTGGCCGCCGCGTACGCCGTGAATTCGGCCATGAAGGTCGCATACGCCGGCTACACTGAATTCTTCGATCTTGGAGAGCCCCAGCGCAATTTTGTCCAACGCAACCCTGCACTATTGGAGGGTTTCGACACCGTTGTTGCAGTAGCGCTGGCCCACCAAAAATCCGCTGCGTTACGTCACCAAGAACTCGTGGCCGACCAGCCAGATCCGCAAAATCACTCTGACAATGAGATTTGGTTCGGCTATCTCAACAAACTTATCAGTAAAGTTGTTGCTTATGTGCGTTATGACGCGATCAAGCAAGAAGCCGAACGCTCTCGACGCGAGCTTAAATACGCCAGTATCGTGGCAGGGGCTGCGCTAGTCGGCTTTGGTTGGGCTGCCAATCCAAAAACCGAACAACCAATCGTCCTACTCAAGTCGCCGACCTCGGAGGCTTCGCTCACGCTCACGGCTGATGGTAAGGCGGCGCTGGCGCCGCTTCTTGGCGCAAGCTGCGCCGCGCTTAGCCAAATTAAGGTCATTGTCCTGAGCGTGGGGGCGGCTGAGAGCGACGTCATTAGCTTGAAGACCAAGGATTGCGCGCTGGCGCGCTTTACGGTGAAGGATACGTTGGGCAAGCTATCCGCCTCGTCGCCTTAGCCCTTGTGTCAATGCGTGTCGGTGGTTGCGGTAGCGCCGATCATCGGCGGACGGCGCATCAGCCAGACCAAGGCGGCGAAGCTCGCGAACAACAGGCACAGCAGCAGAAATACGTCGGCGAAAGCCATGACGGTCGCTTGCTGGCGCACGAACAGAAACAGCTGCTTGAGCGCCATGTTCTGCGCGTCCGAGCTCGGGATGCGGGCGGCAAAATTGTTGAGCGTCTCCATCACCGGGCGGCGCGCCCAGTTGATGGAATCGTGCAGCCGCGCCAAGTGCAGATCGATGCGCTTGTCGAGCACGGTGTTGAGGCCGGCAAGCCCGACAGCGCCGCCGAGATTGCGCGTCAGGTTGAACAGCCCCGACGCGTTCTTCAGCCGCTCCGGTGCGAGCGTGCCGAGCGAAATGTTGGTGATCGGCACGATCGCGAACATCATGCCGAAGCCGCGCAACACCTGCGGCAGGAACAGCTGCCAAAACTCCCAGTCTTTGGTCAGCCAGGTCATCAGCCAGTTGCTGAGCGCGACGACGGCGAAGCCGAACGCCAGCATCAGCCGGGCGTCTATCCGCGTCATCAGCCGGCCGACCAGCGGAGCCGTGAGAAACATGGTGGCGCCGGAGATGAACAAGGTCTGGCCGATCATCAGCGCATTAAAGCCGCGGATTTGGCCGAGATAGATCGGATAAAGATAGGTAAGGCCGTAGAGGCCGATGCCGAGCACGAACGAGAACATGCTGCCGAGCGCGAAATTGCGGTCGGTGAACGCGCGCAGATCGACGATCGGCTGCCAAGCCGTGAGCACGCGGGCGAAAAAGATCACCGCGGCGCTCGCCGAAATCACAGCGGCCATTGCGATCGTCGGGTCTTCGAACCAGTCGTAACGCGGGCCATCCTCCAGCACATATTCAAGCGCGCCGAGAAACAGCGCCATGAAGATCAGGCCGACCCAGTCGAAGCGGTCGAACAGCGAGAGATCCGGTTTGTCGAAGTCGATCAGGGTGATCGCCGCGATCGTCACCATAATGCCGGGCACGATGTTGATGAAGAACAGCCAGTGCCATGACATGAGATCGGTCAGATAGCCGCCGACGGTCGGGCCGATGGTAGGGGCGAGTGTCGCGACCAATCCGATGAGCGGCGTGATGATCGGCTGCTTGGAGCGCGGAAAAATGGTGTAGGCAGACGCGAACACCGTCGGCACCATGCCGCCGCCGATGAAGCCTTGCACCGCCCGCCACAGGATCATCTGGCCTATGGTTGAGGTCATGCCGCACATCAGGCTGGCGAAGGTGAAGCCGGCGGCCGAGGTGGCGAACATGATGCGCGTGCCGAGCGCCCGGGAGAGAAAGCCGGACAACGGGATCGCGACCACTTCGGCCATCAGATACGACGTCTGCACCCAGGTGATCTCGTCGCTCGAGGCGGCGAGGCCGGCCTGGATTTCCGCCAGCGAAGCCGACACCACCTGAATGTCGAGGAACGCCATGAACATGCCGAAGCACATCGCCAGGAAGGCGACGACGCGCGCCGGATCGACGCGCTCGACATTGGCCGGTGCGATGACCGCCGCGGCAGAGGGTGCGATGGTTGCAGCGCTGGCCATCGGGCCGACCCTCGTTTGGATCAGCGCGCCGAAGCGCTCTGGACCTGCAGCGGCTTGTCGTTATCGGCGACCGCGCTCGACTTCGTGTTCACGCTCACGACTACCGACATGCCGGGGCGAAGGAGACCCTCGCGGGCGACATCGAGCGGCACATGGATGCGCACCGGCAGCCGCTGCACGATCTTGGTAAAGTTGCCGGTGGCATTATCGGGCGGCAGCAGCGAAAACACGGCGCCAGAGGCCGGCGAGAAGCTCTCCACCGTGCCCTGGATGTTGTGCTCCGGCAGCGCGTCGACCGCGATCGACACCACCTGCCCGGGCCGCAGACGCGCGACCTGAGTCTCCTTGAAATTGGCGGTGACGTAAACCTCGGCGAGCGGCACGAGGCTCGCGAGCCGCTGGCCGGTCTGCACATAGTCGCCGGTCTGTACGGCGCGATTGCCAACCACGCCGTCGATCGGCGCGCGGATGACGGTAAAGGACAGATCGCGCTCGGCCTTGGCCAGCGCGGTCTTGAGCTCGTCGAGGGTCGAGATCGCTTCCTGCCGTTGTCCCTTGAGCACCTCGACATTGGCGACAGCGGAATCGATCGCGGCTTGCGCGCCTTGAACGCCGGCGATGGCCTGGTCGCGATTAGCTTGCGCCTGTTCTTGCAACTGGCGGCTTGACCAATCGTGGGCCACCAGTGCGTTCTGGCGATTGAGTTCGAGCTCCATGCGCCTGGCGGCGGCTTGCGCAGAGGCAAGCTGGGTGCGCGCTTGCTCCACCGCCGCTTCCTGGGCGGTGATCTGATGCGCCATGCGGGCGACTGTCGCCTCCTGGGTCGCGACTTTTTCGCGTGCTGAGTCGACAGCGAGCTTGTAGTCGCCGTCGTCAATGGTGGCGATCACATCGCCGATGTGAACGTAAGTGTTGTCGGTGACCGGGGCGCTGGCGACATAGCCGGCGACTTTGGCGGCGAGCGTCGTGTTGTAGGCCTGCACATAGGCGTCGTCGGTCGAGACCGTGAAGCGCCCGACAGTGACATAGTCGTAGCCGAACCAGCCGCCGACGCCGGCTGCCAATATCGCGATCGCGCCGAACACCAGCTTGCGTCGGCTGCGGCGTTGCGGGCGGTTGTTGGCGAGTGGCGTTTGAGGCGCCGCGTCCGGCAGAGTTTGCCGCGCCGTCGGCGGAGCAGGGGCCTGAGCCTCGGTCGGTGGCGCCGGCGCCTCGTCGACCTTCGCTGAACCGACATTTGCCGAATCGACATTGGCTAACTCGGCTTGGGCGATCGGCTGCGCTTCCGGCACGGCAACGACCCGAATTCGGGCGCTGCTGTCCCTGTCCTGGTTGCGATACATGCGCCGCACTCCTCTGGTAGCCCGGCGGGCTTCGTAACTGCTGACCGAACCGTTCGGTCATAATTAGGCCGAGGGCGTACCAAAAGTCAATATTGACCGAACCGTTCGGTCAATATATATACATTCGTGGATTCTCGAACGATTACCGTTTGTTAACCGTCCCGTTTGGGGCAGAGTGCTGCAAAAGGCTTGAGCGATGAGCGGATTAGCGACTCTGGAAGGGCCGGTGGTCGCGGCCGATGAGGACAGTGCCAAGCGGCGCCAGATCGTCGAAGGCGCCCGCGCAATCTTTCTGTCGCAGGGCTTCGACGCCGCCAGCATGAACGACATTGCCCGCGCCGCCGGCGTCTCCAAGGGCACGCTCTATGTGTATTTCAAGCACAAGGAGCAATTGTTCGAGGCCATCATCGAGCAGGAATGCGAGCTACAGGCGGAAGGAATTTTCGATCTCGATCCGAACGACCACGACGTCGAAGCCGTGCTGACGCGGCTCGGTTTCGCGTACATCGGTTTTCTGTGCCGTCCGGAAAAAGCCTCCGCCATCCGCATTGTTATCGCCATTGCCGAGCGCATGCCGGAACTGGGGCGGAAATTCTACGAGCGCGGACCGGGCAAAGGCATCGCCAAGCTTGCGGCTTATATCGCGGCGCAGGTCGATGCCGGCGTGCTCAACGTCGAGGATTGCGAAGTCGCCGCCGCGCAGCTGATGGAAGCCTATCAGGCGATGTTGTTCAAATCGATGGTGTTCAACTTCGTCCGCGAGCCGAGCCACGAGCAGATCGAGCGCGTGGTGCCGATCGCGGTGAAGGTTTTTCTCGCCGCCTATCGCGCGCCGGCGTTTAGTCGTTAGCAGCTAGCCGCCCGACTTTCCCAGCACGAAATCCAGCAAACCCTGGATGTCCGGCGATGTGCCGTCGGCCTTCAGACCCAATTCTTCCGCCGGCACATTGAAGCGGTTTACCCAGAAGGTCGGATAGCCGAAGCTCTTGGCGCCGTAAGCATCCCAGGCGCCGAAGGCGGCGAAAACGATCTCGTCCTTTCTCAAATGTAGGCGCTCCATTCCGAGCGCGTAGGCGCGCGGATCGGGCTTGTAGCTCTGGTTCACTTCGGTGCTTAGCAGTTCGTCGAACAAGTCTGCCATGCCTGCGTGCTCGGCATTGGCGCGCAGCATTCTGCCGCTGAAAACTGAAATCGTGATGATCCGCACGCCCGCGGCTCTGAGCTTGCGCAAGCCGTCGGCCGCATCGGGCCATGGCTTCAAGGTCAAATAAGCATTGAGCAGGCGTTGCCGCGTATCGCTCGTCAGGTCCAGATGCATGACCTCGGCCGCGTAAACCAGCGCGTCTTCCGTGACGGCGGCGAAATCGGCAAAGCGGCCGGTAATGGTGCGCAAATAGCAATATTCGAACTGTTTGGTGCGCCAGATTCTCGCGAACTCCGCGCCCTTGCCTGGAAACACCGTCTCAACTTCGGGCACGACCGAATTCGCGTCAAAAATCACGAAGTAATCGAAGGCCACGGCTTTGAAACGCGGCGCCGGCTGCGCCTGCGCGTGGCCTCCGAGGCCGAAAAGCGACAGACCCAAAGCGATCGACATCCATGTGGCGGACGATGACAGCGTCATGGCTCACCTCAACGGCACTTGTTGCTGTGGCGTGGCCGGCGGATTTTGCGCCGGCTTCAACGAAATCGAATAGCGCATTTCGGCGCTGTTGCCTTGCCAGAAGAAGGTGTAGTTGAGCTCGACGGTGCCGCCGCCCGATTGCTGCACCACCACGCTGCAGACCACCTGTTGCTTGCTCGTGGAAACCGTCTTGATCGCATCTTCTTGCAGGGGGCCGGCTTTGAGCTGATCGAGCAGCTCGTTGAGCGTCGACTTGGCGCGCGAGGAATCGCACGCCGGCAAGATGAAGCGCTCCTGCACGCCGCGATAGATCAGCACGCCGGCGAATGCCAGCGCCGGAAGGCCGATCAGGCGGAACAGCATGCGGTTGGAATTGTTGGGCGGCGGCGGTCGTGGGATGGACCAGCGCCGAGCGCGGAGGGGCGGGCCGGCGTTGGGAGGAGGATCGTCCGCTGCCATCGGCGCCGCTCACTCGGCTTTGACGATCGCTTCCGTCATCTTCTTCGCGTCGCCAAGGAGCATCATGGTGTTGTCGCGATAGAACAGCGGATTGTCGATGCCGGCATAGCCCGACGCCAGCGAGCGCTTGTTGAACATCACGGTGCCGGCTTTCCATACCTGCAAAACCGGCATGCCATAGATCAGCGATTTTGGGTCATCTTCGGCCGCCGGATTGGTGACGTCGTTGGCGCCGATCACATAGGCGACATCGGCTTGCGCGAATTCCGAATTGATGTCCTCGAGCTCGAACACTTCGTCGTACGGTACGTTGGCTTCGGCGAGTAGCACGTTCATGTGGCCGGGCATGCGGCCGGCCACCGGATGGATGGCATATTTGACCTCGACGCCGTGCGCTTTGAGCTTGTCGGCCATCTCGCGCAGGGCATGCTGCGCCTGCGCCACCGCCATGCCGTAGCCCGGCACGATGATGACCTTGGAGGAATTTTTCAGGAGGTAGGCGGCGTCCTCCGCCGAGCCGATTTTCACCGGCCGGTCCTCCGCCGCGCCGCTCGGGCCTGCCACCTCACCGCCGAAGCCGCCGAGGATCACCGAGATGAACGACCGGTTCATGCCTTTGCACATGATGTAGGACAAGATCGCGCCCGACGAGCCGACCAGCGCGCCGGTGATGATCAGCGCCGAATTGCCGAGCGTGAAACCGATGCCGGCGGCCGCCCAGCCGGAATAGGAATTAAGCATCGAGATCACGACCGGCATGTCGGCGCCGCCGATCGGGACGATGATCAGCACGCCGAGCAGAAACGACACCGCCGCGATCAGCCAGAAGGCTGTATGGTGTTGCGCCTCGAAGAACCAGACAATCAGAGCGACGAGTGCGATCGCCAGCGCGATGTTGATCGCATGCCGCGCCGGCAACAGGATCGGCTTGCCGCTCATCCGCCCCGAGAGCTTCAGGAAGGCGATCACGGAGCCGGTAAAGGTGACGGCGCCGATCGCGACGCCGAGCGACATTTCGATCAGGCTCTGGCCGTGGATGGCGCCCTCGGCCCCGATGTCAAAGGCGGCAGGCGCGTAGAGCGCGCCAGCAGCGACCAGCACGGCCGCCATACCGACCAGCGAGTGGAAGGCGGCGACCAGTTCCGGCATCGACGTCATCGGCACGCGCCGGGCGATCACCGCGCCGGCGCCGCCGCCGATTGCCACGGCGACAATGACCAACGCCCAGGCGCCGAGGCCGGCCGGCGGATGCGCCGCGAGCGTCGTCGCGACCGCGATCGCCATGCCGATCATGGCGAACAGATTGCCGCGCCGGGCGGTTTCCGGATTTGACAGCCCGCGCAACGCCAGGATGAAGAGGACGCCCGCGACCAGATAGGCCAGCGCGGCGAGATTGGCGCTCATGATTTCTTTTGCTTCCTCTGGAACATGGCGAGCATGCGCTGCGTCACCAGAAAGCCGCCGAAAATATTGACCGAGGCGAAACCGAGCGCGACGAAACCGAAGACGCGGGCCCAGAGCGGCCCGTCATCGCCGGCGACGAGCGCCACGCCGACGGCGAGCAGAGCGCCGACCACGATCACCGAGGAAATGGCGTTGGTCACCGACATCAGCGGCGTATGCAGCGCCGGCGTCACCGACCAGACGACGTAGTAGCCGACAAACACCGCCAGCACGAAGATCGACAGGCGGAACACGAACGGATCGACGGCGTCCGTGACCGCATGCATCGCGCCCCCGCTGGCGGTGGAAATGATGTCGAGTTGCGCGAGGACCGAGAGAGTCACCATTGTGGGCCTCCTTGCGCTTTACGCCGCGCTTTTTGGCTTGAAGTTCGGGTGCACGACGGTGCCGTCGCGGGTCAGCGCCGTCGCCTTGACGATGTCGTCGTCCCAGTTGACCGCCAGAGACTTGGTCTTCTTGTCGATCAGCACGTCGAGGAAGGCCAACAGATTCTTGGCATAGAGACTTGATGCTGTGGCCGCGAGCCGGCCCGGCACGTTGCTGAAGCCGACGATCTTGACGCCGCCGACATCGGCCACGGCGTCGGCCTTGACGCCTTCGACATTGCCGCCGCGCTCGACGGCGAGGTCGACGATCACCGAGCCGGGCCGCATCGATGTCACCATATCCTTGGAAACGAGGCGCGGCGCCGGGCGGCCCGGAATGAGCGCCGTGGTGATGACGATGTCCTGCTTCTTGATGTGGTCGGCGACCAGCGCCGCCTGCTTGGCCTGATATTCTTTCGACATTTCCTTCGCATAGCCGCCGGCGGTTTCGGCCGCTTTGAATTCCTCGTCCTCGACGGCGATGAATTTCGCGCCGAGACTTTCGACTTGCTCTTTGGCCGCAGGCCGCACGTCGGTCGCGGTGACGATGGCGCCGAGCCGCCGCGCCGTGGCGATCGCCTGCAGGCCGGCAACGCCGGCGCCCATGACGAATACCTTGGTGGCCGGCACGGTGCCGGCCGCGGTCATCATCATCGGCAGCGCCCGGCCATATTCGGCGGCGGCGTCGATCACCGCCCGGTAGCCGGCGAGATTGGCTTGGCTCGACAGCACGTCCATCGCCTGCGCGCGGGTGATGCGCGGCAAGAGCTCCATGGCGAAGGCGATCACGCCCGCGTCGGCCACCGCGCGCAGCGCGTCGTCGTGACCATGAGGGTCCATGATGGCAATGACGATGGCACCGCGTTTGTAATGTGACAGTTCGGAAGCTAGCGGCCGCCGCACCTTGAGCACGATATCAGCGCCATTCACCGCGTCCTTGGTCACAGTTGCGCCGGCGGCGGAATAGTCGGCATCAAGGATTCCGGATTTCACGCCGGCGCCCGGTTCGACAGCGACGTCAGCGCCAAGCGCGATCATTTTTTTGACGGTTTCGGGCGTCGCGGCGACCCGCGGCTCACCCGCATCGACCTCGCCAGCAACCGCAACTTTCATGATTCCTCCGACGGTTGCGAACGCGTGGTCGGGTCGATGGGGATATTGGCTGCGCGCCGGCCGGTTCGCTACGCCACGGACCGCGGGCGCCGGTCAGGTTCAGACGAGGAAATACGCCAGCAGGATCAGGATGACGACGACGACGCCAATAACACTTTTCACCAGCGTGACAAAATGTCGGTAGGTCTGCACATGGGCGGCGTAGTCGTTGCCCGTCGCCGTCGCGTACTCGACTTGACCGTGGTCGTCCATTGCGCTTCTCCGAACCAGTAGCCCAGTGCCGTCGGGCGCGGGCTTAGCGTAATTGCGCGTACAGAGCAACGGGATAGCCGCGCCTTTGGCCGGCAGAGGCGCGATTCCAACCCTCAAGCAGCGGCATGCTCCGCAGCCGCGTTACGCCCGGCGATGAGCCCCTGGCAGATCGCCCGCGGTAGACCGTGGAGACTGAAACCGCCGGCCAACTCGCCGCCGCAATAGAGGCCCTCGACCACCGCTCCATTGAGATCGAGCACCTGGCAGCTTGCGTTGATGCGCAGTCCCGCGCGGGTGTCGTGGATGACCGGCGTCGCCCATGCCGCATAGAAGGGCGGCTTCGCGATCTTATGAAGCGGCCCGGGCTTGTCGAAGTCGGCGTCGACGCCGGTTTCGACAAAGCCGTTATAACGCCGCACGGTCTCAGCCAGGTTCTGCGGCGGCATCGGCAGGCGCTGATGCTTCATCACGATCTTGGCGGCGAGCGCTTCGATGCTCTCAGCACTGAAAAAGAAGCCGCCGTCGATGTCGACATGCGGCGGCGTCGGCTCCCAGTTCTGGCGCGCGACGGCGTCGGCGTCGAAGATCGCCCAGATCGGCCCGCCACCATTGCGCCCATCGCCGATGCCGGCGAGCGCGGCGTTGATGAAATTACTTGGATTGTATTTGACGGTGTGGACATTGCGAAAGCTGCCGGGCTCGTAGGGCGCAAAGCTGCCGAAAATGTTGGGCGTGAACTGGCGGCCGGTCTCGTCGTAGAAGCGCCGGCCCAGCAGGTTGACCAGAATGACGTCCTGCCAATCCGCCACTTTCAGCCCGGTCGCGCGCGCCTCCTCGAACACGCCGCTCCCTGGATACCAGCGCAGATTGGCATAGCCATACTGACAGCCGATCGAGCCCGGCTTGGTGATGCCGGTGCCGTATTCACCGGCAAAATTGGTCAGTCCCCACAGCGACGCACCGGCCGCCATCGCCGCTAATTCACCGCTGGCGTCTTGATCGGACCACGGCATGCCGGCGAGGCCGCAATATTCTTCGGTGAGACGCGGGTCGAACATGCGGCGGAAATTGACGTTTCCGGACGACCCGCCGGTGCCGATGATGACGGCCTTGCGGGCGCGGATGTTGAGCTTGATGCCGTTATGATCGACGGCGATGCCGGTCACGCGGCCGGACTGCGGCGTCTCGCGGTGGATCGCCGTCATGCGATGGCGGAGCAGGATATTTACCCCGGCCTTAAGCGCCGCGTCGTGGAGCGGCAGCATCAAGCCGCAGCCGGACGACGCCGTTGCGCGCACCGCCGGATCGGCGGGCTTGCCGGTTTGCACCAACGGCCAGTCCATCACCGCGCAGTGCAGCGTGCGCGGCACCGACATGCCGATTTCGTGTCCACTCAGATTGTCCGGCGCGCAGTCGACGATCCTGACGCCATGCGCCAGCAGGAAATCGAACGCGGCGACGCTGTGGTCGGCGAAGGCGCGAACGATCTCGTGGTCGTTGTAGCGATAGGGTGCGGCGCCGTTCGGCTCGACCACCGACCAATCCGTCAGATCGCGAAACAACAACTCGGGTGAGTCGTCGACACCGTATTTTCTCTGGTGGCTGTTGCCGCCGCCGAGCGGCAGGTTGCCGCCGCTGCAAATGGCGTGGCCGCCGATGTGGTTCTCCGCTTCGACGATAATAACCGACGCGCCCGCCTCGCGAGCGACGATGGCGGCGGGAAGCCCGGTCGCACCTGATCCGACGACGACAATATCGGCGGCGTCATCCCAATGAGGGGGTATTTGCGCGTCGCCAGGCACTCGCGTGGCCGGAAGCTTACATGTCCAAGACCAGGCGCTCGGTCTTGCACCCAGCGCAGCAGATCATGACCTTCTCGTTTGACGCCTGCTCTTCTTCGCTGAGCACCGAGTTGCGATGCTCGGGGATGCCTGAAATGACCCGCGTCACGCACTCGCCGCAAATGCCGAGCTCGCAGGAATAGTCGACGTCGATGCCGGCCTCGTACAACACTTCAAGGATCTTCTTGCCCTCGGGGATGTAATATTCCTCGCCGGAGCGGGCGAGCTCGACCCAGAAGCCGCCGGACGTCGCCGCCTCGGCTTTGGGCGTGAAATATTCCACATGCACATTGGGCTTGGGCCGGCTCGCCGCCGCGGCCTCGAACGCCGCCAGCATCGGATTGGGCCCGCAGCAATAGAAGTGCGTATTGGCTGGCGCCTTGGCGATGGCGCCGGCGAGGTCAAGAAATTTACCGTTCGCCTCGTCGTCGAAATGCAGGTGGACGCGCTCTGCGCCGAGGTTCTCCAGGGCCGTGAGAAAGGCCATGTCGGCCCGCGAGCGGCAGGAATAGTAGAGCTCCCACGAGCGATTTTGGGCGTTCAGCTCCTGGCCCATGCACCAGACCGGCGTGATGCCGATGCCGCCGGCAAACAGCACAACGTGCTCGGCATTCTCGACCAGCGGGAAATTATTGCGCGGCGCGCCGATCTTGAGCGGGTGTCCGACCCGCAGCTCATCGAAAATGTAGCGCGACCCGCCGCGGCTGGCGGCGTCGAGCTTGATGGCGACCACGTAGCGATCCGGGTCGGCGTCAGGATTGAGCAGCGAAAATTGCCGGATCAGCCCGTTCGGCAAATGGATATCGATATGGGCGCCGGGCTTGTAGGGCGGCAGCTTGCCGCCATCGGGGCGCGCAAAAGTATAGACGTTGGTGTCGCGCGCGACGGTCTCGATGGCGGTCACCCGCACGTCGATCAAGGCGTGCCGGGTGCTTTCGGGGGTTTGGGCGGCGGCTGCGGGCGCCGGTGCGGTCATCGTATCCATGAGGCCATAAATAAGCGGGCTGGGGCAGGGTCTGCAATATGTTGTTTGCCGCCGGCGGATCCACGCCGAGAATCGTGGATTTGCAGGCATTTGCGCCGAAAAACAACGGGCAGCCTCGGCGGCGCCCATTGAGGCCGGGCCCAGCGGCAATATGCGTGTTGAGAGGCGCGCGCGATATGGTAAGTAGTGTCGCGTTTGAAATTCGGCGCTATCAAATGCCATGGGGGCGGGCAACCAGGCATTGAGGGTATACCCGATGCGTCGGCTGCTGCTCTGGCCGCTGGCATTCCTAGCCGCGGCGCTGTTTTCGCTGCCCGCTTTCGCCGAAAAACGCGTTGCGCTGGTGGTCGGCAACGCCACCTATAGCCACGTTTCGCCGCTGCAAAATCCTATCAACGATGCGCGGCTCTTGGCGGACACGCTCCGCTCGGTCGGATTTACGGTGATCGGCGATGGCGCGCAGCTCAATCTCGACAAGCAGGCCTTCGAAAAAGTGGTTCAGGAATTCGGCGCCAAGCTGCAGGGCGCCGACGTCGCGCTTTTCTACTATGCTGGCCACGGTCTGCAGATGCGGGGCGTCAACTATCTCGTGCCGATCGATGCCAATCCGAGCCGCGAGGCCGACGTCGGCATTCAGACGCTTGATGCCAATCTCATTCTCAACCAGATGGAAGGGACCGGCACGAAGCTCAATATCGTCATCCTCGATGCCTGTCGTAACGATCCGTTCAGCGGCCGTGCCCTGGCCATGGGCCGCGGCCGCGACAACGAGACGGTCAAGATGCGCGACATTGGCGGCGGCGGACTTGCCGAGATGCAGGCGCCGGAAGGCACATTGATCTCGTTCGCCACGCAGCCCGGTAACGTCGCGTCGGATGGCGCCGATGGCGACAGCCCCTACGCCAAGGCGCTGGCGGAAACCATTCGCACGCCCGGACTGGGTATTTTCGATGCGTTCAATCAGGTCGGATTGAAAGTAAAACGCGCGACCAGCGGCAGGCAGCAACCCTGGATGTCGAATTCGCCGATCGACGGCGCTTTTTATTTCGTCCCGGCGACCGGCGGTGTGCCGCCGCCGGTGAATGTCTCTCAATCGGCGGAAGAAATCGCCTGGGATTCCGTTAAAGACACGGCCGACACCGAATTGTTGCGGCGCTTCATCACAAAATATCCGCAAGGCGCGCGGACCGGCGAGGCGCGGTCACGGATCGCCGCGCTGGAGCAGGATGCGGTGGTGAAACGCCTGCAATCGGACAAGACCAAGTCCGCCACTCCGGTGCCGGTTATTGTCGGCCAATTGTCGCCGGAGCAGAAACGCGGTCTCAAGCCGCAAGAGCACTTCAAGGAATGCGACAATTGCCCGGAAATGGTGGTCGTGCCCGGCGGCAGCTTTGCCATGGGCTCGCCCGGCAATGAGCCGTCGCGAACCGCCGACGAAGGCCCGCAACAGCAGATCACGTTCGGGCACACCTTTGCTGTGGGTCTCTCGGCGGTAACCTTTGCCGAATGGAATGAGTGCGTGGCGGAAGGCGGCTGCAACGCCTATCGGCCGGGCGATTACGGTTGGGGTGGCGGCAAGCGCCCGGTCATCAACGTGTCGTGGAATGACGCCCAGGCCTACGTGAAATGGCTGTCACAAAAGACCGGTGCGCCATATCGCCTGCTCAGCGAAGCAGAGCGCGAGTTCGTGACCCGGGGCTGCGCGTCGACGTGCCCATCGACGCCATTCTGGTTCGGCGCCGAAATTTCGCCGGAGCGTGCCAACTACGACTGGCGCTACTCCTATGCCGGCAGCGCCAAGGCGGGGCAGCCGCCGCGGCGTACGGTCGCAACTGATATCGCCGAGGCCAATCCGTTCGGCCTTTTCCAGGTGCATGGCAATGTGCGCGAATGGGTGGAGGATTGTTGGAATGCAAACCTTTCCGGGGAGCCTCGGGACGGCACGGCACGCAAGACCGGCGACTGCACGAGCCATGTCGTGCGGGGCGGCTCCTGGGCAGACGAGCCCAAGGATCTGCGGTCAGCCAAACGCAGCTGGGAGATGACGACGGAAAGACGGGCGGAGATCGGATTTAGGGTGGCGCGCACGCTACGCGACTAAGGCGGCGAGCCGTAAGGTTATTTGTTGAAGATCAAGTGCTTTCACGAGGGCAAAGCCTTGTTTGCGACCTGCCGCCACGGTATTGTTTTAACAACTTTTAATCTTCCTTATCGATTTCTTACCGGGAATTGGCCGCAATGCTGAAGTAGCTGCGACGGTGGCATGCGATGAGGGGTAAAGACGATGCTGATCTCAGCAGATGGCGTAGAGGCCGGTGACGCAAGAGCAAGTGGCAACGCGGCGGGTTTAGCCGCAGGGCCGGCAACAAAGGTGCAATCGTTCAAGCTGACAGGCGGCGGCCGCGCGGTTGCCGCCTTTTTTGTCGGTTTGTGTCTGCTCCTTCCCGCGACTGCGGGCCATTCTGAGACGAAAACGGACACAAAAACCGACACGAAAACGTCCAACCAGCCGCCGGTCGAAACGCGCCGCGCCTTCCTCGTCGGCATCCAGCGTTACTCCGACGGCTACATCCAGCGGCTCGATCGCGCGGCGAACGACGCCAAGGATTTGGCCAAGGACTTTGAACAGGTCGGCTTTGACAAAAAGAACATCAGAGTCGCCACCGATCTGCGCGACCGCGATTCGTTCGAGAAGGAGTTCTCTGCTTTCCTCAACACCATCCAGCCCGGCGACGACGTGGTTTTCTACTTTTCCGGCCATGGCTTCGGGATCGAGGCGGACCAGACCAACTATCTTTTGTTCGCTGATCTGAAAAGCCCGTTCAGCTACGCGAAGTCGCAAATGAGCGACCAGGACCGCAGAAATCCGGACGTGGTGCGGTTGCGCATTTCCCAGTATCTGGACGCCTACCAGACCAACGAAATCACCAAAGGCGTTTCGGCCAATGAGATCCAACGCCGGATCGCCGAGAAAAACCCCAAGGTCGTCATTATGATCTTGGACGCGTGCCGGTCTTTAGTGCAAAGCGACGCTCCCGGCGGACAAGAAGTCAAGCTCGTCAAGCGAGGCGATGATTCCGGCAGCCGTCTGTTGAAAGCGCGAAAGCCGCCGCCGGGCTTCCTCATCCTATTTTCGGCTTCGTTCGGTGAGCAGGCGGCTGAGACGCTTGGCAGCGACGACACCGGTCAGAACTCGCTATTTACCGGCGTGGTGCGCTCGGAACTGCAGCGGCCTGGACAGTCGGCTGTTCAGCTCGGCGAGCGTGTGCGGCTGGCGGTGGGCGCCATCGCCAGCGAGAAGGGCCGCCAGCAGGAGCCCGAACTATTTTATGACGACAGCAATTCGGCCAGCCTCGACGATTTCACCTTCGTCGGGTCGATCGGACGCGAACGTTTCCAGATGTCTGAGGACCGCTGCGCCGGCGAGGAGGCCGACTGGAAACAAATAGCGAAGCTGCAAAAGCGCGACCTCTACGAACGCCACATCCGCCGCTTCGACCTTTGTCCCCATGGCACTGCCGAACTGGCTCGTCGCGCGCTGAGCAACTTGGCGCTGAACTCCGACGATCCGGTCGAAGTCACGGTGAGAACCGACAAGTCGGTGAACGAGTGCGACGCGCTTGCTGCCTCGCCTCTTGACATGGATCGTGCCCGCCCGCCCGGCACCGGCGTGACGACCGAAAATCTAGATGCCGAGGCGGCGATCGCGGCGTGCAACAAGGCCGTGGCCGACTTTCCCCGGATCGGCCGCTATCTCTACAATCTAGGCCGGGCCTATCAGAAACTGGCGATGCGGCCGGGCATCGGCGATGACGAGCGCCGGCGCGCCACCGATAGCGCGCGGCTTGCTTACGACGACGCCGCCAACCGTCGGGGCTATGTCAGCGCTTTGAATGATCTTGCGGTGCTTGACGAGATGGATGGCCGCACTGTCGAGGCGATCGATCTCCTGCGGCGCGGCGCCCAGCAAGGCCATCCGCTCGCCATGTATAACCTGGCGCTGCACTACCGCGACGGCAACGGCGTGCTGCGTGACGACGGTCAGGCGTCGGAATGGTTTGCGCGGGCGGCCGGAGCGGGCCTCGTCTCGGCGATGGTTGAGTACGGCCATGATCTGTATTTGGGCCGCGGGCAGGCAGATTCGAAACGGAACCCACGCCGCGCCGTCGAATGGCTGCAGCGCGCCGCCGATGCCGGGTCGCTGCGTGCGATGCACTGGCTGGGTAGCATTTATTATCGAAAACACGACTGGCAGCTTGCGCTGCTGTGGTACGGCCGCGCCGCCGAGGCGGGGTTCAGCGACGCGCAGGTGCAGGTGGCGCAGATCATGGAGAACGGCAAAGGCCTGCCCGCTCCGCAGCCGGAAATCGCGCAACGGTATTGGCGGCTTGCCGCCAACCATGGTGATGCGTTTGCACAGGTGGAATTTGCCGACAAGCTGCGCAACGGTCTGCTTCTGGTGAAGGAGGAGTATGGGCAGAGCGAGGTGATCACGATGTTGACGCGGGCGATGAGCCAGGGCTCAGCGCACGCGGCGGTGGCGTTGGCGCAGATTTATCGCAAGGGCGAATTAGGCGAAGACAGGAATCCCATCAAGGCGATGGAATACGCCTATCACGCCATCGACCTCGCAGTTCTGGCGGACCCGACCACGCGGGACGGCAACCCTTATCACGAATTCAGCGCCGCGCATCTTCTCGCCGAGATGGCCAAGGGAGGCGAAGCCGCCGACGCATTGGGACGGCCGCTGCTGACGCCGGAGGAGGTCGACCGTCTCGAACGCTATTACGGCGCCGTCGATCCGACGACCAAGCAGGTCAAGGTCCGCGGCTTCAGGATGCCGATCTTTTGCGACGCCGATGAGTACCGGTACTACCCTGAGGAAGTGTGGGTTTGGGATTGGGGCCGCACCGAATCGCCGACCGAGTTCCAGATTCGTTACTATGAGCGCCTGGACGATTGCACCTACAACGTCAATTTGCGCGCCACCCTCATCGATGTTTTCTCGCAGGCCAAGAAGAGCAAGGTTGCGTTTGCCGACTTGTTGGCCCAGCGCATTCAGACGCTGGAGGGTCAAGCCAAGCCCCCGAGCCAATCAGACGACGGTGGGCGGAGGCGCCGCCGATGATAAGGCGACTTGCTGCAGAGCTACGCGAACGAAGCCATACGGGAAGAAATAGGACGTTTGGAGACCCGACATGAAACGGTACCTGCCAAGCTTCATGGCGACATTTTCGTGTGTCGCGTTGTTGGCGATGGGCATTCTGAGCCTGCCGGAGCCGGCCCAGGCGCAGTTCGGCTTGTTTATCCCGCACTTTGGGCCGATGCCGTTCGGCGGTGGGGGCGGCTACGGCGGCAGGCGCAATTACGGCAGGGGCGGAGGCGGTGGCGGCGGCGACAGCGACGACAATAATTCACGGCAGGATCGCAACGATCGTCCGGCCAGTCTCGCGCCGCCTTCCAGCAAGGAGCAGAATTTCCTGCTCCACGAAGTTGCGCTCCTCAATCCGGATGAGCTTGGCCTTGCCTCAGCCGACGGCGGCACCAACAAAGCGGTGATGCCGCTCGGTAAGGCTATCTCTAAGGAGGCCGATCGCGACTGGACCGAATTGGTGAAGACAATCCTGGATGACATCAGCCACAAACAGGATAAGCATGTGACGACCGCTGGCGACGTCACTCAACATGCCATCGAGCAGTCGCTCGACAAGGCAATCCGGGACTCCAAGCTTGACACGTTCGCGAGTTTCCTCGGCGAAAACTGGACCACCGAAGAATTGCGGGCGGCGGTGCTTCGTCTTGTCGATGCCGATCTCGACAGCCTGTTCAATGGCAATAGCCGCGGCTACGCCCCGATGCAGGAACTCGACCAGTTGATTCAGCACGCCGCGCAGGCGACCTATCGGCGCCTCTTTGAGCTTTCCGAGCTGATGGCGGCCAACCGCGGCTCGGCGCTGTTCGTGCAGCGTCTCTATCAGACTCATGGCAGTCACGCCGACGACCAGCTGCGCGAGAATGCCACCGATATGATCACGCGCACCGCGAATGCGGCGGTCGGTAAATTCGAGATCGCCTTGCGGCAGAATGAGAACGGCTATGCGCTGCGTTATCGCGCCGAGCGTATCGTGTTCGACTGCCTGTCGGACAACGTCGAAAAAATCTCGTCGTCGGAAACCGACATCGCCGAGAAAGGCGAAATTGCGCAAAGGGTCGATGCGACCGTCAAGACCGAGTGCGTCGGCTGGATTGAAACCCAATTCGGCGGCGATGCCCGCGCCATCAAACCGCAGACGCCGCTGCCGTTGCGCGCGGTCTGGTCGGCGAACGGTCCGAACACCGATCCATCGATGTTCGGTACGGCGGCCGGGGAGCTGCGGTAGCAACCTGCCCAACCGGAAACGACACGCGGTCGAGACCTTTCGGGCGCGGCGCTGGGTTTCGCTGTCTGGCCGGCGCTGATGGCGGATTTTTTCATCTCCTACACTTCGTCCGATCGCTATTGGGCGCATTGGATCGGCAAAGAGCTCACGGCGCTTGGGCACGTCGCCCACATTCATGAATGGGAGATCGAGAAAGGCGGCGACATCTACGGCTGGATGGAACAGCGGCTCGATGCCGCCGACCACGTGCTTTGCGTCGTCTCCGACGAATATCTCAAAGCGCCGTACTCGACGCTCGAACGCAATGCGGCGCTGTGGAAAGCGGCGGCCAGCCGGCCGGGGTTCGTGCTGTTTGTCGCGGTCAAGCCGGCGCGGCTGCCGGTGCTGTCGGATCATATCCGGCGTTGCGAACTGTTCGGCGTCGACGAGGATACGGCGCGCAATCGCTTTCGCGAATTTTTGCAGAAACGCGAGGCGCCCGACCGGATTGCCTTCCCCGGGCAGGCGTTCGCGGTCGCCAACATCCCGTTGCTTGTGCCTGCGCATTTCCTCGGGCGGGACGATGCGCTCGCCGCCATCGAAGCGGCGCTGCGGCACGCGACCGACGGCCCGACGGTGGCTGCGCTCTATGGCCTTCGCGGCGTCGGCAAGACGACGCTCGCCGCGGCCTATGCGGAGCGGCATCGCTCCGACTACCGCGCGACGTGGTGGATCGGCGCGCAGACCGAAGACCGCATGCGGACAGATCTCGTCGCGCTCGGCATGCGGTTGCGCTGGGTGACCGCTGACGATAAGGAGGCCGAGGCGCTGGCGATCGTCGCCGAACGGCTCAAGCAAGAAGGTGACGGCATCCTGCTGATCTTTGACAACGCAGCGGATGCCGCCGCCGTCAAACCCTATCTGCCGCGTGGCGGACGCTGCAACGTCCTGATTACGTCAAACACCCACGCCTGGCGTGGTGTCGCGTCGCCGGTGGAAATCGGCGTCTGGAGCAAAGAGGTCGGGGCCGATTATCTCGTCGCCCGCACCGGCCGCACCGACGAGCGCAGCGCGGCGGAATCGCTGTCGGAAACATTGGGGGGACTGCCGCTGGCCCACGAGCAGGCCGCCGCCTATTGCGAGCGCCTGGAAAAGCCGCTCGCGGAATATCGCAAGCGCTTCGAGGCAGCGCCGGCGCGGATACTCGGCGATGCCCGCGATGCTCCGACCGAATATCATGATCGATTGACGGTGACGAAGACCTTTGGGCTTGCTATCGACGAGGCAGCGAAGCTCCACAGCGCCGTCGAGCCGTTGATCAAGCACGCAGCGTTGCTGACGCCGGAGCCCATTCCGCTGTTTTTGTTCGAGGAAGGCCGCCAGCAGCTAGGCGAGCCGCTCGCCGCCGAACTTGCCGATGACGGCCTCGACGAAGCGCTGGCGGCGCTCCGCGCCTTCGCTCTCATCGACCGTCAATCGATCGCCGATGAACGCGATCCTGAGATTGTCACCGAGACGATTCGCCTGCATCGCCTGGTGCGCCAGGTCGCGGCCGACCGTTGCCCGGATACGGAGCGGGAAAACGCGCGATGCGCTCTGGTGAGCGCGCTTGCGGCGGTTTATCCCGATGAGATTTCCGATGCCAGGACTTGGCCGCGAGCGCGGCGGCTTGACGCCTTGGCGCTGGCCTTGCTCGACGCGACGCCACCCGAAGCGGTCGAAGAGGCGGCCGGGCGCCTGTTGCACGGACTCGCGACCTACCGTCAATACGCCCTCGGCGCTTTTGCCCAGGCGCGTCCGCTCTACGAACGTGCGCTCGCGCTCCGTGAAAAGTGCTGCGGCCGCGACCACCCCGATACCGCGGAGACGCTCAATAACTTCGCTTTGTCGCTGCGCGAAGAGGGTAACGACGGAGCGGCGCGAGCGCTGCTCGAACGCGCGCTCGCCATCAACGAGAAGGCGTTCGGACCCGCGCATGCCGCGACGGCGACGAGCGTCAACAATCTGGCCTTGTTGCTTCGCGAGCAGGGGGATCTTGCTGCGGCACGGCCGCTGTTCGAGCGCGCGCTTGCCGGCGTCGAAAAGATGCTCGGCGCTGATCATCCGGCGACGGCGACAAGCCTCGGCAATCTCGGCCTCGTGCTCAAAGACCAAGGCGATCTCGCGGCGGCACGCGCGCTCTTCGAGCGCGCGCTGGCGATTGATGAGAAGGCTCTTGGCGCCGATCACCCGGACACGGCGAACGATGTTGGCAATCTCGCCCTCCTGCTCAAGCAGGCGGGCGACTTTGGTGGAGCGCGAACACTCTATGAGCGCGCTTTGACCATCTACGAAAAGGCGCTGGGCCCCGCCCATCCCCACACCGTTGCGAGCCTCGCGAACTTGGCCTCACTTCTCCACGACCAGGGCGAATTGGCGGACGCGCGGTCGTGCTACGAGCGGGCGCTGGCGATCAATGAGAAGACGTTGGGTCCTAACGATCCAGCCATCGCGGTTAGCCTGAACAATCTCGCAGGCCTGTTGCAGGATCAGGGCGACGCCGCCCGAGCGAGGCCGCTCCTCGAACGCGCTCTCGGTATCGCGGAGAGCGCGCTCGGTTCGGCTCACGCGAACACCAATCGGTTGCGCTCGAATTTGGCAAAAGCGCTACTTTTAATTGGAGACATTGCGGGCGCCGAGAAGCTTGGCGCTGAGGCGCTTGCGACTCACGAATCCACTCTTGGCCTATCGCATGCTTGGACACTTGATGCCGCGGGCGTCGTAGCGCAGGCGCTCGAGGCCGCCGGACGAAGCGGCGAGGCCGCCGAACTGAGACAGCGCTTTGGCCTGGAACAACCGGTGCTTCAGCGCTCGACTGGCTGACGTCACGGACCAGCGCTATCGCGCGGCGCGTTCAAGTGGTGCGTGCGGCATCTCGCCGGCACGATCCGCCAGACAATCGGCAAATACTCTGCCGATCATCACCACGACCGGCCCCGATGGCGCGTCCACAGCCAGCAATGCCGGCAGCTCGGCGATATTTCCGGCGATCGTGCGCTCGTCCGCGCGTGTTGCCTGCGCAACGGCGACCGCCGGCGTGGCCGGATCGAGGCCGGCCGCGCAGGCTTTGGCAACTAAAGCCGGCAGCGTTTTGACCGGCATGTAAACGATCGTCGTCACCGCTGGATCGGCCAAGCTTGCCCAGTCGATATCGTCCGGCAGTTCGCCGTCGCGGCCATGACCGGTGATGTATTGCACGCGGCGCGCTTGCGCCCGACGGGTTAACGATACCTTCAGCCGGCTCGCCGCTGCTTGTGCCGCGGTCACGCCCGGCACGACATCGACCGCGATTCCGGCAGCGCGGCAGGCGGCGATCTCTTCGTCGGCACGGCCGAAGATCATCGGGTCGCCGCCTTTGAGCCGCACGACGCGGCGTCCAGCCTTGGCGAGCGACACCATCAGCGCGTTGATGTCGTCCTGTTTGCATGATGGCGCGTGGCCGGTTTTGCCGACCAGCATCTTCCTGGCTTCGCGGCGGGCGAAGTCGAGAATCTCGGCTGACACAAGATGGTCGAACAGAATCACGTCAGCCGATTGCAGCGCGCGCACGGCGCGCAGCGTCAGCAATTCCGGATCGCCCGGTCCGGCGCCGACCAGGATGACGGAGCCGGCCTCGGTCGCACCATCCGGCCGAAGCAAAGCATCGAACTCGGCCTCGGTCGGGATAGTGTCGGGCGCGGCGACAGCGCGATCGGCGAATTTCTCCCAGAGATGTCGCCGGCTACGGAATGACAGTTCCAGCGCCTGCACCCTCGGACGCCATGAGCGGGCGGCTTCGGCCCAGCGCGCAAAACCTTTCGGGATCAGCGCCTCGATCTTGGAGCGGATCGCCTGGCCGAACACCGGCGCGGCGCCGTCGGTCGAGATGCCGATGACAAGCGGCGAACGGTTGACGATGGCGCCAAAAGCGAAATCGCCGAAAGCCGGCCGGTCGATCACATTGACCGGCACGCCGACGGCGCGGGCTGCGGCGGCGAATTGCGCGGCTTCGACGTCGTTGGCGCATTCGGCCACGGCGATCGCCGCTCCGGCGAAATCAGCCGGTGTCCACGTGCGCGAATGCACGGCTATGGCACCGGCCGGCGGCCCTGCCACCAGCGAACGCATGTCGTCTGAGACTTCGGGAGCAAACACGTCGACTCGGGCGCCTGCTGCCGAAAGCAGCTCGGCCTTCCAGGTGGCGGCCTGACCGCCGCCAGCAACGACGGCGCGCTTGCCCTCCAAGGCAAAGAAGGCCGGCAGCCGCGATAGGCGCCCAATGCGCGCCGTCCGAATCTCGGTTGGGTCGCGGCTCATATGAAAATCGTTACCTCAGCCGGGGACATAGAATTTTCTACCTTTTCGGGCAATCCCACTGCCTTGATTTGGAATAAACTGGCAAGCTTGGCTCCCTCCATGGGAGAATCGTTTACGCAAAGGCCGAACGAGACAAATTCACACCTGGCGATGCTTCGACTGCTGCTTTTGCAATCAATTGCCGTGCCAGTCCATCGCGCCGACAGCTTGCTGGGCCCCAAGACTGTTGGATCTCAAGACTTGTGGGTCTCAAGACTTGTGGGTCTCAAGACTTGGCGGGCGCCCGGCGGGATGCCGCCGAGCGCCCTAAAGTCACGTCAGTCAATCTATAAGCCGGGTTCTGGATGGCATGCAGGCAAGCCTGTTACGTACAAGCCTGCATACGCGACGGCCATTCATCTTGGACGCCGGTTGCCCGGCGCCTCCAGCAACCTACCCGGACGGCGGCCCTAGACATCGCCTGAGCTTTGCCGCTTGCGCGTCAAAGCTCGTGCCGTCCCTATTCGGTCTTGCTCCCGGTGGGGTTTGCCGTGCCGCCGGCGTTGCCGCCGGCGCGGTGCGCTCTTACCGCACCTTTTCACCCTTACCGCGGATTACGCAACGCGCCGCGGCGGTTCGTTCTCTGTGGCACTTTCCCTAGGCTCGCGCCCGCCGGATGTTATCCGGCACCGTTTGTCCATGGAGCCCGGACTTTCCTCCCCGGCAACCTTTCGGTCTCACCGGAGCGGCCGTCCGACCGACTGACGGCAACAGGGATGGGGAGGCGCGACGCCGCCGTCAAGAGGCGAGCCGGCCGTTGTCGCGGGCGCGGGCGGCCACGGTTCGCACTCGCCCACGCTGGTTAAACAAATCCTGAAGTGTGGTGCGGGTCGACGCATCCAGCATGCCGTCGACCCGCTCAGGCCGAAAGTGCCGCTGCAAGGCTTTCACCACGTCATGGGTATTGGAATCGTACGTGCCGGTAACGGTGACGCCGTAACCATATTTGCCCAGCAAGTCCTGCGCCTCGATGACTGCGTCACCACGGTCGCCCAGCGTCAGCACAGTGCCGCCCTCGCTGATCGGCGCCGGATGGACCCAGTGGCCGACACCCGAATCCCACAAGGTTTGCCATGGGAATTTCTCGCCCGGATCCTGTTTGCGCGACGGCGCGACGTCGGAGTGCGCCAGCACGCGCGCCGGCGGAATGGTGTAACGCGTCTGGATGCCGCGACAGAGCGCGGTTACCGCCGCGATCTGGCGCTTGGGAAAATGCGGATAGCCAAAGTCGTGACCGGGATTGGCGATCTCAATGCCGATCGAGCACGAATTGATATCGGTCTGGCCCGCCCAGAACGAGGCGCCGGCGTGCCACGCGCGCCGGTTCTCCTGCACCATCTGGATCACCCGGCCGTCTTCGAGCACAAGATAATGGGCTGATACGTCGCTGCCCGGAGCGCACAAGCGTTCCAGTGCGGCGGCCGCGTCGACCATGCCGGTATAGTGGAGGAGGATCATGTCAGGACGCACGCCGCCGCTGCGTTCGCCATGATTAGACGACGGCCGGACATCGGCAACCACGCATGACTCTGCTGCAAATACGCCGCGCGACATGAACATGACATTAGGTCGCGCGGTCGGGCCTACAAGCATGCAGGCAGTGTAGCGGCGAAAAACGTCGGGAACGTTGCAGGCATACAACGAACCTTGCGGAACCGTCTCTGCTGTGCCGTTGCTCGCCCAGCGACATCTTTTGGTCTTAGCGGTCTCGGCGGCAATCAACGAGCGGCAGAAGACTTCAACCTTTCCTTAAGCTTAACGCTCATTAATCGAACACGGACCGGAAGGGCGCCACGACTGAGCCGTTTCGTTGACGCCCATATTGTCCCATGATAGCCCAATCTCTCCCAACACCTGCTGAAATGGCTAAGGAGCGAGATGGACCGGTTCGTGTCCCACCACGTGCTCCGCCTGGACGCCAAGGGCCGCGTTTCGGTGCCGGCTTCATTCCGTGCGGTTCTCGCCCGCGATGGTTTCGATGGCCTCTATTGTCATCCGGCCCTAGATCGGCCGGCGCTCGATGCCGGCGGCAACGCCTTGTTGGCGGAGATCGAGGCGCTGATCACGGGCTTTTCGCCTTACTCGGAAGAGCGCGAGCAATTTTCGCTGGCGTTGTTCGGTACCAGCGAGACCCTCAAGATCGACGGCGAAGGCCGTGTGGTGCTGACCGACGCCCACAAAGCGCATGCCGGGATCACGGAGGCGGTCATCTTTGTTGGTCTGGGTCACAAGTTTCGAATCTGGGAGCCCGGCAGCTTTCGCGCGGAACTCGCGGAGGCCACCGACAAGGTCCGCGCTTTCAAAGCGGAACTGGGCGCCCAGACCTCGGCGGCAAAACCGCCCGGAGCACGGGAACGATGACGGGCGGCGACAGCCAGGCTGTCGCTGGCGGACCAGCCCGCCACATTCCCGTGCTCGCGCGCCGCGCCGTCGATTGGCTCGCGGTGCGCGACGGCGGCGTCTATGTCGACGCTACATTCGGAGCCGGCGGCTACAGCCGCGCCATCCTGCAAACGCCGGGCGCGCAAGTGATCGGCATCGACCGCGACCAGAGCGCAATCGCGCGCGGCGCCGATCTCGTGGGGCAGGCGCAAGGCCGGCTCGAACTGGTCGAGGACCGGTTCTCCAATTTGCACCTGATCGCCGGCACGGCGGCGGTCGACGGCGTGGTGTTCGATCTCGGTGTTTCGTCCATGCAGCTCGACGAAGCCGGGCGCGGTTTTTCGTTTCGGTTCAACGGGCCGCTCGATATGCGCATGGGGCATGCCGGCCCGAGCGCTGCCGATGTGGTCGCGCATGCGGGCGAACGCGAACTCGCCGCCATCATCGCTACTCTGGGCGAGGAGCGTCATGCCCGCGCCGTCGCGCGCGCCATCGTCAAGGCACGGTCCGAGCGCGCCATCGACACGACGCACGCGCTCGCCGAGATTGTCGCGCGCGTCGTGCGCGCCGGCGACAGTGCCATCCACCCGGCGACCCGCACCTTCCAGGCGTTGCGCATTTTCGTCAACGAAGAGCTTGTCGAGCTGGCGGCCGGTCTCACCGCTGCCGAGCGCGCGCTCAAGCCTGCGGGGCGCCTGGTCGTCGTCGCATTCCATTCCCTCGAAGACCGGATCGTCAAGAATTTTATCACCGAGCGCAGCCGCGGGCCGGCTTATTCGCGGCATCAGCCGGAAATGGTGGCGGCCGCGCCGACCTTTCGCCCGCTGACACGGCGGCCGGAAACGCCAGATGGCGACGAACTCGCGGCCAATCCACGGGCGCGTTCGGCAAAGCTGCGCGCCGCGGAGCGCACCGACGCCGCCGCGCGCGCAGCCAGCAGTGAATCGCTGCTGCCGCGGCTGCCTTCGCTCGCCGCCGTCATGCGGGGCCGCGCATGATGGTGCGCATGCTCAATTTCGTGGTCATCGGCGCCCTCGTCTTCGCGGCGGCCTATGTTTATCGCATCAAATTCGACTCGACCGTGCAGGCCGAGCGGCTCGCCAAAATTCGCGGCGAAGTCCGGCGCGAGCGCGACGCCATCGCGGCGCTGCGAGCCACCTGGGGCGAGCTCGAGAATCCGGCGCGCATCGAGGCGCTGGCCAAACGTCACCTGCCGCTCAAGCCGGTCGCGCCGACCCAGTTCGACCAGCTCAACCAGTTGCCGGAGCGGCCGCCGCAAATCGTCAAGCCCGAGAGCTCCGATCCGATTGGCGACGTCATCGAGAATTTGGAGGAGCCGGTCCCGGTGACGGGCAGCATCTGGCCGCCCACCACTGCCGCGTCGCCCACCAGCCCGAGCGAAGTGCAGACCCCTGCGACGAATGCCGACAGCACCAGCGCGGCGCATTCACCGGCGAATAAATCCGGGCGGCTTGACCGATGAGCGATACCGCGCACGCCGACGCAATGCCTCCGGCCGAGCTGCCGGTCGAGCAACCGATGGAGCGAGCGGCGGCAGCGCCGGCGGAGTCGCGGTGGCGTCGTCTGGTCCGCGGGCTCCTGTACGGCAACAATGTCGATCGCAGCAGCAAGGCGCGGGCGCGTGTCGGACTGGCGATCATCGCGTTTGCGATGGTCTACTTCGTCATCGCGGCAAGGCTCGTCCTGTTCGGTATCGCCTCCGACGGCCGCACCGCGCACCGCGTCGCAGGCGAGGCCATCGCTACGGCGCGTCCCGATATCCTCGACCGCAATGGCGAAGTGCTGGCGACCGATGTGCGCGTGCCTTCGCTCTATGGCGAACCGCGCCGGCTGATCGACGTCGATGAAGCCGTCGAACTGCTCACCGCCGACTTGCCCGATATTGATGCCGCGGAGCTCCGCGAACGGCTGTCGTCCAAGCGCGGCTTTGTCTGGCTCAAGCGCGACATCACTCCGGAGCAACAGCGCGAGATTTACCGCCAGGGCTTGCCGGGCATCGGCTTCCTTAATGAGAACAAGCGCGACTATCCAAGCGGCCCCGAAGTCTCCCACGTTATCGGCCACGTCAATATCGACAATCAGGGCATCGCCGGCATGGAAAAGTGGCTCGACGGCCATGGCCTCGCCGCCTTGCACATGGCCGGGCTCGCCACCGACCGCCTGCAAAACCCGGTCGAGCTCTCCGTCGATCTGCGCGTGCAGCACGCGCTGCGCGACGAACTGGTCGCCGCCCGCGCCAAATACAAGGCGCTCGCCACCGCTGGCATCGTGCTCGACGTGCGCACCGGCGAAGTCGTCGCCATGGTTTCCGAGCCGGATTACAATCCAAACAATCCGCACGAGGCTTTGGATCCGACGCGCATCAACCGCCTGACCACCGGCGTGTTCGAGATGGGCTCGACCTTCAAGGCGTTCACCATCGCCATGGCGCTGGATTCCGGCAAGGTCACGCTGAAATCGTCGTTCGACGCGCGCATGCCGTTGCGCTTCGGCAAATTCGACATCCACGATTTCCATCCGCAGAACCGTGTGCTGACCGTGCCGGAAATCTTCACCTATTCGTCGAACATCGGCGCGGCACGCTCTGCGCTCGCGGTCGGCGTCGAGGCGCACAAAGCGTTCCTGAAAAAGTTGGGGCAGCTCGATCGGCTGCGTACCGAGCTGCCGGAGAGCGCGGAGCCGATCGTGCCCAAGCGCTGGGGCGAGCTCAACACCATCACCATTGCGTTCGGTCACGGCCTTTCTGTCGCGCCGCTGCAGGCGGTGATGGGGGTCGCCGCGCTGATGAACGGCGGCATTCTGATTCCGCCGACCTTCCTCAAGCGCAGCGAGGCCGACGCGGCCGCGCTGGGCAAGCGCGTCATCAAGCCCGAGACCTCGGAGATGATGCGTTATCTGATGCGGCTCAATGTGGAAAAAGGCACGGCCGAGAAGGCCGAGGTCAAGGGCTATTATATTGGCGGCAAGACCGGGACCGCCGACAAGGTCATCAATGGCCACTATTCCAAGACCAAGGTGCTCACCGATTTCATGGCGGTGCTGCCGGCCGACCAGCCTAGATACGTGCTGTTGATCATGATCGACGATCCGCAGATCATTCCGGAGACCCATGGCTTTAACACTTCGGGCTGGAATGCGGTGCCGGTCGGGGGCGCCGTCGTGGCGCGGATCGCGCCGCTTCTCGGCATCGAGCCGCGCATGGACCTGCCGACCGCCGATCACCTGATACTGGCCTCGATCAAGGAAAGCAGGTAAGGCGAGGGTCGCTAGAGCTCGATCGCTTCAGCTGAATCGATCCTCGCTCTATCATTGTTGGTGGAGCATGATCTTTTCCGAAAACCGGCTTCCACTTTTCGGGGTCATGCTCTAGGCGAACCGCCATGAAGCTTCGCGAGATTCTGCCCCCCGACGCCGCCATCGAGACCGGCAGTGCCGAGCTCGACGTCAGCGGCGTCTCGGCGGATTCGCGCGCGGTCAAAACCGGCGACGCGTTTGTTGCCATCGAAGGCGGCAAGACCGATGGGCTTAAATTTGTCGGGCCGGCGATTGCGGGCGGCGCGACCGTCCTCCTCGCACAACGGCGGCCCGACGCTCCATTGCCCCCGCATGTCGCTTTTGTGCAGGTCGGCAATGCCCGGCGTGCGCTGGCGCTGATGGCGGCGAAATTTTTTCCGCGCCAGCCGAAGACCATCGCCGCCGTCACCGGCACCAGCGGCAAGACTTCGGTCGCCGCCTTCACGCGCCAGATCTGGACCGCTCTTGGCCATCGCGCCGCCAGCATCGGCACCATCGGCATCGTGTCGCCGCGTGGCGAGACTTACGGCGCGCTGACCACACCCGACCCGGTCGCGCTGCATCGTTCGCTCGATGCGCTGGCCGGCGAGGGCGTCACGCATCTCGCAATCGAGGCGTCCTCGCACGGGCTCGATCAGTATCGGCTCGATGGGCTTCGCATCGCTGCGGCGGCCTTCACCAACATCACCCGCGACCATCTCGATTACCATCCGACGCTCGAGGCTTATCTGGCCGCCAAGCTGCGGCTGTTTGCTGAATTGGTCGAGCCAGGCGCCGTGGCGGTGATCGATGTCGATCACGAGCGAGCGGATGCTGTTGTCGCGGCCGCCAAGGCCCGCGGCCTGAAGATCATCAGCGTCGGGCGGCAGGGGCACGGTATTCGTCTCTTCGAATCCGTCATCGACGGATTTACGCAGACGCTGCGCATCGAGCACGGCGGAAGAAATTTCCGCGTGCGTCTGCCGCTGGTCGGCGAATTTCAGGTCGAAAACGCGCTCGTCGCTGCCGGGCTCGCCATCGCCACCGGCGGCGACCCGGCCGCGGTGTTTCCTGCCCTCGAACATCTCACCGGCGCCAAGGGCCGCCTCGAGCTGGTCGGCGCCAGTCGTGGCGCGCCGGTTTTCATCGACTATGCCCACAAGCCTGATGCGCTGGCCAAGGCGCTGGAGGCGTTGCGGCCCGCCGTGCGCGGCAGGCTGGTGGTGGTGTTCGGCGCAGGAGGCGATCGCGACCGCGGCAAGCGCCCGTTGATGGGAACGGTCGCGGCCGCCAAGGCCGACCGGGTGATCGTCACCGACGACAATCCGCGAAGCGAAGACGCGGCCGCGATCCGGGCCGCCATCATGAGCGCCGCACACGGCGCCATCGAAATCGGCGATCGGCAGGCGGCAATCCGCTCGGCCATTGCCGATCTGCGCCCCGGCGACGTTCTCCTGATCGCCGGCAAGGGCCATGAAACCGGCCAAATCATCGGCGACCGGGTAACGCCGTTCAGCGATCACGAGGCGGTCGCCGCGGTCCTGAAGGAGCTTGCCGCATGAGCGCGCCTGGGCTGTGGACCGTCGAGGACATGGCGGCGGCGATGGACGCCGTGCGACAGGGCCGGTTGCCGCCGGCGGTTTCCGGCCTCTCGATCGACAGCCGCACCATTGGCCGCGGCGAAGCGTTCTTCGCCATCGCCGACCGCCGCGACGGGCATGAATTCGTTGGCGCCGCGCTGGCGGCGCATGCCGGTGTCGCGGTCGTCGCCGCTGGCCGCCGCGCCGAGCTGCCGATCGACGCGCCGCTTCTGGTCGTGCCCGACGTGCTGGCCGCCTTGCGCGCGCTCGCCGCCGCGGCGCGGGCTCGCTCGTCCGCCAAGGTGATCGCGGTTACCGGATCGGTCGGCAAGACCAGCACCAAGGAAGCGTTGCGACTGGCGCTCGCCAAAGATGGCGAGACCCATGCGTCGGTCGCCTCTTACAACAATCACTGGGGCGTGCCGTTGTCGCTGGCACGCTGCCCGGCGAGCGCGCACTATGCCGTGCTGGAAATGGGCATGAACCATGCCGGCGAGATCGAGCCGCTATCGCGGTTGGCGCGTCCGCATGTCGCGATCATCACGGCGATCGCGCCGGTACATCTGGAATTTTTCGGCTCGCTCGCCAAGATCGCCGACGCAAAGGCTGAGATCTTTCTCGGACTGGAGAAAGGCGGCGCGGCGGTCGTCAATCGCGACGGTCCGCAATTCAGCCACCTCAAAAGCCGCGCCAAAGCAGCGGGCGTCGGGCGCGTGGTCTCATTCGGCGCGCACGCCAAAGCCGATGCGCGCTTGATCAAATGCGCCCTGCATGCCGACTGCTCTACCGTGCAGGCCAACATCCTCGGTACCGAGCTGACCTACAAGATCGGCGCACCCGGCCGCCACCTCGTACACAACTCGCTCGCCGTACTGGCGGCGGCGGAGCTGGTCGGCGCCGATCTGGCGCTGGCGGCGCTCGCACTCGCCGAATTCAAGCCGACCTCCGGACGCGGCGCATTGATCGAGGTCGATCTTCCCGGCGGCAAAGCGCTGCTGATCGACGACAGCTATAACGCCAATCCGGCGTCCGTCGCCGCCTCGCTGGCCTTGCTCGGTCAGACGCAAATCGGCCCGCACGGGCGGCGGATCGCCGTACTCGGCGACATGTTGGAACTCGGCCCGCGTGGCCGGGCGTTGCATCGCGGCCTTCTCGAGCCTGTCGTCGTCAATGCCATCGATCTGGTGTTCTGCTGCGGCCCGCTGATGCGGGCTTTGTGGCAGGCCCTTCCCGCCAGCCGCCGCGGCGGCTATGCAGAAGACTCGGCCGCGCTCGAGGCGCAGGTCTCGTCGGCGATCCGTGCCGGTGACGCCGTCATGGTCAAAGGCTCGCTCGGCTCCCGCATGGCGCCGATCGTCAAAGCGTTGCAAAAGCTGTCCGCGCGTCAGGAGTCGGGAAAAGACACGGCGGAAACCGACACGTCGGAAGCTGGCGCGCCGGAAAAAGATGCGTTCGAAGCCGCGTCCGCACAAGGTTGATACCATGCTCTATTGGCTGATCGATCTGTCGGACAAACTCACCGTCCTCAATGTCTTTCGCTACATCACGTTCCGCACCGGCGGCGCGGTCATTACCGCTTTGCTGTTCGTGTTTCTGTTTGGCACGTCAATTATCGATCGGCTGCGCGCGCTGCAGGGCAAGGGTCAGCCGATCCGCGCCGATGGTCCGCAATCTCACATCATCGCCAAGGCGGGCACGCCGACCATGGGCGGCTTGATGATCCTGTCGGGCATGCTGGTCTCGACGTTGCTGTGGGCCAATCCGAGCAACCCCTATGTCTGGATCGTGCTGGGGGTGACGCTCGGTTTCGGCCTGGTCGGCTTCTACGACGACTATCTGAAAGTCACCAAGCAAACGCACAAGGGATTTCCGGGACTGGCCCGGCTTGCGATCGAAGCGGCGATTGCCGCGGCGGCCTGCGTCGCCTTTGTTCACCTCGGGCGGGCGCCGTTCTCGACCTCGCTGGTGTTTCCGTTCTTCAAGGAGCTGCTGGTCAATTTCGGCTGGTTCTACGTGTTGTTCGGCATCTTCATCATCATCGGCGCCGGCAACGCGGTGAATCTCACCGACGGTCTCGACGGCCTCGCCATCGTGCCGGTGATGATCGCGGCAGCGAGCTTCGGCATGATTGCGTATCTCTCCGGCAACGCGGTGTTTGCCGACTATCTGCAAATCCACTATGTGGCCGGCACCGGCGAGCTCGCAGTGCTGCTTGGCGCCGTGCTCGGCTCAAGCCTCGGCTTTCTCTGGTTCAACGCGCCACCGGCGTCGATCTTCATGGGCGATACCGGCTCGCTGGCGCTGGGCGGCATGATCGGCGCCGTTGCGGTCGCGACCAAGCACGAGATCGTGCTCGCGGTCATCGGCGGCCTGTTCGTGCTCGAGGCGGTGTCGGTCATCGTACAAGTCGTGTCGTTTCGACTGACCGGCAAGCGCGTCTTTAAGATGGCGCCGATCCATCATCATTTCGAGCAGCTCGGCTGGACCGAGCCGCAGATCGTCATCCGCTTCTGGATTGTCGCGGTCGTGCTCGCGCTGGCGGGGCTTTCGACCTTGAAGCTGCGGTAGCATCTTCGTGATTCCGGTCACGACCTTTGCCGGTCAAAAGGTCGCCGTGTTTGGTCTGGGCGGCTCGGGTCTGGTCAGTGCGAGCGCGCTGTTGGCCGGCGGCGTCGATGTCGTCGGCTATGACGACAGTGCCGATAGCGTGGCGAAGGCCGATGCCGCCGGCATTCCGATCGCCGATTTGCATGGCGTCGATTGGTCGAAGTTCAAAGCTTTGGTGCTGGCACCCGGCGTCCCGCTGACGCATCCATCGCCGCACTGGAGCGTCCAGCTGGCGCAGAAGGCCGACGTCCCCGTCATCGGCGACATCGAGTTGTTCTGCCGCGAACGGCGGCGACTTGCACCCGACGCGCCATTCGTCGCCATCACCGGTACCAACGGCAAATCGACGACGACGGCGTTGGTCGCGCATCTCGCCGCGTCGGCCGGCCTGGACGCGCAGCTCGGCGGCAATATCGGCACCGCTATTCTGTCACTGAAGCCGCCCCAGGCCGCGAGCAAGCCGCCGCGCGTTCATGTCATCGAGTGCTCGTCCTATCAGATCGACCTCGCCCCGTCGCTTGATCCTTCGGTCGGCATCCTCATCAATCTCAGTGAGGACCATCTCGATCGTCACGGCACCATGGCGCATTACGCGGCGGTGAAGGAGCGCCTGGTCACGGGCGTGCCGGCGCAGGGGACTGCGATCGTCGGCGTTGACGACGAATGGTGCCGCGCCGTCGCCGATCGCCTCCCGCAATCAAGCAGGCGTGTCGTGCGCGTTTCCGTGCGGCACCCCCTCACCGACGGCATCTATGTCGAAGACCGGCGGATCATGCGTGCGGTCGCGGGCAATGCCGTGCCGATCGCCGAGATCGGCGGCATCGGCTCGCTGCGCGGGCAGCACAATGCCCAGAACGCCGCTTGCGCCAGCGCCGCCGCGCTGGCCCTTGGGCTGTCGCCCGACGCGATTCAGGCCGGCCTTCGCTCGTTTCCGGGGCTGGCGCATCGCATGGAGGAGGTCGGCCGCCGCGGCAGCGTGCTGTTCGTCAACGATTCCAAGGCGACCAATGCCGACTCCGCCGCGCAGGCGCTGGTCTGTTTTGACGATATTTTCTGGATCGCCGGCGGCAAGTCGAAGACCGGCGGCATCGAGTTGCTCCGAGAATTTTTCCCACGCATTCGCAAGGCTTATCTGATCGGCGAGGCGGCGGTGGAATTCGCCGCGACCCTCGGGGTCGCGGTACCTCACGAGATCACCGGCACACTCGATAAAGCGGTCGCCGCCGCTGCCCATGACGCCGAGATGTCGACGGCGCGCGTGCCGGTGGTGCTGCTGTCGCCGGCCTGCGCCTCGTTCGACCAATATCGCAATTTCGAGATGCGCGGCGATGCGTTCCGCGGTCTCGTCCAGGCTTTGCCGGGCATCGCGGCAACGAAACGCGGGACGTGACCGCGGTGCTGCAGCGAAGCGCCGTGCGGCCTCCGGCGACACGCGTCAATGGACTCGATGTCTGGCTCGCTGCGATGCTGCTCACACCGCGGCGCGCAGCGGCAAGCATGACCGTTTGCATCGCGGTGTTTTGTCTCCTCGGCGTTGGGATCCATGTGCTCAGCACGCGCGCCGAAACGCTCTTCATGGACAGCAGCGAAGCTTATGCCTGGGGCATGCAATTTCTCGGTGGCTATGGCCGACATCCGCCGCTGACTGGGTGGATTGCGCGCATCTGGTACAGCGTATTCCCGGCGGCCAATTGGTCATCGTACGCTTTGTCCGAAGTCATGACCGGCGTCTCGCTTGGTTCGATTTATCTGATCGGACGGCGCGTCCTGGGCCTGCGCCGCGCGATGCTGGTCGTTTTTGCGATGATGCTTTACCCGCTTTACTTCGGCGCCAAGGCCGATCGTTTCAACAATTATCAGGTTCTGCTCGCGGTCATGCCGCTGACCGTCTGGCTGTTCCTGCGGGCGTTTGAGAAGCCGACCGCGCGAGTGGGCCTGGCGCTCGGGCTCGGCGCCGCGGCCGCGACGCTCACCATCTATTCCGCCGCTTTCGGGCTCGCCGGGATCGGGTTTGCGGCATTGCTGCATCCACGGCGAGGGCAATTCTTCACAAGCCCCGCGCCCTATGTCGCCGCGATTGTCTATCTCTTAGCGTTGTCACCCCACGTCCTTTGGCTCGTCCACAACGATTTTTATACGCTGCGCTGGGCGACAGGCTTCGTCAGCGAAGCTTCCCATCGCGCTCACGTTTTGACCTATCTCGGGCAGCATTTCGCGCTTCTTGCCTTTTGCCTGATCGTACCGGCAATCGCGCTGTGGCCGTGGCGGTGGCGGTCCGCCCCTAGCGGCGTTCCGTTCCCCGGCGAACGGTCGCTGGTTTGGACCATCGCCGGAGTGCTGGTCGCCGGCCCGGTTTTTGTCGGACTCGCATTCAATGTTTTCCTCAAACCCGATTGGGGCAATCAGTTTTTCTTTTTGGTGCCAATTGCGGTGGTGTCCTTGTTGCCGCAAGTGCTGGTGACCCGCCGAGCGATCGCCAGGGCGGCAATGGTCGCGGCGATTTTCACCGTCTGCTTGTTGGCCGGGGCGCCGGTCTATTCGTGGGTCCGGTTCAAGACGGAGCCGGACGACGGGCTCTACCGGCCGTTCGGCGAGGCGGCGGCCGAGATTACACGATTGTGGCACGACCGTTTTCATTCGCCGTTGCCGATCGTTGTTTCGGGCTTTGATGTTGCCGCGCATATCGTTTTCTACAGCCCCGATCATCCGAAAATGTATGCCGATTTCGACCCGGCCTATTCGCCGTGGATCGATTACCCGGCCGAGCTCAAGCGCGAGGGATATGTCGGCGTCTGTTTCGCCGCCGACGCGGCGTGCCGCGCCAATCTCAAGGCCTTGAACGCGAGCGCCGAGCAGCTCGATATTTCAGTGCAGCGCCACATGTACGGCATCGCGACGCCGCCGACGACGTTCCATCTCGAATTTACCGGCCCCCACCCCTGATCGCTCGCCGAACAGAGCCAAGACCGCCGAATTGAAAAGGACGTACCGCGGTCTTTAATCCCCTGGAAACCATCGCGGTGCCAGGACTAAGCAGGCCAAATTGTCGGGACGCCATTTGGGGACGTGATGGCTTCGCGGGCGCAGCCGACGCCGTTGAGCGAATGGTGGTGGACGGTCGACCGGCTGACGCTGGCGGCTTTGGGCGCGCTCATGCTTGGCGGCATCGTGCTGTGCCTTGCCGCCAGCCCGCCGGTCGCGGCGCGCATCGGTCTCGATCCGTTCCATTTCGTCAACCGCCAGGTGATCTTTCTCATTCCCGCCGCCGCGGTGCTGATCGCGACGTCTTTTCTGTCGCCGCGCGAGATCCGTAAAGTCGCGCTGCTGGTTTTTATCGTCAGCCTGGTGCTGGTCGCTGCGACGCCGCATTTCGGCGCCGAGATCAAAGGCGCGCGGCGCTGGCTGGTGATCCTCGGCGTCAACATTCAGCCGTCGGAGTTTCTCAAGCCCGCTTTCGTGATCCTGATCGCCTGGCTGTTCGGCGAATCCGGCAAACGACCCGACATGCCGGCCAACACCGTCGCGCTGGCGCTCTTGGTCATGGTCGTGAGTTTCTTAGTGCTGCAGCCCGACTTCGGTCAGACCATGCTGATCGCGCTGGTGTGGGGCGCGTTGTTTTATATGGCCGGCATGCGCTTTATCTGGGTGCTCGGCCTCGGCGCCACCGCGAGCGCCGGCCTGCTGGTGGCTTTTTATACAGTTCCGCACGTGGCGCAGCGCATCAACCGCTTCCTCGATCCGACCTCCGGTGACACGTTCAATATCGATATCGCCACCGAGTCGTTTGTACGCGGCGGCTGGTTCGGTCGCGGCCCGGGCGAGGGCACGATCAAACGCATCCTCCCGGAAGGCCATACCGATTTTGTCTTCGCCGTGGCTGGCGAAGAATTCGGCGTTGTGCTCTGCCTTATTCTAGTGGCTTTATTTGCGTTCATTGTCATCCGCGCCTTGGTCAAAGCGATGCGCAACGAAGATGCATTCATTCGTTTTGCCGCAGCCGGGCTGGCGATCCTGTTTGGGCTGCAATCGACCATCAACATGGCGGTGAACCTGCACCTGATGCCGGCCAAGGGAATGACGCTGCCGTTTATTTCCTACGGCGGCTCGTCGCTGATCTCGCTCGCTTACGGCATGGGCATGCTGATCGCGCTCACGCGCGAACGGCCGCAGGCGCAGCTTTCCGGCGGCACCATGCTCGCCCCGAGCGCGGCATAATGCAGGCGGCCGGCGGCGCGCCGGTCCTGGTCGCGGCCGGGGGAACCGGCGGGCATTTGTTCCCGGCGGAAGCGCTGGCCGCCGCGCTGGTGCAGCGCGGCATCCCCGTTCACCTCGCGACCGACCGCCGCGCCGCGCGCTATGGCGGCGCGTTCGTCGATGAAACCGTCCACGTGATCGCGAGCGCCACGTTACGCGCCCGCAATCCCTTCGCGCTCGTTCGGACCGCCGCAACGCTTGGCGCCGGCGTTGCTCAAGCGTGGGTGCTGATCGGCCGGCTGAAGCCCGCCGCGGTGATCGGCTTCGGCGGCTATCCGACGGTGCCGCCGGTCCTGGCCGCGGCGTGGCGGGGTATGCCGACCTTGATCCACGATGCCAATGCCGTCATTGGGCGGGCTAATCGGCTGTTGGCGCCGCGCGTCAGCGCCATTGCGACGACTTTTCCCGACGTGTTCCGCGACCAGCCGCGGCTTGCCGCCAAGGCGACGCTCACCGGCAATCCGGTGCGGCCGGCGGTCGTTGCCGCGGCAGCGATACCTTATCCGGCGATGAACGATCCGCTACGGCTCCTGGTGTTCGGCGGCAGCCAAGGCGCGCGCGTGATGGCCGATGTCGTTCCCGCGGCGATCGAAGCGCTCGAGCCGCGTCTGCGCGCGCGGCTCGCCATCGTTCAGCAAGCCCGCGAAGAGGACCTGGCGCGCGTTCGCAGCGCCTACAGCAATTTGTCTGTCGCTGCCGAGGCGGCGTCGTTCTTCGCCGATCTGCCGGCGCGGCTAGCGGCCAGTCATTTGATTGTGGCGCGGTCGGGGGCCTCCACCGTCGCCGAGCTTTCGGCCATTGGCCGGCCGTCGATCTTGGTGCCGCTGCCTCACGCCCTCGATCAGGACCAGTTCGCCAATGCCGGCGTGCTGGAAGGCGTCGGCGGCGCCATGCGGCTGGTGCAACAAGAGTTCACCCCGCGGCGGCTCGCCAGTGAGCTTGCCGCGCTCGCGGCCGCGCCGCAGCGGCTCGCGGCCATGGCCGCTGCTGCGCGCAGCCTGGGCCGGCTGGACGCCGCCGAGCGGCTCGCCGACCTCGTTCTGAAAGTCGCCGGCGGCTTGGGAAACTAACGCCGAGCCGAGAACGTCATCGTGTTGGGTAAGGCGTACCGTCCTTGTGCGCGAACAGCCATTTGCCGTCCGCGCCCATGACGGCCTTGATGTCGTCTGCCGGATAGCTCACTTCGTCGCCTTGGGTGCGGTCGCCGATCTCCAGGATGATGCAGTCCCGCTCGCCGTGATTCTCCAGATGATGTGTGGTGCCGCCGGCGGCAAAGCCCGCCACCATGCCGGAGCGAAGCTGCATTTTGCCGTCGTCGGTGACTAGCGTCGCTTCGCCCTCGAGAACGTAGATGAACTCATCCTGCCGCGAGTGCCGGTGATGCAGGGAGGATGAGGCACCCGGCGCCAAGCGGGTCAGATTGACGCCGAAGTTGCGGAGGCCAAACAGCTCGCCGAGCGGCCGCTTGAGCCTTCCGGCCACCCGCGCTGCGAACGGCTCGGGATAGTTGGTCTGTTTGGCCCGCCGCGGAGCCTCCGCGGCGACCAATGCGGCGCGACAGGTCATGGATCCTTCTCCGAAGTTTTGGCTTTGCTTGAGCCCGACCCTGACGCCCGCTAAGATTGACGTCAATCTTGATGCAATCGATCAACATGAACGCCGCCATCATGAAGTGGCTGACCGCCGAGCAGGCACTGAAGTTCCTCGGCGTTCGCGCGCAAACGCTTTATGCCAATGTCAGCCGCGGGAAAATTCGCGCCAAGCCGGACCCCGACGATTCGCGTCGCAGCCTCTACAGCGGCGCTGACGTTGCTCGGTTGGCCGGCCGGCGGTCCGGCCGCCGGTCCGCCGATACGGTAGCAGCGCAGACGATCGGCTGGGGCGATCCCATCTTGGCCTCGGCGATTTCGACGGTGGCGGACGGGCGGCTGTGGTATCGCGGCGTTGATACGGTGGAGCTTTCCGAACGGGCGACGCTTGAGGAGGTCGCCGCCATTCTTTGGCAAGCGCAAACCGCCCCGCGGCGCACCGGCCCGCCGCCGATGAGATCAACAAAATCCAACCTCGCGACGCCGCCGCTCAAACACCTTCTCATCGCCGTGTCGCAACGGGCGGCGAGCGATCCGCCACTGCTCGGACGTTCGCCGGCCATTCTGAAATCCGAAGCGCAAGTGCTGTTCGACACACTGTTAGCTGCTGCGCTCGGCGACAGTGGCGCTGGTGCCGATTTTTCAGCGCATGCGCGCATCGCCGCGGCGTGGCGCAAGCCGGGAGCGAAGGATATTCTACGTCGGGCCCTTGTCCTGCTCGCCGACCACGAGCTCAATGCTTCGACCTTCGCTGTGCGCGTCGCCGCATCGACCGGCGCGGCGATGTCGGCGTGCCTGTTGGCGGGTCTCGCGACCCTGAGCGGCCCGCGTCATGGCGGCGCGGCGCGGGCGCTGCAATCCTTGCTCAATGCGGCGCGGCAGCGCGGGGCGAATGAGGCGGTCCGGGAGTGGCTGGCACGGGGCGAGTTGTTGCCGGCCTTCGGGCATCCGCTCTATCCGCAAGGCGACCCGCGCGCCGCCGCCCTGATGCATCATTGCAAGCTTTCCGGCATGTTTGCCGAGGTCCGGCAGGCGGCTGAGGATTTGACGGGCGACCCGCCTAATGTCGATTTTGCCCTCGCGGCATTGGCGGAAAGCTATGCTTTGCCTAGTGAGGCGCCGTTTGTCATCTTTGCTTTATCTCGGTCGGTCGGCTGGATGGCCCACGCCCTTGAGCAAACGGCGACCGGCCAATTGATCCGCCCACGTGCTCGGTATGTCGGGCCGGCACTGGTCAAGGAGGGCCCATGAAACTACCGCGCGACATCGGCCCGGTGCATTTCGTCGGCATCGGCGGCATTGGCATGAGTGGCATCGCCGAGGTGATGGTGAATCTCGGCTATGTCGTGCAGGGTTCCGATCAGGCCGATAGCGCCAATGTCAAAAGGTTGCGCGAGAAGGGCGTCAACGTTGCCATCGGTCATGGCGCTAGCAATCTGGGCGACGCCAAGGTCGTGGTCGTATCCTCGGCGGTCAAATCCGACAATTCCGAATTGATCGCGGCGCGGGCGCAGCGCCTGCCGGTCGTGCGCCGTGCCGAAATGCTCGCCGAACTGATGCGGCTGAAAAGCTGCGTCGCCATCGCCGGCACTCACGGCAAAACCACGACCACCTCGATGGTGGCGGCACTGCTTGACGCCGCCGGCTTCGATCCAACGGTGATTAATGGCGGCATCATCAATGCCTATGGCACCAACGCCCGGCTCGGCGGCGGCGAGTGGATGGTGGTCGAAGCCGACGAATCCGACGGCACGTTTCTCAAGCTGCCGGCCGATATCGCTGTCGTGACCAATGTCGATCCCGAGCATCTCGACCACTTCAAAAGCTTCGAGGCGGTGCAGGAGGCGTTTCGCGCGTTCGTTGACAATGTGCCGTTCTATGGGTTCTCGGTCATGTGCACCGATCATCCGGTGGTGCAGAGCCTCGTCGGCCGCATCGAGGACCGCCGGGTCGTGACCTACGGCGAGAATCCTCAGGCCGATGTGCGGCTGATGGACGTGTCGCACGCCGGCGGGACGTCGCTGTTCACCATCGCTTTGCGCGACCGCGCCGGACAGTCGGTGCGCGAGATCAAGAACGTGGCGCTGCCGATGCCGGGCCGCCACAACGCGCTCAACGCAACGGCGGCGGTTGCGGTCGCGCATGAGCTCGGCATCGACGACAGCCGCATCAAGGAAGCGCTGGCGAATTTCGGCGGCGTGCGGCGGCGCTTCACCCGCACCGGCGCCTGGAACGGCGTCACCATCATTGACGATTATGGGCACCATCCGGTCGAGATCGCCGCTGTGCTCAAAGCGGCGCGCGAGTCGACCAAGGGCCAGGTGATCGCCGTGGTGCAGCCGCATCGCTACACCCGGCTGGCCGCCTTGTTCGAGCAGTTCTGCGCCGCCTTCAACGATGCCGACGCGGTCATCGTCGCCCACGTCTATCCGGCCGGCGAAGCGCCGATCGAGGGCGCCGATCGCGATGCGCTGGTGCAGGGCTTGCGCACCCACGGCCATCGTCACGTCGTTCCACTCGACACTCCGGAAAGACTGGCCTCATTGGTCGCCGGCATGGCGCAATCCGGCGATTACGTTGTTTGCCTAGGCGCCGGTTCGATCACGCAATGGGCCTACGCGCTGCCTGGAGAATTGGCGGCGGCGGGTTAGCATGACACGGAAAAAGCCCGGCCCGGAACTCATTCGCAGCGTGCGTGCAGTCCTCGGCAAGGATCATTCGCGGCCGAGCGGCCGCGTCGGCATCAAAAAGTGCCTGGCGATTCGCCACGTCGCCTTTGAGGACCTCGGGCTTTTAGGTCCGCTGGTCGCTTCCCGGGGCTTTGGCGTGCGCTATCACGACGCCGGCGTCCAGCCGATCGATGTGGAAACGCTGCTCGAGCCCGAATTGTTGATCGTGCTCGGCGGTCCGATCGGCGTCTATGAGACGAAGGAATACCCGTTCATCGCCGACGAGATCGTGGCGGTCGCGGCGCGCTTGGAGGCCGACAAGCCGACGCTGGGCATTTGCCTCGGCGCCCAGATGATGGCGGCGGCGCTCGGCGCGCGCGTCGCGCCGGGACAGGTCAAGGAGATCGGCTGGGCGCCATTGACGCTGACCGCCGAAGGTCAAAAGTCGGTGCTGGCGCCGCTCGCTGCGACGCCGGTGCTGCACTGGCACGGTGACAATTGCGAATTGCCCGCCGGATGCACCAAGCTCGCATCGACGCAGCACTGTCCGGTGCAAGCGTTCACCCGCACGCCGTCGCAACTCGCATTGCAGTTTCATCTGGAAACAGAGCCGGCGCGGTTCGAAAGCTGGCTGGTCGGCCACACCATCGAGCTTGGCAAAGCCGGCATCGATCCGCGCGAGTTGCGCACCCAAGCGCGCAC
This sequence comes from uncultured Alphaproteobacteria bacterium, assembly GCA_963806465.1. Classification (GTDB taxonomy): domain Bacteria; phylum Pseudomonadota; class Alphaproteobacteria; order Rhizobiales; family Xanthobacteraceae; genus BOG-931. The sequence continues at coordinate 142,800 of CAWDZD010000063.1, read as the reverse complement.
GCTCGGACCGGCGACCCGCGAACTCGGGCAAAAAGTGCTCTCGACATGGCTCGATAGAGTGGTCGGGGCCGCCGCGTGAGCTTTCCCGACATTATCGCCGGGCTGCGCACGAAAACACCCGAATTGCGCGGCCGGCTCTTGGTAAACCAGTCGCTCGCCGAGCTGACCTGGTTTCGCGTCGGCGGTCCGGCGCAAGTCCTTTTCATGCCGGAGGACGAGAAGGACCTATCTTATCTGCTCGCCAACCTGCCGAACGATGTTCCCGTCTCGACCATCGGCCTCGGCTCTAACCTCATCGTGCGCGATGGCGGCATTGCCGGCGTCGTAGTCCGCCTCGGGCGCGGCTTCAATGATGTCGCAGTCGAGGGCGTGCGCATCCGCGCCGGAGCGGCGGTTCCGGACGTCAAAGTCGCGCGCACAGCGCAGGAAGCCGGCATTGCCGGGCTGTCTTTCTTGCGCGGCATTCCCGGCAGTATCGGCGGCGCGTTGCGGATGAATGGCGGCGCCTATGGCGGCGAGACCAAAGACGTTCTGATCGAGGCGCGTGGCGTCGATCGGCGCGGCGCCGCGCGTGTCTACAACAATGCCGACATGGGGTTCAGCTATCGTCATTGCGGCGTCGCCGATGACGTGGTCTTCACGCAGGCGCTGTTCCAGGGCGTGCCCGGCGATGCCGCGGCGATCGCCGCCGAGATGGACAAGATCACCGAGAGCCGCGAGTCGACGCAGCCGGTGAAAAGCCGCACCGGCGGCTCGACGTTCAAAAATCCACCCGGTCACAAAGCGTGGCAACTGATCGATGCAGCCGGCTGTCGCGGGCTCCGCCGCGGCGACGCGCAGGTATCGGAAATGCACACTAATTTCTTGATCAATCTCGGCAATGCCACCGCTGCCGACATCGAGGCGCTCGGCGAGACCGTGCGCGAGCGGGTCAGGCAAAATTGCGGTGTCAATCTCGAATGGGAGATCAAGCGGATCGGCATCGCTGCCAGCTGAACGAGACGTATGACGTGCGCGGCGTGACCAGGCGTGATCAACGTCCGCCCTAGAACATCATCTTGCCAGCCTTCGCCTCGTGAAGGATGAACCCTTCCAGCGGATCAAACTCGTCTTCCCAGGGTGCCTGCCCCAGTACGTGTTTGGTATCGGCGTATCCCGCCTGCCATCGCTGCTTGATGCCGCCGCGGCTAAAGTCGATGTCCTTGGCATGGTCCTCACCGGCGAGCGCCGGCGCCAGCAGGCGCACGACGTGCATGCGCGTGGTGCAGCCATAGGAGGCAAGCTCGGCGGCCTCAGGCGTCATCGCGACGTCCGCCGGCAGCTTTGTCGCCAGCTCGCGAATCACATGACGCAGCTTGTGCAGCTGTTTCTGCCGCGCGATGTGGCTGGCGGCGCGGCTGGCGTATTGCAGATCCTTCTGGCGCGCCAGCACCTTCCAGATGGAATCCGGTTCGGGTCCATTGGGCGCCCACATGTGCACGGCGAACACCAGGCCGCTGCGACGTGGATTGTCGTCGAACACCGCCTCGACCGGCGTGTTGGAGAGAATGCCGCCGTCCCAATAAAGGTCGTTGTCGATGCGCACCGCGGGGAAGGCCGGCGGCAGCGCTCCGGATGCCATCACGTGCCGAATCGTCAGTTCACAATCACGGCTGTCGAAATAATGCATTTCGCCGGTTTGCACTTTTGCGGCGCCGACAGTGATGCGCGGGTGCCCTTTATTCAACTGGACCGGATCGATGAGCTCCTCGAGCGTGTGTTCGAGCGGCTCCGTCGAATAATAACCGCTGCGTTCCGGGCCTAGCGGAACGAGGCCGAGCAGCGCCAACGGATTGGGCTTGAAGAAATCCGACAGACCGCCGGCGATGGTCATCACGTTTGCCGTCCATTGGCCGAAATACGGCGCCATCGCGGTGAGCTGCGATAGCGGCGGGTGCGTGACCCGGCGCCAAAATTCTTCGAGCCGCGGTAGACGCTGCCCGGGAGGACTGCCGGCGATCAGGCTCGCATTGATCGCGCCGATCGATGTGCCGATCACCCAATCGGGCTCGATGCCGGCTTCGCACAGCGCCTGATACACGCCGACCTGGTAGGCCCCAAGCGCGCCGCCGCCCTGCAGCACCAGCACAATTTGGCCGAGCTTCGCACGATCGAATTTGGGCATGTCGGTCATGGCTGTCTGCGCCTTTGTCGGTCACGTCGGTACGATCTGCGCCTCGAGCGGCGCCGGGTCCGGCAGCTTCAGCGCCAATCCTAAGAGAACCGCCAGCAGCAAAGCCGCGGCCGTCGCCGCCACACACGCTGGCCAGCCGAATTGTTGAAACAGCGCGCCCGGAATGGCGCTGCCGGCAACTCCGCCCACATAATAACAGGCAAGGTAGATGCCGCTCGCGGACGCGCGATCGGTCGTGGCGGCGCGGCCGACAAAGCCTGTGGCCACGGCTTGAGCAAAGAACGTTCCGGCGCCGACCAGGACCAGTCCACCGAGGACAGGTTCGAGACGATCCGCCAAGAGCAGCGGCAGTCCTGCTAACGCCACGATAATTCCGCCGAGAAATGCCGGCCGCACGCCGACGCGGCGCACCAGATATCCGGCAAACGGGGTGGTGAATACCGAAGGAACGAACACGAAGTAGACCAGCCCGACCGACATCATCGACAACGAGATTGGGCCGCGCACCAGCACGAAATTGACGTAGGTGAAGGTGGCGATGAAGGCGAACAGGATCAGGAAGCCGATGCCGAAGGTGGTGCGCAGCGCCGGATTGCGCAGATGCGCGCTTAGGACCGCCAGCGGTCCGCCCATGGTCGTTGTCATCGGCCGCATCGGCTCGGTTCGCGCCAAGCCGAAATATACCAGCGCGGCGCCGGCGAGGTTGAGCGCCGCGAAAGCGTAGAAATTGCCGGCCAAACCGATCGTGTCGGTCACCGCCGCCGCCATGACGCGGCCGACCAGATTGCTCATGACGTTGCCGGTCACGTAGGCCGCGAGTGCGCTTGCCGTATCCTCGGCGCTCGATTGTTCGGCCAAATAGGCCATGGTCAGCGTAAACGCGGTCGACATGCACAGCCCCTGCGCGATGCGCAGCGCCATGAACCAGCTGATATCCGGCGCGCTCGCCAACAAGGCTGTCGGGATCGCCAACAGTACCAGACTGATCCAGATGCCGCGGCGGCGATCGAGACCGCGGCTCAACAGCGCGACGACGACGCCGGCGACCGCCATGCCGATGGTGCTGGCATTCACCGCCACGCCCATCATCGCCGGCGTCGTTCGGTAGGCGCTGACCAGTTCCGGCAGCATAGCTTGGGCGGCGAACAGATCGACCAGCGTCAGAAAGCTGGTCAGGCCGACGACCAGCAGCCTTGCCGCCACGACGTCACATACTTTCGTCGGGATTCGTGTCCGGCGACAGCAGATCGGCCGAGATCAGGACCGTCGGATGCTTGGTGTTGTTCTTCCACCAATGCGCAATCGGTCCGAATTCCGCCGTCACGTCGCCGGCGGTATGCTCGATCGGCACGGAGCAGCTGTTGCGGTATTCGGTGATCGAGCCGGAAATAATGTAGATGTTGGCGGGGCGCGCCTCGTGGCTGTGCCACGGCACGATGCCGCCGGGCTGCACGACCAGCTTACGCATCCGCATCTTGCGGCCGGCCAAGGCGCTTCCCATCGGCGACAGATCGATCGACGAAATGACCGTGTCGGTTACGCCTGAAGGCGTTGTTGGGCCCGGCTTCGTTACATCGGTGCCGGTTTTGGCGGCCGGACAATCGGCTGCGTACGCGCCGGCCGAAACCGTCAAGTGGGTCAAGCCGGCGACGGCCGCGGCGGTCAATAACCGCGCAAGCATCGTGCCCATATTGCATGTCTCCATTTGACTAAAGTTCGCTGCCCCGACCCGCGGGCTACGATCGATCAAACAAACAGAAAACGGAACTGCCGATTGGCTTGGGATTCGATAGCCGCTGGCTATGAACCGCTGAGTTGAGAGTGCGTGCGGCTAAAGCTAAGCTGAACGCCGATGCTGGCGACACAAATGCTTTCAGACCAAATGGCTGTGCTGCGGGAGACACCGAGCGCGCAGGCCCGCCGTCTCTATGACGAACTCGTGAAGCGCCTGACCGACGCGGCAACAGTCGAGGGCGCGCTCAAAGAAGGCGACGTGTTTCCGGAATTTGCGCTGCCGGATGACGACGGAAGCTTCGTTCTGTCGTCTGACCTTCTGAAATCGGGGCCGCTGGTCATCAATTTCTATCGCGGGCGATGGTGCCAATTTTGCGCCGCGACGCTTCAAGCGATGTCGGCGGCCGCGCCGGCGATTAGCGCCGCCGGCGCGACAGTGATCGGCATTTCGCCCGAAGCCGGGCATCTGTCATTCTCGACGCACCGCGAGCCGCGGCTGAATTTCAAGATGCTGTGCGATCTCGACAACGGACTGGCGCTGCAATGCGGGCTGCTGTTCCGCCTGACGGAAGATGTCATCAGGAAATATCTCGGCGACAGCCTTGATCTGACGCAAGTCTACGGCAATGGCAGCTGGTTCCTGCCGATCCCCGCGACCTATATCGTGCTGCCGCACGGCGAGATCAGCCGGGCTTATGTCAATCCCGATTTCCGCTTTCGCATGGAGCCGCAGGATATTCTGCGCGCCGTGCAAAGCTTGAAGCCTCGATAACGAACAGGTCGTGTTATCGCGACGATCCGCCGCCCATTGTTTTGCTCATTGTTTTGATTGCGCGGATGCGGCGACCGAAGCGGCGACCTGCGACGCCATCAGAAACTGATCGGTCCGGTTTTCGATGTGATGACGTCGCGCGATATAGGCAAAATCGCTGTAGGCGATCCAGACTTGGCCGGCCGCGTCCTGGAGAACCAACATGCGGACCGGCCAATCGAGGCCCGCATAGGGATCGGCGGTGAGAAACTGTATGCCCAGCGGCGGATTGCCGAACGTTAGAAGTATCGACGGGCGCAGTTGAATCCCGGCTTCCGCCGCGAGTTTGGCCTGGTCGATCTCGCTAAAGAATTTGATGCCTTTCGCCGCGATGTCGCGCTCGAGGATTTTCACTGTTTCCTCGACGCCGTAGGCGCTTTTTACGCGGATGACGCCATCATCGGCCGATTGGCTATGGCCGCTTGCCGAACCGATCGCGGCAGCTGCGGCTGAGAGGGCGAGGACCACGAAGACCTTGGCAAACGGCAAATTCATCTTCGTGCTCCTCGCTAGTCATTGATCGTCGGCGAACGCCGAGCCCTTGGCGCTTTATCCTCTGGCGCCGGACATTTTTTGCGTGGCGCCGCCGAAATCATCGAGCCCGGCAGAAACGCTCCTGCTCAAAATCGCCAATGCGTCGGTTTCCATCTTCGCTGCGATTTCGGTGATGGCGATGCGGTGCGCGATGTTGGCGTCGAACGCCTGTTTGGCGAATGCAAGAGCCGCCGCGACGCCGTCTCGTGGTGCCGCGGGAGTTGTGGAACGCGACGCCAGCGCCGCCATTTGCTGATTAAGCTCCGAAACCGCCGCGGATTGCCGACTGGCGATGGCTTGCGCGCCATTGATCGCCACCATGATGATTTCGTTCAGCATTCTCAGCTGCTGCTGAAAAGCGATCATGCCGACGGCGCTAGCCGTGCTCGGGTCGGGCTTTTGGGCGATCTCCGTCATGGGCGGTTCCACTTTTCAGGCAAGCAATGGCTTTCGTTCGTGGAAAAGAGGCCGTGCATTGGTTCTGCAAGATTGCCCAGCAGGCTGAGCGTTGACATATCAAAATCGGCAGACTTTCCCGACGTGCGGAAATAAAAAGGCAACATCGTTTCGATGCACGCAGACTATCGCCGGACGCTGTGCGGAAGCCTTGCGCCCTTGTGCGCTTCAGGCTTCGATGGCGGCAAGATCCTCGGTCCAATCGCGCATGCGCGCGAGTTTGACAAAGGCGTCGGTTGCCGCCGAGAACGGCCGGCCGGCTACGGTTGCCAGGCTGACCTCTCTGGTCACTTCCACGCGGTGAATGGCGCGGCCGACGAGGCCTTCGGTCAAGCGGCTGCTTCGCGTCGTGAAGCCGACGCCAAAGCCGGCGCAAACCAGATTGAGCAATTGCTCGATGCTGTCGACGCGATGGCGAAAGCGCGGCATGACGCCGCTTGCCGCACAAAGCTGGCGCAGCCGCTGGCATCCCTTGCACCTGGCGCGCTCGATGACATCCTGGCTATCGAGGTCTTGCAGCATCAGCGTCGGCTTGGCCGCCAGCGGATGCGACGCCGACATGATTAGGCGGAAGTTCTCGCGAAACAGCGGCCATGCCCGCATGCGCTCCGGAATGCTGCCATTCTCGGCCAAAATGACCAGATCGGCATTGCCCTTCAGCACGGCTTTGCGGACCTGACTCTCAGGACCGCCTTCGACGGCGAGCTCGAAATTCGGCACGCCACTGCGCACTCCGTTCAACACGTCAGTGAACAGGCGGCTCGACACGGAATCGCTCAGTCCGAGCCGCAACGGCGCGACGTCGCCGCGCTTGAACGCTTCGGCCAGCGCCCGCGCCGACTGCGCCGCCAGATAGCTTTGCTCGATGTGCGGCAGCATCGCGCGACCGAGCTCGGTCAAATGCGTATTGGCGCGCTCGCGATGGAACAGCGGTCCGCCCAATTCGTCTTCCAGTTTCTTGATGGCGCGGGTCAGGGAGGGTTGCGTGACGTGGCATTCCTCGGCAGCCTTGGTGAAGTTCAAGGTCCGCGCCACCGCCAGGAAATAGCGAACCTGGTGCGTCTCCATGGGTTGCCCCTCGTCGGCTAACGAAAAGAGAAGCAATAGCGGCCGCGACCTGCCGGTCAACGTTGACCCCGGTAATGCGGGCCTCACTTTGCCGTGTCGGCCACGACGCCTTGCATCAAATTTTTGCCGAACCGGGGTCCGTCAAAATTGGCGGAAACACTCGACCTTTCCATAATTGTGGATTTTATTGGTGACCCAGCGAATCAGCGGAATCGACCGCTGCGGCACTGGCTGGGCAAATGACTAAGCACGTCGCCATACTCATGGGAGGCTGGTCGGCGGAGCGCGAAGTCTCATTGCGCTCGGGCAAGGCCTGCGCCGATGCTCTGACGCGTCTCAACTATCGCGTGACCGCGATCGATGCCGGCCGCGACGTCGCCGCCGCGCTGACTAAGACCAATCCCGACGCCGCGCTCAATGTGCTGCACGGCCGTCCCGGCGAAGACGGCACGCTGCAAGGTGTGTTGGAGGTGCTTGGCATTCCCTACAGCCATTCCGGCGTGCTGGCTTCCGCGCTCGCCATGCACAAGGGCTACGCCAAAGCGATCTTCCGCGCCGCCGACATCCCGGTCGCGGACGACGTGGTGGCTTCGCGTTTCGAGGCGGCCAAGCGGCACCTGATGCCGCCGCCTTATGTCGTCAAGCCGATGGCGGAAGGCTCCAGCGTCGGCGTCTTCATCGTCGCCGAGGACCAGCCGCATCCGCCACAGGAGCTTTATCGCGACGACTGGGCATACGGCGAACAGGTGATGATCGAGCGTTATATCCCCGGCAAGGAGCTGACCTGCGCGGTGATCGGCGACCGGGCGCTCGATGTCATCGATATCGTGCCGGCGACGCGGTTTTACGATTATGAGGCAAAATACGCCGCCGGCGGGTCCCGGCACGTTCTGCCGGCGCAAATTTTACCAAATGTTTACCAGGAGGTCCGCAGACTCGCTTTGGCTGCCCACCAAGCGCTTGGCTGCCGCGGCGTGAGCCGCGCCGACTTTCGCTACGACGATCGGGGAACGGGAAAGCTGGTCTGTCTTGAGATCAATACACAGCCGGGCATGACCGAGACCTCACTCGTGCCCGAGCTTGCTGCATACGCGGGGATCACCTTCGACGAGCTGGTGAAATGGATGGTGGAGGACGCCTCGACCAACCGCTGATGCGGTCGGGGCCGCAACGGGGAGCAGGGGCGGAAGCGCTTGGCGCGCCTTCCAATGCGCCGCGCCGTGCGCGCGCGCGGAAAAATCGGCTGCGCCGGCGGTTCGATTTTGCGTCGCTGCGCGACCGGCTCGATCGCGTCGCCTGGTTCGCGGCGTATCGGGCGTGGATGGACCGCTGCTGCGTGCGGATCGCCCGGCTGCCGCCACGCGGATTTGGCATTGCCAGTTCGGTTCTTCTGCTGGTTGCGACGCTCGGCTATGGTTCCATCGCCGGCGGCCATGTCGTCGATATCATCGATTGGCTCAAGGACGCCCGCGACCAGGCCGCCAACGCCGCCGGCTTTCGCATTGCCGCCATTGCGCTCACCGGGCCGAAGGAAGTCAGCCGCGAAGAGGTCCTGACTATCGCCGGCGTGACCGGGCACGCCTCGCTGCTGTTCCTCGATGCCGACGACGCGCGGGCGCGGCTGATGGCCAATCCCTGGATCGCCGACGCGGCGGTGCTGAAGCTTTATCCAGATCGCCTGCAGATCAGCATCACCGAGCGGCAGGCCTTTGCCCTGTGGCAGAAGGACGGCACCGTGAGCGTGATCGCCGCCGATGGCACGGTGCTCGAGCCGTTCGTCGAGGATCGTTATCGCGGCTTGCCGCTTTTGGTCGGCAAGGGCGCCGAGCGCGCCGGCCACGATTTCTTGGCCGTTATCGACCACCACCCCGCCATCCGCGCGGCGCTTCGCGCCTCGGTATTTGTCGCCGAGCGCCGCTGGAATCTGCGGCTCGAAAGCGGCATCGACGTGCGCCTGCCGGAAACCGATGTCGAGCAGGCGCTCGACCGGCTGGCGGCGCTCGACCGCGAGAAGAAGCTCCTGTCGCGCGACATCGTCGCCGTCGATTTGCGCTTGCCGGATCGCGTCACGGTGCGGCTGTCAGAGGCGGCGGCGCAGGCGCGCGAAGAGGCGCTCAGGGACAAGAAGAAGAAAAAGGGAGGTGACGCGTGAGCGCCCTTCACTATGGCCTGACGCCGAAGATGAAACCGATCTCGCCGCGGCGCAGCGCCCTGGTCGCCGCGCTCGATGTCGGTTCGAGCAAGGTCGCCTGCCTGATCGCTCGCTTGCGGCCGCATCCGCCGCAGCAGGTGCTGACGCGTCGAAGTCATGCCGTGGAGGTCGTCGGCTATGGCCATGCCGCCGCGCGCGGCACCAAGGCCGGCGGTGTCGTCAATCTCGCCCAGGCCGAAGATGCGATCCGCCAGGCCGTCGACGGCGCCGAGCGCATGGCCTCGGTCGAGATCGAATCCGTCGTGCTGTCGGTGTCGGCCGGGCGGCTCGCCAGCGATCAGTTCGCCGCCGAGATCAGGCTTCCCGGTGGGGCGGTGTCCGAAGGCGATATCGGCCGCGTGCTCACCGCCGGCAACCGGCATTCGCTGCGCGAGGGCCGCGCCGTACTGCATTCACTGCCGATCGGTTATTCGATCGACGGCGGCAACGGAATTCGCGATCCGCGCGGCATGCTCGGCTCGCGCTTCGGCGTCGATATGCATGTGGCGACAACCGACGTCGCGTCAGCGCGCAATCTGATGCTGGCGGTCGAGCGTTGCCATCTTTGCGTAGAAGCGATGGTGGCCGGTCCCTACGTCGCCGGTCTTTCCGTGCTGGCCGACGATGAAGGCGATCTCGGCGCCGCCATCGTCGATATGGGCGCCGGCACGACGACGATCGCCGTGTTTCTCGGCGGCCGGTTCGTGCATTCGGAAGGCTTCGCGCTCGGCGGGCACAATGTGACGCTTGACATGGCGCGCGGGCTCAATGCCAGCGTCGCCGATGCCGAGCGAATCAAGACCTTCCATGGCAGCGTGCTCGTCGGTGGCTCGGACGAACGCGACATGATCACGGTTCCGCCCATCGGCGAAGATGAGCGCGAACAAGCCCAGTTCGTGCCCCGGTCGGCGCTGGTTCACATCATCAAACCGCGCGTCGAGGAAATTCTGGAAATGGTGCGCGATCGGCTGGCGGCGTCTTCGTTCGCCGCCGAGGCGCGCGGCCGCATCATCCTCACCGGCGGCGCCAGTCAGATGGCGGGTCTGCCCGAACTTGCAGCGCGCATTCTCGGCCGGCCGGTACGCATCGGCCGCCCGCTGGGAATTGCCGGCCTGCCGGATGCGGCCAAGGGGGCTGCCTTTGCGGTGGCAACCGGACTGTTGGTTTATCCGCAAGCCGCGCACCTCGAACATTTCGAGACACGCGGCAGGCGGGTTCTGATGAGTGGCGCGGGCGGCGGTTATTTCGCCCGCGTCGGACAATGGCTTCGTGAGAGTTTCTGATGGCTAAGACACGAAGCCAAATGTTGCGACTGACGTTGCGACTGGCATCACACCGGCCGGTGGCGGACCAGCCGGCGGCGGGCGTCGAAGGCGCCCGCCCATGAGAGAAGAGGCAATCATGACCATCAACCTGAAAATTCCCGATATCCGTGAGCTCAAGCCGCGCATCACCGTGTTCGGGGTCGGCGGCGCCGGCGGCAATGCGGTCAACAACATGATCAGCGCCGGGCTCCAAGGCGTCGATTTTGTCGTGGCGAATACCGACGCGCAGGCGCTCACCATGTCGAAGGCCGAGCGCATCATCCAGATGGGCGTGCAGGTGACCGAGGGATTGGGCGCCGGTTCGCAGCCCGATGTCGGTCGCGCCGCCGCCGAAGAGGTGATCGACGAGATCCGCGATCACCTCTCCGGCGCGCACATGGTGTTCGTCACCGCCGGCATGGGCGGTGGCACCGGCACCGGCGCCGCGCCGGTCATCGCGCGCGCGGCGCAGGAGGCCGGCATCCTCACCGTCGGCGTCGTCACCAAGCCGTTCCATTTCGAAGGCCAGCGGCGCATGCGCGTCGCCGACGGCGGCATCACCGAGCTGCAAAAGTGCGTCGACACGCTGCTGATCATTCCCAACCAGAATCTGTTCCGCGTCGCCAACGAGAAGACGACGTTCGCCGACGCCTTCGCCATGGCCGACCAGGTGCTGTATTCGGGCGTCGCCTGCATCACCGACCTGATGGTCAAGGAAGGCCTGATCAACCTCGACTTCGCCGACGTTCGCGCTGTGATGCGCGAAATGGGCAAGGCGATGATGGGCACCGGTGAAGCCGAAGGCGACAAGCGGGCCATGACCGCGGCCGAAGCGGCGATCTCCAATCCGCTGATCGACGACGCCTCGATGAAGGGCGCCAAAGGCCTCCTCATCTCCATCAGTGGCGGCCGCGATCTGACGCTCTACGAGGTCGACGAGGCGGCCACCCGCATTCGCGAGGAAGTCGATCAGGACGCCAACATCATCGTCGGCGCCACGTTCGACGAAGGTCTCGAGGGCATCATCCGCGTCTCGGTTGTCGCCACCGGTATCGATCACGCCTTGGCGCAACGGCCGGCGGCGGCAGCGGCCGAGGCACGGATCGCCGAGGTCGCGCAGCGGCTGCGCGCCGACAACGAAAAGCTCGGGCACCGGGTCGAGCGAACCGAGCCGGTCCGGCCGATCGCTGCGCCTCCTGTCGCGGCGGCGCCAGCGCCGGCAACGCTCAACGATTCGATCGAATCCGCCAAGGCAGCGGTGGCCGCGGCCATCCTGCCGCAGGGCGCCGGCTCGGAGGTGACGATCCGGCCGCTCGGGCCGAAGCCTTCGTTGTTCATCGATCCGGCGGTCAACGGACCGGAGCCGCAGGAGCCGGAGGCGTTCATTCCGCCGCAGCCGGAACGCATGCCGTCGCGCAACATGCGCATGCCGCGCATCGACGAACTGCCGGTTCCGGCCCAGAACGAGCTCCGCGCCCGCCGTGGCGAACTGCCGGAGGAGCATCCGGAGAAAAGGCGCACGTCGCTGTTGCAGCGGCTGGCCGCGGTCGGTCTCGGCCGCCGCGAGCAGGACGACGACGAAGCGTTATCGATGCCTGCCAGGCCAGCGCCGCTGCCGCCGATGCCGCACGGGCCGCCCGAGCGGCTTTCCGGACGGCCGGCGCCGCGGCAGGAGTTGCGTCAGGAACCGCGTCCAGAACCGGTGTCCGAATACGCCAAGCGGTCGGCGCCCTATGGACTGGACCACCACGGACGGCAGGCCCCTGTGCATAACCGCAGCGAGGACGACCAGCTGGATATTCCGGCATTCCTGCGCCGGCAGGCCAACTGACGCCTTGTTGAAGCGCGAATTTCGAAGCGGAGTGCGGAGCGGCACCGGCGTCCTTGCGTCGGCCGCGCCCGATGCAGAACTATTATTAAACTATTGATATTTTTGTTGTTATTTGACCTCGCGCGGCCGAAAAGCGCCAGTTAGCCGCGACGCGTGGCACCGCTTCGGTCGGTGCCGACCGCGGGCGCCTTCGGCGCATTGCCGACATCAGTGCGGCGAGAACAAGGTAACACTTGGTAAGAAACCGTGAGTTGGCCCCAAATCATGTCCCCGGTATGGTTTACGCGTCATCGGGGAGTTGCGTTGGGGGTATTGGTAGACGGGGTCCAACGGGGTGGCGGACTCCTTTTGTAGAAACCTTCGCGCTCCTCAGGGTGGGGTTGGCCCGGTCGCTCAGCGGCCCGGTTAATATGGTGTAGGGCATGACGAGGGGCATGCAAGCTGGCAGGCAGACGACCCTGCGCGAGCCGGTTGCCGTTTCCGGCATCGGGGTACATTCCGGCTGGCCCGTTACCGTAACGCTTTATCCGGCTGAGGCCGACAGCGGCATCGTCTTTGTGCGCTGTGGTGCCAACGGCCACAAAGACCGTGAGCTCCCCGCTAATTTCCGTTCCGTGACCGCGACCGAATTCGCGACCGTACTCGGCGACAATAGCGGCCCCGCCGTTTCCACCACCGAGCACGTGCTTGCCGCTCTCTATGGCCTCGGCATCGACAACGCGATCGTCGAAGTTGACGGTCCGGAAATCCCGATCATGGACGGCAGCGCCGCCCCGTTCGTCGACGCCATCGACCGGGCCGGCACCGCGACGAGTGTGGCGCCGCGGCGTTACATCAAGGTGCTCAGGCCGGTGCGGGTCAATGGCGACAGCTGCTATGGCGAATTGCGGCCACACCCGCGCGGCCTGCGCATCGAGACCGAAATCGAGTTCGAGCATCCGCTGATTGGGCTGCAGAAATTTGCCTTGGATGTCGAGCCGCAGGCGTTCCGCCGCGAGCTGGCGCGAGCGCGCACCTTCGGCTTCATGCGCGACGTGACCAAACTCTGGGATGCCGGCTATGCGCTCGGCGCCTCGTTCGAGAACACGGTGGTCGTTGCCGAAGACCGCGTCCTCAACGCCGACGGCGTGCGTTTCCCCGACGAGTTCGTTCGTCACAAGGCGGTCGACGCGATCGGCGATCTGGCGCTGGCCGGCGCTCCCTTGCTCGGCGCCTATCGGTCGGTCCGCGGCGGCCATAAGCTCAATCACGCGGTGGTCACAGCCTTGATGGCGGATCCGACCGCCTGGACCTACGGCGAGATGGAAGAGCCGGTGCGCCGTGTGCGCGGCCACGCCGACCTCGCGGGTGGCTTTGCGGTGGCCTACGGGCCGGACATCTCTTGATTTCGTTGGATTTTTCGCCTTAATCCCGGCGGATTTGTCGGCCTAGTTGAAGCTGGGTCGCGGTAGTCTCCCTGCGACGCTCACAAAGCGTGTAGCATTGCGGGGAAGCTGACCGCGGGTGGCACGGGATTTTCACTGCGCACATGATGTGGCGTTCACAGGGATCGCTCGGATCCGGCCGCTGGCCGCGCGTGCTGGCAACGCTGCTGGCGCTCATGTTCGCGGTGTTGCTCGCTGGCTGCCTGTTCAACAAGGACGACGACTACGTTCCCGAGGATCCCGCCGACAAGCTCTATAACGAGGGCTTGTTCCTCTTAAACAACAAACAGGATTACGCGGGCGCGGCGAAGAAATTCGACGAAGTCGATCGGCAGAATCCGTATTCCGACTGGGCACGCAAAGCGCTGTTGATGTCGGCTTTTTCCTACTACCAGGCGCAGAAGTACGACGACTGTGTCAACGCCGCCAAGCGCTATGTGACATTGCATCCGGGCAGCCCGGACGCAGCCTACGCCCAATACCTGATCGGGATGTCGTATTACGATCAGATTCTCGATGTGAATCACGATCAGGCGCGGGCCGACAAGGCGGTCGGCGCGCTGGAAGAGGTGGTACGCAAATATCCGGACACCGAATACGCGCTCAATGCCAAAAAGAAGATCGACATGGCGCGCGATCAACTCGCCGGCAAGGAAATGGAGATCGGTCGCTTCTACATGAAGAAGCGCGACTTCACCGGTGCCATCAATCGTTTCAAAGTAGTGGTGACGCATTATCAGACCACGCGCGAGGTCGAAGAGGCGCTGGAGCGGTTGACCGAAGCCTACATCGCTCTCGGCATTTTGGACGAGGCGCAGACCGCGGCTGCCGTGCTCGGTCACAATTTCCCGGATAGTCCTTGGTACAAGGATGCCTACAAGCTGGTGCAAAGCGCCGGCGGCCAGCCCACCGAAAACAAGGAATCCTGGATGAGCCGCGCCTTCAAAGGGGCCTGACCGTCCGGACGAGAGAGGACGGACGACACACGACAGAACTGGGAATCACCACTATCATCTGTCGTCCCTCATCTGGCGCCCGTGATCCGATGCTCGCCCGCCTTTCCATTCGCGATATCGTTCTGATCGATCGCCTGGATATCGACTTCGGTACAGGCCTTGCCGCGCTGACCGGCGAGACCGGCGCCGGCAAGTCGATCCTGCTCGACGCGTTTGCGCTGGCGCTCGGTGCGCGCGGCGACACGGCTCTGGTTCGCGAGGGCGCCGAGCAGGGCCAGGTGACCGCCGCCTTCGACGTCGGCAGGGAGCATCCGGCGCGTCGCCTGCTGGCGGAGAACGATCTGATCGCCGATCCCGCAGTCGAGGACGAGTTGATCGTCCGCCGGGTTCAATTTGCCGATGGCCGTACCCGTGCCTTCATCAATGACCAGCCAGTGAGCGTCCAAGTGCTGCGCGCGCTCGGCGCGGCATTGGTCGAGATCCACGGCCAGCACGACGACCGCGCCTTTGTCGAGGCGGCGACCCATCGCGCGTTGCTCGACGCATTTGGCGGCATCGAGTTGGATGCCGCCGAAGTCACGCGGCTTTGGGACGAGCGGCGCGCACGAGAGGCCGCGGTCGCGGCGCACCGGACCGAGGTCGAGCGCGCCCGTCGCGAGGCGGAATACCTTCGGCATGCGGTCGAGGAGCTCGGCCGTCTCAACCCACAGGCCGGCGAGGAGACCTCGCTTGCCGACCGGCGCGCCGCCATGATGCAGGCGGAGAAGGCCGCCGAGGATTTGCGGGCGACGCTCGAAGCGGTCGGTGGACCGCAATCGCCAGTGCCGCCGCTCGCCACCGCGTTGCGGCGGCTGGAACGCCGGGCGGCGCAGGCGCCGGCCTTGGTCGAACCGGTGGTCAAGGCGATCGACGCGGCGCTGACGGCGCTCGACGAGGCGCGCACGCATCTCGAACATGCGCTGCGGGTTGCCGACTACGATCCGGACGAGCTCGAACGCATCGAGGAGCGGCTGTTCGCGCTGCGCGCCGCCGGACGCAAATACAATGTCCCGGTCGATCAGCTTGCGGCCCTGGCGCGTCGCTACGAGGCCGATCTGGCGCTGATCGATGCCGGCGCCGAGCGGCTTGCCGCGCTGGAGAAGGAAGCGCTGGAAACCGTCGCGCGCTATCGCGCGGCAGCGCAAGCGCTGTCAGCGGCGCGCCAACGCGCCGCGCAAAAACTCGACAAGGCGGTCAACGCCGAGCTCAAGCCGCTCAAGCTCGAGCGCGCGCAATTTTCGACGCAAATCGACAGCGAGGGCGAAGGTCCGGACGGGCTCGACCGGATCGAGTTCTGGGTGCGGACCAATCCCGGCACCCGGCCCGGTCCATTGATGAAAGTCGCTTCCGGCGGCGAATTGGCGCGCTTCCTGCTCGCGCTCAAGGTGGTGCTCGCCGACCGCGGCTCGGCGCCGACGCTGATTTTCGACGAGATCGACACCGGCGTCGGCGGCGCTACGGCCGACGCGATCGGCGTGCGCCTGGCGCGGCTTTCCTCCGGCGTGCAAGTGATCGCGGTCACGCACGCGCCGCAAGTAGCGGCGCGCGCCGACCGGCATTATCTGATCACCAAGGATGCGTTGGCCAAGGGCAAGCGGGTCGCCACCCGCGTCACCGAGCTTGCTGCCGAGCGCCGCCGCGAGGAGATCGCCCGCATGCTGGCGGGGGCCGAGATTACGGCCGAGGCGCGCGCCGCTGCCGAGCGCTTGATCCGAGCTGCGGGTTAGCGTCGTTCCAGGGCCATCGATTGCGGGTGTGCTGGATGGAAAACATCATATTCAGAGAGCGTCCGAATGAGCATGACGGGTGCGATCAATGGACCTTGGTCAAGGACTCATACGATCAGCAAGAATACGTCGTGCAGGAACACGTCATGCTTGATGCGGTCCTCTCCGGCAAACCCTACTTGCGCTTAATTAGACGCATGACCGTGGCGGAGTTTTTGGGCACCGATCAGCCACCGGCGGTGAAGCGCAAATTGCAATCCATCCTCGATGAACGGAATGCGCCGCGGTTCTAATTTCCGACCCCCGGAACAACGATGATGGCGCCGAAGAAAAATTCATTGCCTGCCGTTGAATCGCTGACGGAAAGGCAGGCCAAAGCCGAGCATGCGCGTCTGGCTGAGGAAATCGCCGGCCACGACCGGCGCTACTACCAGGACGATGCGCCGACGGTCTCCGATGCCGAATATGACGAGCTGCGCCGGCGCTACGGTGCGATCGAGGCGCGCTTCCCTCAGCTCGCCAGCCGCGAAAGCCTGACCCAGCGGGTGGGCGCGGCGCCGGCGTCGCGCTTCGCCAAGGTGCGGCACGCGGTGCCGATGCTGTCGCTCGACAACGCCTTTGCTGACGCCGACGTGATCGATTTTGTCGGCCGCATTCGGCGCTTTCTGCGTCCGCCTGACGACGAGGAGATCGTTTTTTCCGCCGAGCCGAAGATCGACGGCCTATCGATGTCGCTTCGCTATGAGGCCGGCAAACTGGTCACCGCCGCGACGCGCGGCGACGGCGCCGAGGGTGAAGATGTCACCGCCAATGCCAAGACGCTGGATGACATTCCGAAGCAGCTCAAAGGCAAAAACATTCCGTCGGTCTGCGAAGTGCGCGGCGAAGTCTATATGACCAAGCAGGCCTTTCTCGCCCTCAACAAAAAACAGGCGGCAGCCGGTAAGCCGCTTTACGTCAATCCGCGCAACACCGCCGCCGGTTCGTTGCGCCAGCTTGATGCCGCGATCACCGCGTCGCGGCCGCTCGGCTTTTTCGCCTATGCCTGGGGCGAGATGAGCGAGATGCCGGCCGGCACGCAGTCCGGCATGATCAAGTGGTTCGAGCATTGCGGCTTCAAAACCAATCCGCTCACCAAGATGTGCCGCTCGGTCGAGGCGCTGTTGAAATTCCATGCCGAGATCGAGGCGCAGCGCGCCACGCTCGACTACGACATCGACGGCGTCGTCTACAAAGTCGATCGGCTCGATTGGCAGGAGCGGCTTGGCTATGTGTCGCGCAATCCGCGCTGGGCGATCGCGCACAAATTCCCGGCCGAGAAGGCGACCACGATTATTCAAGATATCGTTATTCAAGTCGGCCGCACTGGAGCGAATACGCCAGTCGCCAAACTCGATCCGGTGACCGTCGGCGGTGTCGTGGTGCAAAACGCTACGTTGCACAACGCGGACGAGATCGTGAGACTCGATATCAGAAAAGGCGATAGGGTAATTATTCAGCGGGCTGGTGATGTCATTCCACAAGTTCTTGGCCTCGCGGGCGAGCATCCCCCTGGCACAAAGCCGTATAATTTTCCGACAAAGTGTCCGTGTCCTCTAAAGACCGATCTCGTACGCGACAAAACGGCAGTGGGAGACGAAGGGGCCGTCTATCGCTGCCAAGGCGGACTCGCCTGTCCATACCAGGCCGTGGAGCATCTTAAGCATTTCGTCTCCCGACGCGCCTTCGATATCGACGGCCTCGGCGAGAAGCAGATCGAGCTGTTCTACGAGCAGGGATGGGTAAAAGAACCGGCCGATATTTTCACGCTGCAAGAGCGCAACGAGAAAGCCGCGTTGCGAGACGGCGACAAGAAAACGCGCCTGGAAGAGGTCGAAGGATTCGGCGAAACCTCGGTGCGCAATCTCTTCACCGCCATCGCCGCGCGCCGCGAAATACCGCTGGAACGCTTCATTTACGCGCTGGGCATCCGCCACGTCGGTGAGACCACGGCCGTGGCTTTAGCCCGCGGCTATGGCAGCTGGCCCGCGTTCCACGACGCCTGCCGCAAGCTCGCCGACGGCGATGCCGAGACGCAGGAGGAGATGGACGCGCTCGATCAGATCGGCGACACCGTGATCGAGAGCCTGCGCGATTATTTCGGCGAGGCGCACAATCGCCGGCGCATCGAGCGGCTCGCGGCGCAAGTCCGCATCCGCGACGCCGAGAAGCCGCGCGCCAATTCGGCGATCGCCGGCAAGACCGTGGTGTTTACCGGCACGCTTGAAAAAATGACGCGCGACGAAGCCAAAGCTTCGGCCGAACGGCTCGGCGCCAAGGTGTCCGGCTCGGTCTCGAAAAAGACCGACTATGTCGTCGCTGGTCCAGGCGCCGGTTCAAAGCTCGCGGATGCGAAAAAGCTCGGCGTCGCGGTTTTGACCGAGGACGAGTGGCTGAAGTTCATTCGTTAATCGTCATCGCGAGGAGCAACCGGCCTTCGCTCGCTGCGCGAGCCCGGCCGCGGTTTGCGTCGTGCCTGGAGCGCGAAGGCGGAAGCGGCGAAGCAATCCAGTGCCTGCATGCAATTGGACTGCTTCGCCTGAGTTTATCGTCAGGCCGGCCACTTCGGGCCGGTTCTGTTGGCTCCCAATCACAAGGCGCCGCTAAATTTGTCCCACCAAAACCAGAACAATGACGATGATCAGGATCAGGCCGAGCCCGCCGCCAGGAGAATAACCCCAACCGCGTGAATACCGCCATGTCGGCAGCGCGCCGATCAAAAGAAGAATCAAAAGAATGATCAGGATGGTCCCGAGCATCACGTTTCCTCGCTCTACCCAACCCTTGCGAAGACAACGCGTGCGCAGCGCCGATGTTCCGTTGCTAGGAACGCCGATGTTCCGTTTTCAGAAAAAAGTCTACGGCCACCGCGGCGGAATCGTCGCGGCAAGCAACCAGGCGCGCGTGGTGGTATCGAGAATCGGCGCTAGCGCTTCGCGCACCCGCGCCTGATAGGCATCGAACCAGGTGCGTTCGTCGGCGGTCAGCATCGCCGGCTCGATCAAGCGGGTGTCGATCGGCACAAGCGTCAGCGTCTCCAAGGCATTGAGCGGCTTTTCCGCGCTGGGCACCGGCGCCGCCTCCGTCACCAGCACCAGATTTTCGATGCGGATGCCGTAGGCGTCGGCACGGTAATAGCCGGGCTCGTTGGACAGGATCATACCGCGCTTGAGCGCCACGTTGCCGAGCTTGGAGATCCGCGCCGGCCCTTCATGCACGGAGAGATAGCTGCCGACGCCATGGCCGGTGCCGTGATCGAAATCGAGCCCGGCGCGCCACAGATACTGGCGCGCGAATAAATCGAGCTGCGCGCCGGTGGTGCCGTCGGGAAATACCGCCCGGGCAATGGCGATATGGCCTTTGAGCACCAGTGTGAAATTGCGCCGCATCTCGGCGGTCGGAATCCCGACCGCGACGGTGCGGGTGATGTCGGTGGTGCCGTCCTCGTATTGGCCGCCGGAATCGAGCAGAAAAAGGTCGTTCGAGGCGATGCGGCGATTGCTGTCGCGGGTAACGCGATAATGGACGATGGCGCCGTCGGGGCCGGCGCCGGAAATTGTCGGGAACGAAATGTCCTTGAGGAGGCCGGTGTCGCGGCGAAAGCTCTCCAGCGCTTCGACCGCGTCGATCTCGGTGAGTTCGCCGCGCGGCGCCTGGCGGTCGAACCAGGCGAGGAAGCGCGTCACCGCTGCGCCGTCGCGCAGTTGCGCCGCCCGCGCGCCGTCGAGCTCGATCCGGTTCTTCACCGATTTCATCGGCGCGATCGGATCGGAGCCGCGCACCAGCGAGCCGCCGTTGTCGATGATCAGCCGCGCGATCGCTTCCGGGCAGGTCGCAGGATCAAGCCAGACGGCGCGGTGCTCGCGGCCGAGCGCGGCGAGGTCGCGCTCGAATGCGGCGTTGGGGCGGACGTCGGCGATCTCTTCCAGGCGCGAGCGGATTTCGTTACCGACCTTGCGCAAGTCGACAAAGATCGTCGGCCGGCCTTCCTTGGGCACGGTGGCGAAGGCGAGCACGACCGGGGTATGCGGCACATCGCTGCCGCGGATATTGAACAGCCACGACACCGCGTGCGGATCGGACACCATCAGCGTCTCGGCGGCGTTGCCCGCCATCTCCGCCTGGATGCGCGCAATCTTGCTCGACGATTCTTCGCCGGCATAGCGCAGCTCATGGGCGACCACGGCGCCAAGCGGCGGCTCCGGCCGGTCGGTCCAGATGACATCGATTGGATTGTCCTCGACCGCAAGGAGCGTCGTGCGCGCCTCGCTGCAGGCTTTGGCGAGCCGCTCGGCGCCGTCGACGGTGTGCAGCCACGGCGCATAGCCGAGCTGCGCGCCGGCCGGGAGATTGGCTTTGATCCAGGCCGGCGGCGGATTGTCGACCAGATGTTCGACGGCAAAAATCTCGCCGTCGACTTCCTCGCGCACCTGCACCTGATAGCGGCCGTCGACGAACAGCACGGCGCGCTCGGCGAGTACGATGGCGAGGCCGGCCGAGCCGGTGAAGCCGGTAAGCCAGGCGAGCCGCTCGTCGTTCGGCGGCACGTATTCGTTCTGAAAGCGATCGGCGCGCGGCACGACGAAGCCGTCGAGCCCGCGGACCTTGAGTTCCGCGCGCAACGCGGCGACCCGGGGCGCCGTGGCGGCGCGGTTGGAGCGATCGTCGAATGATTGGAACCGGGCTTCGAACATGCGTGCAATTTAGAACATGATCCCGAAAAGTGGATACCGGTTTTCGGAAAAGATCATCTTCCAACACAAAATCTAGACCATGATCCGATAACTTTGTCGGATCATGGTTTAGGAGGCCGACCGCCGAGGGGCAATCACGCGTCGCCGCGGCGTGCGCCGCGTGAAAACCAGCGTGGTCCAGCCGTCGAGGTCGAGGCGCCGCGTGAGCGCCAGCGGCCGATAGGCCGCGATCACGGCATTGGCCTGTGACGGCAATATTCCGGAAAGCACGATGCGGCCGCGGGGCGCCATCAGCTGCCGCAGCGGGGTGGCGATACGCTGCAGCGGCCCGAGCAGGATGTTGGCGAGGATCAGATCGAATGGCGCGCGCCCACGGATCGCTGGTGCGCCGACGCCGTTGGCTTCCGTGACCGTGACAAAGCCGCGGGCGCGATTGCGCCGGATGTTTTCGCGGGCGGTATGGACGGCGGTGTAATCGATGTCGGTCGCCAGTACGCGGACGCGCAGCGCGCGGGCGGCGGCGATCGCGAGCACGCCGCTGCCGGTGCCGACGTCGAGAATGTGCGGCGTGCGCTGCCGCCTCTTCGCCACTTTGCAGATCGCATCAAGCGCCAGCAGGCAGCCGCGGGTGGTGCCGTGGTGGCCGGTGCCGAACGCGAGCGCCGCCTCGATTTCGATGCCGATGCAATTAGCCGGAGCGCGAGCACGGTCGTGCGCGCCATGGACGATGAAGCGGCCGGCGGTGACCGGCTCAAGTCCGGCGAGGCTTTGCTGCACCCAGTCGGCCGCCTCAACGCGGCTGAACTGTAACGCCGCGACGGCCGCAGTTCCGGCCGCTGCCTGCACCGCGGCCCGCACCGCGTCCTCGCTGAGCAGCTCTCGGAAGTGAATCGCGACTTGCCAGCGACTGCCGCCGGCGTCGATCAGGCTGACCGCGATATCCTCAGGCGCAAAGCGATCGGCGACGTAATCGGCGATCGCCCGCCCAGTCGTAAGATCGGTGTCCAGCTTTGCCACCAGGGACGGTTCATCCGCGACGGGGCCGTAAGACATTGTCTGGGCGGTGCCTTTCTTATTGTTTTCCGGAATTCGCAATGGCTGGCACCAAAAAGGCCGGAGCGGGGAAACGGATCAATGTGGGTAGTGTCTCAGTTTGATTGTGGTGAGGAAAATCCAAAGTAGAAAAAGAGACGATTATCGTGGGAGCGAGCTTTGATAAAGCTCCGTGCATTTTGCGAGAAGCTCGGCTGAATATCCTTTGGGGTTCAATTTGGATCGATCATACACGACCCTTGCCCAATTGGTTTGATCATCTTGCGCATTAAGGCGACGAAGAAAAAAAATGATCAATTCATGGAAGCTATTATCTCCTGTCGTACCTTTATCTGCCCGCGCGTCCTTAATGGTAGCAGCAACGGCGCAATCGAGGTCTTGACGGCTGAACGATTGCGCTTTCGCAGGCAGGCCCAACGAAAGCGCTACGAAGATCGTAATTGAGGCTAGTCGCATGTACATCGCTGTTCCCAACTTCTTGTCCTATAATTTAGCGAAGCAGGAACTTAGCAAAAATGCCCCGCGGTCCCAAAGGTGAGAAGCGCCGCGCCGATGTGAACGCCCGCGCCATCATGATCGGCAAGATCGCGACCGCTGAGATCGAGGACGTGACGACGAACGAAGGCAAGAACGCCGCCGCTGTCCGCTGGTGTCTCAGTTTAAATTTTAATGCCTCAAGAACAGGGCTAGAATGATCATTACGCCAAACGCTATGAGCATCAAGCCGGGCGTGACTATAGAAAGGAGGTAAACCGTTATTCGGTCTAGCTCGGTCATTGAAAACTTAGGGATGGGTGGTCTTTTAATCGCGCGGAGAGAAAACCAAATTCCGAGAGCGATCAGTAGAAATGGTGCAGCCAAAAATAATATTCCTGCATACATTTCCTGCTCCGATATAGCTAGGCTGCAATTCGCTTCCTATAAGGCCCGCGCTTGCCAGGTTCTGAGACACTACCCGCTGTCCGTAGTGTCTCAGTTAACGAATCACCTAACGATGAGGCGGCCTTGAGTCTTGACGCTTGGCGTGACGCCCGCGATGGCGGCCGGCTTGTCGGACAAGCTTTTGTCTATGAGCGATCTCGCCGAAATGGTTGACGCGGCACTGCCGAAGCCCGGCAAGCGCGGGCCGTATAAGAAGCGGATTGCAGCGTAGGAAAGTCGCATCCAAGTCACCAACAGCTAGGGCGAGGGGAACGGCCGATGGGCAATAAGAGGGTTTCGGTATTCTCGTTCAAATTGGTCCAGACGGCCGTCGTTCTCGGCGTTGCGATGTTTGTAGTGGGGTACGCTTTGAGCTCTCTGGGCAACACCCAACTGGGGTACTTTCTTGTCGGTCTCGCCGTCGTATGCGGAATAGTCGCGGTCGCATTCTTGGTCGTTGCGCTTATCGCGAGGATTTGGGAGCGCGACCGAATTTCAAACTGAGACACTACCCGCTGTCCGGCTCTCTTTCCACGACTTACTCACAGTTATGGACGCCGACGAACAGCACCAAATTATTGAGCGCCGTCAGGCTGTTTTGGATGCCTCAGAGCAGTTATCCCGGTCGCCACAATCAAACTGAGACACCTAGCAGCAAACCGAACAGTTATCAGGCGGTGTGCCAGGGTCAATTCACAGGGTTATCGACAGGATGTCGGCGCCGTCGTCATGCTACCGTGCCCCGGCTTTCATCTCGAGTCGCGTCGATCGCTGCGCATGACGGCGATGCGCGCGGCAAGCGTCGGCATAACTGTTGAACTCAGTACAGCCCGGGCGGGCGCAGCACGTAGACCGGAGGCGGCTGCGGCGGGATATAGCCGGGCTGCGCGTAGTAAGGCTGCGGCTGGCCGTAATAAGGCTGTGGCGCCACCCGGTAATATTGCGGCTGCCCATATTGCGGTTGCCCGTAGCCCGGCTGCGCATATTGCGGTTGCCCGTATTGCGGCGGCGCATAATTCGGCTGCGGTGGTTGCGCGTAATTTGGCGGCGGCGCCGGCTGTCGGTAGTAACCTTGCGCATCGTAGGGCTGCGGCGGCGCCGGCTGGTAGCCGTCATAGCCGGGCGGCACTTGTGGCGGCTGCGCCGCGGCCTGCTCCGCCGGGGCTCGCCGCGCGATCGCCGGGCTACTCGCCGGCGCCTGCCCGGAAACGACCACGCTGGCTTCCTTCATGCCCTGCTGCTGCACCAGCGCGAACAGCGTCGCCGCGTTGGCCGGCGCCAGCCGTACGCAGCCGTGCGATACCGGCAGGCCGAGATGTTTGACGTCGGAGAAGCCGTGAATGGCGTGGCCGCGCAGGTCGAAGAACATGGTGTGCGGCATCGGCGCGCCGTCCCATTCCTGCGACTGATGGGTGGCATCGAGGCGGTTGACCTTGAAGGTGCCGTTCGGCGTGTCGTAGCCCGGTCGCCCGGTTGAGACCGGCCAGACATAGCGGGTCTCGCCGTCGACCGCGACCGTCATGCGCTGCGTGTTCTTGTCGATATTGACCAGGATCGAGGCCTGCGCCGACGCGGCCAACAAAACCGGGAGCGCCACGGCGGCAAGCGCGGCGGGGAGCCAACGACCCAGACAAGGACCGATACGCATGAACGCACCCACAATGGCGAAGCCAGGAGGGAAGATCGCCCCTGATCAGGGAAGTTTGTCGCCAGTATTTGGTTCAAATCAAGAGTGTCGCACCGTGCAAGCAGCAAAATAGTGAATGACGCGGGCGAAAGCTTGAATGAAATGCGGCGGGAATGGTTAGCGCCGATGAACACGCGTTAATGGCGGCGCTATTCCGCCGCGTGCACCAAGCGATCGTCGAGCGCGACCAGAGCGACCATATGATCGCGGAGGTCAGGCATAACGCTTGGGTCCGCTCTCAACGCAGATAAAGACCGAGGTTTCGGCAAAGCCCGGCCCTCTTGTGCCTCCGCCTCGGCATAGAGAGCGAGAGCTTCATGGGCATTACGCAGCGCCTCGTCCACGTCGTCGCCGGCGGAAAAGCAACCGGGAAGATCGGGAAACCAAATTCCAATTGCCGTTTCCGCTCCGGCATCTTCAACGATAGCGACGTAATGAGACATGGCAGCGATCATACTATTCAATCCTTGCCTTGCCCAAACCCATCCCGCCTGACCCGAACGATCGCCTGATCCAACGCCGCGAGGAAGCTTGAGCGATCGCGCGGCGCGAACGGCTTCGGGCCGCTCGTGATCGCGCCGGCGCTGCGGAGCGAATCCATCAGATTGCGCGTCGCCAGCGTCATGCCGATGGATTCCGCCGTGAAAGCCTTGCCGTTCGGCGCAATGACTGTGGCGCCCGCTTTCACGCCGCGGCTCGCCAGCGGCACGTCGGCCGTGACCACGACATCGCCGCGCCCGGCGCGCTCGGCGATCCAATTGTCGGCTTCGTCCATGCCGGCGCCGACCACAACGCGCTCGATCATCTCATCGCGCGGGACGGCAATCGGGCTGTTGCTGACGACAAAGACTTTCAGCCGCGCGCCCTTGCGCACATGCCGCTCGGCGACGCGGTACACTTCCTGCTTCACCGGACAGGCGTCGGCGTCGATGTAGATGGCGATGGGTTTTGGCGAAGCGGATGAAGAATTCAAAATGGCTCGACGAAGTTTTGGTTGCCGGTTTGCTCAGCGCGAAAATACCCGCGACGTAATGTCATCGAACGAATAAGGACAGGTCGCAGGAAACTCCGCTTCGTCCAGTCCAGTCTCTTTTGCCGCCTCGATCCGCGCCCGACGGTAAGCGCGCGCGATGGCTTCGTCGATCCGCGGTCCCTCACACCCGCTCCACGAACGAATCGACCACGCGCTTCTCGCCGGCTCTGTCGAACTGGATGGTCAGCTTGTTGCCGTCTATTGCCGTGACGTTGCCGTTGCCGAATTTCTGGTGGAAGACGCGGTCGCCCGGCGTGAACGCTGACACCGTGCCGGTGGATTTCGCCACCAGCTCGCCTTCGATGGTGAGCGGCAGACGGCGGGCGGTTGCGCCTCCTGAGCGCCGAGCGCCCTCACCCGATCGGGCTTCGCCCGATCGACCTCTCCCCGCCGGGGAGAGGTGAGAAAGATCCTCGCTGCCGGCGCTGCCGTGGTCCGCCTCGTAGTAGGAGTCCGCATCGTCGGAGAAGCCGTTGCGGTCGCGCTTGGCCTGCGCGCGCTTCCATCCGGGCGATGCGTAATTGGAGCCGAACGAGGTCATGGCGTCGAAGCGCGAGGCGCCGTAGCCGCCATATCCGCCGAAGCCGCCTTGCGCCTCGGTGACCTCGACATTGGCTTCCGGCAATTCGTCGAGAAAACGCGACGGAATATTGGTCTGCCACAGGCCGTGCATGCGCCGGTTGGTGGCGAAATAGATTTTCGCCCGCTTGCGCGCCCGCGTCAGGCCGACATGCCCGAGCCGGCGCTCCTCCTCGAGGCCGGCGCGGCCCTGGTCGTCGAGCGCGCGCTGGTTGGGAAACACGCCTTCCTCCCAGCCGGGCAGGAACACGGTGTTGAACTCCAGGCCCTTGGCGGCGTGCAGGGTCATAATGTTGACCGCGTCGGCCTCGGCGGCCTTTTCGTTGTCCATCACCAGCGCGATGTGTTCGAGGAAACCTTGCAGGTTCTCGAACTCCTCCATGGAGCGGATCAGCTCTTTGAGGTTCTCCAGCCGGCCGGCGGCATCGGCGGAACGGTCCTTCTGCCACATCTCGGTGTAGCCGGATTCGTCGAGCACGATTTCGGCCAGCTGGGTGTGCGGGAGATTGTCGCGCTGCTTGCGCCAGCGATCCATCGAATCGATGAAGCCGCGCAGCGCGCCGCGCGGCTTCGGTTTCAGTTCGTCGGTCTCGATCACGGCGCGCGCGGCTTCGGTCAGCGGCACGCGGCGCTTGCGGGCATGATCATGCAGCATTTGCACGGTGGCGTCGCCCAGGCCGCGCTTGGGGACATTGACGATACGCTCGAAGGCGAGATCGTCGGCCGGCGAATTGATCAGCCGCAGATAAGCGAGCGCGTCGCGGATTTCGGCGCGCTCATAGAAGCGCGGGCCGCCGATGACGCGATAGGGCAGGCCCAGCGTGACAAAGCGGTCCTCGAACTCGCGCATCTGGAACGAAGCGCGCACCAGGATGGCGATCTCGTTGAGCGCATGGCCGTCGCGCTGCAATTGCTCGATCTCCTCGCCGATGGCGCGCGCTTCCTCTTCGGAATCCCAGGCGCCGGTGACGAAGACTTTTTCGCCGGGCACGTCCTCGGTGCGCAGCGTCTTGCCGAGCCGGCCTTCGTTGTGGGCGATCAAATGCGAGGCGGCGGCGAGAATGTGTCCGGTGGAGCGGTAATTGCGCTCCAGCCGGATCACTTTGGCGCCGGGGAAATCGTGCTCGAAGCGCAGGATATTGTCGACCTCGGCGCCACGCCAGCCGTAGATCGACTGATCGTCGTCGCCGACGCAGCAGATGTTCTTGGCCTGGCTTGCCGCAACCGCCCTTCGATCCTCGTCATGGCCGGGCTCGTCCCGGCCATCCCGGTCAACGGGCACAGCGGCTATGGAATCGAGATCACCGGGACTCGGCGCTTCGCGCCGGCCCGGTGATGACGCCGAGGATGTGGCCGTCCGCTGCGCCAACAGCCGCAGCCACAGATACTGCGCGACATTGGTGTCCTGATACTCGTCGACCAAAATGAACTTGAAGCGCGCCTGATACTGGCGCAGCACTTCCGGCTGCTCGCGGAACAGCCGGATGTTTTCCAGCAGCAGATCGCCGAAATCGGCGGCGTTGAGAATTTTCAACCGCTCCTGATAAGCCTTGTAGAGTTTCAGCCCCTTGCCGTTGGCGAACACGCCGGCTTCGCCCGCGGGCACTTGCTCGGGCGTCAAGCCGCGATTCTTCCAGCCGTCGATCAGCGCCGCGAGCACCCGCGCCGGCCAGCGCTTCTCGTCGATGTTTTCGGCGGCGAGGAGCTGCTTCATCAGCCGCACCTGGTCGTCGACGTCGAGGATGGTGAAAATGGGCTTGAGCCCCACCAGCTCGGCATGGCGGCGAAGGATCTTCACGCCGATCGAATGGAAGGTGCCAAGCCAGGGCATGCCTTCGACCACGTGGCCGACGATCTCGCCGACGCGCGCTTTCATCTCCCGCGCCGCCTTGTTGGTGAAGGTCACCGCCAGAATCTCGCTCGGCCGGGCGCGGCCGGTGGCGAGAATGTGGGCGATGCGCACCGTAAGCACCCGAGTCTTGCCGGTGCCGGCGCCGGCCAGCACCAGCACCGGGCCGTCGAGCGTCTCGACCGCCAGCCGCTGCTCGGGATTGAGCCCGACGAGATAGGCTGCCGAACCCGGCGGCGCGGCACGCGCACGCGCGGCGATGCCGCCGGGCGAAGGCACGGGCGGTTCGAGCGGGCCCAAAGGCTCTGACAAAGGGTCAGCCAAGCCGGTCAACCAAAACGTAGCGTGTTCGTGATTCTCACGGACTAAAGATGGCACCTAGGCGCGGCTTTTACGAGACTCTCCCCGTCATTCCGGGGCGCGGGCCCTGGCCAGCGAGCCCGGAATCCATAACCACGGTCAGCGAATATGGATTCCGGACTTGCCGCTTTGCGGCAATCCGGAATGACAGGTAATGGTCGCGGTCATTTCCCAGGCATGGCGATGCGCCGTCCTGCGCCGTCCGGGACCGGCAAGTGCGCGTGCGCGGCTTTCATCCGGGCAAGCCGCGCCGCGATCGCCTGCGGAAACGCCGCCGTCTTCTTCGCCGTCATGTCGACATGCAGCACCATGTTCTCGGACGTGGCCGAGAGCCAACCTTCCTCGGCGTGGAACAGCTGCTCGAAGTAATGCATCCGCTTGGCATCGAAATCGAGCAGCTGGAAGGTCACGCGCACCGGGTCGCCGGCGTGCAGTTCGCGCAAGTAGCGCACATGCGCCTCGGCCGTGAAGGTGGAGTGGTTGGTTGTTTCCAGGTAAGCCAGCCCGCAGCCGAGAAGCTCATAGGCCTCGTCGACCGCGCGGTCGAACAGTACGTTGTAATAGGCCATGTTGAGGTGGCCGTTATAGTCGATCCAGCCCGGCTCGACCCGCATCACCGACGACACGAAGGGCGCGAAAAAGGCCGGTTCCGGATCGGGGCGTTCGAGCATGGCGTTTTGTCATTTGGCTGGCGGCGCGGCCGCAAGAGTGGCGGATTCCACGGCCGATGCAAGGCTCGTTGTACAAGGCTCGTCATGCGGCGTCCGCAATGCAACACTCTTGGCGGCCCGCTTGACCGGCAGCGGCGGCGCGGCCACTTTGCGTCCGAAGAGCAGCCGCGATGGTGATGACCGAAGCTTGGGAGGATCTCAGACGCGACCGCAGCGGGGTCGAGACGGTTATTGCTGCGCTGGCCGCCAAGGTCGGCAATCGCCTCGTCACGTCGCAGGCCGTGCGCGAGCAGCATGGCAACACGCTGACCTGGGTCGGCAACCAGCCGCCCGACGCCGTAGTGTTCCCGCACACCACCGAAGAGGTGCAGGACATCGTGCGCCTGTGTGCCGTCGAGCGCGTGCCGGTGATCGCCTTCGGCGCCGGCACATCGCTTGAAGGCCAGGTCAACGCGCCATACGGCGGCATCTGCCTCGATTTCCGCGACATGAATCGCGTACTTGCCGTCCACGCCGAGGACCTCGATTGCGTCATCGAGCCGGGCATCACCCGCAAGCAGCTCAATGAGGCGCTGCGCGATCGCGGCGTGTTTTTCCCGATCGATCCCGGCGCCGATGCCTCGCTCGGCGGCATGGCGGCGACGCGCGCCTCGGGCACCAACGCGGTGCGCTACGGCACGATGAAGGACAATGTGCTGGCGCTCAAAGTCGTGCTGGCCTCAGGCGACGTGATGTCGACCTCGCGGCGGGCGAGGAAGACTGCGTCCGGCTACGACCTTACGCGACTGATCGTCGGCTCGGAAGGCACGCTCGGTGTCATCACCGAACTGACGCTGCGCCTCGCCGGCATTCCGGAAGCGATCTCGTCCGGCGTCTGTCCGTTTCCCTCGGTCGAGGCGGCGTGCAACGCCACCATCCTCACTATCCAGTCCGGCATCCCGGTGGCGCGGATCGAGCTCCTCGATGCGCTGCAGGTGCGCGCCTGCAATCAGTATTCAAAACTCTCGTTGCCGGAGACGCCGATGCTCTTTGTGGAATTTCACGGCAGCGAGGCGAGCGTCGCCGAACAGTCGCAAGCCTTCGGCGATATCGCATCCGAATTCGGCGGCGGACCGTTCGACTGGGCAACCAAAGCCGAAGACCGCTCGCGGCTGTGGCAGGCGCGCCATGACGCTTATTGGGCGCAGCGCGGACTGCGCGCCAACACCCAGCCGTTGGCGACCGACGTCTGTGTACCGATCTCGCGGCTTGCCGAATGCCTGACCGCGACCCAGCGCGACATCGCCGAGAGCAGGTTGCTGGCGCCGATCGTCGGCCATGTCGGCGACGGCAATTTCCATGTCGGGCTTCTGGTCGACATGAACGACGACGAGGAAGTGACGCGCGTCCGCGCCTTCCTCGAACGCCTGACCGAGCGGGCCTTGGCGATGGACGGCACGTGCACCGGCGAGCACGGCGTTGGCCAGGGCAAGATGAAATACCTGCCGGCCGAATATGGGCAGCCGGCGCTCGACGCCATGCGCGCGATCAAGCGCGCGCTCGATCCGCTCGATATTATGAATCCGGGCAAGATTTTTAGTCTTTGAGCGTGACCCGGAAAAGTGGAGGCCGGTTTCCGAAAGATCATGCTCCACTTTAAACGCTGCAAATCACCGCCTCAATCGCGACGCGATGAGGTGCTTTTGGTCGGTGGCAATTCGGGCCAGGAGGGGCGACCGGTATGATGCTGTTCCTCGAACCGCCGCCGCAATATGATCATCCGTACCACGGTCAGGTGATCGAGCAGCGGCTGTCGTTTTTGCAGCTCATCAAGCTCTGTCATGGTCTCACGACCGGTTGCTCGTGGGTCAATAACGGCGTGTGCTACATTGCGCTGTCGCAGGACGAGAAGGATGAGCGTCTGATCGCCCTGATGCGCCAGCACGAGCTCGGGCACTGCAACGGCTGGCCCGGTTATCATCCAAACGGCCGTCGGGTAGAATACGACGAAGACAAGCGCGCCACGACGCAGAAACCAAAGCCCGGCCATCTTAATGTGACGCTGTTTTGAGGCGGCGAGACTAAAAACGCCTCCTACCGGGAGGTGACCATGAGGAGATCGGCTGCTGTCGCCACCGGCGGCGCATTGCTGCTGGCGTTCGCCTTCGCCGCGCCGGCGCAAGAAAACAGTAAAGACAAGATTTCCGACGGCGTGGTGAAAATCGGCCTGATCGAGGACATGTCGAGCATCTATGCCGACATCACCGGTATCGGCGCGGTGACCGCGGCCAAGATGGCGGTGGAGGATTTCGGCGGCAAGGTGCTGGGCGCGCCGATCGACGTGGTTTCGGCCGATCACCAGAACAAGGCCGACATCTCTTCGGCCACGGCGCGGGAATGGTTCGACAACCAGCATGTCGACGCACTGATGGACGTGGCCGCGTCGGCCACGGCGCTTGCCGCGGTCGACGTCGCCAAGACCAAGAACAAGATCGTCATCCTCAACGGGCCGGGCGCGGCACGGATCACCAACGAAGCCTGTACGCCGGTATCGATCCACTACACCTATGACAATTACGCGCTGGCCCACGGCACCGGCGGCGCCATGGTCAAGGCCGGCTACGATACGTGGTTCTTTATCGCCGCCGACTATGCCTTCGGCCACGACCTCGAGGCGGTGACCACGAGCGTCATCAAAGCCAACGGCGGCCAGGTGCTCGGCGACGTCCGCGTGCCGATCAATACCGCGGATTTCTCCTCGGCTTTGCTGCAGGCGCAATCGTCCAAAGCCAAAGTGGTCGGCCTCGCCAATGCCGGCGCCGACACGCAGAATTCGATCAAGCAGGCGGCCGAATTCGGCATCGTGCGCGGCGGCCAGAAAATGGCGGGGCTCCTGGTCTTCATCAACGACGTCAACAGCCTTGGCCTCGAGGTGGCGCAAGGCATGCTGCTGACCACGGCCTTCTATTGGGACCGTAACGACGAGTCGCGCGCTTGGGCGCAGCGCTACTTTCAGCGCATGAACCGAATGCCGAACATGGCGCAGGCCGGCATCTATTCGGCGACCACGCACTATCTCGAAGCCGTGGCGGCGGCCGGCACCGACGCCACCCAGCCGGTAATGGAAAAGATGCGAGCAACACCGATCAACGACTTCTTCGTCAAGAACGGAACCATCCGCGACGACGGCCGCATGGTTCACGACATGTATCTGTACGAGGTCAAGAAGCCCGTGGAATCCAAAGGCGCGTGGGACTATTACAAGCCCGTGGCCCAGATCCCGGCCGATCAGGCTTTTCTGCCGCTCGCGGAATCCAAATGCCCGCTGGTGAAAAAGACCCAGTAGGCATTCGCAACATTGTTAATCGTCACCGTCGGCGAACCGGAAAACATCCACTCACTTCGAGACTAACGAATTTGACCCTGGCGGTCGGCTCGATATCGTTTGAGCCTCGTGAGCGTCCAAAACAGCCGGACCACCGGCCGCGCAACGTTGGCAGT
Source organism: uncultured Alphaproteobacteria bacterium (assembly GCA_963806465.1). GTDB lineage: Bacteria > Pseudomonadota > Alphaproteobacteria > Rhizobiales > Xanthobacteraceae > BOG-931. Next base: position 110,186 of record CAWDZD010000063.1, on the reverse strand, counting down.
CATTCGTTGGTCGGCGACGTGCACGAGAACGCCATGAATGCGGCCGCATGTTTCATAATCAGTTCGAAGTGCTTGTGCGCGTGGTTGGTCGACAGTTCGATGAACTCGGCCGGCGATGTTACGTTGCCGAGCCGCTGCGCATAGTCCAGTGTGGCGTTTACGTTGGCATTGATCAGCGCGACCGCCTTGGCGCGGTAGTCCTTGGCGCGATAGTCCTTGGCGCGATAGTCCTCGGCGGGAGGAGTGGCTACTGGGAGCTGCCGTCCGAGCGTGTCGTTGTCGGCTTCGCGTTTTCGCGGTTGGCCAGCCGCCATGCCGGCAAAGCCGGCAGGCAGATTTCGCGTTGGCAAGTCCATTTGCACAATCGGGCGCGGCCGCGATGTTGACCTTGAGGTTCTCCAGCATCGAGGTGCGGTAATCGCTCGCTGACTTGGCGGCAGCCAAGGTGACTTCGTCCAATTGTTGTAATGTTCTTTCGTCCTCCAGCCCAGAACCATTGTGGTTGTTGCTCTCAGGCATGCGGGCGGCGGCGCCTTGCGCTATATTGGTCTGTTCGTTGATGATCGCTTGCTGCGAAGGAAGCTTCTCGACCACCGCGCCGCTCTCGAGCGACGCTGCGAGCTCTGCCATCGAGCGCCGGGTCGGGCGCCGAGGCTTAGCCGGCCGCTCGGATTGGTAGTCGTCCATGGTCAATCCGTTCCACGGTCATCGCCTGCCAGGCCCACCGCCACAGGCCGTAAAGCTCCGCCGCGGCCTTCCCGTAGGGCGCGAACTCGGTAACCCCAAAGCCAGCGCCTAGCGCATCCTGATGGTCGTTGCGCTGGACGATATAAGGAAGCGCCAGCGCGCCCGCCGCATTCAGCGCCACGGCGGCCTCGCCGATGCGATAACTGCGCGCTGGCGCCTGGTTGAGGACGAGCGCAAATGGCTTGCCAAGTTTGCGAGCGGTGCACAGCGTCGGCAGCGCCGCCTCGATGTCAGCCGGACTGGGCCGTGCCGGGATCAGGCATATGTCGGCAGCGCCGATTGCGCTTGCGCTCAAGTCGTTGGCCGTTGCGGGCGTGTCGATGACAGCCAGGGTGAAGCCGTTGTGCCGAAGCGCCAATAGCGACCGCTCAATTTCCAAGCTGCTGGCGGCACGCTCGATCCGGGGCTCGGGAAGCGTGCGGCGTCGGCCCCAATTCGCAACCGTTCCCTGTTGGTCGGTTTCGATGATGGCAACCCGATGCCCGTCCCCCATCGCAGCGACCGCAAGCCCGATGGCGAGCGTGCTCTTGCCGCTGCCACCCTTTTGAGTGGCCAATACGATCGCGCGCATCATGCGTTGCCTTTCGCCGGCAAACAGCACAACGAGAAAATGGAGCTGACGATCAATCACTAGCGGAATGTTTTCGATTCGAGTCAAGGCTGGCGGCCGCGATCCACAGGTCTCCACACGGTTCATGTTTGCACCGCGAGGCCGGATGACGCCCGCCTGTCATTCGGAAGTACGGATCACCTAGGTCGTGACGTACTTCACTGGGCGACGCGAGGTGCAATGAACGTCTGTTGCTGGCCGATCTCGGTAATGGCGGGATGTCCGACTTCGGTCCGCGATGCGGGCCAAAGCGGACGTTGATCGGGTCGCTCTCTCGGCGGCGACTAGTTTCGCTCTACGACAATCGGACCAACATTGTTGGTCGAAAGTTCGCCCAACAGTGCCTCGGCCATCTCGCGCAGGCGCACTTTCTGCACTTTGAGGCCATTAGGGCTCTCCGCGGTCGGGAATGAATCCACTATGACGATTCGCGCCGGCACTTTGAACCGCGCCAATTGCTCCAGGCAAATTGCGCGCAAACTCTGCTCCTGCAGCACTGCGCCGGCGGCGGCGCGAACGAACGCCACCGGCACCGGATCGCTCTCTTGCGGCGCCGCGGCGACCACTTGCACGCCGGCCACACCCGGCTGCCGCTGAATCACGGCCTCGATCTCCTTCGGGCTCACCAGGAAGCCGCCGAGCCGCATGGCGTCGCCGATCCGCGCCTCATAGACGAAGCCTGTGTCGGCGAGGCGGGCGAGATCGCCCGTGCGAAACACGCCATCGTGGTCAATCGCCCGCTGCGTCGCCGCTGGATTGTCCAGATATTCGACGAAGCGGGATGGCGCGTCGATCCACAACTCGCCTGATGCGCCGTGCGGCAGCGGCTTGCCGGTATCCGGATCGCGTATCGCCAGCCTCGCCTGATCGCTGACCGGCACGCCGCCGCCAAGCAGGCGGTTCGCGCCGTCGGCGATCGAGAACAGCGCCTGCACTTCCGAACTGCCATAGAGGCCCTGCGGCTTCATGCCGGCGGCTTCGGCGGCGGCGATAGACGCCGCGGCGGTTGAGTGGAAGGCCGCGAAACCGGCGAACCGCACGGCATCAAATGGCTGCCCGCCCGACGCGGCGGCGATCCGGCCGAACATGTCGTCGCCGCCGATCACGTGGGTGATCCGATGCTGTCGAATCAATGCGGCGGCGTCGTCGCCGTCGAACTGCGGCAGACACACAATATGCGCGCCACCCGCAATCGCCGCCATCGCCGCGGCATTGCCGAAAGTCCCGCAGAACGGCACCGCGCCGAGCAAAGCCGCGTCAGACACATCGAATCCGAGGCGGCGGGCGACGTCGGCGGCGTGTCCGGCGATGGCTTGCTGGTCGTGCAGCACCAGTTTCGGGCCGCTGGTCGTGCCGGACGTCGTGAAAGTCAGGCACGGCGCGTCGCCAGTCGCTTCGTCGGCGCCCGCCTCGGCAGCGTCGCCGCCAAGCGACAGCACCGGCAAACCGGCAAGCGCGGTGACATTGCGGGGAACCCGCGGTCCGAGGACGCAGCGCAATGCCGCGCGATCGTCAGCGGGCAGCGCAGCGAAAATCGCCGGGAAGTCGACCGGCGCGAATCCCCACTCCGTCACCAGCGCGACCGCGCGCGAGCGGCGCAAGAGACCGCCGACCTCCGCGGCACGAAAACGCGTGTTGATGTGAACGGTCAGCGCGCCAAGCCGTGCGCAGGCAAATATCATGGCAAGGTAATCGATGCTGTTCGGCAGCCACAGCGCCACGCGCGCGCCGGCGCTTACGCCGGCAGCGCGCAATCCGGCGGCCGCGCTCAGTACGCGATCTTGGAAACCGCGCCAATCCAACGTGCCGGTGGTATCGGTCACCGCCGGCGCCGCTGCATTGCGCGCCGACCACGCCAGCAGGGCCGGGAGCGTGCGCGGATACTGCGCGCCGTAGGTGTTCCGCACGAAGGCACTCCGTTTACTGTAAAATATAGGCTTTGGCGGCGGGCGCGTGCTGCTTTTTCGAACTACGGGGTTTTAGGCCGAAGGACCGACACAGAATCGCCCGCAAATATCGCTAGTTGCCGCACCGACGGCGTGCATTCGGCTTGAGCTTGTTCTAGGCTTCGGCGCCGGGGCACGCGCGGTCTTTTTTAGGATCACAAGGGAAACTTTGCCGTGCAGACGACGCTGCTCGGGGTCGCCATCGCCATTATTCTGGTGCTTGTAACCGCGCTGGTCGCCCCACTCGTCGTCGATTGGAGCTACTATCGCTCGGCGTTCGAGGAAGAGGCTAGCCGACTCAGCGGCCTGAACGTCCGTGTCAATGGGGCGATCGACGCCCGCATTCTGCCGTCTCCGCATATCAAGCTGCGCGACGTCGAGGTGGGCGCGGACGGCCGCGAGCCGCGCCTGCGCGCCGGCGCCGTGGAACTTGAAGTCGGCCTTGGCCCGCTCATCCGCGGCGAAGTCCGCGCCACGGAAGTGAGTCTCTTGGCGCCGCAAATTACGCTCGGTGTCGACAAGTCAGGCACGCTCGACTGGCCTCGTCCGTCGTCCTCATTCGATGGCGACGCACTAACGATATCGCGGCTCAACGTCGAAGACGGCCGCGTCACGCTGGCGGACGCCGCGTCCGGATCGCGCCTGGTGCTGGACAAAGTTTCGTTCAACGGCGACATCCGTTCGTTTCTCGGGCCGTTCAGCGGTGACGGCGCCTTCGTCGCCGGCGGTGAGGCCTACGCCTTTCGCATCTTTGGAAACCGCGTCGGCGAGGACGGCAAGCTCAAGCTGCGGCTTGGCGTCGATCCCGCCAATTACCCCTTGACCACCGAGATCGACGGCTCGCTCGGCCTCGATCACGGCATGCCGCAGTTCGACGGCACATTGGCGCTGGCGCGCCCGGTCGGCGTCACCCTGGCGGGCGGCGCGCGGGTCATGAGCAACCCATGGCAGCTCGCCGGCAAGATCAGCGCAACGCCCGCATCGGCAACGCTGCAGGAGCTCGCCTTTCAGTACGGGCCGGAAGAGCGCGCCACCGTATTCAACGGCAAGGCGGAACTGAAATTCGGTGCGCAGCCGCACATCGATGGCGAGATATCGGCGCACCAGGTCGACGTCGATCGCATGCTCGCCGCGCCGGATATGACCCACCGGCCGCCGCTGGTGATGTTTAGGAGCTTTCTCGAAGAATTCATCGGCTCGGTGCGCCCGCCGATTCCGGTCGCGGCCGGCGTGACCATCGAGGCGGTGACCGTCGGCGGCGCCGCCATCCAGGCGTTGCACGGCCGTGTTCGCTTCGACGACCGCCAAGGGTGGGGCCTCGACGACTTTGCATTACGCGCGCCGGGATACACCACGGTCAGCCTCAGCGGCCGGCTCGGCGCCAGCGCTCAAGGGTTCACGCTCAGCGGGCCGGCGAGCGTGGAGTTGGCCGACCTGAAAGCGCTGGTGGCGTGGCTCGAGGGCCGCGGCGACCAACCTTCCGGCCCAGCACAGAGCATGACCGCGCGCGGTGACGTCACGATTGCCAACGACCGCTTTGTGCTCGACCGCGTCTCGGCGACGCTCGACCAGGAAAAGGTCGAAGGCCGCGTGGCTTATATCTGGGCGGCGGGCGATCGTCCGGCCGCGCTCGATGGCGAATTGCGCGCGGCCAAGCTCGACGTCGATGCGCTCACCGCGTTCGCCAAGGCCGCGGCATCCGACGGCGCCTTCGAAGTGCCGCGCGAAATCGCGCTGGCACTTGATATCGGCAAGGCGACGTTCGCCGGTGTCGACGCGCGCGCGGTCAATGCCCGGCTCAAGCTCAATGCCGGCGTCCTGCACATCGACCGGCTTTCGATCGGCGATCTGAGTGGCGCCGCGCTCGACATCTCTGGCCGCATCGATGAGCTGTCGTCACAACCGCGCGGGCAACTCACACTTGATGTCAACGCGTCGACGTTGGCCGGCCTTGCCAGCGTCGCCGGCCGCTATGCCCCGGACATCCCGAATTCGTTTGCTCCATTCGCCGACCGTTTGGCGCCGGCAAAGATGCACGGCGTCCTGACGATCGACCGCCCGGGCAAGGGCGGCGGCAACACCGGCAGCGTCGCCAAGCTAAACCTTGGCGGCACGCTCGGAGCGTTGCGCCTGACGCTCAACGGCGAAGCCGCCGGCGCGCCGGCACACCCGGACGCCGCGATCGTGCGCGTCACCAGCCGGTTGGATGCCGACGACGGCGGTGCGATGGTGCGGCTTCTCGATCTCGATCGCGTCCTTGCGGTCGATCAATTGCCCGGCCAGATGACCATTTCCGCCAATGGGCCGCTCAACGGCGACATTCGCGTCAGCGGTCTCGCCGCTGCCGGCGGCTTTTCGGCGGCGGCCGAAGGTATGTTGCATCTGCGCGGCGAAGCGCCCAGCGGCAGCCTGCAAATAAGGGCGACCGCCGCCGATCTGCGTCCGCTCTATCGCCTCATGACCGGGCAAGCGAACGCCGCCGTGCCGATTTCGCTAAGCGCCATCGTCGGCATCGCCGGCCCCGACATATCGGTCACGGATTTGGCCATGACCGCCGGCAAGTCATCGCTGCGCGGCCGGCTCGACCTGAAAATGGCAAGCCCGATCGGGATCGATGGCGAGATTGCCGCCGATGACGTCGATGCTGCGACGGTTGCCGCGTTGCTGTTCGGATTGCCCAGTGCAGCGCCAGGCGCGGCCAAATCATGGTCGCCGTCGCCGGTCGGCGGCGGCGCGTTCGGCCCGGTCAACGGCGCGTTGAGCTTCAAGTTTGATCGCGCCGTGCTGACGTCGTCGCTCATCGCCCGCGACCTCAAAGGCGTCGTACGGTTTGCGCCGCCAGAGATCGCGTTGAACGACATCGACGGCAAGCTCGCCGGTGGTCGCCTCAGCGGGGCGCTGACGTTCCGGCATGATCCGCAATCCTCGTTGGCTGCGCACGGCTATATCGAGCTGGCGAACGCGAATGTCATGGCGTTGATCTCATCCAACGCGATCGACGGGCTAGTGTCTGCGAAGCTTCAGGGCGAGAGTCAGGGATTAAGCCCAGATGGTGTCGTCGGTGCTTTTCACGGCGGCGGCACGGTCACGCTGGCGCGCGCCCAATTCGCCGGCCTTAACCCGGCGGCGTTCGATGCCGCGATCCGCCTGGCCGACCAGAGCGGGACGATCGATGCGGCGAAAATCCGCGCAGTGGTCAGTGCAGCCATGGAGAGCGGCAAGCTCGCGGTGCCGAAGGGCGAGGCGGAAGTGACGATCGCCGGCGGACAAGTCCGTCTGACCAACGCGACCTTGCCGGCGCAGGGCGGGGCGGAGCTGTTGCTCGACGGCGTGCTCGACCTGAACAATGCGGCGCTCGATGCGCAGATGAGGCTGTCGGGCCAGCCGGCGGCGAACGCGCTGATCAGCGCGCGGCCGGAGCTCGCCGTCAGCGTCAAGGGGCCGCTCGCGGCGCCGGAGCGGAAACTCGACGTGGCCGCTTTGGTCGGATGGCTGACGCTGCGGGCGACCGAGCAGCAGACCAGGCGTCTCGAATCGCTCGAAGCCAATCGGCGCGCTGACGTTCTTGGCGACTTCGTCCGTCCGGCGCCGCCGTCGGTGCGGTTTATCCCGCGCGGCACCGCGCTGGAAATCAACAACCACGCGACCGCGGCCGCGGCACTGCCGCCGGGTACCAGCGGACTCGACCGCCTGCGCTCGGAAATTCCCAACGCCACGATTGCGGCGCCGCCGCTGCCACCGTTGCCGCCTGCAGTTTCATCATCGTCTGGCGCGAGCAAACCGCTGGTGCCAAGCACGGCACCGGGCGCCGACAAGCCGACGGCGAATGCCGGAACGACCCCGCCATCGCCGCAGCAGAGCCTACGCTCGTTGTTGAATTCGCTATTCGGCTCACAGAATTGACGCCGGCCGCGACCGAACCATGGTCAGGTCGCGTGGCTTCTGTTCGATTCCGGGTCGGGCTTGATAATGACCAAGCACAAACAGCCGTATAGCCGATGACAGATTGCCATGCTGGCGCTCGGCATCAATCGCGCCGACGAGATCAGACACGGTTAGCTGCCGATCGATCGCGATCTCCTTCAATCCCCGCCAGAACGCTTCTTCAAGACTGACGCTGGTCTTGTGTCCGGCGATGACGATCGAGCGTTTGACGACCTTTGATTTCATCGCCGGCCGTCATTTCTTTCTGAAGCGGTCAAGCCGCACGACTTCGCCGCCGGATCCTTGATCCGGGACCGGCGTCTCGGTTCCGGGCAGAGCGGGCAGCGCCTCCGGCTTCTTCTCTTCGGCGACCGGACGCGCGGCGGGGGGTGCGGGTTTTCCCGCCGGCTGTGCGCCGCTGTCCGCCTCGGCGGACGCGGTACCCTCGATGGTCTCGAACTGAAAGCCGAATTGCACCGCCGGATCGAAGAACGCAGTCACCGCGTCGAACGGCACGGTGATCAGCTCGGTCACGCCGCCGAACGACAAGCCGACTTCGAAAGCCGTTTCGCCGACCACGAGATCCCAGAATTGATGCTGCAGGACGATGGTCATGTCCTGCGGATAACGCGCGCGCATGCGGTCGGAGAGCCGCACGCCGGGCGCCGTGGTGCTGAACGTGATCTTGAAATGGTGCTCGCCCGGCAGCCCCTTCTTCGCCGCGTCGGCCAGCACGGTGCGGACAACGCCGCGTAGCGCTGCTTGCGCGAGAATGTCGTAGCGAATGTGATCGACAGCCATGGCGGACGACAGATAACGAACCACAGAAGACAGATAAGGGTCGAATCATAAAGAACCAGATCGATTCTGTCGTCTGTTCTCCGCCGTCCGTCCTGTGGAAAGTGGAGGCTTCTGTTGCCAGGTGCCTCCGAACCCCGCCTGACGCTGCTAAGACGCCAGGGCTTTAGATCGGTCTTTCGGACTGCTTACGCAGCCAGAGCAACCGGAGCATAGTTGTCGTTTGCAACTATGAATTGGCCCGATAACGGCGGAACCATGCCGAGCAAAAGCACGCCCTTTACGCCCTCGTCGATCCTATTTCGACCCCATTGGTGGAGTCGCCGGGTACTGCCCCCGGGTCCGAAAGGTTTATTGCGACGGCCATTTATCGCCATAGCCGGCTTGCGCCGGCAACCGGGAATATAGGCGTAAAAGGTTGATGAAAAAAGAGGTATCCCGGCTCGAGCTGACGGACCCGCCCGAAGCGGCGGAAACCGCAAGGCAAAGGAGGAGAACATGAGGGGTGTAGTTTTTCCGGGCGACCGCGTGGTGGCGTATCTGGAGGTGCCGGATCCCACGCCCGGACCGCTCGACGTCGTCGTCGAAATGAGAGCGTCCGGTATGTGCGGCAGCGATCTGCAGAACTATCGCCGGCCGCTCGATCAGCCCGCCTACATGCCGTCACTGATCGGACGGACGCCGATCGCCGGCCATGAGCCGGCTGGCATCGTCTGCGCCGTAGGCTCGGCCGTTCCGGCGCGGCAGGCACAGCTCGGCCAGCGCGTCATGGTGCATCACTATCAGGGCTGCACCAATTGCAATCATTGCCGCAGCGGCTGGCAGCAGCTTTGCCAAAACGCAAAGCCGATGGTTAATGTCTACGGCAACAACGACGACGGCGGACATGCGCCATATCTGAAAGTACCGGCGAATACGCTGGTGCCGCTTCCGGACGAGCTGTCGTTCGAGGCGGGCGCGGCGATTTCCTGCGGCACCGGCACCGCGTACCAAGCCCTGGTCCGCCTCAACGTTTCGGCACGCGATACCATCGCGATTTTCGGCCAGGGCCGGTCGGCCTCTCGGCGACCCAGCTCGCCCATGCCATGAACGCGCGCGTTATTGCCATCGACGTCAATGCCGAGCGGCTAAAACGCGCGTCCGAGTTCGGCGCCGACGCGCTGATCAATCCCGGCGAGGACGATCCGCTGCTAGTGCTGCGTGAGTTGACCGACGGCATCGGCGTCGATTGCGCGCTGGATACGTCGGGCGCTTCGTCGGCCCGCATTGCCGCCGTGCGGGCGACCAAGATCTGGGGCGTTTGCTGCTTCGTCGGCGAGGGTGGCGACGTCACCATCAATGTCAGTCCCGACATGATACGCCGTCAGATGACCATCATCGCCTCGTGGACTTTCTCATCGATCGGTCAGGCGGAGTGCGCGAGGTTCATGGTGAGCCACAACATCGACGTCGACCGCATCTTCACCAATCGCTGGTCGCTCGATCAAGCCGCCGAAGCCTATCGGCTGTTTGATCAGGGCGCCGGCGGAAAGGGCGTGTTTCTGATGTAGCGCTGACCGCGACAAAAGCGCCGTGCGCAATGTTAATCCGGAAAGCTCAATGCAACCGGTACCCACTTGAGTTTTCGATTCGGCGCCCGTAAATATGGTTTTACGGTTCTCTCGGCGCAGCGGGCTGACGGGATGAAGACGACCATTGAACTGCCGGACGATCTCTATCGGAAAGCCAAAGCGATCGCGGCGTTAAACGGCCGCAAGCTCAAGGATCTGGTCGAGGAGGGCTTGCGGCTCGTTGTTGAGACTCCACGCAGACGTCAGCAGCGTCGTGACTTGGCGGCACTGATGAAGCGCGCGCGCGGGATTGTCGATTCCGGCGTTCCTGATCTGGCGTCGAATCCACGACATCTATCAGGACTTGGGCGCGATGCACGCCGTCGTTGATACCGGACCCTTGGTCGCTTTCCTTGACCGCGCAGAACGCAATCACCCCTGGGTCGTGGAGCGCATCGCAGAACTGGAGGCGCCGATGCTCGTTTGCGAGCCGGTACTGACAGAAGCGATGTATCTGCTGGCGCGCTATCCGCCGGCACAGGAAGCTTTGTTCGAGCTTTTGCAAAATGGCGCGCTTAATATTGCGTTCGAGGTAGCCGAGCATATCGGCGCCCTGCGCAAGCTCATGCATAAATATCGAGACACGCCGATGTCACTTGCGGATGCGTGTGTCGTCCGCATGGCCGAAATCCACGAGCGCCACTCGGTCTTGACGCTGGACGTAGATTTCACCGTCTATCGAAAACACGGCCGGATGCCGTTGACGCTCATCAACCCGAGCAAGCCCTAGGCGAAAAGGGGAATTTCCCTCCTCGCGTCTCGCACCTTCGCTGTTCACCCTTACTGCAAGTTCAGCGCCACGAAACGCGTCTCGCCGTCAGGATTGGAGACCAGCAGCACGGCGACCTTCTTGCCCTGAGTCTTGAGCGCCTCGATCCGGTTCTGCAGGTCGGTCGGATTGCCGACACCCTGATACTGCACCTCGACGATGACGTCGCCAGGCGACAACCTTTTGTCCGGCGCCGACGATGCGACGCTAGGGTCGACGGCCGTGATCAGCACGCCCTTGACGTTGTCGCGCACTTTGAACTTCTTGCGCAGATCGTCGGATAGGTTGGACAGCTCGAGGCCCAGCGTCTTCTGCACCGCTGTCTTCGGCGGTTGCGCGGCGTCCTTGTCGGGATTCGTCGCCGCTGCTTTCTCGCCGTCCTCAAGCCGGCCGATCTTGACCTTGTGGATCTCTTCCTTGCCCTTGCGGATGACGACGACGTCGACTTCCTTGCCGACCGGCGTGTCGGCGACGATGCGCGGCAGATCGTGCATTTCCTTGACGTCGTGGCCGTCGAACCTGACCACGACGTCGCCGGGCTCGATGCCCGCCGGCTTTGCCGGTCCCTTGTCATCGACGCCGGCGACCAGCGCGCCGTGCGGCGGCTTGATGCTCAGGCTCTCAGCGATATCATCGGTAACCTGCTGGATGCGCACGCCGAGCCAGCCGCGGCGGGTCTCGCCATATTGGCGGAGCTGGTCGATCACGGCCAGCGCCGAATTCGACGGCACCGCGAAGCCGATGCCAATCGAGCCGCCGGACGGCGAAATGATCGCGGTGTTGACGCCGACCACCTCGCCGTTGAGGTTGAACAGCGGTCCGCCGGAATTGCCGCGGTTAATGGCGGCGTCGGTCTGGATGTAATTGTCGTACGGCCCGGAATTGATGTCGCGGTTGCGCGCCGAGACGATGCCGGCGGTCACCGTGCCGCCGAGGCTGAAGGGATTGCCGATGGCGATCACCCACTCGCCGAGCCGCAGCTTGTCGGAATCGCCGAACTTCACGGCCTTGAGCGTCCGATCGGCATGGAACCGCAGCAAGGCGAGATCGCTCTTTGAATCCTTGCCGACCAATTGTGCCGGGTACTTGGTGCCGTCGTTGAGAATTACGTTGATCTCGTCGGCGTCAGCGATGACGTGATTGTTGGTGACGACGAGGCCGGACTCGTCGATGATGAAGCCCGAGCCGAGCGAGTTGACCCGCCGCGGCGCGCGATCGGCGTCGCCCTGGCCGCGCCGGTTCTTGAAGAATTCGTCGAAAAATTCCTCCATCGGCGAGCCTGGCGGCAGATCGGGCACATTGCCCATGCGCGCCTCCACCTTTTGCGAGGTCGAGATGTTGACCACGGCGTCGATCACCTGCTCGGCGACGTCGGCGATGTTTTCGGGTCCGCGCGCCGCGGCGATGGAAGCCGGCAGCACGACGATCGCCGCGATCAGTGCAGCCGCGACCGAGCCGTGCCGCACCAGTCGCGAGAGATGGCAAATGCTAAACAAGCAAGACATGACGTCTGTGCTCCTGGAGGATCAACGCGGTGAAAGGGTGCCCCCGTCCCGTGCCGGACGCAAGGCCGTACGAGGGCGCAAGCGCTATTAGGAACCGGATTAGGGCGGAAAAGCGACTCAAGTTTTAGTCACCGTTCGGCCGATCGCTCTAATGCCGCACCAGCCAAACGATGGCAACGCCGACGACGGCAGAGACTAAGCCGACGATTCGCAACCGGCTGTCCGGCATTTCCAGCGCCGCCGACATGGCGCGTTTGGCGCTTAATGGAAACGCCGCAAACAGGATGCCCTCGATCGCAAAGAACAAGCCGATCGCGGCCAGAAAGTCGAACATGGAAGCTCAAATCCGCGCGATCTATTTGGCGGTGGGCGGCGTCGACGCGGCCGATGTCGGCGGATTGGGCGCAGCCGCCGGCGGCGGCATTGACTGGCCCGTCGGATCAGAGAAATAGCGGAAGAATTCGGTATCCGGCTTGAGAACCAGCCGCGTATCGCCGCGTTGCATGCTTTTGTCGTAGGCCTGCATGGAGCGGTAGAAGGCGAAGAAATCCGGGTCGCGGCCATAGGCGTCGGCGAAGATGCGATTGCGTTCGCTGTCGCCCTGGCCACGGATCTGCTCGGCGTGTGACGTGGCTTCCGCCAGCAGCACGGTCACGTCGCGATCGGCCCTGGCGCGGATTTCCTGGCTCTTCTGGCTGCCCTGGGCGCGGAACTCGGCGGCCTCGCGCTGGCGCTCGGTCTGCATGCGCTGATAGACCGCCTGGCTGTTCTTCGGCGGCAAGTCGGCGCGGCGGATGCGAACGTCGATCACCTCGATGCCGTAGGGCTTGGCTCTGATGTCGATCTGATCGCGCATCTTGGTCATCAACTCGTCGCGCTTGTCGCGCACCACGTCGAGGAGCGTGGCGGCACCAAGCACGCTGCGCAGCGCCGCATTGAGCAGGATCGCCAGCTGCGCATCGGCGCCCGACGCCCCGCCAGCTGCTCCGACGGTCTGATAATATTTCAGCGGATCGGTGATGCGGTAACGGGCAAAGGCGTCGACCACGAGGCGTTCACCGACCAGCTCGGTGCTGGTCGGCGAATTATCCTTGCTGGAAAGCGTTATTTCCTGCGATGCCGACTCGATGTTGAGAATGCGTTTGTCGACATAGATGACGCTGTCGATAAACGGTACTTTCACGTTCAAGCCCGGCTCGGTGATGACGCTGACGGGCTTGCCGAGCCGCACCACCAACGCCTGCTGCGTCTGGCTCACGGTGAAGAAAGTGCTGTAACCGACAATGGCGACGATCAACAGGATAACGGCGATGGCGACGCCGGCGAGACCGAACCTCATGGGTTGCCTCCCGTCGAGGTACCGCCTCCGGCTCGCGGCGGCTGGCGCGGCGGCAGCTCGGTGAGCGGAAGGTACGGCACCACCCCCGGCCCGGACGGCCCGGTATCGATGATGGTCTTGTTGGTCTCGCCGAGAATGCGTTCCATGGTTTCCAGATACATGCGCTTGCGGGTCACATCGGGCGCTTTCTTGTATTGGTCGTAGATTTGCAGGAAGCGCGACGTTTCGCCTTTGGCCTCGGCGACCGTCTGCTCGCGATAGGCTTCGGCGTCCTGGGTGATTTTGGCGGCGCGGCCACGCGCTTCCGGCACGACCCGGTTGGCGTAGGTCTGCGCCTCGTTCTGGGCGCGTTCGGAATCGGAGCGCGCCGCCTGCACGTCAAGGAAGGAATCCATGACCTCCGCCGGCGGATTGACTTTCTGCAGCTGGACGTTCTGCACCAGGATGCCGGCGCTGTAGGAGTTGAGCGTCTTCTGCATCAGCTCCTGGACCTCCTGCGCGGTCTGCGGCCCCGCGGTAAGGAGCGGCTGGACATTAGAGCGCCCGATCACCTGGCGCATGGCGCTCTCCGCCACCGCCTTCACCGTGCTTTCCGGATTCTGGATGTTGAACAGGTAATCGCCGACGCTGCCCGGCTTGATCCGCCACAGCACCGAGAAATCGACGTCGACGATATTCTGGTCTCCGGTCAGCATCAGGCTTTCCTCCGGCAATTCGCGCATCGACCCGCCGCGGCGCAAATCCGTGACTGGTTGGATGCCGATGTCGGTTTTGTTGATGCGCAATGCCGGCGGCGTCAGCGCGGTCTCGATCGGGTAGGGCAGGTGATAGTTCAATCCCGGAGGCACTTCGCCCGGGACGTATTTGCCGAACCGCAGCACCACGCCGACTTCATCAGGCTCGACGCGATAGAAACCGGAAAAACCCCAGAGCACGACCGCCGCCAGTACAATCAGCGCGATGCCGCGGCCGCCGAGATTGCCGGGGAGCACGCTGCGCAGCCGGTCCTGGCTGCGGCGCAGGAACTCTTCGAGATCGGGAGGCCGCGATCCGCCCGGCGGTTGCGATCCTGAGCCCCATGGGCCTCGCGATCCCGAGCCCCACGGGCCGCCGCCACCGGACTGGTTGCTCCACGGCATCAAATCTCTCCTTGCGCCGGGCGCTCTCCGGCCGGGTTTTGGGGGTTATAGGGGACGGTTCCGCCCGTTACAACGCGCTGTCACGACGCGGCGCGTTCAAAGGTGACGAACGCAAAAGCGGCATCGTCGCCGGCAGCCGCCGCATGTTCGTCGCGAGCAATTTCGTGCCAAATCCTCCGATCGATCGGCGGAAAATAGGCGTCCCCGTCAACCGCGCGGTGGATATAGGTCATGTGAAGACGGGCGGCCAGAGGCATGGCCTGAGCGTAAATGTCGCCGCCGCCGGCAACGATGATCTCCCGCGTGCCGCGGCGCAGCGCATCGCCGTGCGCGGCCGCGAGCGCAGCCTCAAAGCTCGGCGCTACGACGATACCGGGCGCCGTGAAGGCGGGGTCGCGGCTCACCACGATGGTGGTGCGGCCCGGCAGCGGCTTGCCAATCGAGCCATAGGTCTTGCGCCCCATCACGACCGGCTTGCCCATGGTCAAGCGCCGGAAATGGGCCATGTCCGACTTCAGCCGCCACGGCAGCGCGTTGCCGCGACCGATCACGCCGTTCTCGGCGACGGCAGCGACGAGGACGATGTTGGGCATCATGCGGCGGACATTGTCTGCAAAACCCATCCAGCGTCATGGCCGGGCATTAGCCGTTGAAGGACGGCGTCGCTCCGCTCGCCTATGTCCCCCGGCCATCTCGCTGACTGCACCCTGTGCCCATCCAAGCGGAATGCCCGGCACAAGGCCGGGCATGACGAGGCGGAGTTCAGTGTAGGCGCACTAGACCGCCACCGCCGCCTTGATGTGCGGATGCGGCTCGTAGCCTTCGAGCGTGAAATCCTCGTAGCGGAACGCGAACAGATCCTTCACCGCGGAATTGAGCTGCAGCGTCGGCAGCGGGCGCGGACTGCGCGTCAATTGCAGCCGCGCCTGCTCGAGATGATTGAGATAGAGATGGGTATCGCCAAACGAATGAATGAAAGCGCCCGGTTTCAGGCCCGTCACCTGCGCCACCATCAGCGTCAACAGCGCATAAGAGGCGATGTTGAACGGCACGCCGAGAAACACGTCGGCCGAGCGCTGGTAGAGCTGGCAAGAGAGCGCGCCGTCGGCGACGTAGAACTGAAACAGACAGTGGCAGGGCGACAGTGCCATGCGATCGTTCTCGCCGGGATTCCAAGCGGTCACGATCAGACGGCGCGAATCCGGGTTACGGCGGATTTGCTCGACGACGTCGGCCATCTGATCGATCGAGCCGCCCTCGGGCGTCGGCCACGAGCGCCATTGCCGGCCATAGACCGGGCCAAGATCGCCGTTTTCGTCGGCCCAATCGTCCCAGATGGTGACGCCGTGGTCGTCGAGATATTTGACGTTGGTGTCGCCGCGCAAAAACCACAGCAATTCGTAGATGATGGATTTCAGGTGCAACTTTTTGGTGGTGACGAGGGGAAATCCGCGCGCCAGATCGAAGCGCAGCTGATGCCCGAAAATCGAGCGGGTGCCGACGCCGGTGCGATCGCGTTTCTCAACGCCTTCGGAGAGCACGCGCTCCATCAGATCAAGGTATTGGCGCATCGGTTTCTCGGCCGACTCAGTCGATGAAGATTTGTGACGCGCACCTTACAGCAGCGTAACTGCGCCGTTAAGCGGATGGGAACATTTGTTCCGCTAAAACCCGTGCGCAAGTCCTCTTTGCCCGCCATGCCGATATTGAAATTCATCCATTTGCCGATCGCGATCAAGGCGGTTTTGCTGATCGGCGCACTGGGACTTTTGTCGATCGCGGCCAATTGGTTCTGCCTGCAGCGGCTCGACGAGCTTGACCGGCTCAACGCCGTGGTCACGCGCCATTTCGCCCCGGCGCGGCTGGCGCTGGCCGAGGCCAAGGCGGCGATCGAATTGTTCGGCGTCGCCACCTATAAAGTCTACTCCGCCTCCGACGCTGACCAGGCCAAGGAATTGGCCGACGACATCGAGGGGCAATACAGCGCCGCCAAGCTGGCGCTGAACAACGTGCTCGCCGACTACCCGGCGGCAAGTGACGACGTCCGCCGTATCTTCGACAAGCTCGAGCTGGCGCACAACATCGCTACTGACGTCAGCCGCGCCGTGAAGAAGCAAGAGCGGAATGAGGCAGAGCGCTTGGTGAATTTCAAGTTCGATCCGGCACGCGATGACGTCACCGGTCACATGGATCGGCTGATCAATATTCTCGGCGCGCGGGCGCGCGGCATGGAAGCCGAGGTGGCCGAGCGCAGCGCCTGGATTTACCGCACCACCATTGCGATCCTGAGCGGCGGCACGGCCGCGGCGTTGCTGGCCGCATTCCTGCTGGCGCAATTTTCCGTCACCCGGCCGCTGCGGCGCATGGCGCGGGCGATGACGCTGATGGCCGGCGGCGATCTCGCCGTGCCGGTCGGCGGCGGCCGACGTGGCGATGAGATCGGCGCTATGGCGCGCGCGGTCGCCGTGTTTCGCAACAACGCGCTGGCGCTGCGTGACACGGAACGCGCCCGCGCCGCCGAGCGCCAGCGGGCGGAGGCGGAAAAGGGCGCGGCGCTTGATGCGGTGGCGACGGCGTTCGAACGCGACATCCTCTCCATCGCCGCCTCGATCGGCCACGCCGCGACCGAGCTTGAAACCGTCGCCCGCGGTATGACCGTGGTGTTGCATGAGTCGCGTCGCCACGCCCGTGAGGCGGCGGTCGCGGCCCAGGACACCACTGCCAGCGCCACCAGCGTCGCCGCTGCGATCGAAGAACTCTCCGGCTCGATCGCCGATATCGGCGCGCAGGTCGGGCGCGCCTCGGGCGTGGTCGAGGAGGCGACGCGGCGCACCGACAGCGCCGTCGCCAATACTTCGGCGCTGGTCACGACGGTGAAGGACATCGATCAGGTGGCGACACTGATCACGGCGATCGCGCGCCAGACCAATCTGCTGGCACTCAATGCCGCGATCGAAGCCAATCGCGCCGGCGAGGCCGGGCGCGGCTTTGCGATCGTCGCCCAGGAGGTGAAAGCACTGGCGGCGCAGACCACAAACGCACTGGCCGAGATCAAGGACAAGACGCTGTCGGTCGGCCATGTCATAGCGCTGGTGCAAGGCGCCAACGGGGCAATGGCGAAATCGATGGTGCAAGTATCGACAATTTCCGGCGCCATTTCCGATGCGGTGCATCAGCAGAATTTCGTCGCCCGCAAGATCGCCAAAACCATCGACGGCGCAGCTGCCCGCACCGGCGAGGTGTCGGATAGCATTGCCGGTGTCAGCGAGCTGGTGCAGCGTTCCGGGCGCGGCGCCGATCAGGTACTGGCGGCCGCCGCCGAACTCAGCCGCCAGGCGGCGGCCCTGACCCACGACGCTGGCGTTTTCGTCAGCCGCGTGCGCGCGGCGTAGCCGCGGGCCGATCGCCGGACCTGCTTCTCGAAGGCAAAGGCGTTGTCAATGTTGCGTTAGATCAAAGTGTGGTGGGCGGGCCCGAGGCATGATTTTCATGGTTTCCTCTTTAGCGAGTGCCGCCATGTTCGACACAGCCCCGTTCCAATGCCCGCAATGCGACGCGGTTTATCAAGTCGTCAGGGTCGAAGCCGAAGCGGCCTGTGACCGCGACATCAATTGCCCAGTCTGTCATGCTCCGCTCCGCAGCCGCGATGGGCATTTCATCTTCAAATACTTTCTGATGGGGCAGCCGAAGCGTTCTCACGCCGCGTACACGGCGTCGGCGCGCGTGAACGACGCCTTGCTATCGCGCGGCCTGTCGACGGCGAGTCCTAAAACAGTGCCTTAGCCGCCTTGAACTTGTCGGTGACATTTCCCGACAGCGCAATGTCGTCGGGGTTCAGCACCATGACGCTGGCGCCGGGTTTGAGATTCATCTTCAACAAATCCGCCCAGATGACATTCGGGCTAGTGGTCAGCTCGAAATAATAACGCATGTCGGTGAGGTTCATCACCGTCCGATATTCGGTGTTGTAGATGCCGAAACTCTCGTACGGCGCGCCGAACGGGACCGAAACGTTGCGCGCGATCGCAAACACGCTGGCAACGGCTTCGCGCTTATCCTTGGGTTTGGGCAGCAAGGCCATGTAGTAGGCGGCGCGCTGAAAGCGGTCCACGGGGTTGACGTTGCCCGGGAGCGGCATCTCGCTGCTGGGCTTGGAGAAATCCTGCTTCCGCAACAGCGCGAGCTGCTGATCATAGGGCGGATCGTTGGTCATGATGCGAAATTCGCGGCCGTGATGAACGACCGGCTTCCCGTCAATATGCTCAATGATCGCCGAGTCGCCGGTGGCATCTTCCAGGGCGAGATGAACGGTAGCCTTGTGGCCGCGCGCCTCGACCAGCACGACTTGAATCTTGTCGAGCAGGGCGAGCGCCTCGCTGACGGTGGCTGCATTGTCGAGCGCATACTGCGCCCACAGTCCGGCTTGGACCCCCGGCTTGCTGGCGTCCCGCGCGCCGTAATCCGCCGCGGTCAGATAGAGCATATGAACGCCGAGGCCGCGCTCGTTGAAACCGTCGGCGGTGCCGATGCCGTATATCGTGGTCGCCATGCTGCCGTACTTCGACGTCCACTTCGCCGGATTGTCCGCGACCGCCACCGCTCCACCAATGCGGCCGCCGTCGCGGCTCATGCCGCGCGGCAACACCGTGATGATGGGTTCGGTGGATTCCGGCCAGTCCATGGTGCGGCCGGCCACGACAGCGAGCTTGTTGTCGTTCCACAACACACGGGTGCAGGCGTCGGCGAGCGGCGCGGCGGCAAGCACCATGGCTGCCGCGGCCATAGCGCCGCACACGGCCTCTCGTTTCGACATGGTTCATCCTCCCGGGTGTGTAGTCGCTCGACGCTCCAGTGAGCCACCAATTTCACTAGCGACCATTTTCACTAACGCAAATGTAAGTCAGCAAAACAAATTCGATTGAAGTCGCGAGTTCCAGCGAAAGCCGATCTATCCGATCAACGCTTCGATGAGACGCATCGACTGCGCGTAAATGCCCGGCGCCTCACTCTCGCGCGGCCCGCCGATGGCGAGTTGCAGGCCGGCGCCGTGTCGCGCCTGCTGCACCCGCAGCCACAGCGCCGCGTCGCGCAGAATTTCCACCGACGAAAGATCAGCGACGAACAGCGGCTTGCGATATTGATGGGCGAGGCTCTGCGCCAGCGCCGTGCCGCGCGAAACGTCGAGCCCGCCCGCATCGACGACGATCAGGCACGCATCGGCATCGCGCACGTTCCATTCGGTGCGCTGCGCCGGATCGGCCGATGGCGTCTCTTTCAGCTTGCGATATTTGGCCAGCACGCCCGGCGGTCGCGGAAAATCTTCGGCCCAGCCGCCATGCGGACACCAGCCGCCATAATCAACGCCGTGCGCGATCGCCACGTCGAGCGCAGCGCGGTCGACGCCCGATTGGCCGCCGGAAAGAAGCTTCATAGGTGGCTACATGTGCGCCGCAGCCATTATAGCAGGTCTCAATTGGACAAGGAGCGTTCGTGCAGTTGAGCCAAATAGCAAGGGCTCCTGTAGCGTGCCGACGGTATTTGCGATTGAGCTTCGCATCGTCGGGTAATTATTCAAGTTCATGTCCAACGCCGTTGCAAAAACCCTCCGCCACGATTCGGCGCTCCTGGCCCTTAGGATGGTCATGTTTTGTTGATGAAATCCGAAGCCTAGAAATACGACCATCCGCGCCCGCTCCATCTGCGGTTGGATGGTAGCTGCCAGAGCGGCAACCAGTTCTCCTTCGGTATACGTGCGAATACCCTGCGACAGCGCAGCCAAACGCTTGTAGTCATTCATTCCTGAGGCCATGCCGAATTCGACACTTGATTCCGCATCTTGCCATGGAAGGTTGCCAACCTGGCCATACGGACGAATCATCTTGAGCCCGGATAGGACGCGAGCTGCTTCCTTCGAATGCAACCCGAATTGTCGCTGAAGCGCCGAATAGACGTAGTGTTCGATCGTGCGGTCATAGTTGAAATTGATAACTGTGACGTTCCTAAAGGCGGTTTCGGCCTCCTCCATCTTCAAGGAGCCCATGACCATCGAAAGAAAATGCGGTAACCAAGTATCGTCGAAATCGGCATCGGGTATAGAGTGGACGTCCGATGCGTTAAAAAGACGACTAGCCCGCTCCCCGGTAAGAATTTCGCGAACAATGGCGATCTTTCCAAGTTCGAGAATTTCACTACGCGACGTGAACCAATTCAACGCCTCGTCGATTGAAATAAACGAGGGAATGACGTCTGCGAGCAAACGCCCGGCATTGTCGTAGTCTGTCGATTTGTTCCGATCCGTAAGAAGCTTGTACAAATCTTGGTCGCCTGTATGGCGGGTGCCTGCTGCCCCAAAATTGACGGCTGCGGCGACTTTGGTCTTCAGTTCGCCTCCGGCAGGCATTCGAAATTCGGCACTTGCTCCGGCCCCGACTATGAATACGACAGGTCGAGAAAACATCTCTGAGCCTTCGGGAACGGCCCGCTCGTAGGTTGATTCGTCGCTTGTATTATCGCCTGCGCGCGAACCCAGTTCGAGTGACACCAAGCGTCTCCGATATTACGACGTCGCTTCTTGACAATGTCGCCGAATACGTTACATAGCACGCATCTCGCTCACCTACGGGCGCTTGTCCGGCCGGCATGCCAGAGAGGCGGAGCGAGGTGCGGTGCCCGCGGGCGGAATTGCCAATCCGCACTCGGGCGGCTCTGGGGCACCGGTCGACCGGCAAAAGGACCGGTCTGCAAGGAGCTTGCTTAACCGAAGGCTAGAGGCGAGCGGGCGAAACACTCGTGAACTTGAGACTTCGGGAAACCCGGTTCTGGGGCTGAGCCATCGGGGTAGTAGCCGGTGGCGAGTGCCGCGGTGAAGCGCCGGAAGGCGGGCGCATCTCATCAGGATGCGCAGCCGCGCGATTTGCGCGGACATTGGTAGGACAATGCGCCTTTCGGCGCTTCGCCTCCCTTTTGTTGCCGGGGGCGAGACTTTCTTGCCGGAAGCGAGTCTATTTTTTGCGATGGCGTTGTGGTGGTGGGCATAGCTCGGACGCGTGAGAGCGCCGCGAGAACGATTTTGTATTTTCACCTCTCCCCGCTGCGCGGGGAGAGGTCGAGGCCGCGAAGCGGCCGAGGGTGAGGGGGCCTCTCCGCGATTCTGAGCGATGCGGTGGCGCAAAGGGATTGCAGATTTGGTCGCGAGGTTCAGCCCAGCGGAGAGGCCCCCTCATCCCGACCTTCTCCCCGCGTGCGGGGAGAAGGCGTGCGCTGGCGACGCGAGAACGATTTTGTTTGTCCGCCCCCGCTTCGCGGGGCAAGACAAGATTCAATCAAGCACGTGGCTGACCATGCCGTCAGCGAGTTTCGGCTCGAACCAGGTCGATTTCGGCGGCATGATCGAGCCGGCGTCGGCCACCGCCATCAGGTCGCTCATTTGCGTCGGATAGAGCGCGAATGCCACCGCCATCTGGCCGGAAGAGACGAGCCTCTCCAGCTCGCCAAGCCCGCGCCCGCCGCCGACAAAATCGATGCGCTTGTCGCGGCGCGGATCGGTGACGTTGAAAATCGGCTCGATGATGTTGCGGGCCAGCAAAGTCACCGGAAGCCGCGCCACCGGGTCCTGCCCGGCAACCTTGAGATGCTGGGCGCGAAGCGTCAGGCGATGCCAGCGTCCGGCGAGCACCATGCCGACCTCGCCGGCGCTCGCCGGACGCACCGGCTGATCGCTCGGCTCGACCGCATAGCGCTGGCCGATCGCCGCCAGCAGCGTGTCGGGGCTTTGGCCATTGAGGTCGCGCAGCACGCGGTTGTAATCGAGGATGGTCATTTGCGCCTGCGGCAGCAGCACCGCGAGAAAATAATCGTGCGAGGCTTCGCCGCCACCTAGGCCGCCGCGCTTTTTGGCGACGCGCTCGGCGGCGGCCGAGCGGTGATGGCCGTCGGCAATATAAAGCGCAGGCAGGGCGTCGACGGCGCGCGTGAGCGCGGCGATCGTCGCGTCGTCGTCGATCACCCAGAGCTGATGGCGCACGCCGTCGTCCGCGGTGACGTCGACCGCGGGGTCGTTGGCCGCAGCGCGCTCCAGTATTGCGTCGATCTCCGGCGCAGTCGGATAGGCCAGCATCACCGGGCCGGTCGCCGCATTGACCGCTTCGATCTGGCGGACCCGATCGTCTTCCTTGGCGATGGTGGTCAGCTCATGCTTGCGGATGCGATCGCTGGCGTAGGCGGCGACCGACGCTACCGCGGCGAAGCCGGTCTCGACGTGGCCGCGCCAGGTCAGGCGGTAGATATAGTAACAAGGTGTTTCGTCGCGGCGCAGAATGCCGGTGCCAATCATGCGCTGTAGAATTCTCGGCGGCCTTGGCATAGACCGCACTGTCATACGGATCGATCGCCGGATCGAGGTCGATCTCCGCCTTGGAGACGTGCAGAAAACTCCACGGCTTGCCGTTGGCGCGCTCGCGCGCCTCGGCGCTGGACAGCACGTCATAGGGGGGCGCGAGAACTTCGCCGGCGCGTCCCGGCGCCGGCCGCAGCGCGCGGAAAGGTTTTATCAAAGTCAAATGGCGTCTCCCAAATGTCGAAGCACCGCTTCCACTTGCTCGCGTGTTACGCCGGGAAACCATTCGAGGAAATCGTCAATATTCGCGCCGACTTCCAAGTTTTCGAGCAGTGCCCTGACCGGTACCCGCGTATTCTTGAATAGCCAATCTCCGCTGACCTTTTCAGGCGAGCGTTCAAGTGCCGTGCACCGACTCAAATCAATCATTGCTAACTCTAAATATGGAGGTTGCGTGTGGACCGGGAGTTGGCGACCTATTGTATTAAACTCGGTACCCGGAATTGCGCGTTAGTCCGTTAGGGCCACGCGTTACAGCATTTTCATTCGCGCAAATTGGCGTTACGTCAAGGTCGTGAGCGAACCCGACATCATTCTCATCGCCGGGCCGACGGCGAGCGGCAAATCGGCACTGGCGCTGGAGCTCGCGGAGAAGCTTCGCGGCGTCATTATCAATGCCGATTCCATGCAGGTCTATCGCGACCTGCGCATCATCACCGCGCGGCCTACCGTAAAGGAGGAAGCGCTGGTGCCGCACCGGCTGTATGGCCGCGTTGACGCGGCTGAGAATTATTCCGTCGGCCGCTGGCGCACGGAAGCCGCGGCGACTATCGAGACCACCAAACGCTATGGACGCACGGCGATCGTCGTCGGCGGCACCGGGCTCTACTTCAACGCGCTCACGCGCGGGCTTGCCGCTGTGCCGCCGGTCCCGGCGGAGATTCGCGACACGGTTCGCGCACGGCTTGAGAGCGAGGGCGTTAACGCGCTGCATATGGAGCTGATGCAACGCGATCCGGCAGCGGCGGCGCGGCTGATGCCGGGCGACCGCGCGCGTATCACCCGCGCACTCGAAGTGGTGCTGGGCACCGGCCGCTCGCTGCTCCAATGGCACGAGGAGGGCAATGCCGCGAGCCTTGACGCCGCGCGGGCAGCGAAAATCTTTCTCATGCCCAACCGCGACGAGCTGATGCGCCGCATCGACGCACGCTTCGACGCGATGATGGCGGCGGGCGCGCTCGACGAGGTGCGGGCGCTGGCGGCGCGCAAGCTGGCGCCGGATCTGCCGGCGATGAAGGCCCACGGTGTGCCGTGGCTCATTCGGCACTTTGGCGGCGAGATCATCCTGGAAGAGGCCGTAGAAGGCGCCAAGCGCGACACCCGCCAATACACTAAGCGGCAGGCGACCTGGTTCCGCAATCAGCTGCCGGAGTTTGCATGGGTCGAGCCGGACAAAGCGCTTGCCGAGGTCGAGAAGCAGTTACGCGATTTAACGAAGTGACGCGCCCTAATGCGCGATGTATTGCAATCCCGCCGAGTACGCGGCGCCGCCGAGCACACAGGGAATGCCGAGTTCGACCTGGCCGGTGGCGGCGGCAACGACGCAGCCCATCGACAGCGCCCCTTGGCCGACCTGGCCCCAACCGGTCATCTCGCGTTTCGAATTCGGCCCCTTCTGCTTGAGCTCCTCGATCGCGGCGAGCAATTCCTTGCGCATGCGCGCGGTGTCGACATTCTCCGCCGTGTCGATCACGTCATTGAGAATCTTGGCGACGTCTTCCGGCTGACCTTTGACCGCGCGCTTGAGCATGGCGAGCAGATGCAGATCGCGCACCGCGTTGCTGGCGAGCGTGAACTTGGCGGCACTGCCGGTGGTGAGGCTGTCGACATTGTCTTTGTCGTTGGCGAGCGGCAGAAGCTTGATGATGCGCCCGATCGGCGTGTAGGAGCCGGTCGCCAGATAATAGCCCCAGAGCACGTCGATCAGTTCCGGGTTCGGGTCGAGCACGATCGGCTTGCTGGGTTCTTCGCCGAATTTGAAGGCGCTCTTGATCTTGTCCATCATGCCGGGCTTGGCGTTCTGATAGGAAATCTGGTCGAGCGTCGGCAATTTGCCGGCGAGATATTTCTCGATCATGCCGCTGCGCGTGCGCATGCGGTCCTCGTACTTGACCAGCAGCACCTTCCAGTTCGGCAGTCCGGAATAGACGATGGCGCGCACCAGCACCCAATGGTCGGCCGGCGCAATGGTCAGCATCTTCTCGATCAGCGCGTCGGCGCGATCCGGATTGGCGCCGAGCACCCCGGCGATGAAGCCGATATAGGCGCCGCAGGTCTCGGCGTCCTTGAAGGCCTGCAGATCGCTCAAGCCGTGGACCAATACCGGGAGGCCGTCAGGCTCGGGCTTGCCACGATAGGCATTGATCCATCGTAGCATCGAGTCGGTCGAATTGAGTGCCGCGTTCGGCGGTTTCGCCGCGTCGGCCGGCGCGACCAACCCGATCGAGAGCGCGAAAGCTGAGAGAACGGCGGTGGCGATGGCCCGGCGCCAACACGCTCCGGCGCGGAGCAATTTGCCGCGAAGGCGCGAGCCCTCCGCGAGCGAGTCCCCGACCATCATCATGCCCTCCAGCGGAGAAGTCGGCGGCGCGACCGAAGCGTCAAAGCCTGCCTGCCCCAACCGCCGATAGAAAGCAGGCGCCTCCGGCGAATTGCAGACCGCTACGGCGCGAAATCACGGCCGCGGTGTGGCACTTAAAGAGCGTTAACAAACGCCGATCGCCGCGTCAGCCCGATTTCAAACGCCCGTTTGAGCGGTGCCGGCGCGGCGACGCCAAAATCCGGCCGTATTTGGCTTGACCGGCATTGCCACAATGCTTATAAACAGCGCCCTGACATGGAAGGGCACATCGCGTGCGGCATCTCGTGACCACGCTGATTCTCGTAAGGAAGCGCACCGCCGGGGGTGGATAAATCCACCCGCGAGACGTGGCGGTGCGCGAAAACAGGGGCTCTTGAGCCCCTTTTTTATTTTCTCAACCTCGATAGGCGATGACGGCGCAAGAACTGGAGCAAGCCATGACGGAAATGAGCGGCGCGGAAATGGTGATCGCGGCATTGGCCGATCAGGGCGTCGAGCACCTTTTCGGCTATCCCGGCGGCGCCGTGCTGCCGATCTACGACGCGCTATTTCAGCAGGACAAAGTCAACCACATCCTGGTGCGGCATGAGCAGGGCGCGGTGCACGCCGCCGAAGGCTATGCGCGCTCCACCGGCAAGGTCGGCGCCGTGCTGGTCACCTCGGGCCCCGGCGCCACCAACGCGGTCACCGGCCTGACCGATGCGCTCTGCGACTCGATCCCGATCGTCGTCCTCACCGGGCAGGTGCCGACGCATCTGATCGGCAACGACGCCTTTCAGGAATGCGATACCGTCGGCATCACCCGGCCGTGCACCAAATACAATTACCTGGTCAAGAATATCGCCGACCTGCCGCGCGCGCTGCATGAGGCGTTTCATATCGCCGCCAGCGGCCGGCCGGGACCGGTCGTGGTCGATATCCCCAAAGACATCCAGTTCGCCAAGGGCACCTATGCCAAGCCGAAGGAGTTTCAGCACCGCGGCTATCAACCGAAGGTCAAGGGCGATCTCGACAAGATCAAGCAAGCCGTCGACATGATGGCGGCGGCGAAGCGGCCGCTGTTCTATACCGGCGGCGGCGTGGTCAATTCCGGCCGTGCCGCCAGCGATCTGCTGCGCGAACTGGTCAAGCTGACCGGCTTTCCCATCACCTCGACCTTGATGGGACTCGGCGCTTTTCCGGCCGCCGACCGGCAGTGGCTGGGCATGCTCGGCATGCACGGCACCTGGGAGGCCAATTGGTCGATGCACGATTGCGATCTGATGATCGCGGTCGGCTCGCGCTTTGATGACCGCATCACCGGCCGGCTCGATGCCTTCTCGCCCGGCTCGAAGAAGATCCACATCGATATCGATCCGTCCTCGATCAACAAGAACGTCAAGGTCGATCTGGCGATCGTCGGCGACTGCGCGCATGTGCTCGAAGACATGGTGCGGCTGTGGCGATCGAGCGGCGTCGCTCCCGACAAGAAGGCATTGGCGGCCTGGTGGGACCAGATCGGGACCTGGCGGCAGAAGAACTCGCTCGCGTTCCGCAACTCGAACGAGATCATCAAGCCGCAATACGCCATCCAGCGGCTCTATGAGCTGACCAAGGACCGCGACACCTACATCACCACCGAAGTCGGCCAGCATCAGATGTGGGCGGCGCAATTCTATCACTTTCAGGAGCCGAACCGCTGGATGACCTCGGGCGGGTTGGGCACCATGGGTTACGGCTTGCCGGCTTCGGTTGGCGTGCAGCTCGCGCACCCGAATTCGCTGGTCGTTGATATCGCCGGCGAAGCGTC
The DNA here is from genome assembly GCA_963806465.1 of uncultured Alphaproteobacteria bacterium. Taxonomy (GTDB): domain Bacteria; phylum Pseudomonadota; class Alphaproteobacteria; order Rhizobiales; family Xanthobacteraceae; genus BOG-931. Next base: position 83,034 of record CAWDZD010000063.1, on the reverse strand, counting down.
GGTGTTGATGACCATGCAGGAAATCTCGACGGCGGTGCAGTACGACCTGCCGGTGAAGATTTTCATTCTCAACAATCAATACATGGGCATGGTGCGGCAGTGGCAGGAATTGCTGCACGGCGGCCGCTATGCGCACTCCTACACCGAGGCGCTGCCGGATTTCGTCAAGCTCGCCGAGGCCTATCACGCTCATGGCATCCGCTGCACGCACCCTGGCGAGCTCGATGAGAAGATCCGTGAGATGATCGAGGTGAAGAAGCCGGTATTGTTCGACTGCGTGGTCGATCCGGCGGAAAACTGCTTCCCGATGATTCCATCCGGCCGCGCCCACAACGAGATGCTGCTGGGCGATGCGGCAACGCGGGTCGAGGACGCCATCACCGAGGCAGGCAAGGTGATGGTGTGAGGAAAACGAAGCTTCGTCATTGCGAGGAGCGTAAGCGACGAAGCAATCCGGTCTTGAGGGCCAACTGGATTGCTTCGCTTCGCTCGCAATGACGCGGGAGAACGGCCGACGAGGAATCAACCACGTGAGCAGCGCAACAACCACGCACTATCCTGCCAAGACCACCGCAGAGCAGGTCGAGAGCCGCACCCTCTGCGTGCTGGTCGACAACGAGCCCGGCGTACTGGCGCGCGTCATCGGCCTGTTCGCTGGCCGCGGCTACAATATCGACTCGCTCACCGTCTCGGAGACCGAGCACGAGAAGCATCTCTCCCGCATCACCGTCGTTACCCGCGGCACGCCGATGGTGATCGAGCAGATCAAGAATCAGCTGGAGCGGCTGGTGCCGGTGCATCGGGTGGTCGACCTCACCACCGCCGGGCCGGCGCTGCAGCGCGAGCTCGCCATGGTCAAGGTGCGTGGCAAGGGCGAGCAGCGCATGGAGATGCTCCGCCTCGCCGACGCTTTCCGCGCCCGCGTCATCGACGCCACGACGGAAAGCTTCGTGTTCGAGATCACCGGCGCCTCCGACAAGGTCGACAGCTTCGTCAACCTGATGCTGCCGCTCGGCCTGGTCGAAGTCTCGCGCACCGGCGTCGTCGCCATCTCCCGCGGACCGGAGGGGATGTAGATCCGTTGCGGCGAAGACCCCTGGTTAAAATCAATAACCGACGCTAAATAGGTGACCAGCCAGAACGGCGCGCAAGAGGTCACCATCATGAAACCAAGCCATGTCAACTTGCCTTCGGATTGTCGGGCGGTGAGCGACGTGCTCGCCCGGATCGGCGACAAATGGTCGGTCCTGGTCGTCAGCAGGCTTGGCCAAGGGCCGCGGCGCTTCAACGAGCTGCGCCGGTCGATCGGCGGCATTTCCCAGCGCATGCTGACCTTGACGCTGCGCGGGCTGGAGCGCGACGGCCTGATCACGCGCACGGCGTTCGCCACCATTCCGCCGCGGGTCGATTACGCGCTGACTTCGCTCGGCAGCGATCTCCTGACTCCGGTCTCGGCGCTCGGCGCCTGGGCGATCCGCAATCAGCCAAAGATCGCCAAGGCGCGCGAACAGTTCGATGGCATTTGCGAAGCCAAAGGCAAATCGCCGCCGCGCCGCGAGCGCTCACGCAACGGGCTTGTCCCGTCGCCGCACACGCCATAGAAGCAGCGCCGGACGCCAAGCATCCAAAAGACCGGTGCGAAACGGCGCCGACTGGGACCAAGTAGGGGTGAGAACAATGCGCGTTTACTACGACCGCGACGCCGACCTGAACCTGATCAAGGGCAAGAAGGTCGCCGTTATCGGCTATGGCAGCCAGGGCCACGCCCACGCGCTCAATCTGCGCGATTCCGGCGTCAAGGACGTTGCCGTGGCGCTGCGCAAACATTCGCAGGGCGTCAAGAAAGCGGAAGGCGAGAAGTTCAAGGTCCTGGACGTCACTGAGGCCGCCAAATGGGCCGACGTGATGATGATGCTCACGCCGGATGAGCTGCAGGGTGACATTTATAATCATCAGCTGCACGCCAACATGAAGGAGGGCGCGGCGCTGATGTTCGCCCACGGCCTCAACGTGCATTTCAATTTGATCGAGCCGCGCGCCGATCTCGATGTGCTGATGATCGCTCCCAAGGGCCCCGGCCACACCGTCCGGTCGGAATATCAGCGCGGCGCCGGCGTGCCGTGCCTGTTGGCGATCCACAAGGACGCTTCCGGCAACGCCCATGATCTCGGCCTCTCTTATGCGTCGGCGATCGGCGGCGGCCGCGCCGGCATCATCGAGACGACATTCAAGGAGGAATGCGAGACCGATCTGTTCGGCGAGCAGACGGTTTTGTGTGGCGGGCTCGTCGAGCTGATAAAGGCCGGGTACGAGACGTTATGTGAAGCCGGTTATGCGCCGGAAATGGCCTATTTCGAGTGCCTGCACGAGGTCAAGCTGATCGTCGATCTGATCTATGAAGGCGGCATCGCCAACATGAATTACTCGATCTCCAACACCGCGGAGTACGGCGAGTACGTCTCGGGCCCGCGCATCATCACCGCGCAGACCAAAGCTGAGATGAAGCGCGTGCTCGCGGATATCCAGTCCGGACGCTTCACCCGCGACTGGATGCTGGAGAACAAGGTCAACCAGACTTCGTTCAAGGCGATGCGCACCAAGCTGGCCGAGCATTCCATCGAGCAGGTCGGCGCCAAGCTGCGCGCCATGATGCCGTGGATCAAACAGCGCGCGCTGGTCGATCGCAGCAGGAACTGATCCACGGCGCATTTCGTTTGACGGGCTGGCGCCAGCGAGCCCGGTGGGATCACGCGGCGCGCGCTCGTCGATCGCAGCCGAAACTGACCCACGAAATCTTTCGCAACGCACAACGACACCGTTCCGCTTTCGAAATCGACGCGGCGCAGCGTCGGACTCCTTGACGTCCCACTAGAACGTCGGCGTAGTATGGGGTCGCGCCCACCTGGGGCCGTGCTCCCACGGGCGCGCCGGGACTGTGAAGCAACATTGACAACGACACGTCGAGCACCGCGATGGCGGTGGCTAAAGGACGTGCCCAAGGGAGGACGACCATGAGGACCCTGGTATGGGCCTTCGGGTTGGCGTTGTTTTGCGCGCCAGCCGCGATGGCACAGACGAACGAAGAATTGGTGAAGGGTGCGACCGACACCAATAACGTTCTCAACTACGGGATGGGCTACAATCTGCAGCGTTTCTCGACGCTGAGCCAGATCAACAAAGACACCGTCAAGCGTCTTATTCCGGTCTGGAACTACAGCTTCGACGACAATCGGAGCGAGGAATCCCAGCCGCTCATCTATAAGGGCGTGCTCTACATCACCACCAACAGCGCGACCATGGCGGTCGACGCCAAGACCGGTAAGCAGATCTGGAAGACCAAGGTCGAGTACCCGCCGGAGACGCCGCGTATCGTTTGCTGTGGCATCATCAATCGCGGCGCCGCCCTCTATGACGGCAAGATTTTCCGCACCACGCTCGACGCCAACGTCATCGCGCTCGACGCGGCAACCGGCAAGGAGCTGTGGCGGAAGAACGCGATCGACTTCAAGACTGGCTATTCGATGACGGTGGCGCCGCTGGTCGCCGACGGCGTGGTCATCACCGGCATCTCAGGCGCCGAGTTCGGCACCCGCGACTTCATCGACGGCTGGGATCCGAAAACCGGCGAACACCTCTGGCGCACCTACACGGTCCCCGGCCCGGGCGAACCCGGCAACGACACCTGGCAGGGCGACACCTGGAAGCTGGGCGGTGGCTCGACCTGGATCACCGGCTCGTTCGATCCGGAATTGCACACCGTGTATTGGGGTATTGGCAATCCCGGCCCGTTCAACGCCGCAGTGCGGCCAGGTGACAATCTCTACACCTGTTCGGTGCTGGCGCTTGATCCCAAGACTGGAAAGATCAAGTGGCATTACCAGTTCTCGCCGAACAATCCGTTCGACTATGACGCGGTGGCCGAGATGGTGCTCGCCACGCTCAATATCGACGGCAAGCCGACGCCGGTGCTGCTGGATGCCAACCGCAACGGCTTCTTCTATGTGCTCGATCGCAGCAACGGCAAGCTCATTACCGCCAATCCGTACGTGAAAGTGAACTGGGCGTCCGGCATCGACATGAAGACCGGCCGGCCGATCGAGACCGACATCAGCGCCAAGGCGCGCTCCGGCGAAAAGGTCGTGGTGTGGCCCTCGATCTTCGGCGGCAAGAACTGGGAGCCGATGTCGTTCAATCCGCAGAACAACACCGCCTACGCCAACACGCTCAATATCGGCGGGCATTACAAGACGGTCCAGGCGGATTACAAGGCCGGCGAGTGGTATGTCGGCATGGACCTCAGCGACCTCTGGGAGTGGCCGCAGGGAGCGCGCGGTTATCTTAAGGCGATCGATCCGATGACCGGCAAGACCAAGTGGGAAAACGGCAGCGACATCCCACGATTCTCCGGGGTGATGTCGACCGCCGGCGGCCTGGTGTTCTCCGGGCAGTTGACCGGCGAGTTCGAAGCCTTCGACGCCGACACCGGCAAGAAGCTGTGGCAGTTCCAAACCGGCTCCGGCATCGAAGGTCAGCCGGTTACCTGGGAGCAGGATGGCGTGCAGTACATCGCCGTGGCCAGCGGCTATGGCGGCGTCTATTCGCTGTTCTCCGGCGACACGCGGCTTGCTTCGGTGCCGGCCGGCGGATCGCTCTGGGTGTTCGCCCTCGCGCCGCAATAACGCATGACGAGCGAGGCCGGCGTCCGCAGACGGCGGCCTCGTTCGATCGCTAGCTCAAGTGCATAAGCGCAAATGAAGATCCGCATCCTGCTTTTCGCGGCAGTGACGGCCGCGGCGGTAGTGCAATGGCAAATCGCCGACGCTGAGGACGATAACCGGTCGGCGGCATCCGGGCAGCCCGATCCCGAAATGGCGGTGAGGGGCAAGGCGCTGTACATGCATCATTGCTCGCATTGCCACGGCTTCAACATGGTCAATGCCGGTACAGTCGCTTTTGACCTGCGCCAATTCCCGCATAACGACAAGACGCGGTTCGTGCACTCGGTCACCGAGGGCAAGAACGGCCGCATGCCGCAATGGGGCGATTTGTTGAAGCCGCAGGAGATCGACGAGATCTGGGCTTACGTGCTGACAGGAGGTGCGCAGTGAAAGCAGGCGTCTTGCCAGTGCTGGCGTCGACCGTCACCCTTTCTATCGTCAGCAGTATCGCGGCACCGCACGCCGAAGACACAAGCGAAGCTCCGCTCCGCGTCTGTCTCAACGAAGAACTGCCGCCGTTTTCGGTCCGCACCAAAGAGGGCGGCACCGGCTTCGATTTCGCCATCGCTGCGGCCTTGGCAAAACGATTGAATCGGCAGCTCACGGTGCAATGGTACGAGAGCAAGCTCGATGCAGATTCCAGCACGACGATCGAGGCCAACGCCTTGTTGTCCGATGGACGTTGCGATCTGGTCGCCGGCTTCCCGCTGATAAAGGACGCGCTCGGCAAGCCAGGGCTGGAAACCGCGCGGCTGCCGGATTTCGCCGGCGCGCGGCCGGCGGATCGGCGGCGGCGCGTGACGCTCGGAACGTTAACGGCGACGACGCCTTATCACTTCGATGGTTTCGCTGTGGTGCTTGGCGCCAAGGCAAAAAACAGCAGCGTCGCCGGTCTTGCCGATCTGGAAGGCCTCAATCTCACCATCGAGGCCGGCACGCTCGGCGACGCCGTTCTCATGACCTTCAATCACGGTCGCCTGGTGTCGCACATCGCGCATGTCGTGCCGGGCCGCGGCGAACTTTTTCCACGTCTGGAAAGCGGCGAGGCCGATGCCACGCTTATTCCGGTGCATCGGTTCGACGCCTACCGCATCCAGCATCCGGAGACCAAGCTCACCCTGTCCGGCTATTATCTTCCGATCGGATTCAATATGGGCTTCGTCGGCCTGAGCAGCGAGCCGCAATTGATCGAGCAGGCGAGCGCTGCGATCGACGCCATGCTCAAGGCCGGCGAGCCGGCCGCGCTCGCGCCGCCGGCGCACATGACCTATCTGCCGCCGCGGGAACCTTACATCCTCGATCATCTGACAATGAGCGATCTCACCAGGTAGGGCGCGCAGCACAGATGTCGGCGCGTCGCAACTTTGTAGCTTCGCCGGCCGTGCCCCGCAGAGCGGGACAGTCTGTCTCTGCTGTCGAGCCGAAAGAGACGGCTGAAAACGAGCAGGCCAGTTTAGAATTTGTCTTGCTAAGGACTGGCGGCTTGCTAGCATGACAATGATAGGCAGTGCGCCGGGACCTGTTTTTGCACTGCAATTTTGCACTGCAGCAAATGAGCCGACCAGCGAGACCGCACATGGCGGTGCACGGTGGCCGGCGCCGATATCGGCAACGTCACGGCAACTGACAGCGGCGGTCCGTGGCGAAAAGAAAACCGCTTGATGTGGAGGACGCATGGTCACCCTGAACATCAATGGGCATGACCATTCGGTCGATGTACCGAATGACACGCCCTTGTTGTGGGTCATCCGCGAACACTTGCAGATGACCGGTACGAAGTTCGGCTGTGGCGCCGGCCTGTGTGGCGCCTGCACGGTCCACCTCAATGGTGAGGCGGTGCGCTCCTGCCAGACCGCGGTGTCGCAGGCCTCTGGCAAAAAGATCACCACCATCGAAGGTCTGGACGCGAAGGGCGAGCATCCGCTGCAGCGTGCCTGGATCGCCGAGCAAGTTCCGCAGTGCGGTTACTGCCAGTCCGGGCAGATCATGCAAGCGGCCTCGTTGCTGGCAAAGAACACCGATCCCAGCAAAGCCGAAGTCGTCGCACACATGGACGGCAATCTTTGCCGCTGTATGAGCTATGTGCGTATCCAACGCGCCATCTTGCGCGCGGCTGCCGAAATGCGGGGGGTGTAAGCCATGACAAAGCATCAGAAGATCGACGCATTGGCGCACATCGATCGGCGCACCTTCATCGTCGGAACCGCGGCAACTGGCCTGGTGATCGGCTACGCGGTGCCGAAAATCGGCGAAGCATGGGCGGCAACGGCTGCCAACGCCGAGCCGACCATTTGGGCGGCTATCAGCCCTGACGGCAAGGTTTGGGTGACGGTCGGCAAAGCCGACATGGGCCAACACATCGCCAGCACCATGGCGCAACTGGTCGCCGAGGAACTGGAAGCGTCGTGGAAGGACATGAATGTCGTGCTGTCTTCCAACGACCCGAAATACAACGACCCGATACTGGGCGCACAGGTGACCGGCGGCAGCTGGTCGACCGGCATGAACTTTGATGCGATGTGCCGCGCCGGCGCGGCCGGCCGCATCACCCTCATCAAGGCGGCTGCCGAGATGATGGGCGTGCCGGAAAACGAACTGCAGGCGCGCGAATTGCGCGTCACGCATGCCAAGTCAAAGAAGAGCCTGACCTTTGCGCAGATCGTACAGGGCGGCAAAGCCAACAAGGCCTGGTCGGCGGACGAGCTCAAGGCGATCAAGCTGAAGACGCCGGACCAGTACACCAAGATCGGCCACTCCTTGCCGCAGCTCGACATTCCGTCGAAGACCAACGGCACTTGCAAGTACGGCATCGACGCGCACGTTCCGGGCATGCTGTACGGCAAGCTGGCGATTCCGCCGGTACGCTATGGTGCGACGGCAAGGTCGGTTGACGACAGCGAAGCCAAGAAGGTTGCGGGCTTCGTCAAGGCCGTCATCGTCGAAGACAAGACCGCCACGACTACCGGCTGGGTGGTCGCGGTCGCGACCAGCTACGAGGCCGCCAAGAAGGCGGCGGCCGCGTTGAAAGTCGATTGGGACAAGGGCCCGTATGCCAACGTGTCCGACCAGTCGATCATCGACGAGTCACGCCGGCTGCAGAAAGAAGGCACCGAAGGCTTCCTGTTCGTCAAAGACGGCGACTCCGCCGCGGCGATGGCCAAGGCCGCCAAGGTGATCGAGGGTGAATACCTCACCAGCCTCAACATCCATGCCCCGCTCGAGCCGATGAACGCGCTGGCCATGGAGGAGAACGGCGTCTGGCACATCTATACCGGCAATCAGTTCAACACCCGCACCACGTTGATCGCGGCTGCGGTAGCCGGCGTCGATGCCAAGAACATCGTGATCCATCAGCATTTCCTGGGCGGCGGCTTCGGGCGCCGGCTGGAATCGGACATGGTCGTCCCGGCGCTCGCGGCTGCCAAGGCGGTCGGCAAGCCGGTCAAGCTGATCTATGCCCGTGAAGACGACATGCAGGTGGATTACACCCGTCCGCTGACCTACCAAAAGGTCAAGGTCGGGCTTGATGCCGAGGGACACGCGATCGCCATGGAGCACGACGTGATCGGCGCGTGGCCGACCGCGAAATGGGGCATCCCGGCCTTCATGACGCCGGCCGTGGACAGAAAGCGTGTCGGCGACACCTTTGAAAACCTTCACGACAGCTTCACCGTCAACGGCGCCGACTATTGGTACACGATCCCCAACCACACGGTGCGCAATTTCGAGAACAAGCTGGCGCAAGGCGCGACGCCTTCCGGTCAGCTGCGCTCGGTCGCGCCCGCTTGGACGTTCTGGGCGGTCGAAAGCACCATGGATGAGATCGCGCATGCGGCGGGTCAGGATCCGGTCGAGATGCGACTCCGTCTGCTTGACGGCGCCGGCGCCAATGCCGGCGGCGACAAGCCGCAGAATGTCGGCGGCGCCAAGCGTCTCGCCAACGTGTTGCGCGCTGCCGTCGGGCGTTCGGGTTATGGAGCGATCCAGCTCGGCCCGAACGAGGGCATGGGCGTCGCCTGCGTCTCTTCGCAGGAGCGCTCAAGTCCGACCTGGACGGCCTGCGTTGCGCACGTGAAGGTCGATCCCAAGACCGGCGAGGTGACGCTGAAGAAGGTCACCGTCGCCATGGACGTCGGCACGATCGTCAACCCGGACGGGGTGCGCGCGCAGATCGAGGGCTCGATCTTCTGGGGCACCTCGTTGGCGATGCTCGAAAAGGCAACGCTCAAGAACGGCGGTATCGAGCAGACCAACTTCGATACCTATACGCCGCTGCGGATGAGCCAGATGCCGGAGATCGATGTCAGCATCATCGGCAACGGCGAGCCGGCGGTGGGCTGCGGCGAGCCGGCGGTGACGGTGATCGCACCGGCGATCGGCAACGCCGTCTTCAACGCGATCGGCGCTCGGGTCCGCTCGCTGCCGATTACGGCGGAAGCCGTGAAGGCGGCGATGAAGGCCTGATCAGCGCGTCTGATCATCACCTCGAAACCAGGGGGCGGCACCGTTCGGTGCCGCTCTTTTTCGTTTGTCAGCGGCGCCGCGTTCGCAAAAAAGGTTCCTGCCGGCGGTGGCGGGCCGCTATTGTCGACGGTGCGGTCGCCGGCGCCCGATGCGATCAAGAATCCTTGATCCGGTGCGCGGAACTATTTTTCGGGTCGCCGCCACGCTGATTTTCCACGGAAAATTTCCGCCCACTTGCGCGCAATGGGCGGCGGTCCCGTCAGCGCGCATGGACTTTGTCTTGTTAACGCCGGGCCGCTTGCTAGCATTGCAACTTCTGGCAGTGAACGATTTTAGTTCCCAGCGTCAACTATCTTAAAAGCAACAAAAACCACAAACAACAAACAACGGGCAGCACCAGAACAAGACGCCGGCCTTGGTCACGCACATGGCGATGACGCATCGAACCGGCAGCCGAATTCCGGCAACGTCGCGGAGCTGATGGGCGGCAGTCCGTGATGTGAGAGACCCGCCGCGGAGGAGCGAATGGTCAGCGTAAATGTGAATGGATTGGAGCGCACATTCGACGGCGATCCGTCGATGCCGCTCATGTGGTATTTGCGCGACGAGCTTGGCCTGACTGGAACGAAATTCGGTTGCGGCGTCGCGCTCTGCGGCGCCTGTACCGTGCATCTCAACGGCGAGGCGGTTCGCTCCTGCAGCATCGCCATATCGGACGTGGCAGGAAAGCAGGTAGTCACCATCGAAGGCCTGGACCCCAAGGGCGAGCATCCCGTTCAGGTCGCCTGGCGCAATCTCAGCGTCCCGCAATGCGGCTATTGCCAGGCCGGCCAGATCATGCAGGCGGCCGCGTTGCTGGCAAAAACCCCGGCCCCAACCGACCAGCAGATCGACGACGCCATGTACGGCAACATCTGCCGCTGCGGTTGCTATCAGCGCATCCATTCGGCCGTCCGCGCCGCCGCCAAGGGGACCTGACATGACCTATCATCGCAACCAGCAAAACGTCGTCATCGCCAATGTCAGCCGTCGCCGCCTGCTCAAAAGCATCGCCGGCACCGGCGTGTTCGTTCTCGCCGCGCAATTCCCTGCGGTTCGCTCGGCCATGGCCTACGCCACCGGCGCCGAGAAGATGCCGCATGGCGTCGTGACCAATCCGCACATCTTTGTCTCGATCGACAAGGACGGAATCGTCACCATCGTCGCGCATCGGGCCGAAATGGGTAACGGCGCGGCGCGTACGTCACTGCCGATGATCGTCGCCGACGAGCTTGAGGCCGACTGGGCTCGCGTTCGCGTCGTCCAGTCGCCTGGCGACGAAGAGACCTACGGTAATCAGGACACCGACGGCTCGCGCAGCGTGCGTCACTTCATCCAGCCCATGCGCCAGGTTGGCGCCGGCGCACGCAAGATGCTCGAGACCGCGGCCGCCAAGCGCTGGGGCGTCGACGTCAACGAGGTCCAGGCGCGGCTGCATGAAGTCGTGCATGTCCCGTCGGGCAGGAAGCTCGGTTACGGAGAGCTTGCCGCCGACGCGGCGGCCTTGCCGGCGCCGGCGCTCGATACCTTGCAGCTCAAGAAGCCGAGCGCGTTCCGCTATATCGGCAAAGGCAATGTCACCATCGTCGATCTGTTCGACATCACGACAGGCAAAGCGACTTATGGCCAGGACGTCAAACTCCCGGGCATGTTGTTCGCCGTCGTCGCCCGCCCGCCGGTCGTTCAAGGCAAGGTCGCCTCGTACGACGCCAGCGGCGCCATGAAAGTGCCTGGTGTGCTCAAGGTGGTCACCATCGACGGTACACCGCCGCCGGCCGCGTTTGCGCCGCTCGGCGGTGTCGCGGTGATCGCCAAGAACACCTGGGCCGCTCTGCAAGGGCGCGAGGCGCTCAAAATCACCTGGGACGACGGACCCAACGCGTCGTTCGAACTCGGTCTCCTACAAAGCGATGCTCGAGGACGCCGTGCGCAAACCGGGCAAGCTCGAGCGCGCCGAGGGTGACGCCGACGGGGCGCTCAAATCCGCCGCCAAAGTCATCACCGGCGAGTATTACTCGCCGCACCTTGCGCATGCGACCATGGAGCCTCCCTCCGCTACGGCGCGCATGACCGACGGCAAGCTCGAAATCTGGACGTCGGTGCAGTCTCCGGGCGGCGCCCGCGACGATGTCGCCAAGCGGCTCGGCCTCGATCCGAAGAACGTCACCCTGCATAACGCGTTGTTGGGCGGCGGCTTCGGCCGCAAGTCGAAATGGGACTTCGCCATCGAGGCTGCGCTCCTGTCCAAGGCGATGGACGGCGCGCCGGTCAAAGTGGTGTGGACCCGCGAAGACGACATCCGGCACGGCTTCTATCACACCGTGACGGCGGAACGCCTCGAAGCCGGGCTCGACAAGGACAACAAGGTCATAGCCTGGCGCCACCGCAGCGCGGCGCCGAGCCTGTTTGCGAACTTCATGCCCGATCCGAAATATCCGCAATTCATCGAGCTCGGGATGGGATTCGTCGACACGCCGTTCAACGTGCCGAATGTCCAGCTGGAGAGTGGCGAGGCGCAATCGCATGTCCGGGTCGGCTGGTTCCGCTCGGTCAACAACGTGGCGCACGCCTGGGCGATCCAGTCTTTCATCGCCGAGATTGCGCATGAGCTCGGCCGCGATCCCAAGGACATGTTGCTGGAACTGATCGGTCCGGCGCGGATCGTGGAAGCACCGCAAAAAGCCACCACGCCGTGGTGGGACTATGGCGAGCCGCATGATGTCTATCCGGTGGACACCGGGCGCTTACGGCGGGTCACCGAGCTGGTCGCGGAAAAGGCCGGGTGGGGAAGGAAACTTCCCGCCGGCAGCGGGCTCGGCATTGCGGCGCATCGCAGCTTCGTCAGCTACATCGCCACCGTGGTCGAAGTCGCGGTCGACAAGAAGGGCAATCTCACGGTGCCGCGGGTCGATACCGCGATCGACTGCGGCTTCTATGTCAATCCCGAGCGCATTCGCTCGCAAATCGAAGGCGCGGCTGTGATGGGGCTGTCGCTCGCCAAATATGGCGAGATCACCCTCAAGAATGGCCGCGTCGAGCAGAGCAACTTCAACGACTATCCAGTCGTCCGGCACGATGAATCGCCGACGGTGACGAACACCCACATCGTCGAGAACGGTATCGACGTGCCGTCGAGCGGCGTCGGCGAGCCGGGCGTGCCGCCTTTTGCACCGGCGCTGTGCAACGCCATCTTCGCGGCGACCGGCAAGCGCATCCGCCGGCTGCCGATCGGCAATCAGCTGGCGTGACGTGAAATCCGCCGCGTCTGTGGCGTAAAAAATTACCGGAACTCGGGTCTCCCGAGTTCCGGTCATCGTTCTCTGATCGATCGCCGTGCCTGTCGCGGCCGAATTTGCAATGCAGCCTTCACGATTGAGCGGCCGAACCACTGCGTGAGACAACGCGCGCGTTGGGAAAAAATATTTCGCGCTCTCGTCCTGCCGCACAGCAGAAATGCGCCATCCTAGATTGCTAACGTTCACCGCTGCGCTATGATGGCCGAACGCTGTGCGCGACTTACTTTGGCCTGCGACGACCACGGTCATGCAGGGTATGTCGGCAGGCACACGCCCGCGGCGAATATTCGTAGGCTGCCGAATTCGGCAAAGTCACGAAGCCGATGAGCGGCAGTCCGTGGCCAGAAACAAACGCCATGGGAGGGCTGCCGCCGTCTGAACCGGCGCTTAAAAGTCATCTTCGCGGCGACCGGAAAGCGCATCCGCCGGCTGCCGATCCCGACGCGATTTCCAAAACAAATCTCATAAGAAACCAAAACTGAGGATGCCTGAGTGCATTGGGAAACATGTTCCCGATGTCCAACGACACGAGTCCCAAACGGGACCATCAGCCAGGAGGAGACCTCAATGCAGAGCACATCGATCAAGTCGACATATCGAGGCCTTCTAGCCGGCGCCTGCTTCGCGACCTTGTTGGTTGCCGGAGCGGCCGGTTCGGCCTTTGCAGCAGACTACACGCCGGTGACCGACGCTCGTCTGGCCAATCCGGAACCGGAAAACTGGCTGATGACCCGCGGCAACTATAAGGGTTGGAGCTACAGCGCGCTCGACCAGATCAATACCCACAACGTCAAGAATCTCGTGCCGGTCTGGAGTTTCTCGACCGGCGTGGACTCCGGTCATGAATCGCCGCCGATCGTCAACAACGGCGTCATGTTCATCACGACACCATACAGTCAGGTCATCGCGCTCAATGCTGCCACCGGCGATCTGCTATGGCGCTACAAGCGCCCGTTGCCTGAGGGCTTTAGCGCATTGCACAACACCAACCGCGGTGTGGCGTTGTTTGGCGACAAGGTCTATTTCGCGCCGCTCGATGCGGTGCTTGTCGCCCTCGATGCCAAGACCGGCAAAGTCGCCTGGGAGGCGAAGATCGAGGATTGGAAGCAGGGCTATTACACGACGATGGCCCCGCTGGTCGTTAAAGGCAAAGTGCTGATCGGCGTCGCCGGCGGCGAGTTCGGCGTGCGTGGCTTCGTGCAGGCGTTTGACGTCCAGAGCGGCAAACCGGTGTGGAAAACCTATAGTATTCCGGCGCCGGGCGAGCCTGGCAGCGAGACTTGGAAGAAAGCCGACACATGGAAGACCGGCGGCGCTTCCACGTGGATGACCGGCAACTACGATCCCGACACCAATACGGTCTATTGGGGCACCGGGAACGCTTCCCCGTGGTTTGGCGATCAGCGGCCGGGCGACAATCTGTACACGTCCTCGACGCTCGCGCTCGACGGCGACACCGGCAAGATCAAGGGCTATTTCCAGTATCACCAGAATGAATCCTGGGACTGGGATGAAATGAACGCGCCGATGCTGGTGGATTTCCAGATCAACGGTGCCACCACGAAAGGCCTGCTCAAGCCGGCGCGCAACGGCTATCTGTACTGGCTCAAGCGCGACACCGACGGCAGCATCTCGTATCTGCGATCGCAAGCCTTCGTGCCGCAAAATGTCTTTACCGGCATCGACAAGGAAACCGGGCGGCCCGAAGTCGACATGGCGCACAAGCCCGCTACCGGCAAATCCGCCCAGTTCTGTCCCGGCCTTTGGGGCGGCAAGGATTGGCCGTATGAAGCCTACAATCCAAAGACCGGTCTGGTTTACATCCCGTCAAACGAAAACCACTGCAACACGCTCGAGGGCAAAGTCGAAGAGCGAATTCCCGGGCAATGGTGGACGGGCGTCGCCATCCCGGACTTGCACTTCTCCGTCGACTCCAAGGCGCCGTTCTACGGCGAGATCCAGGCGATGGACGCTAACACCGGCAAGCGCGTTTGGCGGACACTCTATCCAAGCTCCATGATGTGGGGATCGCTGCTCACCACTGCCGGCGGACTAGTGTTTGGCGGCGGCACCAACGATCGCGAATTCCGTGCCTACGACGCAAATTCGGGCGAGCAGCTTTGGCACTTCCGTACCAACTCGGGCGTCATCGCGCCGCCTTCGACCTTCGAGGTCAACGGCGTGCAATACGTCGCGGTGCAATCGGGCTATGGCGTCGACCCCGCCTTCCAGCAAGGACTGATGGCCGAGCTGGTCGGTTGGCAGAAGGACGTGCCGCAAGGCGGAGTGGTCTGGGTATTTGCCGTTTCCAAGTGAATGCCTCAGATCATCGTCCCAAACATTGGGGGAGCTAGCTGCGCTCGCGGCTAGCTCCCGGTTCAATTGCTTTTTGCCCAAGGATTTTGGCGATGTTGTTGGTGCATGCTCGGACAGACTCGATCATCGCCCGGCTTCTCGCAAGCTCGCTGGCTGCGGTGCTCGCGGTCGGGTTGGCGTTCCTGACGACCGGTCCTGGCCGCGGCGAGGAAACACCGGCTTACGCAATCGAGGTCAGTGACGTCACGGCCAAAGTCGGCGAACGCGCGGTGATGCAGGCGAAACTGCGAATTCGTGACGGCTACCGCATTCTTCAATCCTACAACAATCGCGTGATCAAGCTCTCGGCAGAGGACGACGGCGTCGCGTTCGAACAAGGGATCGTGCGGGCAAGCATTGAGGACGGCGTACTCGTGTTCGCGGTGCCGCTTCGGGCGACCAAGCCGGGAAAACATGCCATCAACGGGCTTTTCCGTGTCGGCTACATCCATGACAGCGACGAGATGGCCATGGTGTCGCTACGCCTCATCGCCAGCGTCACCGGAACGGAATAGCCGCGACAGAATTGGAACTGACGCCGAGCGAAAAACACCAGTCCAAACGCAGCAACTCTGAAAGGAGGCGACGTAAACATGCAAGCGCGCAGCGATCGGTATGCTGCCCGTTACGGGCGCCGTACGTTTCTTGGGCTGGCGTTGTCGCCTTTGCTGGTGGCAATTGCGCGCGCCGGAGATCAGACGGCAAAAGTGGACTCTGGAACATTGCCGCCGCAATCGGGCGATCACTTCGTGTTCTTGATCGGCCCCAACAAGGGACAGGTCGTCAGGCTCGACAATCTCGCGATTGGCGGTCCGCAGGTGCAGGTTTATCCAGTAAGTCCGGACGGCACGGTCCGAAACGAGACGCCGCTCAATCTGGTTATTCTCGCCCGGTTCGATCCGGCCGATTTGGGCGAAGAAACTCGAGCGCGAGCTGCCGAGGGCGTGGTCGCCTACTCCGCCGTGTGCACGCACCAGGCCTGCCCGGTGAACATGTGGTCGAAGGCACGCGACGCCTTTGTATGCTCCTGCCACGGCTCGATCTACGATCCCAGGAACGGCGCGGCGGTGGTGGACGGGCCCGCGCCGCGTCCTTTGCCGTCGCTCGGCCTGAGGATTGTGGATGGCGCCGTAGCGGTCGCGTCGAGCTTCTCCGGCCGCGTCGGCGGGACGCAAAACTGATACCGCGTACTTTCGCGCCGCCGACGCGCCGCTACATTCCCGCCGTTTGGCGAGCTTGTGCGCTCCCGCGTTCCGCCGGCTTCACGTCG
This sequence comes from uncultured Alphaproteobacteria bacterium, assembly GCA_963806465.1. Lineage (GTDB taxonomy): Bacteria > Pseudomonadota > Alphaproteobacteria > Rhizobiales > Xanthobacteraceae > BOG-931. The sequence continues at coordinate 66,892 of CAWDZD010000063.1, read as the reverse complement.
CCGTCGGGACCAATCCTCGCACAGAGTCGCCGTTGTTGATGACAGCGCGACTATCAGATGCTTAATAGGTGTGATGTCGTCGCGACGCCCTGATCCGCAAATCATTGAACTCGACCGCGCTGAGATCGCGGTCGCGCCCTGGCGCTGGGAGTTCGCGCACGCGCGCCGCGCCGAGATCGATCGGCATTTCGCTGCGCGCCGGCGCGAGCAGCCGGCATTGTGGAACGGGCGCGTCCTTCTCCTTAACGATTACACCATCGAGCAACGCGTGCTCCGCGGCACGAGCTTCGAGACAGACTATGCGAACTTCCTCGCCTGGCGGGACTGGGACTGTTGCGATGGCGGCGTCTTCAACGTCTTCTCGGCGGCCGCACTTCGCTCGGCGGATGGCGCGTATCTGGTCGGCCGCATGGCGCCGTCGACCTCGATAGCGGGGCAATGGCTGTTTCCCTGCGGTACGCCGGATCCGAAGGATATCAACGCCGCCGGCATGCTCGATCTTGCCGGCAGCGCTGGCCGCGAACTGTTCGAGGAGACCGGCCTCGATATCGGTGCATTCAAGGCCGCGCCGGGCTGGACTTTGGTGCGCGACGGCGGGTTCATCGGGTTGATGAAATCTCTGCTAGCCGACGATAGCTCGGAAGCACTGCGCGCGCGCATCCTGCGTCATCTGGCCAACGAGGCGCAGCCGGAGTTTTCAGATATCCGCTTCCTACGCGGCCCGGCGGATTTCGATCCAGCCGTGCCGCGATTTCTCACAACATATCTGATGCGTGCGTGGTCATGAGCTAAAGGCCGTCGAAAAATTTAGACTTTTGGGTTTGCATCAGTCCATTGCTTGCAGAGCGGTCGCGTCCAGGAGGCTGCGATGAAGCTACCGAAAATCCTCGAAGCCTGCCGGGTCGACCAGCCGCGGCACTTCAGGCTCGCCGACCACGATCCGGCGGAAACCTTCGGCCTTTCGACCAATATCGAGGATGTGAAGCCGATGCTGGCCGACGGCGTCGCCCGGCTCGGGGAGATGCAGCAGCAACTTTATGCTTACGGCGAATGCGCCGTACTCATCGTGCTGCAAGCCATGGACGCCGCCGGCAAGGACGGTGTGATTAAGCACGTCATGTCCGGCATCAATCCTCAAGGCTGCAGCGTGCATGCCTTCAAAGCGCCTAGTGCAGAAGAACTGGCGCACGATTTTCTATGGCGCGCCGTCAAGGCGCTGCCGGAGCGCGGGCACATTGGTATCTTCAATCGCTCGCATTACGAGGAAGTCCTGGTGGTGCGGGTGCACCCCGAGATGTTGGCGCGGCAGAAGCTGCCGGCGGCCGTCACCGACGGCAGCATCTGGGAGCATCGCTTCAAGGACATCCGCGCCTTCGAGCAGCACCTGGTGCGCAACGGGACCCTGGTGCTGAAGTTCCATCTGCGCATCTCCAAGGAGGAGCAGCGCAAACGCTTCGTGGCGCGGCTCGACGAGCCGATGAAACGCTGGAAGTTCTCGATGGCCGACGTCACCGAGCGTCGGCGCTGGGACGATTACATGGCGGCCTACCAGGACATGATCAGCAACACCTCGACCGATGACGCGCCGTGGTATGTTGTGCCGGCCGATCACAAACACGTTGCCTGGGCCGTCGTCTCCGCTGCAATCGTCGATGCCGTGGGGAAGCTCAAACTCGATTACCCCAAAATCGCGGGCAAGGCGCTCAAGGAATTGAAGGCGGCCGAACGCGCGCTCAGGGCGGAAAAACCCGCGCGTGCGGGCGGGGCGAAGCGAAAGAAATGACCTAACGGATGCGATCACTTACTGCTACGGCCGCGACATCCGCCGAAAATCTACCGACGGCGCCAGCTGTCACGGTTATTGCGTAATGACTTGATTATCTGCAAGTTGGCTATGCGTTTGCGCGGCTTCGCATGTGGCGCAGGTCGGATTAGAATTTTGCTGCGGCAGGACAGACGAGCCAACTGCGTGAATCTGATAGTCAAAACATCTGCGACAATTGCTGTTGTCACGGCGCTGGTCGCAATATCCGTCGTTTCACGGGCGGCGGCTGCGCCGTCCGACTTTGACGGGGTCTGGATACCGGACGTCAAAGACCAGCATCGGCAGGAAATCGAAAATGTCCCGCCCTGGAAGGCGGAAATCGTGCCGCAGATTCAGCACCTGATTGCCGAGGAAAAGGCGGGACGGCCGTTCCTGGTGCTCAGCCATTGCTTGCCGCACGGCATGCCGACCTGGATGCTGATCTCGCACAATGCGTTCGAATGGCTGACGACGCCAGGCAGGGTCACCATGCTGGGCGAGGTCGATGGCAACCGCATGCGGCGGATCTACACGGACGGGCGCACGCGGCCTGAGGACCCGGATCCGACGCTGCACGGCTACTCAATCGGCCATTGGGAAGGTGACGTCCTGGTGGTCGACACCACGGCCATCGCGCCGCAGGCCTATATCGCCCCCAGCGAAGCGGTCGGCGTGCCCAACAATGGCGACATGCATATCGTCGAGCGGCTGTATCTGGCCAAGCCGAACGTTCTCCACGACGATCTGGAAATCACGGCGCCGAAGGTCCTGACCGCGCCCTGGAAAACGACGCGCATTTTCCGCCGCTATCCCGATCGGCATTATGAGATCATCGAAGGCGAATGCGAGCAGGAAGACCTGATCCCCGGCAACGATCAGTACGGCAACGATATATTCGTTTCCCATCCGCAAAATCCGGACGGGTCAGTCAGTACGAAATAAGTAAGAAAGACGCAGATAATGCTGTTACGCAGTGTCGCTCTCATCGCTCCCATTACAGCCGGCTTGATCTTTGGTCTTGGCAGCATCGCGACGGCGCACCACTCGGGCGCTGCTTACGATATGGAGCACCTTCGCACCACCGAAGGCACCGTCAAGACCGTCAACTGGACCAATCCCCATATCACCTTCGTCATCGAGTGCGATGCCAAGGAGGGCGAGCCGCCCCAAACCTTGGCGTTCGAAGTTTCAAGCCCAGGCGTTTTGACTCGCTCGGGCTGGACCAAACGCTCGCTGCAGCCGGGCGATCATGCCGTGTTCCACTACGCACCGCTGCGCGACGGCAATCCCGGCGGGTTTTTGGTCAAGGTCGATCTGCCGAACGGTCAGGTCCTGACCTTCAGCCTGACGCCCGCCGATCAATGACGGTCGACGTCGTTCTGCACGACTTGTCCAAATGGCTGGCGGCGACGCCGCTCAGCCACGCAATCCAGACCACCAGCTGGGTCATTCCAACGCTGCAGACAATTCACATTCTCAGCGTCGCCGTACTGTTCTCGTCGGCGGTCCTGGTGGACCTGCGGTTCTGGCGGGCGCTGCAGCGCGACGTCCCGCTGGCCGACGTCGGCCGGCGGTTCTTGCCGACGATCTGGCCGGTGTTGCTGATCCTTTTGATCACCGGAAGCCTCTTGATCATCGGCGAGCCGCGGCGTTCGCTCCTCAACGCCACCTTCTATCTCAAGATGGTGCTGCTCATCTTCGCCATCGTCCTGACCCTCGCCCAGCAATGGTCGCTCCGCGCGGCGCCGGAATTTTGGGACCGGGATCGCGGGCATCGCGTGGCGGGACAGTTTGCGGCGAGCGTCTCCATCCTGGTCTGGTGCGGCATCCTGTTTGCCGGGCGATGGATCGCCTATACGCAGGTCGGGTAATGCCGCTGTTTGCCGGTCTGATTTCGTATCTCGAGAACAGCGCGCTGGCGGACAATATCCGCGAGAACGATCTGCTATTTCCGCTGATTGAATCGGTGCATGTGGTGGCGATTTGTCTGGTGGTCGGGTCAATTCTTGCTGTTGATCTGCGGCTGCTCGGACTTGCCTCGCTCAACCGGCCGGTAAGTCGCGTCGCCGCGGGAATTTTGCCGCTCACCTGGGGCGCATTTGTCGTCGCGGTTGCCTCGGGAGGTCTGCTCTTCATCTCCAACGCCACTAAATATCTAGGCAACGGATTTTTTGTCGCCAAGCTTTGTCTGATTGCCGCGGCCGGCCTCAACATGGCGATGTTTCATTTCATCAGCGCCAAGGACTTGGCGCGCTGGGAGAACGACAGGCGGCCACCGCTGCCGGCGCGGTTGGCGGGAGGCGTATCGATCGTGTTGTGGATTGCGGTGGTCGCCTGCGGGCGCTGGATCGGCTTTACCATGCAGCCAGGATGAGACGACATGACCACGCGCCTCTCGCTTGCTATTCTTGCTGCGCTCGTTGCCGTTGCGGCGGCCGCTTCCCCATCAATCCGCGAAGACGCCGCGCCGATGCGGCCTCCCCAGACCCAGCCGTTCCAACCCTATGTCGACATGAAAACCTTCATGGAGCATGTGCTCACGCCGGCAGCAAAGATCGTTTGGAGCGTCAATGCCGTCGTGATTGACCAACAGGGCGAGCACGATCTTTCACCGAAAACCGAGGCAGACTGGGAGCAGATCGTGAGCGGTGCGGCGACGTTGGCCGAGGCGACCAACGCCCTGATGATTCCCCAACGGGCGCGCGATCCGCAATGGGCCTTCTACGTGCGAAAATTGGCCGAGGCCGCGAACAAGGCCTATCTCGCGGCCGAGGCCCGCGATCTGAAATCGATCGCGGAGGTCAGCGACCGGCTGGACGGCATTTGCGCTGCCTGCCACCGGCATTATGGACTTGAATAAGCGCTGTTGCCCGTCACCCTGAGGTGCGAGCGCAGCGAGCCTCGAAGGGCGACGGCCCGAGCGCCTCGGCCAATTCATCCTTCGAGGCTCGCTTCGCTCGCGCCTCAGGATGACGGAAAATGGGCGATAAAATGAAAGGCAATTTTGCCGCGTTACTCTGCCGCTTGCGCTGCGGCGTTCGGCGGAAATTCCGTGACGCTGCCGGCCTCGTTATCGACGATCATCATGAGATCGAAATAGCGGATGGTCGGCACCGAGCCGGTGCGCGCCTTGATATTGGCGAACCATTCGGCGTTGTGACCGCGTTGCGCGGCTTCCTTCGACGGCCAGATGTAAAACGCGCCGCCGGTGCCGTCTTCACCAACAATGTAGTGCCTGCGGACCAGCTCTTCGTTGCCGCGCCAGCGGGGAATGGTGGTGCGGGCGTCTTCGAGAATCTGCTCGCGGGTCAGTCCCAGAGGATATTTGAACTGTACGAATTCCACGATCATAGGTCAGCCTCCCTGTCATTTTTACAAGTGTAGCGCGATGCCGCTGCGGGCGCAGCGAGGCCTTGCGCTCTCATCGTATCATCCGTTACAACGGCCGCGGTTTCGAGGTTAAGGCGTCCTTTACCCTTGTCCGCGACCTTGAGCCGACGAGGACGTGCATGGCGATTCGCGACGATTTCACCGCGATCGAACGGGCGGCCGGCAAGGCTCGGCCCGGCACCACCCTCATGTCTTGCCAGCTGCTTGGCGGGCTCCTGCTCCTTATCGCCCCCTGAGGGCCGGCTGGGCGTTTGGCGCCTGGGCACTCAGGGGTTGACGGAAGCCACCGGAACCCAATAGCGCCCGAAGTCAAAAATGCACTGGTCGGGCGCCGACGATAAGGACCTGACACCATGACCGCTCCAACGAAATCCGAACCGGCCCGGCCGGAACCGACGAAGTCTGACAAGGATCGCGTCGTCATTTTCGACACCACGTTGCGCGACGGCGAGCAATGTCCCGGCGCGACCATGACCCACGAGGAAAAACTCGAGGTCGCCGCCTTACTCGATGAAATGGGCGTCGACATCATCGAGGCCGGGTTTCCGATCGCCTCGGACGGCGATTTCGCCGCCGTCAACGAGATCGCCAGACGCACCAAGAATGCCGTCGTCTGCGGGCTGGCGCGCGCCGCGTTCAAGGATATCGATATCTGTGCCGAGGCGATCCGGCCGGCAGAGCGGCGCCGCATCCACACCTTCCTGTCCACCTCGCCGGTGCACATGAAATACAAACTGCAAAAAGAGCCGCACGACGTCTACGAGATGGTGATCGCGCAGGTGGCGCGGGCCCGCGGCCATACCGACGACGTCGAATGGTCGAGTGAGGACGGCACCCGCACCGAGCACGATTTCCTCTGTCGCTGCGTCGAGGCCGCGATCAAAGCCGGCGCCACCACCATCAACATCCCCGACACCGTCGGCTATTCGGTGCCGGAGGAGTATTTCGCGTTGATCAAGATGGTGCGCGAGCGGGTGCCGAATTCCGATCAAGCCCGCTTCTCGGTGCATTGCCACAACGATCTCGGCATGGCGGTGGCAAATTCGCTCGCCGGCGTCCGCGCCGGCGCGCGGCAGATCGAATGCACTATCAACGGCATCGGCGAGCGCGCCGGTAACGCCGCGCTCGAAGAAGTAGTGATGGCGATGCGGGTGCGTAACGACGTGATGCCGTTCTGGAACGGCGTCAACAGCAAGATGCTGACGCGGGCGTCGAAGCTGGTCGCCGCGGTCACCTCGTTCCCGGTGCAGTACAACAAGGCGATCGTCGGACGGAACGCGTTCGCCCACGAGAGCGGCATCCACCAAGACGGCATGCTCAAGCATACCCAGACCTATGAGATCATGGTCCCTGAGGACGTCGGCGTGAAGCAGACCTCGCTGGTCATGGGCAAGCATTCCGGCCGGCATGCCTTCGTGCACAAGCTCGAGGAATTGGGTTATCAGCTCGCCGGCAACCAGCTCGAAGACGCCTTTGTGCGCTTCAAGGCGCTGGCCGACCGCAAGAAGCACGTCTACGACGAGGATCTCGAGGCGCTGGTCGACGAGGAGATCGCGACCTTCCAGGATCACATCAAGCTCGTCTCGCTCACGGTCATCGCCGGCACCCACGGGCCGCAGCGCGCCACTATGAAAGTCGACATCGCCGGCAAGCCGGCCATCGCCGAATGCGAAGGCAACGGTCCGGTCGACGCCACCTTCAACTGCATCAAGGCGATGGTGCCGCACCAGGCGGTGCTCGAGCTCTATCAGGTGCACGCCGTCACCGAAGGCACCGACGCGCAGGCCGAAGTCTCGGTGCGCCTGTCCGAGAACGGCCGCTCGGTGACGGCCAAGGGCGCCGACCCGGATACGCTGGTCGCTTCGGCCAAGGCTTATCTCGCCGCGCTCAACAAGCTCGTGGCGCGGCGGCTGCGCGGCGGCGAAGCGATCGCGGTCGGCGAGCGGCGCATCCACTCGACCGACGTCGGCTAGAACTTTACTCTGCGCTAATCAAAAAAAGCCCGGATCGGCCTTCAGCCGATCCGGGTGGTCACCACACGATGCAACGTGGCGGACTTACGCTCAGTAATGCGGGCCGCCGAAACTGTAGTTGATGCCGACACGGAAGATGTTGTCGGTGAAGTGCGTCCTGGCGGTGATGGTCGGAAATGCCGGGCCGGTGCCGGTGAACGTGTTGGTGAAGGCCGAGAGATCGACGTAAAGGTATTCGGCCTTGACGCTCCATCGGTTGATGGAGGCCCATTCGCCGCCGGCGCCGACTGTCCACCCGGCTTGCGTGTTCTTGGCGCTCGCGTTCGCCGTTACCGCTGCAAACGGCGCGGCGGGAGGAAATGCGGCCGACGCGGTGACGCTGGCATTGCTGTCGACCTCGCCGTAAGCAAGACCGCCGGTCACATAGAGCAACACCCGATCCGCCGGCTCGACGCCGACGCGGCCGCGCACGGTGCCGAACCACGGCAGCTTTTGCGAGAACGTCCCTGTCGTCGTGATGGTCGGCAACGCAACGGCCGCGAGGCCTGGGACAGTCACGATCGTCGGCAGCCCGGCGTTGCCCCTTTCACCGGTGCCCTGAATATCGGCCTCCAGGCCGATGACCCAGTTGCGGTTGAATTGCCAATTATAGCCGATCTGGCCGCCGCCGAGTCCGCCGTTGAGGTTCTGCGTGCCTGAGAACGCGGCAATGCCGGGCGCGGTGATACTGTTCGATGCCCGGCCCCAGCTATAGCCGCCATTGGCGCCGATATAGAAGCCGGTCCAATCGTACCAAGGCGGCGGCAGTGGTGCTTTGAACGGCAGGGGAGGAGGCAAGTCAGCAGCGAAAGCCGACCCGGTCATCCCCAGCGCGACAATCCCAGCAGCCGCAGCAAGAAGCTTCTTCATCGATGCCCCCTCCGGGGAATATGTGCCCCAAGTCTTCGAACAGTCATCCTAGCAAACCGCGACCCCAAATGATGTGGTAGTTGGGCAACATCCCCGAAATATCGCACGGCACCGCGAGCGGCCCCGAAGCGTCTACGCCGAACGATCTCAACCCCCTCGTCCCCGACTTGGACGCCCTCCAAAGTCAGGAAGCCGGCGCGCCGATTAGTCCGCCGCTAGGGCCAGAAGCTGTAGTTGATGCTAACCCGCGCGAGGTTGTCGAGCAGCTTGACGTTGGTGGCGAATGCCGTCCCGGCAAGGAATGTGTGCGACCCGAAATCCATGAAGAGGTATTCGGCCCTCACGGTCCAATTTTGCGCAAACAGCACCGACGGCAAAGCCCACGCGATCATTGACTTCCGACAGCGCGGAAGTGGCCGTTACCGGAAATCCCGGGAAGGTTTGTCCGATGCTGTTCGTAATAGTCGCCGTCGTGGTTGCCGTATTTGCGAATCGAGTTCCAGCAAACGCGACGCCGCCGGTCCCGTAGAGCAGCCAGGAGTCGCCCGCGATCCAGCCACCGCGCGCGCGCAGGGTCGAGAACCACTGCAAATTCCAATTATTTGTTGTCGTGCCGGTGACTGTCGTTGTGCAAATGGGATGTGCATCGCAAATCCCGGTGCCTATCCCGCTCGGGAACGACGTGGAAAACGATCCCGGATCGCTTGCTCGCTCACCGCTCCAGTCAACATCGGCTTCGACACCGACGAGCCAGTGCGGCGCAAATTGCCAATTGAAGCCGGCCTGAATACCGCCGAACCCGCCCTGCACATTAGGGTTGGCTGTGGTGCCCAATGCTGTCGTAGTTCCCGGAAAAGTAGGCGTACCGCCGACGTTGGTGCTGCCCCAGTTTCCCCAATGTAACCGCCGTGGCGCCGATATATGGGCCCGTCCAAGACCAAGGCACCACAACCGGCGCCTTGGCGATCACCGGCGGCGGCAAGTCAGCCGCCCTGGCTGAACTCAATGCCCCAAGCGCGACAAACGCCGTAGCCACGACAGCAAGTTTTTTCATGACAGCCCCCGGGCTTGAAAAAATTCCTGCTTCCACCTGTGTCAAAAATCCTTAGCAAAAAATCGCTCTAAAACCTGTGATAGATGGGCAACATCCCAGAAATATTGCGCGGTCCGGTTGAAACCGGACGAAAGCGGCGTGCAATCTGGCTTGACTCAAATTCTTTAATGTTTGCAGAAGGATGTGAGTGTTGTGCCGCGATGCCCGCGACCCCCAATGGAACTTTCGGCCCCGACAGCGCACCGGATCACCATCCTTCCTCCACCTGCGGTAGTAACACAACCAAAATCAGCGCTGCGCCAGTGGGCAACCTCCATCCGCCAAGGAGCGAAACGCGGTGGCGCCCGGAATGGTGCCGAGGATGTTGTAGTCGTCCCACGGTTCCTTCGATTCCGAGGGCTTTTTTACTTCGGCGAAATACATGTCGTGGACCAGACGACCGTCCTCCCGCAGGTGCGCGTTCTTGGCGTAGAAGTCGTTGACCGGAATCTCGCGCATCTTGACCATGACCGCTTTGGCTTCGTCGGTGCCGGCGGCGTCAATCGCCTTCAGATAATGGTGGATGGCGGAATAAACGCCGGCCTGCGCCATGGTCGGCATCTTGCCGTGCCGTGCCATGAAGCGCTTCGACCAGGCCCGGCTCTCCTCGTCGCGATCCCAGTAGAAGGCGGTGGCGAATTTCAGCCCCTGCGCCGTCTGCAAACCCATGCTGTGCACGTCGGAAATGAAAACCAGGAGCGAGACGACGGTCTGGCCGCCTCGCGTCAAGCCGAATTCACGCGCCTGCTTGATGGCGTTGATCATGTCGCCGCCGCCATTGGCGAGCGCGACCACCTTGGCGCCGGACGCCTGCGCCTGCAGCAGGTAGGAACTGAAATCGGCGGTGTTGAGCGGATGACGGACGCCGCCGAGCACTTTGCCGCCGGCCGCCAGCACCGCGGCGGTAGCGTCGGCTTCGAGCGAATGGCCGAATGCGTAGTCGACGGTCACGAAGAACCAGGTGTCGCGACCCTCGGCGACCACCGATCGCGCCAGGCTCGTGGTCAGCGCGTAGCTGTCATAGAGCCAGGACGCCTCGGTCGGCGTGCAGGCTTTGCCGGTGAAGGCGGTGCTGCCGACTGCTCCGGCGATGGCAATTCGGTCGTGCTCGGCGGCGAGCCGCTCGACGGCAAGCGCCACCGACGAATTGTCGAAGCCGATCGCCATGTCGACTTTCTCGGCGTCGAACCAGCGGCGGGCAATCGCCGCTCCGATGTCGGCTTTGTTCTGATGGTCGGCGACGACGATCTCGACCGGCTTGCCGAGCACGTTGCCGCCAAAATCCTCGACCGCCATGCGCGCCGCAACCACCGAGCCCGGGCCGCCAAGGTCGGCATAGAGGCCGGATTGATCGTTGAGCACGCCGATTCTGACCAGGTCATCGGAAACTTGAGCGTGTGCGCCGGCGGCACCGATCATTGCGGAGATGAGGGGGCCGGCAAGCGCGATTGAAAATCGCAAGACGATCCTCCCTCATTCCCGATGACGCGCCAGCGAGCGCGACTTATTCGGGCTTGCTGACCGTGAAGGTCCGCTCGGCCAGCATCTGGTCCTGATACCAGATTTGCTCGGTCCAAACGCCCGGCACGATTTCCCACGCGCTGTCGAAGCCATAGCCGAGGACACAGAGCGCGCCGATTTTCATGTTGGGAAAGGCGATCTTGGCGGCATGCATCATGTCGCCGGTATTGGGATTGCGGATGCCCTGCGGCGGGAAAGTCAGCACGAGGTGCAGCGTCACGCCATCGCCGACCGGCGCGCCGTCGATGCGGAACTCAATGCCGAATTGCGTGCCGACCTTGCCGACCACGTCGGGCGTATTGGAGACAAAATGCCAATCGACCGTGGTGCCGATGGTGCCAGTCGGCGACAGCTGGCCGGCGCGGGCCGGCGCGCTGATCGACTCACCCGTATAGATGCCAGCATTGGTCACGGTCACGCCGGAAACCGTCGCCTTGCGTTCGGGGATGGTGGCGGTCTGCGCCGCCGCGCCATTTGCCGTGGCGACCAGCAGGCAAAGGACAATGAAAGGCGTGCGCATCTGCGGGCTTCCTGCTTCGGTGGCGGGCAAGCTGCGCGCCCATCCAGACTGTACGCCATGGGCAGACGCGGCGCCGTCACGACTCAATGGCAATTTTCCCCGCTTGGAATCCCGGAGGCAATGCCCTAAATACGGCCGGCGCGGGCCTCGGTTCCCTTTAGAGCCGGGCCGTTTCGTGGCGCGGGGCGAATTGCTCCGCGGCGGCGTCGGCCGGCGCCGCCATGGTGGAAGTGCCTAACCGCTAGTCTCTGGTTAGGGCGCATAGCTCAGTTGGTAGAGCAGCTGACTCTTAATCAGCGGGTCCAAGGTTCGAGTCCTTGTGCGCCCACCAAAATATCTCAACGCGATCAGACGATTAATGTCGACGTACCAACAATAGCTTTGCTTTGCCGTGTGAGTTTTGCCTTATTCGCACGGAACTCACACGGCAAACGTCGGAGTTCGGCACTGACGTTCCACACGGTCTGCTAATGCGCAGCACCCCTCGCGCTGGCCCCCGATCTTTGCATTACCCCGAGGAAAGACCGTCAACGGACATCGAGCATTTCTATCGGATCGCAATGATTGCCGCGCGTCAAAGCCGAACGCTATCGAGCAATCGTCTAGAATACGGATGAGCGGGCGCGTCGAAGAACGCGCGGGTCTCGTTGATTTCAATGACCCGGCCAGCCTTCATTACTGCGACTTTGTCGCAGTATTGGGCGGCGATGCCGAGGTCGGCAGTTACGATCAATTGGGTAGTTCCTGTTTCCTGCGTTAACTTTTTCATCAGATCGAGGACTTGGCGCTGAACTGTCACATCGAGGCCAGCTGTCGGCTCGTCGGCGATTAACAGGCGCGGCCGGTACATGAGCGCCAGCGCTAGGCAAACGCGCTGCGCCATGCCCCCACTGAGCTCATGCGGATAGGCCTCGAGGCGCCGCTCGGGATCGTTCATGCCCACCATGCGCAACAGCTCGATCGACCGACGGCGAGCCTCGGAGGCGGTGACGTTTTGATGTGCCGCAAGCGCGCTGGCGAAGGTATGGCCGACCGTCGTCAACGGATGCAATTGCGACTTGGCGTTGGCGAGCGTAGTGGCGATTTGTTTAGAGCGCAGCGAACGCAGCGTCGATTTGTCGAGATTCAGGAGATCGACTTCGCCATAACGCACTTGGCCGCTCGTGACCTGAAGTTGCGGTGGTAGCAAACCGAGTACCGCCTTGACCAGGACCGATTTGCCGGCGCCGGATTCGCCCACAATCGCCATTCGCTCGCCCGCTCCGAGCGAAAAGGAAACGCCGCTCAAAAGCGGCGGTGTTCCTGGCTGGCGCCGCGTCACTTCCAGGTCACGCACCGCCAGTATGGCGTTTGTCGCGGGCCCGAGAACGCCGATCGCCGGGGCGTCGTGTGTCTCAGTCGCCTTGCCCGCGTGCCAAGTCGCAGAACGGACGGCCCGCGGCTCCATGAACTTTGTCATCACCTCGCCGAACACGCCGAATGAGAACACGATTAGGCCGAGGGCAATTCCGGGAAAGACCGCTGGCCACCATTGCCCAATGATCAGAAATTTCGCGCCGCTAGCGATCATGCTGCCGAGCTCCGGGATTGGCGGCTTGACGCCGGCGCCGACAAAGCTGAGTCCCGCGGTCAGCAAAATGGCGAAACCAATCGTCACCGATAGTTGCACCAAGATCGTCGGGATCGCATTGGGCAGGATATGTCGAAATCCGGTCCGCCATTCCGAGTTGCCGACAGCGCGTGCCGCCTCGGCGAAGGGCCGTTGCACCAGCGACAGTACGTCGGATCTGACCAAGCGTACGAACACCGGCGTGTTGACGAAGGCAATGGCGGCGATGATGTTCACTTTAGTTCCGCCGAATACGGCGACCAGCACCATCGCGAAGACAAAGACCGGGAACGCTTGGATGACCTCCAACAGCCGCATGACAATCTCGGCGAGGACCGTCGAACCTCCACGCCTGCGGGATTCAAGTAGGGCGATGACGACGCCGAGCGGCGATCCTAGGAACACGGAGATGGCGGTAGCGATCACAGCGATCACGACGTCGGTGCGCGGCGCTGCCAGCAAACGCGATAGGATGTCGATGCCGTTATCGTCGGTGCCCAGCCAGCGCGCTGCCGACGGCGGGATTAGCCGGTCGGTCGGGGACGCGTTAATTGTCGAATAGGGGGCAAGATCAGGGCCGATCGCGGTGAGCACGATAATCAGCGCGAACAGCATGAGAAACACGAGCTGCCACAGCGGCAGTTGGCGAAGCGTCGAGCTAATGCGCAGCCACATTAAAAGGGCCCGTCAGGTCGACGATCCAACCACCTTGATCCGCGGATCCATGGCGAAATGGATCAGGTCAACGGCAAGGTAGACGAGCATGGTGAAGATCGCGGCGAAGCACACGAAAGCTTGGATCGGCGCGTAGTCGGCCGTGACGATGGCTTGAACGGCATACTGGCCAAGCCCGCTCATGTTGAATACCGATTTAACGAGCACGTCACCGCCGAGAAGAAACATGATCACAGTACCGACAATCACGACCGTCGATCCAGCCGCGACGCGCGCTGCGCGAGCGAGGATGGTGCGCGGCGCCAGCCCGAGCGCCTCGCCGTAGGTCGTGTATTCGGCATCCAGCGCGATCTCCATCTGACTGCGCAACATCTTGAAGACCGGCGCGCCGTAGACGAAAGCCAGCGTGAATACCGGCATCACCAGATGCCAAGCGCCAGACCAGAACGTGCTCCAGTCGCCGGCGATAATCGAGTCGATAAGTATCGATCCGGTGACGAAGGGTGGCGCGGTATCGAGGATTCCGAGCCGACCCTCAGGTCCGGGCAACAGGTTGAGATTGGTATAAAAGATGAAGATAAGCAGCAGGGCGAGCAGGAAGTCGGGCAGGGCGCCCGCGAGCATGCCGTAACCGAAGGTGACGTTGCGCAGCGCCCAAACGGCCCAATTGCGCGTCCGGCTGGCGGTGACAATCGCGAGCGGCACGAGGACGATAAACACGACTAGCAGCGAAAGGAAGATAAGCTCGAGCGTCACCGGAATTCGCTGCAGGAGATCTTCGCCGACATCGGTCCCCTGCGACCAAGAGGTGCCGAAGTCGCCTGACAGCGTATGCTTCAGCCAGATCGCGTATTGCTGCGGGATGGACAGATCGAGATGCAGCTTACGCCGCAAGGCCTCGACGGCTTCTTCGGGTGCAAGCGGGCCGAGCTGAAAGCGCGCGGGATCGCCGGGGAGAAGGCGCACCAGAGCGAAGGTAATGAAGGAGATCAAAAGGATCTGCGGTACAAGGAACAGGATCCTTCGTCCTATATAGCGCGGTAGGCGCAGCGCCTGCGCGAGGCGCACGCGGCGCAACGCCCGACTCGCGGCCACGTCAAGCTGCGTCGACATGGTCCCACCGGCGGCACGCCGACAAGTGCTCGGGCCTGATTTCGACCATCGGAGGAATAGCTTCGCGGCACGCATCCTCGCGGATCGGGCAGCGGCCGTAGAGCGGACATTCCGCCTTCGGATTAATGGCGGCAGGAATTTCTCCCTCGATCACGTAGGGCGATGGCGCTCGCCGCGGATCGGCGAACAAGACCGCAGATAAGAGCGCCCGGCTATAAGGGTGATGCTGCCGGTCCATGATCAGTTCTGTCGGCGCTTGCTCTATAATATGGCCGAGATACATGATCGCGATGCGATGGCTGATGCGCGCGACCGATGTCAGATCATGTGAGATGAAAATGTACGCGGTGCCGGTCTCACGCTGGATGCGCTTTAGGAGAGCCAATAGGTCAGCGCGTGCCGACGGATCGAGCATCGAGGTCGGCTCGTCGAGCACAACGAGTTCGGGTCGTGTCACCAGCGCGCGTGCAATCCCCACACGCTGCTGCTCACTGGCGGTGAGGTCAAGCGGATAGCAGTCGGACATGCTGCCATCGAGGCCGACCTGCCGCAGTATCTCGGCGGTTCGCGCCTTCCGCTGGGAGCGGTCGAATCCGTGCAACATAAGTGGCTCGCGCAAAGTCTGCAGGACCGTGAGCCGTGGATTGAGTGACGCGAACGGGTCTTGGAACACAAGTTGCATGCGCGCCCGCAAGTCGCGCAGCGTCTTGCCCTCGAGCCCTGTGATCTCATTGCCGCTGAAGAATACGGAGCCGTCGGTCGGCTCGATCAGTCGCAAGATACAGCGGCCTAACGTGGTCTTTCCGGAACCGCTCTCGCCGACGAGACCTAACGTTTCGCCTCGGTCGACCGTCAGCGAGGCGTTCCGGACGGCGACAAGATCGGCGCCTGGACCGAGGGTGAACATCTTTGTCAAATTCCGGACTTCGAGTAGCACAGTCATGGCAGCGGCGATCGCGACGGTATTCCGAGGCAACACGGTGCGAAGGCAGCGTCAACGATGCCGAGCGACCACGTCATAACAATCGCACTTCCTCTTGTTACCGTCGTTTCTTGAGCCGCGGACCGAAAGCTTATCTCCGCGCGCTACGGGTGTCCCCAGTCGTTGGCCGCGGGTGGTTCTGGCAGGACTGATGTTTGCAACTGGCGCTCAGACGGCCTTCGCTTGTCCTTGTTCCTGTTCTGCGAAGTGAGTGGAATACCACCGCGCGGCGTCGGCGAGGTCATCAACAATTCCCTGGCGAGCCATGACCGGATCGCGTCGGGTGAGACCTTCCAACGCGCGCGCGTGACTGTCATGACCGTCAAACAACCGCGTCTGCACCCTGCTGCCCTTTACGAACGGGCGAAGCAGCGGTCCGCCTTTGAGCCAGAGCGCCTCGATGATTGGAAGCAAGTGATAAGACTGGGCCGCGCGGTAGATGCTGAAATGAAACAGCTGGTTGTTGCGCAGGAAGGCGCTGATATCGTTCTGCTCGGTTGCTTGCATCATGCCGGCAAACGCTCGTTCGACGGCGGCGAGTTCGTCCTCTTTGATCCGCTTCGCGGCGAGAGTTGCTGCAAGCCCTTCAAGGTTGAGGCGTATTTCATAGAGCTCGGCGATGCTTTCGCGCGAAAGCACCGGCAAGCGTGCAGCGCGATTAGGCAGAACCTCCACGCCGCCTTCAGCGTTTAGGCGCACCAGCGCGTCGCGGACTGGCATGACGCTGGTGCCCAAAATTTCGGCCAGGGATCGAGTGGTCAAAGATTTGCCAGGCGAGAAGCGACCCTCGAGAATCGCCTGCTTCAGCGTGCGGTAAACGCGTTCACGAAGGGTCGTGTTGTCGACCGGGCCAAGCGACCCAAACATTGGAACCTCTTGTTCTGATTCGGCAATTCGCCTGGATTTCAAATTGACATATTCAAATGCAATCGACAATATCAAATCTGATATCTCAGATCAGCGCCTCCTGACGCTAGATCCGAGGAACGTTCAGGGAGGGCAAAATGAATAAACCAGACCGATTGTCTGCTATTTCGAAGCTGGTCGGGGTTGCTTGCGCGATTTTCCCGGCCGCGTGGCTCTTGGGGGCCGGTCCGGCGTCAGCTGCCAAGGATACATTAGTCATAGCCATTCCCGGGCTGCCGCAAGGCGTAGATCTCGACAAGCATATTAGCCCGCAGACCTGGACGATGGCGGCGCAGCTAGACGATTGGGGCTTGTATTGGGAGTTCGGGGCCGTACCCGTACGGCACAAATGCCTTTTACGACCCGACCAACGTGCCCGGCTTCGAATACCCGGTTGGCTACACTACACAGAAGACCGCTGGCGGCATTATGACGGGATGCGATCTTTCGGCCGATGGCAAGGACATCACCTATCACCTTCGCCCCGGTGTGATCTCGGCCTACGGCAACGAGTTCACGGCTGATGACGTCATCTGGCGCTTCGATCGGGAGCGCAAACGGCCGATCATCTACGCTTTGATCTCGCGCCTGTTCAACCTCGACAAGGCGAAATACGAAAAGGTCGACAAATACACGGTGAAGCTCACCAACCCCGATGGCGCTCCCCTCGCGTGTCAGGGGCTAACGAACTTTTATTACCCATGGCTCGACTCGACGGAAATCAAGAAGCACATGACTGCCGACGACGAGTATGGCGACAACTGGATCGCCACTCATGCCGGTGGCTTCGGCGCCTACAAGGTCACCGAATGGACCCCGGGCAAGCGCGCGGTCATGGAGGCCAATGAGCACTATTGGCGCGGCGCCCCCAAGATCAAAAAGATCATCTGGCTGGTAGTGCCAGAGTCCTCGGGCCGGCTTGCGCTGCTTGAAAAGGGCCAGGTTGATGTCGCCGAGGAACTTTCGCCCGACGAAATGCTGTCGCTGAAAGACTCTCAGGCCGCACGTCCGGTCGCGGTGCGCGGCAATCGTTTGATGTGGCTAATCCTCAACAACAAGATGAAGCCGTTTGACGATGTCCGCGTCCGCCAGGCGATCAACTATCTGGTGCCGCGCGACGAGATCGTAAAGAACGTCTATCACGGCATGGCCAAGGCCTGGAGCGGCGTCATATCCGACGTCACACCCGGATACGAAAACCTAAAGCCTTACGACTTCGATCCGGACAAGGCTAAAAAGCTCCTGACCGATGCGGGATACGGCGACGGCTTCGAAGCCGATCTATTGTTCAGCGCCGGGGTGCCCGAAATGGAGAACTTAGCGGTCATCCTGCAAAGCACCGCCGGCAAGCTCGGCGTCAAGCTCAACCTGAAGAAGCTTCCGGTCGCGGCGTTCTCCGACACCGTTCAGTCGAAGAAGGCACAGATGGCGCTCTGGATCGACAGCCCGATTCAGCCCGACGTCAATTACGTGGTCAATCTGGTTTATTCCACGGGCCCGTTGGCGCTCGTGAACTACGATCAGTTCTCCGACCCGGCGGTCGACAAGCTGATCGAAACCGGCGCGTCGATCGTCGATCCTAAGGCGCGGCTAGAGCACCACAAGGGCGTGCAGGCGAAAATCCAAGAAGGCGCGCCGATGGGCTACACGATCGAGCCTTACTTCCGCATTGGTCTGTCGCGCAATATCGAAGGCTTTCACTGGTACACGACGCAGTATTACCTTGTGTCGCAAATGTCGTTCATCAAGTAGCAGTGGACGACGCCGGGGTGTCGCACTGATCTTCCATCAGTAAGACACCTCCCCATCCCACGACAAGCGCGCCGCTTCGTTTATTGGCCGTCGCCCGCGCCTGCGAAGCGATCAATCAAGAAAATTGAGGAAACGATGAAGACCAGCAAAGACCGAATTCTCACGACCCACGCCGGCAGCCTGCCCCGCACCGACAAACTCGCCAAGCTTCTCATCGAGCGCGACAATGACCTGCCGGTCGACCAGGCCGAGATGCGTTGCGAGGTCGAGCGCGCGACCGATTGGCTGGTGACGAAGCAGCTGGAGAGCGATGTCGATATCGGCAGTGACGGCGAGGCGGCCCGCGTCGGATTCCAAACCTATGTCAGCCTCCGCCTGTCCGGTGGATGGGGCGGTGTGTCGCCACGCAAGGGCATGACGGATATCGTCAAATTTCCCAAATATGGCGAGAT
Organism: uncultured Alphaproteobacteria bacterium; assembly: GCA_963806465.1. Classification (GTDB taxonomy): domain Bacteria; phylum Pseudomonadota; class Alphaproteobacteria; order Rhizobiales; family Xanthobacteraceae; genus BOG-931. The sequence continues at coordinate 48,193 of CAWDZD010000063.1, read as the reverse complement.
CCTCAGCAAGCGCTTAGGACGACCCGGTGAATTGACGGCGAAGCTGTTCAATTGCTTCCAATGCCAGCGCGCTGTGCACTATCAGCCGGACCTTGTCGACGCCAAGATGGAGCTGCGCTCGTTTGCCGAATCGCTTAGTCGCAATCCGAAGAAGTTTACCGAAACCTTCGTGACCGCCGCGTCGCCGGGGATCATCACGACCACGTTCCTCCGCGACGCGGACAATCCCGACTACAAGACCGACAAGGACTATGTGTTCGGGATCGCCAAGCAGATGAAGAAGGAATACGACTACATCGTCTCGCAGGGGCACATCTTGCAAATCGACGCGCCCGACTTGGCGATGGAGCGCGCCTTCATGTTCCAGGATCAGCCGCTCGGCGACTTCCTCGATCGCATCAAGATACACATCGACGCGCTCAATCTCGCCCTTGCCGATATCCCGCCAGAGAAGGTGCGGCTGCATGTCTGCTTTGGCAACTGGGATGGGCCGCATATTGACGATGTCGAGCTCGCGCCATTGCTGCCGATTATCTACAAGGCGAAGGTAGGAGCGATCAGCGTCCCCGCCGCCAACCCGCATCATCAGCACGATTGGAAGACGCTGAAGAAGAGTCCACCGCCGCGCGGCATGATCCTGATTCCCGGGGTGATTGACGTGACTACCAATTATCTCGAGCATCCCGAAGTGGTCGCCGACCGGATTGAGCTGTTCGTCGACGTGATGGGCGGCGATCGCTCGCGCGTCATAGCCGGCACCGATTGCGGCTTCTCGACGGTGGCGGGCTACATGATGGTTGCGGAAGACGTGGTCTGGGCAAAGCTGCGCGCGCTTGCCGATGGCGCGTCGATCGCCAGCCGCCGGCTGCGGCGGAGCGTCGGCCGCACTCCGGCTAAGCGCCGGTCTACGCCGAAAAAGGTCCGCGCGGCGACGCGTAAAGGCCGGAAAGGCGCCAGCAAAGTCACGGCGCGCGGGGCTGCGCCGCGGCCCAAGGCGAAGCGATAAGATCAAGTTCAAATTTCGTGTTGGCACTCACTGCAATGTCGTCGAACACAGGTAACAAGCTCGATTTCGTCGGACGTACGGCGATTGTAACGGGCGGATCGCAAGGGATCGGCTTCGGCGTTGCCGAACGTTTGTTGGCTTCCGGAGCAAATGTCAGCGTCTGGGCAGTCAACGAGGATCGTCTCAAGCAGGCGGCCGCCAAGCTCGACGGTGGCGGGCGCGTACAGACTGTTTCGGTTGACGTCGGCAGCCTCGCCTCGGTCGGCGCAGCGACTAAAGCCGTGCTCGACGCCTATGGCCAAATCGATGTGCTGATCAACAATGCCGGTGTTGCCGGACCGAATGTGAAGATGTGGGAATTTCCACCCGACGTTTTTGCGCACATGATGCATGTCAACGTGGAGGGCACTTTTTATTGCTGCCGCGCGATTGTCCCGCACATGATCGCGCGCAACTACGGGCGAATCGTCAATATCTCGTCGATAGCCGGCAAAGAGGGCAATCCTAACGACGGCGCCTACAGCACCTCGAAGGCGGCACAGATTGCCTTGACCAAGAGTCTCGCCAAGGAACTCGCCAACTACAACGTCTCTGTCAACTGCGTCACACCATCGCTGACGCAGACAGCGCTAGCGATGACGCTCTCGGAAGAGCAGCGCAAATACATCCTCGGGAAGGTGCCACGAGGCCGCATGCTAAAGATTGAGGAGGCCGCAAGCTTGATCTGTTGGGCTGCGTCCGAGGAAAATTCTTTCACCACCGGAGCGACTTTCGATCTGAGCGGCGGACGCGCGACCTACTAGGCACGCACCGCCCCATAATGCCGAAAGTGAGGAGAGCATGCTTTCTGGAAGCTACGAATTCCTCCCTCAGGATCGCGTGATCTTTGGCCGGCCGGCGGCAGAAGCCGTCGTCGAAACTGCTGATCGCATGACCAAACGACGCCTGCTGATTGTCGCCAGCAAAACGCTCAACCGCAGGACCGATGTGGTTTCGAGAATTCAAGCTGCGCTTGGCCAACGCTGCATCGGCGTATTTGACGAGTGCATCGAACATGTGCCGCGTGCGTCGGTATTGTCACTCGCTGCGGCGGTGCGGAAGTGCGAGCCCGATCTCATTGTCACGGCCGGCGGCGGCACTCCGATCGATGCGGTCAAGGTGACGTTGCTGACCATGGCTGCCGGCGTGACCGACGAGGCAGGATTTGATGCGGTTCGAATTCGCGTCGAAGCTGACGGCACCCGTGTCGTTCCCGTAATCAAGGATCCGCCGCTGCGCCAGATCATCGTGCCGACCACGTTGTCTGGGGCTGAGTTCTCCAATCTCGGCGGCTGTACCGACCCCGCGCGTAAAGTAAAGGACCTCTACACCGGGCGCTTGATCGGTGGTCAGGTGGTGATTCTCGATCCCGCTGCTACGATATACACCCCCGCTGGTCTTTGGCTTTCAACGGGCATCCGCGCGGTAGACCATGCGGTGGAGACTATTTGTTCGCGAAAGCCACAACCGTTTACCGACGCTACCTGCATTCATGCACTACGACTGCTGTCCAAATCGTTGCCAGCTAATCACGCAAATCCGGCCGACGTCGCCGGTCGTCTCGACAGTCAACTCGCCGTTTGGCTGGCGACGACCGGCCTCGGACGCGTCGATTGGGGCGCCAGCCACGGCATCGGGCATCAGCTTGGCGCCGTCGCCAACGTACCTCATGGCCACTGCTCATGCGTCATGCTGCCGAGCGTTCTGCGCTGGAACCGATCAGTCAATGCTGCTCAGCAAGCGGTGGTCGCACAGGCGTTGGGGGCAACAGATGGTGATGCCGCAACGGCGGTGGCAAGGCTCGTGGAAGCTCTTGGGCAACCGACTCGATTACGCGACGCGGGTGTCCGGCCAGAGCACTATGATGCGATCGCCGCGGGCGCCATGCAGAACGTGTTCGTTCGCAGTAATCCGCGGCCAATCACCGACCCGGCGCAAGTTTGCGAAATACTCGAAATGGCGTGGTAGAGGCTTCCCAGAACGTTGCTGATGACGAAGAAATGATTTCTAACAAGTCTAACTAAGGCATGCCAATTGATGCCTCCAGACTACGAATCTGGGGGTCAGGAGTTCGAATCTCTTCGGGCGCGCTAAAAGTTCAATATTTATGGGCTTGTCTTGAGTACCGGAAAATGTGCCATGCAGAATGAATTAATCTGCATGGCATTTGCAGGGCAATTAGCGGACCAGTGGCCAATCTCGGCGGGCAATTGGCGTGCCAGTCGTTTGACCAGGTCGTTATAACTGTCCCGCCCGCAAACTCGAAAGAACGCAGACCGTTCAAAGGGACGACTAGGGTGCGAGGCGCCTCGTTTTTAAAGATGCACTCCCAAGTACCCCGCAACTATGATTACCACGACCACGACGCCGATGATGTAAAAAATGTTCATTGTGCACTCCAACGAAGGCATGCGCGGCTTCAATTGAAGACGCAATGCTCCAAGCTATAATATAGGCACGTTTACTAAGCGGGTCTGAGCAGAATAGCTCACCCAATTGGCTTTACTCCACACACGGCAAGTGCCGATTGCCCGGCACGCCCGGTCAGGGTGTTGGGCGCTTTGCGACGGCGCCTCAATCCGGATAGATGATGCAGCACTTAAGCGTGTCCTTTGTGCCGCCCCGCAGCACGATCTTGTTGTCGACCAGGTTCAAGCTGTCATAAGGGACAACAACCAAGTGAGAATCCATGCCGAGGAAACCGTGACGCTCACATGACTCACCATCCAGGCTGGACCACTTTGAGTGTCCTCATTTCGCTGGGAGCGAAAAAGACTCGCCATGTCTTTGACCATTTTTACTGCACGGGATCAGGGATCATCCGCTGCGGGCGTGCCAGTGCTCACTGTTTGAGCGAACAAGGCCGCGCTCAGAACTGGTGATATAGTCGCGGGTCAGCGGCACGGCGGTCTGTTGGTGTGAGAGCTGGATCTGGAAGACCGCTAGGCTGCCGGAGCGGAAACCCAATTCACAGCTCGACAAATAGAACTCGAACATGCGGCAGAAGCCTAGTGACAAAGGGCCCTCTGCGATTGGTCCGGAGGTTGGCGATGACTACTGCCAGCACGTCGTGGATCGAGCCGCCGAGTGCGACCAGGCCGCCATCCATATAAGCTTCCCCGACCGACAGCTTGGGGTTCAGCATCAGCCGCCAGACCGTACGCCGGTTGCGCAACATGACGCCGGCTTCTGACCCTGGTCGCCCCGCATAGATCTGCGTTCTGCCGTCCGGCCAGCGCACCGTCAGCCGGCCAACAGTGACGAACCGCCTAAGGAACGTATCTAGCGCGGACTGCATCATTTTAAGCTGTCGTGACACGCAGCGGACGGCCGTTGAGAAATGTGCACGATATGGGGTTGAGGTGATGCTCGTTTAAATTGAGCCCGAGAATCCGAGCGTTGATCAGCCTGCGGTCGAGTGCGACAAATGCGGCTAGGGTCAAACGACGCTCGTCAAACTGAAGAAGGTAGGCCGCATCAGCGCCTAATCTGCGGCTGGTCGCGCAGAACGACATTCAACAATGAACTGTGGATTTCGATGCTGCCGTTATAATCGATTAAGCCCAGTTTTCGAAATCTGTTCATGAAGAAACTCACGCGGGACCGGGTCGTTCCGATCATCTCTGCAAGCGTCTCCTGACTGACTTTTGCTACGATCGGCTCCGGCCGACCCTCCTTGCCAAAATTCGCCAGAAGCAGAAGAGTCCGCGCGAGACGCTTCTCGCTCGAATTGAACAGTTGATCGACCAGGTCCTCTTCGATACGACCGTTGCGGGCCAAGAGGTGCGAGATAAATAACTCGGCAAACGCCGGCTCTTCGTGGATCACGCGAGTGATTTCTGCCTTCGATATTCGCGCGATCACACATTTCGTCAGAGCCGAGACCGTCGACAGACGAAGCGCCTCCCCCGCTAAGCAGCCCTCGCCAAAGAAATCGCCCGCACCTAGAAGTGCGACCACGGCTTCCTTCCCCTGCTCGGACACGACGGTCTTCTTGACCTTGCCGCTCTGAATGTAGAAAACGGCATCAGAAGGATCGCCCTGCCTGAACACGATTTGATCCTTCCGATAGTCAGAAATGGCGCGGCCGCCACCGTTTACTTTCGCGAGAAACACTTGGGGATCGAACGGGGGCTTTCTTTTGGGGTTCATTGCAGGCCCTCCTTTTCGCGAGGGGTATTCTCCCGGAGGATTGTGAATGTTTCGCCACAGGAACGGTACGCAAGCCGGTCCGTCAGGTTGGGATCGCCCACGAGCACGCCTTCACGGATCGTCTTTACGATATCCAGTGGGTCGACTTCGCTCACGGCCGGCTCCTGCCCCTTCTGATGAAGGGGCTCATCCTCGACAGCAGGAATACGGTCCTGCTGGAGAGGCCATCAGCGTCGTCCACCCTGAATTCTAACCGAGTCTAGGGTGTATCGTCGGTAATGTACATTACCGTACGAGTGACGATATCACGCGTATGTTTTTGGAAGATGAAAAGCGAGGCGCGCCCGAACCAACTGATAGCATTCGCAAGACGCCTCCGTGAGGCCCTGGCGATCAAGTATCGTAACTTGCCGTCGGCCGCGTTCAATCCAACCAGCACGTTCAAACTCGCGGGCAGCATTCGTGATGGTTGGCCTTTGGACCCCCAGCATTTCGGCGAGCAGGTCCTGAGTGATAGGGAGCACGTCACCGTCGTTGCGGTCACGCATCATGAGCAGCCAGCGCGCTAACCGCTGCTTGAGGCTGTGCGCACCGTTGCACGCTACCGACACCATGACCTGTTCTAGAAAGGCTTGCACATAAGCGTCCATAAGACTTCGGAAGGTGGGCATTGACTGCATGGCCAGTGTAAACGCCGCGCGCGACATCTTCGCGGCGCTCCCTGGGATTTGGACGAGAAGTTGTACTGAGGAGCGCTTGGCACCCAAGATGGCTTGTACACCGCTGCAGCCCTCCCTTCCGATTGTCGCCATCTCAATGATACTGCCGTCGGCATAAACCGCCACTACCGAGACAACACCGCTATCGGGGAAGAAGACATGGTCGAGTGAACTATCGGCGTCCATTAGGATCTGCGCACGTTGGCAGCGAATTTGTTCGAGCTCCGGCATAAGCCGCTTGAGATTGCGGGAGGGCAGCGCGAGCAAAAGCCGATTGCTGGGCCATTTTGATGAAGCGTTCTTCGCCATTCAACCGCGCTCGCCTCGCGTTAGCGTATTGTTGAAAGCGTACGCCCATGTCCATCCGGACTCTGAGCAAAATAGCTCGCCCCGACCGGTGGTGGTGCGCCGGATTTTTTGTTGATTTAGCGTGACGATGTCGGACCGCAAATAAATATTGGAACGGCGGAGATGCGCTCGTCAGAGCGAGTCGCATCGGCAATCCCTTCATTGAGCAATTCTGCACAGCCATCACCTTGCGAACGAGTCTAGGTTTTCCTGATGAAAGGCGCGTCCCCCCAATTCCGAAAGAGCGCCTGGCGCACGGAGTATTTGATATGACGAATAAAATCATGACCCCTCGTGACACCAAGAAGCAAGCCAAGGTCACTCATCCGGGCATGATGGATGATGGCACCGAAGAGCAAAATCTTAATGAACGCGGCAACCCGAAGGCGCGTATAAAAAAGAATGAAGTGACCACCGCCTTCGGCAAACAGCGCCCCACAAAATGGCTTTCGTGCTGAAAGCAGGCCGCCCTCTTCAACAAAAGGGGGCGGGGATACTGGCTCAAGCAATCGTGGGTTACTACTGCCCAAGAGCCTCTTTTTATGCTCGAGAAAGGCCCACATCTCATCGCCGCGATGGAGAAGACGCAGCTTCATCTGCAAAAGCCATTAGTGCAGCTTCATGCGCCCCGTACGATCTTTCCCCATTTGAATGCCTATAGCGTCGCATCGCGGTATCCACCACAGAATCATCCCGAGTGGCATGATCAACACGACGATCAATGCAATTATCGACATCATTTTCGTCTTCCTTTTTAGTCGCCGCCAAGCTCGCGATGACTACGCCCGATTTGGTGTAACGGCCGTCCTTTTGTTCATCACCGACGTAAGGATATACATCTCGCGAAAGGAAATGAGACGCCGACTCCTTTCGTCCCAAAGAGCCATGCGTACGCACCGGAGGCTCTGGAGCAGCGTAAGTCGCCCGATGGCAGCAAGCCCTGGGTGATCCCGTAACACTCGTGGCAATCGGTAATACGGAATACGGCTACACAGATGGTGGACATGGTGCACCCCGATATTGGCGGTGAACCAGCGCAGGATGTTCGGCAAGTCATAGTGGGAGCTGCCGTGCAACGCCGTCTCGTGAAAATTCCAGCCCTCGTCATGGGCCCAGACGGTGTCCTCGAATTGGTGCTGGACGTAGAACAGCCAGACGCCAATCGAACCTGCGAGAATCGTGATGGGCAGTTGTACAAGCAGGAATGGACTTAGGCCGACCAGCCAGATCATGGTCGCGGCGAGAACCGCGATTGCGAGATTCGTTGCCATCGTGCTTAGCCAGAAGTGCCAGCTACTGCGCATCAGTCCAACCGGCAGTCGGTGCTGCAGAAGAAACAGATACGTCGGACCAACGCCAAATATCACGATCGGATGCCTGTACAACCGGTACAGGAGCTGACGCCATCGGGATAACGCCAGAAATTCGCGCACGGTCAATGTGTCGACATCGCCGAATCCACGGTGATCGAGATTGCCCGAATTCGCGTGGTGGAGGGCGTGGCTGTGTCGCCAGAAATCGTAGGGCGTCAGTGTCAACACGCCGATAACGCGTCCGACCCAGTCATTCGCGCGACGGCGACGGAAGAATGACCCGTGGCCACAATCGTGTTGGATCATGAAGAGGCGCACGAGGAAGCCGGCAGCCGGCACGGCGAGCAACAGGCCAGCCCAGTAACCGGTGCCGAGAGCGGCCCACATCAGAATCCATAAGACCACGAAAGGCACGGCCGTGATCACGAGCTCGACTATGCTGCGCACACAGCTCGGCTCCCGGTAGCGGGCGAGCACGGACGGCCACGCCCGCGGATTCCATGCGGCAGGAATACTCGAATCTCGTTCATGCATTCAGAATTGGCTCCCTACTCGATCGGGGCGCTGCTCAGACATGCATTTTTTATCCTCGGCTCAATGCATTTCTGAGCAATATTGCTCACAAGGACGCACCTCTATGTGCTTGATGTCGCCAGGGCGTGCCTCGCCGGCTTGGCGCGGGTCGCGCAGCTTCCGGTGGCTGCGTATAATCAATTTCTGAAATTGTTGTACCGCTGAGTGGAGCGTTACGTGTGCGCCGCGATGACGGTTCGGACATCGGTATCGCATTGAACGAAGCGCACTTGACCCTACGCGATGGGACGCCTGTCTTGCTCCGCCGGCTTCTCGCGGATGATGCTGCGCTCTGTCCCGATTTTCTCAGCGACGTGACAGCGGAGGATCTCCGGCTGCGCTTCTTCGGACCAATGCGCGAGGTGAGCCACGAGCTCCTCGACAGGCTCATCCACTACGATCCGGCCTGTGCCATGGCCTTCATTGCCGTCGACGAGCAAAGCCAAAAGATGCTGGGCGTGGTGCGCCTGCACGATGACACAAGCGGAGAGACCGCCGAATTTGCCATTCTGGTGCGTTCGCAGCTTAAGGACCACGGCGTCGGTTGGCTGTTGATGAAGCACATGATCGAATTTTCAAGACACAAGGACCTCAAGACCGTGCGAGGCCAGGTGCTGTCGGAGAATACCACCATGCTTGCCATGTGCGCCGAACTCGGCTTTCACATTGCCGACGATCCGGACGATCCCGGCGTAAAGACGGTGACACTGTCGGTGGGTACCGCACATCTTGATGCTAACTTTGGCTGATATAATTCGCCGTTCCTCAGGTGGGAATCTCGGAATCCGCGCCGGCCTCGAACAGGGCCGGAAGTCGGCTTTTCACTCGACACGAGAGTTAAGCCATCGCCGCCATTGAGAGCGAGTTGACGCGGCCGGGTGCTAGCCGTGCGTGTTATCAGCAACTGGCGATAAGTGCTTACATAGTGTCTGGCCATTCTTGTGGCGGTAAATCTCTCCTCGAACCGTTGCCGCACTGCACGGCGATCATAAGCCAAGATCGCCGGCAGCGCCGCGATGGCTTCTTGCTCGCTGCGGACTACTTTGCCGGTGACGCCGTCCTCGATGATCTCGGGGATCGAACCGCAACGGAACGCGAGCACTGGCGTGCCACACGCCATGGCTTCGATCATCACCAATCCAAATGGCTCCGGCCAGTCCACCGGGAACAACAGGGCGGCTGCCTCGCCCAAGAATTTTGCTTTCTCGCGTTCGTTGATTTCCCCGATGAACTCTACGCCTAGGCCATCAATAAGCGGGAGTATCTCGTTGCGGACGTACTCTTCATCGACCTTGTCGACCTTGGCTGCGATCTTCAGTGGGATGCCAGCAGCGCGCGCAATCCTAATTGCGCGATCCGGACGCTTTTCGGGCGAAATCCGTCCTAGGAAGGCTAAGTATCGTCCCTGCTCGAACGACGGTCGATGCAGGTCAGCCGGAATACCGTGGTGGATGGTCGCAACAAAATTGGCGTGCGGCAGTGATTTGCGCTGGTCATGGGAGATGGAAACCAACGGCATTTCGCCGAAGCGGGCATAAAAGGGCTTGAGATCTGCCAAATCCTGCCGGCCGTGAAGCGTGGTCACAGTCCGAGATGCAAGCGAGCGAAAAAGCGGGAAATGGAACAGATCGATGTGGAAGTGGAGAATGTCGAATTCCTCCGCGTGCTCGCGCACCTTATCGATCATCAGCATGAAGTGCGGAATGCTGTCGCGCACGGTAGGATCAAGGCGGAGCGCGCGAGTACAACAGGAAACCAACTCGGCGCTGGTGATAGAATCCCCACTTGCAAAGAGCGTCACCTCGTGGCCGAGCCTGACAAGTTCTTCGGTCAAATAGGAAGCGATCCGCTCGGTGCCGCCGTAGAGACGAGGAGGAACGCTCTCAATGAGCGGAGCGACCTGTGCGATTTTCAAAATGACCTCTACTTTACACCGACGATTACGGCGCGTGCAGCGCAGCTCAGCTGCAGTTCCACAAGACTGGCTTCAACAACACCGTCTCCCTGGCGCGATAATAAAAGTGCTCCGGTTGTCTGGGCCGCGCCGGCAACCGGAGCCCGTTTAGATTGCGGCGTGACGCCGGGACGCGGCCATTTTTTGCCGATCTGAGCCAGATCGAGTCTGTTCTCTTTTGACCACTCCATCTGAGACAGCGTCGATATTCTTGGGCATGCGGAGATTTTCGGGGCGACGCCGCTGCAATTCACAAACGTGAAACATGGCTAAGATCGAAAGAATACCGACGATGAAACCTAGTGCCGGCCATCCAATCCCCCCCAAATCGAAGGCCGTTGCGACGGATGATTTGAAATCTTTGCCCCTGCGCGAGGTGGAGAAAAAATTGGCATCGTCACCGGACGGCCTCACTCAAGCCGAGGCGCAGAAACGGCTGACCCAATATGGGCCGAACGAGATTGCGGAAAAGAAGACCAATGAGCTTCTGAAATTTCTCAGCTATTTTTGGGGTCCCATCCCGTGGATGATCGAAGCGGCGGTGATCCTGTCGGCGGTGGCCCGGCATTGGCCTGACTTTGGCATCATCCTGCTTCTGCTTCTTGCTAACGCCGTAGTTGGATTCTGGGAAGAACACCAGGCGGGCAACGCCATCGCTGCCCTAAAGGCCACGCTGGCGATCAAGGCCAGGGTGAAACGTGACGGGAAGTGGGTTACCCCGGCGGCGCGTGAACTGGTGCCAGGCGACGTCATCCGCGTCCGTATGGGCGACATCGTGCCGGCGGATGCGCGCTTGCTGGAAGGCGACCCGGTCGAGGTAGATCAGTCCGCGCTGACCGGAGAGTCGCTGCCCGCTACGCGCAAATCAGGCGAGGCGATATATTCCGGCTCGATCGTCCGTCAGGGCGAAGCCGGTGCATTGGTCTATGCCACGGGTGCCAACACCTACTTCGGCAAGACCGCGGAATTGGTGCAAGGGGCACAATCGGTCAGCCACTTTCAGCGCGCGGTGCTCAAGATCGGCAATTACCTGATCATCCTCGCAGTGGTTCTGGTAGCGACGATTATCGCCTTCGCGATCTTCCGCGGGGACCCGATCCTCACCACGTTGCAGTTCGCCTTGGTGCTGACCGTCGCGGCGATTCCCGTGGCGATGCCCACGGTGTTGTCGGTGACGATGGCGGTTGGCGCGCGCCTGCTCGCGAAGAAAAAGGCGATTGTGACCCGATTGGAGGCGATCGAGGAATTGGCTGGCGTGGACGTGCTGTGCGCCGACAAGACCGGCACCCTAACTCAGAACAAGCTGACGCTGGGCGATCCATTCAGCGTGAACAAAATCACGTCAGAGCAGGTGATCCTCGATGCCGCGCTGGCGTCACGTGCCGACGATAACGACACTATCGACCTCGCCGTTCTGGGTGGCCTTAAAAACGATCAGGCCTTGAAAAGCTACAAGGTGGGCCATTTCCAGCCATTCGATCCGGTGCATAAACGGACCGAGGCCGCCATCACGGGTCCTGACGGAAGGACATTCAAAGTGACGAAGGGCGCGCCGCAGGTGATCCTGGCATTGTCGGCCAACGCCGCTGAGGTGAAGCCCGATGTCGACGAGGCGGTCAACGAATTCGCCGGGCGCGGCTTTCGTTCACTGGGCGTGGCGCGGGCCGAGGGAGACGGAAAATGGCAGTTTCTTGGTGTACTGCCGCTGTTCGATCCGCCGCGGGAGGACGCCAAGTCCACCATCGCGACCGCGCAACATATGGGCGTGAAAGTCAAGATGGTGACCGGCGATGCGCTGGCCATCGCCAGGGAAACCGCCAAGACACTGGGGATGGGCATAAATATTCTAGATGCCAGCAGCCTAGGCGACGAGAAGAAACAAACAACGATGGTGGTAGCAAAGGCCATCGAGAAGGCCGACGGTTTCGCCCAGGTGTTCCCCGAACACAAGTTCCATATCGTCGCTGACTTGCAAAAGTGTGGCCACATCGTTGGCATGACGGGAGACGGGGTGAATGACGCCCCCGCGCTCAAGAAGGCCGACTGCGGCATCGCCGTTTCTGGCGCGACGGACGCGGCGCGCGCGGCGGCGGCCATTGTGCTGATGACGCCCGGCCTGTCGGTGATCATCGACGCGATCAAGGAGAGCCGTCGTATCTTCCAGCGCATGAACAGCTACGCAATCTACCGCATCGCCGAGACGCTGCGCGTATTGTTGTTCATGACTCTGGCGATCCTGGTCTTCAATTTTTATCCGCTAACGGCGGTGATGATTGTGATGCTGGCGTTGCTCAACGATGGCGCCATTCTGTCCATCGCTTACGACAATGTTCATTACAAGGACGCTCCCGAGGCCTGGAACATGCGCCTAGTGCTCGGGATTGCCACGGTCCTAGGCGTCATTGGCGTCATGGCCGCTTTTGGTCTGTTTTATCTCGGCGAGCGCGTCTTCCATCTCGACCGCGCTCACATCCAGACGCTGATGTACCTGAAGCTGTCCGTGGCCGGTCACCTGACGATTTTTCTGACGCGCACCCGCGGCCCGTTCTGGTCGATACGCCCAGCGCGGATTCTATGGGTCGCGGTGCTTGGCACGCAAGCGCTTGCGACCCTGATCGCGGTGTATGGCGTGTTCATGACGCCGCTCGGCTGGGGTTGGGCACTGTTCGTGTGGGGCTATGCTGTGACTTGGTTCCTCGTGAATGACTGCGTGAAACTGCTTGCCTATCGGATTTTCGATGCTGCCAAAAGCGATTTTACCAGCGAGGGCACACACGGCATGCGGCCAGCGCCGTCGGCGGCATGAAAAAATGAAAATCAATTCAAAAGATTTTCGCGTGCCGGAAGGACACGAGGTCGATCTCAAAAAGTGGCCGACGGAGGTCGATCCCGTGTACAAGTCGAAAGAGCAATACAAAAACCTCTTGGAACAACACGTCGGGCAATTGAGTTCACAGCAGCAGTTGCTTTACGCGTCCAATCGCTATGCCGTCCTGCTGATCTTTCAGGCGATGGATGCGGCTGGAAAAGACGGCGCCATCCAGCACGTCATGTCAGGGGTCAACCCCCAAGGCTGCCAGGTGTTCAGCTACAAACATCCAAGTGCCGCCGAACTGGAACACGACTTTCTCTGGCGCACCACGCGCGATCTGCCGGGACGCGGGAAGATCGGCATCTTCAATCGATCCTATTACGAGGAGGTGCTGATTGTCCGCGTTCACCCCGAGATTCTCCATAGCGAAGGACTCCCGGAGGCGCCGCACGACGAGAAGGTGGTCTGGCACGACCGCTATCGCTCGATTACGAATTTGGAAACGCACCTTCATGAGAACGGAACCCGCATCATCAAGTTCTTCCTCCACCTCTCCAAGGAGGAACAGCGAAAGCGCTTCCTGGCGCGCATCGACGAACCGGAAAAGAACTGGAAATTCAGCGCCGGGGACATTGCCGAGAGAAAATTCTGGAAGCAGTACATGCAGGCCTATGAGAAATGCCTCAACGCGACAAGCACGCGACACGCTCCCTGGTATGTCGTTCCCGCCGACGACAAGGAGAATGCGCGGTTGATTGTATCCGGAATTGTCCTCGATACGTTCGAAGAACTCAAAATGACTTACCCGAAAACGAGCGCAAAGCGTCGTCGCGAATTGCTGTCGATCCGCAAGCAGCTCGCGAAGTGAGATTTTCAATGCGCTGACGCTAAAACGCCGTGATCTAGGAGAGGGCGGTGTATGACCAATCGGTTGATTAGGAAGGAACTCCGGTGACCGCTCGATCCAGCCCTAAAGATCTTTGGATGCCGGTTGGTCGCGAACGGTGCCATGGACTCGGGCGGCCGGGCGTCGGACCCCCAAGGAGATGCGTTGAGCGTTGCCTAGGATGGCCAACGGGGATGGGAGCTCGGGTCATCGGCACGACGCTTCACCGTTGCAAGCGCGGGCCGCATTGTCTCGCGTGCAATACGCAATGGGCCGGACGCCGCATTTCTTTTAAACGATGAAACATCCATGTTTCGGCGCTGACATTGGGACGGCTTCCGCATCAGAAATAACTCTTCTTATCAGAAATAACTTCTTATCAAACGGGTTCGCGGGACAGTGAGTTGGCTAGGTCGCCTACTGCGGCACCGCCAATCAGCGTGATCAATTCGCGCCGTTTGATTGCCCCTCGCCCACGCCCGGGACACAGCACTGCGATATGGCAGCAAGGCCGCGGTCAATTAGCTATGCAGTCATCCTTGCAATTGACGGTTAGAAACTCCACTGCGTCATCAGCAAGTGCTTTTGGGTCCTTTACACCCCGTTGCGCCGTTTCGATTATGCGTTTGGCTATTACTTCCCGCATCGCACGGGAATAGTCGGGCCGAGCAAACCGGCTGCCGGATTCTTCAATCCTATCCCACGCATTCTCCAAAGCAGATCCGAGCACCTGAATAAGCTCAGGATCGAAGGCAGTTTGCGTTTGAACGAATTTTAGGATTTCTATCATCGCATACCCCCCGGTTTGCGAGTGTTGGGACGCAAGTCCATCGGAGACACTACGCGATGGCAGCCGCCGCCGGGCGGTGTGTCTATTCCGCCAAGCTATCGAGCAGACGCGCTATCGGAAGAAAGTAAATCGCTGTTGCAGTGGCAACCGTGACCAGCCAAGCGAATGCCACTCGCCAGTCCGGCAATTTTGCGAACCAACTCAGCATACCCCCTCGCACAACTCTACACTGCAGAAGCCCGGCCCCCAGGCTGCCGCTCATCCTCCTGCTTTTCCAACGAGTTCAACATGGTTAACGTTGAAAATGGCAAACAAAAGGCGCAAGAACACGTTGATGAAAAAGTATTTCTGGCATTTGGGCTGCGCCGAAGCGCGCATCCGAAGTGATGCCAGAAGAGCCGACGTTCCGCCGGCACTTAGAGCTGGCAGCATTAACGACGTAGCAGAATGCGGGTGTGCTAGTTTAATTGGCCCATGGAACAAACACTTTTTCAGGGCAATCCACGAGCCGGCCTGACCGCCGCGACTGCCACAATGAGGCGGACATCAAATTAAAACAATCAATCGCATCACCCGCTACGCAAGATCAGCGAAGCGCGCGAATTGAAACTGCCGCGAGACCTTAACCGCGTCAGTGCAGAGTTGTTCTTTGCTCGCCGCTTGCTTGCATCGCTCGAACTTTGACGTCGTGCTGCGGAAACTGATCTTTGAGTTGCAAGCCTTCCCTCAACGCATCCACAAAACGTCGATGGTGAGACCTTACTCGTCCGTCGATTCTGATGACATAGTGCTCATCAGGCAGGCTATGACCCGCGATGACGTTTTTCATGAGTTACCCCATCAATCGCCACCGCAATCTTGAACGAAGACCGAATGCGCGGCAGCGTTCCCGACGTCATAAACTCTACACTGATTTGCGTCCTAAATTCGTTAAATTTCCTGCAATCATGTGAAATTTGAGCTTTTGTTGCAGAAATGCCGCGGTTATGACAGTACTGCTTACTTTTTGTCAGGCGATAAAATTTCCTCAACGCACACTTGGTCGATGACATGATCGCGTTTCAAGTCGGTCAGATGCGCTCTCTTTTCATCGTTTGTTAGATGCGCACCAATTCCAATCGTCAGCGCCAACCAGAGTTTGAACTAAGTCTTGGTACAAGAATCGGCAAACAATTCGATCTCGGCAGCAAAGACTCCTGAGAGTTGATCCGGCTTCTCATTGAATTCGTTGTTCAGGGCGTGCCGCGATGAGCCATTAGCATTGCAAGTTTCGGCGGCGAGTGGCCTCGTCCTCAGCCGTTCAGCCTTCGGCGCTATGACCAAAGTTCCTTGGTGGCGAGTTTTGCCCCCTCTTCCAACGCAGATAGCTTCGCCCACGCGATCTGGGGGTGGACACGTCCACCGAGGCCGCAGTCAGTGCCGGCGACGACATTTTCCCGGCCCACAACCTTTGCAAATCGGAAAATTCGCTCAGCGACCAGTTCGGAAGGCTCGATGAGGTTGGTCGCATGACTGACGACGCCCGGGATCAGAAGCTTGCCGTCCGGTAGCTTCGTTTCCTGCCACACCTTCCAATCAAGCTCGTGGCGCACGTTGCCAGCTTCTAACGAATAGGCTTGCGCGTTCACCTTGAGCAACAGATCCGCAATCTCCTTGAGCGGCACGTCGCCGCTATGTGGCCCGTGCCAGCTCCCCCAGCAGACGTGGAAGCGGACGCGGTCATCCGGGATTCCCTCCAATGCGTGATTAACCGCCTCTACTTGAAATTTGGCCCACTTGCGGTAGCCGGCCATGTCACCCTTGAGCGAGAACCACCAGTCCCAGATGTCGACCAAGGCCGGATCGTCGATCTGCAGGATGAATCCGGCATCGACGATCGCCTTGTATTCTTCGCTGATCGCTTCCGCCAATGCCCACGTATAATCCTGCTGAGTCTTATAGTGTTCGTTGGCCAGGATCTGCAGCGTCGCCGGCGACACTGCAGTAATGAACGCCTCTTCGATCCGGATGCCGCGAGTGGCTGACGTCAGTAGATCGATATCGCGCTGGATCGCTCGCTGCCCAACATATTTGACCGGCCCGGTGCAGGTGAGGCCGAACATCCGGGAGCTGCTGCTGCCGGTTCGGGCGTTGCCCATACCGCCGTCCTCAGCATAGAATTCGGCGAATTCCTTGCGCTCCTTGCTGCCGATCGTCCACGCCGCCCGGCCTTTCTCGGCAGTTTCCGTTCTGACCTCAAAGCCCGCCAGACGGTCATACACGTACGACCACCAGGCGCCGAAATCGACCGCCCGACGCATGGCCTTGCCGAATTCCCCGTCATTGACGATATCGATGCCAGTATCGGCTTGTCGTCTCGACACATCAGCGACCGCCGA
The DNA here is from genome assembly GCA_963806465.1 of uncultured Alphaproteobacteria bacterium. Taxonomy (GTDB): domain Bacteria; phylum Pseudomonadota; class Alphaproteobacteria; order Rhizobiales; family Xanthobacteraceae; genus BOG-931. The sequence continues at coordinate 31,223 of CAWDZD010000063.1, read as the reverse complement.
CTGAAGGCGCGGCAGCAATTTGGAGTCGGGAGCGTCGTCCCGATATAGCTCCATCAAGTCCTCCGGACGCGGCAGGCTACCGGCATGTGTGGTGAGGATGCGATCGATGCTTCGCTTCACGTTTTAGTCCTCGCTTAGGGCGATTACGGCCGCGGTTTTCTTGCTCGCAAGCGTTGCGTCTTCTGCCAATGCTGCAGGCTTGGCTCACGCGCAGCAGCCGTGGCGGCGCAAAGGTTACGCTATCTTACTTGCCCCAGAGCTTGCGGCTCGCCAAGGCCGCCCCCTGATTGAGAGCGTCAAGTTTTGCCCAGGCGATTCGAGGATGGACGCGCCCACCGAGGCCGCAATCGGTCGAAGCGACGACACGTTCTCTGCCCAGGATATTGGTGAATCGAAGAATGCGCTGAGCAACGAGCTCGGGGTGTTCCACTACGTTGGTGGCATGGCTGACCACGCCAGGCAAAATGAATTTGTCGTCGGGAAGCGCTGCGTCCTCCCACACCGTCCACTCGTGCTCATGGCGGACGTTTCCCGCCTCGAAAGAGTATGCCTGTGCATTGACGGCCAACATGACATCGACAATGTCACGCAAAGGAATATCAGTGGTGTGCGGGCCGTGCCAGCTACCCCAGCACAAATGGAACCGAATCCGGTCTTGGGGCAAACCCTTGATGGCATGATTGAGGGCCTCAACCCGCACCATTGCGAACTTTTTGTAATCCTGCACCGCCGGCTCGGGATTGATCATGTCCCAGTTATCCGCCATTGCCGGATCGTCGAGCTGAAGGATCAGGCCCGCGTCGACGATGGCCTTGTACTCCTCGCGCAGCGCGTCTGCGTGAGCGAAGAGGAGCTCTTCATCGGTCTTGTAATACAAGTTAGCCAACCGCGCGGCGCTCCCAGGAGCCACCGAGGTCATGAAGCCTTCTTCAATCCCGCAAGCCTTGAGCGCTGCCTTGAAATGGGCGATGTCGGTCTGGATCGCCGCTTGCCCCTTGTACGAGATCGGGCCGACGCATATCGGCCAATGCGCCGCTCGCGGTCCCGTATACACGCCGCCGTCGGGATCGCCATAGACTTCGGAGAATTCTGTTCGATCGCGGCGATCGGCGGGGCTGGTGAGCACAATCTCACCCGGGCGGGCTCGTTTTGGCGGAGCGTCGTATAGACCAGGCCCGCCCAGATCGAGTCCACTCAGACGATTGAAACTATAGCTCCACCAAGCGCGGTAATTTACCCGATGCCCCATCGACTTGCCGAACTCGCCATCGCCGGGAACGTCGATGCCAAACGTCTGCTGCCGTCGCACCACCTCCAAGACCGCCGATCGCAACTGTTCTTGGAAACGCTGCTCATCGGCCGTTGCGCCGGCCTCGCGGGCGCGATTAGCTTCGATCAACTCGTCGGGACGCGGCAGGCTGCCGGAGTGACTCGTCAAGATGCGGTCGGCGCTCATTCTCATCACAGATCTCCCTAGCGACGGTCCCGTATCCAGCGCTGGACCGACCATTTGAGCGTTCTATTCTCAAATGGCTATGCTGCTCACGCGGCGTACGCTACGCAAATTCCTCCAATGACGTGTCCGCGCTGTGGACGTGCACCAGTTTTGCCACCACGAAGTTTCAGCCACGATGGCCAGGAGGATAAAATTCGGCGAATTCTTGCGCTCCTTGCCGCCGAACGTCCACGCGGCTCGACCTCTTGTGCTGTAAGTGAAGCTACGCCAACCCTCTTAACGCGCGCATCCGGGGGTGGGTGGCCAAGAAACGCGGCGGCGCAACAACGAAGTAATGATCGAGAATGACCAAAAGCATCAGACGGAATCTAGGGTTGGGAATATGAAGCGCCTCTAATTGCGTGGGCCGGGCGGCTTAGCAGAGGCTGATTTCGGCGGTGCTCTCTGAGTCAAATGCTCAACCGGCGAGAAATGGACGGATCGGCATAAGCCTCGCTCCTATTATTGGAAGCGCGACTAATCCTCGAACACGTGGCCCCAAATGCTGTCCCAGTCGGCGCCTGATATGTCGGTGACGCGGCCATCTGCCTCGAAGAATTTGTTGGGCACCTGGAACATCGCCAGCATCAGTCCACCCTCCGGCGTCCAGGCGACATGGCGTGTGCCGGCTTCGCGCCAGACGAACTCGCCGGGACCGACACTTAAGCCCGCCACAGGGCCTTCCTTATCGACCAGCTTGCCTTCGAGCATGTAGGTCTGTTCGATCTTGACGTGCTCGTGGTCAGGCAGAACCGCGCCGGGCGCGAGCCGCATAAGTGCGGTTGCGAGGCCGGTCTGCTTCTCCAGGAGGAGGCCCTTTACCTCGCAACCGGGAAAGCGGGTCTTTTTCCATTCCATCTCGGCGGGGCGCACGACGTGCGAGTGATTGCCGAGCGTTTTCGACGTAGCAGCATCCATTGTTGTATCCTCGCGACAACAGGCTCGCGCTCATTATATTCCATCGCCTGCGTGGCTCAACATCGTCAATGCTGCGCTTTGGATAGCTTAGTTGCGGTGGGGGCCCGCGAGCGCCTCTACAACTTTCTTCAGCAAAGGGGCGACCGCGCAGCTTTAGGGATAAACGCAACTTACTCTACCAACAGGCATCGATCATGGCTGAGTCCGCCGACCTCAATGCTTTTGAGGCGAGATCATTTAGCTGGTTGTCGAGCAATGAGCGCATATTTTTGTCTGAGTGGCCCAATGGCCCTTATGGCGTCCAACCGGGCAAGTGGAGGCAGATCGGGAAGGAAACTGACAATTTCCCAGTTGGGGCCACCGGCTTCTGAACTGATTGGAGCAATGAGAACTGATTGGAGGACGCCGCACCCCGGTTGTCGGCGTGCCACCTTTAAGCACTCCGCTTGGATGAATATTCGACCCCTCTCCCGCATCCGCAAGAATCCTCTAATAGCGAGAAGGGCAAAGCATTAAGACCAATTTTCAGGCGGTAGTTAGGTGCGGTCTCGTTTGCCCGACGTAGAAAAACGATCCGGCTCTTTGGTCCCTTAGCCGCCGGTGTTTCCGGCGAGCACGTTGTACGCCGCCAGGGGGACGCCTGATCCCCTTCAACTCGAACTCGCCGACCGGCTCAACCTTCACGGCGTTCTCGACCTTCGTCAACACTCGTGGGCTGATGAGAATTTGCCCAGGCTTCGCTTCCATCCACCGAGGTCCATGAGCCTCAATCACTGTTGATCCATCGGCTCTACAATAAGTTCGATCTTCTTGTCAGGCCGCAGCTTGAGCTGGGCACCGTACACCGATGGTTGCTTTTCCTCGGGATCGGTGCAGTGCATCCGCATCTTGAGGGTGTGGTCGTCGCCCATCGTCCCACTGTCGAAGACGCAGGATAGGTGGCCCGTATCCAGGGTCATGCGATCGATGCTCAAGGAACCAGCCTTGAACTTGCACGCGCCAGGCTTGAAAATCTCCTCGCCGTTAGTGCTCTCCTGCCAGCACCAGTCGCCCCGAAACTCCTCCGGGATCGAGCCGAGGATAATCTGGGCGTGGACGGGTTGCCACTGTACCGCTGCAAACGCTGCGGCCGCGATAAACTTCTTCATCGGCTTTTTCCTATTCTTGGATCGGCGCCTTCCTTCAGTTTGACGCCGTCGCATTGCAAAAGCCACATGCAACGCCAAGCGGCGCATCCTCACGGCGTTAGCTGGCCATGTCGCCTCCGGAATCATTTCGGTTGAAAATCACAAGTTCTGTTCTCGAGGCCCAGGCTCCGCGGCCAGACCACGATGTCCAAGACGGCGGCCTACTCTTCCCAGCACGCATGATCGACCGAACGACAAAGGGTGTCCAGCGCAGGCTCTGTCTGTCTCGGGGCACATGACTCCAACCCAACGCGGAAAACCCTCATCATCGGAAGTTTGAAATTTGACGGCTGACAACGAGCGTAAGGCTGGAGCCCTCCGCCAGCACCTTCGCCTATGAACGGCGAATAAGGCTCGCCCTATTTCGACTCAACATCGATCACGTCCTCATCCTCATCCTCATCTTCGGTCACCTCGCGCAAGAACCTCTTAAACTTACGGCGGCCCTTAGTACTCCGTAATGCTGCAGCTGGGGAGGTTGGCCGTGATTTGTTGTCTGAATTCTGCGGTCAACGGTGTCCAAGTTTGCCATTTAGGGTAAGGCGTTTTGTAGGTGTGAAACACAAAGGGAGCGACTGTGGCCCCGGCGACCGCAAGAGAAATGGCAATCTTTCGTTGCTTTATTGGCGGTACGCAAAGAGCTATATTGGTAGCAACGTTCAACAATGCCACAAATCGAGGTCCGGCGCGAAACTGCCGACCCGGCTGAAAGGCAATTGATGGCCGAGCCAGAAGTTGAATTGGCATGGCGTGCTGAATTCAAGCGCATCGGCGAGAAACAACTCCGCGACGCGCTCAATAGCGGCATCGGTATCGCCGATGAGCCGAAGAGGCAGGCGGCGTTTCGTTGGTTCGGCGACGAAGCCGAAGAGGGGCGGCTCCGGGAGGAAAAAACACACCACTATGTCCGTTGGACCTTTTTCGCCGCTATCGCAGCGGTGATCGTCAGCCTCATAGGTGTGGGCTTAACGTTTTTGCATTGAGGTGGCAGCGAAGCTGATCGCGCCAACATCGCCAAGCTGCCGGAGCTGGTGCGCAGGTAGCCGCCATGGACGAGCGATGAGCCGCACATTCTGAAATTGATCGCCCCTAATTGGAGGATGGTAGGCGCGCATCGATAATCCGCTTGGCCTCCGCAACAATTTCCTCGGTGCGACTTTTCTCAAGATTGGACGGGCTATCAGCCAACACGCGGTTTGAGCCTGGCGGAAAGATAGATGCCCTCCAACCCTCGCCGATAGGGCTTACCTCAATTCGATATCCCTTATACTCGACTGATGTCATTGTTTGCGATGTCGCTTCGTCGCGAAGTGGTTTAGTCGCGCGCGCTCTTCGCTCGGCGATCAACGCCGCGGTAACAACCTTATTCTCGGCGCAGGAGCATTTGCGCGTGGCAAGCCTGCACCAACTACAGAAAAGTCGGTGCAGGCAGTTAAATAGCTATTTCGCCGGCTTGGGTTTCATCACGCCAGCCAGCTGCCCCATCAGATAGCCAAGCACGCCGCCCAAGATGGCGGAGACGGCAATGAGCAACAGCGGATTTGAGTTATCCACCGCGGTTAGTTCATTCAACTTGCCCGCCGACAATGTGTAACCGACCAGCGCGGCATAGCCGTACACATTGGCCGGAACACAAGAGAGTAAATCGGCGGATGCAACGATAACAAGAAAGAACACCGTCACACCGACGACGATCGCTGGCCAAACGGTTCCCAGTGACGGCACGGGAACTTTGGCGATGATCAGAAGAGCGATCCAAGCGACGATGGCACCATAGATCATGCCAACGATTGTCTTGGTCAGCGCCTTCGTATCGCCGCCTGCAGCGAAAAAGCAGCCGGCGCCGATGAATCCAACCCAAACGAGAGCAAGGCTAGCCAAAGGTCCAAGCGCGATGAAGGCCCAAATGCCCCCTAGTACGGCGACACTCACTGATAGTGCGAGCAATTCCGTCATGGCGTTTCCCCTTAGTTTTTTGCGTTAGGAGCGCGGATTCCGTATCAAATTGTTTTGTGTCCCGGAAAGCACTCCCGAATTGATACTATCACGACCGTGGCGCCAACGCATCGACCCCCCAATTGAGGGGGTGAATGACGCGCATCATTTTGCTTTACTTGGAAGCGGTCGGCGGCGTGTCGACGATCCGGATTCGTCGTGGCAAGTTCGGGCGCGTTGGCGCCAGCGGTCGCGTCGTCTCGAACGCAATCAAAGCGTCCGGCCGGAGACCGCAGTACAATTTCACCGGCGAGGCGATTTCCCAACGCGTGCGCGCTTTCCAAGCGCCCGCCGATACCTGGTCACCAATATCACCACCAGGCGTGATAGGGGTTACGACCGTTCTGATAAAAGCCGCCCCAACGTCCATCATAACGGCCGCCCTGCACAAACCCGAATAGTCGGTCGCGCGGAGGATAACGCGTTGCAACGCGCTGCTTCTTGGTTGCGTTGTTCTCCACCGGCGCGGTTCCGGCCGACGGCGCAGTCGCAACATTTTCTGGCGCACCAACACGGCCGACCTCGGCCGACCGTGCAATATCGGCTGGCTCCGGATTCTTTGGGTTCGCACTTAATTCGCTTGCGGCAGCTTCCGGATGTCCGCTGACCGCCTGCGCAGCCGAATCCAAAAGCGATCCTCGAGAGTGAAATACCTTTGCAGGGCGGATACCGAGAATCTCAAAGAAAGCCGACATTTCAAGGTGCGACGCTACGAGACCTCGTTGCTATTGGAGTTCACGTCGCGAGCCTGATTGAGGGCCGGTGCGTGGATCTCGCCATTTGCCGAGGAGGTCTGCTTCACTGAGTCTTGCTGCGGGACGCGCCATTTGCCAATGCTCTCGGCAATGATCTTGACCGAGGCCGATGCGGTCTGCGCCAAGTGGGCATAATTAGCATTGACCCGCCGCACGCGCTCGCCCTCGGCTTGCAGATAGTCGCGAGCGACTAGTAGCTCGGCGATGAGCCTTTCAATGTCCGCGATGGATGCCGCTCCCGCCGCCAGGCTGTCCTCGCTAGGCACTCCCGCCGCCAGGCTGTCCTCGCTAGGCACCGTTACATTAGTCGGAACGGAGATGGACGCCGCTCCCGCGGCCGGATTGTCCTCGCTAGGCACAGTTACACTAGCCGAAACCGACCTGTTGCCGCGCACGAGGGCACGAATGCCGCCCTCGATCCTCTTCGTAGTCGTGTTGGACAGCGATAACTTTGATTCCGCAGCGTCCATTGTTCTCTCCCGCATACCGTGGAGCGCTGTGCGAGGTTGGTCGCAATAAGGTAAATAGTACGTTAAGGCGAATCCGGTGGTGAATCGGTCACGTCGGCGCGGCTGATCTGAGATGGTGTTGGTGTAACTCTTCTGTTCCAAATGGAGCGAAGCCAACATCGCGGGATCGCTCGTTTTCCAGGGATGCAATAAATTATAGGCCACGCGCGGAACTGACATGCCCAAACGTATTGACCATACGAGTTCGCCCTTCCTGCTGCCTGCGTCCGATGAGGGGCGCGCGCCGACCGCTACTCTGTCGTCCGCGAAGCGGGTCGCCTTGATTGCCTGCTTGAACGGTGGGAGCCTTCATAAGCGTTGCGGCGTCTGGACCGTGCCTAACGCCAGCGACAACCCCATCTCCGGTGCCACGGTTGCAGATCTTGGGCGCGACGGGATGCTGATCCTGAGTGTGCTCCGTGGAAGCGCGTCCGCGCGGCTCACCGCGCGCGGAAACTGGTTCGCCCGTACAGTGGCGACTGAGTTGGCCGAACGGGCAGCTACGTAATTGCCTTGGCTCTACAAAGCATGCCCTATGCCGCGTACAAGCAGATCTCGGATTAACGTAAGTGCGGCAGCCGACTCAGGAGCGATGCCGCGCACACCCACCCTTTCGTGCGAAAGATAAACTGGTCTCTAAAAATAGTGGTCGACGTGCATGACCGCGCTGGCCCTAAGGTGGTCGAAGTCCTCGTCGGTGCCGGGATGGCGGATAAACGGGTGCGGTCGCGATGTGTACCGCTGGGTAATATCCCACAGCGTGCCATCGCGTGCCTCGATAACGGAGTGTGCGGCGAACCGAACGAACCTAGCTCGAAACGTAGGATTCCTGGAAAAGTCGAAGACAACCCAACCACGCACAGCCTTGTACTCAGGAGAGCGCCTTACCCAGATATTGACATTGTCGTGAGAGAATCTGGGAAAAGGGCTCCAATCTCCACTTGCCGAGCCATCACCGATTTCCGCTTGGGCGAGGGGAATGATGCGGGCTGTGTCGCGAAGATCGTACAGCCGCTCTGCTAATTCCTTGAGGTGGTCCGGCTGCATTTTGCGTGCTAACAACATGACCCCTTCGGTAGATAGATATTCCTTTGCGGCTATTCAAAATCGGAGAAGCCAGCGAGGTAGCCTCGGCGGCCGCATGATCGCTCCAACGGGAAGTCGCTTTTTTTCCTTGAAGAGGCGAACATTCCGCCTTCGGCCATTTCGAGCACCAAACTGCACGGTTCGCGACCTTGGGAGTCTCGCGACGTTTCAAATTCCCGCTTATGATCCCGTCGCAATTGCAATGATGGGATTTGGTGTCCTGCTTGTGGCGGCTTTGGCACTTGTATCGTGATTGCCCTCGAACCACAGTGATCCACCTCAACGTGGAACGGGCTCTTATTTGATGAGGATGGTCGCGGCTCAAATGCACCGGGGTTATCAGGCCCGACCTGGCTGCTTCCCTTGGGGCCGTCTCTTTGTCTTGCTGAGAGCAACCTTTTGGCTAAAATCGCCACGCTGTGGTCAAAATGACGAATGTTTCTGCTTAAACCTTATAAGGACGAATTAGTGCGGCGTAGGAGTAAGACGTGATGAGTGCGGCCCTGGATACCAAGCAACAGGTTCTCGACGCAGCAATTACCGGCGTTTTCCGTGTTGCCGAAGCAATTCTTGCTACCCCCACCGAGAAACGAACCAAAGCTCTCGACGCGGCCGCCGATGGCTACCGCCAAACACCCGAAGGTTTGGGTTGCGATGAAGCCGAAATCCAGGAATTGCTCGACGTGATCTTGTTTCGCTTGCGGACAGAAGTGGCTGCACGAGAGTTGGCGCAACAGAAGAACGAGCCCCACGATGACGACGCCCCATTGTTGGTGCCAGGATCACCTCCTCAAAAACAATAAAAAGCCAATCTACTTGCGATGCATGGCGCCGCCGGAGTGCGGTTATTCTTGAAGCATCAGGTCTAACATGGCTGATCTTTCTAACGAAGCCAGTTGTATCCAACTGACCGCCAACATCGTATCCGCCTACGTCAGGAACAACAGCGTATCCAGCGCCGAAATTTCGGCCCTGATCAGCCAAGTGTATTTGGCATTGATGCGCGTCTCCAGTGGCGCGGCTGGCGCCGGACCGGCCGAGCCGCTCAAGCCTGCTGTTTCGATAAAACGCTCGATCACACCCGCATACCTCGTCTGTCTGGAAGACGGGGGGAAGTTCAAATCCCTAAAGCGCCACTTGGGCACCCAGTACCAGATGACGCCTGATCAATATCGCGCGAAGTGGAACTTACCTGCTGATTACCCGATGGTTGCGCCCGATTATGCCGTGGTGCGTTCGCAGCTGGCCAAGCAAATGGGGTTGGGCCAACAACGGCGGCGCCGCGAATCGACTTAACCCCCGCTGCCTCGACTGGTCGTTTCGGCGGCGTGACAGCCCTCGACTCGCGATCACGGAACTCGACCAAGTCATGGCTTTGCTGCAACCTCTGCGCACCGATGCCGCTAAGGTCCGCGCCCGTACTGTCAACGCTTTGAACGCTTTGACCGGGCGCCCGCAGGTGGATGTCAGTCGCGTCGCCGCCATAGGGTTCTGCTTCGGCGGAACAATGACCTACGAGCTGGCATTGACCGGGGCTAACATCAAGGCGGCGGTTGGTTTCCACAGCGGGCTGCAGGTCACCTCGCCGGGCGATGCCAAGCAGATCAAAGCCAAGGTTCTGGCGTTACTTGGCGCGATCCATCGATCCCCGTCGAATCACGGGAAGCCTTCGGCAAAATGCTGAGCGCGGGCGGCGTGGATTGGCAGATCACCGTTTATGGCGGGGTTGTGCACAGCTTCACCAATGAAAAGGCTGATCGGTTGGGACGCCCCGATTTCGCCCGCTACGACGCCAAAGCAGACGCCCGCTCCTGGGAGCAGATGAGCGCCTTGTTCAAGGAGGCCCTCTTGTAGGCCGCAAGTCGCGTCATCAGATGCCCGCTCGTCCCGTGCGATCCAACTTTCGGGCAAGAGGTGGGACTGTCGCCGTGCGCCTCGGCTGCTATACAGAGGTGACAATATCGCTCCGCGCGCTGGAGACTCACAAAAAAGCTCCGCGCCTGGCGGAGCTTAAATTGATAGTTTGGCCTTTGAACTTGTTGGTAGAAAATTAGGCACGCGCGTCGAGCGACAATCCCATACTGAACGCCTTTTGGCGTGTCGCACCCTCGGTTCGCTTCAATGCCTTGGCGATTCTCGCCGCGGGCTTTCTCTTTTTAGCTAGCGACTTCAACGTCCGCACATGCTCTGGCGTCCACGCGCGACGTTTCGATACTTTCTTAGGCATTCAAATAACTCCCGGTTCAAGGAAAGGACGACTTTGTAGCCGGAAATGGGTACAAAGAAAAGCCTAATACGACGCCTTGTAGCTAAAACACTCGGTCAGAGGCTACGTCTGATCCCAGCAATCAGCGACATCTAACAAACCAGCTCGATGACCGAGCGACTATCTCGCGGGCCTAGTCGAGATTAGCTATCGTGCTGTCATGCCCGTGGCCATTGAAGACATCCGAACGGTTCGAGCGGAACTGCAGCAGTTCGATGCCAAGCAGACAGATTTCGCCGTGCGCTTTCATATTGCCGTTGTAGACGCCAGTTTACGAGCCGCGTCAGAAGGGCGCGACGACGCGATTTTCCGCGAAGGCCTTGCCGTCAGCGTGGCCGACTTGGCGGCGGCTATCCGCAATCCTGGACGCGGCTGCGGTTCAGCACGATGCCTGTTCTGCCAAGCGGCATTGAAGGCAAGGGCATAGGGCGCGTGCTATCTATCGAGCGTGCCAGGTCGTGCCGACCGGCAGAATTACCCTGGTACCTCCATTCAATTTCATCCATTCTAATCTACGATTTTGCTCGCAAATGAACGTCCCGGACTCATGAACTTCTCAGCCTGCCGAGGGTGTGATGAAAAGGCGAACTAGCCGCCCGCGCGTTTGAATATAACATGGCCCGGTACTGGCAAGCAGCCAACTTGCCCGAGAGCTGCCCACAAAACGGCGACCTACCGAAATCTCCGTTCGCCCACCTGCAGCGTTGATGCCATCGGTGGCACAATATCTAATCTAAAAAATTAATACTGGCTTGCATTGCGGGTGCCGTCGGCACTCGCAGATCGGCTAGCCGCGCGCCTCTTGTTGCGTGCAAAGGAGAGGAAGCATGGATACGTTCACAGATACGGGAGCACTCGACAGCCGCCTGGGTGCACCAGCCAAGGCATTCGTGGGCCGCGTGATCACGTGAACGTTGGCTGCAACTTTGTGACTTGGGGAGCCGTCTCCCGCGCCGCCCAAATGGCCAGGATCGTCACGGAAGCGATCGCAATCATAAGAAGTGAGACAGGCCAGGTTGCGCCATGGGTTAAGCCGACGATTGCACCGGCGGCCAGCGGCACGAGCTCCTCCTCCTAGAGGCGCGGCGAGCTGATATCCGAGTGACGCACCGCTATAGCGCAAGTTTGGGGGAAACATTTCGCTGAGAAAACTAGCTTGTACACCGTACATAATGCCGTGTCCGACGGACATTCCGATGACGAAAGCCAAGACAACTATGACGGGCTCGCGTGTCGCGATCGCCCAAAAAACGGGGAACGAAAGACAAATCGCGGCAACGCATCCGACGAGATATATGACCCGCCGACCCATGCGGTCGGAGAGATTTCCGAACAGAGGTATCGTAATTAGCTCGACCACAGCCCCCAGCGCTATGGCTCCAAGCACTAGGCTGCGAGAAGTCCGAGGTCGGTGACTGCGTAGCTCAGCCCGAAGATAGTCAAAACGTAAATCCACGATATCTCGGTGATCCGTGCGCCGAGCCCGATCATGAGATCCTTGGGGTGATGCAGTATGGTATCCAGAACTGGTAGGCGCGCGACATTGCCTTCGCGCAGGACCCGCTTGAAAGCCGGGGTTTCCTCGATCCGCAACCTAATAAAAATGCCAATAACCACCAGCACGGCACTCGCGACAAAAGGTACCCTCCAGCCCCACGACATGAATTGCTGATCACTGAGGGAAGCCAAGGCAAAAAATGATGCGGTACCGAGTGCCATTCCCAATGGAAAGCCAATCTGAACCAAACTTCCATAGAAGCCACGTTTCTCAGGCGGAGAGTGTTCGGTAGCCATTAAGACCGCGCCACCCCACTCGCCGCCGACCGCAATTCCCTGCACCAATCGACACGCGACCAACAACACCGGCGCCATGATACCGATGCTCGCATAAGTGGGAAGCAAGCCGATCAGTGCCGTTGCCACACCCATACTCACCAACGTCACAATCAGCATAGACTTGCGGCCCAGCCGATCCCCGAAGTGGCTCAAGATAACGGCACCGAGCGGTCGAGCGAAGAAGCCGACGCCAATGGTGCTGATCGCTATGAGCTGCCCAACCAGCGGGTCGTGGGTTGGAAAAAAGAGCTTGTTGAGAACGAGTGACGCCGCCGTGCCGTAAATCAGAAAGTCGTACCACTCGATAGTCGTGCCGATTGCGCTTGCCGCTACTATGGTGCGCATCGAAACCGCTTTACCCTCGTTATGTACTGTGGGGTGCCAGGTCATTTTTTACCTCCCCAAGCTATCTGCAGGATGGTGGCACTACGTGGCGCACTACCCTAGCGAGGCCAGATCGTCAGGGACCCCATCGCCTTATCCGACCACTACCTCGCGGTAAAGAAGACAAACAGACGCTAAAGCGCAGATGGTCCAGCCGAACGCCCTCATGGCACCGTACATTGGACGCCTCAACGTGATTTCCTTCGGCCTAGAGGTATAAAAATGGCCCACACTGAACGAGCAAAAGAGCGGCAACTATGATACGTAAGATCTCTTTCCTCAAAGGTGCATTCACTCCGCTTGTCGTACCATTCCAAGGCGGCGCGGTTGATTACGATCGATATGCTGCTTTGATTGAGTGGCAGATTGATCAAGGTGCGCACGGGTTGCTGGTTAATGCGACCAGCGGCGAGCCAACGACGCTCACGTCGGATGAGAAAGCACGATTAATCGACATCGCTGTCAAAACATCAGCGGGCCGCAGACCGGTGGCCGCTGGGATTCCCGCCGAGTCCCACGCCGAAGCAGTGACACTTCTTGCCAGAGCGGAGAAAGCGGGCGCCGATGTAGTTGTGTCGGTCACGCCCTACTACGCGCGTCCTCCCCAGCGCGGTCTTGTAGAATTTTTCACAGATCTCGCCAGCAGAACAGAGCTCCCTTTCCTTATCTATCACATTCCGGGGCGTGCTGCGGTCTCAGTGACCGCTGACACATTCGAAGCGATCGCAGAGCGATGTCCCAATTTCGTCGGATTGAAAAACACCGATGATAATCTTGCATTGGTGTCGAGGCTTATGAGCCGGCTTGGCCCAGATTTCTGCGTTTTCGGTGGTCTCGAAAGCACAGCGTTCGCCATGCGCGCCATGGGCGGATGTGGTACGATGATCACGACGTCGAACGTCGCACCCAACCATATTGCACGTCTCAATGATCTTTGCATGGCCGGCAACTTTCAAGAGGCGCAGAGGCTGGCTCTCGAGCTCGATGAGATAATGTTGGCGGCTTCCCTTGATACCGGGCCCATTCCGATCAAGTGCATGATGAAGCTCATGGGCTTGATTCCAAAGAATGAGCACCGCCTACCAATGGTGCCAGCGACACCAGAGCAGGAACAGCAACTCGAGGCCGTCGTTAAGCGGTACTCTCTTTTTGTGAAGCGAGCGGAGAGCCCTGGGTGAGGATGCGAAAAGATCAAGCGCGTGCAATGTCGCCCAAGGGTCTTTCGCGACCGATCCTTCCGGCTCCAGCGCATCCCGATGTCCGCTATGCCCCCAATTGCGACCAGAGCATTGCAGCGCCCGCAATTCGACGCGATGGGCCAAAAGGCGACATCGCGCCTTATCAGAGCCCATTCAATTGGTAGTCAGGGCACAGTATGGTCGGTAGCGGCTGGTCACCAGGTAATCACGCAAGATCGAACGTTTGGCGGCTATATTTGCAAGCATGCGTGTGACATTCACGCTTTAGGTTGCAACATGGGCGCGTGCGAGAGGCGTCGACGACAAACGCCAGTGTCCTTATGGCATCTCTCCATCGTCTCAAAAAGGCTGTATTGCGTTTATTCAAGATCCTTCACGTGATCCAGACGAAGATGATCGAGGAAACCCGGTGGGTGTCGGGATTGTGCGGCCGAGCGGCCGGTGATTAAGCCCGATACGTGTTAAGGCGACTTTGTCGCAATTTAACTCCGTCGCGCCAATCAAGCTATCGCTATAATGCCGCCGGCGACCGCGCTGGTCTCCCTTGTGTCGACGAATACGGAGCGCGGTCAGAAAATTCGGACTTAATGCAAGGCGAACGAGTACGCTGGCGTGGTTCGTTTTCGGCGTGCTCCACGGGGTGATTGCAGAGAGCCGATATCAAATGCACGACGAGAACGGCACGCCTCTTGGGCAATTGAGTAGACCGGCTAACTGTCCTAGGAACGATTCGAGGAAACGAATAAACAAAATGTTTGGCTGGTTTCAGGCTTTGATGCCAAAGGAAGGCCGTTTCTTCCAGCTCTTCGAGAAGCACGCCACTATTGTGGTTGCCGGCGCGGAGGCCTTACGCGGATTGTTGCAGGGTGGCGAAAACATTGAAGGTCACTGCAAGCAAATTTTTGAACTCGAAGCCCAGGCCGACGATATAACACGCGAAGTTCTTATCGCGGTCCGCAGAACGTTTGTCACGCCGTTCGATCGCACCGACATCCAGAGCCTGATTTCCTCGATGGACGACGCAATCGACCAGATGAATAAGACTGCAAAAACCATCGTGATGTTCGAGTTGCGCGATTTCGAGCCGCAGATGCAACAGATGAGCGACATTATCCTGCAAGGTTCGCAGCTGGTGCGCGAGGCGGTGCCGCTTCTGAGCTCGATCAGCAACAATGCTCCGCGCCTGAACACGCTAACCGCCAAGATCATCTCCATCGAGGAGCAGGCGGACGACATTCACAACCGCGGACTCAAGGCGCTCTTTGTCGCCAGTCGAGCCGAGAACGGCGCTCAGGGGAACGCGATGAACTTCATCATCGGCTCGGAGCTGTACGACCACTTGGAAAAAGTCGTGGATCGCATCGAGGATGTCGCAAACGAGATCAACTCCATTGTCATTGATCAGCTGTAACCAGCCCAATAGACAATGACCATCGTTCTCAGCTTGCCCGTTCTGGTCAGCCTGATCGTGGTGGCGCTGGCGTTCGATTTTCTTAATGGCGTGCACGATACCGCCAATTCGATCGCGACCATTGTTTCTACCCGTATGCTGCAGCCGCGCTATGCGGTGGCATGGGCGGCGTTCTTCAATTTTATTGCGTTTCTCGTGTTCGGCGTGCACGTGGCGCGGACCGTCGGCATCGGCATCGTGTCAGCCGACGTCATTGATCCCAGGGTGATCTTCGGGGCCCTGATGGGCGCCATCGTCTGGAATCTCATTACCTGGTGGGGCGGCATTCCTTCGAGCAGCTCACATGCGCTGATTGGCGGGCTCCTGGGCGCCGGCGTCACCAAGGCGGGAATTAGCGCAATTGTCTGGTCGGGCCTGCTCGCGACTGGCGCGTTCATCGTTCTGTCGCCGCTGTTCGGATTTTTTCTGGCTATGTTGCTGGTCCTCGCCGTCTCCTGGATCTTCGCGCGCAGCAGCCCGCGCGCCGTGGAGGGTACGTTTCAGTGGCTGCAGTTTGCGTCCGCGTCTCTGATTTCGCTTGGCCACGGCGGCAATGACGCGCAGAAGACCATGGGCGTCATCGCCGTACTGCTGTTCTCTCAAGGTCATCTTGGCGGCGAGTTCTACGTTCCGTTCTGGGTCGTCATCACCTGCCAGGCCGCCATAGGGCTTGGCACGCTGGTGGGCGGGTGGCGCATCGTGCATACGGTTGGATCGAAGATCACGCGGCTGACGCCGGTGCAGGGCAGTTGTGCCGCGACCGCTGGCGCGATCATGCTGTTTGCGGCGACTTACCTGGGCATCCCGGTGTCGACAACGCATACCGTGACCGGATCGGTGATCGGCGTCGGCGCGGCCCGCAAGGTCTCCGCGGTCAGGTGGAACGTCGCCACCAATATCGTAATTGCATGGATCATCACGTTGCCGGCTGCGGCGTTGATGGCAGCACTTTTCTATGCGTTATCAGGGTTTGTCGTGTAACATTGGACTTGCCTATTATTAAGCATCCTCAGATACTTGCGTTGATTTTCACGAGGTTACCTAGTTTGGTCAAGAACAAAGAACCGCAGCACCAGATCGCAATTGATGAAGAAACGTACGAGCGAACGCAGAAAGCCCAAATCGAGCCGGCATGTTCAATACGCCGCTTTGCCGTATCGCGCGAAGGGCAAATCCCAATTGGAGATTATGTTGGTTACGTCGCGCGGGACGCGGCGCTGGATCATTCCAAAAGGTTGGCCTAAGCGCGGTATGCCACCACGCGACACGGCAGCGACGGAAGCGTTCGAAGAAGCCGGCGTCATTGGTAAGGTGAGCAAGCGGCCGATTGGTTCATATCCATACAACAAGGTTCTGGAAAAAGGCGACAAAGCGAGCTGTCGCGTTCAGGTGTTTGCACTTCGTGTGACGCGCCAACACAAGCATTGGCCTGAAAAGAAAGAGCGCCAAACTGGATGGTATCCTGCTACTGAAGCACTTCGCTTTGTTCGTGAGCCGCACTTGCGCCGCATCATTCTCAAGTTCGCGAACCGACGATAAGCTGATGGGTTTCATCAATTAAGTTGCTCATCAGGCAACCAACCTGGGGCTGATTGCAGCCGCGAGAAATCGCGTAGACTAGTTATTTTGCTGGACGACTTGGTAGAAATGCAAAAAAATCGCGGGCACGGGCGTCATGTTGGAAATGCTTGTTGGTTTTGTGCTGACGATTGTCTTTTTCGGACTGCCACTGGGGATCATTGCGCTGTTCGTCGCCAGCATCCTTGATCAGAGGTTTCACGAGGCACAAGATACTTCGCAAGACGCGGCGGCCTCAACAACTCAGAGCGGAGACCGGGGTCAGCGTGGCTACCGCCGCGAGATCGTCGGCATGAGTGGACCGCCGCCAACGTCCTGGCGCTGAAGCCCCTGGACGATGGCATGTCTTTACTTTCCCCAGACGGCCTTGTACGCCGACTTGAAATCCACCGCCGAATGGTAGTCGCCCGATGACGGCAGGTTGTAATAGGCGTCGATTAGCTTAAAACCAATGCCCGCGGGAGTGGGCTCGCCGCCAGCAAAGACTCGGTTCATGGCGTCAGCCGATCCCCAACCGATCCACTGCTGATCGGATGCTATGGCTGCCGACTGCCCCCTTTTCTCCCGGATCAAATTCAGATTGGCCTCGAAACCTTCCGACCCGACCACTAGCGTGTTCGCCGCCTTGCCCGCGTTGACAACTGCCTGACCCACACCACCGGTTATAAATGAATCGAATGGCACACGCACTGCATCAACGTCTCCCGCGGCGAGCAGCGCAGAGCTAACCTTTCGGGAAAAACCTGACGGCGTGCCGTAGTCCGAAAATGTGATGTCCGCATCCGTCACCGAGCAACCGGTACACTTGGCGATCTCGGAGTTGAAGCCATTGGTTATCTGGATCGCGAGAGCGTTGTCAACGAAACGGAAATTAAGAATCTTCGCCTTGCCCTCAGTTTTCGCGATGATGTAGTCCGCCTGTGCAACGCCCTCGGCGTGGCCAAACGAAGCGAGACTAGGCGTGCTGGACGAGTAGTCCATCGCCGTCATCAAGGATGGGGCGTCGGCGCAGGGGAAGCTGTTCTGACCAATGACCTTCAGGCCGGCACTCTTAGCTTCCCGGAGTGGTTGAGTGACCATGTTGCAGTCGATCGACACCAAGATAATTCCGTTGGCATGCGCTGCAATCGCCTGCCGGATGCCTTTGTTATAACCGTCATTGGCACCGAACGATCCGTCGAAGACGGTTACATCCCAGCCCAGAGTTTTGCCAGCCTCTAAAGCCGCGTTAGTCTGCAGAGAGCACCCGGGCACGGCCTGCCCGCACGAGATGATGTAGATCGACTTGCCGACCACTGCCTTGGGCCCCGATACGGGCGGCTTCGTCTCTGTGCCGGCGATAAATTTGTACGCGTTGGCCTGGGCAGCAGCAAGCGCTGAACTGTAATCTGCTTTTGTGGAACCCGACCATGCGTTGGCGGCTATGGTCGCGACGACGGCTGCTGCTATCGTGCGCCCCAGTCCGGCGGCTGACGTGAGTGACATCAAAATGTGTTCCTTTGGGTAAGAAGTTTCGGCGTCAGCGATCGCGGATACGAGCCAGCGCGGCAACAGTAGCTTACTACGCCTTGACCGCCACAAGCGACAAGATCGTGGCCCATGACGATTCCGTCTTCGGTTCTGATCGCACACGCCTCAGACCAAGACACCGCGTTGAAGCAAGCAAATACCGCGAAGTAAAGGGTGATCCTCGACGCACTTAGGACGTCAGTTTCGTGCCATAACCAGACAGGACGGCGCGCGGCTGAGCTGACGCACAAACGTTTCTGAGTTTCTTTGAAACGCAAATTGATCGGTGCTGCGGCGATGCCGTCAACCAAGATGCTAGGGTAACAGGATGGCCAATTCTATACTTCGGCAGGGTGCGAAGCTCGTACTTGCCATCTTGTCGCTATCAACTGCTCACTCCAGCAACGGCGCGTCTCAGGACGAGACCGCCGTGCAAACGATTGTTTTCATCCGACATGGAGAAAAGCCAGAGGGCGGTTTTGGACAGCTCCCCTGCCAAGGCTTAAATCGAGCCCTCGCGCTTGCGCCAACTATCGCACAATCTTTTGGCAAACCTGATGCGATCTTCGCCCCCAATCCTTCTCATCCTAAGAAGGACGCCGGAATCTCTTACGATTACGTTCGACCCCTCGCGACAGTTGAGCCTACGGCGGTGTTGTTCGGCCTTCCCGTCGATGTAAGCCTCGACCTCAATGATAGAAAAGGATTGATAACTGCGCTTGAGAAGCGCCTTGCGTCCGACCGTAACGTCTTTGTTCTCGTCGCGTGGGAACACAAGCAGATTGCCCCTGTCGTCCGTGCTATCTTAGGTGCGCACGGTGCCGACGCAGCGAACATGAAGGAGGTAAAGGATTGGGACGGTAAAGACTTCGATAGCATGCACGTCGTCACAATTGGACAATTGGGAAACAGCACACGAGCGACATTCGAGCACAAGCACGAAAGTCTCGACGGGCAACCAAATACGTGCCCGCACTAACTAAGCAAGGAAGCGTCCGGTGGGATGCATCTCATTGTTCCGCAGTTGAATCATTGCTGACGATCCGCAAAGTAACTATCCGCTCGCTGCGACCCGAAGGATTGGGGTGGAACTTCGGCCGGAGCGCATGAAACGACCAAAGAATCCGAAGGCCTTGTAATGAATATCCAGTGGGGAAGGCAGCGCAGCCGGCGTGAATTCAACCAGTTTTGCGCCACCTTTGGACTGGCGCTTCCTATCGCAAGCTCGCTTATTAAGCCGACATGGGCTGAAACGTCGGGTGCAATCGGAGCCTCAGAGAGTGAGAGACAGACAGTGAAATTTCGCGACGGCGTCATTGTTCCGGCGCTTGGTCAAGGGTCGTGGCATTTGGGACAGGGACGGCATCCAGCGGCTGCGGAAAAAGAAGCGCTAGGCACGGGCATTTCACTGGGTATGACGGTGATCGACACTTCGGAGGGATACGGCGGCGGTCGTTCGGAAGAACTGATCGGCCGCGTAATTGCCGGGCAGCGCGACCGCGTATTCCTCGTCTCCAAAGTCGACCAAACAGAAGGGGACTATATTGCTCGTGCTTGCCAGATAAGCCTTAACCGTCTGGGCACCGATTATCTAGACTTGTACCTGCTACACTGGAGAAATCCCGAAGATAGTCTTACGCACGTAGTGGCCGCGTTCGAAGATTTGCGCGCGTCCGGGAAGATACGCGCTTGGGGTGTTTCCAACTTCAAGGTCAGCGACATGGAAGATCTTTTCTGCGTTCCTAGCGGGGACCGTTGTGCGACGAATCAGGTTCGCTACAGCCTAAATAGCCGCCGCGTTGAAGGTGATATACTGTTGTGGTGCGAGCAACGTGGCATGCCTGTGATGGCCTATTCTCCACTGGGCGGAGATAGCTTGGTGCACGATCCCACGCTGGCGCGGATCGGAGCCGCACACAATTGCTCAGCCACAGCGGTGGCGCTCGCCTGGGTCATTCGCAGTGGAAATGTTATCGCCATTCCCGAGTTGGGCTCTGCGGCGCACGTGAAGGAGAACGCTGTGGCCCTTTCGTTGAGACTTCACGCCTGAGGACATTCAGACGTTGGACGGCGTGTTTCCGATGAATTCAAAAGATAAGCTGCGAGTACTAGTTGATCGAACAAGACGATGGCTGCGACACACTTGCAAAGACTAATGTTGGAAGCAGCCCGGTCTCTCAACCGCCGACGATTGGCGACCGTATCTTCCAGTAGAGCGTGATGGCAACCGCATTCCAACAACGGCGCGTTCACGAGCCCCGAGATAGACTTGTTTGATCGACTGCAGGACCGACTGTCCCGAATTCAGCCGGCGCTCGCAGTTTGCAAACCCGATCGCTGGATGCTTGGTGATTTTGGCCAGCTTCGGCCGCCTAACGATCAAAAAATCTTTCGCTTTCATACCTAGACCAATGACCGATCCGAATTGTTACACCTTCATTGCTGTGCGGCGCCGGTGAGCCGCAAACAGCACCGAGGGCCGCTACAGTGCGTCGGCAAACTCTACCATACGCTTCCGTTGGTCAGGATCGGGTAATGGCCCGCGCATGGCGCGGAGATTGTCGGACATGTGCAACGAGTCAGAGGTGCCCGGGATTGCCGCGGTCACCCGCGGATCGCCGAGCAGATACTTAAGGAAGAATTGCGCCCAGCTGTTGGCAAAGCCGTCCGCCCATTCGGGAACGTCCTTGCCACGCACCGCGCGAAACAGCCGAGCGCGGCCAAATGGCAGCGCGGTGAGCACCGCGGCTTTGGCGTCGGCGGCCGCCGGCAAAATGCGCTTTTCGGCCTCGCGGTCGTCAAGCGAATAATCGATCTGCACGAAATCGGGCTTTTCGCGGAGCAGCACGGCTTCAATCGCCGGATATTGTTCGCGCCGGGTCGAGGTGATGCCGATATAGCGGCAGATGCCTTGTGCCTTCCAATCCTTGAACTGCGCCAGCGATTGCTGCGCATCGCGTACATTGTGAAATTGCAACAGATCAAAGGACTGCATCTGCAATCGCGTCTGTGAGCGCTTAAGTTCGGCGGCGTCTGGCGATTCGAGCTTAGTGGCGATAAAGATCTTCTCGCGCAGGCCCGCGGGCACGATCGCCTCACCGAGCACGATCTCGGCATCGCCATAAACCGATGACGTATCGATCAGGCTGCCACCGCCGGCGATCAGAGCCTGCAGCACTGCCTGGGCCTTTTTCCGAGTGGACTCGTCGTTCGAGTCGAAAACATATGCAGTGCCAAGCCCGACTGCTGGCAGCCGTTCGCCGGTGCTTGGGATCGTACGCCCTAGCAGCGCCGGCTCTTGCGCGAAGGCCGGCGGCGCGAGCATTGCTCCGCCGGACGCCAGCACAAATTCGCGTTTCGTCAGGCGAGGTGTCATGGGAAGTCTCCCTGCGCCACGCTCATCTCGATTTCTTGCACGTCGATAAGCGTAGCACGCCGTTCCTGGCCGCGCCCCAGCGCCGCGGATAACACCAGCCAGCCCACTGCGACCGGTAATGCAACAAGCGCAATGCCACCAAGCTTCAAGCCCAAGATCTGAAGGCTGTCGAAAACCCAGCCATATAACGCGTCGGAGCCGCGATAGATCACGACATCAATCACATTCTTGGCCTTGTATTTCTCTTCGCGGCCAACGACCGTGAAGAAGACCTGCCGCGCCGGATTGGCAATAGCGAAATTCATCCACCGCTGCATCACCTGCAGCGCCACCACAACGGCAAGCGTTGGCCACAGAAATAACGCGGCAAAGCCAACGACATAGACGCCCGGCAGCGCACCCGCGGCGACGCCGGTCCCGAATCTTTTTAACACCTGTCCAGTCACGAAAACTTGCGTCGCCAGGCTCAATAGCCCGACCGCCAGGTCTATGCCGGCGAAGATGCGCGTTTGCGCATCCCGGTCATGAACGACGGCCGCGATGATGTGGGCCTGCTCGAAATAGACGATGGTGGCACAGAACGAGAGAAGGCTGACCCAGAAGCCAACACCGAGAAGATAGGGTGAGCGCAACACTTCAGGCAGCCCAGCGAATGCATTGCCGCCGATGCGCTCGGGCTCAGCTTGGACCCCCGACTGCCCGTCGACCTGCGGCAGGGCGGCACGCTCCAGCCGATAGATGCAGAATATCGCGATTTCTAATAGCACTGCCGCCGCGATCAGGAGGTTCACTGCGCCAAGCGGTACCGAAAGCCAAATGGTAATGATGGGACCTAATAGCGCGCCAGCGGTGCCACCCGCGCCGATGAAGCCAAACAAGCGCTTGGCCTGTTCGGCGGTGAACAGGTCAGCCATGAACGACCAGAAAACAGCCACCGCGAACAGATTGAACACGCTGACCCAGACGAAGAACACGCGGGCGAGGATCACTGGCGCGATGTCGAGCGTCAACAACAACCAGAACAGAACGAGATTGGCCACGAAGAAGTGGTACACGATGGGAATGAAACCCGCGCGCGGCAATTTCGCGACCAGTGCGCCGTAGAGCGGTTGCACAACAATAAGAGTCACAAACGTCGCGGTGAACAGCCACGGCAGATTTTTGACGCCGCCGGCGATGCCCATCTGGTCGCGCAGCGGTCGCAGCACGTAATAGCCGGCAAGCAGTGCAAAGAAATACGCGAACGACCATAGTGCCGCGGTCCGCTCTTGCTCAGTCGCCGGTAGCGCCCAGCCCAAGCCGCGTCGCCACGCAGCTGCAACGCTTTTCATGGCGCGAGCGACAATTTCTGCCTCAGCTCAGCGGCGGTTACCGCCTGACCGTAGCCCGGCGCGCCGCGCTGGAAGCGCCTGGCGTCCGAAAGCTTGCCGACCACGACGGGATCAAAGCCGGCATCTCGGACAAGGGCTGCTGCAGTCTGCACCGCCTCGGCATCGTCGCCCGCAATCGGGATCGCGAGTTTCGGATCAGGGCGGTTCGCTTCGGCGGACAAGATCTTGTAGTTGAGCGAGTTGAAGGCGCGCACGATACGCGCGCCGGACAGATATTTCTGCGATACCACGCCGACACCTTCCCGCTCCACTTCGTCGGCGATCGCATCGCCGTCGCGCGGGGCAACAGCATTGCATGCATCGAGCATGATCTTGCCTTTAAGCACCACGCCGTAATCGTTGCCGATCTGCGGCAGCGCGCCATACGGCACGGCAATGAAGAGCACATCGCCAAAGGCAATGGCCTGGTCGGCCGTACCGGCCTGCGCAAGCTCGCCGAGGCCGGCCACCAAATCTTTGAGTTCATCGGGATGGCGCGACGAGAATAGAACCGGGTGACCGGCTTTGACCCAGAGCCCGCCGATCGTGCTACCAATATGTCCGGAACCGATGACGCCGATGGAGATTTTGGAAACGGTTTGCGCGAGGGCGCGCCCCGGCCATAAGCCGGAGCTTATGATCAGCGCACCGCCCGCACCAATTAGTGCGCGGCGGTCGCGGTCGATGAACTCATTCTGGGGCACCGAAATTCTCCTCCGGTTCGGAATCGAAATTGTCGCACCCTGATAAACCATATAGGGACGCCTTGCGCAGATGTGCAACGCACGGTCGGATTGCGTTCAGGACAGCTCGAGCGCATCGACGATGCCCGCCATGGGTGATAGCGCACGAGCTTCCAACTCGGTTCGTCGCCGGCGCAGCCGCCAGCATGACGCAACTCTCGCCGATCTTATGTTGTGGTGTTATATCCGTATCACGGAGGTGCAATTAAGCTGCGAGCATACAATTGCTAAACCGGCGTGAATTCAATGTACTTGCCGTGAGGGTCAGCTCAAGTGCGACCATTGCGGCGCTGTCGGGCGCGTCGACTCTTGCCCAAGCCACTGTGGCAACTACAGACCGCTTAAGATCCACGGTTAGGTTCAAGGATGGTCGCATCGTCTCAGCGATCGGGCAAGGTTCTGCGCGCCCAGGACAGGGCAGGTATTCGGAAACCACTGAGGAAGAAGCCCTGCGCACCGGCTTTTCGGTTGGCATGGCGGTAGTCGACACGGCGGAGATTTACGGCAATGGCAACGCCGAGAGATTAATTGGCCGTGTCATTTCTGATCAGCGCGATCGCATATTCCTAGTCTCAAAGGTCTGGCCATCTCACGTGACAGGAAATGGCATTGAGCAAGCTTGCGAGGACAGCCTTGTCCGTCTCGGGACCGACCATCTCGATCTCTATCTGTTGCATTGGCCAAATGGGGTCTCTGATCTCTCCGGCGTTGTGACAGCATTTGAGGAGCTACGTTCAGCGGAAAAAATTCGCGGCTGGGGCGTTTCCAATTTCAACGTCAAACAAACATATGGAGAGTCTGCTCCGCGTTCCGCGAGGCGACCGCTGCGCCACTAATCAAGTCCCTTACAACCTCGCCGATCGCAGCATAGAGCGTGACCTGCTGCCGTGGTGCGATCAGCACGATATAGTGGTATCCTATTCGCCGCTCGGTGGCCCCGGTGGGAGTTTGCTGAATGATCCGACGCTTGCACGAATTGGCGCAGCGCATGGTTGTTCGCCATCGGCTGTAGCCTTGGCCTGGACAATCCGCAGCGGCAAGGTCATCGCAATTCCTGAATCGGGCGTCGCTGCGCACGTAAGGGAGAATGCCGCCGCCCTTTCACTGCTGCTCACACCGCAGGAGCTTGAGACGCTGGATGCAGAGTATCCGATGAGATGAAATCCTGTCCAAGGTCATCTCGATCAGGTCATCCGCGAGGCGATCCAGGCGTTGCCCGTTCGTTCGTGTGTCATCGACGGCGAGGCGATGGGCTGTGACGACAATGGGCTTGCCGTGTTCAATTTGATCCGCGGTCACGGCACCAACGGCCGAGCGATTTTATGCGCTTTCGTTTTGCTTGAAGTGAACGGCGACGACGTGCGCCGCGAGCCGATCGAAGACCGCAAGCGCTGCCTCGCTGGGTTGCCGCGGCTGCCGCATGACGGCATCGCCCTCAATGAGCACTTCGACGGCGATGGCGCGACCATCTACAAGCACGCCTGCGCGCTCGGTTGTGAGGGTACCGTATCGACGCGGCTCGGTTCGCCCTATCGTGCCGGGCGCTCTAACCACTGGCTTAAGGTCAAGAACCCGGGCGCGCCGGCGGTGCGGCGGCTCGAAGAAGAAGATTGGACGTGACCCGGCCACGCGGCCGGCGCGTCTTCTCGGCGGTGAAGATCGTCCTGGCCTTGGTCAGATCATTCCTGTCCCAACTATCCCATGTCGGTCGAGTTGAGTCGGAAGGGCCTCTGGCTTTGACCTCGGGTCGAGGCTTTCTTGGTTAGCACATAGACGGTTTCCAACTGGAGCACCTTGAGCAATGCCGTTGTTGGTCGCCGTCGTCCCTGCAAAACCGCGTTGATAAGAGTTCGGTGAATTCCAGTTTTTCTCGACCAATTGCTTTGTCCACCTGCGTCGGCAACTTGTTGCCGAAGCAATTGAACAACATCCTTTTCTTCTCAGGATTTTTTGCATTCACGTGAGTTCCAAACTGGAGCCCCGGGGCGCTCTGGACGATCATCTCACGCCCACTGCTACTTGAGTCCCGACGGACCCACCTCGGGACTTTTTCTGTTACATTGCTATGGCTATGAGCAGTGCGGAATCGAAAATTGAGCCCGGAATGAAGGTAGCAGTCCGGCGTGGCGTTCAAGACAAGATCGGCGTAGTCGTGCGTCTTGAGGACGATTATGTCGTGGTACATTAACGCACGCCGAGCAACCGGAGGAACTGGAGTTTCGCGCACACCGCGATGACGTAAAACCGCTAGACGGCTGGGTTTAGGAGCGGGCCATGAACAACGCCGACTATCTGTCCCTGCAGGTCAGTATCATCTGCTTGTTGCTCTTTGTCATCGGCACTACCACGATCCTTGAGCGCCCGGAGTGGTTTCACTGATGGTCGCAGGTCGTCACGGATCGCGTACCTCCACGCCCACCGGATGCCCTTCGTCATCTTCGTCCGGATCGTGCTTCGGGTTTTGGATGTACGCCATGCATCCTTCGTGAAATGAAGGAGAGATACCCTGTGGACACTGGCGACTATCTTCAATAGCCCGCGCTTGCGCCCAGCCGAACCCGGCGGCATGCACGTCGCATTCGTGGCGGCAGGCGTACCCGCCAAAGGTCCGAGCTGGCGCAGATACCTGCTCGCCTAGCGCCAATGAACAAAGCGCCGCAAAAACAAAGACTCGCATCATCACGGACACCTGAGGCGATTGGCTAAGCATTGGCTTGCCGAAAGCTGCCCCTCAAAGTACCGCCTCGCATTTTGTCGCGCAACGGACAGAGATACCGTTTTCAATATGCGGCCAAACGGACGAGCACATGGGCCGCCGCTCTAGCGCCGCGTTAACAATGTGATGGTCGTTTCCTCGCGCGTGCGAGGGCGGCGCCTCGGCCAGCGGTTTCGATCCGGCGGCGCCGGCGCGCAGCTGTGGGGACTCTTCGGCGCGAGCCGATCGAAAACGCTGGCCGAGGGGTTCTATCCGGCGTGTTTTCGCTCTCAAATTTCAGGCTAGCGAGATCGCGCTCTTTATCCTTTGGCGCGGGTGGCAGCCGAGGAATCTGGCGCGGCGAAATAAGCAACAAAACGAAACAGGCGACTGCTAACCAATCGCCCTTGCTAGGCTTTGTGAATGAAGAGTCCCATTCCAAAAGAACGTCTACGCGTCAGCAATTGGATCGTGCAAAGACTCTGTAACTATGCAGTCAAGGAAACAGTCGAACTCTGACTTGTATAGGCTTTCGATGTCAATCTCCTGTCAATCTCATTCCTTCTCTCACATCTGACGGAAGCGCAGTCCTGGAAGTTTGGAGGGGAACTCGCCGTACCGCACGGATCATCGCGCCGCATACTTGTATTCGGTGGATCGATGAGACCCCGAACCATGATGCAGTAGTGCGCATCGGCGGCGAAGTTCCGGGAAGCGGCTCCATTCTTCTGGGCGGCTCGAAGACCATGTCAGAGTACGCCGTGCCGCTGCCTCGGATCGTCAACGCAAACCCAGCAAGGAGGTGTGCTCGATTGAGATCTGCTTCCCGAAAATGTCATTCGGCTGATAATAGATCGCGATGAAGCCGCTGAGCATAACCTTCGTGGTATGCTTCAGGACATACACATATAGCGGCGTTCACCCTTGCGGTTCCTTTTAGGCTCACTGCGTCGGCGACAACTCGGTGTAGCGCACCGTGTGCTGGATATTACGTCAATGCCCGCAGGATGAATGGATACGTTCAGCGAAATCATTTAAATAGTTTGATCTCTATGCTCCACCGAGAAGACGTTTGCATAGAGATTAGCAACCCATTGTTGGCCTTCTTGCGTGACTCGAAGGTAGCGCAAGGCATCTCCGATATAAGGTCGGACCATTTTCCAAAAGAAATCTGGATAGTTTGCTCGCAGATCTGCGACGCTATTGTATTTCAGTTTGTTGCTCATTCCTGTCTCGCGAAACTCGTTGAATAAGGCAGTCTGCTTTCGCAGATAGTTGATATCTGCGAGCTGCCCAATCAGATCCGCTGCACGTACCAGGCCCGGAAAATCGTCAATGGACTTGTGTTGCTCATCCTCCGGTACTGGGAAGCGGGTATGCTCTATGTTGGCTTCGAGCTCCGCAGTGTCCAAGTGGACGAGGGCTTTGGCAGCACGTTCACGTATAAACAGTTTGGACCGAGCGACATGATACTGCGCCATTGATGCATCGGTGGCTCCTTCCGGGAGCGTCACCTTATCACCGGCCAGGTTCGCGACATATGACCCACCCCCATCGCCTTGACAGATCCCACGCACGTACCCGATGTCATGACCTAGTAGCGAGACGATGAAATGCAGCCAGTCGCGCGGGGTAACGCCGCCAGCGCTAATGTGCCGACCGCGTAGAATTTCCTGCCCGACAAGCGTGACCATCATGGTGTGATTGACGTCGTGGTAGGCTGCGTCGCTGGTCGCAATATTTTCGAGAGCAAGCTGGGCGACGAAGCTAATGACGCCGGGATAGCCGGGCTCTAACACCCCGTACGTTCGTTCGTACATCGTGCGAAGCTCGTCGATAAACGCTTCGATGACGATCAGCGTTGGATTGAACATCGAATTGGCCGGCCGGATTTTTGCAGAAGCGCTAATTAGAACTTACTGAATTTGTGCATCCTATTCCAGCTGGGATCAGGTGGCCGGGTCGTTCCGAGGCAGCGGAACTCCCGGAGTTTGATGGTTCCGCGACAACCCCTTGGCTTAGTTGCGCCAAAAATTCTTAAATCGTGTCGGCGACAGCTCGGTGTAGCGCACCGTATGCGTGGTGTTGCGGTTACCAGCCAATCCTGGCAGCGCGCCTAGCAGGCGTACCGAGAATACCACCAATTAACTTAGACCCTCTCACCCACGAATTGAGGCCGCTTTGCATTATCGATTGGGCAACAGTTTTGGACGAACGTGTCCATGAACCAGCCAATAAAGGAGTGACAACAATGGCTGCTGCAATTGAGGCGTTCAAACGGGGCGACGAAGTCTTAAGCAAGCTTCCCGTGGGGTCGATCATGACGGTCTTGGCCGTCGGTGGGCTGAAAGTGCGTTGTCAGGATAGGCAAGATATCCAGTATTGGTTCGATACGATTATGCTTGAACGCTGCGAAGCATCCTCAAAAGCCTAGCTAGAGCGGGATCGCCTGCAGGTTCGGTAGGGTGACGCACAGCATCTCTGGAGCCGCAACAGCATCTCTGGAGCCGCAAATGCATTGGGAGTCACGCGCGCTGGGAGCAGCGAGTAACTAAAAAATAAAGGGCAAACTTAACGCCACCAAGATGCCAAATCCTAGCATTGCAATTGCGGTGGGATCGTACGCGGGAAACTTAAACATTGGGCTCCTGCACTTTGCAACAAGATCCGTTCAGTGACTCCATGAGGCGGCATCATCGCGCGCCGGCAAACAACGTCCTGACTTAGGAGATGCAGCGGCCAAAGACATGCGCACGGTCTGGATCGACGATGCGGCTGAAGGCCGGCTCACATCCCACCGGCGGCTTCGCCAGGGTTGTTACAGCAGGTAATGGCACCTTTGAAATTGGCTTGTGCAACTGCGACAACCGATCGCCCTTATGCGTGCGATCAACCGAAATGATGTTTGCCCCGGCGCTCGAAGCAGCGCCTGCGCCGGTCAGGGCCACGGCGAGCCCCGCGACGGTAAGGCCACCGGCGACAGCTATTACAGCAAGGCTCCTGCTAGTGCGGGTGAATAAACTCCCGCCAAAGCGCCGCGCAAATTCACCAGTAATGACTGTGCCCATCTCCGACTCCCCTTGTCAGGGAGACTAGGATGGCTCGCGCGCACGGCTCCATTGCACAATGGTTAACGATTCGTAAACAAGTGGGTGGCCAGGCTGTACGTTAGTATAGGCATCGGATCAGGTCGGTGTCTGCGGCGCGCTTTCTCTCTCGGATTTCAGGCTGGCGAGATCGCGGTCTTTATCCCTTGGCGGAGGAGGCAGCCGAATTGAGCGCCGATGGCGCGCTGGATCATGCCCGAGCTTGCGGCCACGGCCGCCGATTCCTGTTTGCTGTTATGGGGTGGTGGCCGGCGCTGCGGGTGTGATCGATCGACGGCGCCGGCGGTGAGCTACCGGGCCATCGTGACCGGAGGCCGCGCGATCGATCCGCGGTGAGGGGGTCTCCGCCGTGTGCTCTCTCTCAGATTTCAGGCTGGCGCGATCGCTGTCTTTATCCGTTGGCGCGTGGCTGCCGAGCGCCGCGCCGGATTCTGCCCGAGCCTTGGACTGGGCGGCTGCCGATTTCTGTTTGGCGAATTCGGTTGGCGGCGGCGGCCGAGCTATGGGGTCAGCGTCGCCGCCGGCGGGCTGGCAACACCGCGGTGAGGGGTCTCCGCCGTGTGCTCTCTCTCAGATTTCAGGCTGGCGCGATCACTGTCTTTATCCGTTGGCGCGGGGCTGCCGAGCGCCGCGCCGGATTCTGCCGAGCCTTGGACTGGGCGGCTGCCGATTTCTGTTTGGCGCATTCGGTTGGCGGCGGCGGCCAAGCTATGGGGTCAGCGTCGCCGCCGGCGGGCTGGCAACACCGCGGTGAGGGGGTCTCCGCCGTGCGCTCTCTCTCAGATTTCAGGCTGGCGCGATCACTGTCTTTATCCGTTGGCGCGTGGCTGCCGAGCGCCGCGCCGGATAACAGAAAACAAGGCGACTGCTGATCAATCGCCCTTGCTTAGGCTTAGTCTATGAAGAGTCTCATTCCAAAAGAACGTCTACGCGTCAGCAATTGGATTGTGCAAAGACTCTATAGTTATGCAGTCAACGTCCTGCCTGTTGGCATCGGCGAATCCCACCTCCGCCGGTATAGCAATAGAGAGGAGGACCAGGAAGCAACGGTAGCGCGTGACGGCCATGCATTCGTTGCCGAGCGAATTAGCGCAAAATGCCGCGGCATGGGTTTGGCGGGCCGCCACAGAATCGAACTATACGGCGAAGGCGCAGGGATCGTCGCCGTCAAACCTGCTCGAAGTCGCGCGTTCGCTCTGCTGGCGGGCTGTTGTGAACCATCGGAACCGGCGGGTGATGCTGTGCGACCCTCGGACGGTACATTTGGCGTTATCTCCACGGCGATTTTGGTCAACATAGCTTCCAGCTTCCCAGGATCGACCTTGTCGGCCGCCATCAAGCTACGGATAAGCGGATCCGATAGCACGTTGCTGAGCGTGAGTTCGTGTCCCGATGTTCTCATAGAATGTTCCTTTGGCGTCTTGGACAGAAAATGTTTCGCCTCATGTTAGAGAAGGATAATCGGTAGAGCCCCGGTCGTGAGTGTTGAGTGGCGCGTTGTTTTAATAGTGATCGAGCGCTCCTGAGTGTGCTGGCACGCGCGATTGTCCCAGAACACCACGCCCTTGTTAATAAGGCGCCACGTTCGACGGGTCGCCGTTGACGTCCACGGTCGTGCACGATGAAGAACGCGTCGGCGGCGAAAAAGGCAGCGCGAGGGGCCTTTAAAATTCCAAGACATCTACAGTGCCGCCATGAACCCCGCAGCCGCGTCCTGGCGAACTATCCCCTGGCTACGATCGGCGCTTTTCCGAGAAAAAGCACG
>CAWDZD010000062.1:0-24999 GCA_963806465.1 uncultured Alphaproteobacteria bacterium | reverse complement strand
GACGATGAGCGAGGCTATCCCTCCGCTTTCAACGGCCGCGTCAGCAACGACTTGATCGCCTGGTCCACGCTCATCGTCCCGTCGAGCAAAGCGGCAACCGCCGCCGCGATCGGCATGTCGACGGCGCGCTCGCGCGCCATCGCCAACAGCACCGGCGCGGTGAACACGCCTTCGGCGAGGCCGCCATGTATCGCTTCCGGCTTCTGCCCGCGGCCGAGATTAACGCCGAAGCTGAAATTGCGCGATTGCGGACTGAGCAGGTCAGGAGCAGATCGCCCAGACCGGACAGGCCCATCATCGTTTCCGGCTTGGCGCCATAAGCCCGCCCGAAACGCACCAGCTCGGCGAAGCCGCGGGTGGTCAGGGCCGCCTGTGCGCTGGCGCCGAGGCCGCGGCCGGCGACGGCGCCGGCAGCGATCGCCAGCACGTTCTTGGCCGCGCCGCCGATCTCGACGCCGCGCACGTCGGTCGAATGATAGGGGCGAAAGCCCGCTGAACCGAGCGCCCGGGCAAGTTCCGCCGCAAGCTTCTCATCGTTGGCCGCCAGCGTGACCGCTGTCGGCAGGCCGCGGGCGACGTCGGCGGCAAAACTCGGCCCGGACAGGATAGCGGGCGTCGCGCTCGGCGCGCATTCGGCCACCACCTCGGTCATGAATTTTTCCGTGCCCTGCTCGATGCCTTTGGCGCAGACGACGACCGGCGTGCCCGCGGCAATCAATGGCGCAAGAGACGTAGAGACCGTGCGGACCGCCTGCGCGGGTACGACCAGGATGATGGCCGGCGCTCCGGCGGCTTCGCCGAGATTCGCGGCAAGCGTAATCCGCTCATCGATCCGCACACCGGGCAGGAACGGGCTTTCGCGGTTCGCCGCGAGCTTTCGCGCGGTCGCCGGATCGGGCTCCCACAGCGTGACATTCCGCCCGGCGCGGACGCAAGTCAGGGCCAGCGCCGTTCCCCAAGCGCCGGCCCCAATGACGGCGATGCGATCAAAGCTCATTGCTGCAAATTCTTGCCCTGCAGGCGCCTAACCTATATGCCAAAAAGCAAGTTATTCCAAACTCTTACCGCGCAGCATTTTTGTTCTGGTGGCGCCACGCATCGTTTGATAGGAAGGCAAAAGATAAATTTTTACAATGACTTACCGCGCAGCAATTTCGGTACGTCGCCGACCAGTCCGGCTGCTTCGCGGATAAACAGCCGCTTGAGATTTGGCACACGGTCGACCAAGCCGAGGCCGATATCGCGAACGACGCGCAAAGCGGCGGAGCGGTTCGAGAATAGCCGGTTGAGCCCGTCGGTCGCGAGCCCCATGGTCATGGTGTCGAACCGCCGCCAGCGCTGATAGCGCTCGAGCACGTCGGCCGCGCCGGGGTCGAGGCCCAGTCGTGCCGCATCGACCAGCACTTCCGCCAATGCCGCGCTATCGCGCAGCCCCATATTCAACCCTTGGCCGGCAATCGGGTGGATGACATGGGCGGCGTCTCCGACCAGCGCGATGCGCTCGGCGATGAACGACCGGGCGATGAAAAAGCCGAGCGGATGAACGCGCCGCGCGCCGACCGTCCTGATCTCGCCGAGATGCAACTTGAACCGCTGTTCCAGCTCGGCATGGAAGGCGTCGTCCGCCAGCGCCATGATGCGCTCCGCGTCGTCGGTGGTTTCGGTCCATACGATCGACGACCGGCGCCCCGTGAGCGGAAGGATGGCGAACGGTCCGCCGGGCAGAAATGCTCGACCGCGCGGCCCTCATGGTCGCGTTCGTGGCCGACCGTGGTCACAATGGCCGACTGTCCGTACTCCCAGCCGCGCACGGCAATGCCGGCCTGCTCGCGGATCGAGGAGCGCGCGCCGTCGGCGGCAACGAGAAGCCGCGCTTTGAGTGTCGAGCCGTCGGCAAGCGCCACGGCGGCTCGCTCGCCGTCGTAGCTGACCGTTGTCACGGCGCTGGCGCGCAGCGCGACGCCGGCTTCACGCGCCTTCGCTTCCAAAGCTGGGATCAAGATTCGGTTCTCGATCATATGCGCGAACGGCTCGCCGGGCTCGACGTCGCCGGCAAAGGTGAGGAACACCGGACGCACGGCGTCGTCGACCCGGCTGTCTGTCACCACCATGTCGAGGATCGGCTGCGCCTCACCGGCGACGCCCTGCCAGACGCCGAGCGTTTCGAACAAGCGGCGCGCCGCCGCGACGATGGCGGATGCGCGCTCATCGTCGGCGTGGCTCTTGCCGAGCGTCGGATCGGCGACGGTAACGGACACCGAAGGCCCCAAGCCTTGAGACCCCAAGCCTTGGCGGAGCGCGATCGCCAGCGTCAGCCCCGCAAAGCCGCCGCCGGCGATCAGCATGTCGACCTGCTCGTCGCTCATGATGCGTCGATTCCTCGGACGTTTCCTGGACCGTTTGGCTTCGGCAGCATAGCATCGCCCGGCAAGCCTGGGCATCGCCGTGACCGCGGCAAAAACGCCATTTCTCGCCGGGACATAGATTGGAACGCATGCATGTCCTCAGCCATTCAGGACGTCCTTTCTATTCTCGATCTCGAGCCGCTGGAGGTGAACCTGTTCCGCGGCCGCTCGCCGCAAGCGCGCTGGCAGCGTGTGTTTGGCGGCCAGGTGATCGGCCAGGCGCTGGTGGCCGCCTGCCGCACGGTCGAAGACGTGACAGAGCGGCCGCCGCATTCGCTGCACGCTTATTTCCTGCTTGGCGGCGATCCCAAGGTGCCAATCATCTACGAGGTCGATCGCATCCGCGACGGCCGAAGCTTCACCACGCGGCGGGTGAACGCGATCCAGCATGGGCGCGCGATCTATTCGATGTCGGTCTCGTTCCACGTCACCGAGCAAGGGCTGACGCATCAGCTCAAAATGCCCGATGTGCCGAAGCCCGACGAATTGCCGAGCGAAGAGGAGATCCGAAGCAAGATATTGCCGCGGATGCCCGATCCGGTGCGGCGCTACTATGAGCGGGAGCGACCGATCGAGCTCCGTCCGGTCGAGTACGGCCGTTATCTGGGTGAGAGGATCGACGGCGGCAGCTTTCACCTCTGGATCCGCGCCACCGGCCGCCTGCCCGATGAGCCGGCGATCCATCAATGCGTGCTGGCCTATGCGTCGGATATGACCTTGCTCGATACGGCGCTGATGCCGATCGGCAAGACGGTGTTCCACGAGGACATCATGGCGGCGAGTTTGGACCATTCATTGTGGTTTCACCGGCCATTTCGCGCCGATGAGTGGCTGTTATACGTTCAGGACAGCCCCAATCTCGGCGGGTCCCGAGGTTTTTCACGTGGCTCGATCTTCTCCAGCGACGGCGTTCTGGTCGCCTCGGTCGCGCAGGAGGGTCTGTTGCGGCAGCGGCGTCCCGAGCCAAATTGAAGCGACCGATAGAAATAGCTTAATTCCCCGGCGAGATGCCGATATCGTCAAATCCCGCGCTTGTCGCGCGCCAGAAATAGTTTGCTGGGCCTAATACCAGGACCCACGTTTCGAGACCGGCCAGGACCACCCAAGGACCACTCTATGAAGCTCGTCATCGCCGTCATCAAGCCGTTCAAGCTGGAGGAGGTGCGCGACGCCCTCACCGCGATCGGCGTTCACGGCATGACCGTGACCGAGGTCAAAGGCTACGGCCGGCAAAAGGGCCACATGGAGATCTACCGCGGCGCTGAGTACGCGGTGAACTTCCTGCCCAAAGTCCGGATCGAGGTCGCCGTGGCGTCGGAACTGGCTGACAAAGCGGTCGAAGCCATCGGTACCGCGGCCAAGACCGGCCAAATCGGCGACGGCAAAATCTTTGTCGCGCCGATTGAGCAGGCGGTGCGCATCCGCACTGGCGAGACCGACGCCGACGCGCTCTGATCGCGCGGCACCCAAGGCTAAAATCGGCGCTTCGCCCCGAAATAATAGCCGAAAGCCTAGTTATTATGCAGACTGTCCGATGTTTGGGCGGGACGGTGACAGCTGTCTTATTGCCGGCTGCCACCAAGTCCCGGCGGCGCTCAAATGGCGATGGATTGCCAACGCATTAGAGCGAATGTGGCGGAACTGGCACGGCCCTTGATTGCCAACCCCAATGCCGAGCCGCGCCCAGGGGCACGATTCCAACCGCGGCCATCGCAAGTTTAGTCCGCCCAGTCGGTACAGCGCGCAAGGGGGACGGGGAGATTGAATTAATGAAAATCGTCATGGCCATCATCAAGCCATTCAAGCTCGACGAGGTCCGCGACGCGCTGACCAAGATTGGCGTGCAGGGGCTGACTGTCACCGAGGTGAAGGGTTACGGCCGTCAGAAGGGCCACACCGAAATCTATCGCGGCGCCGAATACGCGGTGAGCTTCCTGCCGAAGATCAAGCTCGAAATCGCCTGTGCGGCCACGCAGGTGGATAAAGTCATCGAGACGATCAGCATCGCCGCCAAGACCGGGCAGATTGGCGACGGCAAGATATTTGTGTTCGGCATCGACCACGCGGTCCGCATCCGCACCGGCGAAACCGACGCCGCAGCCCTTTAGCAACCCGCACCTCGATCGATACGAGACAGGAGTGAAACCATGACCTTGAAAAGACTTTCGCGTGCGGGCCTGCTCGCTCTCGCCGCAGCGTTTGTGCTGGCGATCCTCTTGAGCGCGCCGACATTCAACGTCTCTTACGCTGATACGCCGGCCGCCGATGCTGCAGCCGCGGCGGCGCCGCCGGCTTGCGACGCCAAGATCCTAACCAATTGCACGCCCAATTCGGGCGACACCGCCTGGATGCTGACCTCGATGGCCATCGTGCTGATGATGACCATCCCGGGCCTCGCCCTCTTCTACGGCGGCATGGTGCGCAAAAAGAATGTCGGCGATACGGTGATGACGAGCTTTGCCATCACCTGCTTGATCAGCATTCTCTGGCTGTTCTTTACCTACAGCCTCGCGTTCCGCAGCGGCTCCTGGTTCATCGGTGGGTTTGATCGCGCTTTCCTGCAGGGCATTGTGAGCGACTTTTCCAAGAATATCGGCAATCCAAATCCGCTGGCGCCGACGATTTCCGAATCCGTCTACTCGATGTTCCAGCTGACCTTTGCGATCATCACTGCGGCGCTGATCGCCGGCTCGTTCGCCGAGCGTATGAAGTTCTCGGCGATGCTGTGGTTCATCGGCCTGTGGGCGATCTTCGTTTATTCGCCGGTCGCGCATTCTGTATGGGGACCGGACGGAATTTTCAGCGCTGCCAATGTCGACGACAAAGGCAACTTCGCCGGCTGGATCAAGGTGCTCGATTTCGCCGGCGGCACCGTGGTGCATGTCAATTCAGGCACCGCCGGCCTGATGGCGGCGCTGATGGTCGGCAAGCGCAAGGACACGGCGCCGCCGCACAATATGGTCTACACCCTGATCGGCGCCTCGCTGCTGTGGGTCGGCTGGTTCGGCTTCAATGCCGGTTCGGCAGTATCCGCCGGCATGCAGGCCGGCATGGCGATGCTGGTCACCCACACCGCCACGGCGACCGCCGGCTTCACCTGGATGATCGTCGAGTGGATCATGCGCGGCAAGCCGACGGTGATCGGCATCTGCTCCGGCGCCGTCGCCGGTCTCGTCGCCATCACGCCGGCCTCCGGCTTTGTCGGCCCGATGGGGGCGTTCGTCATCGGCATCGCCGCCGGCATCGTCTGCTATTGGGGCGTCACCGGCCTCAAGCACTTCTTCGGCTATGACGATGCGCTCGATGCGTTCGGCGTGCATGCCGTCGGCGGCGCCACTGGCGCCATTCTAACCGGCGTGTTCGCGGTCGCGGCCTATGGCGGCACCGCCGGCCTGATCGAAGGCAACGCCCACCAGGTGCTCAACCAGATCGTCGGCGTAGCGGTGGTGTTCGGCTACGACGTGATCGTGTCGCTGATCATCCTCAAGATCGTCGACATGGTCATCGGGCTTCGTGTCAGCGAGGACGTCGAGCGTGAAGGGCTCGATCTGGCGCTGCATGGCGAGACGGTGCAGTAACTGTCAACGGCGGTCGCGCAGCACAACGGGTAAAAAGGCCCCGGGCCAGTCCGGGGCCTTTCGCTTTCGCGCCGGCCGTCGCCGTGAGGACATCGCCCATCTTTCTGATT
Organism: uncultured Alphaproteobacteria bacterium; assembly: GCA_963806465.1. Lineage (GTDB taxonomy): Bacteria > Pseudomonadota > Alphaproteobacteria > Rhizobiales > Xanthobacteraceae > BOG-931. Next base: position 18,906 of record CAWDZD010000062.1, on the reverse strand, counting down.
CCAGGCGCCGTTTTTCGATTAAGATAATGGTGAAGGTCGGTGTCCGGATAGGCAGCGTGGGGTCGTAATGACGGGCGGAGAAGTCCCGCACTCTGGTAGCTTGGGTGAGGTGCTGCCGGCGTCGGTGCAGGTCGCGGCGGTCTTGTTAATCGTTCAGGCCCTGATCAGAGTCGGCTTCCTGCTGTTGACCCTTTTCACATTAAGTTCGGCACACGCTTCATCGGTGCTGTACCGCAGTCCGTTCTTTGTCATTCAAGCCATTGGCGTGCCGGCCGCTTTTATCGTTGCCGGCTTGGTCGCGGGCATCTTGGTATTTCAACGCTCATCGGCGGCGCGCCCGTTCGGTTTGGTGCTCTGCGCCGTTGGCCTTGCGTACCAGCTTTACGCCATTGGCAGCGTCGTTTACCTCTTTTTTACGCGACCTTCGTTTCACCTTCCTTGGTTTTCCTGGGTCGTCCCTCCGGCGTTCTTCGCCGTCTATCTTGCGGGGCTCGTCATCTTCGTACTGTGGGCCAAAAGCAGACCAATCGGTGAGCCCTAGTCGGGGCCGCGCTGAGTACAATGTGGGGACTGGTCCCCTAATCCCGGTATCAAATCAGGCAGCCGTGCGAGGGATCGCCGGTCCTGGGACAACCTGTGATCTGGACAACGGCCGCCCGGAATGGCAATGCCTGCCCGAAAGTGCCAAGGGCGTCATGACGGCGCTCGATTGTTGCGTTTTGGGAGGAAACTATGGTGCGTCAGTCTTTTGTTGTTGCAGCCGCGGTCGCGCTCGGCCTGTCGGCGGCGAACGCCGCTTTCGCCGAGGATACGATCAAGATCGGCTTCATCCTGCCGATGACCGGACAGCAACAGTCGACCGGCAAGCAAGAGGCTGCCGGCATCAAGCTTTACATGGCGCAACATGGCGACACGGTCGCCGGCAAGAAGATCGAGCTCATCATCCGCGATGATGGCGCGGTCCCGGACAACACCAAGCGCATCGCCCAGGAATTGATCGTCAACGACAAAGTCAACTTTGTCGCCGGCTTCGGTGTCACGCCGGCGGCGCTCTCGGTCGCGCCGCTCGCGACCGAGTCCAAGACGCCGGAAATCGTCACCGCGGCAGGCACCTCGATCATCACCGAGAAATCGCCCTACATCGCCCGCACCAGCTTCACGCTGGCGCAATCGACCGTGCCGATGGCCGACTGGGCGGCCGACAACGGCATCAAGAAGGTCGTGACCATGATCTCCGACTACGCGCCGGGCGTCGACGCGGAAAAGTCGTTCATCGCCGAATTCAGGAAAAAGGGCGGCGAGGTGCTGGAATCGATCCGCTTCCCGCTGGCCAATCCCGATTTCGCGCCGTTCCTGCAGCGTGCCGCTGACCAAAAGCCCGACGCGAACTTCGTGTTCGTACCGTCCGGGCAGGGCGGCACCTTCGTCAAACAGTTCGTCGAGCGCGGCCTCGACAAGGCCGGCATCAAGATCATCGGCCCCGGTGACGTCATGGATGACGATCTGATCAACGGCATGGGGGACGCAGTAATCGGCACCGTCACCGCGCATATGTACTCGGCGGATCACGATTCGCCGCTCAACAAGGAATTCGTCGCCGCCTTCAAGAAGGCGAATGACGGCATGCGGCCGAACTTCATGGCGGTCGGCGGCTATGACGGCATGCACCTGATCTACGAGGCGCTGAAAAAGACCGGCGGCAAGACCGACGGCGACGCGCTGATCAACGCCATGAAGGGCATGGCCTGGGAATTGCCGCGCGGCCCGATCTCGATCGATCCGCAGACCCGCGACATCATTCAGAACATCTATATCCGCAAGGTCGAGAAGAAGAACGGCGAGCTCTATAACGTCGAATTCGCCACCTTTCCGGCGGTGAAGGATCCGGTGAAAGCCGCTGCCGCCGAGCAAAAGTAAAAGCTTCCTACTCTAACCCTTCCCGCTTGCGGGGAGGGACGGGCATTCTGGGCGCGCGCAAATGGGCGCTCGGATTCTATCGCCACGGACCATGGAATAATGGTGAGGACTGTGGTTATGGATTCCGGAGGTCCCCTTCGCGGCTTCCGGAAAGATGATCGAATGATTGGCGGACCATGCTGACCATCCTGTTCGATGGCATCGCCTACGGCATGCTGCTGTTTGTTTTGGCATGCGGCCTTTCCGTCACGCTCGGGCTGATGAATTTCATCAATCTGGCGCATGGCGCCTTCGCCATGGCCGGCGGCTATTGCACGGTGATCCTGGTCAATCGGTTGGGCGTGCCGTTCGCGCTCGGGCTGCCGATCGCGTTCCTGGCGACGGCGGCGCTCGGCGGCCTCTTGGAGCGCACGCTCTATGTCCATGTCTATGCCAGAAGCCATCTCGATCAGGTGCTGTTCACCATCGGGCTCGTCTTCATGTCGGTCGCGGCCGTCGACTATGTAATGGGGTCGTCGCAACAATTCGTCATCATCCCGGAAGCCTTGCAGGGCCAATTCAATGTCTTCGGCGTCGGCATGAGCAAATACCGGCTGCTGATCATCCTGATCTGCGGTCTCCTCACCATCGCCTTGCAGCTATTGATCGCCAAGACCCGCTTCGGCAGCCGCTTGCGCGCGGCGGTCGACGATCGGCGGGTGGCGCGCGGGCTCGGCATCAATGTCGGCGCGGTTTTCGGCATCACCTTCGCCTTCGGCTCCGGACTTGCCGGCTTGGGCGGCGCGCTCGGCGCCGAGATTCTCGGCCTCGATCCGACCTTCCCGCTCAAATATCTGATCTATTTTTTGATTGTGGTGACGGTCGGCGGCACCACCAGCATCACCGGACCGTTCCTCGCCTCGATCCTGCTCGGCATCGCCGACGTCGCCGGCAAATATTACATGCCCAAACTCGGCGCCTTCGTCATCTACACGATCATGATCGTGGTTCTGATCTGGCGGCCGCAGGGCCTGTTCGCCCGCAGCGCGGCCCGGTGAACGCGATGGCTGTCGCCACCAACGAAGTCTCAACATATCTTGCGCGCCGCGCGCGCTGGTCGCCGCTCGAGATCGCTTTCTGGGTGTTCGCCTTCGCCACCATCTGGCTGTTTCCCGGCAAGTATCTGATCATGAAAGATGCCGCGATCCTGGCGCTGTTTGCGCTCTCGCTCGATCTGATCCTCGGCTATGCCGGTATCATCTCACTAGGGCAGGCGGCGTTTTTCGGCGTGGCCGGATATTTCTCGGGCATCGTCGCGCAACATGGCTTGATCAACGAGCCGGTCGTTTCGCTGATCTGTGCAGCGCTGGTCGCGGCGGCGCTGGGATTCGTCACGAGCTTTCTGGTATTGCGCGGCTCCGACCTGACCCGGCTGATGGTCACGATGGGCGTGGCGCTGATGCTCGGCGAGCTGGCCAACCGATTTTCCAACATCACCGGCGGTGCCGATGGGCTCCAAGGCATCGACATTGGACCGGTACTCGGCCTGTTCCGCTTCGATATGTACGGCCACAACGGCTACATCTATTGCCTCATTGTCCTGTTCCTCTGTTTTCTAGTCGCCCGGCGCATTGTCTATTCGCCGTTCGGCCTGTCGCTGCGCTCGCTCAAGGGCAATCCGCTGCGCGCCTCGGCGATCGGCATTCCGGTCAATCGCCGGCTGATCGCGATCTACACGGTGTCCGCCGGCTTTGCCGGCATGGCCGGCGCGCTGTTGACCCAGACCACGTCATTCTGCTCGCTCGACGTCTTCTCGTTCGAGCGCTCGGCCGATCTGCTCCTGGTGTTGATCATCGGGGGCACCGGCTATCTCTATGGCGGCCTGATCGGCGCCGTGATCTACAAATTCCTGCAGGACTGGATCGCGAGCCTGACACCGCAATACTGGCAGTTCTGGATCGGGTCCGTGCTGGTCGTGATCGTGCTGATCGGCCGCGAGCGCATCGAGCAATGGACTGCGGCGTTGCGCGCCGCGATCTACCGCTTCGGCAAGCAGCTCCTGACGCGGCCGGCGGCGGTCGGCGATGCCGCGCGCAAGGGGAATTGATCGATGCCGATCCTGCAAACGCTCGGATTGGAAAAGCGCTTTGGCGGCATCGTCGCGGTGCACGACGTTTCATTGTCGATCGAGCAAGGCGCGCGGCATGCGCTGATCGGGCCGAACGGCGCCGGCAAGACGACGGTGATCAACCTGCTCACCGGTGTGCTGCGGGCGACCGCGGGCAGCATCTTGCTCGCCGGTCAGGACGTCACCGCGCTGCGCCCGCATCAGCGGGTGCAGCTCGGCATGGCGCGCACGTTCCAAATCAACCAGCTGTTCCTCGATCTGACGCCGCTCGAAACCGTCGGGCTCGCCGTCTCCGAACGTCTCGGTCTCGGCAGCGACTGGTGGCGGCTCGTCGGCAGCAAATCGGCGGTGACCGACGAGATCGTCGACATCCTCGAGCGGTTTCGGCTTACCGACGTCATGCAAGAGCGCACCGCGATCTTGCCTTATGGCAAGCAGCGCCTCCTGGAGATCGCGCTGGCCTTCGCTTGCCGGCCGAAGCTGCTGTTGCTCGACGAGCCGGCGGCCGGCGTACCCGATGCGGAGCGGCAGGAGCTTCTTGCCACCATCGGCGAGCTGCCGGCGGACGTCACCGTGCTCCTGATCGAACACGACATGGATCTGGTGTTCTCGTTCGCTGATCGCATTTCCGTTCTGGTCAATGGCGGTCTTCTCCTTGACGGCGCGCCTGAGGACGTGGCGCGCGATCCGCGGGTCAAGGCGGTCTATCTCGGCGAGGAACTCGATGCCTGATCTGTTGCGCATCGAGCAGCTGTCGGCGGGCTACGGCGAAGCCGTGGTCCTCTCCGGCATCTCGCTGTCGCTGGCCGAGGGCGAGGCGCTCGCGCTCCTCGGCCGCAACGGCATGGGCAAGACGACGCTGATCAACACCATCGTCGGCGTCACCCGTTATTTCTCCGGCACGATCGCGCTCGACGGCCGCGACATGACGAAGCTGCGCCCCGATCAGCGCGCGCATGCCGGCGTCGGTTGGGTGCCGCAGGAGCGCAACATCTTCAAATCGCTCACCGTTCACGAAAATCTCACCGCGATCGCACGGCCGGGCCGGTGGACCACGGATAAGGTCTACGCCATGTTCCCGCGGCTGAACGAACGGCGGCAAAATCTCGGCAATCAATTGTCCGGCGGCGAGCAACAGATGCTCGCGGTCGCCCGCGCGCTGGTGCTCAACCCGCGCGTCATGCTGCTGGATGAGCCGCTCGAGGGATTGGCGCCGATCGTCGTCGAGGAATTGCTGAAGGCGCTCCGGCGCATCATTCGCGACGAAGGCATGTCGGCTATCCTGGTCGAGCAAAACGCCAAGAAAATTCTCGGCGTCACCGATCACGCAATCATTATCGAGCGGGGTTCCGTCGTTCATGCCGCCGACAGCGCGACGCTGCTGAACGATCGCGTGGCGCTCGAAACCCATCTTGGCGTCACCGATACTGGCCCGCGCCGTTTCGGCCGGACGCGCCATTAAGGCGTCCGCGACATTTAGATCACTAGCGTAGATCACAAGCGTTTTTTCCTTGCTGCTCAACGCAAATGAGGAACGCCCCGGCCGAACCGGCGTTGTTTCCTGCGGGTGACGGATTGCTCGCTGGGAGGCGCTTGCGGTTCCATGGACTGCCACGTTCGGCCGAGTGCGGGCGCGTGAGAGACGAGGGCTGCTATGTTGGCTGTTCAGGTCGCGACTGCTCTGGAAACACCAACTGTCCTGCTGGTCGAAGACGAGGTGCTTATTCGACTGATGGTCGCCGACGAGCTACGCGGCCAGGGCCTGCAAGTGCTCGAAGCCTCGAATGCCGACGAAGCCATCGCCATTCTGGAAAGTTCCCTTCCGGTGCATTTGTTGTTCACCGACGTCCGCATGCCCGGGCCGATCGACGGCATCGCGCTGGCGAAGCTCGCCCAAGCGAGATTTCCGCAGCTCAAGCTGATCATCGCCTCGAGTTGCCAGCTGGAAGGAACTCCGCGCGCGGCCGCATTTCTCTGCAAACCTTACGACTTGGGCAGGATGGTTGAGGAGGTCGAAAGACTATTGGCGCAAATGGGCAATGACCGATAAAGCGCCGGTATCTTCCGCGATCGGTGAAACCGTGCTCGTCGTCGAGGACGAGGTGTTGCTGCGCCTGGTCGTCGCCGAATATCTGCGCGACTGCGGCTTCAAAGTGATCGAAGCCGCGCACGCCGACGAGGCGGTGATGGTGCTCAAGCAGCCGGATTTGCGAATCGATGTGCTGTTCAGCGACGTCGAAATGCCCGGATCGATGGACGGTTTTGCGCTCGCCCAATGGACGCGAGCCAATCGCCCCGGTTTTGAAGTGATCCTGACGGGCAGCGTGCCGCGCGCTGTCAATGCGGCGGCCGATTTGTGCGAAGAGGGGCCGATGCCGAAGCCGTATGAGCCGCGGTCGGTCCATGATCGGATTCGGCGGCTCTTGGCGAGCCGCCGGGTCAAGAGAGATTAGCGTCGCCCCTGCCGTACATCGTTGATACTAATGCACAATTAGTCGCAGCCGCGGTCGATCCGGCCGTTTCCGCCGGGCATTTCTCCTGTGAATCCAAGTCGCCAATTGTTGCGCGCCCGGCTAAAATCAAACTGAAGTAAGCGCCACCGGGAAATCAGCGGCAGGAGAGCCATGTCCACGTCCTTGATGACGACACGACGCTTTGCGCCGCTGTTCTGGTGCCAGGCCTTCTCGGCGTTCGGCGACAACTTCCTCAAGCAGGCGCTGGTCTTCGTGCTGTTGTACCGGCTGGGCGAAGCCGAAGCCGGCGGTCTCATCCAGCTCGCGGCCGCGGCGCTCACCTTCCCGTTCTTCTTTCTGTCCGGCCTCGGCGGCGAGATTGCCGACCGCTTCGACAAGGCCATCGTGGCGCGCCGGCTAAAGCTGTTCGAAATCTCCGTCGCCGTCGTGGCGGTGATCGGCTTCGCGCTTCACGCGATCGCCGTGCTCTTCCTAGCGGTCTTTCTCTACGGCGTGATCGCCGCGCTGTTCGGCCCGATCAAATACGGCATCCTCCCCGATCATCTAAAGCGCGAGGAATTGACCGCGGGCAACGCGCTGGTCGAAGGCGGAACCTTCATCGCCATTCTGATCGGCACCATCGTCGCCGGCTTCGCCGCCGGCGAAGGCGGCGATCCTCTGCATTTCGCCTGGCTGATGCTGGTCTCGAGCATCGCTACCTGGATCGCGAGCCTGTTCATCCCGCGCACCGGCGAAGGCGCGCCCAACCTGAAAATCAATCCGAACATCGCCGCCTCGACCATCAACTTGGTCAAATATGTCCGCGCCGATCAGCGGCTGTGGTGGGGCGCGCTGGTGGCGAGCTGGTTCTGGCTCGTTGGCGTCGTCGTCTTGTCGATGCTGCCGACCTTGGCCGAGCATTATGTCGGCGGCACCACTGGTGTGGTCACGCTCTTTCTCACCATTTTCTCGGTCTCGGTCGCGATCGGATCGGGTCTTGCGGCCTGGCTCGCGCACGGGCGTATCGTGCTGTTGCCGACGCTGATCGGCGGCGTGCTGATCGGCCTGTTCGCACTCGATCTCGGCTTCACCGCTTCGGGCCTGGTGCGTCCGGCGAGCCCGGTCGATTTCGTGCACTATTTCTCCTCGCCGCGCTCGATCCATATCGCCATCGATCTCGCCGGCCTCGCCATCGCCGGCGGCCTGTTCATCGTGCCGACATTCGCCGCCGTGCAAGCCTGGGCGGGTCCCGCCCACCGCGCCCGCGTGGTCGCCGCCGTCAATGTGCTCAACGCCGCCTTCATGGTGGTCGGCGCCGTGCTGTTCGGACTGCTGCAGACGCTTGGTTTTAGCGTGCCATTCCTGTTCATCCTGATCGGCGTCGCCAATCTGGTCGTCGCGGTCATCATCGCGCGCACGCTGCCGACCAGCTGGCTGAACGACGGTCTGTCCATCGTGTTCCGCACGTTGTACCGGCTGGAAGTCACCGGCTTGGAGAATATCGACAAGGCCGGCGACAACGCGATCATCGCGATGAACCATACCAGCTTCCTCGACGCGCCAATCGCGATGGCTATTCTGCCCAAGCGGCCGGTGTTCGCGGTCGACACCGGCATCGCACAGCGCTGGTGGATTCAACCGTTTCTGCCGTTCGTGCGCACCATGGCGCTCGACCCGCTCAAGCCGATGGCGCTGCGCACCATCATCAACGCGGTCCGCGAAGGCAACATGCTGGTGATCTTCCCGGAAGGGCGCATCACCATCACCGGCAGCCTGATGAAGATCTATGACGGCGCAGCGATGATCGCCGACAAGTCCGATGCGATGGTGGTGCCGGTCCGTATCGAAGGGCCGGAGCGAACCATCTTCAGCCGGCTGACCGACGCGCAGGTGGCCCGACGCTGGTTGCCGAAGATCAAGGTGACGATCCTCGAACCGGTGAAGATGAATGTCGATCCGGCGCTGAAAGGCCGCAAGCGCCGCTTGGCGGCGGGCGCCGCGATGTACGACATCATGTCGGATATGATGTTCCGCACCGCCAACACCGACCGCACGGTGATCGAAGCGGTCATCGAGGCGGCGCACCTCCACGGCGGCAAGTGGCAGATCATCGAGGACCCGACCAGCGGCCGACTGACCTACAAGCGGCTGCTACAGGCGACGCGAATCCTCGGCGACAAGCTGATGCCGCTCGCCGGCGAAGGGCGCCCCATCGGCGTCATGCTGCCGACCTCGAACGGCGCCGCCGTGACCGTCCTGGCGCTGATGTCGGGCGGCCGTGTCCCGGCCATGATCAATTTCAGCGCCGGCGCCGCCAACATCCTCGGCGCCTGCCGTGCGGCGCAGATGGACACCATCCTCACCGCCCACGCCTTCGTCGAGAAGGGCCGGCTCGAGAAGCTGATCGCGGCGATCGAAGGCCATGTGCGCATCGTCTATCTGGAAGATATCCGCAAGACCGTGAGCTTCTCCGATAAGCTTCGCGGCGCGTTGCGGGCACATCGCACGCTGGTGCCACGCCAGCCCGACGACTGGGCCGTCATCCTGTTCACCTCCGGCACCGAAGGCGTGCCCAAGGGCGTCGTCCTGTCGCATCGCAATGTCCTCTCGAACGTCGCGCAGGCCGAATCCCGCATCGACTTCGGTCGTGACGATCGGCTGTTCATGGCGCTGCCGGCGTTCCATTCGTTCGGCTTCATGGGCGGCATTGTGCTGCCGCTGATCTCCGGCGTGCCGACGTTTTTCTATCCGTCGCCGCTGCATTACCGCACCGTGCCGGAATTGATCTACGGCATCTGCGCGACCTACATGTTCGGCACCGACACCTTCCTTGCCGGCTATGCGCGCATGGCGAATCCTTACGACTTCCGCTCGCTGCGCTACATCATCGCCGGCGCCGAGGCGATCAAGGAGACCACCCGGCGCACCTATCTGGAAAAGTTCGGCATGCGCATCCTCGAGGGCTATGGCGTGACCGAGACATCGCCGGTGCTGGCGCTCAACACGCCGATGTTCAACAAGTTCGGCACCGTCGGCAAACTGTTCCCGGGCATGCAGGCGCGCCTGGAAAAAGTCCCGGGCGTCGACGAGGGCGGGCGCCTCTTTGTCAAAGGACCGAACGTGATGCTCGGCTATTTGCGCGCCGACAGGCCGGGCGTGCTCGAGCCGCCGCCCGAAGGCTGGTACGACACCGGCGACATCGTCACCATCGACGACGAGGGCTACATCGCCATCAAAGGCCGCGCCAAGCGCTTTGCCAAGATCGGCGGCGAGATGATCTCGCTCGCGGCTGTGGAGATGTTGGCCACCGAGCTGTGGCCGAACTATAACTCGGCGGTCGTGGCGGTGCCCGACGCCCGCAAGGGCGAGCGGCTCATTCTTGTCACCGACAAGCACAGCACGACGCGGGCCGACTTCCAGGCCTTTGCCCGCAGTAAGCACGCCGCCGAGCTGATGTTCCCGTCCGAAATCGTCACCATGGACAAGCTGCCGCTTTTGGGCTCCGGCAAGCCCGACCTGCAGACCATCCAGAAATTCGTCAACGAGCAGGTCGCGGCGAAGGCAACCGCGGCGGAGTGATTTGCCGGATCGCGCCGCAGTTTTCTCTGTCGTGAAGCGGATTTCCGCGGCGTCGTTCGCACACCACAAGCGCGAATATTGTTGTATTGCAACCAATGCGGTTCTGGCGGCAGGCTAGCAAGCGGCCCAATGCGGGTTGGACAGCGGAGGCCAAACGATGCCGGCGACAAAGATCATCCTTATTCGCCACGCCGAAAAGCCCGACGGCACCGCGCAAGGCGTGAGCGAAGCTGGAAAAGCTGACCCCGAAGAACTTGTGGTACGCGGCTGGCAACGCAGCGGCGCGTTGGTCCACCTGTTTGCGCCGCGCGATGGAAGGTTTGCCGCCCCGCAATTGGCGCAGCCGAAAACCATTTTCGCGTCGGCAGTCGGCAAGCACAGCAACAGCCTGCGGCCACAGCACACGGTTCTCGAATTGTCGAAGCAGCTCAACCTTTCGCTCGATCTGCGCTACCCAAAGGGCGATGAATCGGGGCTCGCTAAGGCCGCCGTGGCCGCAAGCGGACCTGTGCTCATCGCCTGGGAACACGAGAATATCCCCGCTATCGTCAACGCCGTCGTCGGCAATGCAACCACCTGCCCGCAAAAGTGGCCGGATTCTCGGTTCGATCTGATCTGGGTCTTGGATCAGCGGGCCGCAGATGCTGGCTGGGAGTTCACACAGGTCCCACAGATGCTGCTGTCCGGCGACAGCGACCAAACGATCGCCGCATCTCAGAAATGAAATTCCGAAGCGGGCGTATCCCGCCCCTTAAGCTCGACGGAGCCTTGCGTGGCGTGCCCGACCTTGCGATATGAAGCCTGCAATCGAGGCTCGACCGCCGGCAACGCGCATGTTTGAAGCTTTCAGAAATTTTGTCGCCGATTTTGTCGAGGGTGAAAAACATCCGAGCCAATTCGCCGACAACGACTACCGCCTTGCCGCGGTGGCCTTGCTGGTGCACGCCGCGACCATCGACGGCGATATGTCGGAGCGCGAGCGCGACAAGCTTCACACCGTGGTCAAAAGCCGCTTCGCGCTGACCGATGCGCAGGCCGACGAACTGATCGACAAGGCGACGGCGGCCGAGCATGAGGCTGTCGACCTTTATCATTTCACCAGCCTTCTCAACCGCGTGCTCGACGAAGAAGGCCGCGCCAAGGTGGTCGAGATGATGTGGCAGATCGTCTATGCCGACGGCCGGCGCGACGAGCTGGAAGATAATCTCTTGTGGCGCGCCGCCGATCTCCTCGGCGTGTCGACGCGTGAGCGCATCGAGCTGCGGCAACGGATCGCCAACGCCGGCGGCGAGCCGGGCAAGACCTGAGGCCGGAAAGCTCCTCCCCGCGGAGCTTGGTCAGGATCATAGCTGCCGCGCAGAACAAACCTTTGCTTTTGCCGGCAAAAACGATAAAAAAATTCCGCTGGTTCCGATTCTCCCGAGAGCGATGCCAGAGCCGATTCTGATCATTCTCCACCAGGAGCATTCCACCCCCGGGCGGGTCGGCTACTCCCTCAAGCGCCTCGGCTATGGTCTCGACGTGCGCCGCCCGCGCTTTGGCGACCCACTGCCGGAGACGCTGCGCGACCACGCCGCCGCGGTCGTTTTCGGCGGTCCGATGAGCGCCAACGACGAAGACGATTTCATCCGCCGCGAGATCGACTGGATCGGCGCCGTGCCGCTCAAGGAAGACAAGCCCTTCCTCGGCATTTGCCTCGGCGCGCAGATGTGCGCGCGGGCGCTCGGCGGCCGGGTGTTTGCGCACCCGGAGGGACAGGCCGAGATCGGCTATTACCCGATCCGGCCGACGCCCGCCGGCCTAGCCGTGGTCAATGACTGGCCGGAGCAGGTCTATCAGTGGCATCGCGAGGGCTTCGATCTGCCGCGCTGTGCCGAGCTCCTGGCCGAAGGCGACATGTTCGAGGTACAGGCGTTCCGCTACGGGCGAACCTTCGCGCTGCAATTTCATCCCGACGTTACCCACGCCATGATGCACCGCTGGACCACGCGCGGTCACGTCCGCCTGGAAATGCCGGGAGCAAAACCGCGCGCCGCGCATTTTGCCGACCGCGAGGTTTACGACTACAGCGCCCGCGCCTGGCTCGGCGTTTTCCTCGAACGCTGGATCGGGGACCGAAAGGCCGCATAGCTAAGAGGGATTGAGATCCCATTCCAATGATCGTCATGCCCCGCTTGTCGCGGGCGTCCACGTCGTAGTGCTTTGTCAAACAAAGACATGGATGGCCGGAACAAGTCCGGCCATGACGAACCATGGGCTTCAATAGCAATTCATCCGGCTCGGGCGATTACGTGCCGCCGCCGTTTTTGATGGTAGCGAGCGCGACGCCGTTCACGCCACTGCAGGCCAACGCCAGATTGCCGTCGCGGGTCGGCATCATGTTGCGCACCACGCCGCCGCCCGAGGGTATGGCCCAGGTCTGAAACTTTTCCGTCGCCGGGTCGAAACGCACCAGCACGTTCGGCTGCACGCCGGTTTCGACATACCAGACGATGCTGTTGAGCGCCGTGATGGCGTAAGGCTGGGACTGGGCGCCGCCGGGCGACGGATATTCCGTTACCTTGCCGGTGTTGGGTTCGAGCCGGCCCAGGCGGCCGCGGGAATAATCCGAGTACCAAACAAAGTCGCCGCTGACGGCGATGCGCCGCGGGCGGCTGCCGCCGTCCGGCAGCGGGTATTCCTTGATCGTCATCGAACGGCGATCGATGCCGGCGATCTTGTTGGTGCCGAACAGATCAACGAACACTGCTTGCCCGTCGGCGCTCAACGCCATCCCGTAGGGCCGCGCGTTCGGCGTCGCGACCGCGACGAGCTTGATGTCGCCGGTCTTGGGATCAAGCCGGCCGACCATATTGGCATTTTGCACCGTGAACCAGAGCACGCCGTCATGGTCGAACAACAGCGTGTGCGGGTCGCGTGCCGCCGGATCCGGTAACGGGTATTCCTTGACGCCGCCGGTGTTCGGATCGAGTTCACCGATATAGCCGGCGAAATTGGCCGTGAACCAGATGTGGCCGTCCTTGTCGTCGGCCAGACCGTGCGGGCCGGAGCTCGGCGTTGTAAGCTGATATTCTTTGATGGCGCCGGTCGCGGGATCGAGCCGCCCGAGCGTGTTGGCCATCTGCCCCGTGTACCACAGCGCCCCGTCCGGCGTTGCCAATGGGTCGTGCGGCCGTGAACCGCTGGTCGGCACTTGCCATTCCCGGAATGACACGTGCGCCGTGCCGGCAATCACGACCGGCTGCGGCCGTGGTTTTCCAGGAAAGCTTTCGATCAGGTATTGCGTGACGGCGTCCTTCTCCGACGGCGACAGCTTGGCGCCGGCGGTGAGCATCATGTTCACGACGTTGCGCCATTCCGCGGCTGAGTGATTGGCATTGACGATCCGCGACAGGTCATGGCAGCCGATGCAGCGCGCCATGACAGTCTCTTTGGCGGCGCCTTGCGGCAGATCGACCAGCGCCGCGGCTTTGGTTTCCTGCGCCGCCGTGACGGACGCCGCGCAGCATGTAAGAATCGCGCCGAGCGCGATCGATTTCATCAGGCACTTGTTGTTCGCGCCCAACAGAAACTCACTCCGTGCCGGCGAGCTGCTGCGCGAAATAGGCGACGGTCTTGGTATAGACCTGCGACGCATTCCACTGCAGCAGCACCTGGAAATTGGGCGTGCCTTCGCCCCAGGGCTGGCCGCGCTGCCAGCCATAGCCCTTGAGATAGTTGCCGGTCGATGCCAGCACGTCGGGTACGCTGTGAATGAGATCGCGGCGGCCGTTGCCATCATAGTCGACGGCGTATTTCAGATAAGACGACGGCAGGAACTGGGTCTGGCCGATCTCGCCCGCCCAGGCGCCGCGCATGTCGGCCGCGTTCATGTCGCCGCGATCGACAATTTGCAAAGCCGCGATCACCTCGGGGCGAAACTTGTCCGGGCGGCGGCAATCGTAAGCCAGTGTGGCCAGCGCGCGGATGGTCGAAAACTTGCCGGTATTAGCGCCGAAATCTGTCTCCAGTCCCCAGATGGCGACAATGACCGGTCCGGGCACGCCATATTGCTGCTCGATACGCGCAAACACCGGTGCATATTGCTTGAGAAGCTTGGCACCCTTCTGCAGCCGCGGCGGCACCATGCGGCCGGAAAATTGTTCGAAGGTTTGATGGAACACGCCCTGCGCATGGTCGTGGGCAACGACGGCCGGATCTGGGGTCAAGCCGCCAAGCGCGGATTGGATGGTTTGCTGCGAAACGCCTTGCGCGGCGGCCTCTTGCTTGACGCCTTCGAGCCAAGTGGCGAAGTCGCCGCCGCACGGCGCGGTCGCGAGCGACGGCGCCATCGTGACGCCAAGCCACAGAGCCGCCAATGCCAGTCGAAGTGTGATCGGGCGCATGCCTTATGGTTCCTCGCTGCTCACGATGGATCAGCTTATTGGGACGTAACTATGATGCTGCAGCAAGGTCGAACATTCCAGGGGTGCGTTGGCCCGGATTGACGCAGGTAGCGCCTGAAAAAAGAACACCCCTCAGCCTTCGCCTGCTGCCGCGCGCAGGTCCGGTACTGGCCTGCCGAGCCGAAGCTCGCGCAGCGAGCGAAGGCTGGTGGAGCCGAGGGGATTTGAACCCCTGACCTCCGCAGTGCGATTGTGCCGGTAGGCTATTTACTCAAATTAGCTCCAGCAACCTTACGTTAACTAATGCCCTATTTTGTTGTGTTTTCATGAGTTTGCGAGATTACCTATGTGAGATAGTGTTTCCGCGAAATTACCTCCTTCTGCTTCCGGTCTGCTTCCGGTGAGAGTTCAGCCTGCATTGGGGCAGCATAAAGGCGAGACTATTTTCCATGAAAGAGCGGAAGGCAAATCTCACCAAGCGCACGCTCGATGCTGCGAAGCCGGCGGCGAAGGATTACCAGATCTGGGACACGAAGGTCCGCGGGCTCGGCGTACGTATCTATCCATCCGGCGCCAGGGGCTTCATTCTTCAATACCGAAATGCCGCGGGGCGCACGCGCAAAATCGCGCTTGGTCGGTTTGGAATTCTTACGGTCGATCAGGCGCGCGACAGAGCCACCAGGCTGCTGGCGGAGATCCTTGACGGGCGCGACCCCTCCCAGGCTAAGCGGGAAAATCGCAACGCGAGGACGGTCGGGGAGCTTGCCGATCTGTATCTTCGCGAAGGCTCGGTCGAAAAACCCAACAAGAAATTGTCGAGCTGGGAGACCGATCGCTCCAACATTGAGCGGCACATAAGGCCACTACTGGGCACTCGGCCTGCCCGCGGGCTGACGAAATTGGACGTCGCCCGATTCCAATCTGACATTGCGGCCGGCAAGACAGCGAAGGACGAAAAAACCGGCCCGCGCGGGCGCGCCATTGTCAGGGGCGGGAAGGGCATCGCGTCTCGCGCCTTGTCCGTGCTTTCGGCAATGATGACCTT
The DNA here is from genome assembly GCA_963806465.1 of uncultured Alphaproteobacteria bacterium. GTDB lineage: Bacteria > Pseudomonadota > Alphaproteobacteria > Rhizobiales > Xanthobacteraceae > BOG-931. Next base: position 3,420 of record CAWDZD010000062.1, on the reverse strand, counting down.
CGGGGAGGGGCGGGGGATTGTTGTCGGCAACCCGACCAAGGGCGTTGAAGCGTTTCGGGGGCGAAAGACGGAGCGCTTCCTCACTGACACCGAGGTCGAGATTCTCGGTGACGCCCTTGTCGAGATGGAAGGTGACGGGTCGTTGCCGTGGGTCGCCAGCGCGGCGATCAAGCTTCTGCTCCTCACTGGAGCGCGCCGCGGCGAAATCCTGGCGCTGCGGTGGGACGAGGTGGATACCGAGCGTGGGTGTCTTCGCCTTCAGAGACTCCAAGACTGGAGCGAAGGTGATCCGTCTCGCCGTCTCTGCGCTGTCCCTGCTTTCCGCGCTGCCTCGGTCCTCTCCATGGGTGTTTCCCGCAACCAAGGGATCGGGGCATTATGTCGGTCTCCCAAAGCACTGGGACGCCGTCAGAGCTCGGGCCGACGCCATTGCGCTTCTTCGAGCGCAGCGGGAAGGGCGGTCTCTGAAGGGAGTGCCGAGTTTCGACGGCATCCGTCTCCACGACTTGCGCCACTCTTTTGCGAGCTTCGCGGTTCAATCTGGCGGATCCCTGTACCTTGTCGGCAAGGTGTTAGGGCACAAACAGAGCCGTACTACTGAAAGATATGCCCACATCCGGGATGAACCCCTCCTCGCAACTGCCGAGCTCGCCGCCCAGCGGATCGCACGCGCCCTCGCTGGTTCCAAGAAGGCCGATCGACGTCGTCCGTCTGCAGCAAGTTCGGCGGTAACCCCATCGCGTATTAGGCGCCGCCGTGGCAGATCCGTGCCGCACACCATAAGGCAAACGCCGTGATGGTTAAAAACCTGCAGTGAAAACCCGGCGCCGAAGCATGGGCGGGAAAATGCAAGTTGGGCGGCGGGGAGAATCTCGAGCGCTGCCTCTAACAGGGCCTCTGTGATAACAGCGCAACGGAGGTCCGCTGTCTGCTGTCGAAATGAGTGGCCCTACGCGGTTTGATGCAAGCTGGCTTTGACCTTCATGATCCGAGAAGTCGATAACAAACGACTTGAGTTGCCTGACCGCAAGGAGATTACTCTTTGCGAAGCGGTGACCGCCTACGCTTTCGGCAAAGCCCTCGATTCCATTTTGCATTCGTTAAATAATGAAACGGCAACTAAAGAGCAGAGGACCAAAGCAAGGAGTTTGATCGAACTGTTACAGAGCGCCGCCTATGCCGGGAGCGTTAGGTTTCGTGCCTTGAAGAATGGCGACACCCACGTCGACGGACACAGGGACGTCGATCCTCTCTATTTTAGCCAACCGCGCGGCCTCCGTTGGGAAGCCGATGAAATCTGGAGCGGCGCTCCCTATAGACGTTTCCCCGATTTTGAACCGCGCCCACCGCATTTCATGATGGAATGGCACGATGTTCATCTTGACCGAAATGACTTTGAGGTATTGCTGCGAGATAGAGGCGTTTCGGTCCAGCAAAACCCCGACGATGCCCCGGACAAACACAAGATTTTCAAAACGGGCATGCAGGGGCGACCCAGTTCGATACACCTCATTCTACCAATGGCGCGACGCAAGCTGGAAGCTGGGTACACAAAAACTCTGACTGCGCTTTCCGAGGAGCTCTCTAAGGAGCTAGCAACCTCTGAACCAGAGGCGGCCCCAGCGAAGCCAAAGACAATTCGCAACGCTATCAGGGGGCTGTGGCGCGAGTACCAGAAGCGGCCCAAAATTAGCGACCCCTCTTAAATTGTTGGTCGTCGGAAGCTGCCCAAAAATATCGGCCTTCCTGATTTTTGGGCGTTAGTTTCGGGCGCGAGGACGACTTATCAAAACCTCACATTGCTAGGACACGCCTAGCGTTGAAACCGTGAGGTAGAAGATGAATTCGACTTCTCGTGGGCCCTCGCGCCTACTCCGACGCGTCGAGGCTGCCAAGCACATCCATGACACATGGGGCTATCCCTGCTCGCCTAAGACCCTCGCGAAATACGCCGTGATCGGAGGGGGCCCGCGATTCCGTAAAGCAGGTCGCTTTCCGCTCTATCACCCCGATGATCTCGACGACTGGGTCAACGGCAAATTGTCCGGTCTGACGACGTCTACATCGGCGCTCGCGCGCGAGGTGCGCCCCGCGGGGCGGTCATGATGGATCAATCCCTGGTCGTCGGCGCGAGCGCTGCCGGGGACCCGGCGCGGTGGCGAGAGCGCGGCTCATCCGCGCGCTGCGCCCGCCGTCACGTGGTCCGTTAAGCGCCTCTCCTAATCAATTGCAACACTTGCCCGCGCAAATGGCCGCAGCGGCCTACAGACATCGTGGTCGGCCGTTTCCACAGGGGAGGATAGCGCCCAGTGCCCAATCAATCCAATGGCCTTCTCACGGCGGCTATGAGCCCAAGGGGCACGAGTTGGGCTTCACCGCGGCTATACTCGGGGCAAAAAAGTGCCGATCGTCGGTCTCCGAGACAGCGCTGGCAAATCTGATAAAAGAAGTCGACAAACAACTTGTCGCCAACGCGTGACCGACATGGTACGTGAGGCGGAGATCTTTGTTGGCGGATTGGTCTCGAAACGGGGCGTAGCGGCCGCATTCTTGTCCGCGACGGTGCAAACGCGGGCTGGATCAACTACATGTTGAAAAACCGCCAGAAATCAGAGTTCGACGGTTTCCTTAACTGCATCATCATAGAGTCTTTGCACAATCCAATTGCTGACGCTTAGACGTTCTTTTGGAATTGGACTCTTCGTAAAAACTTGAGACAGGGCGATTGATTAGCAGTCGCCTTGTTTTTCCTTCTTTGGCCGCGCGCCGTTCGGCGACCGCACGCCAACCGATCAAGAGCCCGATCACCCAGCCTGAAATGCCGGAGCACACACACGCCACAGCCACCCCTCGGCCAGCGGTTTCGATCGGCTCGCGCCGAACAGTCCCCATAGCTGCGCGCCGGCGCCGCCGGATCGAAAACGCTGGCCGAGGGGTGCCGCCCTCGCGCGCACGAGGAAACGCGCCGCCAAAGGAAAACGCGGCTTCCTTTCCGAGCAAATTCAAGGAGCGGTCGCGCTCGGCCGATGCCAAAATCCAACAGCGTGCGAGCACATCCGAAGGCTGCCCTGCGGCCAGCTGTTGCGAGCGGCGGTTGGCGAAGAGCTCCGCCACCGCCGATCTCCAAGTCCCAAACAGAAAACAGCGGCGGGCCTCGACGTCGGCCAGCATCGGCGACCAGGGCGACCAGGAATTGGCCGCGCGCCGTTCGGCGACCGCACGCCAACCGATCAAGAGCCCGATCACCCAGCCTGAAATGCCGGAGCACACACACGCCACAGCCACCCCTCGGCCAGCGGTTTCGATCGGCTCGCGCCGAACAGTCCCCATAGCTCCGCGCCGGCCGCGGATCGAAAACGCTGGCCGAGGGGTGCCCGCCTCGCGCGCACGAGGAAACGCGCCGCCAAAGGAAAACGCGGC